>NZ_JBKJHB010000009.1:0-41184 GCF_046614455.1 Flavobacterium sp. RNTU_13 | reverse complement strand
TGGATGATTTTGTCAGTAAATACAAGAACTTTTACGGATAATAAGATGGTTAATTTTTGCAAAATATGGTACATTTATGTCGTTTTTTTGTGCCATAACTACACCCCATTTCCCGGAGTTTACTCAAGAATGAAAATACGCTTTTTTTGGTAAAGTTTCGTTAAAAAAATTATTATCTTGCGCCCGTAAACCAATTTAACCGATATGCATAGATTACTGTGGCTGGTAGCGTTACTGTTTTTATGTTCGTTTTCTGATACTTCACTCATTAAACGTATTTCTGATGCGCAGTTTCGTTACGAGTTTTACACTACTACAAAAAAAGTTTCACCAAAGCCGGGGCGTAGTTACTATTGGTTTAAGGGCGGTGCCATTCATAACAGTGAGTATGGTATGGCCGGAGAATTGCTAACGGGCGACTTTGCCAAGTTTTACCACAGCAACCAGCTTGCCGAAGCGGGTACCTTTAAAAACGGCCTAAAGACCGGGCTTTGGAAAACCTGGTACGAAAACGGCATACTACACACCGAAGCCGAATGGAGCAGCGGAACTAAAGACGGTGCTTTTGCACTTTATGACAATACGGGTAAACTTCTTGAAAAAGGTGCGTATGATAACGACCGTAAAAGCGGCCGCTGGATAAATTATACTACTAAAGATACGCTGAAGTATCGTAACGGTGAAGTGGTTCCTGTAAAGGTAAAGCCTGTAAAGAGTACTGCTAAAGATAGTGTATCTACGCACAAGCCGGGCTTATGGAAAAGGTGGTTTGATAAAAAGGATGATAAGGGTTCTAAAGTAAAACGTAATGACGTTACCTCTAAAGTGGATGCTAGGCCAGGGTTTTGGCAACGGTTATTTGGAAAGAAGAAAAAAGGGGAAAAACCAATAAATACTAACAGTACCGCTACACCTCCTAAAGAGGTTAAGGCAAAAACGAAGTCGGGTGGAAGTTCAGCGTCAAAGCCTAAGAGTAAATCCTGAAACGTTTGAGGTACATCATAATTAAGCGGATACAGGTTATGGTGAGGGCTAATAGCTTATTGTATTCTATTTATGTATGCCTTGTGGTTGCAGTGCTGTGTAGCGGTATGCTATACATGTCTGGCCTGTATACCCAGCTCAACAGTTACTATATGAGCCGGCAGGATTTGTATGTATACAACGAGTCGCTCGTAAATTTTGCCATTAACCATTTAGAGGACAAAGACATACTTCCTGATGCTGACGAATCTGGTGTTCAGTATTATTATAATGTAAAACAATATGGTGCTTTCCCGGTAGTAACAGCAGGTACTTTTATGGGTAATGATACGGTTGTTTCTTCTCATTTAGTAGGTTGCGGGCATAAGGATAATACGGCGTTATATATTCCTGAAAGAGGTTTAAAAACAGGATATTCGGGTAAAGTAGGATTTTTAGGTGATGTATATGTGCCAGATGCTTACCTTACCGCTGCTCTTGTTGTTAATACCCCTGCAAGTTTAAACTTTAACGGCGTAATAAAAGAATCTGAAGCTTCGTTACCTAAACCCATCAAGAGTATTGGCGGGGTTAACAGGGGAGATGGAGTAGCCGCTAAAAATATTTACAATGTTTTGAAAGAGGGGAGGTTATCAAACTCTTTTCGTAACAACCCGTTGTATGTTTCTGTATCTTCCAGGTTATCTGAAGTTACTGTAAAAGGAAATGTTATTATCTCATCACCTGATTCTCTTTCCGTTTCCTCATCAGCCCATTTAGAAGATGTTATTATCATTGCCCCTAAAGTTTCGTTTGAAGAGGGTTTTGAAGGCAGTGTACAGGTATTTGCCGACTATTCTATTACGCTGGGTGCTAATGCTAAGCTGTTATATCCATCGTTTCTGTGTATAAATAGTGATACCGAAGCGATAACAAATATAAAGCTAAACCCATCGTCAGAAATTTACGGTGGCATAGCATTATTAGGTAGTGATTACACCCGGGTTCATAAGAACAATATTTACATTGAAGAAAACGTAAAGGCGGTTTGCGATATTTATTGTACGGGCGATGTTTCCTTAAAAAGTGATGTTCAGGGAAGTGTATATACAAACAGGGTTTCGTATAAAACGAATGTTATACATGAAAATGTTATAGCAAATGTAACGGTGGGGGGAGCAGGCAGGCCTGGGTATTTTGTTGCTGTTCCTATGATGTATAAAGATAAATATGAGGTTGTTAAGAAGGTTATATAATATTAAGGCGGGTTCGCTATTAGAATCAGTAATTGCACTTACCATAATAGCTATATGTTTATTTGTGGCAACTATGGTTTATGCAGCCGTTTTTACCTCTAAAACCTCTATGAAACATTACGAAGATCAGGCATCTGTTAATGAACTTTTCTATTTATATCAACTTAGGCGGGATTCTGTTAAGGGGGCGGATAATGTAGGACGTAATATAGCCGGCGAGGTTAATGGTGGTACAGAAAAAATGATTATAACCTATAAGGATAGTGCTGCAGTATCTGAACATGAAAAAATTTTTTACCTGAATGCAAACTAAACGTTTTAATATACCGGGTTTTACGGTAATAGAAGCAGTAATAGGCATGGTAGTTACAGCTTTAGTAATAGCTATAATTTTTGTAGTATTTACCATTACTTCTGAGCGGTTACTGGATTTTAAGGAAGCAAACAGTGCCATAGTAGATCGTACGCGTATAGTATATGCGTTAAATAAAGATATTTTTGATAACGAGTCCTTTGTTGTTAATGAGGAACAGTTGTCTTTTCTGTGTGAGGGGAAAATAGATACTGAGTACATTATAGAGGACGATATTTTGGTACGTGTTAAAGAAGATTTTAAAGATACATTTAGGTTGAAAATACAACGGTTTGTTGCCGATACGCTTGTTTCAAAAAGCGGTAGTATACACTATAATAGGCTACAACTGATAACAAAGGATAATAATATTAATTTCTATAAAAAGATCTATCCGGCAGATTTGGTAAAAAAGTATATGTATGAGCATTAATCTTAGCACATATAAAGGCACTACTGTTACAAAGAAGGAAACGGGTTTTTCTTTCAGTGCAGAACTTTCTTTCGGTAAGAAATTTACCGATAAGAAAAAGCTTGCTTTTTACCGGGAATTAGGGATGCTCTTAAAAGCGGGAGTAGATTTTAAAAAGGCATTAGAAATTTTGCACAGGCAAACAAAAAATAAGGTTGATGCCCAAATGCTCATGGAAATTAAAAACAGGATTGTAGGTGGTAAAACGGTTTATGAAGCACTTATTGCTTCAGGTAAGTTTTCGCCTTACGAGTATTACAGTATACAAATAGGGGAGGAAACTAATAAACTAAGTGAGGTATTGGAGGAGCTGCAAAAATATTTTGCTTCTAAAATACAAATGCGCCGGCAAATAGTATCTGTACTTACATATCCTGTTATTGTGCTTTTAGTAACGGTACTGGTATTGTATTTTATGCTTACTAAAGTGGTACCAATGTTTACCTCTGTATTCAGGCAGTTTAACAGCGAGCTGCCAAAGAGTACACAATATATTATAAAACTCTCTAACCATTCGGGGCTTTTCTTCGCCGTTTTATTGGGAATAATAATATCATTTATGGCGTTGCATTTTGTGCTCCAAAAAAAAGACAGCTACAGGTTAGCCATGTCTACTGTTGTTATTCGGATTCCATATTTTGGGGAGTTAGTAAAGAAAATTTATCTGGCACGTTTTTGCCAGTCTATGTCATTACTACTTACCAGTAAAACGCAATTAGTAGAATCACTACGTTTAACCTCTAAAATGGTAGGTTTTTATCCCATAGAGAAATCTTTAGGCACTATAATTTTAGATGTTACAAAAGGTAATACTTTAACGGAGTGTTTTAGGAAACACAATGTTTATGAAGACCGTATGGTATCTATGATTGATGTTGCAGAGCAGGTTAACCAGCTTGACGCCATGTTTGAAAAACTTACAGAGCAGTATAACGAAGATATAAGCCACCGCACTAAAATGATAGGTGTGGTACTGGAGCCGGCAATTATAATAATTATTGGTATCATAGTAGGGGTAATCATGATATCCATGTATGCTCCAATGTTTGATTTAAGTAAAATAATAAGAAATTAATTTTATGATATTAAGGAGGTTAAGAAAAATAGGACGTAAGGGTAACGTTAAAGCCTACTCCCTTACCGAAATATTAATTGTGCTATGTATTATAGGTATACTGTTACTTATGGTATTGCCAAACCAAACTTCTGTAATTAGCCAGGCTAAGTCTATTGAGGCACAGGCTATGCTAAATCAGGTATACGGGTTAGAGAAAAGTAATTTTTATCGTTTCTCAAAGTTTACTTCAAGCCTGGACGAGTTAGGCTTTGAACAGGAAAAGACCGTAGATGAGGGAGGACAGGCTGTGTATAAAATTGAAATTATAGAGGCAACTGCAAATTCTTTTCGTGCCAGGGCTACATCTGTAACTGACCTTGATGGCGACGGTAGTTTTAATACATGGGAAATTAATGAACAAAAATTACTTACAGAAGTAACAAAAGAGTAATGCTGCAAGGGATAATATTATTGTGCTTAACAGCTATGTTCTTTCAGGATCTACGATACCGCGAAATTAATATTGCCTTACCCATTATTTTATTTATCAGTGGTTATTACCTTTTATATAAGAAAATTGGTCAAACGGCATTTTATATCGGTAGTTATAATCTCATATTATTTTTAGTGATATTTCTATGTATGGTTATATATATGGTTATAAAAATGAAAAGCCTTGTAAATCCTTTCCAAAATTATTTTGGGTTAGGTGATTTGCTTTTTTATATAGCTGTAACGCCATTGTTTTTTCTTTCGGGCTACTTAATGTTTTTTATCGCATCTATGGTATTTACTGTTGTATGTTATTTCGCTTTTAAAAAATATATAGCTAAAGACAGTATTCCTTTGGCAGGTTTTTCCTCGGCATTGCTTTTTGTACTAGTTGTATTAGATATCCTTTCGGTAAAAAATATAATAATAGCATTATAGGGTATGTTGTTAATAGATAAAGAAATATTGTACTTAATTTCTCCTGATATAGCAAATTATTATCGGGTTATACCCTATAGACAAGCTGAGGGGACAATTGAAATATTTGTAGATAAAAACAACCATACAGAGGAGGTAAAAGATGAAATAGAACTGCTGCTGGGTAACCGTGTAGTTTTAGTGCCACAGGAACCTTCCGAAATAGACAAGCTGCTTTCTGTGCATTATCGCAGGGAACGCATAAAAAATGATGTAAAAGCCTTTAGTACTACAGGTAAGGATTTCCTGGAGGAGCTGCTGTACGAAGCAAGGTCTCTAAAAAGTAGTGATATTCATTTTGAAGTGTATGAAACAGATGCCCGTATCAGGTTCCGTATTGATGGGCAGCTTATTGAACGCTATAAAATAGAACAGGATAATTACCTTGAGCTTGTAAACAAGATAAAAATCAAGTCTAAATTAAACATTACAGAAAAGCGGCTGCCACAAGATGGCCGTATAATGACCAAAGATTTTGACATTCGTGTTTCTGTTTTGCCTACGCTCTTTGGAGAAAAAATTGTTATGAGGCTATTAGGGCAAGATGCTTCTAATATAGATCTTAAAACATTAGGTTTTAAAGAAGACGAACTAAGGCATTATTTAGAGGCTGTTAAAAAGCCAAACGGGATTATACTTATAAGTGGCCCTACGGGTTCAGGTAAAACTACTACGCTATACGCTACCCTTAAGTTGTTAAACGACAGTAAGAGGAATATAGTAACGGTAGAAGACCCTATAGAATATACGCTGAAAGGTATCAACCAAGTACAGCTTAGGGATGATATAGGGCTTACTTTTGCTGCTGCCATAAAATCTTTTTTACGTCAGGATCCGGATATTATAATGTTAGGTGAAATCAGGGATCCCGAAACGGCTTTAATGGCCATTAGGGCTTCCTTAACCGGTCACCTTGTTTTATCTACCATACATACTAACTCTGCTATAGGTACCATATCCAGGCTTATAGATATGGGCGTACCTGCTTACCTGATTGCAGAAACGCTTAACGTGTCTTTGGCTCAGCGTCTTGTGCGTAAGCTATGTCCACATTGTAAAACACAAACAGTTTTTAATGCTAATGATTTTCCGGTGTCATTTACCATACCTTATGTTCCGGATACGCTATATAAAGCTTCAGGATGTGCAAACTGCTATTATACAGGTTATAAGGGCAGGGTGGCAATTTATGAGCTGTTTTTTATTAATCATGAAGTTTCCAACCATATAAAGAATAACGATTTGCAGGAATTAAACAAGAAAAAGGATTACAAGCCCCTGGCCGCACAGGGATTTGATATTTTGTGTGCAGGAGATACTTCTCTTGATGAAGTGTATTCAATATTATTAAACGTGTAAGCAGTATGTTAAAAAAAGTACTTTTTATTTTATTTATTGGCCTATTTTGCTTGCCGGTACTTTCGCAGGAATCAGATATATCTGCTAAACTGGATGAGATAGCTTTTCAAAAACCGGGTATAAACCAAATCGTTAAAATAGATGTTTCGGGTATTACCCTGCACGATCTTATAAATTCTATAGCCTCTGAGCATGAATTAAATGTAAGTGTAGACGGAAGCCTTACCGATGTGGTAAGTAGTAATTTTTTTGATGTAACAGTAAAGAGCGTTTTTCTTTTCCTGATAGATAAGTATAATTTAGATGTTACATACAAAAACAATATACTAATCTTTAAGCGCAAAGAGGCTGTTGTAAAAGAGCCTGAAAAAAAACTTCCAAAACCGATTGATGTAAAATATGCTGCAGAAAACGATTTTTTGAGTATAAAATTTCAGAACGATACCCTGGTGAATGCCGTGAGGGCTATAACTGATATTTCGGGAAAAAACATTATTGTGGCGCAAGATATAAAATCACAGCTTGTTACCGCTTATGTTGTTAACCGCCCTTTTGACCAGGTGGTAGAAATGCTGGCAAAATCTAATAACCTTGTTGCTACTAAAGACGAGAACGGTATTTATTTCCTGGAAAAAGATGCTGAGGCTACAGCGGTAAGAGAAAAAGTTGTAGCTGGTGCAGGAGGCGGCGGATCCCGGAAGCGAGGCAAAGTAGGTGAGGAAGGATTCTTTGAAGTTAGTGCTGATAAATCGGGTCTTTTATCTGTAAAAGCTAATATGGCTGATGCGGCATTACTGATAATGGAGGCTGCCCAAAAACTTAATGTTCCCTATTTTTTTTATAATAAGCCTGATAATGAAAAAACTACGTTATATGCTGAAGGGGTAACTATGGATGAGTTACTTGATCATATACTAAAAGGTAGGAAATATACTTATAAGAAACAAAATAACCTGTATATAATAGGAGACCAGTCTACCGAAGGGCTGCGTTATACAGAAACTATTGCACTTCAAAACAGGTCTATTGAGTCTGTATTGGCATCCCTTCCGAAAATATTCTCTGAAAAAGTTGAAATTAAGGAATTTGTAGAGCTAAATTCACTTATAGTATCAGGAGCACGTAATATTATCAACGAAATGAAGGATTATATCCATCAGATAGATAAAGTGGTTCCTTTAGTACAAATAGATGTTTTAATTGTACAATATAATAAATCGTATGACATACAAACCGGCTTAAAGGCGGGGCTGAACAAAACTACTCCCACAACAACCGGCGGTACAGTATTTCCTTCCGGAGATGTTACACTAAACGGTTCATCAGTAAATAGCCTTATAGATGCATTTAATGGCTTTGGTATTGTAAAACTGGGTAAGGTTACGCAGGCATTTTATCTTAACCTTAAATTCCTGGAAGATAACTCTGTAATTAAAATTGAGTCTACCCCTAAAATTGCCACACTTAGCGGGCATGAGGCCAAACTTTCTATAGGTGAAACAAATTATTATTTTGAGCAAAATAATCAGCTGCTAACCAATTCGCTTACAAACAGCGTACTCCAATCCGGTTCATGGAAATCTACAGATGCTGATATGAGTGTAAATATTAAGCCTTATGTATCTGCAGATGAAAATGTTACCCTTACAATTACCGTAGAGAAAAGTTCGTTCCTGGCACGTGTAGGTGAAACAGCACCTCCTGGTAAGGCTACCCAAAAATTTCAGTCGTTAGTTAGGGTAAAAAATAATGAAATGGTATTACTGGGCGGTTTAGATGAGCTAAAGAGAGAAAACTCCGGTTCAGGGGTGCCTCTTCTTTCGCGCATACCTATTATAAAATGGTTTTTTAGCAGCAGGCGAAAATCAAAAAGCACCGCTAAGCTCCACATATTTATTAAACCCACCATAATTTATTAAGTATGTTGCTACAAAGGCTATTTGGCATAAAACGAATTACTGTAATCGGAGTCTACAAAGATGCCGATCAAAATAGTTTTTTATTTACAGCCCTCACGGTAGAAAAGAAAAAAGAAGAGCTTACTATTGTTAAGCGTAACTCGTTTACCCGGATTGAGGATTTAGCCCTTATAGATAAAGATCCGGTAATATTGGTTTTTGATGGTAAAGGTGTACTTAATAAGAAAATAGATTATAAGAATGAAGAAGATGTAGCATGGAAAAAAAACCTGGATTTTAATACCATATACTATACGGCTTATAATACGGATAGTACATCATTTATATCTTTTACCCGAAAGCCGTTTGCAGACGAAATTCTTACTGTACTAAAACAGAATAAAACCGAAATTATAGATTTTTATGTAGGCCCTCTTACAGCTGTAGTTTTAAAGCCATTTATAGATGCCCCATATTTAGTATCTTATAAAACCCGTTTAGAGTATGATACAACAGGGCTGGCCGGTATAGAAAAAGTTACCCAGGATAGCCCCGCAGATAAATATAGTATAGGAAATACAGTAGTATCTGCTGCTGAACTTCCGCTCTATGCTGCTGCCACTAATTTTTATATTAACAATGAGGGTTTTGAAAAATCTGTACTTGCCGAAATAAATATAAATGAAGTCCTATATAAAAGAGCATTTAATGTGCTGGGGGTTACAATGCTTGTAGCAATGCTTTTACTGCTCATGGTTAGCTATGGCACCATTCAATACCTGTTGTCTGAAAATGCAGCTTTAAAACAGGAAAATTTATATGCATCGCATACTGTATCTGAAATCCAGAAGCTAAAATCAGATATGGATAAAAAGATGAAAATACTGGAAAATACGGGTCGGATATCAAAAAATTTTATGAGCTTTTATGCATCTTGTTTAGGTTCATCTGTAACAAGCGGCATATCTTTTAGTGAAATGCAGATAGCGCCTGTTAATGGCGAAATAAAAGGCGAAAAGAAAATAGATATAAATGCAAAGGTTATTCTTGTTTCAGGTACATGTATTTCAGATGAGAATTTGGATGAATGGCTTAAAGTGCTTAAAAAAATTGACTGGATAAGGACCGTGGAAATTCTTTCCATAACAAAAAATAAAGAGGGAAGGCATGAATTTGAACTAAAAATAATACTGAATGATTTTTGAGAATTACCCTTATAAAGTAAAATTGCAGGCGCTTGGTATTATTTTTTTAATACTGATGGCTGCTGCTTATAAAAGATCTTTCAGTCAGCTTTTTGATGTTATGGGAGAGTATAAAACACTAAAAAGCCAGAAAGAAGAGTTTAAAAAAAATAACGGTAACGTGGCAGATTTGTCTGCTAAATTGCAAAAAATTGATCGTATAATAGGTAAAGAAACTGTAGACAAAGAAAAAATACAACAGGAGATAGTTAGTTTTACTGCCTCTTCAAGATTTAAAGTATCTATTTTTGACATGAAATCTGTACATACTTTTAAAGATGAAGATTATACAATATATTCTAATCAACTGGATGTAACAGGTAATTTTAATGAACTGTTATCCCTGGCGTATGCTTTTGAGAAAGAGTTTACCTTATCTAAAATTGCTAACATGAATTTTTATACCGTAAAGAAAAATAACACGCCTACGGTACTTCACCTTAAAATGATATTTCAAAACTATGAAAACAATAAGTAAGTTTTTTATTGCATTTTTTTTACTAACATTATTTTCTTGCGATGATATAATGGAGAAAGATATTACAAACGATATGGTTATAACTGTTTCTCCATCTGAAGGGCAGGAAATATACAGCAATGTTGTTAATTTTAGGTGGAATGAACTTAAAGGAGCAAATTCTTACCGTTTACAAGTATATTCAGAAGGGGCGGTTGTAATGGATTCGTTAGTAAAAACTAATAATTTTACCCAAACCTTACAACCAGGTGATTATCAATGGAGGGTAAGGGGCGAAAATTTTGCTTATCAAACAGCATATACTTTTCCTAAGGGTTTTAAACTCATAGAAACAGACGACCTTACTAATCAGCAGGTACTTTTGTTAAACCCACTTGCCGATGCGTATTCTAACACAAGCGTGTTGAGTTTTAACTGGACAGAGCTTTCTGCAGCAACATCATATGAGTTTCAGATAATAAATACCGCTACAGGTGGTTCTATAGTACAGGAAAATGATCTTTCAACAAATTCATATTCCGTTACCTCTGGTATAATTTCCCAGGATGGGCAATATTCATGGAAAGTAAAGGCTAAAAATTCTGATAACGACACCCAAACCGGCTATAGTACCCGTTCGTTCTACATAGATACTACCCCTCCTAATGCCCCTCAAAATTCTTCGCCATCTACTGATGCCACTGTGTCTTTAAGGAATGAAGTTAATTTTCAATGGTCTGGTGGTACAGACACAGGGGTAGTAAACAGTGCGGTAACTTACACGCTACAAATAGCAACTGACACTGGTTTTACTAATGTTATACAAACGGTAAACACTGCAAACTTGTCTTATGGTTACACCTTTAGTGTGGCCGGTACTTACTACTGGAGGGTTAGGAGTAAAGACCAGGCTAATAATTCCGGAGCGTATAGCACGTATTCTAAACTTACGGTACAATAATGAAAAAGACGCTTAATATTGTGCTTCTTATTGTAGTACTGATGTTGTGGGGTACTGCTATTTACAGGTATGTAGGAGGCCGTTTAATAAATCAAGATAGTGCAATTCCGCATGAAGCGCAGTGGGCCGGGAATAGTAATTTAAATATATCCCGTGATACTTTTACACTTAAGCCACTGGCTTACGACCCATTTTTAAAGACTATACATTATCAGGCAAATAATAATAATAATGTTCCTTACAGAAGCACATCGGTAAAAAAGGCGTTAAATGTTCCAAAGATCCCGGTGCCACAACCTATTACAGAACTACCTGTAATGCCTGATATTTTATATTTTGGCTACATAAAATCAGGCTCATGCGAGGAAACCGCATTAGTAAAAGTTAATGGTAAATCACTCAGGATTGGTAAAGGGCAAACTAAAGAAGGGGTTACTGTAAAGGGATGTAACAGAAAGAATCTTGTAATAACTTTTTCCGGTAAAGAAGTGACAATTCCGGTAAAGTAAAAGATAAACCATAATTGTAATACTAGAAGCCGTTTTGCATTTTCATTTAGAGAAGTAAAAGTTGTGCAAACTCCTAAAAAGATATAAATCAGTTCACATGTAGTTATTTCTAAAAACAACCTTACGATCCTGTAGGATAGTACATAATTGTTTTTATGAATTTTTTAGATTGATTTTCTTAACGAGAAATATTTTCCTATGATTTTCTTTAAAAGTAAATTTTGTAAGTTCACAAAAGAATTAAGCGTACTTTAAATCAACAGGATTAAATTTATATATTCAAAAGCAAAATAATAATGAATTAGAGAAAGTTTTCGAAGCAATTCTTTAAGTTGTTATTATGAATTTTCTGTGAGACTTTCAAATAAAAATATTTTCAATTCGTAAAAACACTGTAGTTATCAAAATAAATTCCGACCCCAATGAAGTCACAGGGGTTTATTTTAGGGTGGGAATACCAGTAAAATAAGCTTTTTGCATTTTAATCGCACTTTCGTGGCACTTTTGAAATTGACATATTGAAAAAGCTCGGATTTACAAGGCTTTTATATAGAAGTTCGCCCCCCGATGGGGTCACTTTTTTTGACATTATATAACATCAAAAAACACGAAAAGCTCTGCAACTGCGGAGCTTTTTGATTTGTAGCAATTTGAGATGTTTTTGGTTATTGATTCCCAAATTTTTCAGCACATGGAAATAAAACAGAAGTAACCTAACCACAATTTATGGAGCTTATCCCTGCAATTTTTGTTATAAAGTAACAGCCATTTTTTTGCATAAAAAGTGCGTTGCAGGTGGCTGTAGGCGCGATTAAAGAAGTTTTAGGGAATGTGTTTTAGGTCTATTTTATTGATTTTCAATTTTTTATTTTAAAAGTTTTCCATCTAAAGAGCCGTTGTCAAATATATTTAGCGTACATTTGCCACATATTGGTTCTCTGCCAATGCTCACGCTGATAAGCAAATTTGTCCATCTTGTAAAATTTGTCCTTTCTTACTCTTCAGTTTAGGCGTTCCAGTTGCCTTATTTAATTTAAACAATTTACATTATGAACATTTATGTAGCAAACCTGGGGTACAGTACCTCAGAAGATCAGGTGCGCGATGCTTTCGCTGCCCATGGAGAAGTAACTTCCGTAAAATTAATCATGGATCAGGTTAGTGGCCGCCCAAGGGGATTTGGTTTTGTAGAAATGCCAAATACTTCAGAGGCAGAAACAGCTATTGAAGAGCTAAACAATTCAAGGCTAGACAGTCAGATGATTGTTGTTAACGAAGCCCGTCCTAAAACGCAGAATAACAGCTTCAGCTCAAACAGAGGTGGTGGTTATTCAAGGTCTAACGACAGAAGATACTAAACTTACATATAGATAAGAATGGCTGCGGCCATTCTTATTTTTTCTACCTTTTGAATTTTCTATTCCTAATAATAGTGACAATTTTTGTTTATAAAATTCATCTGGTATTAAACGGTACGCAGCGTGTAACCAGTACTCCGTGCCAACCTTAGAATTTAATGCTTTAAATACTTACTTGGTATTTAAGCTACTACTTTAAACAAAAGCCGTTACGGCAACCATTATTATGACGTTCGAGAATTTAAATATTACAGCCCCCATACTTAAAGCGTTGGGGCAACAAAACTATACAAATCCTACACCCATACAACAACAGGCCATACCGGTAATTCTTTCGGGTAAAGACCTTATAGGATGTGCGCAAACCGGTACAGGTAAAACTGCTGCCTTTGCAATACCCATTTTACAGCAACTGGCAGGCAGGCCCGCAAAAAAAGCCAAGGCAATACGTACATTAATCCTTACACCCACTCGCGAGCTGGCTATACAGATTAGTGACAACTTTACGTCTTACGGGCAGCACCTCGCTTTAAAGCATACTGCTATTTACGGAGGAGTATCGCAATTTCATCAAGTTAAAGCCCTGCGGAATGGCGTTGATATATTAATAGCCACACCCGGCAGGCTGCTTGATTTACTACAACAACAGTACATAGATCTTTCTAACCTTGAAATATTTGTGCTGGATGAAGCAGACAGCATGCTCGATATGGGCTTTGTACGCGATGTAAAAAAGATTATTACAGAACTTCCTGCAAAAAGGCAAACCCTGTTTTTTTCTGCTACAATGCCAAATGCCATTCAGCAACTTGCCGACAGCCTACTGAAAAATCCCGAGTATGTGAGTGTAGCCCCGGTATCATCAGCGGCTAAAACCGTAAGCCAGAGTGTGTATTTTGTAGATAAACGCGATAAAGAAAAATTACTCACCCATATCTTAAACGATGCTGGGATTTCTCGTTCGTTAGTATTTACCCGCACAAAGCGCGGGGCAGATATGCTGGTTAAACTTCTTGTAAAAGAGGGCATTTTTGCTGCGGCAATACATGGTAACAAATCGCAAAATGCAAGGCAACAAGCCCTGAATGGATTTAAGGTAAACAAACTCAGGGTGCTTGTAGCTACAGATATTGCAGCGCGCGGTATAGACATTGATGAACTACCACATGTAATAAATTTTGACTTGCCAAATGTAGCTGAAACCTACGTACACCGTATAGGCCGTACAGGCAGGGGCGGCAAAACCGGTACTGCAGTATCCTTTTGTGGCACCGAAGAAAAAGCGGACTTAAGAAGCATTGAAAAACTTATAGGGTTTAAGCTACCGGTTTCAACAATTTAGCTTTCGCAATGCATTGGTGCTGAGTTTACATCCATATTTCACTATTAAAATTTAAAACATGGCAGAATCTTTTTTCAAAAAGGAAAATAATAAAAAGAAAACTTTAGTTAAAAAGCAAAAGGCAAAAAAGCGAGAGGACAGAAAGGTAAATAACAATAAAGGCAAAGGTTTTGACAGTATGATTATCTACGTAGACAACAACGGACACTTTACTTCTGTTCCTCCGGAAAAGCGTATTCCTGAAAACACTACAGCGAGTAGCGCGGAGAAAACACAGCAAAGAATACTGCGGTTTTCAAAAAAAGACTCTTTGCAATAAGTCAGTAAGAACATAGATATTGTTTGCTATAAATACTACAAAAGTTATGGTGCAGCAAGTTACATAACAGCTAACACCTTGAAAATAAAAAAGCACCGCAATGGCTTAGCCTGTTGTGGTGCTTTTTTATTTATGCTATTTTGCGGTACAATAAAATGAGAATTTTTATGAGCGTTGGTTCACAAGAAATATTGGTACTGGGTGGCGGTGCTGCGGGTTTAATGGCTGCCTTTACCCTTGCCAAAGCAGGCAAAACAGTTACCGTTTTAGAAGCCCGGGACAGGGTAGGAGGACGTATTCATACAGTTCACCATCCGTTTAGTGAACCCACAGAGTTAGGCGCCGAATTTATCCACGGTAATTTACCGCTGACTCTACAGCTACTTAAACAGGCAGGTATACGTAAGCATCCGGTTGATTTTGAGATGTGGCATTTTAAAGATGGGAGTTTAGTACAGAGTCACGAATTTATACAAAACTGGGATGTCTTATTAGAAAAGCTCAATTCATTAGATCAGGATATGCCTATGAGTACTTTTTTAGAGCGCTATTTTTCCGGGGAAGCTTTTATAACCATTCGTCAGCAAATCGCTGATTACGTTTCGGGGTATGACACCGCTAATATTGCAGATGCTTCCTGTTTTGCCCTACGCAGGGAATGGAATAATGAAAGTGACAGCGATCAATACCGTATTGAAGGAGGCTATGCCAGCCTTTTAAACTATCTTACAACGGAGTTCCATAAAATGGGCGGAACTATACTAACAAATACACCGGTTAAAAGCATTGAGTGGCAAAAAGGATCGGTGGAAATTAAAACAATTGGTGGTGAAGTCTTTACCTCGGGTAAAGTAGTTGTGGCATTGCCATTAGGCATTTTGCAGCTGAATCCCGAAAATGCAGGCGGAATACGTTTCTATCCAGAAATTTCTGTTCAACAGTCCGCATTTAATAATATAGGTTTTGGTCAGGTGGTGAAAATTCTGTTAGAGTTTAATTCCGTCTTTTGGGAGAAAGAATTGTTAGCTCCCGCAGCAGGTCAGGATATTTCGGGTATGGGATTTCTTTTCACAAACCGTGAAATCCCTACGTTTTGGACACAGGCTCCGCTCAAAAGGCCTTTGCTTATGGGTTGGTTTGGAGGACCGCCTGCACTTGCGGTTAAAGATTTTTCGAAAGAAGAAGTACTTAATCTTGCATTGCGTTCGCTTGAAGCTGTTTTTGACATCTCGGTAAGGGAATTACATGAGCACGTAACGGCCTGGGATGTTGTAAACTGGGCTAACGAGCCGTATACACGAGGATCATACGCATACGATACTGTTAGCAGCGCACACGCCAGATCTGTACTGTTTGAGCCCATTGAAGAGACTATATACTTTGCCGGAGAATATCTATACGAAGGGCCTGCTATGGGCACTGTTGAAGCGGCACTTACCAGCGGGAAAAGAGCAGCGGAAAAATTGCTTGAGTCTATCGGGGTGTGAGTTTCTTAAAATTTTCTTAGAAGTGTTAAATAGTTTGGCAAGGTTTGTGTTTACTAAATTCTGATTGCTACTTTTGGCAAACCTTTTAAAAAGGAAAATAAAATGAGGTTAAATAAAATGTTTATCGGTCACAGGGTTTTGTGGTTGCTTATGGCACTCCACATACTCAATTTTAGTATCGATAATCCTCATACCCTTTTTGACGGAAATAAAGTAGACGAAGATTTTGAAGAGGTAGACAGTGTGGTAGAGCTGGTACTGGAAGACGTTATGCAAATACACAATGCCATACCTGAGCACCATACTAAAAGTACCCCCCACAACAGGATTAACGTAAAAAAAGTAGTTTGGGCTTTTGAGGCTGCACAGCCTTTAAAAGTGGTAAGCTCTTTTGTAACCGATCATAAAATAGTGCATCCTGACGTATTTTATAAAGATCCGTTGTATCAATCTCCTAAGCTGATTTTATTTTCTCCACCTCCTGAGGTATAATGCCGGTTTATTTACGTTTCATTTTCAGTGTTTTACTGAAATGGTTGCCTGTTGGGTTTTTGTAACTTTAACAGGAAACGTTCTATGCGCCTTCTTTTTGGTGCAAAATATTCTCGCATTTAACTCAAAATAGTAAATGAAATTCAGAAACTTAATCTCTTTCATGGCAGTAATGCTGTGCGGGAGCGGTATTATGGCACAGGCACCTCAAACCCTGAACCTTACCGTAAAACAGGCAGAAGAATTATTCTTCAAAAACAACTTTATGCTGCTTGCCCAGCAATACAACATCGACAAAACGGCAGCGGCTGAAATACAGAGCAAAGTATATCCTAATCCCGAAGTATCGGCAGACATTATTGCCTACCAGGGCCAGGATAAATTGTATTTCCCTTCGGGCAATAAAAACAACCTGGCCGTAGGGCTGGAACAGCTTATTATTATAGGTGGTAAGCGTAAGGCGCAGATAGAATTGGCTAAACTGGACAAGAAAATGGCCGAGGCAGAACTTACAGATCTTACCCGCAATTTACAACTACAGCTATGGCAATCGTTTTACACGTTGCATAACCAACAAAAAATAATAGAAAAGTACAACAAGCTGCTTAGTAAACTCTCAGATCTTATAAGCAGCTACGAAGTGCAGGTAGCCAAAAACAATGTGGCGCTAAAAGACCTTGTACGTTTAAAATCAGTGTACGTAAAAATTAACAACGACAAGTCTGAAGAAACGCAAACGCTTATAGATGCCCAGCAAAAACTTAACCTGCTTTTAGGTACTGCGGCCACAATAAACACGGTGTATGATAGTGCAGATGCCGGAGGCTTTGCGGCTAAAACTTTTTTATACGACGATATTTTAAATAAATCATTGCAAAACAGGCCCGATCTTAATCAGGCAAAACTGGCTACAGAGTCGGCGCGGGTAAATTTGTCGCTGCAACGCAGGCAGGCGATACCCGATGTTACACTTCGCGGTGGTTACAACCAGCAGGGCGATGCCTTTAACAACCAGTACAATGTGGGGTTGGCCATACCGCTTCCTGTATTCGACAGGAATAGGGGTAACATACAGGCAGCTAAGGTACAGCAGCTGGAAAGCCAGAAAAATGTAGAGTACAAACAACTGGAGATACAAAACGATGTGCTGGCGGCTTACCAGAATTTTACCCGCAGCGTAGACGAGTACAAGCGCATTAACAAACTGATTAACCAGGATTTTGATGCGGTTTTTAACGGTATTAATACCAATTTCCAGAAGGGCAATGTTTCTATGATAGAGTTTGCCGACTTCTTTGAGGCCTATAATGAGGCACAAACTGAAGTGGAAAGGGTAAAACAGCAGCTGGCACTGGCCGCGGCGCAGATTAATTATGTAACCGGTACTAACAACTTTTAAGCAATGAAAACACTAAAAAAATCTTTATATATGTCGGTAAGCGCACTTACGCTGTTTACCGCATGCAGCAAAAAAGAGGCTGATGCCGCTAAGGAGGAAACCGCACAGCAATTTGTAATGAGTGATAAAATGTATACCCAGTGTACATTTGCCGATGCCACCCAGGAGAATGCGCAAAACGAAATACGCCTTTTTGGGAAGGTTAGCGCAGAAAACAACAACATAAGCCAGGTATACCCTGCAGTAGGCGGCAGCGTTATAAAAATCAATGTAGAGCTGGGCGACTATGTTCAGCAAGGACAATTACTGGCCAGTGTGCGCAGTACGGAGATTGCGGGTTACCAAAGTGAAACCAGCGATGCCGATGCTAACGTAAGCATAGCAGAGCGCAACCTACAAAGCGTTAAGGATATGTACGAGGGCAAGCTTGCCAGCGAAAAAGAACTGGTTATGGCGCAAAAAGAGCTGGATAAGGCTAAGGCAGAACGTAACCGTATGCGCGAAATCAACCAGATTTATAAGCTGAAAAGCGGATCTGTATACAATATGTATGCACCCATTAGTGGCTATATTACCACTAAAGACATAAGCCCGAATGAAATGCTTAGTGCTAACCGCGAAGATGCAGTGTTTACCATTGCAAAGCTAGATAATGTATGGGTTTTGGCTAATGTAAACGAAAGCGACCTGGGCAAAATCAAGGTGGGCCAGCAGGCCAGCATACATACCATAGCATATCCTGATAAAGATATTAAGGGTAAAATAGACAAAATATTTAATGTAATAGACCCTGATACCCGTGCGGGTAAAGCACTGATTAAAGTGCCTAATACAGATGGCACATTAAAGCCGGAAATGAATGCTACCGTTAAGGTACACTTCCCGGATGATAAGCAGTATGTTACTGTACCCAGTGCTGCCGTGGTTTTTGACAATAACAAAAACTACGTTATGGTATTTAAGGCAAAGAATAACATAGAAACCAGGGAGGTTACCATATACCGTGCGCTAGACGACAAAACCTATATTTCGGCAGGGCTTACCGCCGGAGAAAAGGTTATTGTAAAAGGCAACCTGCTTACCTATGATGCCATTAACGATTAATTGTAGCAGCCATGGTAAAATTGATAAAAAACATAATAGGGTTTTCCCTACGCAATAAGCTATTTACCTTTTTTTGGGTAGGGCTTGTGGTGGTTGCCGGTATCATCAGTTATAAAAATATACCTGTAGAGGCATTCCCCGATGTAACCAATACACAAATTGTAATCGTAACACAGTGGCCCGGCCGTAGTGCCGAGGAGGTGGAGCGTTTTGTAACCTCTCCCATAGAAATTTCCATGAACTCCCTGCAAAAGAAACAAAATGTAAGGAGTATTACCATGTTTGGCCTTTCGGTTATCAAGATAATTTTTGATGATGATGTAGACGACTTTTTTGCCAGGCAACAGGTAAATAACCTCTTGCGTGGTGTAGAACTACCCGAAGGTATAGATGCCGAAGTACAACCACCGTACGGGCCTACAGGCGAAATTTTCCGCTATACGCTGGATAGTAAAACCAAAGACACCCGCGAATTGCTTACCCTGCAAAACTGGGTTATAGACAGGCAGCTGCGTGCCGTACCGGGCGTTGCAGACGTGGCGGTATTTGGAGGTAGGGAAAAAACCTACGAAGTAGAGGTAGACCCTACACTGCTTCAAAAGTATGAGCTTACTTCTCCACAGGTATTTGAAGCTATTAGTAAAGCCAACGTAAATGTGGGGGGCGACGTTATTGAGAAAAACGGACAAGCATACGTGGTGCGTGGCGTGGGGCTTCTGGATAATATAGCTGACATAGAAAACACCATTGTAGCCCAGTATAACGGCAACCCTATACTTATTAAAGACATAGCTAAGGTAGAAGAAAGCAATGTACCGCGAGTGGGGCAGGCAGGCCTTAACAATAATGATGATGTTGTAGAGGGTATCGTGATTATGCGTAAAGGCGAAAACCCATCTATAGTGCTTAAGGCATTAAAAGAAAAAATTGCCTATGTGCAGGATAATGTATTGCCTAAGGATGTAAAAATGGTTACATTCTACGACAGGGATAACCTTATGGAGTTCTGTACGCATACTGTTACCCACAATCTTGTAGAGGGTATTATACTGGTTACGGTTATTGTATTCCTTTTCATGGCCGACTGGCGTACTACGGTTATTGTATCTATTATTATTCCGTTGGCGTTGTTGTTTGCATTCCTGTGCCTTAAACTAAAAGGTATGAGTGCTAACCTGCTGTCGCTGGGTGCGGTAGACTTTGGTATTATTATAGATGGTGCTGTGGTAATGGTTGAGGGGCTCTTTGTGGCGCTCGATCACCTGCGGGAGAAGGAAGGCGATGAGCGTTTTAATAAGTTGGCGAAACTGGGACTTATCCGTAAAACAGGTTCTAAGCTGGGTGTGGCTATTTTCTTTAGTAAGTTGATTATTATATCTGCACTGCTTCCTATCTTCTCTTTCGAAAAAGTAGAAGGAAAAATGTTCTCTCCTTTGGCATGGACACTTGGTTTCGCACTACTCGGCGCGCTTATATTTACCCTTACACTGGTGCCGGTGTTGTGCTCTATCTTACTAAATAAAAACGTACGCGAAAAACACAACCCGTTTGTAGAGTTTTTCAACAAAATTGTATCTAAAGGTTTCGGTGTAAGTTTCAGGCACAAAAAGATATCCATTATAGTATCGTTTGTAATCCTGGGGCTTACCCTGTTCTCTACACGTTTTCTTGGTACTGAATTCCTCCCTCCGTTAAATGAGGGTGCGCTTTGGGTAACTGCCGAGTTACCTATAAGTAATTCGCTATCTGAAAGTGTAAAGATGGCTACGATTATTCGTAAGGAATTAAAGTCGTTTGAAGAGGTAGACGATGTGCTTTCGCAAACCGGCCGTAGCAATGATGGTACCGACCCTAACGGTTTCGGGTTCCTGCAATTCCAGGTAGACCTTAAACCAAAAGACGAGTGGAAACACAAAATAACTATGGATCAGTTGGTAGAACAGATGAACAAAAAGCTGAGTGTATACCAGGGTATTACATGGAACTACTCGCAGCCTGTTATAGACAACGTAGCTGAAGCGGTTGCTGGTTTTAAGGCAAGCAACGCGGTTAAAATTTTTGGCGATGACCTGCCTACGCTGGATAAGCTGGCAAATGAGGTTATGGGCAAAATTGAAAACATAGACGGTGTTAAAGACGTGGGCGTGCTACGTAACCTGGGGCAGCCTGCCATGAGCGTAAAGTTTGATGAACAAAAAATGGCACTATACGGTGTACAAAAAAGCGATGCTCAGGCGATTATAGAAATGGCTATAGGTGGTAAAACCGCTACAGAAAAATACGAAGGCGAAAAGAAGTTTGACATAAGGCTGCGTTACCTAAAAGATTACCGTAAAGACGAGGAAGACATTATGAACCTTATGGTACCTACACTGCGCGGTACAAAAGTGCCGCTAAAGGAGATAGCTACACTTACTACCGAAACCGGGCCATCGTTTGTATACAGGGATAACGCCAAACGTTTTATTGGTGTAAAATTCTCTGTCCGCGACCGCGACCTCGGTAGTACTATAGCCGAAGCTCAGGCCAAAGTGAAGCAAATCAAGCTGCCACCGGGCTACACCATTGGCTGGACCGGTGAGTATGAAAACCAAATACGTGCCAGCGCCAAGCTTACCCAGGTGGTGCCTATATCGTTAATACTGATATTTGTGTTACTGTTCATCATGTTTGGTAACATAAAAGATTCGCTGTTGGTACTGGTAAATGTGCCGTTTGCCATCATTGGCGGTATACTGGCGCTGCAAATAACAGGTATCAACTTCGGTATATCGGCGGGTGTGGGCTTTATAGCACTGCTGGGCATTTGTATACAAAACGGGGTTATACTGGTTTCTGAATTCCATGCTAACCTTAAGCTGAAGATGTCGCTTGCCGATGCTATTATACAGGGTGTAAAAGCCCGTACTAGGCCGGTGGTAATGACAGCATTAATGGCTGCCATAGGGTTAATGCCGGCGGCATTGTCTACCGGTATAGGTTCTGAAAGCCAAAAACCGCTTGCTGTATCTATCATTGGTGGTTTGGTTACAGCAACGGTATTTACATTACTTGTATTCCCTAACTTCTTCTACTGGGCGTTACGTAACAAACACCAGAAGATGGAGCTGTAAAATATAAAATTCAATTAGAGTTTTAGTTTCTGTTTTTTAGGTTGAAACCGTCCGGAGCCTGTGCCCGGGCGGTTTCATGTTTTATAGCTTTGGCTATGATAATTATCATTTTTTTTGGCATAGCCCTGCTATAGCTTTGTACGTGCAAATAAAATACGCCATGAAAAATTCATTAGTCCAAAAGTACAATGTCCCTGGGCCCCGCTATACCAGCTACCCTACAGTGCCATACTGGGATGAGGTAGGTTTTACAACCACCCAGTGGAAAGAAACCTGCATAAGGGCGTTTAATGAAAGTAATGAAAGTGAGGGGATAAGCTTATATATACACCTGCCTTTTTGCGAAAGCATGTGCACCTTTTGCGGCTGTAACAAGCGTATAACCAAGCGACATGATGTAGAAGACCCATATATAGCGGCAGTGCTTAAGGAGTGGGAAATGTATTGCAATATGTTTGGCAGTCGCCCTAAAATAAAAGAATTGCACCTGGGTGGTGGTACCCCCACGTTTTTTAGTCCGGAAAATTTAAAAATACTCATAGATGGGATAATGGCTCGTGCAGATTATATGCCGGGTTACGAATTTAGTTTTGAAGGACATCCAAACAATACCACACGTGCACATTTACAAACCTTGTTTAATTTAGGTTTTCGAAGGGTAAGTTTTGGGGTGCAGGATTATAACAATACGGTACAAAAAGCTATTCACCGCATACAGCCGTTTCATAACGTAGCTAAGGTTACGTTTTGGGCACGCGAAATAGGCTATACATCTATAAGCCATGACCTTGTTTTTGGCTTACCGTTCCAAACGCTGGACAGTTGTATAGATACTATAGAAAAAACAAAATCCCTTAACCCGGACAGGCTGGCATATTACAGCTATGCACACGTACCGTGGATTAAGGGCAACGGACAGCGCGGCTTTGATGAAAGTAACCTGCCTAAGGATGAAGAGAAACGTAAGTTGTACGAAGTAGGGAAGGAGCTGCTTTCTGAAAAAGGATTCCACGAAATAGGTATGGATCACTTTGCCCTGGAAACTGACAGTATGTATAAGGCATTTAATACTGGTAACCTGCACCGGAATTTTATGGGCTACAACGCCAGTAAAACACAGTTAATGATAGGCCTTGGTGTTTCATCTATAAGCGACAGCTGGTACAGTTTTGCACAAAACGAAAAAAATCTGGAAGATTATTACGCAAGGATAGCACAGGGCGAATTACCCGTGTTTAGGGGGCATTTGCTTAACCAAGAAGATTTGCTGATACGTACGCACATCCTTAACCTTATGTGCCGGTTTAAAACCGAGTGGGAGCCTTTTGGCAATGGATATTTTGAAAAAATGCCCGAAGTGCTTGAAAGCCTTACCGAGATGGAACAGGACGGCCTTATAACATTTGGCAAAAACAGTATTACCGTTACCGAGAAAGGCAAGCCTTACGTACGAAATGTGTGTATGGCTTTTGACTTGCGCCTGCGCAGAAAAGCTCCGGATACCCGCTTGTTTAGCATGGTGGTGTAAAAGTAAAGAGACAGTACTTTCTTCATTAATTATTATCGAACGGCAATACTCTTGCCACTAAAAGGGCACTGTTATGGTTGCCCTTTTTTTATTCTTCTCAACCCATTAATAATAAAAAAAGCCCCGATTATTTGGGGCTGTAAAAACAAGAAAGGGTTAATTATTTTAGGTCATATACATTACCTGCAGTTTGGCACAGCACCTACAAATAGGCTGGTGTTGCCTGGCGACAGGTAGGGGATGCTCAGCCCAAGTCCACGGACAATAAACAGCATGCCTATACATACTGCTACATACGGAACTGCTTTTGCCATGGTGTTTCGCAATGGTGTTTTAAACACGCCGGTTGCAAATACAACGGCGCTCATAAGTGGTATGGTACCTACGCCGTAAAGAAACATAAAAGCCGCACTGTATAAGGTGTTTTGCATAGCCAGCGCGCCAAAGAGTGCGGCATATACGAGCCCACATGGCAAAAAGCCATTAAACAGCCCGGTGGCAAAAAGTGCTTTGTACCCTTTTTTCTTAAACTGGTTACCCAGCCCGGCTTTGATGCCTGAAATGAGTTTGTATATGGGTTTAGAAAAATTGTATTTGGCAAAAATGCGTTCGGGTACCAGCGCAATAATAATCATAACAATGCCTGCAATTATAGAGAGCTGTTGCTGCATGCCAGCCAGGTAAAACCCACGGCCTAAAAGCCCAAACACTATGCCTAGTATACTATAAGCGGTAAGCCTGCCTAAATGGTATACCAAAACCTGAATGGTTTTTTTAGCGGGATTTTTATGATCTACCGGCAGCATCATGGCTATTGGCCCACACATACCTATGCAGTGCAGGCTGGAAACCAAACCTAATAATAGTGCTGTGTAAAGCATTTTTGTTTAGTTTATGGGTTACAGCAAACGGTTTACAGTTTTATTACAACTACTATTAACTGTAAACCGTTAACTGAAACTAAAGGTTAAACATTTCCTTGTTCATGTACGCCTTACCGTTGTACTTCCAGTCTACGGTAATGTCCCAGCGGCCACCTGCCAGGTCGTTTTTAGGTATGAGCATGTATGGAGCGGATAATGAAATAGGAGTATCAAAATCCAGTCTCTGGTCAGATGGCCTGTAAAGGGACACTTTTCCTGTTATCTGTTTAAAATCAAATGATTCGGGAAATGTTATTTTTATTGCCTCTCCGGTATTCTCTATAAGTACCTTTTGAGACAGTGTGGCGGCGTTGTCTTCTTTTGCAAGATCACTTTCTACGCCGCGCTCATGTTTGTAGTAGTCTTCCACTACAAGTTCATTGTCGTATTTATGGTCGCTCTGCACGCGAAATACAAAGAAGAGTATAAAACTCATAAACAGTGCAAACGCAGCTACAATTCCGGTTCCCCAGTTAATTTTCATGATTGCAGTTCTTTATTAGTTAAACGTCCTGGGAGCAAGGAAACTTGTTTTTTCTGTATCTATACGTTTGTCTCCTTCGTATACGCCCAATATTATTTTGGTTTTGTCTTTTTCTAAAAGCGCCTCATTAATTTGTATAAACAATGTACCCTGGGCCATGCCTGTACGCGCCACGGCAAAACTTTGTTTACCTACCAGCCTTACGGTACCTTTTATGTTTTCCAGCTTAAAGTGTACGTTTTTAAAATTTTTCTCCGTTTTGTTGATTACCTTAAAAGTGTACACGTTACTTATGCTGTCGCCTTTGTGCTCATACAACTGCCCGGGCAGCCTTAGTACCGTAGCTTCAACATCATTACGGAGGAACAGCAAACCTATAAACACGGTAGTAAGTATAATAAGTACAGCAGTGTAGCCTTTCATACGCGGGGTAAAAACAAACTTTTCCTTTTTGGTAATTTCATCTTCACTCGCGTAGCGGATAAGCCCTTTCGGCAGCCCTACTTTATCCATTACGGTATTGCACTCATCTATACAAGCCGTACAGTTAATACACTCCAGCTGCGTACCGTTTCGTATGTCTATACCCGTAGGGCATACGGCTATACAGAGCTTGCAGTCTATACAATCGCCTTTACCTGCTGTTTTGCGGTCTTCATTTTTTACCATGCGGGCGCGGCCTTTTTCGCCTTCGCCCCTTACATGGTCGTATGCCACAATTACACTTTTGTTGTCCAGCAGTGCACCTTGGAGCCTTCCGTATGGGCAGGCGATAATACACACCTGTTCCCTAAACCACATATAGATAAAGAAGAACACCCCGGTAAATATAAGCAGCGCTACAAGCGTACCCAGATTTTCTGTCGGGCCTTCCTCTACCATCTGTATCAGGTTGTCGCTTCCGCTGATGTATGCCAGGAATACATTCGCAATAAGGAACGATACCAAAAAGAACGCCAGCCATTTAAGGCCTTTTTTTCTTATTTTTTCGGCATCCCACGCTTGCTTTTCCAGTTTTATCTGGGCATTGCGGTCGCCCTCTATAGCGTATTCTATGCGCCTGAATACCATTTCCATAAAAATGGTCTGTGGACATATCCATCCGCAGAAAATACGGCCAAAGGCTACAGTAAACAGAGACACAAATATTACCCCGGTAATCATACAAATTACAAAGAGGTAAAAATCCTGTGGCCAAAACGGAAAACCGAAAATATTAAACCGGCGTTCCAGCACGTTAAACATTAAGAACTGTTCTCCGTTTATTTTTATAAACGGAGCAGAAAATAAAAAGGCAAGCAGGAAATAACTCAGCGTTTTTCGGTAGTTGTAAAACTTACCCGCGGGTTTTTTAGGATAAATCCAGGCCCGCTTGCCTTCTTCATTTATGGTTGAAATCTTGTTACGAAATTCATCTTCATCATGTTCATGCTCATACCTATCGACTGACATAATGCTCTCTTTTTAAAATTTATTTTGCGGGTGTTGCAGCAGCGGCCGCGTCTTCTTTCCAAAGATCGCCCTGAGGCTCTTTAGCGTCTTTAGGGTTAGTACCCTGAAGTGAAAGTACGTAGCTTGCCACGGCTTGTATTTCAGATGGTTTTAAAGTGCCTTTCCAGGCCACCATACCTTTACCATCTCTACCACCGTTTGTTATGGTATGGAACACATTTTTTATACCGCCACCCAGTAACCAGTACTGGTCTGTTAGGTTAGGGCCTATTGCACCACCGGCATCTGCCCTGTGGCACGGAATACAGTTTGCCGTAAATACCTCTTTCCCTTTTGCTAAATCCGCAGGATCTGTAAGCAGGGTAACGGTTTTTTCGTCTATAAGGTCTTTAGCGGTTTTTTTGTATTCTTCTACAGCCAGTTTTGCATCGGCCATTTCCTGTTCAAATTCCTGTTTTTGGTTTTTGTCTCCCATTATGTGGAAACGAACTAAGTATACCAGGCCGAATATAATGGTTAAATAAAACAGCTTTACCCACCATGGCGGAAGTACGTTATCCAGTTCCTGTATGCCATCGTAATTATGGTGCAGCGTGATTTCGCCTTCTTCGGCAACTGGCCTTGTTTTTACAAAGTAGCCTTTTAGTTTTTTAAACCAGGCGCTGTCTGCTATACCCAGTTCTTCTACCTCTGCCAGTTTTGCCTTTTGTTCATCAGTAAGCAGGTTGTAAGTAACCCTGTCTATAGCCATAATTACAATTTCTATGGCTATTTGTATAAACAGGAATACGGCAAGGAACAGCGATACCAATGGGTATTTTATAAAGGCCGGCCTGTCGCCAGAGTCTATAAAGTATTCTAAAGCTGCAAATACCAGGGCAAATATAACGGGCACCCTTACGTATACCGGAATCAGTTTTTTCATGATGCTTTCAGTTTTTTGTTAGCTATTAGTATTGTTTTCATCTGCTTCGTCGCTAAACGGAATGTTGCTCAGCTCGTTGATTTTCTCGCTTTTGTAGGTCATTGTCCAGGTGTACAGCATTACAAAAAAGATGAAAAATATAAGCAGCGATAGTATAGGATAAATCTCAACTCCCGAGATGGTTTCCAGGTTGTGTTTTACAAACTTCAGCATAACATATTATTTAGTGGTTTCGGCTACCGGTTTCGCTTTAATGTCGGTTCCCATACGTTGCAGGTACGCTATTAGTGCTACGATTTCCCTTTCGCGCATTGGTACAAAGGTTTCGCCTTTTGCTGCAGCAGCCTTTTTACTTGCTTCGTATGTTTTTACAAAGTCAGGGTCGGTATGCAGGTTATTTTCTATTTTGGTAGCCTGCGCTTCTATTGTTTTCTGTGCATTGGCTATTTCCTCTTTGGTATACGGAACACCCAGTGTAACCATAACCTCCATTTTTTTCTGGGTCTCAGTATAGTCTGCCTTTTTATTGTCAAACATCCATTTGTATGATGGCATTATACTTCCTTCAGACACACTTTGAGGATCCCACATGTGGTTAAAGTGCCAGTTGTCGCTGTATTTTCCGCCCACCCTGTGCAGGTCTGGCCCGGTTCTTTTAGAACCCCAAAGGAATGGGTGATCGTATACATATTCGCCTGATTTAGAGTATTCGCCATAGCGCTCTACTTCGCTACGGAACGGGCGTATCATTTGAGAGTGGCAGCCTACACAGCCTTCGCGTATATAAAGGTCTCTACCTTCAAGTTCCAGCGGCGTGTATGGTTTTACCACGCTTATGGTAGGTATATTACTCTTAACCATTATGGTAGGTACTATCTGAATTAAACCACCTATGGTTACGGCTACAGTAGCCAGTATGGTAAGCTGTATTGGCCTTCTTTCAAGCCAGCTGTGCCATTTTTCTCCCTGAAGCCTTTTCTCGCTGATGCGTTCCAGTGCAGGAGCCTCTGCAAGTTCGTCTTCTACAGGCTGGCCTTGTTTTATGGTTTTTATAATGTTGTATACCAGTACAAACATACCTATTACGTACAGGGTACCACCTATGGCACGTATGTAGTACATTGGCATAATTTGCTTTACTGTTTCCAGGAAGTTACCGTACTTAAGTGTACCGTCCGGGTTAAATTCTTTCCACATAGCTGCCTGTGTAAAACCGGCTACATACATAGGAAGTGCATACATTACTATACCAAGGGTACCTATCCAGAAGTGGAAGTTAGCCAGCTTTTCTGAGTACAGTTTGGTTTTAGTAAGGCGGGGTATAAGCCAGTAAATCATACCGAAGCTTAAGAAACCGTTCCATGCAAGTGCACCTACGTGTACGTGTGCTATAATCCAGTCTGTAAAGTGGGCTATGGCGTTTACGTTTTTAAGCGAAAGCATAGGGCCTTCAAACGTAGCCATACCATAACCTGTAATGGCTACCACGAAAAATTTTAGTACAGAACTTTCCCTTACTTTATCCCACGCGCCGCGAAGGGTAAGAAGACCGTTAATCATACCACCCCAAGATGGCGCTATAAGCATTACAGAGAACACCACACCCAGGTTCTGAGCCCAGTCTGGCAGGGCAGAGTATAGTAAGTGGTGTGGCCCGGCCCAGATATAGATAAATATTAGTGACCAAAAGTGGATAATAGACAGTTTGTATGAGTACACAGGCCTGTTAGCTGCCTTAGGCATATAGTAATACATAAGCCCCAGGAACGGTGTGGTAAGGAAGAATGCCACCGCATTATGGCCGTACCACCACTGTACAAGTGCATCTTGTACGCCGGCGTATGCAGAGTAACTTTTGTGCCAGTTTACCGGAAGCTCAAGGCTGTTAAAAATATGTAGCAGGGCTACGGTTACAAATGTGGCCAAGTAAAACCAAATGGCTACATAAAGGTGGCGCTCCCTGCGTTTAATGATAGTACCTATCATGTTTATACCGAATACTACCCATACTGCAGCAATGGCTATGTCTATAGGCCATTCCAACTCGGCGTATTCTTTAGAGGTAGTCCACCCCAGCGGAAGCGTAACGGCTGCCGCCACAATAATAAGCTGCCAACCCCAAAAGTTAATGTTGCTCAGCGTATCGCTAAACATACGGGTTTTAAGCAACCTTTGTAAAGAATAATACGTTCCTGCAAACATGGCATTACCCACAAAGGCAAAAATAACGGCGTTTGTGTGTAACGGCCTTAGCCTACCGTAGCTTAGAAATGAGATGCCTTCGGTAAGATTAGGAAACAGATAAAAGAACGCGATTAATAAACCAACCAAGAAGCCCACAACGCCAAACACTATGGTAGCGTATAGGAACTTTTTGACTATTTTATTGTCGTAATAAAACTGCTGCATTTCCATAATAATTACATATTAGTTTTTGGTTTCACTTTTTTTAGTTTCATCGTCAAAAAGCATCCTTACAGATGGGGTATAACTGTCGTCAAACTGGCCGCTGCGCACCGCCTTTATAAATACATAAAGGAACAGCAGGGCTACAATTACACTAATGCTGATTAATAGATAGATTACGCTCATACTTCTTAATTTTATGTTAACAAAGGTAGGATGGGGGTTTGGGGTAAAACATGATATTTATCATACTGCTTTATTTTATTACCTACTTCCTGCGGCTTGCATAATAGTTGCTCATTATGGTTACAAATGATACTATAGTGATGGTACTCAGTGGCATAATGATGGCTGCGAACAGTGGTTGCATTTTACCGATGAGGGCAAATGTGAGCCCTATCACATTATATAGTAAGGAGAGTGTAAAACTCATTTTAATGGTTTTAACCGTGTTTTTGCTCAGCTTCATAAAATAGGACAGGCGGCTAAACTGAGTAGCATCTAGTATACCGTCGCACGCGGGCGAAAACACGTTTACGTTTTCTGAAACCGATATGCCCACGTTACTCTGCGCCAGTGCTCCTGCATCATTAAGGCCATCGCCCACCATCATTACATTATGTCCCTGTTTTTGTAGTTTTTCTATAAAAGCCAGTTTTTCATCCGGTTTTTGATTAAAAACAAGTTCTGTACCTGCGGGCAGCAGTTGTTCCAGCGCATGCCGTTCGCCTTCGTTATCGCCACTAAGTATTTTTAACTGATATTTTGCCGATAGGCTTTTAAATAACTCCGGTAACCCATCCCTGTACTGGTTCTGGAAAATAAACCTGCCTACATAATTCCGATTTATAGAAATGTGTACCAGCGTTTGCAGGCTTTCGTGTTGCGGTGCACCGGTAAAAGTGGCCGAACCTACCTTTACATGGTATCCGTTTACATACCCATGTATTCCTTTTCCGGTTACTTCTTCAAATTCCTCTACCTGTAACAACTGGCTTGCCGGAAGGTGTTCATACAGCCTGCGGCTTAGTGGGTGGTTACTTCCGCGCAGTAAACTGCGTATAAAAGCAAGCTCTTTAGCATCTATATGCTCACCTTCGTACACTATTTCAGATTTTTTATTGGTGGTTATTGTACCCGTTTTATCAAAAACTATAGTGTCTACCTTAGCCATTTGTTCTATTACGGTAGCATTTTTTAGGTAGAGTTTACGGTTACCCATTATACGTAGTACATTGCCCACGGTAAACGGTGCGCTTAGTGCCAGCGCACACGGGCATGCTACTATAAGCACAGCAGTAAACACATTAAACGCCGTATTATAGTCGCCTTTTATAAGCCAAACGGTAAGCCCCAATATGGCTATTAACAGCAGGGCAGGGGTAAAGTACCTGCTTACGGTATCAGTAAGGGTTTTATAATTTTCGTCATCTTTTTTGGCAAAAACCTCGTTACTCCACAGCTGTGTAAGGTAACTTTGAGATACAGAACTTAATACCTCCATTTCTACCACCTGACCCAGCTGACGCCCGCCTGCAAATATTTTATCGCCTGATTTCTTGGTAATAGGCTCGGCTTCACCGGTTACAAAGCTGTAGTCTATTTCGGTTTGCCCGGTAATCAGTATGCCGTCTACAGGTATCAGTTCTTTATTGCGTATAATAAGCCTGTCGCCGGGTGTTACATCATATACCGGTACCGAAACTTCCTCTCGTCTGCCGGTAAGCTTAGTAACCGCTATAGGGAAATAGGATTTAAAGTCGCGCTCAAATGACAGGAAATTGTATGTTTTTTGTTGGAAAAGCCTGCCCAGCAACATAAAGAACACCAGTCCGCAAAGGCTGTCGAAGAAACCCGAACCCAAGTCGAATACTATATCTACTGTACTGCGTATAAACATTACTATAAGCCCCAGTGCTATGGGGATTTCTATGTTTAGCATGCCTGCCTTTATGCTTTTCCATGCCGATACATAGTAACCGCTAGCAGAATATAAAAATGAAGGCAGCGTAAGCGTAAATATCAGCCAGCGGAAAAATCCACGATAGTTATCAAGCCAGTATTCTTCCACTTCAAAATACTCCGGAAACGAAAGCAGCATTACATTGCCAAAGCAGAAAAATGCTACTCCCAGCTTATAAATAAGTTCGCGGTTTACTTTTTTCTTTTTCTCCTCGTAGTTTTCAAGGCTTATGTAGGGTTCATAGCCTATGCTGTTTAGCAGCAGTACTATGTCTTTCAGGGAAGTTACTTCCGGGTTAAATACTATACGCGCCTTTTTCTCGTGGAAGTTTACCTGAGAGCTGCTTATGCCTTTGTTTAACCGGTTTAGGTTTTCCAGTATCCAGATACAAGAACTACAGTGGATGTGCGGTATGTACAGCGACACAATGTGGGTATGCTGCTCCTTAAAGTCCAGTAACTTATCTGTAATGGTTTCATTGTCTAGAAAGTCGTACTTACCGCCAATGTCCTGTGGTGTGGCACCGGGTGCTTTTTCGTAGTCGTAGTACTGCGTAAGGCCGTTTTGTGTAAATATTTCGTATACGGTTTTGCAACCGGGACAACAAAATGATTTATCATCAAAAATGATTTCGTCTTTTTTAACGATCTCTAACCCGCAGTGATAACAGTTTTGGGTTTCCATAAATGCTCAATTTTACCTGTAGCAAAGTTGAGGAGGCTAAAATGTTTAAAATATGATTTTTGTCATACTCTCGGTTTTAGGCAAATAATACATTTGCACCGGTATGAGTAAATGTGATCAGTGTATAGTAAGGGAACTCAGCTCGTTAAAAGCCCTCAATAAAGAGGAGCTTATAAAACTGGCTGACTGCAAGTCTACCTACACCATAAGGAAAGGTGAGGCTGTTTTTAGCGAAGGCGAAAATGTAAACGGTATATTTTGCGTACGCGAGGGCGTGTGTAAACTTACCAAACTAAGTGCTAATGGTAACGACCAGATAGTAAAACTGGTAGCCAAGGGAGAGTTGCTGGGTCAGCGCAGCATGATAAGCGATGAGCCTGTAAACCTTAGCGCGGTAGCACTTGAGGATATGACGGTGTGCTACATACCCAAGAACGAGGTTATGGAGTTTTTTAACAACAACAACCGCTTTTCGTTCCAGGTAATGAAAACCATTTGTGGCGACCTTAAAGAGGCAGACGATCATCTGGTAACCATGGCGCAAAAATCGGTTAAGCAGCGTCTTGCAGAAACGTTACTGTATCTTCACGAAACCTTTGGCGAAAGCGAAGACAAGAGCCTTAACCTTAAACTATCGCGCGAGGAACTTGCCGGTATGATAGGTACCGCTACAGAGAGTTGTATACGTTTATTGTCTGAATTTAATAAGGCGGGCTACATAGCCCTTTCGGGTAAAAAAATTACGGTCTTAAACAGTAGTGCGTTAAGAAAGATATAAGCCGTTTGTTTACGGTAGTTTTCTGGTTTTTAAAAAACAAAATCCCCAATTTGGGGATTTTTGTTTTTTTGTACTGTCATTTAGGTTTTTTAAAGGTACTGGTTGCGCTACGGCCTGCTGCCGGTGGCTAACCTGTATAGTATGCCTATTATGGCAAGTACCAGTAGTATGTGTATTAAAGATCCTACAGCTTCACCAAAGCCAAAGTATCCTACTGCCCATCCTATAAGAAGGATAACAACGATAAGCCAGATTAAATCTCTCATAATAGTGTTTTTTTAAATTTGATATTTTAAAATTACATCTAATGACCGGAATGTGTTAATTGATTAAGAATTCTTTAATAGCCAAAGTTTTCTTAATTAAACAGTTGCAAATAATTCAATAAAAAAAATCATACACATAATTAATTAGTACTTTTGTACTTCGAAAGAAAATTGATTTCATGCAAACTCCGTTGAAGATTGCCGTAGTGGGCTCAGGATTGGTTGGTTCGCTTTTGGCAATATATTTAAAAAGAGCCGGGCACACCGTACACGTTTACGACCGTAGCCCAGATATAAGAACCATAGAGTTTTCGGGCCGTTCTATAAACCTTGCCGTGTCGCACCGTGGGTGGCGTACGCTGGATGAGGTAGGCCTGGGAGAGGAAATCCGAAAGATGGCCGTGCCTATGGAAAAACGTGCCATACACTCGGTAAACAACGAGCTAAGCTATCAGTACTACGGTAAGGAAGGCGAGTGCATTTACTCCATAAGCCGTGGCGAACTGAACCGTAAAATGGTTTCGCTTGCCGAAGCGGAAGGTGTAGAATTTTTCTTTAATACCCGAATATGGGATGTAGACCTGGCTACTGCTACGCTATTTACCGGCGAAACGGAACGCGGCGCATGGGACGAACTTCATTATGATAAGGTGTTTGGCTCAGATGGTGCCTTTAGCCGCATACGCCACCGTATGCAGCGCCAAAACCGCTTTAACTACAGCCAGGAGTTTTTACCGCTGGGTTATAAAGAGCTTAATATTCCTGCTAATGCAGACGGAACCCACAAGTTAGACAAAAACTCACTGCATATATGGCCGCGCAAAGATTTTATGCTTATTGCGCTGCCTAATAACGATGGTAGCTTTACATGTACGCTGTTTATGCCTTTTGAAGGCGAAAACTCTTTTGACAGCCTTAAAGATAAAGAAACACTGGAGGCATTTTTTGCCAAATATTTCCCTTCTACAAAAGACGAAATACCGAAGCTGGTAGAGGATTTCTTTAAAAATCCTACCAGTACGCTGGTTACCATGAAATGTTTTCCGTGGACTTACAGCGACAAGGTAGCGCTTATAGGAGATGCCTGCCATGCGCTTGTGCCTTTTTACGGGCATGGCATGAATGCGGGTTTTGAAGACATTACCGTACTTAGCCAAATGATAGAGCAGTATGGTAACGATTGGCACGCGGTATTCCATGAATACGAAACCAGCCGTAAGCCTAATGCCGATGCCATAGCAGAACTGTCTTACCGTAACTTTATGGAAATGAGCAGCAGTACTGCCGATGCTAATTTCCTGTTGCGTAAAAAAATAGAAAAACACTTTTCAGATAAATACCCGGAACTTTGGCAGCCTCTTTACAGTATGGTTACCTTTAGCTACCGCCCGTACAGTGAGGCGCTTGCACTGGGTGACAGGCAAAAGGCGATTATGGATGAGGTGATGAAAACCGAAGGCATTGAACAAAAATGGGATAGCGCTGAGGTAGAAGATAAAATTAAAGCACTGCTGAAGGAAATAAAATAGTGGAAAAGGTACTAAAAGACCTGGGCCGTATGGCCAGGGAAAAACATGCCGAAAACAAAAAGTTTTTTGATAAGCTTAAAAAAAAGCCGCCAAAAAACCTAGACTATGTAATGCAGGACCTGCACGACAGGGAGTTTAAAAGAACAGATTGCCTTACGTGTGCCAACTGCTGTAAGACTACCGGGCCGCTTTTTACCCTTGCCGATATAGAACGCATAGCTAAACACCTAAGGTTAAAGCCGCAGCAGTTTATAGACAAGTACCTGCGTGTAGATGAAGACAAAGACTATGTGTTGCAAAGCGTTCCTTGTACGTTTCTGGATGCCGAAAATTATTGTATGATATACGAGGTTAGGCCAAAAGCCTGCAGGGAGTATCCGCATACCGACAGGAAAAAGTTTCAGCAAATAAGCGATATTACGTTAAAAAATGTTGCCATTTGTCCGGCAGCATATAATATAGTAGAAGAAATGAAAAAGAAAATGGCGCTGTAAAATATAAACATAAAGGTTTATATTTGGGGTACTAGATTTTTATATGAAAGAAGTATACATTACACGAGCCATACTAAAAGATTACCTTACCATTAAAGAGGTGAATATAACTTTTAATAAAGGTATTAATATAATAATTGGTAAAAATGGTACTGGTAAGACTAACTTTATAAATTATTTGACCGATAGTTTACAGTTGTCTCCAGAATTTTCAAATAGTGAGGTAAACTTTAGTCACTCTGACGAAATATATACAAAAAAAAATATTTCATCTAAATACATTAGTGAAGACCTTACTCAAATGGAGATTAATGAGATTTCACTTTTTCATAATGACATTTTAATTGACGGAAAGCGACCAATACTTGCCGCTATAGTTCCAGTCTTAATTTCTCACGGTATACCCGAAAAATATGATATAGCAGATGAACCTTTTTCTGGATCTATTATAAAAATTGACGGAAATGGAGGTTATATTAATTTTCTAAATCCTAGAAAGACTAGATTAGTAGGAGCAATTGGGTTTGATTATATTGCAAATGTTATTTTCAAGAATAAATCCAAAGCAGATTTTGTCAACAGTTCAGTTTTGTTAAAGTTGAGTAGTAACCTTAATAGGTTTTCGCATATCAAGGAAATTAGATTCGGCCTGAACTACAAAATCAATGACATTGACGAAGAAGAAATTTCATTCAATAATCTTTATTTAGAATATTTTGTTAATGATGAGTGGCTTGTTTTTAACCAGCTTTCTGATGGTACTAAGAGGTTGTTTTATATAATCTCTGAAATTACGCTCTCTGATAAAAATATTATCCTCCTTGAAGAACCTGAATTAGGCTTGCACCCTCATCAATTGCATAGATTGATGGATTTTATTAAAGAAAAGTCTGAAGACATACAGTTTATCATAACAACACATTCTCCTGTTGTACTTAACATCCTGAACAAAGATGAGCTAGATGGCATTATCATTGCTAAGTTTGAAGATGGACAGACCAAGCTGGTACACTTAACAGATGAACAAAAACACAAAGCGCAGCTTTATATGGAGGATCTAGACCTTAGTGATTATTGGGTGCATTCTGATCTAGAAGAATAGTATGAGAGTAGGATTAATAGGCGAAAATCCCAATGATACTGATGCGATAGCTGAGCTATTAAGAAAACAGCACAAGCATGATTATATTGCGGTGTTAAAACGTAGGAAAGGTGATCAACTTGAGAATGAAAAGTTTTCTAAGCTCTTACTGACTGAACTAAAGACTACAAAATTTGATGTTTTGATCTTTGTAAGAGATCTTGATGGATTTGAAACCGATGAGGCTAAAGTGAAAAATCGATATGATTGGTTTACTAAGAATAAAGCTTTATTTGAAGGGGAATCAGTTCTTTTTTTAAATGTTCATGAATTAGAAGCGATTTTCTTTTCTGATGTAGAGAGCCTTAATAAAGTTTTTAAGTTAAAATTGAAGTATAAAAATCCTCTGTCTATTTCTAAACCTAAAGAGGAATTGAAGAGGATTACAATGAATAAGTATCATGAAAATAGAGCATCAGAATTTATGATCCATTTGGATTATGATGTTGTATTGGCAAAATATAAACCACTCAAAGAAATTGATAATTTTCTAAACCAATAACCCTATGCCAAAATTCAACTATATTACCCCAATGCTCTGGACAGACCGTATACCCGAAACCGTTGTTTTTTATACGGAAGTATTGGGTTTTGATTGTACCCTGGAGGAAGAGGGGTGGGCAGTTTTAGAGCGCGATGGCATAGAGGTAATGCTGGCATACCCAAACCCCCATGTACCATTTGATGCTCCTATGTTTACAGGCTCATTTTACTTTAATGTTACCGGGGTAGACCGTTTATGGGAATTATGGAAAGACAAATGCACAATTTGCTACGAAATTGAAGATTTTGAGTACGGCATGCGCGAGTTTGCCATATACGATCCTAATAATTATATACTACAGTTTGGCCAACCGTTAAATAGTTAATAATATGAAAACCTTCCGCACCGTTTTATTGTTTGCAGTGTTGTCGTTAGGCGTGGGCTACGGCATATATTCTGTAAATTCTGAGACCATAGTACACCATTCTAAAGCAGATGAGCTGGGCGAAATAGCATTTATGGCACTGCCTGTATTTTTATTGCTACTGTTTTTAAATGGTGTTGCACGTATGCTTAAGCGAAAATCAAATAAAAAGCCTTCCGAACAATAAGTAAGGAAGGCTTTTTATATTAGGCGGCAAGCGCCTCGTTTTGTTGTTTTAATTCCTCAATAAAATGAGTAATGCCGGCTAGTTTTTCTTCTACATACTCCAGCAGGTTTTCTATCCTGGTACGCAGATTGGTGAAAAATTCGATAATATCTTCTACATATCCTTTCGCTTTTTCAATAAACTTAAGGATGTACTCTACTACATTTTCTATGGTTTCTTTAATATTCATGGCTATGTCTTTTTTAGTGATACTATAAAATTACAACATAGCTACGGCATTTCAAGCTACTTTGTGCAAACCTTAAGAAAATTATTTACCATATATAAGATACTGTCTCCTCATGTCCTTAAAGGCTTCAATACCGGTTTCCCAGCTGCGCCTTATATCAGATTCGTCCATACCGGCTTCAATTTGTTCCTGCAGGGTTTTAGTGCCGGCCAGTTTTGTAAAGAAGCTGGTAAAAAACTTTGATTTATCGGTAGTGTTTTGGTAGGCGTCTATAAGCCATTTAATTTCCAGTTTATGTACACGGCGTACTTCACTAAGGTCTTTGCCAAAACACATTACACCGTTATAAGGAGGGTTTTTAGCACCTTCGTTTGGCCCGGGCGTAAAATAATAATCGTCTCCCGGCAAATCCGGCGACCCGTATATCTGAAACTGTTTGTCGGTTCCCCTGCCCACACTAACGTTCGTCCCTTCAAAAAGACACAGGCTTGCATAAAGGTTTATGGCCTGGTCATTGGGTAGGTTTGGCGATGGCTTTACCGGTAACGAGTAATAAAACTCCCTTTTGTAATACGAGCACGGAATTACGGTGAGTTCGCACTTAACGCCGTCTTTAAGCCACTTTTCACCGTTAATCATTTGTGCATATTCTCCTATGGTCATGCCATGTAGTACAGGTATAGGATGCATACCCACAAAACTGCTAAACTCTTTTTCCAGTACAGGCCCATCTACAATGCTCCCGTTAGGATTTGGCCTGTCTAAAACTATTAAAGGTATATGTTGCTCTGCACAGGCTTCCATTACATAATGCAGGGTAGATATATAGGTGTAAAAGCGTGCCCCCACATCCTGGATGTCAAAAACCATTACTTCTATACCTGCAAGCTGCTCTGCCGACGGTTTTTTGTTGTTGCCGTATAAAGACGTAATGGGCAATCCTGTTTGCGTGTCTTTACCATCTTTAACCAGTTCACCGGCATCTGCCGTTCCCCTAAAGCCGTGTTCAGGCGCGTATATGGTTTGGAGGTTGATTTTTTTAGACAGTAAAAAATCTACCAGGTGATGTTGTCTTGGTTGCAGTACTATTTTGTTGGTTTCAAGTTCGCGTACGGTATCCTGTGTGGTTACTACTCCTGTTTGGTTTGTAGTAACTCCTACTTTTTTACCGCGCAGTGCAGGAAGATAAAGCCAAAACCGGTCGGCTCCCGTATTAATTCCCTTCCGGTAGGGGTTGTCCGGATTTTCTATGGTAACTGGTTTACCTTTAGTTACACTGGCCGAATTTCCGCAAGCAGTAAATAATAATAATGAGAATAAAACCGTATTTTTGACAACGGTTAGCAATATTTTGCGGAAGCCCGATAAATAAGATACCATATAAAACCTTGAATTTAGAATACTTTATTGCCCGGAGGCTTGTTTCGGCTAAAAGCCACAAAAGTAGTGTGTCTGCGCCAATTATAAAAATTGCTGTAGTAGCAATTGCTATAGGAATTGTTATGATGCTAGTTTCTGTAGCCACCGGCGTAGGGCTTCAAGATAAAATACACGAAAAAATATCGGCGTTTAACGGTAACATTATTATAACCAATTTCGACGACAATCAAAGTGAGGTAAGTGTAGAGCCTATTGGCATCAACCAGCCGTTTTATCCCCGGTTTAAAGATGTTCAGGGTATCAGCCATGTGCAGGCTACCGCCAGTAAGGCCGGAATAATACGTACAGAAAAATCTTTTGAAGGCATAGTATTTAAAGGAGTGGGGAAGGATTATAAGTGGGATGCCCTAGCTGAATATATGGTAAAAGGACGCGTGCCTAACTTAAAAGGAGCGTTAAATACAGAGGTTGTACTTTCTGAGTACATGGCTAATCGCCTGGAGTTAAAAGTAGGTGATAAGTTTACCACCTATTTTATGAAGGAAGGCGGAAATGGTATGCCTAATTTAAGAAGATTTGATCTCGTAGGGATTTACAATAGCGGTTTTCAGGAGTTTGACGCCACCTTTGTGCTTGGCGATATAAGGCACGTACAGCGTATTAACAAATGGAAAAATGGGCAAGTTGGCGCATTTGAGGTTTTTATAGATGATTTTTCAAAACTCGATGAAAAGGGTAAAGAGGTATACGAAGCCATACCCAGTACTTTAAACAGCATAACCATTAAGGAAAAATATGCAAATATATTCGAATGGCTAAAGTTGTTTGACATTAATATTATTGTAATCATTATAATAATGGTGGTAGTAGCTACCATTAATATGGTAGTAGCGCTACTGGTACTTATATTAGAGCGTACGCAAATGGTAGGTATGCTAAAAGCATTAGGCGCATCAAACTGGGCTATCCGTAAAATTTTCCTGTATAATGCAGGTCATCTTATAATAAGGGGGCTTCTTTGGGGCAACGGAATTGGTTTGGGGCTTCTTTTTATTCAAAAATACTTCGGCGTAATAAAGCTGCGTCCCGAAAATTACTATGTAAGTGTAGCTCCGGTAACCTTTAACATACCCGCTATACTTATTATTAATGTAGGAACAGTTTTGGTTTGCCTGGCATTACTGCTTATTCCTTCTTATATAATTACTAAAATAGCGCCTTCAAAAGCTATTCGTTTTGAATAATTTTACATTGAACACCCGTTTTTGCTGTTGTTTTTTCAACTTTTACTGGTGCCAGTAATTTTTTTTTGATTTTTTTCTTCCCGTAACTCTTGTTGTTTAAGTGGTTTATGGTTTAGAGTTAAAAAAAGTTAAACAAAGTGGTAAGAAAAGAGTTGTTTAAGTATAAAAGAGTAGTATCTTTGCACCCGCAACAGAGAAGTTAGCGAGGTTCATAGAAAACTTGATGGGATTTAAAAAGAGGTGTTATTCCTATATAATAGGATAGCTGAAAACGTTGAAAAGCGGCCTTGAAAAAAAAGTTTCAAAAAGATTAGGATGTAACGAAAAGTTTACTACCTTTGCACCCGCAACTACGGCGACGTTCATTTGAAAACATGGAAGCGAGATTTTAAGGTTTAACTCTTTACAATGAAGAGAGAAACGATAAAAAAAACTTCGGAAAAAAAGCTTAAAAAAGTTTTGAATTAAAAGGAAAAAGGTTTTACCTTTGCCCTCCCGAACTGCGAGGTTCGGTGGATAATGAGAAGCGGATACGGCTTTAAAAACTGAAGA
>NZ_JBKJHB010000008.1:0-143196 GCF_046614455.1 Flavobacterium sp. RNTU_13 | reverse complement strand
GTACTACGTATCTCAGACACTGAATTCTTGTGAGAGTACAAGGACCGCGGTGAGCGTAACAGTGAACACAACTGCTGCTCCAACAGCATCGGCACAGACCTTCTGTAACGGAGCTACAATAGCAAGTTTAACTGCAAACGGCACTTCATTAAAATGGTACACTTCCAATACAGGTGGCACTGCGTTGGCAACCACTGCCGCGCTTTCTACAGGCACGTACTACGTATCTCAGACACTTAACGCTTGTGAGAGTACGAGGACCGCGGTGAGTGTAACAGTAAATACAACAGTTGCTCCAACAGCATCGGCACAGACTTTCTGTAACGGAGCTACAGTAGTAGAGCTTACTGCAAACGGTACCTCACTAAAATGGTATACAGCTGCTACAGGCGGAACGGAGTTGGCAACCACTGCCGCGCTTTCTACAGGCACGTACTACGTATCTCAGACACTTAACGCTTGTGAGAGTGTGAGGACAGCAGTGAGTGTAACAGTAAATACAACAGCTGCCCCAACAGCATCGGCACAGACTTTCTGTAACGGAGTTACAGTAGTAGAGCTTACTGCAAACGGCACTTCGTTAAAATGGTATACAGCTGCTACAGGCGGAACGGAGTTGGCAACCACTGCCGCGCTTTCAACAGGCACTTACTACGTATCTCAGACACTTAACGCTTGTGAGAGTGTGAGGACAGCAGTGAGTGTAACAGTAAATACAACTGCTGCCCCTACAGCATCGGCACAGACTTTCTGCAACGGTGCTACAGTATCTAACCTTGTGGCAAACGGCACTTCGTTAAAATGGTACACAGCAGCTACAGGCGGCACGGAGTTGGCAACAACTGCCGTGCTTGCAACAGGTACGTACTACGTATCGCAAACGCTAAACGCTTGTGAGAGTATAAGGACAGCGGTGAGTGTAACAGTGAACACAACAGTTGCACCAACAGCATCGGCGCAGACATTCTGTAATGGAGCTACAGTAGCAGAGCTTACTGCTAACGGTACTTCATTAAAATGGTACACAACTGCTACAGGCGGAACGGAGTTGGCATCGACCACGATACTTTCTACCGGTACGTATTACGTATCGCAGACGCTAAACGTTTGTGAGAGTGCAAGGATTGCAGTGAGTGTAACAGTGAACACAACAGTTGCACCAACAGCATCGGCACAAACATTCTGTAACGGAGCCACGGTAGCAAGTTTAACTGCAACCGGTACTTCATTAAAATGGTACACTTCTAGTACAGGCGGAACGGAGTTGGCAACCACTGCCGTGCTTTCAACAGGCACGTACTACGTATCGCAAACACTTAACGCTTGTGAGAGTACAAGGACAGCGGTGAACGTAACAGTGAACACAACTGCTGCTCCAACAGCATCGGCACAGACATTCTGTAACGGAGCTACAGTAGCAAGTTTAACTGCAAACGGTACTTCACTAAAATGGTATACAGCTGCTACAGGTGGCACTGCGTTGGCAACCACTGCCGCGCTTGCAACAGGCACGTACTACGTATCTCAGACACTGAATGCTTGTGAGAGTACAAGGACAGCGGTGAGCGTAACAGTAAATACAACAGTTGCTCCAACAGCATCGGCACAAACATTCTGTAACGGAGCTACAGTAGCAGAGCTTACTGCAAACGGTACCTCATTAAAATGGTACACAGCTGTTACAGGCGGAACGGAGTTGACTTCAACCACGATACTTTCGACAGGTACATACTACGTATCTCACACACTGAACGCTTGTGAGAGTACAAGGACAGCGGTGAGTGTAACAGTAAATATAACTGCTGCCCCAGCTGCTTCAGCACAAACTTTCTGCAACGGAGCTACAGTAGCAGAGCTTAATGCAAACGGTACCTCATTAAAATGGTACACAGCTGCTACCGGCGGAACGGAGTTGGCAACCACTGCCGCGCTTGCAACCGGTACCTACTACGTATCTCAAACACTTAATGCTTGTGAGAGTACAAGGACAGCGGTGAGCGTAACAGTAAACACAACAGTTGCTCCAACAGCATCGGCACAGACTTTCTGTAACGGAGCAACGGTATCTGACCTTATTGCAAATGGTAATACGCTGGCATGGTATGCAGATGCTACTTCGACAGATCCTCTTGCGTCGACGACAATCCTTACAACAGGCATATATCACGTATCTCAGACACTGAATTCTTGTGAGAGTACAAGGACAGCGGTGAGTGTAACAGTAAATACAACTGCTGCCCCAACCGCATCGGCACAAACATTCTGCAACGGAGCTACAGTAGCAGAGCTTACTGCAAACGGTACCTCACTGAAATGGTATACAGCTGCTACAGGCGGAACGGAGTTGGCTTCAACCACGATACTTTCGACAGGTACATACTACGTATCTCAGACACTTAACGCTTGTGAGAGCACAAGAACTGCTGTGAACGTAATAGTGAACACAACTGCTGCTCCTACAGCATCGGCACAGACTTTCTGTAGCGGAGCAACGGTAGCAAGTTTAACTGCTAATGGCACTTCGTTAAAATGGTATACAGCTGCTACAGGTGGTACGGAGTTGGCAACAACCACGATACTTTCTACCGGTACGTACTACGTATCTCAAACACTTAACACTTGTGAGAGTACAAGGACCGCGGTGAGTGTAACAGTAAATACAACTGCCTCACCTACAGCATTGGCACAGACTTTCTGTAGCGGAGCTACAGTAGCAAGTTTAACTGCAAACGGAACCTCACTAAAATGGTACACTGCTGCTACAGGCGGAACGGAGTTGGCAACCACTGCCGTGCTTTCAACAGGCACGTACTACGTATCGCAAACGCTAAACGCTTGTGAGAGTACAAGGACAGCGGTGAACGTAACAGTGAACACAACTGCTGCTCCAACAGCATCGGCACAAATATTCTGTAACGGAGCAACGGTATCTGACCTTGTTGCAAACGGCACTTCATTAAAATGGTACACAGCTGCTACAGGCGGCACGGAGTTGGCAACCACTGCCGCGCTTTCAACAGCCACGTACTACGTATCTCAGACACTGAACGCTTGTGAGAGTACAAGGACAGCGGTGAGCGTAACAGTAAATACAACTGCTGCCCCTACAGGCATTTCACAACAGGCATTTAATAGTGCTGACAATGCTACAGTTGCAGATATAAATGTCGTAGGCGAGGGTATTCTTTGGTACACTTCTGAAGCCGAAGCACTGGCTGGAAGTAATCCTCTGCCTGAACATACTGTTTTGGAGAATGGAATCACCTACTACGCTACCCAAACAATTAATGAGTGTACAAGTAAAACGACCCTGGCAGTAACCATATCTGTAATTTTAGGTAATGATCATCTTACTAAGGATGTATTTAAATACTATCCGAACCCGGTAGACAAACAACTTAATATAGAGTCTACACAAAACATATCTAATGTAGCGGTCTACGACTTAAATGGTAAGCTGGTTTTTGAAGTGAAATGGAATGCACACAGTGGAACACTTAATATGAGTGCACTAGAGGCAGCAAGCTATATTGTAAGAGTTACTACAGGCAATCAAATTAAAAATCTTACTATTATTAAGAAATAGCCATTAGTTATCTGAGTTATCCTGAAAGAGATTAACGGATTGAAATAAGAAACCCGATTGCATTTTGCAGTCGGGATTTTTATTTTTCACCTCCAACGGTATTGTTGTTTCTAAAATTAACGATTTCGGCTTTTAGAGTTTAAAAGGTTGTAGGTGTATGTATTGCTAAGTACAATAAGAGGAGATAATTGTATGTGGAATACGAAGTGAATTATCCAAAAACAAAACCTTTTAACACCTTTGCAGGTGGAAATAAAAAACCTGCAAAGGTTCAGATTTGCAGGTTTTATAGGCTTTTAAGACATTGAGTCTCACTTCCACTGGATATTTCAAAAACGCATAAAACGTCCTCGTGGAGCCGCCGGGAATCGAACCCGGGTCCAAACAAGGTAACAAAGAGCTTTCTACACGCTTAGTTTCCGCTTGGATTTTAGTTAACAGGCAAGGCCGGAAACTGCCACCTGTTACTTAGCTCTTAAAGTGTCAGGAAAGCCGCAGAGCAAAACTTTCCCTAGGTTTACTTTTACGGTTCTCCTAATCGAAACGCCATAAACCAAGGCTTTTCAGGAGAATCCTGCCTCCCTGCCTGGCAGGGACGAGGCTATTCTTACTATAGTTCAGAATTAAGCAGCAAGAGCGTAGTTATTTTCGCCGTTTAAATGTTCGGAGCAATGATATACGGGAACAGCCCCATTTCCCGACGTGCTTACTGTCCATTACGGCTTGCTGTCAAAACCAGTCGGCCCCATGTTTATAAGGAGGTGCAAAAGTAATAAAAAAGTAATTTATTATCATGTTTTATATGTAACAATAAATTTTCCTGCCTTAACTATATAGATTTTGAAAATATGTTATATTTGGATTTTATAAATTACGATATAGTTATAATATTAAGCTATTTCGTTTTCGTATTTTTTAAATTCACAAAAAAGACCAAGCTTTTTACAAAAATAGGATATATGAAATTTGGGATATTAAGGGAGCGTAAATCGCCACCGGATAAACGGGTGGTTTTTTCACCATCTAAGTTGTTGGAATTTAAAAGGTTATTTCCTGATGCTGAAATAAAAGTTGAAGCCTCAGATATACGCGTTTTTACAAATGAGCAATATAAAGAGCTTGGTATAGATGTCACAGAAGATGTTTCTGATTGCGATGTACTTATAGGTGTTAAAGAAGTACCTATTGATGCTTTAATACCCGGAAAAAAATATTTTTTCTTTTCTCACACCATAAAAAAGCAGCCTTACAACCAAAAAATGCTGCAGGCAGTACTGGATAATGATATTACGTTGTATGATCATGAAACGGTAATAGACCAAGCGGGTAAGCGATTAATAGGTTTTGGTCGTTATGCCGGTATTGTGGGTACTTATAATGCTTTTAGAGCATTTTGCCTTAAGTATGATCTTCATGATTTGCCCAAGGCAGAAAGCTTAGCCGGTAAGGAAGAACTTATTGCAAGGCTTAAAAAACTATATCTTCCTCCGTTTAAAATTGTACTTACGGGTCATGGTAAAGTGGGTATGGGGGCTAAAGAAATTTTAGACGCGGTAAAAATAAAGGAGGTTTCTATAAATGACTTCCTTACTAAGTCTTACGATGTACCTGTATATGTACACATAGATGTGCTGGACTATAACCGCCGTAAAGATGGCGAGCCTGCAATAGGCAATGCCGAGTTTTTTACCGGTGCCGAAGATTTTGAGTCAGACTTCGCGCGTTTTGCAAATGCAGCAGATATGTTTATTGCGGGTCACTTCCATGGGAATAATGCCCCTGATATACTTACAGCAGAAATGCTTGCCGGGAAAGACTGTAAATTAAAAGTTGTTGCCGATATTTCTTGCGATGTAGCCGGGCCGGTAGCTTGTACATTGAGGTCTTCTACAATTGCGGAGCCTTTATACGGTTACAATCCGCTTACCCGCCAGGAAGTAGATGTTTTTCATCCGGCGGCTGTAGTGGTTATGGCGGTAGATAATTTGCCGTGCGAACTTCCTAAAGATGCCAGCGAAGGCTTTGGAGATATGTTTTTGCAGCACGTAATCCCGGCATTTTTTAATGATGATGCCCACGGAATTTTAGAACGCGCCGTTATTGCAGAACATGGAAAATTAGCGCCTAGGTTTAAATACCTCGACGGATATGTAAAAGAAAATGTGCCCCATATATAGGGGCATTTTTTTTGGCTATAGTTTTCCTATTTTTGAACGGTTAATAATAAAGCGGTGATATGTTATTAAAACGCGCACTTTTACTACTACTATTACTTTTTGGTTTAAATGTAGCTCAGGGGCAGCAGTTACTGCCTTATGTTGAAAATTTTACAAAATCAGAATATAACGGTGATAATCAGGTTTGGAATGTAGCTCAGGGTACAGATAAAGCCATGTATTTTGCGAACAACCATTACTTTTTACGTTATGATGGTGTTAAATGGGAAAAGTATGCTATGCCCAATAAAACCATTATCCGTTCTATTTTTATATGGGGTAATAAAATTTACTGCGGCTCCTATAAAGAGTTTGGATATTGGGAGCGCTTAAATGGTGTAATGCGTTACACATGTCTTTCTTCAGAAAAATTGTTTACAGGTTTCGCCGGGAATGAGGAGATATGGAAAATTTTCAGGAACGGAAACCGTTTGTTCTTTCAATCTTTTAATGCGCTTTATGTGTATGAACAAGGCCGTATAGAACGCCTTAACTTTCCTTCGCAAATATCGTATTGTTATGTTATAAACAATCAAGTGTATGCAGCTACTACCCGTAATGGCATTTACCGGCTTATGGGCAATAAGTTTGTTCATGTAAAAGAATGGGCATTGGTAAATGGAAGCGTAGTGCATGGTATGGATCAGTATGATAACAACACTTTTATATTTACAAAGAATAAGGGGGTGTATGTAGCTAATGCTACGGGAATTGCTTCGTGGGATAATGCCCTAAACAATGTTCTAAAAGAGGAAGTTATTTTATCTGAACAATTTATAGGTAAAAACCTGCTTGCAATAGGTACTTCGCGTAGCGGCTTGTATTTGGTTAACCTTGATGATGGTTCTTATAAAAACATAAACAGGCAAAACTCTCTACGGAACAACGCTGTTTTAAGTATTGCAACAGATAGGGAAGGAGATCTTTGGCTGGGGCTGGATAATGGTATTGCCCATGTAGAAATTAACGCGCCACTACAACTTTTTACAGATAATTCGGGTTTATTAGGTTCTGTTTATTCACTCTCCACGTTTTCTGGTGGTTATTTGTTAGTAACCAATCACGGTGTGTTTACCTATTCCGACCAAAATATTGCACCTGTACCAAATACCCAGGGACAGGTTTGGGACATATATAAAAATGGAAACAGTTTTATTATGGGGCATAATGACGGTACTTATGTGTTTAGCAATGGAATGGTTACTAAAGTTAGCCCGGTAAACGGTGGATGGAAATTTTTAAAAAGCCGGTATGATAGTGTTTACTTCCAGGCAAATTACTCGGGTATAGCCGTATATAATAACATTAATGACCTTAGTAAGTATAAAATTCTGGATAATATACAAAAGCCGATACGCAATATAGCGCAAAACCATCCGGGAGAACTATGGGCGGCAGATAATTACCGAAGTTTGTACCGCATAACGTATGATGATAATTTTAATGTAAAACAGGTAGAAAATGTATCGGCAAATAATCACATAAAAAGCGATTTTAATGTAAAGATATGCAGTTTCAGGGATCAGGTATTGTTTTTTATAGCCGGTTCATGGTATACATATAATGCGGTTTCTACTAAACTGGAAAAAAACCAGCTTTTTAATAAGGAGTTCGGGTTCATTTCAGATATCATACCTATAGATGATAACAATTTCCTTGTTTTTAAAAACAACTTGCTTTATTTGGTAAACCAGAACGGAGATTCGTTTTCATGGCGTTTAATTCCTGATAAATACTATCAGGGAAGGTTGATTATAGAAAATATACAGGTATATAATCAAGGAAATAAAATATACATAAATCTTGACGACGGCTTTTTATGCTTAAACAGGGATTTACCAAAAGAGCCTGCACCTACAGTTACCGTTGAAGGATTTTACGAAGGTAAACTTATAAATCATGACATACGTATTAAGTACGGCAGTGCGTTGGAACTTAGTATTATTACATCACGCTTTGGGTTTTTAAAACCCAATTTAGTTTACAGCCTGGATGATGGTAAAACCTATTCCCCAGTGGTTGCCGGTAAAGTATTGCTTAACAACCTTAGCAGTGGCGACTATTCGCTTATCTTATATACCGAAAACGGAAGGATCCATACTAAGGTGGGGGAATATAATTTCTCTGTTAGTAAGGCATGGTACTATTCCTGGTATATGGTAGTTGTATATATAATGTTTACCGGGGCAGTACTGTTTTTATACTACCGATGGAATACACTTAAATATATGCAGAAGGTCCGTTTAAATGAAGAAGAACTCAGGCACCGGACCCAGATTATGGAGTTGGAATACCAGGCAGAAATGAAACTGAAAGAGCAGCAATATGAAAAACACAGGCTGGAGATGGAAGTACAGTCTAAAGCAAGCGAAGTAGCGGGTAAATCCTTAAGCATTGCAAAACATAGTGAAATGATTGAGAGTATACAGGAAGCTCTTGAGACAGAAAAAGATACCCCTAAGCTGGTTTCTAAAATAAAGAAAATTATAAAAACGAATTCTATAAGTAAGAACGAATGGCAGAGTTTTGAAAAAAACTTAATAAAAAGTCACGAAGAATTTGTGGAACGCCTTACTACAAAATATCCGCTGCTTACACCAAAGGATATTAAGTTATGCATATATCTTAAAATGAATTTATCTTCTAAGGAAATTGCGCCGCTCATGAATATTTCGTTCAGAGGAGTAGAATTGCATCGTTATAGGTTACGGAAAAAACTTGGCATATCTACAGAAGAGAGTTTAACCCGCTTTATGATTACAGTATAGCGAATAAAATTTTAACATATTTTACGGTTTTAAAATCGTTTTCGTAAAAAAATAATTAACTCATCATCACTACATCATTACTGTAGTTTTTGATGGGTTAATATTTTTTATAAATTATTGTTAATCAATTTTTTATATTATTTTTTTATGTTTTTGATGTAGTAATGATTGGGTATGTTAACTACAGCTATAACGTTTTAGAGTTGTACCTTCGTTTTGCTAACTTTTAACATAGTTCAATTTATGAAAAACTTTATTCTGGGTTTTTTGCTGCTGCTGTGCGGTATTAGCTACGGCCAGCAAATTACGGGTCAGGTTCTGGACGAAGGAGGTCTTCCTGTACCTAATGCTTACATTACTGCCGATGGAGGAAAGGTTTCTACCTCTGCCGATATCGACGGTAACTTCTCTATTAAAACTGCTGTGGGCAGTCCTCTTACATTTTCAATGCTAGGGTACGATACTGTTACTGTTAATGCCACATCAGGGCCTATGAAAGTAACCATGAAATCAAGTGCTGCAAACACTTTAGAGGAAGTGGTGGTAATAGGTTACGGTACGCAAAAGAAAGCCGATGTAACGGGTGCAGTAGCCATTGTTAACGAAAAAGACCTGCGTGACCGCCCTAACTCTAACGTTATGAGTAGTGTACAGGGTAAAGTGGCGGGTGTTAACGTGGTTAACTCTGGTACCCCGGGTGGTACTCCTATGGTTAATATAAGGGGTATAGGTAGTATTGCAGGTTCTCAGCCCTTGTATGTAGTAGATGGTGTACTAACACAAGACATCTCTTATCTTAACCCTTCGGATGTAGAGAGCATGAGCATACTCAAAGATGCGTCAAGTTCTGCGATTTATGGTATTCGTGCTGCAAACGGTGTAATTATAATAACTACTAAAAAAGGGAATAAATCAGGCGAGGAAAACATTGCCATAACGCTTGATACAAACCTCGGCTTTACCGTACCAGTAAATGTACTTAAACTGGCTAATGCCGCAGATTATATACGTATGTATAATGATAAAGCAGCATACGAGAATAATCCGGCTACTATTAATGCTGCCCAGTTTGGTAACGTTGATACAGACTGGTATAAGGAAATCCTTAAAAAATCAGCTGTTACACAAAATCATAACGTATCTATTTCCGGAGCTTCACAAAAGACCCGTTATAATATGGGGCTTGGTTACTTTACCCAGGATGGTATTTTAGATGCCGGCCAGGGTATTAACTCGGGTAACGATTACAAAAGGATAACAGCTCGTTTAGGTGCTATTTACGACATTACCGAAGCATTTAGGGTAGGTGGTAACATAGCTTACTCTAAAGCTAACACAAACGACTCTCAAATCCCTTTTTATCAGGCAAGGGTGGCACCACCGGTTTTCCGTGCTAAAAATGCCGATGGTACTTATGGTACACTGCCAGATACACCAAGCCTTGGTACGTTTGCAAACCCACGTGCTACACTTGACTTTTACCGCGGTAAAAGCGTAAGTAACAGAAATGTGGCTAATGGCTTTGCCGAGCTTGATATTGTTGAAGGCCTTACCGCCAAAACAAGCTATACAAGAGATAATACCGATTATTTTGGTTACTCATATACCCCTGAATATTTTGTAAGTTCATCTCAAAGGTCGTTAAACAGTTCTCTTTCAAATACCTGGACAACCAGGGAGAGCATCCTTTGGGAAAACACCCTAACTTACACGCTATCTATAGACAAGCACAGGATTACAGCGCTTGCAGGTTACAGTAAACAGCAAGATACATGGCGTACTACCAGCATTACGGCTACAGACGTTCCGTACTATGGTAACGACGCTACATTATACCTTAACCTTGGTAATATAGCACAAACCACTGCTAATAGTGATGTTAACGGAAGCAGGACACGTTTTCAGTCATACTTTGGCCGTGTTCAGTATTCCTTTGCCGATAAATATTTACTAAACGCTACAGTAAGGCGAGATGGTTCTTCAGTATTTAATTTTGATGGTAACCAAAAATCGGCAACGTTCCCATCTGTGGGTGCTGGTTGGGTATTAACCAAAGAGAAATTTATGGAGAAATCAGGTATTGATTTCTTTAAAATAAAAGCTAGCTGGGGACGTCTTGGTAACGCTTCTATAGCGCGCCAGTACGATGCTTCAGCATCTGGGCAAAACGGTGCATTTTTCGGTACATCTACACAGGCTCAAACTGCCATTTCGGTTTCGAAACTTGTAGACCCTTCAATCAACTGGGAAATTGTTACTGAAACAGATTTTGGTTTTGAGAGCCGATTCCTGAAAGATAGGCTATCGTTTGAAGCAAACTACTACAACCGTGAAACTAAGGATGCGGTAATGGAAATCTCGATTCCTTCTCAGGCAGGTCTTGGAGAAAAATTTGTAACTAATGCCGGTACGTTTGTAAACAAAGGTTTTGAATTTGATGTTAAGTGGAACGACCAGGTAGGCGAAGATTTTACTTACGGTGTTTACGCTAACGTTACAACTATTAAAAACGAAGTTACTGAGGTATTAGGAGGTTCATTCCTAAACACCGGGCCGGGCTTATTTGGTAACCCGATTAAACGTTGGGAAAAAGGTTCTGAAGTAGGTGCTTACTACGGTTACCAGGTAGTAGGTGTTATAAAAACACAAGAGGAGGCAGACGCTTACGGTTCGCCTGTAGGTTCGCTTAAATTTGAAGACCGCGACGGTAATGGTATCATCGATGATAAAGACAAAAAATTCCTTGGTAGCCCTATACCTACAGCTACATACGGTTTTGGATTTAATTTAGGATACAAAGGCGTAGACCTTTCGGTAGATTTCCAGGGTGTAGCCGGTAACGAGATTTATAACTTTAACCGTAACGCACGTTATGGTAATGAAAACTGGGATCAGGATTACGTAAACAACCACTATTCGTCTACAAATCTTGGCGGGACATATCCTGCTGCTAACTCAGACCAAACGTCATCAAGGCCAAGTTCTTTCTATGTAGAAAAAGGCGATTACTTCAGGATAAGGAATGCCATGTTAGGTTACACACTGCCTTCTGAATTCCTTGAAACTATTAAAGTTGATAAAATACGTTTCTACGTAAGTGCACAAAACCCGGTAACATGGTTTAAGTACAACGGCTTTAGCCCGGAACTTGGAAACCAAAGCGTATCAGATATGGGTATTGACAATAACGTATACCCGGTATCTGCAGTGTATAATTTCGGTGTTAACGTTAAATTCTAAAAAAATCATGAAAAAGACTATTATATCAGCATTTGCACTCGCTCTATTATTGGCGAGCTGCAGCGACGATTATCTAAATGTAAGCGCAGAAGGCAAGCTGCCCGTACAAAACTTTTGGCAGGATGCAGATGATGCCGTAGCAGGTACAAATGCTATGTATTCTAACCTTCGTTCATGGCCTGTTGCGGCGTTTGGTTCGTTTATTATCACCATTGCTTCAGACGACGCCGAAAAGGGTAGTAGCCCGGGCGATGCCTCATTCTTTTCAGATATTAACAACTTTACCTACACGCCGTCTGCGTTTATTATAAACGATTACTGGACAGGACAGTGGAATGGCGTTAACTTTGCCAACCAGGTGATTACTAATGTGCCAAATATTGATATGGACGCCGCGCTAAAAACAAGGCTTATAGCCGAAGCACGTTTTATGAGGGCGTTTCATTATTTTAATCTGGTGCGTACCTTTGGCGGAGTGCCTATTTATAACGGCTTACCTGCCGATGGTAACTATAACATACAAAGGGCAACTAAAGAGGAGGTTTACAACCTTATTATAGAGGACCTTGCGTATGCAAAAGACAACCTGCCTACCAGCTATGATGCTGCTAACGTGGGGCGTGCTACAAAAGGTGCGGCTACAAGCTATTTGGCTAAGGTTTACCTATACCAGCAAAACTGGCAGCAGGCATATCAGCTAACCCAAGAGGTAATGGGTATGGGTTATTCTTTACTGCCAGACTTTAACAGCGAATTCCGTATTGCTAACGAAAACAGTTCTGAATCTATCTTCGAAGCTCAGGCTACTTACGTAGAAGGTAACTGTTCTATATCAAACAGCCAGTACAGCGAAACCCAGGGTGTTCGCGGCCAGTTTGGCTGGGGCTTTAATGTTCCTTCTCAGGATCTTGCCAACTTTTTTGAGCCGGGAGACGTACGTAGGGATGCTACCATTATTTTCAGGGGAGAAACTACACCTGAGGGCGATCTTATAAACGCTACAGGCGATAACCCTATGTACAACCAGAAATCGTATGTGCCACAGGCGCTTATAGGTAATTGTTCAAGCGGTTCAGGCCAAAACATAAGGCATATGCGTTACTCAGAAGTACTGCTTATAAATGCTGAAGCTGCTAATGAGTTAGGTAACTCAAGCCAGGCGCTTGCTTCATTAAACATTGTAAGGCGTCGTGCCGGTTTAGCTAATTCAACAGCTACAGACCAGGCTTCAATAAGGCAGGCCATTTACAAAGAAAGAAGAGCTGAACTTGCTATGGAGCACGACAGGTTCTGGGATTTAGTACGTACCGGCCGTGCCGTACAGGTACTTGGCCCACTAGGCTTTACTGCCGGTAAAAACGAAGTATTCCCAATTCCGGAGAATGCAATAACGTTAAGTAACGGTGTTCTTACACAAAATCCGGGTTATTAATTTATTAATATGTCCTTCTCCCGACCCGAAACCGGGGGAAGGACTCTTTTTTTTTGTTATGAGCAGTCATTTCAACTTTAAAATACTCAAAATATTATATGCCCTGCCTGTTATTGCATTACTGCAATGCAGCAGTGCAGATACAAAGAACAACGGTACTACGCCCGCAACCCCAACGGAGCGCCTTACCGACGAACAACTTATAGATTTAGTAGAAAAACAAACCTTCAGGTATTTCTGGGATTTCGCTGAGCCTACCTCCGGCCTGGCACGCGAACGTTATCATCCTGATGGTGTTTATCCGGATAACGATGCCAGCACCGTTACCACTGGCGGTAGTGGCTTTGGCTTATTGTCTATTATTGCGGCAGATTCGCGTGGTTACATTACCCGCACGCAATTTATGGAGCGTATGACCAAGATAGCCGGTTTTTTGGAACGTGCAGATCGTTTCCACGGTGCATGGCCACACTGGATGGAAGGTACTACAGGCCATGTAAAACCCTTTGGTACTAAAGATAATGGTGGCGACCTTGTAGAAACGGCTTTTTTATGCGAGGGGATTATATGCGTACGCGAATATCTTAAAAACGGTTCAGCGGATGAACGCGCACTTGCAGCACGTTTTGATGCCCTGTGGAAAGGTGTAGAGTGGGATTGGTACAGAAACGGGCAGGATGTGCTTTACTGGCACTGGTCGCCTAATTATAACTGGGAAATGAATTTTCCGCTTGAAGGGTATAACGAGTGCCTTATTACGTATGTAATGGCAAGCGCATCAGAAACACATGGTATTACCCCGGCTCCTTATCATAAAGGTTGGGCCAGGAACGGCGGCATTGTGTCGCCTAATACCAAGTACGGCTATCCGTTATTACTTAAACATAATTATGCTGAGGAATTTGGCGGACCTTTGTTTTGGGCACATTACTCATACCTTGGGCTAGACCCGCATCAACTTACAGATCAGTACGCTAATTACTGGGATGTAAACTACAATCAGGTAATGATTGATTACCAGTATTGTGTAAACAATCCGCACCAGTATGCAGGTTATGGTCCTGATTACTGGGGGCTTACGGCTTCTTACACCCGAAACCCCGATGGTTCTGTAGGCTACACGGCACACCAGCCGTCTAACGATACAGGTGTGATTTCACCTACGGCAGCGGTAAGTTCTATTGTGTATACGCCACAGCAAAGCATCGCTGTAATGAGAAACCTGTACGAGAACCATAAGCTACGCTCTTGGGGTCCTGCCGGGTTTTATGATGCCCACAGCCAGCAGTATAACTGGAGCGCACCTTGGTATCTGGCTATAGACCAGGGCCCTATGGTGGTTATGATAGAAAATTACCGAAGCGGGCTGTTATGGAGTTTATTCATGAATGCGCCCGAAGTACAGCAAGGCCTTGTAAAGCTTGGTTTTCATTCAGGGAAATATAACTTTTAAGCCATGAAGAAAGTCGCTTTTTTAGTTTCACTACTTTTGCTCACATTAACGGCTACTGCTCAGAAGGATGTATCGGGTGCGTTTAAAACCGAAATTACAGTAACGCGTAACATGACGTATGCACTGCATATACCTGAAAATGCAAAGCAAGGTAAAAAGCCTCTGATTGTGTTTATGCACGGTTCTGGGGAAAGAGGAACAAACACCGACCTGCTTAAAATACACGGCCCGTTAAAATATGTACAGAGCCATAAGCTGGATGTCTACATTTTGGCACCACAATGCCCGGACAATGAGCTATATGATGCTGAAGCTGTTTACAGGCTGATACAAAAAATTGTAAAAGAAAATAATATAGACGATAAACGTATTTACCTTACTGGTCTTAGCATGGGAGGCTGGGGTGTGTGGGAGGTAGCTATGGCACACCCTGAAGCCTTTGCAGCACTGATGCCTATTGCCGGTTATGCCGATAGTGTACCGATGCTGGAAGATTGTAAAAAGCTGGGTGCCATACCCACGCGTATTTATCATGGGCTTCTGGACGATGCAGTAGATATAAGCTATGCTGTAAACATTTATAAGGCATTAAAGCCTTGTGCCAAAGACCTGAAATTTATTGTTTTTGACGATGCGGGGCACGACAGCTGGACGCGCGTTTATAATGATCCTGCCACTTACGAGTGGCTGTTACAACAAACAAAACCATAAACATTTTATTAATATCCACAACAATTATTAAAGAAACTAAGGATGAAGAAAAGAACGCTATTACTGCTTTTGGCTTGTTCTACAATTACGGTGTATGCCCAAAAGGGTAAAAAACCTCAGATAAAAATAAAGCCGCGTACTGAATTTGTTGCAGACCTTATGAGCAAAATGACCCTGGAGGAGAAAATTGCACAGATGGTTCAGTTTACGGCAGATGGTACCATTACTGGCCCTAAGAGCGGTACAAACTGGGTAGATGAAATTAAGAAAGGAAACGTGGGCAGCATACTTAATGCTACCGGTGTAGACTATACACGAAAAATCCAGAAGATGAATCTTGATAATTCGCGCCTTAAAATTCCTATCCTTTTCGGTTATGACGTTATTCACGGATACAAAACCATTTTCCCTATAACCCTGGGAGAAACTGCCTCATGGGATTTAGAGTTAGCCCGTAAGTCGGCAGAAATTGCGGCGGCGGAGTCGGCAGCAGCCGGTATCCACTGGACTTTTGCCCCTATGGTAGATATTTCGCGTGATCCACGTTGGGGCCGCGTATCTGAAGGAGCAGGTGAAGATACGTACCTGGGTAGTAAAATGGCTTTTGCCCGTGTAAAAGGTTTCCAGGGGAATAACCTGAATGATTTGTACACAGTGTTAGCCTGTACCAAGCACTTTGCTGCCTATGGCGCTGCTGAGGCTGGACGTGATTATAATACAGTAGATATGAGCGAGCGCCTGCTTCGTGAGGTGTATCTTCCGCCTTATAAAGCTACGGTTGACGCAGGTGTGGGGAGCTTTATGGCATCGTTTAATGAAATTGCCGGGGTTCCGTCTACAGGTAACAAATGGTTAATGAACGACCTGCTTAAAAAAGAATGGGGCTTTAACGGCTTTGTAGTTACAGACTACACCGGTATGAATGAGATGATTCCGCATGGTTATGCTAAAAACGAACAACACGCGGGCGAACTGGCACTTAAAGCCGGTATAGATATGGACATGGTAGGCGCTATTTACCTTAACGATACCAAGAAAAACCTGCAGGAAGGTAAAGTTACCATGGCGCAGATAGACGATGCCTGCCGCAGGGTGTTACTAGCCAAATATGATTTAGGTCTGTTTGAAGATCCTTATCGCTACAACGAAGAAAAGCGTGAAAAGGCTACCATTTATAAGAAAGAATACCTGGATGCGGCACTAAACGCTGCAAACAAGTCTATGGTATTGCTTAAAAACAGCAACAATGTGCTTCCGCTAAAACAGAGCCAGAAGGTTGCTTTTGTAGGGCCATTGGTAAGCGATGAGTTTAATATTATCGGTTCATGGGCAGCTGCCGGAGATCGTAATGGCTACGCGGTAAGCGTAGAAGAAGGTGTTAAGCACCTGGTTAAAGACCAAAGCAAAGTGTCATTTAACAAAGGTGTTGAAATTAAAGACTCTAAACGTACCATGATGCAGGCTGCGCTGGACGCTGCTAAAAATGCAGATGTTGTGGTAGCGGTAATGGGTGAGTTTGAAAACCAAAGTGGCGAGGCCGCTTCTCAGGTAAATATTGATTTGCCGGGTATACAAAAGGAGTTTTTAGCAGAGCTGAAGAAACTGGGTAAGCCGGTTGTTTTGGTGCTGTTAAACGGACGTCCGCTTACACTGAGTTGGGAGAATGACAACATGGATGCTATACTGGAAGCTTGGTTCCCTGGTACTATGGGCGGTGATGCCATTGCCCAAACGCTTTACGGTGTTAACAATCCAAGTGGTAAACTTCCTATGACGTTTCCGCGTAGTGTAGGACAGGTGCCTATTTACTATAACCACAAAAATACAGGCCGCCCTTACCTGGGCACAAACGACCCTGAACAAAAGTATAAGTCGCGTTACACAGACTCAGAGAACAGCCCGCTATATGCCTTTGGTTACGGCTTAAGTTACACTAAGTTTGAATACAGCAACCTGAAACTTTCTTCAAACAAGCTTTCAGGGAGCAATAAAATAACGGTTACTGTAGACGTTAAGAATACCGGTAACTACGATGGCGAAGAAGTAGTGCAGTTATATGTACACGATGTTGTAGGTTCGGTAACCCGGCCTGTAAAAGAGCTAAAAGGCTTTACAAAACAACTGATTAAAAAAGGCGAAACAAAAACGGTAACGTTTGACATTTCTGCCGATGACCTTAGGTTCTATAACATAGACATGAAGTTTGTGGCAGAACCGGGCGATTTTGAAGTTTTTGTAGGCGGAAGCTCTGATGCTACTCTTAAGGCTACGTTTGAGTTAGTTAAATAAGTGTTTTGGTTAATTTTTTGCAAAAGGCTGTCCGGCTCAGGACAGCCTTTTTATTAAACGTATGTTTTTTCGGTAGACAAGGTAGAAAAACATATAAGATTTCATAGTAAATCCAGTACTTAATGTTTTCCTGGTGTAAAACATTGAGCGGCTGATAATTAAAATCATCCATTTATCTTAAAAAATAATAACAATGAAACATAGTGTAATTATTTTTCTGGTTCTGCTAAATTTAAATTTTGGCTACAGCCAGCAAAAAACCTACTGCAACCCCATTAATGTAGATTATGGGTATTGCCCCATACCTAACTTTGTAACACAGGGAAAACACCGGGCTACTGCCGATCCTGTAATTACTTATTTTAAGGGCGAATATTATTTATTTTCTACTAACCAATGGGGCTACTGGCATAGCAAAGATATGCTGAACTGGAAGTTTATAAGCCGTAAGTTTTTAAGGCCTGAGCACAACGTTTATGATGAGCTTTGTGCACCTTCGGTTTCCTTTGTAAGGGACACTATGCTTGTGGTGGGGTCTACGCACGGTAAAGAATTCCCGATATGGATGAGTACCCAGCCCGACGGCGATAACTGGAAAGAACTGGTTCATAAGTTTGAAGCCGGTGCCTGGGATCCACATATATTTTGGGATAAAGATACCGATGAGGTATATATTTACTACGGCAGTAGCAATCTGTATCCCATTTATGGTGTAAAGCTCAACCGTAAGACCTTTCAGCCTGAGGGCGAGCCGGTGCCGCTTTTGGCACTAAACGATGATGAGCACGGTTGGGAGCGTTTCGGCGAGCATAACGATAATACCTTTATGCAGCCGTTTATGGAAGGCGCGTATATGAATAAACATAACGGAAAGTATTACCTGCAATATGGTGCCCCGGGAACAGAGTTTAGTGGTTATGGCGATGGTGTTTTTGTTAGCGATAAACCACTTGGCCCTTTTGTGTACCAGTCATTCAATCCGTTTTCGTATAAACCGGGAGGTTTTGCACGTGGTGCAGGCCACGGTGGCACGTATGATGATGCTTATGGTAACTACTGGCATGTATCTACTATAGTTATTTCCACAAAAAATAACTTTGAGAGGCGGTTAGGCATTTGGCCTGCAGGTTTTGACAAAGATGGTGTTTTATATTCAAACACGGCTTATGGCGATTACCCAACGTATCTTCCTGCGGAGCAAAAAGCGCATTCCGGACTTGCATCATTTGCAGGATGGATGCTGCTGAATTACAATAAACCGGTACAGGTTTCTTCTACACTTGGTGGTTTTCAGGCAAATTACAGTAATGACGAGGATATAAAAACGTACTGGAGTGCCAAATCTGCTAATAAAGGTGAATATCTTATCAGTGATTTGGGAGAGGTTAGCACTATTAATGCCATACAGATTAATTATGCCGACCAAGATGCGGAATTAATGGGTAAGCCCGAAAATCCTAAAGGGCATAAATATATTATCTACACCTCTAATGACGGGAAAAAGTGGCGGGTTCTAGTAGATAAAAGCAAGAATACTAATGATGTACCGCACGATTATATAGAGTTAGGCAAGCCCGAAAAGGCACGGTACCTAAAATTAGAGAACATAGAAATGCCTACTGGTAAGTTTGCTATTAGTGGTTTCCGTATATTTGGAAGCGGATCGGGCGAAAAACCTGCTGCGGTGCAAAATTTTGTGCCGCTTAGAGCAGAGCCAAAAAAGAAAGGAGAGCGCCGAAATGTGTGGTTTAAATGGCAACAGGAACCTGCTGCTGATGGCTATGTTATATATTTTGGTAAAGAACCTGATAAATTATATGGCTCAATTATGGTATATGGCAAAAATGAGTATTATTTTAGCGGCCTGGATAGGAGCGATGCTTATTATTTTGCCATAGAAGCGTTCAACGCTAACGGCATAGGCCCGCGTACCGAAGTAAAAAAATCAGAGTAGAATAAAAATAAACATCTATATTAGTAACCCAAACATTTATTCATTCACAATTAACCCTTATTTAACCAAACTATGAGTTCATCGAACGCGCAAACTAAGTGGGGTCAGTTTATCCCTCTGGTCACAGTTTTCTTCTTTTGGGGATTTGTTGCTGCCAGTAACGACATCCTTATCCCGGTTTTTAAAACCGCTTTTAATCTGGAACAATGGCAAAGCCAGCTTGTTTCAGTAGCATTTTACATAGCCTATACAGTAGGTTCTCTTATGTATATCGGTATCTCGGCTGCCACCAAGAAAGATATTGTAGAGCGCCTTGGCTATAAAAACTCCCTTGCTTTAGGCCTTTTGATTTCTGCACTGGGTACACTTCTTTTTTACCCTGCTGCCGAAACAGGCTCCTTTGCACTAATGCTTTCTGGCCTTTTTATTGTAGGCCTTGGCTTTTCATTGCAGCAAACCGTGGCTAACCCGCTTGCCATAGCGCTTGGCCCTGTAGCTACGGGTTCTCAGCGTCTTACGCTTGCGGGGGGTATTAACAACTTTGGTACCACTATTGGGCCTCTATTAGTGAGTTTCGCTATTTTTGGTTCTGCATCTGCGGCCAGCACTACGGTAGATATTAACAGCGTTAAAGCTCCCTACCTTATTTTAGGACTTGCATTTGTGCTTGTAGCTGTTTTTCTTAAGTTTTCATCGCTACCAAACCACCCTGAAGCTGAGGTAGAGGAAGAAAAAATCGTAGATAACTTTGTAAAACAACGAAAGTCAGCCCTGGAATATCCACAGCTTATTCTGGGTATGGTAGCCATATTTCTTTATGTAGGTGTTGAGGTATCTACAGCCAGTAACCTACCTGCTTATTTAGAGGAGGATCTCGGCTTTGCTACCAGTGCTGTGGCACCTTATGTGTCGCTATACTGGGCAAGTCTTATGATAGGCCGTTGGGGTGGCGCTGTAGAAGCATTTACGTCAGATAAAAATCTGTTAGTACTTCTTAAAATAGTAGCCCCTTATCTTGCTTTTGGTGTTTTCCTTGGTGTTAATGCCTTTATGGGACATGATTTGGCGCCATTCTATGTATATGCTGCAATTGTTGTAGTACTAATTGCTGCCGACTTTGCCAGTAAAGGAAATCCTGCTAACATGCTGGGGTATTTTTCAATTCTGGGTATAGTAGCACTTATTATAGGTATGCTTACAGAAGGCGATATCAGTATCTACGCGTTTACCAGCGTTGGTCTTTTCTGTAGTACGCTTTGGCCATGTATATTTACCCTTGCGGTAAGTGGACTAGGTAAACAAACCACCCAGGGAAGTAACTTCCTTGTAATGATGATTATGGGTGGCGGACTTGTAAGCCTTGCTCAGGGTACAGTAGCTGGTATTATAGGTATACACAGCAGCTACATAGTTGGTGTGGTGTGTTTTGCTTACCTTGCATTTTATGCCTTTACAGTTAAGGGAATCCTTAGTCGCCAGGGTATTAGCTTTGGCCGTGTAAGCGGTGGAGGACACTAATAAGTAAATCTTAAGTTATATTATATAAAAACCGGCACTGTTTGTGCCGGTTTTTTTGTTATTTTGAAAACAAAACGTTTATCATGAAAAAGAATTTTATACTGATTGCAGCAACCGTGCTGGTACTAACGGGCTGCAATAAAAAAAGTGCTGAAACAGAAAACCAGGAAGAACTTAAATCATATACCGTAAAAGGTAATTTACCTGCAAGCGGTACAAAAACTGACACAACAGCCGCAATTGCACAACCCACACAAAATGAGGGCATGATGCCTGCAGAAGGCGAGGAAGTAACCCTACGCGGAAAGGTAACAGAAATTACCCAAGGCAAAGATGGCTATATGGCAAAGCTTAAAATAGCAGAAGGCCAGTTTTTTACTGCCACGGTTAGTATTCCTAATATGAAAGATCCTAAACAGTATAAAAAGGTTAACGTAGGCGAAATGGTAACCGTTACAGGTTCTTATTATAAAATAGGGAAAGATGATGCCGTTAAAGTAGTGACTTTCGAGTAATATATTGCAATTATCATAAAACGAAAACTCCCCCAGATTATTCATTTGGGGGAGTTTTTAGTTTATTTTCCGTCTTTATCTACTACAGGGCGGTTTTCGCGGTTTGCAAGTTCCCAAGCTGTAACAAAGGCTAGCTGAGCGCGTTTTGAAAGCAAATCGTATTCTATTTTATCCGGTTTGTCTGTTGATTTATGGTAATCAGCATGCACCCCGTTAAAATAGAAAATAATTGGAATTCCTTTTTTTGCGAAATTGTAATGGTCCGACCTGAAGTAGAACTGGTTAGGGTCGTTACGGTCGTTGTATTTGTAATCAAGGTTTAGTTGCGTATAACGCTTGTTAGCCGCCTCGTTAATGTTATGGAGGTCAGTACTTAACCTGTCTGAACCTATTACGTATACATAATTTCCGTTTGAGGTATGGTCATCATCGCGCCTGCCTATCATATCTATGTTAAGATCTGCTATAGTATTAGCCACCGGGAAAAGTGGGTGTTCACTGTAATAACGAGATCCATGTAGCCCGTGCTCTTCACCGGTTACATGCAGGAACAATATAGAGCGCTTTGGGCCGTAACCGTCTTTTTTGGCCTGCATAAACGCCTGTGCTATTTCCAGCAGTGCTACCGTGCCAGATCCATCGTCGTCTGCACCGTTATACACGTCTCCGTTTTTCATGCCCACGTGGTCGTAGTGCGCAGATATAACTAGGATTTCATCGGGTTTTTCTGTACCTTCTATAAACGCCCAAATGTTTTCAGAGTCTCCTAATTTAGGGCTAAATGCCCTTGACATAAATTCTGAAGGCACCTTTTGGTACCATCCGTCAGCTGTTTTAGGATACGACATTCCATTTGCCTGGTATTGGCTGATAAGGTACTTACCTGCCTTTTTTTGCCCAGGAGTACCCGTGTTTCGTCCTTCCATAGAATCTGCTGCCACAATATAAAGATGTTTCTTTAAATCTTCAGGGCTTATTGATTTCATGTACTTTTCTACAGGTGCTTTTGTGTAATCTCTTTTTACATTTTTGCCGGCGCCACAAGCCAGTACAATAAGAGATGAAAATATAATTATGCTTGATTTACGCATACGAAATGATGAATTTTCCGGGATTAATATTTTTTGGGTTTTTATCTTAAAACGGTTAGTAGGCTTTAAAAAATTTAGCCCCTTATAACGGGGCTAAATTCTTATTCTTTTTCCAGTATCTTTTTACTGTCACCTATTTTATTTACTCTCGGTTTTTCTTCCTTAAGTACGTCTTTTAAAAACTGTGTAAAGGCTGCCCAAGATCTTTTATCTGCTTTTTCATTATACGCAGCACCTTTACTGTTATCGTCTCCTGCTTCTTTTTCAGTAAAAGCATGTACGGCACCACTGTAATATATCATTTGCCAGTCAGCCTTACCCTCTTTCATTTCCTGCATAAAGCTATCAATTTCTTTTTGGGGTACGTAAGGGTCATCGGACCCATGTAACGCAAGCACCATTGGCTTTATTGGAGTGTTTTTTCTTGAAGCATCTTTGCCTAAACCGCCATGAAAACTAACTACACCTTTAACGTTGAAACCTGCACGTGCTGCCTCAAGGGCACCAGTACCACCAAAACAGTAACCAATTACAATTATTTTTTCCGGGTCGGCACCTGATTTTATAAGTTCGTCAAGAGCCACTTTTATTCTTTTTTGATACGCCTCAGGATGGCTTTTGTAATAACCGGCCTGTTCTCCTGCCTGTTTTGTATCTTTAGGATATTTTCCTTCACCGTAAATATCGGCTACGAAAGTATAAAATCCGCGTTTGGTAAGTTTTTCGGCAACTTCTTTGCTGTGATCGTTTATTCCCATCCAGGCTGGTAATACAAGTATACCTGCTTTAGTTTGTGATGGCCTTTCGGGTACTCCGGAAAAACCACTTAGTTTTTGCCCTCCTTCTTTGTAATTTACAGGCGAAAGTTGAGCAAAAGATTGCAGTGCTAATAACAGCACCGGCAATAACATAATTTTTTTCATGTTAACGGCGATTAATTTTTGTAGAGGTAAAAATAAAGGTTTTGCAAATAACTTGCAAAACCTTTATAAAGTTATACTGTGTAACGCCTGTTAAAATTACGCGTGCTGCATGCTGTGTTTACCTTCGTTGATTTCTTCAACCAGTTTTTTATTAAATGCAGGAAGGTCTTCAGGCGTACGGCTTGTTACAAGGCCGTTGTCTACAACTACTTCTTCATCGCTCCATATGGCACCGGCGTTTTTGAGGTCTGTACTTACTGATTTTACAGATGTTACTTTTCTACCCTCTACCACACCCGCGTTAATTAACGACCATGGTCCGTGGCAAATGGCGGCAACCGGTTTTTTCTGTTCAAAAAACGCCTTAATAAGTTTAAGTGCATCTTCGTTTATTCTTAGTATATCCGGGTTTATTACACCTCCGGGAAGTACCAGAGCGTCATAATCTGATGCCGACACTTCATCTATAGTTTTATCTACGTCGTACGATTTTCCCCAGTCTTTACCAGACCATGATTTAATACTACCTGATTCAGGGCTTACAATATGTGCTGTCCAGCCTTGCTGCTCTATGTGTTGTTTAGGAGAACTCAGTTCGCTTTCTTCAAATCCGTGGGTTGCCAGTATGACCACTTTCTTGCTCATAATTTTAGGTTTTTAATGTTATTAATTTTGTTTCATAAAGTTAGCTACCATGTGGTTGAGCAGTTTGTAATGCGGTATTAAAGTTGTGCTAATGTTTGTTAACTAACAGAAAATGCTGACTAATTTTATACGGAAACAAGATTCTTTATGAAAGAAATTTTTGAATGGAAGCGCTTACTGCTAAACGATTTACCATGGACATTTTTAGCCGAGGTTTCGTTTAGAACAGTAGTAATGTTTATAGTAGTGCTCGCTACGCTTAAGCTAACCGGGAAGCGCGGGGTGAAACAACTTTCGGTATTTGAAGTTGTTATAATAATATCGCTAGGTTCTGCGGCCGGAGATCCTATGTTTTATGAAGATGTGGGATTGTTACCGGCAATAACGGTATTCCTTATCATATTGTTTATGTACAGGGGGGTAACCTGGCTCCTTGGCAAGAGCAAAAAGTTTGAGAACTTTATGGAGGGCGTTCCTATATGCATAATAGAAGACGGACAGTTTTCGTTAGCAAGTTTTGAAAAGGAAGACCTTGCACAGGATGAGTTTTTTGCAGAGTTAAGGCTGAGGGGTATTGAACATCTGGGGCAGGTACGCTATGCCTATATTGAAACCAATGGTGCCATAAGTGTTTATTTTTATGATGACGCCGATGTAAAATTTGGCTTGCCCATACGGCCACAACCGTTTAACCGAAAGAGTACCGAAATACCTAAATCCGGTATATACGCATGTTCTTTTTGTGCAAATACACAGCGGCTAGAGCCTACAAGTGGTACGTGTACCGTATGTAATAATAAAGAGTGGGTAACCGCCATCAATGTAAAGCGTGTAAAATAATAAAAGCCGGAAGCATTTGTACGCCTCCGGCTTTTGTATATAAATAAAAAACCCAAAATATTGTTTCTATTAACCTCTGCCCGGGCGGCCACCTTGCATATTTCCACCTCTGCCGCCGCCATTTGGCATTGAAGGGGCTGGATTATTATTAGCTCTTACCGGTGCCTGCTGCTGCATCCTTGGTTGTTGCTGAAAACCACCGTTACCACCGCCATTGTTTCGCGGCGTAGGATTGTCAAAACGAGGTGACTGCTGTGGCCTTACTACTGGCTGGTTTCCACCGCCATTGTCGAAACTACGACCAGGGTTACTGTATTGCCTTGATGGGGCAGGAGAGGATACCTCAGACCTGTTTCCGCCGTAATTTCCGCGTCCGTTACCAAAACCCGAAGATTGATTATTTACGTTAGGTCTTGGATTACTAATACCTCTTGAAGGTGTACCGAGAGACGGACTGTTGTTGCCATTAAAGCTTCTACCGCCACCCTGAAAGTCATTGTTACTGCGACCATTTAGCGCAGCTCCGTTGTTAAAACTACGTCCGCCACCCTGAAAGTCATTTGTACCACGGCTCGGCGCTGTGGCTGCGTTATTAAAACTGCGACCGCCCTGGTTTATACTGCGTGTACCATTTTCCCTTCCATTACCGGAAAAAGCCCTTGCGCCATTATCACCGGTGTTTCTCACGCCGTTGCTGTTAAACCTTGGGTTGCCATTACGGCCACCGGCAAGGTTGTTCCTGTTTTGTTGCAGTTCGTAGTGGTTGCGTACGTTGTTGTTACGCGCCTCAAACGATCTGCCAGGATACATACGCTCGTAGCCATTGCTTCTCCTTGGCGAATAAATAGCCATGGCGCGGCTGCTGTACCTTGTGTTTACATAATTATAGGTATTGCGGTAGTTAATATATACGTTTACGTGGTTATGGTATCGGTAAGGCGCACATGGAGTCCAGTAATTATAGTAGGTAGGGTAGTAATCCCAGTACCAGGGTGAGTAGTAGGGCCTGTAACTGCTAACCCAAAATAACCCGAATAGTACCGGCCTGGTTACATAAACAGGTTCGTATATATAGTTAGGACCGTATATGTAAGGGTCTCCCACTACTTGTACCGTAACGTTGTTATATCTGTCGCGTTCTACTTCTATTGTAGCTACATCCTGAAACGTATCGGGACCCAAAACCGCCTGTAGCACTATAACGTGGGTGCTGCGTTCTGCAAGTTCTACTACCCTTAAATAGTCTACCCGGTTATCACCATTAAGATCCAGGTTAGATATCATCATATCAGGGTCATTTAACCTGCGCTCAAAATCTTCAAGATCGCGGGAGTCTCCAAATATAGACGACACGGCCTGCAGATTAAGGTTATCGCTTATGTCGCTGTTAGCAGCCCTAACGGTAGTTACGTTTTGGGCAAATAGGCTACCAATACTTAAGAAGCCGAACAGCAATGTGTATGTTAGTTTCGTTTTCATAATCAGTGTAATGTTAATTGCCTGTTTTATTTTTGAGGTTCGGATTGAGTATTCCAATATCCGTGCCAATATTATTTTTGTACCTTTACATGAAGCAAAATACCGATGAATATCAAGGATTTTAATAGCTACAATGAACATAAGAACTGCCTCACTTAAAGACTACGACGCTATTTACAGCATAGCCGTAATTACGTGGAATCATACTTACAAAGAAATACTTTCTGCTGAACAGTTTAGCTACATGATGGATATGATGTATAGCCAACAGGCTATTGAGCAACAAATAACGGTTAAAAACCATCGCTTTCTTATTGCTGAAGATGCCGATGGAAATGCCTTAGGTTTTTGTTCTTATGAAACCGACAACGAACCCGGGAAAACCAAAATCCATAAATTGTATGTACTGCCTCAAACTCATGGGCAGGGCCTGGGTAAGTGTTTTGTAAAAAAAGTAGAGTCTGCTGCTGTAAGTGCAGGCAATAATTCCATATTTCTTAATGTAAATAGGTTTAATCCTGCCTATTATTTTTACCTTAAAACAGGGTTTAAAAATAATGGCGAGGTGAATGTAGAGATAGGCAATGGCTACTTAATGGAAGACTACATAATGGAAAAACCCCTCTAAACTTTATCATTTCTTTGGCTGGTATTTGGCAGGGCTATAACAAATTTGCGCAGGCTAATAAGGTAACTTTGAGATAACAACAATTAAAAACCTTAAATTATGATTACGCAAATTCAAAATGTACCTGCTAATATGGTGGCATTTCGTGCAGAGGGCGAAGTTACTAAAGACGACTTTGACGTGGTACGCGAACAGGTAGCCGAACTGGTACGCAATAATGGCAAGTTAAATTATCTGCTTTACCTTGATACTCCTGTTAAAGACTTTACTGCCGGTGCATGGCTGCAAGATGCATTATTGGGTATAGAAAACATAACCAAATGGAACCGTGCCGCTATTATAAGCGACTCTGAAGGGGTTAAAAACTTTACCGATGCGTTTAGTAAAGTAATGCCAGGCGAGTTTAAAGGTTTTGAAAAAAGCCGTTATAATGACGCCGTAGCATGGGTATCTGAACAAGTAGAATCTGTTAACTAAAAAACACCAAACCATGGGAAATTATAAAGACCTTTTTAGCGCTGAAGCAGTGGCTAAAATAAAAGAAATGGCCGGCGATATAAAAATATGTATGTTTTGTACAGATCTTTCTTCAAAGCCGGTGTCTGTAAGGCCAATGAGTGTGCTTGATGTGGACGATGCGGGTAACCTTTGGTTCCTGAGTTCTGCACGCAGTAACAAAAATATAGAAATTAAACAGGCTGCCGAAGTACAGTTGCTTTTTGCAAACAACGGCAGTTCTGAATATCTTTCTGTGTATGGGAAAGCCGAAATATTTACAGATAGGGCTCATATCGACCGGGTTTGGACACCTATAGCAAAAACATGGTTTGAGGAAGGTAAAGAAGACCCCGATGCCAGCGTGATTAAAGTAGCTCCGGCTGACGCTTACTACTGGGATACCAAACACGGAAAAATGGTTTCTATGCTAAGTTACGCCCTGGGTGCCATTGCCGGCACTAAGGTAGACGATAACAGTATAGAAGGCAGGTTAAAAGTGTAACTTATATACTTGCGCTTATAAGAACAAAAAGCTCCCCAAATGGGGAGTTTTTTATTGCATTTCAGTTAGTTTAAATACATACTAATATATTTTTAAGCTAACTAAATAATATCTGTACTTACTGTTGTGTAACTAGTTATCGTGCGCAGTTGGTTAAATGAGAGAATGCTAAACGTATAGGTAATGCAAGCTTACTGGTGCTTTTCAGGAGATACACTCACGTTTACGGGTGTTTTTTCGCGCTCTACTTCACGTTGCTCCACATAAACGGCATATTCTGCCGGCTGAATGTTTCGGCCTTTAAACAGTGCATATGCACGGGTAAACTCTGCACCAAAATATAGTATTGCTGCAGTGTAGTATACCCATAATAATATAACGATTATAGATCCTGCTGCACCGTAAGGAGATCCTGCGCCCGTAGTGGTTATGTAAAGCCCAATAAGGTAGCGCCCCAGCAGGAACAAACACGCAGTGAAAAATGCACCTGCGCGAACGTCTCTCCACCGTATTTTGGCATCAGGTAGTACCTTAAATATAACCCCGAACAAAATGGTAATAACTAAAAAGCTTACCGCAATATTGGCTACGTTAAACAGTATTACCGTAAACCATGGAAAGTAGCCTTCCAGTATATCGTTAAGCGCTACAATGGCACCATTTACAATTAGTGATACAATAAGCAAAAATCCTAAACCAATTATTATAGAGCCACTCCTGAGCCTGTCTTTAACTAGTTTAAGCCAGCCTTTTTTTGGCTTTGCCTTTACTTTCCATATCATGTTAATGGAGTCCTGAATTTCGCCAAAAACGGTAGTGGCACCCAGTATAAGGGTAAAAACTCCTATAATTAGAGACAAATTAGTTTTCCCCGAAAGCTCCAGGTTTTTTATAACCTGCTGTATTTGCACTGCTGCCTGTGGGCCTATTAAATCCCTGATCTGGTAAAAAACCCTGCCTTCTATGGCATCTCGCCCAAAGAAAGTACTGGCAAGCGAAATAATAAGCAATAAAAGCGGTGCTAAAGAAAACATGGTGTAATAGGATAAGGATGCACTAAGCTTTAGCCCCTTATCGGCCATAAAACTGGTAAAGGTATCTTTTAATATGCACCAGCTGTCTTTAAAGGTTTTCTTTATCTTGGCAGTATCCATTGTATTGATTGATGTTTATAATTAGCCAAAAGTACTTTTTTTGGCACCGTGTTGCTACAATATTAACAAATCTATATAAGGGTAGTGTAATTTACACCTGCCTTTTTTTTCTCATTGGTAATCGGAGGGGTAGTACGCTAATTATTTCATAAAACTTGGTATTAGCTTTGGGGTTACATTGCACATTAACAGGCAAAATCTTAACTTTATACTGTTTTTACAACTATACAACGCTTTTAAATATAACACCCACAATTCCATGAAGATAGTAATAATAGGCGGTGGATTTGCCGGATTAAACCTGGTAAGTGAACTGGCCAATAACCCCGAATTTGATATTACGCTGGTGGATAAAAACAACTACAATTTTTTTCCACCCCTTATATATCAGGTAGCTACGGCTTACCTGGAACCCGCAAGTATCAGTTACCCATTTCGTAAATACCTTCGCGATATAAAAAACGTACATTTCCGTATGGGAGAAATGGTTGCGGTTAAACCAGACCAGAATATTGCGGTGCTACATAACGGCGAACTAGAATATGACGTACTTATTTTTGCTACCGGTGCCGAGACGAATTACTTCGGTATGGAGAATGTAAAGAAGAATGCCATACCTATGAAGACGCTTAATGATGCGCTTGAAATGCGTAACAAACTGCTACAACGTATGGAAAAGGCCACGCTGAATAAAAACAGCCGTGAACGCCGTAAGTACATGAATATTGTAGTAGCGGGCGGTGGGCCTACAGGGGTAGAAGTATCTGGTATGTTTGCCGAAATGCGCAGGGGTATTTTAAGGCGCGAATATCCTGAGCTTTCTACAAGTGTAAGTAATGTATACCTTGTAGATGGAGCCGATGCACTTTTGGCTCCTATGAGTAAAGAAAGCCAGCAAGACACTTACGATGCCCTTACTAAACTGGGGGTAGTGGTAAAACTAAACACCCGCGTTACTGATTATAAAGATGATGTGGTATATTTAAGCAACGGCGAAACCATACAAAGCAAAAACCTTATTTGGGCTGCCGGGGTAGGTTGCCGTGCTTTTGACGGAATACCCGCTGAGAGCTTTGGCCGTGCCAAACGTATGATTGTAGACGGTAATAACAAAGTAGTAAATACAAATAATATATATGCTATTGGCGATACGTGCTACATGGAAGCCGATGCGGCGTTTCCGCAGGGGCACCCGCAGGTAGCACAGGTAGCCATACAGCAGGGTAAACATCTTGCCAAGAACTTAAAAAGACAACTTAAAGGAGAAGCGTTAACGCCATTTAAGTATAAAGACAAAGGTTCTATGGCCATTATAGGTAAGAACAAGGCAGTAGTAGATTTACCAAGCCCTAAGCTGCACTTTAAAGGGTTCTTTGCATGGCTTATGTGGCTGTTTATCCACCTTATGTCGTTACTTACTTACAGGAACAGGTTAACTACGTTCTGGAACTGGATGGTTTCTTATTTCTCTTGGGACCAGCCACTGCGTATGATAATACGCCCTGAGAAAAAACAACGCGTGGCACCGGGTGCAACCGAGCCACCGAAGGTATAAAAACAAAGAGCGATGAAATTTCATCGCTCTTTGTTTTTTAATCCAGTTTTATAAACTTTATGGGGTTTGAGTTGTTTAATTTTAAAACATAGCTGCCTGTTTGCAGCGCGGAAATATTAAGGGGTTGACCCGGACTTATTGCTGCAACCACTACTTGTTGCCCCAGCATATTGTAAATTTCGGCAGATGTATTTTGCGTAATTCCTTTTAAATATAAAATATTGGTAGCAGGGTTAGGGTAGAGCACAGGCATCTTTGCCTTTGGATTGGTATTTCCGGCAATAGTCTGCTCCAGTTTGGTTACAAAAGGATATGCTGCACTTATCTGCCCTGGATCATACGAAATTGTATCGATAGACATAAACCCGAATCCCATCCCGGAACAATATACGTCATTACTGTTGGCTATAGCCACGCTGTCAAAACGGCTCATTATTTGAGACGGTGCTGTTTTTACCATTTGTGTATTTCCTTCCGGATCATATTTTACAAGAGTAGCATCGTAGGTGTAGGCGCCCGTACCCGATGTAAAACCGTTACCCCAGTTTATATCGAATCGGCTACGCCCGGACACATACACGTTACCAATGGGATCGACTGCTAAAAAGTTACGGTTTCCAAGTATAAAAGCCCCACCGCCATTTACTTCCCGTACCCATTGGTATTCGCCGTTATGGTTTAGTTTGGCAAGGAAAAAGTCGTCCATGCCATACAGCGGACCCTCTGTAGTAATGTTGTCAAAGCTTGTGGCGGCAAACTGTGTCCCGGCAAAGTAAATCTCGTCCTCTGACTTCGCAGCTACTTCGGGAGTAGAGCAGGTAATGTCTTCTATGTATTTAACCCACTGAAAAGAAAAGTCCGGTGCGTATTTAACGATGTAGTCATTGTATTGAAGTGATGTGCCGGCAGGTGTATTGTTATACCTTGCCGAATTACCCGCGCAAGATCCGGTTGCATAAAGGTTACCCTGGTTATCTGTTGCCAGTGAGGTTACTCTGCGTACATCACCCTGATTTATGGATCTGATTGTGGTACCATTTTCCGGATTAATTTCTTCTATAATGGACTGCATAAAGTCAGCATAGCCTAAATATAGTTTTCCGGTATTATCAATAGTCATGGCGCGGAGTTCTGTAATTTCATTGTAAAAACCATCTCCGTAGTCAAAAGGAGTAAAGTGTTTGTACCAAAGCGGGTTACCATTTTGGTCAAATTTTAGTAACAGGTATACTTCGGACTGAAAGTTGTTTTCAAAAACCAATTCTCCTACAGATAGTGTGTTTAAATAGCTAATTGCGGCGTACACATTTCCGTTTCCATCTGCACAGAGGCGGTGTACCTGAACTTTACCAATAAGGGTTTGGTTGTAGAATTCAAAGCCATCGGGTGCATATTTCGTTAAGGAAACATTTCCCATAATGGAATTATAAATATAGTGGTTGTCTTTATAACCCGATACGTAAACGTTTCCCTGTGGGTCTACCGTATTAGGATAGCCTACCAAATCTGAGTTGTAAGGCATACTGACTGCAGGTGTTTTAAGCCACTGAAACTGCTGTGCAAACCCTGCAAAAGGCACTAATAAAAGAGTGAGTAGTATTTTTTTCATAATTACCTTTTATGTTAAGATAAGGAAATTACAAAAAGGTTGCGTTAAAATTTTAAATTAATAATTTGTAAAATACTAATTCTGAGTATTATCCTCTGTTTCTGTGGCAAACTGGGAGTAGTAAAGATTTTTGTAATAACCTTCGTTTTTGTTTATTAACTGGTAATGCGATCCTTCTTCTACAATTTTCCCTTTGTCCATTACAATAATGGTATCGGCATTTACAATCGTAGCCAGCCTGTGTGCAATTACAATAGAAGTGCGTCCTTTTGTTATAGCTTCTGTAGCTACGCGAATCATTTCTTCAGAATGGGTGTCGATGCTCGATGTAGCCTCGTCCAATATCAATATAGACGGGTCGCTTACATACGCCCTAAGAAAAGCAATCAATTGCCTTTGCCCCGACGAAAGCATTACACCACGCTCCTTAACGTTATAATCATAGCCGCCCGGCAGGCTGCTGATAAAGTGGTGTACACCTATAGCTTTTGCCGCTGATATAACTTGTTCCCTGCTAATATCAGGATTGTTAAGGGTTATGTTATTTAATATTGTATCGGCAAACAAAAATACATCCTGTAGCACAATGGCTATTTGCCTGCGCAGGCTGGGTAGTGTAAACTCGTCTATATTGGTTCCATCTATGGTAATGGTACCGCTGTCTATTTCGTAAAAACGGTTCAGCAGGTTTATAATGGTACTTTTTCCCGCACCTGTAGCACCTACAATAGCTATTGTTTGGCCTGCTTTAGCGGTAAGGTTAATACCACGGATTACTTCTTCTCCTTCTATGTAGCTAAAACGTACATCTTTAAAGTCCAGTTCGCCTTTAAAATGCCAGGCTTCTGTAGTGCCTTCTTTCTGTGTTAATTCTTCTATTTCTAAAAGTTCAAAAACACGGTCTGAAGCTACAATACCCATTTGCATTTCGTTAAATTTATCAGCTATTTGCCTTAGCGGGTTAAACAGCATGGGTATATACATAATGTATGCAAAAAGGTCGCCCGGTGTGGTAAGATCTCCACCACCAATAATATCTATACCTCCATACCAAATTACAAATCCCAGGGTAAGCGACGAAATAATATCGGCAATAGGAAAGAAGATGGAGTTGTACAAAATATTCTTTTGCCAGGCATCATTATGTTTTTTGTTTATTACCTTAAATTTTTCGTACTCAATTTCTTCGCGGTTAAACAGCTGTACTATTTTCATACCGGTAACGCGCTCCTGCACAAAAGTGTTGAGGTTAGCCACCTGTGCACGTACCTCTTCAAACGCGCCCTTCATTTTCTTTTGAAAAATTCGTGTAGCAATTACCAGCACCGGCATGGCTATAAGTACTATGGTGGTAAGTTTCCAGTTTATCCAGTACATAAAGCCCAGTATTACAATCATTTTTAGCATATCGCTTATGATCATAAAAAGTCCCTGGCTAAATATTTTTGCAATAGATTCTATATCAAACACCGTACGTGTTACCAGTCGGCCTACCGCTTCGTTGTCAAAAAACTTCATACGGAAGTGCGTAATATGGTTATACAACCTTTCGCGTATGTCTTTTACAATATCTTGCCCAAGCCAGTTTGCCCAGTATACAAAGTAAAATTGCGACGCTACTTCTACCAGCAGCGTAACCCCCATTATAGATACAAACAGCATAAGTCCATCCATGTTTTTACCCATGAGGTAGCTGTTTACGGTATGCTTAAGCAAATAGGGGCGAAGCGCCGCAAATATAGACAGCGCTACAGAGAACACTATAACCCATACAAAGCGGCTGCGGTAAGGTTTGGCAAAGCGCATTACCTTTAGTAACGACGCGGTATTTTTATTTTTGGTATTTTTATTCTGATTCATAGGATGGTTCAAAGATACGGATAAATTACCTTAGTAAGGTACAGCCCGTGTGCGGGTACCGAAAAACCGGCCTTGTTCCTGTCCCGGCTTTCTATAATATTTCTTACGTCCTGCACGGTTGATTTACCCAGGCCTACTTCTACCAGTGTACCTACAATGGCGCGTACCATGTTACGCAAAAAGCGGTCGGCAGATATGTGGAACACCAGTTTATTACCGTGCTGTTCCCACCGCGCTTCGGTAATTTTACAATTAAACGTTTTTACGTCGGTATGTGTTTTACTAAAACATTTAAAATCAATATAGTCAAACAGCACCTGGGCGGCCTCGTTCATTTTATCTACATCTAACGGGTGGAAATTAAACCAGCTGCCCTCATTTATAAAGGCATCTTTAAACGTATGTATGTGGTATTCGTAGCTGCGGCTTGTGGCATCAAAACGGGCGTGCGCCTCATCATGGAGCGGTATAAAGCGGTATACTACAATGTCTTTTGGCAAAAAAGCATTCACGCGCTTAATTAACGCATCTGAGTCTATTTGCCCATCATAGTCAAAGTGGGCATACATTTGTGTAGCATGCACCCCGGTATCTGTACGCCCGGCACCTGTAGCATCTATGGGTGTGCGAAGGAGCGTAGAGAGTGCCTTATTAAGCGTTTCCTGTACCGACGGGCTGTGGGGCTGGTATTGCCAGCCGCAGTAGTTTTTTCCGTTATAGGCAAATGCTACAAAATATCTCAAAATTAACTTTGTTTAGTATTATAAAAATTTTGCTTTAATCTCCGGCGTTGGCAGCATACAGGCTTCTTTTTTGCCGTACCATTTGTAGCGGTTACGCGCTATGTAATCGTAAACAGCGTTACTAATGCTTTTTGGCACAGCTTTAAATACTGCTAAAAGTCCGTAAATGCCTCCAATAGCTGAAGCTATTTCCAGTGCTGCCTCAGCTTTGTAAAAATACGCTTTGCCGGGTTCATACACTATAATGGAATCTACTTTAGATGTATCTATACCAATGTAAGCCGTAATCTTTTGACCTAAATCAGATTGCAGTGCCACAAACCTGAACTCATCTTTTTTATCGTGCTTAATAAGGAATTGTACCGTGCTGTTGCATAGGTTACAAACCCCATCAAACAATATGATTTTTTTATCTCGCGGTAGTTCCATTTCAGGTTTGATATTTAAAGTTCTTAACGGTTCCCTTAAATTGATATATTAAAAAATTAATCTACTGCTTTATTATTTTTTCATAGCCTCTACAAGTTCCAGCATTTCAAAATCTACCTTACTCGTAAAGATGCCATAATTTACAGTAGCCTTATTTTTTTCTAAAGACTCCAGTGTACCCACGGCTTTACCATCAATCATACGCACGCGGTCGCCTATTTTAATAGGTAGTTTTGGCTTTGGCGCTTCGGCTTCCTTGCGTTTTTTCTCTTTTTTCTCTTCGCGTATTTCTTCTACTTTTACCTGAACCTCTGCAATGATTTTTTTCTGCTCTACTTCTTTTTTCTTTTTCTCCTTTGGTTCAAGTTTTCTGCGCTTGGAGTTTTCTATTTCTACCGTTTTCAGGAATTCGCCTATCATGTCCTTTTTGTTCCTGTTATTAAAGTACTTTTCGGCCATGTCATCTAGCTTTTGCCCCAGGTAAATAAGCCTTTGGTTTGCGTCGTACAATTCCTGGTAACTTTCCAGTTTTTGCTGGATACGAACATTAATAGTCTCCATTTTTTTACCTTCCTCACGGGCGCGCTCTTCTTCCTCTTTTAATATTTGAGAGGTCTTTTCCAGCTTAGAGCGTTCTTTTTGCAGGGTAGCAATGGTTTTGTCAAAACGCACCTTGCTTTTCTCAATCTTCTTTTTTGCCCGGTTTATAAGTCCGTACGGAATACCGTTTTTCTGTGCCACCTCAAATGTAAACGAACTGCCCGCCTGGCCAAGTATCAGCTTGTACATAGGCTCAAGTGATTTTTCGTCAAAAAGCATATTGGCGTTTGTAGCAAACGGAAGCTCATTAGCCAGTATTTTTAGGTTGGTGTAATGGGTGGTTATAATGCCAAATGCTTCACGGTGGTAAAACTCTTCCAGGAACGTTTCGGCAAGCGCACCGCCCAGTTCAGGGTCGGACCCGGTACCAAACTCATCTATCAGAAACAACGTTTTATCGTTACACTTACGTAAAAAGTAGTTCATGTTTTTAAGGCGGTAACTGTACGTACTAAGATGGTTTTCTATACTTTGGTTATCGCCAATGTCTGTAAGTATACGGTCAAACAAAAACGTTTCACTACGCTCATGTACCGGTATAAGCAGGCCGCATTGCAGCATAAGCTGTAGCAGTCCAATGGTTTTAAGCGTAATACTTTTACCCCCGGCATTAGGCCCAGATATTACAATAATACGGTTAGTATCTGTAAGCTCTATGGTTTGCGGGTATGTAGTTTCGTTTTTCGCTTTGTTGTTCAGGTACAAAATAGGGTGGTAGGCTTCCCTGAAGTACAGCCTTTTTTCCTCAACAATGGTAGGCAACAATCCGTTTATTTTACGGGCGTATTTTGCTTTTGCAGCTACCACGTCTATATCTGTAAGCAATTCCTGGAAACTCATTAGCATAGGCACAAAAGGCCTTACAATGTTGCTGAGTAGTTTTAATATGCGTTTAATTTCTTCGGCTGCTTCGTACTCGTAATTGTTAAGCTCGCGTGAATAGCGCATGGTAGTATCGGGCTCTATGTATGCAATGCTGCCCGTTTTAGAGCTGCCCAGTATAGATCCTTTTACCTTACGGCGATACATGGCCAGTACAGCCAGCACACGCCTGTTTTCTACTACGGTTTCCCTGATATCATCAAGATAGCCTAAACTGTTATAATGGGTTAAAGCCGAACCGAAACTCTGGTTTATACGTCCTTTTACTTCGTTAATAGACCGGCGTATGTTTCGCAAATCTGGTGATGCATCATCTTTAACTTCACCGTACTTGTCTACCACATCGTCTATGTACTTTACCAGTTCTTTGCTAAACTCCACTTCCTGTGCGCGTTTGTTTAGCGCCGGGTAATAGTCGTCAAACTTTGCAAGGAATTTTATCATAGTACCTACCGTATCGGTAAGTGTGGCTATTTTTCTAAACGCTGCTGCATCCAGGTAGCTGTCTTCAATAGCTAAAAACTTCAGTTCATTAGTTATGGGCTCAAAGCCGTGGTTAGGCAATGCATTGTTATTATCAAAGGAAGACCGGTATTCTGATGTTTGTTTCAGCGCGTCCATTAACTGCTCCCGGCTGGTAAACGGAGCTATGGTAAGCGCTTTATCGTGCCCGGGTTCGGTTACGCATCGTGCAGCTACTTCTTCCAGTACTGTACCGAACTCAAGGTCTTTTAATGTTTTTTCTGTGATGGATTTCATGTGTTTTGCTACGGCAAATTTTATGCAAAAATACTCATAAAACCGCTTATCTGCATTATTGTCAGTTAAGTTTAAGAACTGTTTGCTCCTTAATATCGCTATCTTTGCCTTAGAAACCTATTGTAATGAATGTAAACATACACCCGTCATGGAAAGCAGTACTGGCAGATGAGTTTGAAAAACCTTATTTCAGCCAGTTGACCGACTTTGTAAAACAGGAATATACCACCCATACCTGCTATCCTCCGGGCAAACATATTTTTTCGGCATTTGATCATTGCCCTTTTGATAAAGTAAAAGTTGTAATTATAGGGCAGGATCCTTACCATGGGCCGGGTCAGGCAAACGGGCTTTGTTTTTCAGTGTCCGACGGTATACCGCTGCCTCCGTCGTTAATCAATATTTTCAAAGAAATACAAGCCGATCTTAATAAACCGTTTCCACCAACCGGAAACCTGGAGCGCTGGGCAGACCAGGGAGTATTGTTGCTAAACGCCGTGCTAACGGTGCGTAAAGGCGAAGCTAACAGCCACCAGGGTAAAGGTTGGGAACAGTTCACTGATGCCGTAATACAAAAAGTTTCTGACGAAAAGCAGGATGTGGTGTTTTTGCTTTGGGGCGGCCCTGCCAAAAAGAAAGGTGCTCGTGTAAACCGTAACAAGCATTTTGTTTTAGAGAGCGGACACCCTTCTCCGCTTAGTGCTAACAGGGGATTGTGGTTTGGCAACAGGCATTTCAGCCGGGCTAATGCTTTTTTAGCTGAGAAAGGCAAACCGACTATTGAATGGTAAATCAGTCGTTAAGTCATAAAGTCGAAAGTCATAAGGTCGTAAAGTCTAAAGTTTTTAAAGTCATAAAGGCATGCTGACGGTTAAATATACCCTTATTTTAACGATTACAGCGCTTTACGACTTTCGACTTTATGACTTTAGAACTAATGAAGCTAATTAAAAGTAAGCTGGCCCAATATTTCTTCGCTCATAAACGGGCCTCCAGGGTAGGTAGCGGTATAGTCAAGGTTAAGCCACATCTGGCCGTATTCATCTTCGTGGTAGTGTACTTCGCGCCCGCGGCTTTCTTCCACAAACAGGAATTGTTTTATCAGATAATTGGCCAATTCCAGGTCGGCCTTTTTACCAATCAGCATTTCAGGGTACAAGTGCCCCCCGGTGTGTATAATCCGTGGTGTTCCTCCCACAGCCCTTATGCAGGCCGCCATAAGTATGGCATGGTCATCACAATCTCCCGCAAAGTGTAGTATAGACTCATCTGCGCTGGCTATATACTCCGCGTTTCTAGGATCGCTAACATACGTCCATCGGTTTCTGATATCTTTAAAAACCGAAAAACACTGTACCATAAGCCGCTGGTTATGAAATCCCTTTAAGTCTTTAAAATATTTTGTTGCGGCGCCTACGGCGTAGTTACGCACCTTTGGGTTATTATAATCTACGGCGTCTATAATCTGGCTTTTATTAGGGAAAGGCAGTAATCGAGATACAATAACATCTTGGGGGTTAGGATCATACGCCATAGTATACACCATAGCCTCGTAATCTTCATACACAGACCGGAAACCGTAATTGCCAAGAAATGAGCCGTACAGCAGCGCCATGAGGTATAAAAAAATGCACACAAAGAGTACTTTTTTCATGTAATGCAGCACAAACTGTATGGCGGCAACCATAAGTATAAATAATAAAACCCGGTCTATATGTAGCGGCCATTCCGGGTCTATAAGGTTTTGGTGCAGTATTATAAACAGCGGTACTGCTATAAGCACATTCAGTACAAAAATGATAATGGAATCCCAGGGCTTCTTAATGGTGAGCCTTTCTCTAAGTTGTTTTATTTTAGAAAAATCGGGTAGTTTCATTAACCATGGTGGCGCCTTTTACGGCGCCAGGTTTTCAAATGGTATTTTTTTATCGGTAATGCCAAGTTCAAGTAACTGATCCTGTATGTTGTCAAACGTAATTTTATCGGGTTTCGTTTGCGACCAGCGGGTTAATTTTAACCATTCGTTTATATCGTCTATTTTTTGCCCGTATCGTTCTGCAAGCGTTTGGTCTATGTTAGGTATTTGTTTAAAATTCAGTGTTTTGTTGTTTATAACTTCAAGTACTTTAGCAATAGCTTCACCTTTGTTTTGCAGCACCTCATTACGTACGGCAATTACAAAGCTGGGCCAGGGAGTAGGGCAGTCGCCCACGCGACGAAATATGCCTTTATCTACAATAGGTTTTGTCATAAAGCGCTCCCACATAAAATAATCTGCGCGGCCTTCGGTTAAGGCCGCTATAGCGCCATCAAGAGTATTAACTACTTCAAAACGTAAGTTTGCCGTATTCCATTTCTCATCCTGGGCGTGTACATACGCCATAAGGTGCGAACCCGAACCATAACGGCTTATGGCTACTATTTTGTTTTCAAGGTCGTCTGTTTTTTGGTACGGTGAATTGGCCGCTACGTGAATGCCCCATATAAGCGGAGATTGTACATAAATCTGTACTATTTTACTGGGATTGCCCGCAGTAATGTCTTTTACTATGCCTTCTGTAAGTATCACTGCAATGTCTGTTTCACCATCGCGCAGCATTTGGCATAGTTTTCCGGTGCCTTCGGGTACATCTGTCCATGTAAGATTTATACCCTGTGCGTTAAATTCGCCGTTATCTATACTCAGGTGCCAGGGCAGGTTAAAGTGTTCCGGTACCCCTGCTATCGAAATATTATCCATCAGATTTATCTGCTAAAAAAAGGTTACAGACAAATTTAGTATGTTCGGGCAAATTAATACCATAAAAAATCCCTAAACCGTACCGCAGTTTAGGGACAAAAACAAATAAACGCAAAAAATGATTCTAGTAAACAAATCATACGGTGCAGGGCTGCCTCATGGATCCGTTCTTTTGAAGGTTAATATGCCAAGAAAAAGCCTCTTCCAGTATATGAGGGGTGTGTCCGCCACGAAGGCATGCCCGTTCATAATAACTACGCAGCGCCTCTTTATAATCGGGGTGAACACAATTTTCTATTATTACTTTAGCACGTTCGCGCGGGGCAAGCCCACGCAGGTCGGCAAGGCCTTGCTCTGTTACCAGTATGTCTACGTCGTGCTCGCAGTGGTCTACGTGAGATACCATGGGTACAACGTGGCTTATGCTGTTGCCTTCTTTAGACGCAGCCTGTGTTACAAAGATGCTCAGGTAGGCATTACGGGCAAAATCGCCCGAGCCACCAATTCCATTCATCATTTTAGTGCCCGAAAGGTGTGTGGAATTAACATTACCGTAAATATCAAACTCTATGGCTGTGTTTATGCCTATAACGCCCAGCCTGCGTATTACTTCGGCGGCATTGCTTACGTTTTGCGGGCGTAGTACAATTTTATCTTTATACCGGTCAAAGTTTTCAATCAGATGGTCGTACATTGGTTTAGATACCGTTATAGAGGATGCCGATGCGAAATCCATTTTTCCGCTGTCTATAAGGTGGAAAGTGCTGTCCTGCAATACTTCGCTGTACATAGTTAGGTGTTCAAAGTTACCGCGTTCAAACCCCATCATTACCGCATTAGCCACCTTACCAATCCCTGCCTGTAGTGGTAATAATGATGGTGTAAGCCTGCCGGCCTTTACCTCATTTTCAAAAAACGATACCAAGTGGTTGGCAATGGCTATTGTTTTTTCGTCAGGTTCGGCGGTTGAAGCCGGGCTGTCGGGTAGCTCTGTAAAAACAATGCCTACTACTTTTTCAGGGTCTATGGGTATGTGAGTAATGCCTATCCTTGTATCTGGAGCCGTAACAGCAAGCACATTACGGTGCGGATAAGCATCCGGAATTATAACATCGTGAATACCTTTAAAAGATAATGGAATAGAAGTGTTTATTTCAATAATTACTTTATTAGCCAGTTTAGCAAAGGTCGCCGAATTTCCTATCGAAGTAGTTGGTATAATATTGCCATTTTCGTCTACCCCAAGGGCTTCAATCACGGCGAAATCAAGTGGTGGCAGGTGTTTATTTGTAAGCAATTCGGCAGTTTCGCTTAGGTGCTGGTCTATAAACAGTACATCGCCTGAGTTTATTTTTTTCCGGAGGGAAGCATCTACCTGAAACGGCATACGTTTGTAAAGGGCGTTGGCTTCGGCCAGGTCAGTATCGGTAGTGTGCCCTAAAGATGCTCCCGTAATTAGTGTAATGCCTATATGCTCATTAGCTGCCCTTGCGGCAAATGCAGGTAACACGGCTTTGCTGTCTCCGGCCTTTGTAAAACCGCTGCTGCCTACTACCATTTTGTCTTTAAAAAGGCCTGCAGCTTCAGTTGCAGTAATTATCTTTTTTTGATAGTCTTCAAAAAGTATTCTGTTTGGGTGCATAGTAAAATCTTTACGTTTTTTACTAAAAAACAAATAACATGTATCTTTGCGGAGCCAATTGTCATTGTACTGTTAATTAGGTAATACAATATTACGAAAACGTTTAATTGGCAGATTATTGGTTTTTGCCAAAGAATTATTCAAAACAGACAGCTGTGAGTTCTAAATATTACCTTACCGATGTAGATACTGAGGAGAAAAGCATATACTGCCACCATGATCTTATGGGGGAGCTTTTAATACCGGAACACAGCCATAAAAAAGCACAGTTTTTATATACAGAAGGCGGAGTAGTGTACGTGCGTACCGATTCTCATACGTACTTTTTGCCTGCCAGGCATTTTATCTGGATTCCCGCCGGTGTGCGCCATAGCATACACCCAAGCAGCGAAAACGTAATGATGAGGAATCTTTATTTTCCCGTAGAACAAAACGAGGATGCCTTTTATGAACGTGAGGGGATTTATCCTGTAAACGACCTGATATTAAATTTGTTGTTGTATACTAACCGATGGAATGGTAATTTGCAGAAAGAAACTAAAAATTACATTGTGGCAAGTGCGCTTAAAGTGCTACTTGCAGATACGGCTCAGGAAAGCCTTTCGTTGTCTTTGCCCATGCCAAAAGACAAGCGCCTGGGTAAGGTTGTAGATTATATTACAAAAAACCTTGATAAGAACTTGTTGTTTGCAGAAGTAGCTGCAAAATTTGGTTTCAGTACCCGCACGTTGCACAGGTTATTTACAAAAGACCTGGGGATGCCCTTCATCAGGTTTTTTACCATTTGCCGGATGCTCAGGGCTATAGAGTTACTGGCTGAAAAGCAAATGCCGGTAAGTGAAATTGCGCTTGCAGTAGGATATAGCAGCTTGCCCACGTTTAGTAATACCTTTTACAAATTACTGGGAAGCAGGCCCACAGAATATATTAACGGTAAAAATATATTAGGGGCTTAAAAAGTGGTTGTATAAAGTAAAAAAATCGGGGTAGTGTACTAACATTGTGCACTACCCCGATTTTTGATATTAAAAAGCTGTAATTAAACAGACAGTTTATTTAGTACGTAGCTTATCAGGTTATTTACCGCCGCATACGGATCTTCACTAAACGTACCCGAAGCCCTGTTGGCTATAATTGCATTCATAGATAATGCATTGTGGCCTAATAGTGCTGCAAGCCCATAAATGGCAGCCGTTTCCATTTCTAAGTTGGTTATACGGTTGTTGTTAAAGTTAAAGGTATCCATTTTATGGTTCAGTTCTTTATCTTGTATATCAAGCCTTAGCACACGCCCCTGAGGGCCGTAAAAACCACCTGCGGTAGCTGTAATACCGGTATGTATATCTTCAGAATATATAAGCTGCTGTAGCTTTTCGCTTCCTTTAATAGCATAAGGCTTCCCTTTTTTCATATCCCACTGGGTGTGGTTTATAAAAGCTTCTTCAAGCGCGTGGTCGCTTACCCGGTCTATGATATACGAGCGTAGCATATTGTCCATGCCTAAACCGTATGCCGACATTACTATGCTATCTACAGGTATGTCTGCATGCAATGAGCCCGATGTGCCCACACGTATGATGTTTAAGCTAGTAAGTGTTTCTTTCGGCTGTCGTGTTTCAAGGTCTATGTTAACCAGAGCATCAAGCTCGTTCATAACAATATCTATATTATCAGGACCAATTCCTGTAGACATTACCGTAAGGCGTTTGCCCTTGTAAATACCTGTCTGCGTTTTAAACTCCCTTTTTTGGGTAGTAAACTCTATAGAATCAAAATAGGCTGTAATTTTAGATACCCTGTCCTGATCTCCTACAAAAATAATATCGTGTGCTATGTTTTCCGGCTTTAGGTTAAGGTGATAAACACTGCCGTCCGGGTTAAGTATAAGTTCTGATTGTTTAATTTCCATTTTTGCTTGCTATTAATGCTTTTTTGCGTTCCTGCATAATTTTTCCGTATCCCGCCAGCGTTACTGCGCCTGCAGCCAGGTAATAGTCCATAGGTGTTTCTGCCATCGTAAGCCCTGCGATAATTAGTGAGAACACAGGTATTAAGAATAACAATTTTTTAGCTGTGGTATTCGAAATAAATTGTTGTCCCAAAACCTGAACCAGCCCGTATATTCCTGACGCTATAATAGCTAGTGGTAATACCTGTATGATTTTATCGCTATTCAGCTGCTTTGTAATGCTAAAAAACATACCACCCATCCAGCTGAATGCCAGTAGTACTGCTAACGCGTTCCCGAAAAAAATCTTTACTTTATGCATATTGGTTATCCTCCTACACGTTTTACTTTATATCCTTCCTTAAAAAGGAAATCCATTATTTTATCCCGAAAGTTACCCTGAATTATTATTTCCCCGTCTTTAGCAGAACCCCCTACACCGCATAGCGTTTTTAATTGCTTTGCCAGCGTTTTAAGGTCTTCTTCATTTCCTTCAAATCCCTTAATAACTGTGGCTATTTTACCTCCACGATTCTTTTTATCAAGATGCGCTTCCAGCTTTTGCTGAGATGGGGCAGGTGTTTCCTGTGTTTCTTCTTCGTTATTAAACTCAAAGTCTTTATTGGTAGAAAATACAAAACCACCAAGATCGTCAAGGCTGCTTAATTTCTTTGCCATTTTATCATAAATCTAAAATTCAAATGTAAATAAAACAATTAAATCCCACACTTAACGGGCATAAATAGTTTTTTTAAAACAAAAATATCTGCCGGGGGGTGCTATCCCTCCGGCAGATATTGGTATTTCTAAGCCTTAAGCTTTGTATTATTTTTTTATAAGACCAAGGTCTACCAGCCGCTCATAAAGGAAATCACCGGCAGTAATATCGTCATATAATTTAGGGTGTTCTGCATCTATACAGTTTTCCAGGCAGTCCAGTTTCATTTCGCTCACCGGGTGCATAAAGAACGGTATAGAATAGCGCGATGTACCCCACAACTCGCGCGGTGGGTTTACCACCTGGTGTATAGTGCTTTTCAGCCTGTTGTTAGTATGGCGGCTAAGCATATCGCCCACGTTTATAACCAGTTCGTCCGGTTCGGCTATGGCATCTATCCATTCGCCATTGTGGTTTTGCACCTGTAGCCCTTTACCTTGCGCACCCATAAGCAGTGTTATCAGGTTAATATCGCCGTGTGCAGCAGCACGCACCGCATTTTCTGGCTCGTGTGTAATAGGTGGGTAGTGTATAGGGCGCAGGATACTGTTTCCTTCTGCCACATACTTGTCGAAATAAAACTCATCTAACCCTAGGAACAGAGCCAAAGCGCGCAGTACATACACACCTGTTTTTTCCAGCATCTGGTAGGCTTCTTTGCCCACGGTGTTAAATTCAGGGAGTTCTTTTACTTCAACATTAGCCGGATACTCTGCTTCATACTTAGACCCCGGCTCTAAATACTGCCCGAAATGCCAAAACTCCTTAAGGTCGCCCTCTTTACGGCCTTTGGCATGTTCTTTACCAAACGATACGTAGCCACGCTGGCCACCTATGCCCGGTATTTCATATTGTTGCTTAACTTCAAGCGGCAGGTTAAAGAAGTTTTTTACCTCGTTGTACAGGCCGTCTACCAGCCGGTCATCAAGGAAATGACCTTTAAGTGCCACAAAACCTATTTCTTCATAGGCCTTACCGATTTCATTTACAAATTTTTGCTTGCGTTCCGGGTTACCCGAAAGGAAATCACGCAGATCCACACTAGGGATGTTTTGCATAATAATCGTTTATTGTTAATAACTTTATAAAGCGTAAAGCCTTATAAATGCAAAGCTAAGCATAATTTATGTGAACATTGGGCGGAAGTTATTAACAATGGTATAAAGCTGAGCCCGTAAATATTTCGTGACTATTCTTTAAACGCATCAAGAGCCGACGATGGTTTACCATCTTGCATCCAGGCGCTAAGTTCATAATGGCTCCAGCTTCTGGCACCTTCAGGTTCCCAGTATATAACGCCAATACCTTTATTGTTTGGCACATTGCGTACAGCCTTAATCACGGCTTTAAGCATATTAGCAGTGTTTTCTACTTTTGTATCTTCGCCGCCTACTTCTACAACCATTACCTCTTTGTTGTAGCGTACTGCCATGTCGTTAAGGTTGTTTTGTAAATCGGCTATATTTTCGGTATAATCACTTTTAAGCCAAAATGGGTAGTATGAAAGACCTATAACATCATACTTTACTTTTTGAGTTGTAGCATTATCAAAAAACGTCCTGAAACGCTGGCTGTTGTTGCCTTGGTCAAGGTGTACAATTACCTTTATATTTTTATCTACTGCTTTTGTAGCTTCATAACCTTTGTTTAGCAATTGGCCAAGTTGTACCCAGTTATCTGTGCTGCCATCAGGCCATAACATGCCACCCGGAATTTCGTTGCCCACCTGAACCCATTCTGGGGTAACATTTGCTTTTTTAAGCATTGTAAGCACCGAATGCGTGTGCTGATAAACATCTTCCAATAATTGCGGGAACGAATGGTTTGCCCAGGCAGCAGGTTTTGCCTGTTTGCCGGGATCTGCCCACGTATCGCTGTAATGAAAGTCGATCATAATGCGCATGCCCATTTTTTGTGCCCGTACCGCCATGGCTACAGTTTCCTCGGGGCTGCAGTGTCCGCTTGCCCTGTCGTCAGAAGGGTTAACCCATACCCTAAGACGTATAGTATTTATGCCGCGGTCTTTAAGGAGTTGCAGGCAGTCTTTCTGTGAGCCGTCTGCATCATAAAATTTATAGCCGGTAGCTTCCATTTGCGGTAGCCAACCCACATCGGCACCCTTGGCAAAAGATCCTTTAGGGCTGCTTAGTTCTATTGATGCGCACGATGTTAGGGCCAGTATTACTGCCAGCAGGCTTGTTTTTAGTATTTGATTTCTCATAGAATCAAAGCTAAGCATATTTTCGTGTTGGTGGGAGTGAAGTTGTTAACAACACATTCTTATCTTGATTAAAAATAGGCTATTTTTTTTTAGGCTTATTTTTATCTTCCAAGCTCATGTTTTTGTAACCTTTTTTAAGCTCTTTTTTTACTTCAGGGAGTTGTTTTTCTTGAGGAAGATTTTCTGGATTTTTACCTACGTTTTTGACTATTATGTTTCTTACTTCTCTTCCAACTGCAAAATGTGCACTTTCTAAATTATCTTGACCTTTTATATTTTTATTTTTAATCCTTTCTTCTGTCTGCGTAATTCTAAAAAGATTTGCAGCTAATTCTGTCCTCCCCATGTTATCCATCAATTTACCTTTTGCTAAGCCTCTCTTTTGTTCTAATTTGTAAGACATCATATTATACATACCTAAGTAACCAGCATTTTGAAATTTAGCAAAATCTGTAACACCAGCTTGTTTTGCTGTAGATGCTAGAGATCTATTGCCATCAGTAATTTCATCACGAATAATTATTCTGTCAAATTGATTTGGATTCTCTATTGAAAGTTCAAATTTTCTTGTTTGAGTTGCAAAATATACTTGTGCTTTTGCAACTTCAACTTTTTTGGGGTCACCATTCATTACTGCTATATAACAGGCAAATCTCGTTAACTTGAAATCTTGAACTTGCTCTCCATCAACTTCATGTGTCTGTGCTATTATATTCTCATAGTGGGGAATTCCCAATGATACAAAAGTTTTTGTTGCTTTATCTAAGACTTTTTGAAACGCTTTTACATTTGGATACCCTAATAGTTTGGCTATGTCAGAGGTCCACCAGTAAATAATTTCATCTTCATTTTTCAAATCTTCAAAAGTGAAACTTTCTCTTTCTTCTATATTCTTTATTTGGTCTGACATATTTGTTGTAATTTAAATCTGCTATAAAAATACTAAATAAGTTGTCGTACTCAAAATAATTTTTCCTAACAGCCTTGCCCGCTATTGTTATTTTATTACTTTTGAAAAAATAAAGATATTTCAAAAAAACTCATGAATTTCGATAGAAAACAATTAGGTAACCAAGAATTACTTGATTTATATAAGAAATTATTAAAACCTCGCCTTATAGAGGAGAAAATGCTCATCCTTATCAGGCAGGGTAAAGTATCAAAATGGTTTAGCGGTATAGGCCAGGAGGCCATCTCTGTAGGGGTAACGGCTGTGTTACAGCCCGACGAGTATATACTACCCATGCACCGTAACCTTGGTGTATTTACCGGCCGGAATATTCCGCTGTACAGGCTATTTAGCCAGTGGCAGGGTAAGGCAAACGGTTTTACTAAAGGGCGCGACAGGTCGTTTCACTTTGGTACACAGGAGTTTAAAATCATAGGTATGATTTCGCACTTGGGGCCGCAGCTTGGCGTAGCCGATGGTATTGCACTGGCACACAAACTACGTAACGAGGGTAAGGTTACCGCTGTATTTACTGGTGAAGGTGCTACCAGCGAAGGCGATTTTCATGAGGCGCTAAACATAGCTGCCGTATGGGAGCTGCCGGTGTTGTTTATTGTAGAAAACAACGGCTACGGATTAAGTACACCTACTAACGAGCAATACCGCTGCGAGCATATAGCCGACAAAGGCATAGGTTACGGTATGGAGGCGCACATTATAGACGGCAATAATATACTTGAGGTATATACGAAGCTTACCGATATAGTGGCTTCTTTACGGGAAAATCCGCGCCCGGTGTTACTGGAGTTTAAAACCTTCAGGATGCGTGGGCACGAGGAAGCCAGTGGTACTAAATATGTGCCACAGGAACTTATGGATGCATGGGCCGTAAAAGACCCGGTAGAAAACTACCGCAAATATCTGAAGGCTGAAGGGGTGCTTACTGATGAAGCTGACGACCAAATCCGTGCGGAACTAAAGCAGGAAATAGACGAAAATTATCAACACGCTTCGGCAGAGCCTGCTATTGAGGCAAATCTGGACGAAGAGCTTAACGATGTATATAAACCATACACGTTTGAAGAAGTAGCCCCGGCGGGCGAAACGGCAAACATACGTATGATTGATGCCATACAACAGGGGCTTGCCCAAAGTATGGAACGCCATGAAAACCTGGTTATCATGGGGCAGGATATTGCCGAATATGGTGGTGCCTTTAAAATAACCGAAGGTTTTGTAAATCAATTTGGCAAAGAGCGTGTGCGTAATACGCCTATATGCGAGTCGGCTATTGTGTCGGCAGGTATGGGATTATCTATAAACGGACATAAGTCGGTTATAGAAATGCAGTTTGCCGACTTTGTTTCTACCGGTTTTAACCCTATTGTAAACTACCTGGCAAAGGTACACTACCGTTGGCAGGAAAATGCCGATGTGGTAGTGCGTATGCCTTGCGGGGCTGGGGTACAGGCGGGGCCGTTCCATAGCCAGACTAACGAAGCCTGGTTTACTAAAACACCCGGCTTAAAAGTGGTGTACCCTGCGTTCCCGTATGATGCAAAGGGGCTTTTGGCTACAGCTATAAACGACCCTAACCCGGTAATGTTCTTTGAGCACAAAGCACTATACCGCAGTGCTTACCAGGATGTACCAAAAGAATACTATACACTGCCGTTTGGTAAGGCGGGCTTGCTGCGCGAAGGATCAGACGTTACAGTGATTTCGTTTGGTGCAGGCGTGCATTGGGCTATTGAAACACTGGATAAAAACCCTGATATAAAAGCTGATTTAATAGATCTGCGAACACTGCAGCCACTAGATACGGCTACAATATTTGCTTCGGTAAAAAAGACCGGTAAAGCAATTATTTTACAGGAAGATACACTTTTTGGCGGTGTTGCCGGAGATATTTCCGCTCTTATAATGGAAAATTGCTTTGAGTACCTTGATGGGCCTGTAAAACGGGTGGGTAGCCTTGAAAGTGCCATACCGTTTACCAAAGCACTGGAAGACCAGTTTTTACCTAAGGCACGTTTTGAAACGGCCCTAAAAGAACTGGTTGCTTACTAAGCTACTTAACTAACTCCTTTTAACTACACCATGCAGCCGTAACTATTTGTTACGGCTGTTTTTTTGTTTGTAAGAATATACTTTTCAAAAGATAATCTGTTGGATAGTAGTGTATTGCGATTCGTGGTTATAAGGTTTCGTTTCGTCGAAACAACGGCTACCATTCGTCTAAAATTTTGCCTAAGTCGGTTATACTGAGGTATCTTTGTACTGTAATCCTGAAACAATAAGGGTTGCTAAGTAAAGTATTTTTTCTTTCATATTGATATTTGGTTTGGTTAGTTTAAAAGTAAGCCCGGGGACAAATGAAGTGTTTGAACGTCTCCGGGTTCTTTTTTTTGCTATGGGGCAAAAAAAAATCCGGAACTTGTGGTTCCGGATTCATTACGCACTAATAAACTAAGTTAAAAGGCTTACCTTAATCGGTCTACAGATTTTACGAGATCTTCGTCCTTTTTGATGGCCCTGTTAGCAAGGCTTATACAAACGATAGAAACTAAAGGAAGAATCATCCCAATACCCTTCTCAGACACTTCTGCGTCTCCGGATAAATTTTGTGACTTAAATATTAATAAACCTAGCAAAATAAAATTCAGAATAATGTTTAGCCTCCCCAGTATAAACTGCTTTTTGCGTTTCTTATAACTGTATAGGCTGATTACCGAAAGCACTACGCTAAATACAAAAAGAAATATGTAAGCCAGGTTGTTTATAAAAAAAACGTCCTCGCCGGTTTTAAGTACATAAAGCTTTGCGAAAAACGGTGCTATACCGCTTGCAATAATAGCTGTAATAAGGTACAAACTTTGTATGCGTTGTATCATGCTTTTGTGTAAATGCAGTACAAAAATATATTTTTCTTTTATAAAATACTATTGTCTGATGAAAATTAATTTGTATTATTGCATCAAGAAACCGCAAGTACTTCATACTGCGTAAGTATGGTTACCCAGAAAAAATCCACTTACCACATACTTCAAATTTTTTAATAGCCTAATAACTATAAAGTATACATGTTTGATATTTCTGAATTAAAAGAAATGAAGCTTCCTGAACTTCAGGATATTGCCAAAAAAGCCAATATCAGTAAATTCAGGGGACTAAAAAAGGAAGAGCTGATATACAAGATTCTCGACCATCAGGCAGCAAATCCTACCCAGGTTCAGCCCGTTTTTGAAGAAGTTTCTCCGAAAGCGGAAGAAGTTACGCCACCTGCAAAGCAAAAAAGGGCGCGTATTGCTAAACCTGCAGACGATGCGGCAGCAGACAATGCCATAAATGAGCCTGAAGCTCCCCGTGCTGAGGAGGCAGAAGAGCAAAAAAGTGTTAAAGCGCCTAAAACAACAAAGAAACGTTCTGGCGAAGAAGGGCAGTTAAGCCTTATATCGTCTGAAGAACAGGCTGGGCAAGTTGCTGCACAAACCGATGCAGAGAAGAAGCCTGATGCCGAAACTCATGAAGAAAAAACGGATACTGCTGTAACTCCACAACAGCGTGCAGAAAAACCTTCGTTTAGTAAAGACAGAAACGCGGGCACAAATAAAAAGAATACTGTTGCTAATAATAACCCGGCAGGGCCGCGCCCAGTGCGCCCGCCAATGACAGAAGAAGAACGCCGTGCTCAGATAGAAAGGGCTAATTCTAATAACCCTAATCATCCTAGCTACAAAAAACGTATGGCCGAACTCGCCGCACAGCAAGCTGCTCAAGGCGGTGCCCCGGCACCGGTAGCAGAAGCTGTTTCTTCTCCTGCACCCGCACCGGTACAGGCTACGCCTCAGCCGCAACCGGCTGTAGAAAAACAAAATTACAGGGAGCCTGACTATGAATTTGACGGAATAATAGAGAGCGAAGGTGTACTTGAAATGATGCCTGATGGCTACGGTTTCCTGCGCTCATCAGATTACAATTATCTTGCTTCTCCAGACGATATTTATCTTTCTAACTCCCAGATAAGGCTTTTTGGTCTTAAAACAGGAGATACTGTTAAAGGTGTGGTACGCCCTCCAAAAGAAGGTGAAAAGTATTTCCCTTTAGTGCGCGTGCTTAAAATCAACGGGCATGACCCTCAGGTAGTGCGCGACAGGGTTTCTTTTGAACACCTTACGCCGCTTTTCCCTAACGAAAAGTTTAACCTTGCCGATAGGCAAAGTACCATTTCTACACGTGTTATCGATTTGTTTTCGCCAATAGGAAAAGGACAAAGGGGTATGATTGTGGCCCAGCCAAAAACGGGTAAAACAATGCTTCTTAAAGATATTGCCAACTCTATTGCGGCAAACCACCCGGAAGTTTACCTTATTGTACTGCTTATAGACGAGCGCCCTGAAGAGGTTACCGATATGCAGCGTAGTGTAAGGGCAGAGGTGATTTCATCTACCTTTGACGAGCCTGCAGAGCGTCACGTAAAAGTGGCTAACATAGTTCTTGAAAAGGCAAAACGCCTTGTAGAGTGTGGGCACGATGTAGTAATACTACTGGATTCTATTACCCGCCTGGCACGTGCCTATAATACGGTACAGCCTGCATCGGGTAAGGTACTAAGTGGTGGTGTAGATGCTAATGCGCTACAAAAACCGAAACGATTCTTTGGTGCTGCGCGTAACATAGAAGGCGGTGGATCTTTAAGTATTATTGCCACAGCACTTACCGATACGGGTTCTAAAATGGACGAGGTTATCTTTGAAGAATTTAAAGGTACCGGTAACATGGAACTTCAGCTGGATCGTAAGATTGCCAACAGGCGTATATTCCCGGCTATAGACCTTACTTCGTCGAGCACGCGCCGTGATGACCTTCTCCTTGATGAGAAAACCATACAGCGTATGTGGATTATGCGTAAGTACCTGGCAGATATGAACCCGGTTGAAGCTATGGACTTTATAAACGACAGGTTTAAAAAGACCCGCAACAACGCTGAGTTCCTGCTAAGCATGATGAATGAATAACAGGGCATAACCTGTATATAATATTAAGAGCCATAACCCTGTGTTGTGGCTTTTTCTTTTCCTCGCAGTGCCGTTGGGCTATATATTAATATAGTTATAACTTGTGCCGCCGTTTTTTTTGCTACCTTCGTTATACATTTTTTCTGATAAAATATATGAAAATCGCTATAGTATGTTACCCCACCTTTGGCGGTAGCGGAGTAGTGGCCACTGAGCTGGGACTGGAACTGGCACGCAGGGGACACGAAATACATTTTATAACCTATAGGCAACCGGTAAGGCTTGCACTTATGAATCCTAACCTGCACTACCATGAGGTGCACGTACCAGAATATCCGCTGTTTCATTACCAGCCGTATGAGCTTGCCCTGAGCAGTAAACTGGTAGATATGGTAAAGCTTCACGGTATAGAACTGTTACACGTACACTACGCCATACCCCATGCTTATGCAGGCTATATGGCTAAGAAAATGCTAAAAGAGCAGGGTATACGTATACCTATGGTTACTACGCTGCACGGTACAGATATTACGCTGGTGGGTAACCACCCGTTTTATAAACCGGCAGTAAGTTTTAGTATAAACCACAGCGATGTAGTTACTTCGGTTTCCCAAAGCCTTAAAGATGACACATACCGCCTGTTTGATATAGACAGGGAAATCTACGTTATACCAAACTTTATTGAGGTTAATGATAACAAAAATCCTGAATTGCCTTGCAAGCGTTCGGCACTGGCAGGAGAGGGGCAGAGCATTATTACCCACATCAGTAACTTTAGGGAAGTAAAGCGCATACCCGATGTAGTGAGGATTTTTAACGAAATACAGAAAAAGATTCCGGCTAAGCTGCTTATGGTAGGCGATGGCCCTGAGCGGGAACCGGCCGAGAAACTGGCTGAGGAACTCGGCATTTCTAATAAGGTAGTGTTTTTTGGTAACAGTAATGAAATCAATGAGATACTTTGCCTTACTGATTTGTTCCTGTTACCATCTCAAACTGAGAGTTTTGGTTTAGCTGCACTTGAAGCCATGGCGGCGGGCGTACCGGTAATAAGCAGCAACGCAGGTGGGCTACCTGAAGTTAACCGCGATGGTATTTCGGGCTTCTTAGGGAATGTGGGCGATGTAAATTACATGGCCGAGAAAGCTATTTACATATTAGAGGATGAGCAGCGTTTAGAAACCTTTAAGTGCAGTGCGCTGGAAAATGCCAGGGAGTTTGATATACAAAAAATCATGCCTATGTACGAAAATATTTATCGAAGGGCACTAAAGCAGCAATTTGTATGAAAAGTATAAAAGTGTTATTAGCCTTGCTAACTGTAGTAGTCGTAGTGGCTTGCGGTAGTACAAAAAACGCATCTGGATTTACTATTCTTAAACAGGAAGCTACTGGTGGAGCTACTACCGAATCAACTGTTTTGGTTAATACAAAAAGTGAACTTACTGCTTTATACAAACAACTTAATGTAGCTACGCTGCCCAAAGTAGATTTTAAAAAGCAAAGTGTGGCAGTTCTTTTTATGGGTCAAAAACCTACCGGAGGCTATGCAATCACTGTTACTGAGGTGGCTATTGATAAAGAGAAAAAAGCGATGCTCACCGTGGCACGCTCTAAGCCCGATGGTATGGCAGTAACTATGATTACCCAGCCGTACTGCGTAGTGCTTATACCAAAAGCAAACACACTGGAAATAAAATAAAGGACGAAAAATCCCGCTGGTAACTGCCAGCGGGATTTTTTGTTTAGTTTTTCATCTTAGCCAGTCTTTCCGGCTTTACAAGCGTAATGGTACTGGCTTGTTTATCTATAATTCCTTCGTCTTTAAAGTCGGTTAAGGTACGGCTTACCGTTTCCGGTGATGTGCCCGAAAGTGCCGCAAGGTCGTCCCGGCTTATTTTAATGCTTTTACCGTCGGTGCTGTGGTTTGTTACTAGCTTTACAAGGGTTTCGGCTATACGCTTACGTACCGATGAGTACGCTATCTGCATAAGGCGATCTTCTTTTTCACGAATGTTTTGTGCAAGCAGGGTTATAAACCGTGCACCTACATCCGGGTACAGGTACAGTAGCTTATCCAGTTGGTCTGTGGGTAAAAAGCTCAGTTCCGTTTCCTCCAGTGCTACGGCTGTATCGGTATACTTATCTTCAGAAAGAATAATATTAATATCCAGGTAATCGTCTGTTTTGTACATTCCGGTTATAAGCTCCCGGCCATCCTCGGTCATCTTTACAGTTTTTACCTTTCCGCTGATTACAAAGTAAATACCGGTAACGCGGTCGCCCTCGTAGTGTATGTGTTGGTTTTTCTTATAGGTTTTGGAGCTGCGTTCAAGCATTAATTTTTTCAATTCGGCCAGCCCGTCTTTTTTCGTAATAACCTCATTAAGCTGCTGTGCTGATTTACCATAAAATAGTTGTTGTACCTGTTTACGTTTTAAGCGGCTTTCTATGGCGCGTAGTAGTTCGGTATCGTCAAAAGGTTTCGTAAGGTAATCATCGGCTCCCAGTTCCATTCCGCGCCTTACATCAGTACGTTCAGCCTTTGCGGTAAGGAATATGAATGGCGTTGCCTGCATATCAGGGTGGGTGTTAAGCGCCTGCAGTACATCGTACCCATCCATTTCGGGCATCATAATATCGCACAGCACTATGTCGGGTTTGTGTTTTAACGCAGCTTCCACGCCTTTTTTGCCATTTTCGGCAGCGGATACATCATAGCCAGACAGTTCTAGGATTTCTACAACATTCTCCCGGATGTCATCGTTATCTTCAATGATAAGTACTTTTGTCATAATAATGGAAATGTGATGGTAAAGATGGTTCCTTCATTTTCTGCGCTATGGCAGGTTACGGTGCCCCGCATAAGGGATACATAGCGCGCTACAATATTTAATCCCAAGCCGGTGCCCGGTATGTTTCCCGTGTTCTGTGCCCTGAAAAACGCCTCAAACAAGTGTTTTTGTTCACTTTGTGGTATGCCTATGCCGTTGTCTTGTATGGCTATGGTTATGGCATCTGCCGATATTTGTGTACTAAAGTTAATTAGTGTTTCTTCGCCAGAATACTTTATAGCATTACTTAGCAAGTTAATGCAGCAGTTTTTAAGCAGGTTTTTATCCAGCCGTACCATGGTTTCGTTCCCCGTATGGCAATACGATATCTTTTGTTTTTTCTTAGCCAGCAGCTGCATTTCTTCCACGGTTTCCTTCCCAAAAATAGTAAGGTCAAACGTAGCGTAGCTAACCTCTATTTTACCGGCTTCGGCCTTTTCCACATGCAGAAAATCGTCTAGTATAGTGGTAAGATTACTCACCGCATTTTTTATTTTTTGCAGGTGGCGTTCTATTTTATTGTCTTCAAGTTTTTCGGTGTAGCGTTCCAGTAGGGAATTAGACAACTGTATGGACGCAAGTGGGGTTCTAAACTCATGCGAAGCCATAGACAACAGCCTGCTTTTTAATTGCCCCAGTTCCTTTTCTTTTTCCAGCGACTGGCTTACTTCTTCTTTGGCAAGGGTAAGTTCTTCTATAGTTTCGTTTAATGACACGGTGCGGTCTTTAACCAGTTCTTCAAGGTGTTGCGTATACTGCATAAGCCTGGTTTCGGCCTCCTTTTGCTGGCTTAAGTCGTGTATAAAACCAGCAAAAATACGCACTTCGCCAAATGTTACCTCGCTAACACCCAGCCTGAACGGAAAAATACTACCGTTTTTTTTACGGCCCAGTACGTCACGTCCGTAGCCTATTATATGGCCTACTCCTGTGCGCAGGTAGTTGCTTATATATCCGTCATGGTTTTCCCTGTCGGGCGATGGCATAAGTACAGCAATGTTTTTACCGATAACCTCCTCAGGATCGTACTGAAACAACCTGCAAGCCGACGGGTTAATAGATTCTATTAATCCGCGGTCGCTTATAATTACAATACCGTCAATGGCATTTTGAATAATAGCCCTTAATAGCGCTTCGTTTTTCATGGTCTGTAGGTATGCTTTACAAATATCGTAAAATTATCTGCAAAAAGCAGATAATTATGTAGCATACTATTAGTGTTTAAGCGTTTTTAAAAGCGAGATGTTATTGCTTATAAATATTTATAAGATGATAGGTGTTTGTAAGTCCGTCTTTTGCCCACTCAATTCCTGTGGTACTCTCAACCTTAGGGAGCCAATCTAAAAGTTTTTCGGCCTCTACTTCCGGAACAGAAAATTCATCCCTTATTTCAGCCGGGGTTATTTTTAATTGGGTAGAATTGGTTCCAGCAGCAAATTCTACATAGGTACTCATGTGTCCTTTTTTACCTTTAACTTTTTGTAATAGTTTTTGGTCGTTGTAAATAAGCACATCCGGCTGGGCTTCATCTGTCCAAAGGATTTCTCCGAGTCCCCAAGTACCTTTTATAACGCTGTTTTTTCCTTCATACCTTAACGTACCCGAAATACCGATGTCTGACCGTACCATTTTTTGAACAATTACCGCCATTAATACATGGGAGAATTTTATGTTTTGGGTTACATAGTATTTTATGGCCCTGTCTGTAAATAACGATGCAAAGCAACATTTTACGGCGTATGTAAGTGCCAGCACACCACGTATGTTAAGGTAAGAATCGGCAAGGCCGGCGGGCAGGTTAGTACCTGTGGGGCTGTTTCTAACCGCTACAGACTGGTCATTAGGGAAATAAGTGGCATAGGCTTTTGTAAGAGCAGCTTCAGCCTCACGCGGAAATTTACCATTGCACACGAGCCTGCGGCATTGCGCGGCAACGTCTGGCAGGTTTTCGTAGGTAACTGTATCTATGGTTTGAAGCAGCGCATCCAGCTTGTCGGCCAGTTTATTATGATTAATAAAGCGGCTGTAGTTATCCGCAGTAACTATGAAACCATCGGGAATGGGTATACCGGTAGCGGGCTGTTGCTGTTTCAGCAAAGCCAGCGTTAGTGCTTTTTCTCCGGTTTTAGCAATGTCTTCTGGGGTAACATTGCCAAAATATTTTATTAGCTCCTCCATGGGTGTATAGGCTTATCTCTATAAAAGGCCCGGCAAATTTTGCAGGTTTCCTCTCAGTGTACAAATATATTTTCGGTAGCATTTCTATAAAATGATATGTATCACATCGGCAGGAAATGCAAAACTTAATGTTTGCTTATAAAAACGGTTTATTGGCGTACCGTTAAAAATATTAACATCGATTTTAACACATATATATTACCTTTGCTTTTGTGAGAAAACTACTGGCCATATTAGTGTTATTCGGATACCTCGGAGGTAACACACTCTTGTGCGAGCTTGTTAAGGTACCGCTATTAGTACAACACTATATGGATCATACTTCAAACGATCCCGGGCTTAGTTTTTCAGATTTCCTGCACATGCACTACACAGGTAAGGACATTAAAGACGGGGATTATGATACTGACATGAAACTGCCATACAAATCCCATGACCATTCTGTAAACAGTTACGTATTTTATGCGCCGCTGCATCAGGTGTACAGGGGGCTTAGTGTAGCACCACGCATTGTTTTTACAAAAGAAACTCCAGAATATTCGTATATATATTCTTCGCTTTTAGGGCAATCCATTTGGCAGCCGCCAAAAATAGCACAATAGTTACTAACTTTAGAGAGTCTGCACACAGATTCGGAGCCGTTTAACTATTATTGCTATTTAGTACAATTATGCTAAACAAAATCATTGAGTTTTCCGTACGGAATAAACTCATCATAGGGTTATTTATACTGGCCCTTGTAGGGTATGGCGCATACGAAACAACACGCCTGCCCATAGATGCCGTACCCGATATTACTAATAATCAGGTACAGGTTATAACCGTAGCACCGTCTTTTGGCGCTACAGATATAGAACGATTAGTAACATTTCCTATAGAACAGGCTAACAGTAATATTGCCGGAATGAAAGAGATACGCAGTTTTTCGCGTTTCGGGCTTTCGCTGGTAACCATTGTTTTTGATGATAATGTAGATGTATACTGGGCACGCCAGCAGGTAGCCGAAAGATTGCAGCAGGTGCAAAGCCAAATTCCGCAGGGCATAGGTACACCCGAACTGGGGCCTATTTCTACAGGCCTTGGCGAAATTTACCAGTATGTTGTACGCGCCAAAAAAGGATACGAAAAACGGTATGATATTACCCGCCTGCGCACCATACAGGACTGGATTGTACGCCGTCAGCTGCTGGGCGTTAAGGGTGTTGCCGAAGTGAGTAGTTTTGGCGGTAAGCTAAAACAATATGAGGTTGCCATAAACCCGGATAAGCTTAATGCGTATGGCATTACCATAAACGATGTATTTAAAGCACTTGAAGACAACAACCAAAACACCGGTGGAGCCTATATAGAAAAAGGCCCTACCGTGTTGTACATACGCTCAGAAGGGTTAGTAGGCAGCATAGAAGACATAGGCAATGTAGCACTGGAGAATAAACAGGGAATGCCGGTATTCCTGCGCGATATTGCCGACATTAAAACAGGTTATGCTACCCGCTATGGGGCACTTACCTATAATGATGAAGGCGAGGTAGCCGGTGCTATTGTTATGATGCTTAAAGGCGCAAACAGCAGCGAGGTGATAAAGAATGTAAAAGATCGCATAACCCAGATAGAAAAAACATTACCCGAAGGTGTTGAGATAGAACCGTTCCTGGACCGTACTAAAATGGTAAACAATGCTATAGGCACCGTAGAACATAACCTTATGGAAGGGGCGCTTATAGTAGTGTTTGTACTGGTAGTGTTTTTAGGTAACTTCAGGGCGGGACTTTTAGTGGCGTCTGTAATACCACTGGCCATGCTTTTTGCCATTTGCATGATGAACCTCTTTGGGGTAAGCGGTAACCTTATGAGCCTGGGCGCACTGGATTTCGGACTCATTGTAGATGGTGCCGTGATTATTGTAGAAGCGGTAATGCACAAACTGCACCACAGCAAAAAACTGGCTAAGGCTGGTAAGTTAAGCCAAAATAAAATGGACAGCGTGGTTACATCATCTGCCGAGAAAATGATGAATAGTGCTGTTTTCGGGCAAATTATTATCCTGATTGTATACTTGCCGATTTTTACCCTTGAAGGTATTGAAGGGAAAATGTTTAAGCCGATGGCGCAAACGGTGGCATTTGCCTTACTTGGTGCCTTTATACTGTCGCTTACCTACATACCTATGATGAGCGCGTTGTTCCTGAGCAGAAAAACAGCCCATAGCGAAAACCTATCCGACAAGGTTATGGCAAAAATTGAGGCAGCATATCAGGGTGCACTTTTAAGATTATTACACCATCAAAAGAAAATACTGGCTACTGTGGCCCTCTTGTTTGTGGCAGCCGTAGGTGTAATGCTATCGTTAGGTGGGGAGTTTATCCCTTCGCTTGAAGAGGGTGACTTTGCCGTAGAAAGCCGTGTACTTACCGGCAGTAACCTGCAAACCACTATAGAAACTACCAGTAAAGCAGCAGGTATACTAAAGCAACGATTTCCCGAGGTTATTAAGGTGGTAACAAAGATAGGCAGTGGAGAAGTACCTACAGATCCTATGCCTATGGAAGCCGCGGATATGATGATTATCCTGAAAGATAAAAGCGAATGGACTACCGCAAAAACCACTGCGGAGCTTACCGGGAAAATGAGTAAAGAGCTGGAAGATGTGCCTGGGCTTACAGCAGGATTTCAGTTCCCGGTGCAGATGCGTTTTAACGAGCTTATGACCGGCGCGCGCCAAGATGTGGTTTTAAAGGTATTTGGAGAAAATCTGGACAGCCTGGCTAATACCGCGGCCAAGCTGGGTAAAATTATAAATACCGTAGACGGTGCTACAGCATTGTATATAGAACCGGTAACCGGTATGCAGCAAGTGGTCATTAATTATAACCGTGCGCTTATGGCGCAATATCATTTGTCTGTAGCCGATGTAAACCGCGTTGTAAATACAGCCTTTGCAGGGCAGAGTGCAGGATTGGTATTTGAGGAAGAAAAACGTTTTGACCTTGTGGTGCGCCTCGATGCCGATAAGCGTAAAAACCTGGACGACATTCGTAATGTACTGGTGCCTACACAAAATGGTGTGCAAGTACCGCTATCATTACTGGCCGATGTGAAGCTGGTACAGGGACCAAACCAAATTCAGCGGGAGGATGCGAAACGCCGTATTGTAGTTGGCTTTAATGTTAGTGGCCGTGACGTACAGAGTATTGTCGAAGAACTTCAGACTAAAGTGGATAAGCAGTTAAAACTGCCTACAGGTTATTATGTAACCTACGGCGGGGCGTTTGAAAACCTAAACCAGGCCAAAGCCCGTTTGTCTATAGCGGTACCTATATCGCTTGCGCTAATATTTGTGTTGCTTTTCTTTGCATTCCGTTCTGTAAAGCAGGGGCTTATCATATACACAGCTATACCGCTTTCGGCTATAGGAGGTGTATTTTTCCTTGCGTTACGCGGTATGCCGTTTAGCATCAGCGCCGGGGTAGGTTTCATTGCGTTATTTGGGGTAGCAGTACTAAATGGTATTGTATTGATTTCAGAATTTAACCGGCTTAAGCAATCGGGTTTAACTAATATTGTACAAATTATTAAAACAGGTACACGATCGCGTTTACGCCCTGTATTAATGACTGCTTTTGTGGCCTCATTAGGTTTTTTACCTATGGCCATTAGTAACGGCGCCGGTGCCGAGGTACAGCGCCCGCTGGCTACGGTAGTTATTGGCGGCCTTATGGTGGCTACTTTCCTTACACTTTTTGTTTTACCTATGTTATATATTCTTTCAGAAAAAGGTTTTCGTGTGCGCCACAAAGGCACGGGCGTGGCAACATTGATTGCACTGATTTTACTCACTGGTTTTAGTGCTTCGGCTCAGGAAAAAATTTCCCTTAGTGATGCTATTACACGTGCGGTCGCCAATAATAACCAGGTTAAAAGCGAACGCCTTAAGGCACAATACAGGGAAGCCCTTACGGCAACCGGTACTGATATTCAAAAGACAGCGCTAACAGGCGAGTACGGACAAATAAACAGCATCTACAACGATACTAAATTCGGAGTGAGCCAAACAATATCATTTCCTACGGTATACAACAGGCAAAAAAAACTGCTTGGGGAAGAGTATAAGGCAGCACTGCTTTCGGCTTCGTTAAAGGAGTTTGAAATAAAAAAGGCAGTTACCCAAGTGTTTTACACCTATACTTACCTGTACGAAAAAGAACAGTTGCTGCTACGCGCCGATTCGTTATATTCCGGCTTTGCCCAAAAGGCAAAACTTCGCCTGAAAAGCGGTGAAACCAATGTACTGGAGGAAGCTACTGCCGAAAACCAGCGCGCTATGGTAGCCATGCAATTGCTGCAATTACGCAGGCAACTGCAAACTACAGCGCTTGAGTTTCAGTTATTACTAAATTCAGATGCGCCTGTAATACCCTTAATATCTGACAAAAAAACAACTGCATCGTTTTTAGGTAAAAGCGTAGATAACAGCCCTTACTTAAAGTATCTTGGTTATCAAAAAAACATTGCTGCAGCACAAACAGGGCTAGAGCGCGCTAAGCTATTACCCGATATTACCTTTGGTTATGCTAATATGAGTATTAAGGGCACCGGTGCAAATGATGTTGTTTACGGCTCTGGCACGCGGTTTAGCGCAGTACAATTTGGGTTACAGGTTCCTATATTCCTGGGGCATCAGCGCGCACGTATAAAAGCGGCAAAGTTGTCGGAAAGCATTGCGCAGGCAGATTATGTTACTGAGCAGCAAAAGCTCCAATCAAAACAGGCGCAGCTTATGGCCGCGTATAACAGCGGTACTGACGCTACAAGATATTACGAAGAAAAAGGGCTTAAAAATGCGGGCGTTATGCGCCGTGCAGCAGTGAGGCAATTTGAATCAGGCGAAATAAATTTCCTTGATTTTGTACTGCTGGCTAATCAGAGCATAACCATAGAAAATGATTATGTAGAGGCTCTTAAGTCGTTAAACGACATTATAATTGAGTTAAACTTTATAGCGGAAAACTAACATGAAAAATATACTGTGGCTTGCCGCTGTCGCTATAATGGCAGCGTCGTGCAAACAAAAAGAAACTACCCCCGAAACCACGGCTCCGACAAATGAAAATGAAGTGGTGCTTACCGATGCGCAATATAAAAATGCGGGTATAGAAACGGTAAAATTTACGGAGAAAAATATAAGCACCATCCTTAAAGTGAACGGGAAAATAGATGTACCTCCGCAAAACATGGTATCGGTAAGCGCACCGATGGGCGGCTACGTAAGAAAACTAAACCTTTTACCCGGAGAACCTGTACATAAAGGGCAGGTTATTGCTGTGCTTGAGGATCAGCAATACGTAAAGCTTCAGCAGGATTACCTGGTAACAAAATCTAAACTGCAGGTTGCGGAGCAGGAATATTCGCGCCAGCGTACGCTTAACGAAAGCAAAGCCTCGAGCGATAAGATTACCGAGCAAGCTGGCGCCGAGGCTACAGGGCTTAAGGTAACGCTAAAGGCACTGGAAGAGCAGCTTAAACTTATCAGTATTAACCCTGCCAGGTTAACGGCAGGGAGTATTTCCAGGTCGGTTAACCTGCTAAGCCCCATTAATGGCTTTGTTACTAACGTCTTGGTTAATACCGGTAAATATGCTAATCCGTCTGATGTGTTGCTGGAGCTTATAGACCCATCGGACATTCACCTGAACCTGAATATTTTTGAAAAAGATGCCGCGCATATAAAAATGGGACAGAATGTTATTGCTTATACTAACAGCAACCCATCTGAAAAACACATGGCAAATATTGTGGTTATCAGTAAAGATGTAAACGCCAGCGGTATAGTTGAGGTACATTGCCATTTTAAAAAGTACGATGCAAAACTGCTTCCCGGTACTTATATGAATGCCGAGATTGAAACCACATCGAGCCTTTCTTCGTCGTTACCAGAGGACAGTATTGTTACCTTTGAAGGAAAAGACTACGTTTTTGTAAAAACAGGTGCCAGGCAGTTTACCATACAGCCTGTTATTGCCGGAAAAACAGAAAACGGCTTTACAGAAATTAAAGATGCTGCATCGCTCTCGGGTAAAGAGATAGTAGGGAAGGGGGCGTATACGCTGCTCATGAAAATGAAAAATACTGCAGAAGAAGAATAGTATTTTCTGCATAAAACAAAAACGACCATCTGTAATGGGTGGTCGTTTTTGTTTTATGCAGTTCCGTTACTGTTTTTTAACGTACTTGGTAAGTATTACTATGGTTTGCCCTTCTACTTTACCTTCTATTTGTTCGTGGTTATCGTGCACTAGCCTTATGTTTCTTACGGCTGTACCTATTTTAGCGTTTAACGACGAACCTTTAACATCAAGGTCTTTTATAAGTGTTACCGTATCGCCTCCCTGTAGTATGTTACCGTTGCTGTCCATATGCAATTGTACGTTTCCATCACCCAGGTGGTCGCCGCTGGCCTGTGCCCATTCCATGTTATCATCGTCCAGATATATCATGTCCAGCGCGTCTGAAGCCCAACTTTCGTTACGGAACCTGTTTAGCATACGATACGCTACTACTTGCACCGCAGGAACTTCACTCCACATAGCTGTAGGTAATATGCCTTCCCAAAATTTACTGTCTGGCAGTTCTTTTTTTTCTATTTGGTTCAGGCATTTTTCGCTGATAAGAATACTGCTGTCTGCACCTTTATTTTTTGCAAAAGGCACTTCGTAAATTACAAGGTTATCGGCAGTGCCGCTCAGTTCGCATACGTTTCCGCTTCTTTGCTTCAGTACGTCTTCTATTTTCATGATGTAGATTTATAACGGCCGTAAAGATAAAAATTTACACCCTTTAGTCCTCTAAATCACCCGCGGTTATTGTAAAAAGTGACGACGATCACATTTTTCTTATTTTGTTTAATGTTTTTGCGAAAAAGTTAAACAAATTTGTTTTACCTTTGTAAAGGAGATGAGCTAACAACCATAAAGCTCACAGAGTAATTAGGTATGGAAAAGAATGGAGTTTTAAATTACGTGCACACAAAAAACGGTATCAATGGTTTTTCGCACGAAGAAATAGGAGATGAGCATCTTAGTACAGGGCCTGAAACGCCAATGAAGCCCGATGCGTTTTTACTTTCTGATGAAGAAAAGAAAGACAAGATAGCAGCGCTTTTTGCTGAAATTATGGATGTAATGGGGCTGGATCTTACAGACGATTCTTTAAGCGGCACACCACAGCGGGTAGCAAAAATGTACATAGATGAAATATTTTCAGGGCTTAACCCTGCAAATAAGCCTAAGATAGCGCTGTTTGATAACAAGTACCGCTATAACCAAATGCTGGTAGAGAAAAACATAAGTTTTTACTCTAACTGCGAGCACCACTTTGTGCCTATTATGGGTAAAGCGCACGTTGCCTACATTTCGTCTGGCAAGGTTATAGGTTTGTCTAAGTTAAACAGGGTAGTGCAGTATTTTGCCAAAAGGCCTCAGGTCCAGGAAAGGCTTACCAACCAGATAGGGATGGAGCTGCAACAAATATTGGGTACCGAAGACGTGGCTGTAATTATAGATGCCAAGCATTTGTGCGTATCATCTCGCGGCATTAAAGATGAAACCTCGGCAACAGTTACTGTTTTTTACGGTGGTGCTTTTAACAGCCCTGAAAAAATTGCAGAACTACATAATTATATAAACAATTAAGCCTGAAGTACTATTAATTTTTCTCATATAGTTTTGGTTTTCTTAAAGTTACTTGTATCTAAATCCTGCCGCTGTTAAGGCAGGATTTTTTTATAAAAAGAAATTCCATCCTTTGAGGGATGGAATTTACAGAACTAACTAATTAAACTCACGGTGTTATTTAAAGCACTAAAGTTTTTCGTTCAATTTTTTTAAGTATGCACGTGCCATTCGGCCGCTTTCTTTAAGGTCTTTATCTTTCCACTTTCCTTCAGAGCCGGCAGAAGGGTACAGTACGCTACACGTTTCGTCTTTATCTGAAACGGACCATGTAATCCAGCTCAGTTTTCGGGCTTCCATCCAGTCTATCCAGTTTTGCCACTCTGCTTTATCCAGCGGGCCATCTCCGGTAGCTTCCATTCCGGCACTTTCAGATATAAATACCGGTAGCCCCGCCTTGAGTGCTGCATCGGCACGGTCTCTAAGATACTGCTTATGTGTAGCGGCATAAAAGTGCACGGTGTACATTAGGTTGCTGTAACCCTTTATAGGATCTGCGGCAGGCAGGTTAATGTCCTGGTCCCAGTGAGGGCAGCCTACCAGTATAATGTTATCAGGGTCGTTTTTACGTATCACCTTTATCACCTCTTCTGCGTAGGCTTTTACTTCCGGCCATGTTTCTTCATCGGGTTCATTAAATACCTCATAAATAATGTTTGGGTATTTGGCGTACTTTTTACTCATCTCATCAAAAAACGCCTTTGCATCTTCCAAGTTTATGTTATGGCTGTGCCAGTCTATTATAACATAAATATTGTTCTTTATGGCACCGTCTACCACATTTGTAACGCATTTTTTTACAAACTCGGGGTTGTCTTTATAGGTTTTGCCTTTGTCGCCCACCTCAATACCGGCAGCAGCGCGCAGTACGTTTACGTTCCAGTCGTCTTTTAGCCATTTTACGGTTTTAGCGTTATAGAATCTTGGCCAAAAACTGCTCCAACCGAAGCTCATTCCCCTTAATACTACAGGTTTGCCATGGCTATCTGTAAGTTGTGTACCCTGTACGCTTAGTTTGCCGTGCTCTTTTACCTGCGCGGTAGCAGCCGAAGCCATGAGTATTGACAGCGCCAGGATTTTTATTTTTTTCATATACTTATTTCTTTTTGGTTAAACGCAGCACCACTACATCATGTGCAGGCACCATTGTTTTAAATACTTTTTTGGTAGTGGCTGTACCTTTGTCTTTTTTATCCCAAAGATTTTTAAGGTTATACGTAGTAGTAGCGAAGTTAGTACTGAAGCCAAAATCAGTATCTTTAATTTCGTTTTTACTCCAGTCAAAATCCACTGTTTTATTTACGGTACCACGGTTTAAGAATGCAATGGCCCAGTCGCCACCCTGTAGTGGTTTTGCCCAAACTTCAAGCCCATCTGTTGCAGATACCTTAAACCCCTGTGTACCCTGCTTATCCTGGTTAAGGGCAATGACATCCTTATTTGTAAGCACTTCAAGCGTTTCGGCATCCATAGTCCTTAGGTCGTTACCGGCAATAAGTGGTGCCGCTAGCATGGCCCATAATGTAAAGTGCGCCCTGTTTTCGCCGGGAGTAAGTTTTCCATTGCCTATTTCCAGCATGTCCGGGTCGTTCCAGTGGCCTGGCCCGGCGTACTTTCTTAGGTCTTTTTGCATGTCTACAATTTGCATAACACCCCAGGATTTCCAGGTACCGTGGTCTTCAATACAGTCAAAACAGTTGTATATGTCGCCTGTAGTCCTCCACAGGTGGCCTACGTTTTGCCCCCATTCCCATGGTTTATCGGTACCCCATTCGCAAATACTCAGTACTATAGGTCGACCTGCTTTTTTAAGTGCTGCTGTTATGGTTTTGTAAGCACCTTCGGCCTTAAGGCCTTCGGTATTGCACCAGTCGTACTTAAGGTAATCTATACCCCACGCGGCGTATTGCTGTGCATCCTGAAATTCGAATCCACGGCTGCCCGGCCTACCGCCACAGGTTTGGCTGCCGGCATCACTGTAAATACCCAGTTTTAGTCCCTTGCTGTGCACATAATCTGCCAGTGCCTTCATCCCTGAAGGGAAACGTTTAGCATCCGGGTGAATAAAACCCTGTGCATCTCTATCGCCGTGCCAGCAGTCGTCTATATTTATGTAGGTGTAACCGGCATCGCGCATTCCGGTAGCTACCATGGCGTCTGCCATTTGCATAATCATTTTTTCGTCTACGTTACAGGCAAATTTATTCCAGCTGTTCCATCCCATAGGTGGGGTAAGAGCCAGGTTTTGGTATTTTGTATAATCCTGCACGTAGTTGTTGCCCTGAGCAAATCCGGTAAGGCCGGTGGCAAGGCACAGTGCTGTAATCAGTTTCTTCATTAATTGGTGTATTTTCAGTTTATTGATTGAGTATATTATCTATAGCATTCAGTTCCTCCTCGCTAAAGCTTGTATTTTTAAGGCACTGTATACTATCGGTTACCTGTTCCGGCTTACTGGCGCCTATAAGTACCGATGTTACTCTGTTCTCTTTTAATATCCACGACAGCGCCATGTGAGCCAACTTTTGTCCACGTTGTTGTGCAATGGCATTAAGCTGTTTTATTTTCTCTATTTTTTCGGGTGTAATGTGGCTTTGGTTTAAAAACTGCCCGCTTGTAGCTACCGGGCTATCTGCAGGGATGCCATTAAGATACTTATCGGTAAGTAAGCCCTGTGCCAGTGGCGAAAAAGGGATACAACCCACACCGTTGCTACCCAGCACGTCGAGCAATCCGTTTTCCGGGTCGCGTACAAGCATGCTGTATTTCGGTTGGTGGATAACGCATGGTGTACCCATTTCCTTTAATAACGTTATGGCCTTTTGTGCGTGTTCTGCATTGTAATTGCTTATACCTGCATATAATGCTTTTCCCTGCCTTACAATAAGGTCCAGGGCTGCCATGGTTTCTTCCAATGGCGTTTCAGGGTCTGGGCGATGATGGTAAAAAATATCTACATAATCAAGCCTCATCCGTTTTAAACTTTGGTCAAGGCTCGAAACCAAATATTTTTTACTGCCCCAGTCGCCATAAGGCCCGTCCCACATGGTATAGCCGGCTTTGGTAGAAATGATAAGCTCATCCCTGTAAGATGTAAAATCCTGATGAAGTATTTTACCAAAATTTTCTTCTGCCGAGCCCGGCGGGGGACCATAGTTATTGGCAAGGTCAAAATGAGTTATACCACTATCAAAAGCAGTGTGCAGTATTTTGCGGCTGTTTTCAAAATCGTTAACGTGGCCAAAGTTGTGCCATAGACCGAGGGATAATGCGGATAGTTTAAGTCCGCTTTTTCCGCAGCGGCGGTATTGCATATCAGTGTATCTGTTTGCAGCGGGAGTATATTGTAGCATAAATTAGAGGTGTTTGATTAACACGTACAATGTACAAATGTTTACTACATAAAAACATTCCCCGTAAATAATTACGGGGAATGCTTATTGTTTATGTGGTTTTTAATCGTTTCAAACCAAAACCAATTAATCTACAGTGTAACCTATGTTATCAAAGTAATAGTTATGTGCTTTGCCTGTAAACTCCTGGAAAGAAATGTTTTGCAGGGCAGCAGGCCTTCCACCAAGCTGTTCCCATGTAAATTTATAGTCTTTCCATTCTGTACCTGTGGTTACAGCCCTTGTCTCATCGCCCCATCCTGTACCGTTAAAGATAAGTACTAATTTGCCTGCATCGTCTGAACGGATAGCGAAATGGATACCGGTGTACTGAGATACGCTTTCATCATAGCCCCAGTTGCCCTGAATGTTATCCCATCCGGCTATGTTCTTTTTAATGAAGGTAGTACCCTGGTAAGCATCGGTAAGGCTTGTAAGATAAGAGTGGTTGTTCCAAGCCTCAATAGTCCATGGTGAGTAAAACACATCGTCATAAATTGCCGTTCCTACCGCAGTATTCCATGTAGATGCACCAGATGGCGTAGTAACCGTAATGTACTTGTGGTTAGAACCTACCGGCATTACCGCTTTAATTTCGGTAAGGGTGCTCGATACAATTTCTGCCTGTACACCGCCCACTGTTACAACCGGATCCAGGAAGTAGCTACCGTAAATGGTAAACTGCTCTCCATCGGCTACGTTAACCGGGTTAAAACTCTTTACCGTTGGCGCCGGTGGAAGTATCCTGAAACTATAGGTTGCTGTACCACCGTCGGTAACTACTTTAAGCTCGCTGGGAGCGTTTTCGTACGGCGTATTTTTATCTATCGTTACAAATATTACGTTATCTGTAACAAGGGTGCTGTTAAAGTACGTATCTACGTTATTAAAGTAGATTTTTTTAGTACTGTTAAAGCCTTTACCCCTAACAATGTACATGTTGTTTGCAAAACCATCTGTTACCAGAGAGTCATTTGTTGCAAGGCTTACGCTTTCTATGGCTGGAGCTCCGGCAGCGTCATCGTTGTCACACGATACCGTTAGGCCAAGGGCAACCACAAAAAGCAAGCTGAAGAATTTGATAAAATTAGCTTTCATGTGTGATGCAATTTTTTAATTATTCAAAGTTATACGGAACCGGAGCTTCCAGTAGCTTAGGGTTTTTAGCCAGGTCGTTATCCGGATACGGTAAATAAAAGTCGTTAGCCGCCGGGGTAAAATATTCTGCGCCAAACATATTTCCCCTGTTTTGAGCAGCCATGATAGCAGTTGCCTGTTCTCTTGGCAGCCTGCCCAGGTCAAACCAGTAGTCACCTTCAAACATAAGTTCTTTACGGCGCTCCTGGAAAATATCGTCAAACGTAATGCTTGTTTTAGCTGTTAAGCCTGCACGTGTCCTTACAGCGTTAAATGATGAAAGTGCATTAGCATTGCTTGTGCTGGCACCACCGGCAAGGGTAGCTTCAGCATGGATTAGCAATAACTCTGCATACCTCATGATGTAGGTATTGTTTTCCATCATTTTCCAGTTGTCTATAGGGCCTGTCTGGTCGCCATTCTCTATACCTATTACATACTTTTTAATAGCAGCACCGGCACCCTGTCCGCCTATGTCTGCAGCAGATGGTACAGTAAAGCCCATTTGGTCAGTAAGGCCTGAGTTTGTACGTACTTTAATGTCAGAGTACACATCGCCCGGTAGCATAATGGTTTCTTTCCTGCGAAGGTCGCCGGCTTCCCAAATGTTAAGCACATCCTGAGATGGGCCAAATACACCACCGTAAGAAGCGTTAGATGTAGTAAGGCCAGGGGTACTGATACCAAACTGTGTGTTAGCATTGTTTGCAGAACCGTAACGGCCGTCTACCACCCACTGTATAGCGAAGATAGATTCCTCGTTATTGTTGTTAGGGAATGTAAACAGGTCATGGAACGACTTGTTTGGCAACGAACTGCCTCCAAGTAGTTTAAACTCACCGCTGTTTATTACATCTTCGGCCATAGCCTTACTTTCAGCATACTTTTTAAGGTATAGGTATACTTTAGCAAGCATAGCTTTTGCCGAACCTTTAGATACCCTGCCGTTAGCAGTGTAGTTAGAACCGCGTGTTTTTTCTTTTAGCAGTTCTATAGCTTTCAGGTAGTCCTTTTCTATAAGGGTATAGATGTCCTCAATTCTGTTGGTGTTCATTTGAGGCGTGTCTATATAGTCAAGATTGTTCTCAATGATAGGCACCGGACCCCATAAGCGTACCAGGTAAAAATAGGCTGTAGCACGCATAAAGTATGCTTCGCCTACTGCGTTGTTTAATACATCTGCACTTACCGCAGGCGATACCCTTGAAGGCAGGAAGTTAATAACATTGTTTGCCTGGGCCACATTAGACCACAGGGATTTCCAACCCGAGAAAAGCTCATTGTCGCTACCGTTTAGCGAAAAGTTTCGCATGGCGCTAACGTCGCTTGACCCTGAGTACATGTTACCAGAACCTACTTCGGCAATGGCGTAGAAAAACTTGTTACCAAAGTTAAACCACGTGCGCGAATACATACCGTTTGTGGCTGATTCTACCTGCGCGTCGTTTTGGTAATAGTTATCAAGTGTGATAGCATCTTCGGCAGGTCGGTCGGTAAATTCCTGCGTACATGAAGACAGCAACCCCGTAAGGGCTAAAGCAGCTAAGAAAGCGTAACCTTTAGATATCTTTTTCATTGTCATTTTATTAGAATTCAACATTTACACCTACAGAATACGTACGCGGAGTAGGATACCTACCGTTGTCTATACCGGTAAGAAGCTGGTTTTGGTTGTAAGAACCAACCTCAGGGTCGTAACCGCGGTAGTTAGTAAGTGTGTACAGGTTCTGAACACTTCCGTAAATCCTCATCCTTGACAGTTTGATCTTAGAAATTAGAGAAGCAGGTAGTGAGTAGCCTAGTGTTACGTTTTGTAGCCTTGCATACGAACCATCTTCAATCCAGCGGGTAGAAATCAGGTTGTTTTGTGCAGATATACTACCTACAGGCCTAGGCAGCGCTGCATTAGGGTTTGTAGGGCTCCAGTAATTAGCGGCATCTGTAAGGTAATTTGTGTATAATGATGAGTTACTTACACCGTTACGGTAGGTAAGGTTCATAATATCATTGCCGTAGCTACCTTGTATAAAGATAGAAGCATCCCAGTTTTTGTAGTGGAAATTGTTAGTGAAACCAAATGTAAACTTAGGGTGAGGGTTACCTATAAGGGTTTTATCAAGCTCATTTACAACACCATCTCCGTTTACGTCTTTGTATTTAATATCACCTGCTTCTATTGCCTGGCCAAACTGCTGTGGTGCAGCGGCAGCATCTGCAGCGTTTCTTACAATACCTTCAGAAACATATCCGTAGAACATACCTATAGGCTGGCCTACAACGGTGTTTGTAACATCGTAAGACATAAAGCCGTTAAGGTTTACCGGCTGTGTAAGTACAAGGCCGTTTTGTATAGAAGTCAGCTGGTTTTTGTAGTGAGAAAACACTAAAGTAGAATTCCACTGCAGTTCACCTTTGCTGTTGTAAGTAAGGGTAATATCATAACCGTTGTTCTTCATAGAGCCAAGGTTAGAGTATGGCGCGTCCATACCACCGTAAAAACCTTCTCCACCGGTTAGGAAAGCAGGCAGCGGCACCTGGAATAAGAAGTCTTTTGATTTTTTGCTGTACACGTCTATGCTTGCAGAAAGGCGTGAACTAAACAATGAAAAATCAAGACCGAAGTTAGTTTGCTGCATAGACTCCCACGTAAGGTTAGGGTTAGGGAAGTTAGACGGCAGGAAGCCGGCGCCTAAGCCTGAGTTCTGCTGGGTAAGTGTAGCACTATACCTGGCCTGAGGGATTTGCTGGTTACCGGTTTCACCATAACCAATCCTGAATTTAATGTTGTCTACATATTTTTTAGTAGCTTCCATAAATGGCTCGTTACTTAATTTCCAAGAACCTGCCACTGAAGGGAAATAACCGGTTTGTTTGTCTTTTACGCTTGGGTCAAAACGAGATGAACGGTCGCTCCTTATAGAAGCAGAAACACCATATTTGTTTCCAAAGTCGTAAATCACCCTTCCGAATAACGACGCAATAGAGCCGCTACCTTTGTAACCTGTTACTTTAAAGCTGTTAGCATCGGCAAGGTTTACCGTGTGTGGGTCGTTAGCAAGGAAACCGGTAGAGAAGATTTCATTACCCTCCCAGTGGCTGTCGTTTGCTTCCTGACCTGCAAGTAGGGTTACATGGTGTTTGCCAAATGTATTGTCGTACGTAAGTAAGTTTTTAATGTTTACAGAGTACCAGTTTTGGTTACGCTCTGTAGAAAAAGCAATAGGGTTGTTTTGTATACCAAAGCTGTACGTAGGTACAAAGTAATGGTTTTCGCTAAACTCAGTGTTGGCACTGGCTTCAATCCTATACTTAAGGCCTTTAATGATTTCGGCTTCTGCGTAAGCATTACCCATAAAGTTTTTACGGATAAGTTTGTTTTGCTTAGTAAGTGCTTCTGCTACAGGGTTAAAGTAGTATACACCCGATGAATTTTGCGCAGAACCTGCAAACGATCCGTCTGGGTTTCTTACCGGTACATCTGGCGTTTGCTGAAGCATGTTGCTTATAATACCTGAGTAACTCTGGTTTATAGTAATGTTTTCGTTAGTAACGCCGGCGTTAGTATTAACACCTACACGAAGCCAGTCTTTTACTTTAGTATCAAGGTTTATTTTTGCCGTGTAACGCTTAAATCCAGAACCTATCTGTGTACCTTCCTGATCAAGAAGTCCTCCTGAGATGTAGTACGATGTATTTTCAGATCCGCCAGAGAATGATAACTGGTGGCTTTTTCCTATCGCTGTCTGGAAAACCGCATCCTGCCAGTCTGTACCTTTACCAAGTAGTTCAGGGTGAGCAAACTCCGGCCTTAGCTGGCTGTCTGCAAATCCAAATATTGGTGAAAGCTCATTTTGGTGACGGGCATATTGCCTAAGATCCATCATATCCAGCTTTTTGTAAATGGTAGCTGCGGTAGTGTAGCCTTCGTAAGAAAGTTTACCGCTTCCTTTTTTACCTGATTTGGTTGTAATGATGATTACACCATTTGCACCCCTTGATCCGTAGATTGCTGTAGCTGAAGCATCTTTAAGGATATCTATGCTAAGGATGTCGTTAGGGTTAATCATAGATAGCGGGCTTACTGCGTTGTTACCAGAATCGCCAGAGCTGCCAAAGTCGTTAGCTGCCATAGGGCGGCCGCTCATAGACTTACCGGTAGCATCTCCTGAAACCGGAACACCATCTATAATGTAAAGCGGTTCGTTAGTACCGCTAATAGAGGTTGTACCACGTACCCTGATAGATACTGCGCTACCCGGTGCTCCTGAGTTGTTAGATACAGATACACCCGCAGCCTTACCCTGTATCATTTGATCTACAGAGGTTTGCTTAAGGTTTTCAATATCTTTTGTACGTATAGATGAAACTGAACTGTTAAGGTCTTCTTTCTTTTGAGTACCGTAACCTATAACCACCACTTCATCAAGGGTTTTAGAGGCTTCGGCCAGTTTCACATTAATTTTGGTTTTGCCTTTTACGGCTACTTCTTCGGTTGTAAAACCTATGAAGCTGAAAACAAGTGTACCGTTTTCCGGTACTTCAATGATGTAGTCGCCATCCAGGCCTGTGGCTACCCCGTTCGGGGTGCCTTTTACGGTTACATTTACCCCCGGAATGGTCATTCCTTTTTCGTCCGATACCACGCCGCTTACCTTGTGCTGTGCATGCAAACTCCCTGCAAAACAGAGCGACAGCAAGCAGAAAAGGGCTCGTCCTTTAGTACACCATTTAATAACTTTGTGTAGTGTATTACCCATAGTAAAATTTGTGTTTGGTTAGCTACTAATTCGCAATTAATAAGGTTAGAAATTTAGCTATCAATAATTTTAGGGTTCTTTTATTGATGAAAACAAATTTAGACTTAACCCCTGCAGCAGGTTAATATTATTTTATCATTTCATTATAATATTTCCTCTAACGTTTGCGTAGCGTTTATACTTTAATATATATACTACAAACAAAAACAGGGTTAAATTGTTTAAAAACAATAAATTAACCCTGTAATTTGTATTTGTGAAGCAATGAGTGTATTGTACTTTTTTGTCAAAATCAGAGCAATTACAAGAAGCGTTTCATCCCCTGGAACTCATCGCGGTACTGGCTTGGCGTTGTTTTTTTTATGCTTTTAAAAATCCGGTTGAAGTTGGCTATATTGTTAAAACCGCTTTTATAAGCAATCTCACTTATGCTAAGGTCTTTTTCAATTAGCCAGCGTGCGGCATACCCTACACGGATGTCGTTAAGGTAGTTTACAAACGTTTTATTAGTACGCTTTTTTATAAAACGGTTAAACGATACGGGGCTCATACTGGCTACAGAGCTTACATCGTCCAACGTGATTTTTTCGCTAAAGTTGCGTTGAATGTACTCGTACACCAGCTTCATTTTATCGTCATCTTCAAAAACATCGCTGTCTACCGTGTAATTGCTCAGCAGGCGTTGGTTACGTGAGTTGGCCATATCGTGCAGTATAGACATAATCTCCAGGAAGTAGTCCATACCATCGAGCTTGCTTATGCGCCTAAATCGTTCTGCCAGCTCATTAGACGTTTTTTTAGAAAACAATATGCCGTGGTTGCTGCGGTTAAACATATCTTTAATCGGGCGCATTATGCGGCGCTCCAGCAATGAGTCGTCAAACAGGTCGTTGTGAAACTGTATGGTAATCTCGTTGATGTCTTTGTTTTTGCATTTAAACAGTTCCCATCCGTGGGGCAGGTTAGGCCCTACGAGTACAAGTTCTATATCGTCTATTTCTTCAATGTGGTCGCCTACAATGCGTTTTACGCCCTTTCCGCCCAAAATAAAGTTAATTTCGTATTCGGGATGGTAGTGTATAGGGAACTCAAAGGTGTCTTTGTGCCGGTCAAAAACCAGGAAGCTGTCATCTTTAGATAAAGGCGGTATTTCGCGATGAAATTTTTGGTTGTCCATAGCTACTACAACGTTTGTAAAATTTTGTTACAATAATGATAAAATAGTATTAACTGATATTAAATGCCCGTTATATCTTTGGCATTATCAAAAATGGGCTGATAAATTTATACTGTTGGGAATTATCAATCTAATTAATTAAGAATTTTACAATGAAGTAAAATTTTTTTTGAAGCACATGCAAATATAGATGAAAAATAACATTACCATACTTTTAGCCGGAATTTTTCTTGTATCATGCAAAAGCACTTCGCAAACTGCAGGGGTACAGGTGCTTCCTGCCGATAAGAATGCCACACCGGAAACCGTAACCTTATACAAAAATTTGTTTAAATCACGAGAAAAAGGATATTTTTTTGGTCATCAGGATGCATTGGCTTACGGTGTTAACTGGCGCTATGAAGAAGGTCGCAGCGACGTGAAAGATGTTATCGGCGATTACCCTGCGGTATACGGCTGGGATCTTGGCCGTATAGAGGATAAGGCAGATAAAGACCTCGATGGTGTGCCGTTTAGTAACCAAAAACGTTACGTGCAGCAAGTGTATAAATGGGGTGGCATTAACACCTTTAGCTGGCATATGAACAACCCGCTAACGGGTAAAGACGCCTGGAATAACGAGCCGGGTACTGTGGCTTCGGTGTTGCCGGGCGGTGCTAAGCATGAGCTGTTTAAGAGTTGGTTAGATAATGCTGCCGCATACTTTCTTACGCTTAAAGGTAAAGATGGCAAGCTTGTTCCTATATTGTTCCGTCCGTACCATGAGTTTACCGGAAACTGGTTTTGGTGGTGTAAAAATACTACCACCCCTGAGCAGTTTAAGGAGCTTTGGAAGTTTACGGTTGAGTATTTTGAAGCCAAAGGTGTACACAACTTGTTGTATGTGTACAACACATCAGACTCTGGGGTAGAAACCAAGGCTGATTTTATGGAATACTATCCGGGCGATGCTTATGTAGATATGGTTAGCTTTGATATTTACCAAGGAGGAGAGGAAGCTGCCAAACGCGATAAATTTGCGGCAGACACACATCGCCTCGTAGGTATAATAGACGAGGTGGCACGCGAACACAACAAACTTTCGGCTATTGCCGAAACGGGTTTCGAGCAAATACCTTATGCTACCTGGTGGACAGAAACGCTTACTAATGCTATAGCCAACAGAAAAATATCTTATGTGTTGGTATGGCGTAACCATGGGTGGAATGAGTACATGGCCCCACCGCGCATGCACTACTATGCGCCGTACAAAGGGCATAAGTATGAGGCGGACTTTGTAAAATACTACAACCAGCCGGAAACCCTTTTTCAAAAAGAAGCAACAAAACTAAACCTTTATAAAAAATAAGCGTTTTACATACGCTTGCCTTGTTATATAATGAGACTTACAGCTATAGACCTCTCTATTATTGCCGCGTACTTTTTACTTATGGTGGCAATAGGTATTATAATGAAAAACCGCGCCAAGCGCAGTAAAGACAGCTACCTTATGGGGGGCAAAGTGCTTCCGTGGTATATGCTGGGCCTTAGCGATGCCAGCGATATGTTTGATATAAGCGGTACCATGCTGCTGGTTAGTATGGCGTTTTTATACGGATTTAAAAGTGTATGGATTCCGTGGATGTGGCCTGTGTTTAACCAGGTGTTCCTTATGGTGTTCCTTAGTAAATGGCTTAGGCGAAGCAATGCTACTACCGGTGCCGAGTGGCTGGGTACGCGTTTTGGCTTAACCGATAAAGGGGTGCGCAGCAGCCATGCCGTAGTAGTGGTGTTTGCGCTTATGCTTTGCGTGGGCTATATGGCCTATGCATTTGTGGGTGTGGGCGAATTCCTTGAAATATTTATACCGTACGATACTATAAAAGGTGTAGTACCATTTTTAGATCAGCATATAGAGCAGTTTGCTGCGGGCTCTGCCGAATATAAAGCAGCGTTGCTTGATGCTAAACATTTTACGGCACAGTTTTACGGCGTAAGCATTTGCATTGTAGCTACATTTTATAGTATAGTAGGCGGTATGCACGGTATTGTGCTGGCCGACTTTATTAAGTACATGATTATGATTGTGTGTTCGCTCTTTGTGGGTACCATAGCCATGATGGCGCTTGCAGACAGCGGTATTGTATTTACAGATAAAATGCCACTGGGGTGGGATAGCCCGCTGTTTGGTGCAGAACTTGGGCTTGACTGGCAAACCATATTACCTGAAGCACAGCACAAGCTGGAGCAGGATGGGTATAAGCTGTTTTCTGCTGTGGTAGCCATGATGTTTTTTAGCGGCGTGCTAAAAAGCCTTGCCGGCCCTGCACCTAACTACGATTGCCAAAAAATATTAAGTACCAAGTCGCCGGAGGAAGCCAGTAAAATGAGCGGTTTCATTTCTATCATACTGCTGCCTATCCGTTATTTTATGACAATGGGCTTATGTATACTGGGCGTGCTTTACTTTAAAGACCTTGAAATAAACCATACGGCAGACGGTATTAACTTTGAAAGTATAATGCCTGCTGTAATAAATAAATATCTGCCTGTAGGGCTTGTGGGGCTGGTACTTGCCGGATTCCTTGGGGCTTTTATGAGTAACTTTAGCGGTACGCTAAATGCTGGGCAGGCGTATATAGTAAACGACATTTACCTGAAATATTTTAAGCCGGATGCGGGCAGGAAGCAAATCATCCGTATGGGGTATCTTTCAGGAACGCTTATGGTAATCTTGGGTGTAGGCCTTGGCTTGCTTATAAAAGATGTAAACATGATATTCAACATTATCACCGCAGGGCTGTATGGGGGCTTTGTGTGTGCTAATGTACTCAAATGGTACTGGTGGCGCTTTAATGCTACCGGTTTCTTCTGGGGAATGCTTGCTGGTATCATAGCCAGCGCCATACCACCGTTTTTATCGGTTACGGGCCTCAGCCATTTCTTTGATGGTACCCGTATGTTGTACTTTTTCCCGGTGTTTTTTGTAATCCAGTTGGCAGCCTGTATTTTGGGTTCTTACGCGGCGCCTCCAACGAATACTGAAACGCTGGTTAATTTCTACAAAACCGTAAGGCCGTGGGGTATGTGGAAACCCATACACGAGCTTGCACAACAACAAGACCCGGCTCTGCAAAAGAACAAGAACTTTGGCATAAACATGGCGAACGTGGCTATGGGCATGGCAGGACAAATTTTGCTTACGCTATTGCCTATGTACTTTATCTTAAGTAAATGGACCGGGTTTTTTACTGTGTTGATTTTACTCGCGGTAATATTTGCCGTAATGAAAAAAACATGGTGGAACAGGCTTACCGATTTTTAAAAAACAAAACGATTACACCAATTATTACAAAAGGAAATTGGATATGATTACTGAAAACACGGTTGTAATACCAAACTACGACGCGTTGGTAAAAGCCCACCGCGAACTGATAGAAAAAAAGAACGAGCCAGCAGCAGCCGGTAATGGTGTGTACATGCGTTATAAAAACCCTGTGGTTACAGCGGCGCACATTCCGCTGCACTGGAGGTATGACCTTAATGCCGAAACTAATCCGCATGGTATGGAACGCATAGGCTTTAACGCCGCGTTTAATGCCGGTGCCACCAAATGGAACGGCAAGCACATTATGTGCGTTCGTGTAGAAGGTGTAGATCGTAAATCGTTCTTCGCCATTGCCGAAAGCCCTAATGGTATAGATAACTTTGAGTTTTGGGACAAACCGGTGGTTATCCCACAGATTGAAGGTAATCCTGATACCAATGTGTACGACATGAGGCTTATTCAGCACGAAGACGGTTATGTGTACGGTATTTTTTGTACCGAACGCAAAGACCCTAATGCCCCTAAAGGCGATACGAGTTCGGCTATAGCCAATGCAGGTATTGTGCGTACTAAAGACCTTATAAACTGGGAGCGCCTGCCCGACCTGATTAGTAATACAGGCCAGCAGCGTAATGTGGTACTGCATCCGGAGTTTGTAAACGGAAAGTATGCGGTATACACACGTCCTCAGGATGGTTTTATAGACGTGGGTAGCGGAGGCGGTATTGGCCTGGGCTTTATCGATAAAATGGAAAATCCTGAAGTTCAGGATGAGAAAATCATTTGCGGTAAAGTGTACCATACCATTTACGAACTTAAAAACGGCCTTGGCCCGGCACCTATAAAAACTGAAAAAGGTTGGCTTCACTTGGCGCATGGCGTGCGTAACACTGCGGCGGGGCTGCGCTATACGTTGTATATGTTTATGACCGATCTTAACGAGATAGATAAGGTTACACACCACCCTGCAGGCCATTTTATGGCTCCTGAAGGTATTGAACGTGTGGGCGATGTAAGCAATGTATTGTTTTCAAACGGCTGGATAGCCGATGAAGATGGCACGGTTTACATTTACTACGCATCGTCTGATACGCGTATGCACGTAGCGGTTTCTACCGTAGACAAACTGGTAGACTATGTAATCAATTCGCCTGCAGATACCTTTACGTCAGCAGGTTCGGTACAAACCATAATAGATCTTGTAGACAGCAACAAGAAGTTTTTGTAATGATGCCACTTAAAGAAGCCATGCGCCACGAGCTGCAAAGCATACTGGAGTATTGGGAAAAAAATACAGTAGATACCGTTAACGGTGGCTTTATAGGCACCATAGACTGTAACGAACAAAAAGACTATTCAGCCGAAAAAGGCTCCGTAATGAATGCCCGCATTTTGTGGGCATTTGCTGCGGCATATCCTGTTACAAAAAATGAGGTGCACTTGCAGCTGGCACACCGCGCATACAATTACCTGTCTACTTATTTTTATGATAAGGAGTACGGCGGTTTGTTTTGGAGTGTTAATGCCGATGGTTCGCCTAAGGATACAAAAAACCAGATTTACGCGCTGGCATTTGCCATTTATGGGTTAGCGGAATACTATTCCGTTACCCAAAATGATGATGCCCTTGATCTTGCCATCAATCTTTATCATAAGATAGAAGAGCATAGTTTTGATAAAGAGTATTCGGGTTATCTTGAGGCTTTTACGCGAGAATGGCAACCGATTGACGATCTTCGCCTGAGCGAAAAAGATGCTAACGAAAAGAAAACCATGAATACCCACCTGCATATTGTAGAAGGGTATGCTAACCTGTACAGGGTTTGGCCCGACGCAGGTTTAAAGAGCGTTATAAAACAACTGCTCATTACCATAAATAACCATTTTATGGATATAGAAACCGGTCACCTTCACCTGTTTTTTAATGAAGAATGGGTAGAGAAGCCAGACGTAATTTCTTACGGGCATGATATTGAGGCGGCTTGGTTGCTGTTGTGGTGTGCAGAGGTAATAAACGATGCACAGCTTATAGAAATCTATAAGAAGCACGCCGTTATTATGGCCGATGCTACCTTTGAGGGGGTAGATACTGATGGCGGGCTTTGGTACGAATACGACCCGCACGAAGACCATCTTATTGCCGAAAAGCACTGGTGGCCCCAAAGCGAATTTATAATAGGCATGGTTAATGCATGGCAGCTTACGGGAGATGAAAAATATCTCGTTGCTGCAAACCAAAATTGGGAGTTTACAAAAAAATATATACTGGACACCGTAAATGGTGAGTGGGTATGGGGCGTTAATGCCGATTACTCACTGATTTTAAAAGATAAGGCCGGTTTTTGGAAATGCCCTTACCATAACAGCAGGGCATGCCTGGAGCTTATAAAGCGCCTGTAACCATATAAAGGTAGTAAGACGCCTTTGTAAATACTCATTTAAAACTATTTATTGGGTTAAAGCCTGCAAGATGTTGTTTTGCAGGCTTTTATTTTTCGTGTTATATATAGTGGCGTATGAAAATATAATATGTTTTTTTGACAAAATAGCAGTATCCCGAAAACGATTGATACGCTAATTTGCAATAACCAAAATGAAGGGTATTTTGATCCTTTTTTGGAACGCACAAGCTATGAAGAAGATTTTAATTGTTGTGCTTGCCATTGGGTTGGCATCGTGCAGCGGAGACGATAATAAGGCCGCTGCTACAACTACGCCACCCGCGCAGACCGACGTGCTTACGGCGCAAAATGTACGTTCTTACCTGGCCGATCCTAATGCCACAGCCGAAACGGTAGCCCTGTTTTACAATCTGCACAATACACAGAAATCAAAATTCCTGATAGGGCAGCAAGACGCGTTTAACGCTTTTTACCAGGATGCTGTCGGCAATTCAGATATAAAAAAAGCTACGGGCAGCGACCCTGCGCTTCTGGGCTCAGACTTTATGTTTATTACCGATAATCAGAATGATGGGACAGCACAAAACTGGTTCTACCAGCAGGAAGTTATCATAACCAATCACGTTAAGGAGGCTTATAATAAGGGTATGGTAAATACCTTTAGCTGGCACCTGCGAGAGCCTTACAGAGGCATATCGTTTTACACCAGCGACATGACCGCTCAGGAAAAAGCAAATGCGTTTGCAAGTATATTGCCCGGAGGAGAAAACCACGAATATTTTAAGCAAAAGCTAGACAAAGTGGCGAGTGTGCTAAACAACCTTAAAGGAGCCGATGGCAAGCTGATACCGGTTATTTTCCGCCCGTTCCATGAGTTTGACGGCAACTGGTTTTGGTGGGGCGCTGCGTACTGTACACCAGACCAGTACAAACAGGCCTGGCAGTTTTTAGTAACCTATCTGCGCGATACTAAGGGCGTACACAATGTACTGTATGCTTACTCGCCAGATAACAGTTACACTACTTCCGCTAAGTACCTGGAGCGCTATCCGGGAGATGCTTACGTAGATGTGCTTGGTATGGATAATTACGGTGATTTTAGCAACGGCAGTACACAAGGTGTTACAAATGCCGGCAATAAAATGAAAATGGTATCGGCATTGGCACAGGAAAGAGTTAAAATCTGCGCCATGACCGAAACAGGTTACCGGGTAACTGCTACTACGGCACCTTTAACTGGTTTTTTTAGTACAAATATGTACAACGCCCTTACGGCAAATGATAGTAAGGTAGCGTATGTAATGTTTTGGTACAACGACGCTACCGGGTATTATGTACCACCATCGGGACAGAGCAATACCCAGGATTTTAAAGACTTTGCTTCTAAATCAAAATCGGTATTACAGCACAATATACCTGCTATGTATACCATTACACAATAGGTTAAAATTTGGGTTAATGTTTTTCGTAGGGCGCGGCTCTTGAGGAGGGGCTGCGCCCTCTTTTTACCCCTAAAAAAGATATATTTTATGATGCACGTATTAAAAACTACCCTTGCACTTACGGCAATGGGGTTAAGTATTTCCTGCGCAGCCCAAAAAAACACTGCGGCGCCTGAGCATATTACCGTAAAGGGGACAGCGTTTTATAAAGGCAATAAACCCTACCATTACATTGGGGCTAATTACTGGTACGGCAGCCTGCTGGCCAGTAAAAGCGTGGGTGATCGTACCCGCCTTGCTAAGGAGCTGGACGAGCTAAAAGCAAACGCTATAGACAACCTCCGTATACTGGTTGGTGCCGAAGGGGGCACGCAGGACTTTACCGTAAAGCCAGCGCTGCAGCCACAGCAGGGCGTGTATAACGATGATCTGCTCGATGGACTGGATTATTTGCTTAATGAGCTACGAAAGCGTAATATGTATGCTGTGCTGTATCTGGGGAATAACTGGGAGTGGAGTGGCGGTATGGCGCAGTACCTGGAATGGAACGGCAAGGGCACATTGCCTAACCCTAACATTCCGCCCAATACCTGGCCGCAGTTTATGGACTACGTAAAGCAGTTCCATCAGTGTATGCCATGCCAGGAGGCCATGAAAAAGCACATTGCCAAAATTATAACCCGTACTAACGCTTACAGTAAGGTAAAGTATACGGAAGACAATACCATTATGGCGTGGCAAATAGCCAATGAGCCACGCGTATTTACTGCTGATAACGAAGGCCATTTTACCACATGGTTAAATGATGTGGTAAATACCATAGACCAGCTGGATGGTTATCATTTGATTTGTACCGGAAGCGAAGGCAAGGCAGGTTCGGCAGATGATATAGCCATTTATGAGCGTGCCCACAACAACCCTAAGATAGACTATCTTACCATGCACATTTGGCCTAAGAACTGGGGTTGGTACAAACACGAAACGCCCGCCGAAACGCTTCCTGTTGCTATTAATAAAACCATGGAATACATAGACCAGCACATAGCGGTAGCCGAAAAGCTGCACAAACCATTGGTGCTGGAGGAATTCGGTTTACCTCGTACCCACGAAAGCCTGGACAGGAAAGTGCCTGCCACAGACCGCGAGGTGTATTACAAAGCTATTTTTGATAAGCTGCAACGCAGCATTAAACAGCATAAGGCATTTACCGCACTTAATTTTTGGGGCTATGGTGGTACCGGTAAAAACAATCCGTCACAGGGCCATTGGCACGAAGGCGATGCATTTACCGCAGATCCGCCACAGGAACCACAGGGGCTTAATACGGTTTTTAGTACCGATACGGGTATGCTAAAAATGATTAAAAAGTATAATATAACAATTCGAAAATAACAAAATATTTTATCGAATACCGGCCAGTGCAAGGCAAACGTTTTGTGGAGGTTACGTAAAAGAGCCTTTTGGGTTAATTAGCTTTTAATTAACTCAAAAGGCTTTCTTAATTAAGGAATTATCTTAAAATAGAGTGGGTACTTTTGGGTGATAACAATTCAAAACCTATACATTATGCCATTTATCTTAAACACCAACACCGGGCTTACCGGCACACCCGAAGAAGTACAAATCTATTATCAGGAAGTAGGCGAGGGGGACCCCGTAGTACTTATACATGGATGGCCCCTAAATCTGGAAATGTGGGAGTACCAGTTTAACGAACTCCCTAAGCATAACATACGTGTAATAGCCTATGACCGCCGTGGCTTTGGTAAGTCGTCTAAACCGTGGGAGCCGTATACGTACGATGCCTTTGCGCAAGACTTAAAGGCGCTGCTTGAAACACTGGACCTTTATAATGTTACCCTCGTAGGGTTTAGTATGGGTGGGGGCGAAGTAGCCCGTTTCCTTTCTAAATACAACAATGAAGGCAGGGTTACAAAAGCGGCTTTTGTAAGTTCGGTAACGCCGTTTTTGCTTAAAACCGACAGTAATCCGGATGGTGTTCCGCAAGAGCAGTTTGACGGCATACAACAACAGCTTGAAGCTGACCGTGCGCACTTCCTTACCGGTTTTGGTAAGCAGTTCTACGGCGTACACCTGTTTAGTAACCCCGTAAGCGAAGAAAGGCTACAGCAGGATTCCGCGCTTGCACTACAAGCGGCAGGTTATGCTACCATAAAAGCTATGCAGGCGTGGTCTACAACCGACTTTAGGGATGACTTAACCCGTATAAAAGTACCTACGCTTGTAATACATGGTAAAGCCGACGAAACGGTTCCTATGGATATATCTGGTGAAAAGACCGCGGCTGCTATTCCTCAGGCTAAGTTTGTAGTGTTTGACGATGCCCCTCACGGACTGGTGTACACTCACAAAGAAAAGTTTAATGAGGAGATTATAAGTTTTATAAACGGTTAATAACTAAATAGATTTAACTAAAGGCGGCGCAAGAATTGCGCCGCTTTTTTTGTTTAAAGGATTTTTGTTCACTAACGCCGTTATACGGTGTTCAAAATTACAATCAACTCGCTTATATAGTACTGAAGCCATTTGTTCAGTAACGTGTGCTAAGAACTATACATAGATTGTTAGAACAAAAATTAGTCGATTGCTGAACGAAAACGAAATAGTAGACCGTTTAACGAAAATCTCTTTTTTTACAGTTTTTGATTATCAAATGTTTGCAGTTTCTTGTTTTTGTGAAAACACATTAAAATGTGGAAGAATCAGCACTGTAAACCAATATACATGGCTTTTTAGAGAGAAATTTCTTAAATTTTTGTGTAGTATTTTTGGGTGTTTTTTTCCCACTGAAAAGCGGACAAAAATTAGCTGATGCCGTTTTATAAATTTAAAGGCTACCTAAAACGGTAGGTAGCCTTTTTTATATCTAGACTCTATTGTATGGGTTGCCATTCAATCTTCCTTGAGAAGTACATTACGGCGGCGAGTATTGCAAACAGGCCAATGCTTCCGGCAAGTAGTGCGTAGTCTTCTAGTTTGATAATCACGTATATAAATGTATACAGCGTGGCGAGAGATGCGCCTACAAGCAGTGTGAGTTTCCTGTTTTTTAACACGGCTGCCGTGTACAGGGTAATCATGCTGACTACTGCCGTGCCTGCTATGCTGTAGGCAAGGTTAAAACTACTGTGTTCTGTAATGGAAACCAGTAAGGTATAGAACATTATGAGCGCCAATCCTATCATGGTATACTGAAATATATGTATAAAAATTTTGCTTATCGTCTGGATTAGGAAGAATACTAAAAACGTTAATCCTATTACCAGGAAACCGTACTTAGCCGTACGCTCATTTTGCTGATACTCATTGTTTTTTATGAGGAACTCTGTGGTTAAGGCATATGCTTTAAGGTCTGGCAAGCTGCCAAAATACTGCTGTACAAACGGCCTGTTTAGGTGTGATACCTTCCAGTTTGCAGCAAAGCCGCTGGTATCTATTTGTTTAGAAACAGGAAGGAAGTTTCCGGTAAATTTAGGATCTGCCCAGTCTGATTTCATTTTTATATCCGTTAGCTTGCCTATAGGTATTACGCTAATACGCTCAGAACCATCATAATTAACGTTTATAGAATATTGTAAAGATGCATTTGGATTTATGGAAATAGGCTGTGTTTCAAGGCTTTCAAATGCCATAGTTCCAGGTTCTTTTACTGTAGGCTCAAACGGATAGCTTCTACCGTTAATGCTTATGGAAAATGCTCCTTTAATGGTTTTAAGGTTTTTAGTGGTAACCAGTATGGTTGCTTTATCCCACTGTAGTATTTGCGGGTCTATTTCCTGTTTGTGCTGCATTATAGGCTTGTAATAACCATTACATTGTATAACGCTCTTAAAAACAGTGGTTTTATAAACATTTCTGTTTTTTTCCTCTGTTTTTACATCAGATTTTATGTTCAGTGTTTCAGGGAAATAATACGCGTAAGCTATCTGGCCCGCACTGAGATAGGGGATTTTTAATATCGGTCCGTACAGGTAAACCTCGCCACCGTACTGCCCGTTGATTTCTTTTTTAACATTGTCTTGAAGCGCTTCGCGTTCCCAAATTAGGCTCTTTACAAATTGCAGCGGGATCAACAGTATCAGCGTTAGCACTCCCACCATAATTACACGTGCAGTGATGCTTTCCATAAAGCCTTGTGGCTGATGAGATTGATTATTTGTTTCCATAGTATTAAAGGTTAAAATATTATTGAATTAATAATGTAGAGATATAGTATGGCAAGAGGTATGTTAAGGAAAAGGATAGAGGTCTTTTTAAAAACCAACGTCCTTACATACGGATAGTTAAGGCTTATTTGTACTGCGGTTAAAACAAGTACAACATTAAAAACGGTAATAAGCAGCGTTACAATTGCCTGCATTATTCCAAGCGTTATTAGCCACTGACGTTTAATTACTAGATCTGTAATAAAAAAAAGCGTCATTATACTAAAGGTTATACCTGCCAGAAATAAGGGTTGCTTTAGAAACTTTTCTACCGAAACCGGTATGTGTTTTACATCCAGCCCATCGAAATCTAAGGGGCTAAAAAACTGCAATATATGTTTCATAGAATTATATTTAAGTGGTTATAAACAAGGGTTTTGTATGCTAATCAGGGTGGATAATACAGCTGCGGTTACAAAGTTTGTAAGCAATAACAACAGCCTGTAAAACAGCGCATTTTGCTTTTCAGGATAAACAGACATCATAATCAGCGTAAACGTAAATGTGACTATATTTATAAAAATTGCTACAACATGGCCTATACCCATTATGTACTCGGCACAGTAGGCTGAAGGGGAATTTTTTACGGCAAAATAAAGGTAGACGCAGTAGATAAATGTAGCTGCCCATACCACTACGGGCAGTCACATAATCGCGGTTGGTTTGCTAAGTCGCTTCATGGTTACAGTATCATGAAGGTTTCTTTAACTCGGTTTATCGGCTGGTGTAACAGCCGTAAATGGTCTATGTCGTAAAATCTTAGGGCAGTGGTTCCTTTTTTATACATGTTGTAAAAGTGACGTAGCCTGTGCGGCCTTATAGCCAAACCTATGCCCATGGCTAAGAGGACCCTTAACCTAATGCAACCGTTGCCAAACAGGTAATACTGCAATGCTATTTCGTCTGTAAGGGTAACCGTATTACCGGTTACAAGCATCTGAAGGATGTCTTCGCGGCTGGCATAGGTGTTTTGTCCGTAGTTCTGTATCAGGAGGAAATTGCCCAGCTGGTGGCCCAAAGTGCCCTCAGGATAGGTAAGCAGGTTGTGTGCCGTAAGGCGTTGTGCATTGCGGTCAAACTGGCGTTTTACGGCCTCAAGTTTATTTTTAAGGGTATTCATAAGTGCTGTTTTTACTTTGAAATTCAAAGTAGTTTTATAAATTTTTTTTACTTTTCAGAAGTCGTATATAAATCAAACAAAAGAAACTGTAACAGTCCAAACCCTAAGGTTATGCCTAGTGCGGCAGGATAGGTGTCTGAACTTGTCATGGTTATAAAAATATCTTTTAGTAAAGTCATAGGGCGGGTTAATATATCCCAACTGTTGTAGCGCATTACACGACCTATGTATATACCCATACCGCTTAACAGACAAACAGTTATCATAAAAATATTAGCCATCGTCCGTGTCCACTGGTTGAGGAGTACGTTATAAACATTTTTCATTGAAGCGAGTCCAAAAAGAAATCCGGAAATGCTGAAAGACCCGAGGATCAGCAAGTCTAACCAGAACGGTACGCTGTTTTCACGCCTAAAGTGAACCAGGTCTGTTACCAGGTAAGGGGCATTTGGCAGCAAGAAGAGCCATGTAGCTAATAGTATATAAAATAAGTATGTATGCCCGCTAATGCGTTTAGAGCTTTGTAATACAATACTTGCAAGCAGCGGCAATGCGGCGAGGAACAAATTCCATATAAGAAACATGTAGTAAGCACTTTGAGTTATCTTTACCCTTATGAGCAGTAAAACCATGCTAAACAGGGCAATAAGTAGCAGCGGCAGGTAGCGCTTCATATTTCGTATTACCATAAATTTTAAAGTAGAATTCATATTTTTTGTTTTTAAAGTACTTTGTATTTCAAAGTTAATGATTAAAAAAATATCAGCTTTTTTGTATCAGTTTTTCAAGCGCATCTATATGGTCCCTAAACGCCTTTCTTCCGGCTGGGGTGGCTATATACTTTGTGTTTGGCTTTTTGCCTATAAATTGTTTTTCTATTGTAATATAGCCTTCGGTTTCAAGGGCTTTGGCGTGGCTGGCAAGGTTACCGTCTGTAACACCCAGGAGTTCTTTAAGCGTATTAAAGTCGGCATACTCATTTACCATAAGTATGCTCATAATTCCCAACCGTATACGGTGGTCAAATGCCTTGTTAATATGCTGTAAAATGTTTTTCAAAACTATTGTTTACGGTCGTATTTGTAATACATTATGCTGCCGTAGAGTATGTGGCATACCCCAAAACCCAGTGCCCAAAATTCAAGTCCGTAGCCCACCGCATAGGTAGCTGCCAGCCCTATTATTATAACGGTAATACCCAGGTATCGCACATCGCGTAGTGTATATTTACTGGCATTTACACAGGCTAAACCGTAGAATATAAGCGTTACAGGTGCTACAAGGCCATAATGGTGGGCATTGACCAAAAGTAATGCGAAAATGCCACCGGTAACAAGCGGAATAGCAAAGTTTGCCAACAATCGTAACGAGGTACTGTTTATTAGGCTGGTACCTTGCTTTTTAGCTTTGGATGCCGACATTATAAGCGCAGTACCTACCGATAATACCAGCACAGCTGCCATTATGCCCAGGCATTGTTTAAATTCAACGCTTTCAAGGGTGATATACGGGTAGCTGTCTCCGGTTATCTGTCTTGCAGCGTAGGCTCCAGCAAGGGCATATATACCTGCTAGTACTCCAGAAATTCCGCTTAATGATATAAACTGCGTAGAGCGGTCCATCATCTTTTTTATATCTTGTATGTCCTTTAAATAATCGTTCATAATTAAAGTACTTTGAATTGCAAAGTAAAGTAATATTTTTTAACCGGCAATGCGCCGGTTAAATTTTTTTTGAAATAATCATGTTTCAATGTTTCAATATATCAATGTATCAATGTATCAATGTATCAATGTATCAATGTATCAATAAGTGGGTATTTAAATTGATACATTGATACATTAAAAAATTATTTTGCCGGAATAAGCCTGTATATGGCAGATGCTGGTTTTTCTACAGCCACGTATATATATCCATCGGGGCCTACGCGAACGTCGCGTACACGGCCTATATTTTTAAGCAGTTTTTCTTGTTTTACCACTTTATTATCTTTAATGTAGCAGAGGTTTAAGTATTTAAAACGAAGAGAGCCCACCACCAATGCACCTTTCCACGGCTTATATACATCGCTGTTTACAAACGCCATGCCCGATGGTGCTATGCTGGGAATCCAGTAGGTAACAGGGTCGGTTATTCCCGGGGCTGTTGTCTTGTTTGTTATTGTAGTCCCATTATAGTTAATACCGTAACTGGTAACGGGCCATCCATAATTATTTCCCGGTTGTATAATGTTTATTTCGTCGCCACCGCGCGGTCCGTGTTCGGTTTCCCAAAGGTCGCCAGTCCATGGGTTAAAGGCAAGGCTTTGCGGGTTTCTGTTGCCATAGCAGTATATGGTGGTGGGTTTTCCGCTTTTATCTTTAAACGGATTATCTGTCGGGATACTGCCGTCCGTGTTAATACGGTGTATTTTGCCCAGCTGGTTGTTTTCCAGCGTTTGCGGATTTTGATTTTCATTACCGCGTTCGCCTACCGAAATGTATAGATGCCCCTGCTTATCAAACACCAGCCTGCTACCATAATGATGGCGGGTAGGGGCGTAAGGCAGCGCTTCAAAAATTATCTTTTGGCCGGTAAGCTTAGTTCCTTCTAGTTTTGCAGACATAACTGCTGTAGTAGCCAGTGTTTTGCCGTTTTCTTTTTTTGGTTTTGAATACGAAAAAAACAATGTGTTATCTGCCGAAAAAGTGGGGCTTACGGCCACGTCCAGCAATCCACCCTGTCCTTCGCTCAGTACTTCTGGTACGCCACTTATTTCGGTTTTCTTCTTATTGTTTATTTTATACATAGTGCCGCCACGTTCAGTTGCTATAAGGCTGCCGTCGGGTAAAAATGCCATACCCCACACTACATCTGTCTTTGTAATTATGGTATCAAGGGTAACGGTAAGCTGTTCACTTTTAAAAGTTCCCGTAATAGGTTCGGTATCAAAGTTAAAGGCTTCTACATTTTGTATGCCTTTTTTAATATATTCGGCAAGCTCGCTTATTTCTTTATCTGTAAAGGTTTTATCAAATGCCGGCATGCCTTCATCTATCCAGCCTTTCTTTATGCTCACCATAAGGTCTTTTACGCTACTGCCGTGTTTCCACTGGCGGTCTGTAAAAGCATCCATTTTTTCGCCGTGGCATCCGCTACAGTAGTTGGCGTAGTTTTCTGCGGGTGTTTTTTCTGCCATAATGTTGTATTTCGGCGCGCTGTAAGCCGGGGTGTCATTAAAACCATACAACGCGGCTAATGCGCCGGCTGCTAACAGGGGGAGTATAAATTTCTTCATAATGGTGTAAACTAAAGATTAAAACTAAACAATTTTGGTGAAAAATACGGCATATACTATTAATCAGCCTTTAAACTATATTTGGTTATATTTGGCACAGTTAATTAAACCACACTTACTTTGAAAACTATTTTTACCCGTTTGTCCCTTCTCGGATGCCTGTTATACGGAAGCGCAGTTTTAGCGCAACAAGCTGATTGCAAATTTTCTGTAGAAGATAAAACCCCGGGCCAGGAGCTGCGCACAACACCGGAGTATTTAATGCATGAATACGCTTTTGGGGGTTCATCTGAATTTTTGTTTTTTTCGCTGTCTAACAGCCAGGATGTGCCTATTTTAAATTTCCAGTTATTGGGCAAGTCTAAGGACTTTTCTAAAATGTATTGTTTTGATAAAGATTCCAGGGTGTACATACAACTTGCAAACAATAAAATTGTGACACTTGTATATGCGGGCGAAGACCAATGCTCTATTATGATTTACGATGATAAAGAACAGGTAAACATACGCACGCTTTCGGTGCCGTTTTTGTTTATCAAAGGATCTTTTGAAGATTTAGAGTCGGCTCCCATATCTTTTATACGGGTAAAATACTCGGGTGAAATGAAGGATTACCCTATAAACACTGAGCTAAAAAGTGAGACGATGAAGCAAACTTACAAGCCGGATCGCTATTTTATTGAAAATTTAAAGTGTATTAAGTAATTTTTTTTCGTTTGCATAACATTGATTGTTAATCACTTTGGATATTTTGCAAAATAAATTGAAAAAAAACTTAGAAAATACTTGGAAATATGTAGTTGTTTGCCCTACATTTGCAACCGCAAAAAAGATGTAACAATCACGATTTGCAAGCTTAGTGCAGGAGAGGTGCCGGAGTGGTAACGGAGCAGATTGCTAATCTGTCAACGCGCAAGCGTTGCCAGGGTTCGAATCCCTGTCTCTCCGCTCTTTTCGGGGTGTAGCGTAGCCCGGTCATCGCGCCTGGTTTGGGACCAGGAGGTCGCAGGTTCGAATCCTGCCACCCCGACCACAGCATCCCGCTTTGTGAGAAGCGGGATTTTTTTTTTGAAATAATTTCGGTACGGTCGCGTAGCTCAGCTGGATAGAGCACCTGCCTTCTAAGCAGGCGGTCACAGGTTCGAATCCTGTCGCGATCACCACCCTAAACCCTCAGTATTACTGAGGGTTTTTCTATTTTATGACATTCCCATTATTGCAAAACGTACACGTTATAACCGTCATTTCTATATTTCGGCGTATAAACCGCACGTAAAATGCACGTAGTTAGTACCACTTTTTAATCACTAAAACTGTTCGTACCATTTAAATGTACTGCCTACCATTTTGTTTTTAAAATTTTCCAAATAATCAATATACGCGGCGGCAACGGTAGAGTGCTGTTTTCCTTTTAGCCAAATCAGGCTCCACATGGTAGTTATTGGCAGACCTTTTACGGGCAATATATGGAGGTCGTTATTAAACAGTTCGTTTTTAATACCTATTAGCGGCATTATAGAATATCCCATCCCCGCAATTATGGCTTGCTTAACGGCTTCGTTAGAGGTTAACTCCATCTTTTTAAGATAGCTAATATCATTTCGGTTAAGGTACTCCAGCATGGTTTGCCGCGTACCAGAGCCTTCCTCACGTACTATAAGCGGCAAATTTTTAAACACTTCTTTAGGTGCATTGGTGTCAAAAGCCTTTGCCTGGTTGCCCACAAGGTAGAGTTTGTTTTTAAGTAAGTCTATCTTTTCAATATCCATTTTTGGCGGCAGTACAGATACCAGCGAAAAATCAACTTCGTTATTGGCCAGGCTTTCTATAACGTTTCGTTTATTGGTTACGTCCATAGTAAGTTCTACGGCCGGATTTAGTGCCAAAAATTCTGATAGAAAGTACGGCATTACATATTTACCGGTAGAAACTACAGCTATTTTTAGCCTTCCGGCTATTTGCCCTTTGTATAAAGCCGACTTGTAGTTTATGGCATACACTTGCTCTATAATAGTTTCGGCGGCTTTTGCAATTTCTTTCCCGAAAGGGGTAATGTAAATTTTTCTCCCTATAGCCTCAGTCAGGGCGATGTCAAACTGGGCCTGAAAATTTCTTAGCTGTATAGAAACTGCCGGCTGGGTAAGATGCAGTTCGTCTGCAGCTTTTGTAATGCTTTCTGTCTCTGCTACTTTTAAAAATATCTGAAGCTGGTTAAGGGTGTATTTCATAAAATATTTTTATGTTTTAGATTTCAAATATAAATAAAAATTTATAAAAAACCCGTTATAGATTTGCCTCAGATAAACAATCATTTTTCAACATGAAAACAATAACAGTAGCAAAGGGCGATGGCATAGGCCCTGAAATAATGGATGCCACGTTAAAAATTATACTTGCGGCAGGAGCCCAAATTAAAATTGAAGAAATAGAGGTAGGCGAAAAGGTGTATCTAAGCGGTAACACCGCCGGTATCGCTAAAGAATCTTGGGATACCATACGCAGAAACAAAGTGTTTTTAAAGGCACCGATTACCACTCCACAAGGCGGTGGCTACAAAAGCCTTAACGTAACCACGCGTAAGTTTTTAGGCCTCTATGCAAACGTAAGACCATGTACCAGCCTGCATCCGTTTGTGCAAACCAAGCATCCTAAAATGGATATTGTAATTATTAGGGAAAATGAAGAAGACCTTTATGCTGGTATAGAGCACCAACAAACTGATGAGGTGGTACAGTGCCTTAAACTGATTAGCCGCCCGGGGTGCGAAAAAATTGTACGCTATGCGTTTGAATACGCAAAACAATACGGCAGAAAAAAAGTAACCTGCTTTACAAAGGATAACATTATGAAACAAACCGACGGATTGTTCCATAAAGTATTTGATGAAATTGCAGCCGAATATCCGGAAATTGAAAACGAGCACTGGATTATAGACATAGGCGCTGCAAAAATGGCCGACACACCGGAGGCTTTTGATGTTATTGTAATGCCAAACCTTTATGGTGATGTACTTTCAGATGTAGCTGCGCAGATTACCGGTTCTGTAGGTTTAGCAGGCTCGTCTAACATAGGCGAAGAATGTGCCATGTTTGAGGCAATTCATGGTTCGGCACCGCGCCGTGCAGGCCAAAATGTTGCCAACCCTTCGGGCTTGCTTCAGGGGGCTATAATGATGCTTACCCACATAGGGCAGTCGGAAATAGCTGAAAAGGTGCAAAACGCATGGCTAAAGACAATAGAAGAGGGTATACATACCTATGATTTATACAAAGATGGTACAAGCACCAGGCTGGTGGGTACAGACGAGTTTGCCGATGCGGTAATAAGCAACCTGGGTAAAAAACCGGATACGCTGCAAAGTGTACACTACGAGCATGATAAGCAGATTATTATTCCGCCTTACAAACGCAGGGAGCCGGCGCACAAAGAACTGGTAGGGGTAGATCTTTTTGTACACTGGCAGGGCACAAACCCGGATGTACTCGCAGAAGCTATGAAAACCATACAGTTTCCGGACGTGGTGCTTACCATGATTACTAACCGTGGTATAAAAGTATGGCCCGAAGGTTTCTCTGAAACGTTTTGCACAGACCACTGGCGTTGCAGGTTTAAGCACGTAACTACCGGTAAGGCTATTGATAAAAATGATATAATCCTGTTGCTGTCTGCCGCACAAAAAGCCGGTATAGACATCGTGAAGACCGAAAACCTGTACACATTTAACGGGGTAGATGCGTACTCTTTAGGGCAGGGGCAATAAATCCTCCATAAAATAATAAGGGATATGGAAACAGTAAAACTGATAGACGGCACCTACCCCGTAGCCGAAGCAAAAGAGATTTTGCTGGGCTTACTAGACTATAAGATAAATTTTCATGCTAAGGAAAACTTTAGGAGTGAGATAAAAAAAGGTGTAAAGGACAGTGCCTCATTAAAGCGTATGGCAGAGCTCTCTGAAGAGCGAAAAATGTTAACGGCATATTTTAAAGGGCTTACGCCGGAAACAACTATAACGCTGAGCGCCATAATTCATTTGAAGGATGTTTCGTAACCGGAATCTTTTGATAGTCACCAATCATGCAAAGGAGCGCGTTATTGCTCCTTTGCTTGAAAAAAACCTTGGTGTTAGCTGCACTGTAGCGCATAATGTAAACACAGATACCTTGGGAACTTTTACAGGCGAAGTAGAACGCGATAAGGATGTGCTTGCCGTACTAAGGCAAAAGTGCCTTATGGGTATGCAGCAGTATAATACTGATTTTGCCATAGCCAGTGAAGGGTCGTTTGGCCCGCATCCTGCTATGTTTTTTGCCCATGCAGACGATGAAGTTGTTATGTTATTAGATACTCGTTACGATATTGAAATTGTAGCCAGGGAAATAAGTTGCGATACCAATTTTAATGGAAAATTTATAAGCTCCCGTACCGACTTAAATGCGTTTTTAGAACAGGTGGGCTTTCCGTCGCATGGTGTTGTGTTTAAAGATAAAGAAGATGGTTTTACCGCTGTAGAAAAAGGTATAACCGACTATTACACCGCTTACAGCATATTTTCCCGCTTTGTGCAGGATTACGGCGGCGCTTACTTAGAAACAGATATGCGTGCCCTGTATAATCCTACACGTATGCGGGTTATAGAAAAAGCCGTAGAAAAGCTGGTAAAAAAAGCATTGTGTAGTTGTCCGGTTTGTAGCAGCCCGGGCTTTAGTGTCACTGGCTACAGGCCGGGTTTACCATGCGGTGCCTGCGGATTCCCTACAAAATCTGCTTTAGTACATACTGCAACCTGTATTAAGTGTAATTATACACAGGAAACACCGTACCCTTATGGTAAACAAAAGGAAGAACCACAATTTTGCGATGTGTGTAACCCATGAAAGAAACTAAAATTATTTCAGACATAGCCCTTGCGGCGCAGGATATACTTCTTGGTAATGTGGTAGCCATACCTACCGAAACCGTGTACGGGCTGGCAGCGTCTATATTTAATGAAAGCGCCCTTAAAGATATTTTTAAAATAAAAGGCAGGCCACAAACCAGTCCCCTTATTGTTCATATAGGCCGCAAAGAACAGGTACAGGATTTGTGTACTAACGTGCCTGATGTAGCGTATGAGCTTATGGATGCCTTTTGGCCGGGGCCGCTAACGTTGCTGTTGCCCAAAAAAGATGTAGTTTCTCACACCATTACCTCCGGGCTAAACAGGGTAGGCCTACGCATGCCTGCTCATCCGGTAGCTTTAGAATTGTTACAAAGATGCCAGGTGCCGTTGGCGGCACCCAGTGCTAACCCATTTTGCAGTATAAGCCCTACAACATCGGCACATGTATTTAATTATTTTAATGGTAAGCTCGGCTATATTCTTGAAGGTGGTGCTTGCAGTGTAGGGTTAGAATCTACCATTATAGGCTTTGAAGAAGGCAAGTGTGTAGTATACCGGCAGGGAGGTGCCCGCCTTACTGATATTGAGAAAATTACCGGCCCGGTGACATTTTATAATAAAACAACAAGCACCAGTAGTGCACCGGGTATGTTAAAACGACATTATGCGCCGCGCACTCCACTGGTTTTTTGCACTGGTAATTTGGCAGACTGTGTTGAAAAACAACAGGGTAAAAAAGTAGGCGTTTTGTCTTTTTCCGTTGCCGATGATATAAAATCAACAAACGTGGTAATAAGCCTGGCGTTGTCATCAGCTGCCAATGAAGATGAAGCAGCCAAAAATCTTTACGCATCACTTCATTACCTGGACAGCCTGGGGCTCGATGTTATAATTACTGCTCCAATGCCCCACACAGCAATAGGAAACGCCATAAACGATCGTCTAAAAAGAGCTTCAGCTCTGTAAAATAAAAAGAATGGATTTATCATTACTGCTTGAAAATCTTAAAAACCCTTCGTTACTGTTTTTTGTACTGGGGATACTTTCGGTATATTTAAAAAGCGATTTAGAAATACCACCCAGTTCATCAAAATTTATATCGCTATACCTGTTGTTATGTATCGGTTTTAAAGGCGGGCAGGAGTTATCGCATGAAACCCTGAGTGTAAACATATTGTACTGCCTATTATTTGGCGTTTTGCTTGCCGCTGTAATACCGGTGTATACGTTTTTTATTTTAAAGAAAAAGTTTAATGTATACGATGCAGCTGCAGTAGCGGCGGCTTACGGCAGTGTGAGCGCAGTAACCTTTGTTACCGCCACTAATTATTTAGAGTTAAAAGGTATGCAGTTTAACGGCTATATGGTTGCTGTAATGGCGCTAATGGAGTCGCCGGCTATAATTGCAGGCTTACTGCTTTTTTCGCTGTATGGCAATCAAAGCAATAAAGGACATAATAAAGAAATACTGCGCCACTCGGTTACTAACGGCAGCGTATTATTAATTATGGGTAGCCTTGTAGTAGGGTACTTTACCAGTACAGCGCAGGCGGAAGGTATAAAACCGTTTACTAATGATATTTTTAAAGGTTTCCTGGCAATTTTTCTGTTAGATATGGGCATTGTAAGCGGTAAAAAGCTATCAGATCTTTTTCACCGTGGCTGGTATCCGTTTGCATTTGGGCTATTGGTGCCGCTTTTAAACGGATGTGTGGTGGCATTTTTAAGTCATTTTGTAACCGATGACGTGTCTAACCGATTCATATTTTCCATACTGGCAGCAAGCGCATCCTACATAGCTGTACCTGCCGCTATGAAAATAGCGTTGCCACAAGCCAACCCCGGCATTTACCTCCCCATGGCTTTAGGTATTACGTTTCCGGTTAATATAACAATCGGATTTCCCATATACTATTGTATATGCGTTATATAATAGTTTGTTTTGTGCTTAAATAGGTAGCGCCCCATTAGGGGCGCTATTTTTGTATTATTTAAACATATCCATGCCGGGTATGTTTGGCATTCCGTCTTTTGCTACAGCCGCCAGCTCTGCCTCGTTTACAGCAGTGGCTTTAGCTATGGCTTTATTAAAAACCAGTACCAGGTAGTCTTCCAGCTGCTCTTTATCTTCCAGTAAAGAGTCGTCTACGGTAACTGATTTTACCGCCCTGTTTGCCGTAAGCGTTACCTTTAATAATCCATCTGAACTTTGCTCGTCTATCAGTACATTATCCAGCCTTTTTTTGGTTTCGTCCATTTTTTTCTGGGTTTCCTGTATTTTACCCATCATTCCCATTAAGTCTCCAAACATAGTATATCGGTTTTAGTTTAAATCTAATACAAAAGTATCAAAATCATTCTTTATTCCCATTACGGTTAAAAGCATTAAAAAATCTGTTTTTGTAATGTAGGTTTGTTTTACTTTTGTAAGGCTTAACCGCATTACCTAAACAAACAGGATGACAGAAAAAATATTACCGCCGGTAGCACCCGTTAAACCCCATACACTGGAAATGCACGGCGATGTACGTATAGATAACTACTATTGGCTAAACCAGCGCGAAGACCAGGAGGTGCTGGATTACCTTAATGCAGAAAACGAATATTACCAAAAACTTACAGCGCATACTAAGCCTTTACAGGAAGCCCTGTTTGAGGAAATGAAAAGCCGTATAAAGGAAGATGATGCATCTGTACCCTATAAGTATAATGGCTACTGGTACATTACCCGTTACGAAAAAGGTAAAGATTACCCTATCTACGCCCGCCGTAAAGAAACGATGGAGGCTCCTGAGGAAATTTTATTTGACTGTAATGTAATGGCCGAAGGCCATAGTTATTTTCATTTGTCTGGCCTTAGTATAAGTGAGGATAACAAATGGGCTTCCTTTGGGGTAGATACCGTATCGCGCAGGCAGTATACCATTCAGGTAAAAAATCTTGAGAGCGGCGAAATCCTTCCGTTTAAAATTGAAAATACTACCGGGGGGTCTACTTGGGCCGGGGATAATAAAACACTTTTTTACACCCGCAAAGACGCTGTAACCTTACGTTCAGAAAAAATATACAAGCATATACTGGGGGCTGACGTATCTGAAGATGTTGTGGTGTATCACGAAAAGGACGAAACTTATAATGTATTTGTTTACAAGGAGAAGTCAAAAAAATACCTGGTTATAGGTTCCGGCAGTACACTAACTACAGAGTACCGCATACTTGAAGCGAAAAACCCGGATGGCGAATTCCGTTTGTTCCAAAAGCGTACGCGTGGCATGGAGTACAGCATTAGCCACTATGCCGATAAGTGGTATATTATGACCAACAAGGATAAGGCGACCAACTTTAAGTTGATGACTACGCCTGAAACGGCTACTGAAAAAGAAAACTGGACCGATCTTATTCCGCACCGCGCTGAGGTGTTACTGGAGGATGTAGATATTTTTAAAGACTACCTTGTAGTAAGCGAGCGCAGCAACGGCCTTAATAAAATAAGGATAATGCCTTGGGAAGGTGAGGAGTACTACCTTCCGTTTACTATAGAGACGTACACGGCAGGTACCGCAGCTAACCCTGATTTTGATACCGATATACTACGTTACAGTTACCAGAGTATGGCAACGCCGTCATCGGTAATTGATTTTAATATGAAAACCAAAGAGAAAACCGTACTGAAAGAGCAGGAGGTACTCGGCGGTAAATTTGATAAAGACAACTATACCGAAGAGCGTATATGGGCTACCGCAAAAGATGGTACTAAGGTTCCTATCTCTGTAGTGTACCGTAATGGTATTAAAAAAGACGGTAGTAATCCGTTTCTGTTATATGCGTATGGCTCTTACGGCGCCTCTATGGATCCGTATTTTTCATCGTTAAGGCTTAGCCTGCTTGATAGGGGCTTTATATACGGTATTGCCCACATTAGGGGAGGCGAAGACCTGGGGCGTGATTGGTACGAGGATGGTAAGCTCCTGAAGAAAAAAAATACATTTACTGATTTTATAGACTGCTCTGAGTATGTTATTGCCCAGGGGTATACATCGGCTATGCACTTATATGCCGAAGGTGGCTCTGCAGGTGGTTTGCTTATGGGCGCGGTTATTAATATGGCACCTCATTTATATAATGGCGTTATAGCACAGGTACCGTTTGTAGATGTGGTTACTACCATGCTTGATGACACCATTCCGCTTACAACCGGCGAATACGACGAATGGGGTAACCCTAACGAAAAGGAGTATTATGATTATATGAAGTCCTACTCGCCATACGATAATTTGGTAGCGCAGGACTATCCTAACATGCTTGTAACAACGGGATTGCACGATAGCCAGGTACAATACTGGGAACCTGCAAAATGGGTGGCTAAATTGCGCACTCTTAAAACAGATAACAACCTGCTGTTTATGGACACTAACATGGATGCCGGACACGGCGGGGCTTCGGGCCGGTTTGAGGCCATTAAGGAAGTGGCTAAGGAGTTCAGTTTTTTATTAGATTTAGAAGGAATTAAGAACTAATTGATTTTTTTTTGTTAGCTTTGCAAGGTTTTGAGGTTACTAAACATTACACACAGCTTACCTTGCTAACTTATTTTTTATGAAAGAAGAAATAAAAGCCCATGATAACATATTGGAATTAATAGGCAATACACCGCTTATTAAAATCAATAAGGTAACCAGTGGATTGAAGGGAAATTTTTTCGCAAAAGTAGAAGCCTTTAATCCGGGACATTCCACAAAAGACCGCATAGCATTATATATTATAGAAGAAGCCGAAAGAAAAGGAATCCTGAAACCGGGAGACACTATTATTGAAACTACTTCGGGTAATACGGGCTTCAGCGTGGCCATGGTTAGCATCATTAAAGGGTATGATTGTGTACTTGCAGTAAGCTCAAAATCTTCAAGGGACAAAATAGATATGCTTCGCGCCATGGGTGCTAAGGTATATGTTTGCCCTGCACACGTATCTGCCGATGATCCACGCTCATACTACAGCGTAGCAAAGAGGCTACACGAAGAAACAAAGGGTTCTGTGTACATTAATCAGTATTTTAATGATCTTAATGTAGATGCCCATTACAAAACTACCGGCCCCGAAATTTGGGAACAAACAAACGGTAAAATCACGCACCTTATAGCGTGTAGCGGTACCGGAGGAACAATAAGTGGCACTGCACGTTTCCTTAAGGAAAAAAATCCTAATATTAAGATTCTTGGTGTAGATGCTTACGGTTCTGTACTAAAAAAGTATCATGAAACCCGTGAGTTCGACAGCAACGAAATATACCCGTACCGTATAGAAGGCTTGGGTAAAAACCTAATACCTACGGCTACTGACTTTGATGTTATAGACCAGTTCATGAAAGTTTCAGACGAAGACAGTGCACACGTAGCAAGGGAAATAGCCCGTACTGAAGGCTTATTTGTAGGTTACACAAGCGGTGCCACACTACAAGCTGCAAGACAGTACGCCGAAGCCGGTGAGTTTGACGAAAACAGTAATGTGGTGCTTATTTTCCCTGACCATGGTTCGCGTTATATGAGTAAAGTATTTAGTGATGAGTGGATGAGCGAGCAGGGATTTTTTGACAGCGTAAATATAGAAGAAGCCCAAAAGATTGAGTTTATTAAGTAATAAACCCTCTTCATAAACCGTACAAGCCCTTGTAGTCTTGCTGCAAGGGTTTTTTCTTTCCCGGAAATATTCTCATAAGTAGATAATAAAAATCCTGCCATGTAACTGGCAGGATTTAAAATATAGAAAAAAAATCTCTATTTATTGTTGTACTTGTTTAGTGCATCCTTAAGAATTTCTACCGAACGGATAAGGTCTTCTTTTTTAAGAACGTAAGCAATGCGTATTTCATTTAGTCCTACGCCCGGTGTGGAATAAAAACCTGCAGCAGGAGCCACCATTACAGTTTCTCCATTATTGTCGTAGCTTTCCAAGAGCCACTGTGCAAACGCGTCCGCATTATCTACCGGCAGGCGTGCAATACAGTAAAATGCGCCTTTAGGTGTTGCTACCTTTACACCTTCTATTTTTTCAAGCGCGGTAACCAGGGTATTCCTACGTTCTTTATACTCGGTTATCACTTCATCAAAATAACTCTGCGGTGTATCCAGTGCTGCTTCGCTGGCTATTTGCTCAAAAGTAGGCGGGCTAAGGCGTGCCTGGGCAAATTTCATGGCGGTAGCCATAACCTCTTTATTTTTAGAAACAATACAGCCTATGCGCGCGCCGCACATGCTGTAGCGTTTAGATACCGAGTCTATCATTATAGCATGCTCTTCGAGGCCGGCAACATTCATTACAGAGTAATGTTTATCGCCATCGTAGGTAAACTCGCGGTATACTTCATCGGCTATTATAAACAGGTCGTGCTTTTTAACCAGTGCTGCAAGCTGGCTTATTTCATCTTCAGTATACAGATACCCGGTTGGGTTACCCGGGTTACAAATAAGTATAGCTTTTGTTTTAGGGGTAATAAGTTTTTCAAAATCAGCAATAGGCGGTAGGGCAAAACCTTCATCTATCGTAGATATTACAGGTACTACCTTAACACCAGATGCTACCGAGAATCCATTATAGTTGGCATAAAATGGCTCAGGGATTATAATTTCATCGCCGGCATCCAGCGTACTTCCCAGTGCAAACAGCAGTGCCTCGCTTCCTCCTGTAGTTATAATTATGTTCTCAGGATGTACATTAACCCCATGTGCCTGGTAAGAAGCTGCAAGTTTATTCCTGTAGCTTTCAAAACCGGCCGAGTGGCTGTATTCCAGTATTTTAATATCGTTGTTTTTTATTGCTTCAAGGGCTACATCCGGAGTTTTAATATCGGGCTGACCGATATTAAGGTGGTATACTTTGTGGCCTTTTTTCTTAGCTGATTCTGCGTATGGAACAAGTTTTCTTATGGGTGATTCAGGCATTTGCCTGCCTTTCTGAGATACCTGTGGCATTAGATTATTTTTTACGAGTTGTTTGTACAAAGGTGCAATATTTTTGCAGAATTTTTAGCGCTTAAGCCCTTAAAATTTCATATTAAAAATATTCTGTTGTTAATAAAACAAAAGGCTGCAATAAATGCAGCCTTTTGTTTTATTACAGGTTTTTGATGTGTTTTATTCTTCGCCGTCTTGCTGTTCAAAATCGTCCAGCAAAAAGTCTACAGCAATTTCCACAATATCACCGTTGTCGTTAAAGCCCCAGTAGGCCGGGTAATATCCATCTCCCCAGCCCGATGAGAACATTATGATGTTATTATCGCTGTCTGTAGCTATTTTATGATCGTTCCAGTCGCCCAGTTCCCTGCTAAAGGTATTTTTACCCGAATACTCTTTAAACTCCTCTGAAAGAACAGCATCATAATAGTCGTATTCTTCATCGGCTTCGTAAAGCGCATCCAGTTTGTCGCCAAACTGGTCCCTCGTTTCCTCGTCCATAAAGCCTGCAAGCCCTGATTCTACGTCAAAGCCAAAGTACTCGTCTTCTTCAAGTTCGGCTACTTCATCTTTAGTTACATCTTCGGTAAGTGCCAGTATCCAGTTTGTAGCATCCTCCGGCCTGAATTTTATTTTAGCAAATGCTATACGGTGGTGCAGTTTATCTACTTCTTCAAGATAAATATAAACAGGGTATTTATCGGGCTCCACGGTTTTATTAAAAGCAGGCTGTTCCTGAGACAGGAAAGGATCGGCAAGCACAACGCGCCCTGTAGGCAGGTTCACATCGCCTGCGTGTATTTTTATAAGAGTACGCTCGTCCATTTCGGCCTTTAGGTCAAAAGGAATGTCTGTTTCGTCTACTTTTCTCATATATGGTTTTTGTTTGATTAAATTTAGCTAATTTGTTTTAGCCGCACGTAAAGTTGGCAATTCTTTAACCCAAAAAAATAAGCCTCCGTATATCAGGAGGCTCATGGTGCGGGGTAAGTTACAGCTTGCTCATATTGTTAGCAAGCGTTTCTATAAACTTGGTTATCGGTCCTTTAATCATCATGGCCATCATGGCATTAAATTCGCCTTCAAACTTAAGTTGTACAGTGCAGCTATTATCGTCTATCGTATCTATAAAGCCGGTAAGCGTAAACGGCAACTTGTCTGATGCTGCGCCCAGAACAACTTTGTTAGGGCTTACTTTGTCTTTAAGTTTAAGTTTTATTTCGGGCATGCCTTTAAGGGCAAAAATAAACGCTTCTTCGCCTATCACTTCAAATTTAGCTATGTTTTCAGGCATTAGCTTTTCAAAGTTTTTTATGTCGGTTAGCGCATCAAAAATATACTGTGCCGGTTTTTGTACCGTTACTTTAGGGCTTTCTAAATTCATGTTACCTAAAATTTTATCTCGTTGGTTATAGAAATTTTATCTGTGTAAGTAATAATGGTAGTGTGTAAAAAGGCTACTGCCCCCACGTACCTGGAGATACGCGCCACTCTTTAAGCGTTTGCTGCTCGGTTTCAGTAATGTATTGTTTACTTACGGCAAGTTCCAGTAGCGTATCGTAGTTGCCCAGGGTATGAAGGTTTACGTTTGCAGCCTTAAAATTTTCTACAGCCACATCAAATCCGTAGGTAAATATAGCCACCATACCTTTTACATTAGCGCCGGCTTCTTTTAGAGCTTCTACAGCCATAAGGCTGCTTTTACCGGTGCTTATAAGATCTTCTATTACAACTACATTCTGTCCTTTTTGTAAAAAGCCTTCAACCTGATTTTGGCGGCCATGTTTTTTAGGTTCAGGCCTTACGTACACAAACGGAAGCCCCATATATTCGGCTACCAGCATACCTATGCCTATGGCGCCTGTGGCTACACCAGCTATTACATCGGGTTTACCATATTCTTTTTCTATGTGCTTTGAAAACTCCTCGCGAATATAGTTGCGTATCGGTGGAAACGACAGTGTTACACGGTTATCACAATATATAGGGGATTTCCACCCCGAAGCCCATGTAAAAGGATTTTTGGGATTTAATTTTATTGCGTTTATTTGCAGCAGCAACTCGGCTGTTTTTTTAGCTGTGTCTGTATTTATAATCATAGCACAAATGTATAAAGTTTTTGTAAACGATAAGCCGCTTTTTTTAACTTCTACCATAGAGAAGGAAACCGACTTTCAGTTATTTTTACTTGAAAGCATAGATATTGAACAACTAATTACAAAGATATTTAACCACAGGATAGACAAGGCTTTTTTGTACCATCCAGACGAAAAGCAGGCACTAAAAATACTTAAGGAACGTATTCCGGTGGCTAAAGCCGGGGGAGGATTAGTATACAATAAAAAGGGCGAAGTGCTTTTTATACTTAGGAACGGTAAATGGGATTTACCGAAAGGAGGTATGGATAAAAACGAAGTCATTGAAGACACTGCCGTGCGTGAAGTAGAAGAGGAAACCGGCATTAAGGGCCTTAAAGTTGGCAGGAAACTGCAAAAAACCTACCATGTTTTTAAGCGAAATGGTACGTACAAGTTAAAGATTACCCATTGGTTTGAAATGAAAACGTCGTATGACGGTCCGCTCGTAGGGCAGGCGGAAGAGGGCATAGAGCAGGTGGCGTGGCTTAATAAAGATCAAATTAAGGAGGCACTTAAGAACTCTTATGAAAATATAAAACTTCTATTTGAGGAGGAAAGCATTGGGCAAACACTATAAACTGCTTTATTTTAAGAACAGTTTAACTATTTAACAGGTTCGTTTTAACAACGTGAGGCGTACCTTTACAGTATCATTAAAGACCAACAATTAGTATAAGATACTTCAGTCATCATAAATACTTTTTAAAAGGGTTTTAAAGATAATTTGTGTTTGTTTTATTGGTTAATGGCCCCGGTACTGTTTATTATTAAACATATCGGGGTTTTTTGCTGCCTTTTAGTTTATATTTTACCAAACGCGGATTTTATTGTTTTTTTAGCAATGTTTTTCTGAGATACTGTGTATTTTTGCAGGAAAATGCGTAAATGGACTTACAAAATATATACGTTTCCGTTAAAGAGCCTAAATTGTACGGGCGCTATATTAATAACGACCACATTACTCCACTATTAAACAGCCTTAAAAATACGTTTGAAGTTTCTACCGAAGGGTATTCTGTAAACAACGAGCCTATTTATAAAATAGTTGCTGGTAAAGGTAGTTTAAAGGTATTTATTTGGTCTCAAATGCATGGAAATGAATCTACCACCACAAAAGCCATATTTGACTTTCTAAATTTTTTAGTTTCCGGTAGCGCAATAGCCCAGGCTTGGCTACAGCATTTTACGTTTTATGTACTGCCTATACTCAACCCTGACGGCGCGCGGCTGTACACCAGAGAGAATGCAAACAAAGTAGACTTAAATCGAGATTCGTTACAGTTAACCCAAACAGAGAGCCAGTTACTACGTTCTGTATTTGACCAGGTGAAGCCTGATTATTGTTTTAATATGCACGACCAGCGCACCATTTTCGGTGTGGGCGAAGGCAAACCGCTGCCCGCCACGGTATCGTTTTTAGCACCATCATTTAATGAGGAGAGGGATATTAATGAGTGCAGGCAGGTGGCAATTAATGTTATCGCTGCAATGAACCATGAATTGCAAAAACACATTCCCGGGCAGGTGGGCAGGTTTGACGATTCTTTCAATATAAATTGCATAGGGGATATGTTTCAGTCATTGGGCGTTCCTACAGTGCTTTTTGAGGCAGGTCATTACCCCGATGATTACGAGCGTGAGGAAACGCGCAAAATGATATTTTTTGCATTATTTTCAGGATTCCTTGCGATTTACGAAAACGTTATAGCTGTTAACAGAAACAACGATTATTTTAATATTCCTCAAAATAAGAATGTTTTTTATGACATCATGTGTAAAAATATTAAAATAAATTATGAAAATAAAGAAAAAATCACGAATTTTGCATCACAATATAGAGAAGTTTTAATTGACAAATCTGTAATTTTTCGAGCGTTTATCAGTGAAATAGGCAATTTGGATGATTTCCATGCTCACGCAGAAATTGACGCTTTTGGAGAAGAATTTTCGACTGAAGAAGGTGCAAAATCACCAAAAATAGGTGATAAAGCGACTTTTTTTATCGGGAAAAACAGGAAAATTGTTAATGGTTTAGAAATATTTTAACAAATTTCTCTTTTTTGAAAATAATTAACAACAACATTTCGACCTTATACCATATATATAACATTAAAAACACACATTTATGAGCAAGTTTCGTTTAGATGAAGTTGATCATCAGATTCTTGATATGCTGATAGACAACACAAGGGTGCCTTTTACAGATATAGCAAAGAAATTACTAATATCTGCAGGTACTGTACACGTGAGAGTGAAAAAGATGGAAGATGCGGGCATCATCATGGGATCATCTCTTACATTAGATTATGAGAAACTTGGTTACTCTTTTATTGCTTATGTGGGTGTGTTTTTGCATAACACTTCTCAAACTAAATTTGTTTTAGAGAGAATAAACGAAATACCTTACGTAACGGTAGCACATGTAACTACAGGTAAGTTTAATATCTTCTGTAAAATAAGAGCAAAGGATACTAAGCACGCTAAAGAAGTAATCTTTATGATTGACGATATTGAAGGTGTATACAGGACTGAAACAATGATTTCTCTTGAAGAGAGCATTAACGACAAGAAAAGGCTTATGCACACAATATTTAAAGATTTGTAAGAATTTTTAAAGAAAGATTAAGACCCTCATGAAGTTTTCATGAGGGTTTTTTTATTAACTTCATCAAAAAAACATAAGCATGTATCCTGCCAGTAGAATAGAACGTTTTGATGAAAACGTACGCCTTAAATATCAGTTGTTTAACAGTATCTTTATAACCCTTCCCTTTACAGATATAGACAATACAGGTGTGCTGTTGCCACTGTTTTCTGAACTGTGCGAGGAAGGGTATAAAAAGCACTTTAGCCCGGAGGAAATTTTTAATCAGTTTGCCGACAAGTACCTGCAGGGTGTGTCTGAAGAGGACAGGATAGGGCTCATGTTCCGTTTTATACAGTATGTAGAGCGCCAGGTGGTTTTATTTGATGCCATAGAAGATGCTGCGTTTACAGAGCTAAATAACCTTGAAGGAAGTGGTACACTGCGTGAGGCACGCGAGAAGGCAGAAAATGCAAGCCTTATGCCTGAGCTGCGCGAATTTTTAGAACATTTTACCGTGCGTCCTGTGCTTACGGCGCACCCCACTCAGTTTTATCCAGGAGAGGTGCTGGGTATCATAACTGATTTAACCGATGCCATACGAAGAAACAGCCTTAGCGAAGTAAAAACACTGCTGGCACAGCTGGGTAAAACCCCGTTTATTAAAAAGGAAAAACCTACGCCTTATGATGAGGCGATTAGCCTGCTGTGGTATCTGGAAAATGTATTTTATAAAGCAGCGGGTGATATTTCTCATTATGTTCAGGAATCCATTTACAAGGGAGAGCTAATCCCTGACCCTATAATTGCATTTGGTTTTTGGCCGGGAGGCGACAGGGATGGAAATCCGTTTGTTACTACAGAAATTACACTTAAAGTGGCCGACAGGCTGCGTACGTCAATACTTAAATGTTACTACTACGACATCAGGCAGTTAAAAAGACATCTTACCTTTGTTAACGTGCACGATAAGGTGGTAGATATTGAGGACAGGCTGTACAGGTCGGTTTTTTACTCAAAGGGCGATATTTACATTACACTGGACGAACTTAAATCTAAATTATTAGAGATTAGGCAAATAGTTATAGAGCATCATCAATCGCTGTATTTAGATGAAATTGATAATCTTATAAATAAAGTAAACCAGTTTGGGTTCCATTTTGCTACACTGGACATCCGTCAAAACAGCCGCATACACGATGCAGTATTTGCCGATGTAGTGAAGCATCTGCAGGAACATCATGAATTTACCGGTGACTACGCCTCGTTATCGGATACAGAAAAAGTACAGGCATTGGCCTCAATCACTGCTGTTATAAAGCCGGAAGATTTTTCTGAAGAAAACACCCGACTGACACTGGAATCCATACAGGCAATAAAGACCATACAAACACGTAATGGCGAACGCGGCTGTAACCGATACATAATAAGTAACAATGAAAGTGCACTCAATGTACTGGAACTTCTTACTATGTTCTCTGTTTTAGGTATTAAAGACCCGCATGTAGATATTACACCACTTTTTGAAACCGTAGACGATCTTAAAGAAGCTGGTGATGTTATGAAGTTGCTGTATGAGCACCCTCAGTATTCAGCGCATTTAAAACGCAGGGACAATAAGCAAAACATAATGCTTGGCTTTAGCGATGGTACTAAAGACGGTGGTTACCTTATGGCCAACTGGAGTATTTATCGTGCTAAGGAAGACCTTACTGCAATGGCACGCCAGTATGATGTAAAAGTGATATTTTTTGACGGGCGTGGCGGGCCACCGGCGCGCGGCGGAGGAAAAACGCATAAATTTTACGCCTCACTGGGGTCTACCATAGAAAATAACCAAATACAAATTACTGTACAAGGGCAAACCATAAGCAGTAATTTCGGTACGCTGGACAGTTGCCGATTTAACCTGGAAAACCTGCTTAGCGCGGGCATAACAAACAGCGTATTTAAAAAAGACGAAAAACAGTTTACAGATGCGCAAAAGGAACTTGTGCAGGACATGGCACGTATGAGTTATGAAAAATACTCAGCGTTTAAAAGCCATCCTAAATTCCTTCCTTATTTGCAGGACATGAGTACTTTAAATTATTACGCCAAAGCAAACATAGGAAGCCGCCCAAGCAAGCGAAATAAGGGTAATGAACTTAACTTTGGCGACCTGCGGGCTATTCCGTTTGTGGGTAGCTGGGCGCAAATGAAGCAAAATGTTCCGGGTTTCTTTGGTGTGGGGCATGCTTTAGGCGAATATGAGCGCAACGGACGTTGGGATGAAGTGGTGGCGCTATACCGCGACTCTTTGTTTTTCCGTACCTTGCTTGAAAATAGTATGATGTCTTTAAGTAAGTCGTTCTTTCCGTTAACAGCCTATATGAAAAACGACCCTGAGTTTGGCGAGTTTTGGCAAATAATATACGATGAGTACCTGGAAACACGTCGTTTATTACTTAAAATTTCGGGCTACAAGGAACTTATGGAAAATTACCCTGACGGATGGGCATCCATTAAAATCAGGGAAGGTATTGTGCTGCCGTTGTTAACCATACAGCAGTATGCGCTGATACAAATCAGGAAAATGAAAAACGGAAACAGGCCGGATAACCTGCTTGAAACCTACGAAAAAATAGTAACCCGTTCCTTGTTCGGAAACATAAATGCCAGCAGGAACTCAGCATAACATATGAAAATTACAGATATACAGCCTTCTGAATATGCTCCGTACCAGGAAGCATACATTAAACTTGTGAGCGATGAGTGGAGCCTTACCGAAGAAATGGAAGTAAGCCTCCATAACTTTATCCATTTTGTTAGGGAAATCCCTATGGATAAATACGAGTATAGATATGCAGAAGGAAAATGGACAATTAAAGACATTATACAGCACCTTATAGACTGCGAAAGGATTTTTGCGTACAGAGCACTTAGAATAGGCAGGGGAGACTCTACCCCCTTACCCGGTTTTGAAGAGAATGACTATGCACTTTCGGCGCAGGCAGACCGACGCTCATTGCAGGATTTGCTTAATGAGTTTTCTATGGTAAGGCATGCTAACATACTTATGTTTAAGTCGTTTACAAAAGACGATTTAATGCGTACGGGTAGTGCAAGCGGTTATACCATTTCTGTGCGGGCATTTGGTTTCCTTATCATAGGGCACCAGTTGCACCATATTAATGTGTTTAAAGAAAGATATTTGTAGCTTTGTATAAACGTATACTATTATTATGATTTCTACAGCTGCCACACCTGAGGAGTATTTTGAATCCTTACCTGCAGACAGGCAGGAGGTTATTAACCGGCTTTATAGTACTATAACCAGCAACTTGCCAAATGGGTTTGACCAGGGGATGAGTTATGGTATGCTTACCTGGGTAGTGCCGCATAGCACCTATCCTAACGGTTACCATTGTGACCCGAAACAGGCACTGCCATTTTTAAGCCTTGCTTCGCAAAAGAATTTTATAGCACTTTACCATATGGGTATTTATGCTGATAAAGCGCTTTACGACTGGTTTGTTGCGGAATACCCCAAGCACAGTAAAACAAAGCTGGATATGGGTAAGAGCTGTATACGTTTTAAAAAGCCCGAAAATATTCCTTTTGATCTGCTGGCGGAGCTTTTTCAAAAAATGACACCTTCTGACTGGGTTATGCAATACGAAAAAATGTTGAATGCCCCGCGCGAAACCAAATAAAAAAATCCTGAAGAGGCCATCTTCAGGATTTTTTCGCTTATAAAGCGATTGACTAAAAACTCAAATTGATATTTCTTATGGGTTAGAAACTTTAGTATAGGTCTCTACCATAAATCCGTCATTTTTTGGATCGTAGGTTTCAACCACAAAGTTACCCGACTCGTCAAAATGTGCTATTGAAGTACCTTGTTTGGTGCGGAATACATATTGCCCCCCTGCGGTTTTGCGTATCACACCATAGTTCATGTCTGATTTAGAGGCGATTTTATATCCGTTTTTATCGGTAACAAAAATGTAGCGCGCACCGTTCATTTCATAATATGTAGGTATACCATCGCCCTGTATTTTTGTAGAAGAAGTAACCTCTACCGGTGTATTTTTTACATCTTTGTTAAGGGCATTGCTGTCGGCGTTTTTCAGTTCTATATTTTGGGTGGCTTCTGTAGTTTCAGTTTTGGTAACTTTTTTTGGTTTACCTGTACCGTTGTTTACAGTTACCGTAGTTGTAGTAGTTTCTTTGGTTACATTAGGGCTTACCTGAGCAAACGCACCCACGCTAAGGGCAAGCATTAGTATTGAACTTATCGTTTTCATAATCATGTTTTTAATGTTACTTATACAAAAGTAAAAGCACGATGTTAAAGCCCATGGTAACGAAACTATAAAGAAAGCCTAAATGTTATTTGCTCCGTTTTGCTGTGTTGTTGTTGCATAAGATTTTGTATTACACATGCAGGGATAAAACTAAGTTGCTCAATAGATTCAAAAAATATATCTTTGCACCCTTTAAAAACAACAATTTATAATGAAAGCAGGTATCGTAGGATTGCCAAACGTAGGTAAATCAACTCTTTTTAACTGTCTGTCTAACGCTAAGGCGCAAAGTGCAAACTTTCCGTTCTGTACCATAGAGCCAAACGTAGGGGTAGTAAACGTACCCGATCCAAGGCTTTTAAAGTTAGAGGAACTTGTAAATCCGGAGCGTGTTGTACCTGCTACCGTAGAAATTGTAGATATTGCCGGTCTTGTAAAAGGTGCCAGCAGGGGCGAGGGCCTTGGTAACCAGTTTTTAGGTAACATACGCGAGTGTAACGCCATTATACACGTACTGCGTTGTTTTGATAACGATAATATTGTTCACGTAGATGGTAGTGTAAACCCTATACGCGATAAGGAAACCATAGATATAGAGCTACAGCTTAAAGACCTTGAAACCATAGAAAAACGCCTTGAAAAAGCTAAAAAAGCAGCTAAGGTAGGTTCTAAAGAAGCTCAGGCAGAGGTAGCACTGCTGGAAAGGATTAAAGACGCCCTGCTACAGGCGAAATCTGCCCGTACGGTAATTCCACAAAACGACGAAGAAGAAAAACTGTTAGAAAGTTTCCAGCTTATAACAACCAAACCTGTACTATACGTTTGTAATGTAGATGAATCATCTGCCGTTAACGGAAACAAATATGTAGAGCAGGTAAGGGAACTGGTAAAAGATGAAAATGCACAGGTGCTATATCTTGCAGTAGGTACCGAAGCCGATATTACAGAGCTTGAAACCTTTGAGGAGCGCCAGATGTTTCTGGAAGACCTTGGGCTAAAAGAGCCGGGTTCGTCTGCACTGATCAGGTCAGCTTACAAGCTACTTTCTTTACAGACTTATTTTACAGCAGGTGTTAAAGAGGTTAGGGCCTGGACTATAAATATAGGTAGTACTGCTCCGCAGGCAGCCGGTGTTATCCATACTGATTTTGAAAAAGGATTTATCCGTGCCGAAGTAATCGCTTACGATGATTATGTAACGTTTGGCTCTGAAAGCAAAGTAAAAGAAGCCGGTAAGCTAAGGGTAGAAGGCAAAGAATACATTGTAAAAGATGGCGATGTAATGCACTTTAGATTTAACGTATAACTGAAAATATATAAACCGTGCCCAGCACGGTTTTTTTTATGTTTTTACTACACGTTGCCAAATAAAAATCTCGTTAATTTACTATATATTTTACAGTGCAATTAAACCTTATTAGCTAACTTTGCACTACGAAATTTCAACCGTATTAAACTATAATCCATATGAGTTCATTTGACGTTGTCGTTATAGGTTCGGGACCAGGTGGTTACGTTGCTGCCATCCGTTCTGCCCAGCTTGGTTTTAAAACAGCTATCATAGAAAAATATCCTACTCTTGGTGGTACATGCCTTAATGTAGGTTGTATCCCCAGTAAAGCGCTTCTTGATTCATCGCACCACTACCATGATGCTACCTCGCATTTTGCAGAGCATGGTATTGATATTGCAGGCGAAATCAAGGTAAACTTTGAGCAGATGATAGCACGCAAGCAGGGCGTTGTAGACCAAAACGTTAGCGGTATTAAGTACCTTATGGACAAAAACAAAATCACGGTTTTTGAAGGTGTCGGCTCTTTTGAAGATGCTACGCACATAAACGTTGCTAAAAACGACGGCAGTACAGAGGTAATCGAAGCTAAAAATACTATTATAGCTACAGGTTCTAAGCCTTCTTCGCTTCCGTTTATCAAAATAGATAAAGAAAGAATCATAACATCTACCGAAGCCCTTAAACTTAAAGAAGTGCCTAAGCACCTTATTGTTATAGGTGGTGGTGTCATAGGGTTGGAGCTTGGACAGGTGTACCTTCGCCTTGGGGCACAGGTTTCTGTAGTAGAATACCTGGACCGTATTATACCGGGTATGGATGGTGCGCTTAGTAAAGAGCTTACTAAAGTACTTAAGAAACAAGGCATGAAGTTCTACACTTCGCACAAGGTAAAATCTGTGGAGCGTGCCGGAGAAGGTGTACAGGTACAAGCTGAGAACGCTAAAGGCGAAACCATTACCTTAGATGGCGATTACTCGCTGGTATCTGTAGGTCGTCGTCCTTACACAGATGGGCTTAATGCCGAAAAGGCAGGCGTTAAAATTACAGAACGCGGCCAGATTGAAGTGAATGATCACCTGCAAACCAGCGTGCCTAACATTTACGCCATAGGCGATGTGGTAAAAGGTGCCATGCTTGCCCATAAGGCAGAGGAAGAAGGCGTGTTTGTTGCAGAAACCATTGCCGGACAAAAACCTCACATAGATTATAACCTTATTCCTGGTGTGGTATACACCTGGCCTGAAGTGGCTGCTGTAGGTAAAACAGAAGAACAGCTTAAAGAGGCGGGTATTGCTTACAAAGTGGGCAGTTTCCCGTTCAAGGCACTGGGACGTAGCCGTGCAAGTATGGATACAGATGGTTTTGCAAAAATCCTGGCGGATGCTACCACCGATGAAGTACTGGGCGTACACATTATTGGTGCCCGTGCCGCCGACCTTATTTCTGAAGGTGTAACAGCTATGGAGTTCAGGGCATCTGCCGAAGATATTTCGCGTATGAGCCACGCACACCCTACATATTCTGAAGCTATTAAAGAAGCGGCACTTGCTGCTACAGATAACAGGGCACTACACGTATAAAATATTTTTTTAATGAATAACAAAACCCGCTGCTCAGCGGGTTTTGTGTTTATTTTTAGTTGTTGTAACTTTGATTCTTTCAAATAAAAACCTTTGAGAAGTACACAAAAATATACCCTTGAGGATCCGATGCTTTTTAAGCAACAGATGCTGGGCTGGGCACAACAATACAGGGAAGTTGTATGGCTTGATTCTAACGGATATAGTCAGCAGTATACGTCTTATGATGCAGTATTGGCTGTAGATGCATTTACGTCCGTGATTACTGACTACTATAAGGCATTCGAAGATTTGACAGCGTACCGACGTGTAACAGCCGACTGGATTTTTGGTTACCTTTCGTACGACCTTAAAAACGATACAGAAAATCTTAATTCGGGTAATTTTGACGGACTCGGTTTTGCTGATTTGTTTTTCTTTCAGCCAAAAAAGTTATTACTGTTAAAAGGCGACGAGCTTGAAATGCTGTATCTGCCACTTTGTGATGACGAAATAGATGATGACTTTCTGGCAATTTCACAATGGAAGCCGGAGCAGGCACTACCCATCTCAAACCCGTTAAACATAAAACAACGTATTTCTAAAGAGGAGTATATTAAAAAAGCCGATAAAATGCTGTCGCATATATACAGGGGCGACATTTATGAGGCAAACTTTTGTATGGAGTTTTATGCAGAAAATGCCGAATTACAACCTTTAGATATTTATATGAGGTTGAACGCTATTTCAGAACCTCCGTTTGCGGTATTCCTTAAAAATTACAAGCACTACTTGCTTAGTGCATCCCCGGAGCGGTATTTGCGCAAGGAAGGAAACAGAGTTATTTCGCAGCCTATAAAAGGTACCGCACGCCGTAGCGAAAACCCATCCGAAGATGCCCAAATTAAACGGGCATTAGAGGCTGACGATAAGGAACGTTCTGAAAATATAATGATTGTAGACCTGGTGCGTAACGACCTTAGTCATACAGCAGAGAAACAGTCTGTAAAGGTGGAAGAGCTCTGCGGAGCCTACACATTTAAGCAGGTGCATCATCTTATTTCAACGGTAACGAGTGTAGTTCACGAAGATTGCGTTGCCGAAGAGGTGTTGCGTACCACTTTCCCTATGGGAAGTATGACGGGCGCACCAAAAATATCTGCAATGCAGATTATTGAAAATCTTGAAGAAACAAAACGCGGCCTGTATAGCGGTGCTGTGGGATATTTTACCCCTAACGGAGATTTTGACTTTAATGTGGTTATCCGAAGCATTTTGTATAATGAACTAAACCGTTATGTTTCATTTTCGGTGGGTAGTGCAATTACAGTAGAAGCTACACCTGAAAAAGAGTATGAGGAATGCCTGTTAAAAGCGGGTGCTATGCACCGTGTTCTAAATAACAATCTGTAATAATATTTATTACCTTTGTAAGTATGCTCCTGCGATTAAAACAACATCTGGATTCACGCTTTCCTTTTTTAAAGGAGAAAAAGTTGTTGTTGGCTGTCAGCGGAGGTATAGACAGCGTTGTTTTAGTGCACTTTTTAAAGGAACTTCATTACAATATCGCATTAGCACATTGCAACTTTAACCTAAGAGGTGAAGAGAGCGATGGAGACGAGGCTTTTGTGCGAAACTTGGCTTTTACCCAAAATATAGACATACACGTAAAGCATTTTGAAACAAAAGTTTATGCTGAATCTTCTAAATTATCTGTTCAGGTAGCGGCACGTAATTTGCGGTATGATTGGTTCACCGAATTGCTACAGCAACATGGGTACGACTATTTGGTTACCGCGCATCACTTAGACGATTCTGCCGAAACATTCCTGATTAATTTTACCCGTGGTACAGGTATTGAAGGTCTGCTGGGCATTCCGGAGCAAAACGGTTATGTCATAAGGCCATTGCTACCGTTTACCAGAGCTGAGATTGAAGCTTATGCAAAGGAAAATAATATTGCCTGGCGAGAAGACAGTAGCAATGCTTCAGATAAATATCTTCGTAATAAGTTACGCCACCATATACTGCCGGTATTAAAGGAGCTCAATCCTTCTTTTGGCGATTCTTTTACAAACACCATAGCCCATCTTAAACAGGTGCAGTCTTTGGCTGCCGATGCTGCTGTGTTGGTTTATAATCAAGTGGTAACAAAAACCGGTAATCAGGAACGAATAAGTATAGCAAAGCTACTTGAGTACGATAACTATAAGGCGTACTTATTTAACTGGCTACATCAATATAATTTTATTGCCTGGACAGACGTTTATGACCTTGTACACGCGCAGCCGGGTAAATTTGTGCTGTCAGATTCACACCGCATACTGAAAGACAGGGATGTACTGATTGTAGAGTGTTTAAAAGTATTGGATGATTCGATGATTCAAATTGATGGAGTGGGTGCATACACTACCGATTCTATAGACTTACAGCTTGATATAGTGCAGGATATGGGCAACGATGTGCCAAAAAATACCGTATTTATAGATTACGAAAAAATAAAAATTCCGTTATTTGTACGTAGGTGGCGCGAAGGTGATAGTTTTTACCCGTTAGGGATGAATGGCCTTCGTAAAAAGGTTTCTAAGTTTTTTAAAGACGAAAAAATGTCGCTTTCAGACAAGGAAAATACCTGGCTGCTTACTACAGAAAACGAAATTATATGGATTGTGGGCCGCCGTGCCGATGATCGTTTTAAGATAACAACACAAACAACACAAATTTTAAAGATCGAGGTTAAATAACCATGAAAAAACTAACATTTTTATTCCTGTTTATAGCGGCGTTCTTTTCGCTGCATGCTCAGGTAAAGGAGCCTGTTAAATGGACAAGTAAAGTAGAAAAGAAGTCGGATACCGAATTTTTGCTTACGTTCAATGCTACCATAGAGCCTAACTGGCATATGTATTCGCAGTACAGCGATGAAAACGGTGCAATACCTATGTCGGTTACTTTTAATAACGCCAAAGACAATTATCAGGTAGACGGCAAGCCAAAAGAGAGTAAGACAGAGAAAGCTTTTAACGATGTATTTGGCGTTACCGAAACATTTTGGAGCAACAAGGCACAGCTGACCCAAGTAGTAAAATTATTGCCTAACAGCAACAAAGTTGTACAGGTAGCTTTTGATTACCAGGTATGTAAAGAGGTTTGTATACAAGATACAAAACTTTTTCAGTTTGATTTAACGGCACTGACCTCTAAACAGGTAGCCCGTTTTGACAAAATCGTTGCCAAAGCAGCTAGTGTAACTACCGTAGCAGAGACCGCTAATAGTAACACATTAAAAGATACAGCTAAAACTGCTTCTGTTGCTGATACTGTAAAAGCAAAGGCCGTGGCTAGTGCTGATTCTACAACTGTAGCGGGTAAGGATGTAGCAGTAGCCTCTAAAACAGATGATGAAAAGAAAGACGAAGGTTTGCTTACCATTTTCATTGTTGCTTTTCTGTCAGGATTTGCGGCGTTACTTACTCCGTGTGTGTTCCCCATGATTCCTATGACGGTTAGCTTTTTTACAAAGCAAAGTAAATCAAGGGCTGCAGGTATACGCAATGCCATTACTTACGGTATTTCTATAATAGTAATATATGTGGTATTAGGATCTGTAGTAACTGCGATTTTTGGTGCTGATTCTCTTAATGCATTGTCTACCAATGTGTTTTTTAACCTGTTCTTCTTTATATTGTTAGTAATTTTTGCGTGTTCGTTTTTGGGAGCATTCGAAATTATGTTGCCAAACTCATGGGCAAACAAAGTAGACCAGCAGGCCGACCGCGGCGGCATTATCGGTATTTTATTTATGGCGCTTGCGCTTGCTATAGTGTCATTTTCTTGTACCGGCCCTATTTTGGGTAACCTCCTTGTAGTAGCTGCATCTAAAGGCGGAATTGCTCCCGTAGTAGGAATGTTTGGGTTTTCACTGGCATTGGCACTACCTTTTATGTTGTTTGCTATGTTCCCGGGCTGGATGAACAGCCTCCCGAAATCAGGTGGTTGGTTAAATACTGTAAAAGTGTCTTTAGGTTTCCTGGAACTGGCACTTGCATTTAAATTTTTAAGTAATGCCGACCTGGTATTACAGCTTCACTTTTTAGAAAGAGAGACTTTCCTTGCTATATGGATTGCAATTTTTGGTGCCCTAACATTATACTTATTCGGAAAGTTAACATTACCTCATGACACACCTTCAGGGTATATTTCTGTCGGCAGGCTGTTGTTAGGTTTAACTTCACTTTCTTTTACCATTTACCTTATCCCCGGGCTGTGGGGCGCGCCTCTTAAAGTTATCAGTGGATTCCCTCCTTCTCCTACATACAGCGAAAGCCCTGAAGGAATAGGAAGTAAGGGTGCATCTTCGGCTGCTGCAACGGTATTACCTGAGGGTGCCCATGCAGGACCACACGGTATAGCGGCATTTAAGGACTATGACACCGCTTTAAAATATGCTAAAAAAGTAGGAAAACCTTTGTTGGTTGATTTTACCGGTTATGCCTGTGTAAATTGCCGAAAAATGGAGGATAATGTATGGATAGACAAGGAGATACTTTCAATTCTTACAAATGATGTAGTACTTGTTTCCCTATATGTAGATTATAAACAAAACCTTCCTGAAAGTGAGCAGTATGTGTCTCCTCAAACAGGAAAGTTTATAAAAACAATCGGTAATAAGTGGAGTGATTTACAGATAACAAAGTATAGTACTAACTCTCAGCCGTATTATGCCTTTGTTGATGGTAATGGACAAGATTTAAAAAATCCTAAACCAGTAGGGTACACACCTGATAAAGAAGAGTATCTTGCATGGTTGAAAGAAGGAATAAAAAATTACAAGAAATAAAGCGCTTTTATTTCTCGCAATAAAACAATAAACCCGATACTTTACTATCGGGTTTATTGTTTTTTGTAGCTATTATACTAGAGGGAAATACAAATTAATCGTTGTACCTACGTCTTTTATACTTACGGCATTTATTATACCGTTATGCGTTTGCATTATCTTTTTACAAAGCGCCAGCCCCACACCAGAACCCCTCATGTCTGGTTGAGCATGCAGGCGCGTAAAAATATTAAATATCTTCTCGGCATACTGTGGCTCAAATCCCATACCGTTATCGGTAACTTTAATCAGATAGTAAGGTAAACTGTTTTCTCCTTCCTCAACATTTACCACACCAGGTTCAGCGGTTATGTTTATAACCGGCGAACGCTCTGCACTTGCGTATTTAATTGCGTTACCTATGAGGTTTACAAAAAGTTGTTTCATTAAAAACGGAATACCCATTACAACAGGCAAATCGTGTACTATTACTTCGGCATTTTTTTCACTTATTGTTTCCGTCATGTCCAGCGTAACTTCTTCTATCAGTTGCATTACATTTACAGGAACAAGCGGCGTGTGATGATGTTTTATCCTTGTATACTTAAGAATATCTACCAGAAGTGTTTGCATCCGCTCGGCAGACCCATTCATACGTAAAACCGCATCTTGCACTGTTTCTGGTAAATCTTTCTCTTTAGACAATAGCCTGGATGCGATGAGCTGTATTTTACGTAACGGCTCCTGCAAATCATGTGTACTAATCCAATTGATGTTTTCCAGTTCGCTGTTGGTTTCGCGTAGCAGTTCGCTTAGTTTACGATATTTTTCTTCCTCTCGTGTTATTACAATGAGGTTTAGCTGCCGCTGTAGTGAGTATGCAAAACTTGCTGCCGCTTCGGTTTCGTATGATAGCCATTCGTTAGAAGTGCGGTCTACAATTTCTTTCCAAAGTGAAAACGATCGGCGTGGGGAAAGTCCTTTTTCATCTTTGATAATAGATTTAGAAGGGTCACCTCCCCAGTGCACTTCGGTCTTTGTTTCCTGTCTGTACCACATAATGCTGCTTATGTTGTGTATATCAAGCGATTGGTACAACAGTCCTGACACGCTTTCACTTATATTCCTTAATTCCGGAAGCACATCAGACAATTTCGTTGTGGTGTAGGAGGTATGGCTACTGTAAGTGGCGCACCACGAAGCCAAATGTAACACCTGTTCCTCTGACGGTGTAATGCCCGAACTATATACTGTGTTATTATACACAATGCTTACTCCGGAAGCATTACAAAGGTTCAGGATTTCGGGCTGGCTGATTATTTCCTGCAAGCCGGCTTCGTTAGTTAGGGTAATATTAGTTATACGTTCCAGCGCAGCGTTTACCTTTTTAGATAGCTCATATTCTTCAGACGCCTGTCGTACATCTATTTGAGATGTTATAAAGTGCCCCTGTAATTGTGCTGCAAGCCTTAGTTCAGGGGTCAGGTTTTTAGGCGAGTAATGATGGCAGGCTATAAGCCCCCACAGTTTCTTTTTATATATAAGCGATATGGTAAGCGTGGCGCCTACACCCATGTTATGCAAGTATTGAACATGTATGGGCGACGTGCTGCGAAGCACACTAAGGCTCATATCAAGGCTTTTCTGCGCACTGTCGTCCAGTGTATAAATAGGCACAGGAGTGTAGTCGATGTCTGTAATGAGCCTTAATAAGTTCTTCATATACAGCTCTCTTGCCTGTGGTGGTATATCGGTATGCGGGTAGTGCAGCCCCAGGAAAGGTTCTAAATCTTCGCGGCAGCTTTCTGCAAACACCTCGCCGTTATATTCTTTATCAAACCTATACACCATTACACGGTCATAGCCTGTAATTTCCCTTGTTCCTTCTGCTACCAGTTGGCAAAGGTCTTTGAGGGAATGCATATCGTGCATATAACGCAAGAGCTGCGATGTTTGGTTGTACGACTCATTTCCGGCCTGCTTTGTAATATCTACCGGTTCAGCTTCCAGTATCCAGATGTCATCTGCATTTTTGTGCAGAGTGCATAAAAAGTCAACACCCGCCAGGCGCAGTTGCAAAAGGTTTGCAGTTATCTGTTTGCCATCCTCTATAAATTGCTTTAGGCTGATAGCACTTTCTTCGCCAAACACATCGGCAAAGTCTTTCCCTAAAAGCTGTGAGTGAAAAAGGCTAAGGTACTGCGCAGTATTTTCGCTACAGTAGTCTATGTTTAGCAAATCTCCTTTTAGCCCCAGCAAAAAGCCGTGTGGCTGTATGCTTCCTGGTATGTGTATAGGCTCTTGTTCGCAATTTGTAAGATTTACTAAATCACGATTTACAATGTCTTTAATGTTCATAAGCTTTTAGTCATCACTTTTGGCTAAAATGCGTGTAAATTGATTTAAAGGCGTAGTTAGCGCCTTTTATTATTTCCTCCCTATTATCATTTTGGGCTTCGTATCTAAGCAAAGTTTCTAAAAAAGCTTTCCACATTGGCCCTGTTTTTTCTTTATATCCTGCAAAATAACTTGTCCCCGTATTTTCATCAAGGCCAAGTTGTTTCAGTACATTTTTTAAAATTATCCTTCCGCCCAGGGTAGAACCTTCCATTACATAAAACACACCCATTGCAAAGCCTTCAGTTATAGTTTCTAATCCTTCGCTTATAGGGTGCTCATTACTACTGTATGACTTACCAAGCGAATCAAGATCAGCTTCAATATGTTTTATTTTTGCCCTTTCGTTTAAATCGGGTACAACGCCCTTTAAAACCGGAAATATATTTTGCTCTGCATCTAAAACAATATCGTGCATAAGGCACAGATATGTTGTATAACTATCTATAGTTAAATCCGGGCTCATTAAGCTTTCAGAAAGCGGTAAACTCTCCAGTGCGGTATGGGCTGCGGCTGTTTGTGTCTTTAAAATTTCGGCAAACGAAATAGTCGTTGCGGTGTTATCCATCAAAATGGTTTATTAATATTGGTAAACAAAGTTATGTTCGGTTGTAATAAAGCTTTTCCAGTTTATAGAAAGTACATGTTCTATAGACTTTTTAAGCTTTTCAAAGTCTCCTGATTTTGGCAGATAGTACGTAGCTCCATACAGTCGGGCTTTATCAATCAGCGCCTCATCTTTAGAGGTTGAAAGCATTATAACAGGCAAATCGGCTGTTACAGTATTTTTTCGTACCATTTTCAAGGCTTCTAGTCCGTTTATTCCGGGCATATTTATATCCAGGAATACCACGTTAGGATTAGGTGGCGGGTTTTCAAGCGCATATATTAAATCGTTAGCACAAACCTGTGTATATACTTCAAAGTTCTCATCTAGCCCTTCAACAATTTCCTTGAAAAAGTTAAGGTCATCCGTATCGTCATCCGTGTAAAAAATATTTTGTTTTCTCATCTTTGAGGTCCTGATTTTGCGTTTTGTTATGGGGTAAAGAAACAAATATAGTTATTTATAAACCAATACTATTATTTAAGTGTAATATTAACGCATGGTGCATGTGCAGGTTATTTAGTTAAACACTTTTTTACGCAGATCCTTATTGTACTATTTGTAATTCAATAGAGGTTAAAGGTGCAGCAACGGTTTATTAAAATGCAGTTTCGGTTATTATCGTTTGAGGGAAAATAAGTATCTTCACGCCGTTTTTTTATACAGCTACAAAAGCAATCATTACATGAAAAATTTAAACAGGTATTATCCTCAGCTTCTGGCCCTGATAGGGTTTGTTATTGTTGCACTAATTTACTTTTATCCGGTATTACAGGGCAACAAAGCTTTTTACCAGTCAGATATAGCACAATATACCGGTATGGCTAAGGAACAAAATGATTTCCGTAAGGAAAACGATGCTGAGCCGTACTGGACAAATCACGCTTTTGGTGGTATGCCGACCTATCAGATGGGGGCAAACTATCCGCATAATTATATAAAAAAACTTGATGCCGTTTTGCGTTTTTTACCCCGCCCGGCAGACTACCTGTTCTTATATTTTCTGGGCTTTTTTGTATTGCTAAGGGTACTTAAGGTAGATACTCTTAAAGCGTTTTTCGGGGCGCTGGCCTTTGGTTTTAGCACATACATGATTGTGATACTTGGAGCTGGGCATAATGCCAAGGCGCATACCATTGCTTATATGCCTATGGTTATAGCAGGTATTATATTGGTCTTTAGGAAACGTTATGTGGCAGGAGGATTACTCACCCTTATAGCTACTGCGCTGGAAATAAACGCAAACCATTTCCAGATGACTTACTATCTGTTGTTCCTGCTTTTGTGCATTGGTATTTACTACGTTATAGACATTGTAAAACAGAAAGATTTTAAACACCTGTATACTTCAATTGGTGTTTTTGCAATAGCCGGTATAGTAGCATTAGGAATGAACGCTACGAGCCTAATGGCAACATCTGAATTTACAAACTACAGTATACGCGGCAAAAGCGAGCTTACCTTTAAGCCTGATGGCAAGCAGGTAACCAGCAACGCCGCCATGGATTACGACTACATTACAGAATACAGTTATGGTAAAGCCGAGAGTTTTGACCTTTTAGTACCAAGGCTTTTTGGTGGTGGTATGCAGGAAAAAGCAGGAGAAGGTTCTAAAATATACGACTTTTACCTGGGCTTAGGCTTAGAGCCTGCACAGGCCAAAGAATATTCTGAAACCATACCGTCTTACTGGGGTGATCAGCCTATAGTAGAGGCACCTGCTTACATAGGTATTGTGGTGTTTTTCCTGGCGATATTTGCATTGTTTGCAGATAAGCGCAACCTTAAGTATGCTTTCCTTGCCGGTGCTGTTTTATCGTTGTTATTGTCGTGGGGTAAAAACCTTCCGGGCCTTACCAATTTCTTTATAGAAAATGTGCCGCTTTATGATAAGTTCCGTGCGGTTTCGTCTATTCAGGTATTGTTAGAACTGTGTATGCCCGCGCTTGCCTTTATGGGCTTGCAAACGTTCTTTACACTGGATAAAGAGAAACAGTTTAAAAACCTTTGGCAGTCTGCAGCAGTGGTATTAGGCATACTCGTTCTTTTATTTTTAATGAAAGGCTCGTTTAGTTTTGAAAGCCCGCGCGATGCTGCCATGGCACAGCAAATGTTTGGTGCCGACAACTACAAGCAAATCGGTCCAGGATTTTTGGCTGCGCTTCAGGAAACGCGTATGGAAATGTACACCGCAGATATTACAAGAGCGTTGTTTCTGGTTGTGGCTGCTGCCTTAGCATTGTTCCTGGCGTATAAGCAGAAAATTAATGAGGTTATTGCAGTTGTCATTGTAGGTACGCTTGCTGTAGCCGACCTATACACAGTAGACCGCAAATATGTAAATAACGATGATTTTGTTTCGGCACGTAAAATGACAGAGCCATTTGAGCTTACAGGTGCCGATGAATTTATATTAAAAGATAAGAGCCATTACAGGGTTTACGAACCATTTGCCAGGCTGCAGGGCCGCACGTCGTACTACCACCAGTCGGTAGGGGGGTATAGTGCGGTACGTCCGCGCAGGATGGATGAATTATTTACGCACACCTTTGAGAGTGAAAAGGGTAACGGAATGGCTCCGCTGTTTAATGTGGACCAGGAAACCATGAAACTTAAAGCCCCTGTACCGGTGTTAGACCTTTTAAATATTAAGTATTTGGTAATGCAGGGCCAACAGGGAGATTATGTGCCGGTAACCAATCCTTTTGCTGCCGGTCCGGCCTGGTTTGTAAGTACTGTAAAACCTGTTACTACTGCCGATGATGAGTTTAAAGCTACCATAGCGCTTGATGTAAAAAACCAGGCGGTGGTAAATAAAGATAAATTTGCCGAAGCAGCAGCTAAAACTACTTTTGTTAAAGATAGTACAGCAACCATTAAGCTCGATTCTTATGAACCAAATCACCTTGTTTATACCACAAGCAATAAAAACGAAGGGTTTGCTGTGTTCAGCGAAATGTATTATCCTAAAGGCTGGAATGCCACTATAGATGGTAAGCCTGCAGCACATTATCAGGTAGATTACACACTGCGTGCTATGCTTATTCCGGCGGGTAATCATAAGGTAGAGTTTAAATTTGAGCCTCAGGTTGTAAAAACAGGAAGTACAATAGCACTGGTAAGTTTTGTAGCGTTTATTGGCTTGCTGGGCGCAGGTGTTTGGTTTGAAAATAAAAAGAACAAGCAGCAGGTAACTGCTTAAGCAATCGGGGTTTTGAAGGTACTTATCATAACATATTACTGGCCGCCTGCGGGAGGTCCCGGGGTGCAAAGATGGTTAAAGTTTGTAAAATACCTGCCGTCTTTTGGAGTGCAGCCGCATGTTTACATTCCCGAGAACCCCACGTACCCTTTAACAGATGAAGGACTATTGGCTGAAGTTTCGCCGGAAGCTATATTGGTTAAAAAGCGTATTACAGAGCCTTATGCCTGGGCATCTGTTTTCAGTAAAGGGAACACAAAGAAAATAAGCAGCGGTATTATTCCGGATAAAAAGAAACAGTCGGCTCTTCAAAGCCTGATGCTTTGGGTAAGGGGAAACCTTTTTATACCCGATGCGCGAGTGCTGTGGGTAAAGCCTTCAGTACATTTTTTGGCAGATTACATACAGCAGCACGATATAGATACCGTTATTACTACAGGCCCTCCGCACAGCCTGCACCTAATAGGCTTAGGATTAAAACAAAAAGCTGCTATTAAGTGGATTACTGATTTTAGGGATCCGTGGACTACCATAGGCTATCACAAAGAACTGAAGCTTAGTAAGTATGCCGCCAACAAGCATAAGACCTTAGAAAGCCGGGTTTTAAACACCGCGGACGCTATATTGGTAACAAGCCCTACTACGCGTAAGGAATTTATGGAACTTACAGATAAGCCTATATCAGTAATCACAAATGGCTATGACAATGAAGTTGTTGTAAAGCAACCGTTAGACGATAAATTTACGTTGGCGCATATCGGCTCATTTTTGAGTGAGCGTAATCCTAAGGTGCTATGGCAGGCGTTAGCAGAACTTGTAAACGACAATCCTGAGTTTGCTGAAAAATTCAGGTTAAAACTCATTGGTGCTGTAAGCCGGGAAGTGTTGAATAGTATTGCTTATTACGGTTTAAATAGTTACGTAGATAACTTAGGTTATGTATCACACGCAGAGGCGGTAGCACAGCAACGTAAAAGCCAGGTGTTGTTGCTTATAGAAATAGACAGACCCGAAACGAAGTGTATAATCCCCGGTAAGTTGTTTGAATATATGGTCTCTAACCGCCCGATACTTGCCATAGGCCCGGAAGGTGCCGATATGGCAGAAATTGTAAAAACGACCAATACCGGAGTGTTTGCTTTATATACCGAAAAGCAAAAGATTAAAGATACTTTAACCCAGTATTTTTCCGAATATCAAAAAGGAACACTTAAGTCGCATGCTATAGGGTTACAGCATTACTCACGTAAAAACCTTACAGAACAACTTGCATTGCTTTTAAAATCAGTATAGCAAAGATTAAAACAGAGTAAGCTGACTGCTGTTTACAGGCTTTTGTTTGGGTGGCCGGGCTGGTCCGTATACTGTGCGGCCTCCGTATTTATAAGATTCATTTCTCTCTTTTTGTATAAGTGCATCAAAGTTTTCATTTGGTATAAAGTGCTTTTCAGCTTCAAAAGAAAGTTCAGACAGTTTTTTAATAGCCGCAATCTTTTCGGAGTTGCCTATTTTTGCCCTCCCTATAGCGTTATTGAGCGTTTTAATGGTTTCATCAAACACATTTACCGGTACCGGGAAGGGATGACCGTCTTTACCTCCATGAGCAAATGAAAAACGTGCAGGATCAGTAAATCGGGTAGGGGTGCCATAAATAATTTCGCTAACCAACGCCAGGCTTTGCAGCGTACGTGGCCCCACTCCCTGAAGCATTAATAGACCTTCAAAATCCTTTGGCTCGTTTTCGTGCGCTACCCATAACATTGCGCCCAGTCGCTTCATATTTACGTCTTTCATGCGAACATCATGATGCGCAGGCATAGTAAGGTGGTGTAACTCACGCAGCACCTTGTCAGGATGTTCTTTAACAATACAAAGCGACTTTTCTCTGGTACGTTGTGCCGATTGTGCGGTAAGGTTAAGTATTTCCCCTTGATTTTCGCCGTAAATAAATGTATGGGGTTCTTCTATAAATGACTTTAGGTCTTTACTGTGCCAGTGGTAACGTCGCGCTGTAGCGGTGTTGTTGTTAAGCCCTTGTTGTACCACACACCAATCACCCTTAGTGTTTACAATGAAATTATGCTGATACAACTGAAAACCGTCTTGTATTGCCGTGTTGTCTACCTTGGCGGTCAGTTTACTCAGCCCTGCCAAATCATTTCCGTCTAATCCGGTACGTAAGCCTACGTTAATGAGCTCTGTAGGTGTATTGGTAGAGTGTTTTCCTTTGCCGCCGCAAATATAAATTCCCAACTCATGGCTTGCAGGGTTTACAGACCGTTTTAGTGCGCCGAGCACCGATGTGGTAATACCACTGGAATGCCAGTCCATACCCATAACTGCCCCAAAGCTTTGGAACCAAAACGGATTTGCCAGTTTAGCAATGGCCTCTGCTGATCCATATTCCATAACTATAGTCTCTATAATAGACAGACCCAGTTTAGACATACGTTCAGCCAGCCAAAGTGGTACGCGCCCGCCGTGTAATGGTAAATCTGCCGAACCGGATTTTTTCATTTGCAATTATTTTCTAAAAAAATATCACAAACATAAGAAAATATTCTTATTTGTAACTAGCAATTTAATCGTTCCTAAAAGTTTTATGCATTAAAAAAACCCTGCCATGTGGCAGGGCTGTAGTAGCATTATTTATTTTTTTGCATATTGTTTGTCTAAAAACAGGTAGCGGTCTCTGTGCGGTTCCTTGTACGCCTTTGGTGTTACGTTTATATCCATAAGGATCATATCTCCCGTTTTACCGCTTGCCGGCCATTGCACGCTTTTTTTACCGTTAGGGTTACCGGTCTTAATAAAATTGGCAAAATATTCTACGCCTATTTCACTTACTTTAAAGTCGTCGCTGTTCCATTCGTACAGTTTATTTCCATTAAGGTTGCCCAGCAGGTATTCTATATCACTGGCATGATTGGCACCTTTAAGTGCTTCGGGCATTTTGTTTTCTTCTTTTTTACCATCAACTTTTGTAATGCCACCGGCAAGGCCTTCTTTTACATTACCAAGTTCAGCTTTAAGCGACGGGCGTGGTTTGCTAAATATATAGGCATATACCGGTTTACCCGAAGTTTCCCTGTGTAAGTCGAGCCATTTCCAGGTGCTGTATACAATAAAATTGTCGCTGGCCAGTGCAGTTGCTGACGCTATAACCTCTTTTTCATCGCCACCCGGATATAATTCAAATACTATTTCAGCATTGTTTCCGTAGCGTTGTTTTACAATATTTGTGTAGTTTTCCGGGTTAGGGTATTGACCGGCCATAAATGCCTGGTAAGGAATTTCAGTTGAAGTCCACCCTGCAAGTAGCGGTACATTTACCTGTTCTCCTGCAGCAAATACTTCGGACGGCAATTTGGTTAAAAAATAGCCATCTACCACTGCCTTTGTACTAAAAGCCCCCGGAGCCGATGCTAAATCCAGTAATTTTTCTGCCGGGATTTCGCGTAAAGCTTTTAGTGTGTTAGCGTTACTAGCTTCGCCAAATTTTGTTCCGCTTTCTTCCTGTTGCTTTAGAGGTATGGCATCGAGCGTAGGGTTTATCATGGCACCACTTTGCCCTATGGCTCCGGCAATAAGATTTTTAGATAGGGGAGAGGCCATTTGTGCCGATACCGAAATAGACCCGGCAGACTCTCCGGCAATAGTTATTTTGTTAGGATCGCCACCAAAAGCGGCAATGTTTTTCTTTACCCAAACTAATGCCGCGTTTTGATCGAGCAGTCCATAATTACCCGACGCGTTATTCGGAGACTCTTTCGTAAGCTCAGGATGCGCAAAGAAACCAAATATCCCCAGTCTATAATTAAGTGTTACCACCACAATTCCTTTTTTTGCCAGAGTTTCGCCATCATAACGGCTTTCGCTGCCGTCTCCGGCTACAAAACCGCCGCCGTAAAAGTAAACAAGCACAGGAAGTTTTGCATCAGGTTTTGCTGAAGGCGTCCAAACGTTAAGATATAAGCAATCTTCGCTCATTTTAGGCGAGCGGAACATCATATCGCCAAATATGTTTTTTTGCATGGCATTAGAGCCAAAGGTTGTAGCATCTCGTACACCAGTCCATTTTGAAGGCGCTTGCGGCTCGCGCCAACGTAAGTTACCTACGGGTGGCTGCGCAAACGGAATGCCTCTGTAGGTGTGTATGCCACTATTAAGGGTAAGCCCCTGCAGTGCACCTTGTTCTACAGTGGTTTGAGGGGCTTTTTGAGCAAATGCTACTCCGCCTGTGTGCAGTAGTACCGCAAAGGCCATAAGTATTTTCTTCATATACTAAATCGTTTTTTTGATGGTACACCAAAGATAAATAAAATTATTACGCTTTATTATAAAGCAATGATGTTAGTGTTTTTTACCTCACCAATCATAAAGGTGCTATGGGTACTGCCTATGTGCTGTAGCGTAGTTAGCTTTGTAACCATAAATTCCCTGTATTCTTCCATGTTTGCCATGTATATTTTCAGGATATAGTCGTAGTCCCCGCTTACGTGATAACATTCTAATACCTCGGGTAACCGGGCTACTTCGCGTTCAAATGTGGTTACATTTTCTTTAGTGTGTTGTACCAGTTTTAAATGACAAAACACCACAAAGCCTTTTTGGACCTTGTTACGGTTTACCACCGCCACATATTTTTCTATGACACCCTCGCGCTCCAGTTTTTTTATACGTTCGTGCGTGGCAGTAGGCGATAGGTTTGCTTTGATAGCCAACTGTTTAGTGGTCTGTGTACTGTCTTCCTGCAAAAAATGCAATAATTTTTTATCTGTAGCATCCATAGTGTACTGATTTTTTTTCGGAGCGATTATTGTAAAATTTGTGTTAAATAGATAAAATTACTAAATAATTGTGTTTTTAAAGAAATAAAATCTATATATAATTTTTTAGGTTGATTTTTTATTTGAATTTACTTCAATTTGTAGATGCATAAACAAACTACAAATACTACTGTTATGAGTGATAAAAAATTTCATCCTGCTGATAAAATCCAGGATTTACAATATTTCGGAGAGTTCGGAGGAGTAAATCCGTCTATTTCTGATTCATCTACTTACACGTTTCTTTCTGCAAAAACGATGTTTGATACCTTTGAGGGCAATGCCGATGGATGTTACCTTTACAGTCGCCATTCCTCACCAAGTAATCTGTATCTGGGGCAGGCGCTTGCGGCTATGGAAGGTACTGAGACCGCTAACGTGGCAGCATCGGGTATGGGAGCCATTACATCGGTACTTATGCAGCTTTGCGGGCAGGGTGACCACATTGTATCGAGCCGTACCATTTATGGAGGGACCTATGCATTTATGAAAAATTTCCTCCCGAAGTTTGGCATTACAACTTCGTTTGTAGACATAACCAAGCATGATAAAGTAGAAGCAGCTATAACTCCTGATACTAAAGTACTGTATTGCGAAACCGTAAGCAATCCGCTGCTTGAAATAGCAGACATTGCCGGCCTTGCCGCTATTGCTAAAAAGCATAACCTTAAGCTGGTTGTAGACAATACATTTTCACCGCTTTCGGTAGCGCCGGTTAAGCTGGGTGCTGATGTGGTGGTGCACAGCCTTACCAAGTTTATAAACGGTAGCAGCGACACTGTAGGCGGGGTTGCCTGTGGTACGCAGCAGTTTATAAACGACATGAGAAATGTAAATGATGGGGCTGCAATGTTACTGGGGCCTACTATGGACAGCCTTCGTGCAGCTAGTATTTTAAAGAACCTGCGCACGCTACACATACGTATGAAACAGCACAGCCATAATGCTATATTCCTGGCAAAGCGCTTTGAAGCTGATGGGCTTAGGGTAGTATACCCAGGTCTGGAAAGCCATCCGGGGCATGAATTGTACAAAGGCATGATTAATCACGAATATGGCTACGGCGGTATGATGACCCTTGATGCCGGAAACCTTGATAAAGCCAATGAACTTATGGAACTTATGCAGCACCGTAACCTGGGTTACCTGGCGGTAAGCCTTGGTTTTTATAAAACGCTGTTTAGTGCACCGGGTACTTCTACATCGAGCGAAATACCTCTTGATGAACAAAAAGAAATGGGGCTTAACGACGGACTTATCCGTTTTTCTATCGGCCTTGATAATGATATTGAACGCACGTACCAACTAATGCGAGAATGCATGGAAGAAGTAGGTATACTTAAAACAAAACCTGTTTTTGTCTGAATTATTTTAATCTTTACGCAATCCGCACTGGTCACTGGTGCGGATTTTTTGTTTCGTCAGCATAAATTAACAGTGGCGGAAACGCGGTATTAAAAACGGTAGAACATCAATAATTATTTATCTTAGCCACTTATAAAAAGTATTACCAATGAAAAAACTTTTATGGATTTTTGTGCTTTCTGGAGCTACAGTTTACGCCCAGCGCAACTTAACCATACAGGAGGCAACCTATGGGGCTTACCAGCAGTTTGCACCTAAAACTATTGTTTCCCCAAAATGGCGCCCCGATGCGCATACGCTTACGTATTTAAACGACAGTTACGAAAAACTTATGTTTCGTACCGAAGCCTCTAACTGGGTAGAGAGTGTTCTTTTAACCAAAGAGGACATTGCCGCTGCCTTAAAGGCAAAATTCAGTACAGAAACTTTTACAGTTAAGATGTTTCCCCCGGACTATGTGTGGAACGACGCTAATACACTTTTCTTCAAAATAGATGGAACTGCTAAAAGTTACCTGGTACTTTTTGACGTAAACAGTAAAACCGTCAAGTCTGCGGTGAGTACTCCCGTTGACGGTGCACAGCAGGCGCTTTCGCCTGATGGTAAAAGTGTAGCTTGGCTAAACGAAAATAACATACGGATATCCAATGAAGCTGGTGCTGTAACAGAAGTTACTAACGATACTGATAAAGGTATTGTAAACGGTAGCGATTACGTTCATCGCCAGGAGTTTGGTATAGACAGAGGTATGTGGTGGAGCGCGGACAGTAAGAAGCTGTTGTACTATCATAAAAATGAAACCATGGTGGCAGACTATCCATTGATTCAGTGGGACGAGCGCATTGCTGCTGTCAAGAATATAAAGTACCCTATGGCGGGTATGAAAAGCGAGGAAGTAACGCTGGTAGTGTTTGATGTCGCTTCGAAAAAACAAATTACTCTTAAGACAGATGGCCCGGCAGAGCAGTTCCTTACGTGCGTTACCTGGTCGCCAGACAGTAAGTTTGTTTTTGTTGGTGTGCTTAACCGCGAGCAAAATTTCCTTAAGCTTAATAAATATGATGCTGCTAACGGTAATTTAATAAAGACTTTGTTTGAAGAAAAAGCCACCACGTATGTAGAGCCATTGCATGGTCTTACGTTTATACCGGGTAATAACGACCAGTTTCTGTACCGTTCAGAAAAAGAAGGTTTTGAACAGTTATACCTGTATAACACCGATGGAAAATTACTAAAAAAATTGGGCTATAAAGATGTTGTGGTTACCGAGTTGCTTAGTTTTGATAAGGGAGCAAAAAATGTTTTCTATCTGGGTACAGCCAACAATGGGCTGGACAGGCAGTTATACAAAACGGAACTGAAATCAGGCAAAACCGTACAGGTTACTACAGTTTCGGGTACTCATGCGGTGGAAGTAAGTGCAGACGGATCTCTTATAGAGGATACATTTAGCAATACTACTACACCAAATGAGGTAAGCATTAAAAACCTTAAGAGTAGTAAAGTAGTTTCTGTTGTAAAAGCAGATAACCCGTATACAGGAAAAACTGTATTGCCGAGAATGGAACTGGTAACCATAACGGCTGCAGATGGTAAAACCCCGCTTAATGGGCGTATTATCTATCCTGCTGATTTTGATGCTTCTAAAAAATACCCTGTAATGTTGTATGTTTACGGTGGACCTCACGCGCAGTTAGTAACAAATAAGTGGCTGGGTGGTACAGGTTTGTTTGACTATTATATGGCGCAAAAAGGCTATGTGGTATTTACCCTTGATAACCGCGGTAGTGATGCCCGTGGGCGCGATTTTGAGCATGTAATTCACCGTAATCTTGGGGTTAATGAAATGGCCGATCAAATGAAGGGCATTGAGTACTTAAAGGCTAAGAATTTTGTTGATGCCGATAGGATAGGCGTTTACGGATGGAGTTTTGGTGGTTTTATGGCTACTTCTTTAATGCTGGACCACGCCGATACTTTTAAGGTAGGAGTAGCCGGTGGCCCTGTGGTAGACTGGAAATACTACGAGGTTATGTACGGAGAACGCTACATGGATATGCCGCAGGAAAACCCTGAAGGGTACAATAGTACAAACACCATACAAAAAGCACAAAAGTTGCAGGGAAGGCTACTTGTTATTCACGGGGCGCAGGATCCTGTTGTTGTACAACAGCACAGTATGGAGTTTATACAGGCGTGTATAAAGGCTGGCAAGCAGGTAGATTATTTCCTTTATCCTACACATGAGCATAACGTTAGGGGTAGGGATCGTTTTCATTTGAACCAAAAAATAGCCGATTATTTTGATACGTACTTGAAAAAGTAAAAAAATAATTTCTACATATAATCCTCCGTATTGCTGGGCAAAGCATCGCCTCAATGCAATACGGAGGATTTTTTTTGCCGAAAAAAATTAACTTTTATTTTTATTTAAACGTTTAATTTATATATTTGCTTCTGTTAGCAAACGATATAGTGAAAAAGAGTTCAATAAAAGATGTAGCTAAGCTGGCCGGTGTTTCTATCGCTTCGGTGTCGTATGTGCTAAACAATACGCCCAATAAAAGCATAAAAGAGCAAACCGTAGCCCGTATTTTAGAGGCAGCTAAAGAACTTAATTATACGCCTAATAAAATTGCGCGCAGCCTTAAAACGCAAAAAAGCTATACCATAGGGCTTATTGTGGCAGATATAGCTAACCCATACTTTTCTCAGTTGGCACGTTTTATAGAAGATGAAGCAGAAAAACAAGGTTACACGCTCATAATAGGAAGCAGTGATGAAAGCGATGCCAAGTTTGCCAGGCTGCTTACGCTCTTTAGGGACAGGATGGTAGACGGACTTATAATAGCACCGGTTGAGGGCGATAAAACCGCTGTGGAGCTGGCTGCGCTAAAAAATATTCCGTTTGTATTAATTGACCGCACCGTTCCCGGATTTGATGCTCCGGCGGTACTTATAAACAACAGGGAAATTTCCCGTAAAACCGCCCAGTATTTAATAGATTCCGGTAAAAAGAACATTGCATTGGTTTCTTATAATACAGGCATTACCAGCCTTTCCGAAAGGATGGAAGGTTATATTGATGCTCTTAAAGAAAACGGGGTTGTCGTTAACAGATCGTTCATATTGTCTATAGATGAAAAACGTATAGATGACGATATGGACGAAAGGCTAACATCGTTGTTTGCTTCGGTTGATAAGCCAGATGCGTTGTTTTTTATTACTAATAAATTATCGGTATCCGGTTTACGATGGTTGATAGAAAATAACATAAAAGTACCCGCAGATGTGGCGGTGGTAGCATTTGACCAAACCGATGCTTATAAACTGTTTCCGGTTCCGGTTACGTTTATCAAGCAACCATTACCCGCTATTGCCTCTGCCGCTATGGAGTTGTTGTTAGAACGAATTGATGACACTGATGCGCCAACTAAAGTACGTGAGATGGAGGCTAGGTTAAAAATTAAGGCCTCGTCAATGTAGCTATTTTTTTGCTAAAATATTTAAACGTTTAAATTAAATTATGTTTGAAGTTTAGCAACTATTATAACTATTTTTTTGTTTAAAAATTTAAACGTTTAAATAAATCATGAAAGAAGATTTTCAAGTGAATAACGATAGGGTTTTTTGTTATGGGGAAGTATTGTGGGATATTTTCCCTGATGGAGCAAGGGCAGGGGGCGCCCCTTTTAATGTGGCGTATAACCTCAAAAAAATGGGCGTCAACTCCCGCGCCATCAGCCGTATAGGTAATGATGATTTAGGCAGGCAGCTTCATGCCAAGCTTACAGGCTGGGGATTCCCCGAATCTGATTTACAGATAGATGCTATACAACCTACGGGTACCGTACTTGCTACATTTGATGCACATGGCGAAGCCCAGTACGACATTGTAGCCCCGGTAGCATGGGATTTTATTGACAACACACCTGGATTGTTTGACGAGGTGAATAATGCCGCGGCCTTTGTATTCGGTAGCCTTATTGCCCGTAGCGCAACGTCAAGAAATACCTTGTTTGCTTTATTGGAGGCATCTAATCTTAAGGTATTTGATATTAACCTACGCGAGCCGTATTGCGATTTTGCCATTATTAATCAATTGCTGCATAAAGCAGATATTGTAAAAATGAATAAGGCGGAAATGCGTCGTGTACTCGAATTTATGGGAACAGCGTATACTACTGAACATGATGCCGTACGCTACATACAGGACCACTTTTCGGTTAATGAAATTTTAATATCTAAAGGAAGTAAGGGCGCACTGTATTACGACGGCCATCAAGATTATTTTGCGCCAGCCATCCCGGTAACCGTAAAAGATACCGTGGGCAGCGGGGATTCATTTTTGGCCGGATTTATATCAAAACGTATTCAGGGGGCTTCTCCCGAAGATATAATGCTTCGCGCTACCGCACTGGGCGCATTTGTTACCTCGCAGGAAGGTGCGTGCCCAGAGTATACATTTGCTGATTTTGAAAATTTTGTAAGTCATAAAACCACCACCAGTATTTAGTTTTTATCTGTAACCAATATCTCAAATACTATAAAACAATGAACGCAAAATTTACTGAAAAAAAGTACCGTGTGGTACTCATCTTTGTAACCTCCCTATTCCTTATGTGGGCTATTGCCATAACCATGGGAGATATTTTAAACAAACACTTTCAAAACGTACTTAATATTTCCAAGGCAACGTCAGGGCTGGTACAGTTGTCTATTTTTGGAGCGTATGCGCTCATGGGTATTCCTGCCGGGCTTTTTATGAAGAAGTACGGATATAAAAAAGGAGTGCTTCTGGGGCTGGGGCTTTACGCTTTTGGAGCTTTCCTTTTTATACCTGCCGCAAATAACGAGTCGTTTGGGTTCTTTAGGTTAGCGTTGTTTATTCTTGCTGCCGGCCTTGCTACGCTGGAAACCGTGGCGCATCCATTTGTTGCTGCCCTGGGCGACGAGCGTACCAGCGACCAACGCGTTAATTTTGCGCAATCGTTTAATGGGCTTGGTGCTATACTGGGGCCGTTACTGGGTGGCTACTTTATATTTGGATCCGGAGAGCATTCGGGTTTAGAATCCGTAAAAACACTTTACGGAGGTATAGGCGTGGTAATACTTATTGTGGCTCTGGCCTTTACTTTCGTAAAAGTACCGCCATTAAAAGATCCGCACGCGGCAGAATTTGCGACTGAAGAAGCATCGGTTACCGATGTAGTACCGGGTGCACCTTTATACAAACAACGGCACTTTATTTTTGCGGTGCTGGCGCAGTTTTTTAACATTGCTGCACAGAGTGGTACTTGGGCTTACTTTATAAATTACGGCGTAGAAAAAATGGGCCTTACAGATCACCAGGCATCGTACTATTTTTCGCTTAGTATGGCCATGATGATGATAGGCCGTTTTATAGGCACGTTCCTTATGAAGTATGTAGCGCCAAACAAGCTTCTGGCAGTTTATACGCTAGCTAATGTGGTGCTGTGTATTATTATATCCCAAAGTTTTGGATGGGTATCGTTCATAGCACTGGTAATGCTTAACTTTTTCCTGAGCATAATGTATCCTACTATTTTTAGCCTGGGGCTTAAAAAGTTGGGTAATAAAATAGAGCAGGCATCGTCTTTCCTGGTTATGGCCATGTTTGGCGGGGCGGTGTTTCCGCCGGTTATGGGCCTCATTGCCGAAAAAGATGTGGCTTCCTCATATCTGCTGCCTATTGGCTGCTACGTAATAATTCTGCTTTTTGCAGTTAAATTCTACAAGCCTAAAACTATAGGCGTTACCGCAAAAAAATAAGCAAACGTTATGATATCGGTTCATGCATTGCGCATGCTCGCAGTACTGTTTTTTACTGTATGGAGCATCAGCGCCCAGATCGTTATTACCAATAAAAATTTTAGTTTTGGTACAACGGGGCGCATAGGGGCGGCATATTCGCCGGGTATAGATGGCGGCACAGCGCGCCAGATAAATTTAAAAAACCAGTCGTCATTAGGCGGCCGTACAGACCAGGGAGATTACTTTGATTTATTGCCGTCGTTTCACTTTAAGGCTGTTAACGCCAATAACGACAGCACTGCTATTGATTTTCAGGTTAGGCTTGCTTTTTATTCTACTAACGGTACTTTTTTAGGTAATGTGGGTTCATCAAACATAAATGGTTTGGTTACCAGCGTGCCAGAAGCCTTTGTAGAAGCCCGTAACATCGTGGGCAGTAATTGGTCTATATGGGCAGGTGCACGCTATATGCGGTATGATGATATACACATATGCGACTATTTCTATTTTGATGACCATTCTACTGAGGGTTTTGGGATAAAGCATAAAAACACTTCCTTTTCTATGTTTTTCCCGGCGGCTATAGATACAACATCTGCCAATGCCACCCCTTACTCTTACGAAAATATAATTACAGGATACAAATCACTTACCTACAGGCAACGACAAGTGTTTGTATGGGAGCACAGTTTTAAACCCTTTAATCGCAACCTGGTAAAGCTACTTGCCGAATGGCATTCTATAGATGGTATACACAATAACACAGACCGCGACTATCCGTCAGACAACGGTTGGGTTCTGGGTGCAAAGCTCAGTACTGATCTTGTTACCCCGAAACCGGGCTCATTTAATCAGTTTGCTGTCAGGTATGGTGCAGGTGTGGCAAACGGAGGTGATTCGGGCAGTACACAAACCTGGCGCACTTACGGTGCGCCCGATGCTAAAGGTAGGTATACAGGTGCTTATTCATTTACCATAGTAGAACATTTGCTGCTTAACCTTTCCGATCGTTTTTCTGTGAATCCGTATGCTGTATATATAAAGAGTAAAGGAGGTGCCGATACTGATAATAAGGCGCTGGATTTTTACAATAGGGAAATTTTTAACCGAAAAACAGATTTTGCCATTGGCAGTCGTTTTTTCTACTATGCCAAAGACTGGTTTCATATTCTTACTGAGCTACATTATACAGAGCGTAGGGACGGTACTTTTTCTGAAGCTTCTATGGTTAAGTTTACGCTTGCACCCACCATTGTGCCTACTGCCGAGCGTGGCCCGTGGGCAAGGCCACACATAAGGTTTATAGCATCGGTAGCACGATATAACGACAGGGCTGTAAGTACATTATACTCTCCATTTTTAGAACAAGCAGGCCATAAAAGGTTTGGAACTTATTTTGGCGTACGGTCTGAATGGTGGATTTTTTAATCTTGCGGGTATCAATACTATACCAGCAACAAAATGAAAACTTTTAAATTATGAAAATACAATACGGTGCTTCTTTACTTTCTTGGGTATTACCGCAATGGAATCCCGAAGCCGGAAAATTTGCCATAGAGCAAACAGCAAGGCATGGTTTTGATATTATTGAGATATTACTGCCGGGAAGTATGGAATTTGATGTGTCTACGGTTAAGCGCCAACTTAATCAAAACAACCTGGGGGTAGTGTGCTCATTAAACCTTTCTAAAGAAACGCATATTCCGGCGCATCCTGAAAAGGCATTAGCTACTATTGAAAAAGCGTTAGACATTACAGCTGGGCTGGATGCTGACTTTTTAGGCGGTGTACTCCATGGCGGTATAGGTGTATTTACAGGAGATGTTTTACAACAGCAGGAAAAGGAGATAATTGCAGAAGTTTGGCACAAGGCAGGAAGTCATGCGCAGTCATTAGGCATTACCATTGGCATAGAGCCTATAAACCGTTATGAAAGCTATGTATGTAACACAGCTGCCAATGTTTTAGAAATCATAAGCATGGCTAATTCCCCTGCGCTTGCCGTGCATTTAGATACATTTCACATGAATATTGAAGAGAACAATTTTCATGACCCGGTTATAGCTTCCGGAAAATTACTTAAACATGTTCATATCACAGAAAGCCATCGCGGCATGCCGGGAGAAGGCACTGTAAACTGGGATGAATTTTTCTTAGCATTAAAAGAAATCGACTTTGAAGGTAATTTAGTTCTGGAGAATTTTTCATCGTCTGTTCCGGGCATGCAGCAGGCAGTATCGTTGTGGCAGAAGTCGCCCCACAATGCGTTGGCATTGGCATTGGGTAGCCTTGCGTTTATAAAAGATGGAATTCAAAAGTTTATTTAGGACTTATTTTGTAGCTGTTTTGGGTTAAAATCGCGTTAAATAAATCCGTTTTTTAAGTTCCAACGTATATTTTGCAGACAGTATGAAAAACTAGTGAAGTTATGAAAAGAAGATTTTTTTATGTTTTTGTAGCATTGCTTTCGTATGCTGGCTATGCACAAGAAACAGTAACAGACTCTACGGCTACTACTCAGGTAAGCGTCGCCGAAAATCCAAAAATTGCTAAACTACAGGCTGAGAACGAAAAGTATAGGCTCGAATTGCAGGGCTTAGAAACAAACCTTCCGGCATTAGAACAAAAGGCCGATGAGCTGGCAAGAGAAGCACGTTCTTCAGCAGACGATAATAAGGACGCAGCACGCAAATTACAGAGTGATGTTACTGATGGTTCTAAAGCAAGGAAAGCACGTAAGGCGGCAAGACAGGCAGAGAAAGATTCAGATAAGGCCGAAAAAGCGCAGTCTGACCTTGATGATGCCCGTAAAGATATTGAACGCCTTAAAAAACGGATTGAAAAGAACGAGAAAAAAATAGTGAAACTTCAATCGGGTACATAAACATATAACAGTTGATTTAAACGGCTTGCTAAGAATAGCAAGCCGTTTTTTTTAGTCCTATTTTACGTACTTTCGGTACTCATTATATATAGTATGCAAATCAAGTCTAAATTCCCATATTTAAACAGACACATATTTTCCTATATGTCCGGTTTGTCGTCGCAGTACGGCGCCATAAACCTTTCTCAGGGTTTTCCTAATTTTGAGCCCTCCGCCGCGTTAGCTGATTTTGCCAGAGAAAGCCTCTCAGAGAGTACAAATCAATACGCACCCATGCCGGGTCTTTTAGAGCTACGGGAACAGATTGCTGCTATGACAGCCCGTAGCTTTAGTGTTTCTTTAAATCCCGAAACAGAGGTTACTGTAGGTTGTGGCGCCACTGAGATGATTTTTGATACTATAGCGGCATTTGTTTGGCCGGGCGACGAGGTAATTATTATAGAGCCGGGATACGATTGTTATCGTCCGGCAATAGACGCAGTGGGGGGTAAGGCTATAGTTTATAAAATGGCGGCTCCCGATTTTAAAATAAACTGGGAGGAGTTTGCAAATCATATTTCTACCAAAACACGTATTATATGTATAAGTAGTCCTAACAACCCTACCTGCACCTTGATGTCGGCGGACGATATGGAACACTTATACAGTCTTGTAAAAAATACAGACATTATAATATTGAGTGATGAAGTATATGGATATATGGTATACGACGATAATAAACATACTACTCCGTTACAACATCCCGGACTAAGGGAACGTACTGTTGCGGTATACTCGTTTGGCAAAACCCTTCACGTAACCGGATGGCGTGTAGGATATGCGATTGCGCCACAAGATTTAACCGTGGAAATAAGAAAGGTTCATCAAAATGCGGTATTTAGTGTTAGCCATCCGCTACAGCGAGCTATTGCCCGTTATCTTAAAACTACAAATGAATATATGGAACTCTCTGCGTTCTACCAGCGCAAGCGAGATACATTTGCGGAAGTGATGAAACACACCAAGCTTAAACCACTTCCGTGTGCCGGTTCATATTTCCAGTTATACGACTACAGTGCTATCTCAAATGACGATGATTTGAGCTTTTGCGAGAGGTTAGTAAAAGATTTTGGAGTCGCAGCTATACCAGTATCTCATTTGTACAGCGATTTTCACGACGATAAGTTGATAAGATTCTGCTTTGCCAAAACAGATGATTTACTTTTTGAAGCAGGGAAGAGGCTTTCTAAACTGTAAAATAGCCGGTATGCATTACCGATTTTGGGCTTAGTCCTGTAAAATCTATTCGTTTTACTCGTGCCTGTAATTTTTTTTCGATTTTTTTCTTCCCGTAACTCTTGTTGTTTAAGTGGTTTATGGTTTAGAGTTAAAAAAAGTTAAACAAAGTGGTAAGAAAAGAGTTGTTTAAGTGTAAAAGAGTGGTATCTTTGCACCCGCAACAGAGAAGTTAGCGAGGTTCATAGAAAACTTGATGGGATTTAAAAAGAGGTTTTTCTCTTATGTAATAAGAAGAATAAACGTTGAAAAG
>NZ_JBKJHB010000007.1:0-241581 GCF_046614455.1 Flavobacterium sp. RNTU_13 | reverse complement strand
TTTTTCAACGTTTGTTTATCTTATTAAATAAGAAAAAACCTCTTTTTAAATCTCATCAAGTTTTCTATGAACGTCGCTAACTTCTCTGTTGCGGGTGCAAAGATACCACTCTTTTACACTTAAACAACTCTTTTCTTACCCTTTTGTTTAACTTTTTTTAACAATAAACACTAACACGCTTAAACAACAAGAGTTACGGGAAGAAAAAAAAGGGAAAAAATTTTAGTATACGCGCCATATATTGGTTTAAAGCCTCAAATAGCACAGAAATTACGCTAACTCATCCTAAAAAACGCCATCACACCTACTATATAATGTAGGTTAATAGGCTAAACATCGTACTAAATATATGTTAACCCGCCTACTTTTTTTGCTCACCCCTACCCTAATCGCTAATTTTATAAGGTGCCACCTACCCTATAATAGAGTATGAACATTAATTATTTTGTAAAAAATCGCATTGTGCTGTTTGCCCTTACGGCCTTTGCGTCTGTTATTTTTATGAATTGCACCAATAAGTTTACCGAAAGCGAGATATTTTTTGACCTGCCTGTAGAAAAAACCATGCAGGAACTCCTGATTGGCTACGATACCGATGGTGATAAGCGTATAACTAAAGACGACGCGCCGGTTAACAAAGACTTTTTTTTGTACAGTACTAAAGGAGATACAGTAATATTGCGCAACACCTATTATATAAGTAACCTTTTACAGGAACTTGCCATAGCTAATGATGCACGGCAAAATAATTTACTTATAAACCTCAGCCGTATACAGGAGCCACCTGCCGAACGCATAAGCAGGCGTATACGCACACAGTTTTGGGATGACCTTACGCGCACCATTGATGCCGGCGGGCTGGACCGCATAGCGGGCGACGAAAAAATGCCCGACTCCATGCAACGTATATATGTACCTTATAATGATACTGTAGGGATAGCATATTTTAAAAACCTGGAAAAATCACGCCCAAGGCTGGAGGTAGTTATACTTCCGGAAGAAATTACGCCCGAATATGTACTGTCTATAAATGATAAGCCCGGTATACTGTCGTTAAAAATAGAGAACAATAAAGGTGTACCCTTTGTGGTGCCTGGTGGCAGGTTTAATGAAATGTATGGATGGGACAGTTACTTTGAAGGCATAGGGCTTTTGCTGGACAAACGCTACGACCTGGCAAAAGCAATGGTAGACAATTTTTGCTATCAGGTTAAATACTACGGAAAAATACTTAATGCTAACCGATCGTACTACCTAACCCGCACCCAGCCGCCCTTTTTATCATCTTTTATACGGGAAGTGTATGAAGCAAATCCCGAAAAGGATAAAAAATGGCTTGCCGAAAGCCTGGCCATGTGCATACACGAATACAATACTGTGTGGATGCAAGGCAAACGCTTTACTGCCGAGACCGGACTTAACCGCTATTATGCCGATGGTATAGGAATTCCGCCTGAAACAGAGGCAGGGCATTTTAAGGAAGTAATAGCCGCACGCGCAAAGCAGGCAGGCATGAGCGAAACCGAATTTGAGTCACGTTATAAAAAAGGTGAAATTACCGATGCTGTTTTAGACCGGTACTTTGTACACGACCGCACCGTGCGAGAAAGTGGCCATGATACAAGCTGGCGACTGGATAATGTGGCGGCCGACCTTAATTGTGTAGATGTAAATGCGCTCTTATATAAATATGAGTTGGATTTTAAATATCTTACTGAAAAATATTTTAAAAACGGATTTGTAGGAACCGATGGCAAACGCTACACAGCGGAGTTTTGGGATAACCAGGCCAAACATCGTAAGGCGCAAATGCAAAAATACCTTTGGGATGAAACGCGCGGATGTTATTTTGACTATAATATAAAGACACAGAAACGTAGCGATTTTATGTCGGCTACCAATTTCTTTCCGCTTTGGGCAGGCATTTGTAATGATGAGCAGGCGGCACGAATGGTGAAACTACTAATGCACGACCTTAAGGCGGAAGGCGGATTTTTAGGCAGCGACAAGGCGAGCCTGGATAAATATGCTACCAATAACATACAACGCCAGTGGGATTATCCTAATGGATGGGCGCCGCACCAAATGCTGTTATGGAAAGGACTACTTAATTATGGCTATGAAGCAGAGTCGCGCGAAATGGTGTACCGCTGGTTGTACATGATTACGCGTAATGCTGTAGATTACAACGGTACAATACCGGAAAAATATGATGTGGTGAGCGGCAGTCATAAGGTATACGCTGAGTATGGCAATGTGGGAACTGATTTTGCATACATAACCCGGTCTGGTTTTGGGTGGATGAATGCCTCGTACCAGTACGGCATGAGCCTGCTTCCCGAAGATTACATAAAACATTTAGACGCGCTGGAACTCCCCGACACTCTGTTTAAGGTGCCAATACAGGAAAACCATAAATAAAAAAGTCCGCAGTATGTTTACTGTGGACTTTTTTATTATTCTTGCTCGTAGCGTTCCATTTCTCTATCGTAGAACGCGTTAGCCTGGTTAATCAGGCTTTCCATTTCGGCGCTAAACTCGTTTTCGTCTATGTCTTCTTCCGGCTCCTCTAAAAATTCTACCTCATCATCTTTAAGGTTAATTATAAAACGAGGGTAATCCAGGTGAATGATAAAAATATCGTCAGGGAAATCAGTATTATCGGCCAGTACGAATTTTGGTAATTCCATATTAATTTGTTTCAAGTTTAATGTTTAAAGTTTCAGACTCCTCCCGTATATATCGGTTGGTAAGATAATTAAAACGAAGATACAAAAATATTGCTGCCACGGTAAGGCTTACGCAAAGGCCTATCCATATGCCGGTGGCACCCAATGAAGTTTTTAGCCCAAGATAAAAAGACAACGGGAAACCAATTACCCAATAGGCTATAAATGTAATAATGGTAGGCATTTTTACATCCTGCAAACCGCGCAGCGCGCCCAGTACTACAACCTGTACACCATCGGACAGCTGAAAAACCGCTGCCACAATAAGCAGGTTAGCCGCTATGGCTATTACCTCGGCTATGTCCTGTACTTGGGCAACGTGCTCTGTATTTACAAAAATATGAGGCAATACATTGTTTAAGCCCATAAACACCAAGGCAAATACGGTTTCTATCAGTATAGCCATCAGGAAAATAGAACGTGCCACCACCCTTAGTTTAATATAGTCTTTCTGGCCTTTTTGGTTACCCACACGTACCATAGCCGCTACACTAAGCCCCATGGCAAACATAAAGGTAAAGCTCGCCAGGCTAAGAGCGATTTGGTTAGCCGCCTGATTGGTTTTACCTAAAAATCCCGACAGCCAAACCGCAGAGGTAAACAGCGCCACCTCGAAAAACATTTGCATGGCAGAGGGTAATCCCAGCGACGTGATTTTTTTTATCATGGTACTTTTGATTTCAGAAAAGCTGAAACCACGGGTATATTCCTGCAGTACTTTGTCTTTAGATACGGCTATGTGCATAAATGCCAGTAACGCAAGCCTTGATATTACCGTACCTACCGCCGCTCCCAGCATGCCCATTTTTGGCAAACCGAAAACACCATATATAAGCACATAGTTAATAGGTATATGTATAACGTTGCTAAACAATACCGCAAACATGGCGTATTTGGTTTTGCTCATACCATCGGCAAACTGCTTGTATGCCTGAAAAATTATAGCGGGTATAAGCGAAAACGCCACCAGGTCTATAAAAGGTGATGCCAGTGCTATTACTTCGGGTTGCTGCCCCATGAGGTTCATAACGGGTTTACCAAAGTACACCACGCCAAACAGCAAAAGGCCCATAAGCACACACAACACCAACCCATGATGAAACGCTGCGCGTACCTGCGCGTGGTCTTTAGCGCCATCGCCTTGGGCTACAATAGGGGTTATGGCAGTAGAAAAGCCTATCCCCACACTCATGGCTATAAACACAAAACTGTTGCCCAGCGACACCGCTGCAAGTTCTGCACTGCCCAGATGCCCTACCATAATATTATCTATAAGTGCTATAAGGTTGTGCCCTATCATTCCTAAGATTACCGGATAGGCAAGCTGAAAGTTGGCACGAAACTCCTTAATGTATATACCCAACGACATTTTCTTAACATTTTTTTCAGGTTGCAAAGGTATCAGGTTTCTGCCGATTGATTACTATTGGCCGCGTAAATATTTATAAATCATCAGTTAACAATACGTTAAGAGGAATTTTATTATTTCTTTGATAGTTTTTTAACTAGTTCTTACAAATTTCCTCAAAACCCCTACACTACCTTTGCTTAACTAACGTAACAAAAAATGAAGACCATGAAAACGATGATGAATTTAAAGACGATGATGGCAGGCGCCATGATGTTGTTCGGGATGACAACATTTGCGCAAAAGATAACGGGAAGCGGCGATGCAGCAATAGACAACTATCCGCAACGTTTCCGTTTAGGTGTAGGTATAGATGGCGGTATTGCTAACAGCGATTACTTTAACTGGTCGCTTGGTGGCGACGTAAGGCTGCAATACGACCTTACCAAAAAAACATCGCTTACACTAACCACCGGTTTTACAAACCTTTTTGGTAAAGACGAAATTAAAGACCTAGGGTACATCCCTGCAAAACTTGGTTTTAAAGCCTTTGTATGGGGCGACCAGTTTTATGTAGTGGGCGAAGCAGGTGCCGGTTTTGCAGTAACTAACGGTTATGACAAAACTACGTTTTTATGGGCTCCGGGTATAGGTTATGCCCTTGACCCTATAGACATAAGCCTACGCTATGAGGGTGCTAACGATTTTAAAGCAGATCAGGTAGCACTACGTATAGCTTACGCGTTTAAGTTATAATACAATATACCTATATAACCTAAAATGAAGATGGAAGAGCCTGCACTTATGTGCAGGTTTTTTTCTTATTTTTACACCCCTAAATTTGCTAACAGATTATGAAACTGTTTGTTATAGACTGGTGCCCGGATGCTGCCTCATCTTCTTTGCTTACACTTTGTAAGCAAACGGGGCATACTGTATGCGGTTATGAACTGAAAGACGGAAACGAAGCCTACCGCAAAACCGGTATTGCTAAGCCCGAAGCCATACTTATAAACTATGCCGCAAAACCGCTGCACGGGCGTACTACTGCCGATGCCATACGCAAACGCAAAGCCACTGCCGAAGTGCCGGTATATTTTATAGATGGCGAAGAAGACGATAACGAACGCGTGGCACACATGGGCATTTGCCTCAGTAGCGAAGAACTAAATGATTTACTGGGGTAGTGTGTTGTTTGTTTATGGTTTATAGTTTATGGTTTATGGTTTGTGGTTTGTGGTTTATGGTTGCACACTCATACCTGTAAATTGGAAACCAGGAAAGAAAACTGAGACTGAAAACTGTGACTGAGACTGAAAACTGACACTGAAAACTAACCCTTCTCGTTTTGTAGTTTTTTCTTGTATTTATTAATGTTTTCCAGCACTTCCTCATTTACTTCCGGTTCATGGAAGTTATATTTTTCCAACTCCTTTAATATGGCTTTTGCCACGAGCACCCTTGCGGTACGCTTGTCATCGGCGGGTATTACGTACCAGGGCGCTTCATCTGTAGCTGTAGCATTTATAGTTTCTTCATAATATTCCTGATATTGATCCCACATTTGGCGCTCGTCAAGGTCGGCCGGGCTAAACTTCCAGTTGTGGCTGGGTAACTCCAGCCTTCGCAGTAACCGCTGGCGTTGTTCTTCCTTACTAATGTGCAGGAAAAACTTTAGCACTATGGTACCATTTTGGGTAATGTGCTTCTCAAAATGGTTAATCTGCTTGTAGCGTTGCTGCCAAATGTCTTTCGGTATATCTTTTTCAGATTCTATTCCCGGCAGGTTTTCGTTAAGCAAAATCTCGGGGTGTACGCGGCTTACCAGTACATTTTCGTAATGCGAACGGTTAAACACCGCAAACTTCCCTTTTTCGGGCAATACTATATAGTGGCGCCACAGGTAATCGTGCTCCAGCTCGGCCGATGTAGGCTGCTTAAAGCTGTACACCACTACCCCACGCGCATTAAAGTTTTTAAATACCTGTTTTACAAGGCTATCCTTACCGCTGGTATCCATACCCTGTAGCACAATTAAAACAGAGTAGCGGTTATTGGCATACATTTTATCCTGTAAATCACCCAGCTCTTTACTTATCTCACGCAGGGCTTCTTTCTTTTCATCTTCGGTGGCTTTATTCTGTATATCGGTAGGAATATCTTTTAATCGAAACGGAACCGTAATTTTAAAATCTTTCGGATGGATATGTTTCATGTATATTTGGCGTTATCTTTACTAAATATACAAAAAAAACGCCACACAACACGGCGGATATTACCATGAAAAAACTCGCATTAAAACTTTTATTCCGCATTACAGGCATAGGAGCCGCATCCGGACTCATATACAACAACGGTTACCTGCTGCTTGTTTCAGACAACAGCCATATTGTTTACGAATACAACATTGAAAAACAACACCTTGAAAAAACCGAACTGGTTAATAAAAACTATCTGGGCCCACGCGAAAACGTAGCCAAGGAAGACAAGCCTGATTATGAAGCCATAGCCATAAAGGGCGATAGCATGTACCTTGTTGGCTCGGGTTCCGCGGCTAACCGCAACCTCATAGGGCATATTAACGCAAAAGATAAAACGCTGTACCCGCATATAGATGCTGCCGACCTGTACCTTGCCATGCAAAGCTTTGCCGAAATAGCCCCCGAAGACTTTAACATAGAAGCTGTGGTAAACGATGGCGATACCTGGTATTTTCTTAACCGTGGTAATGGCCCCGGAAGAAAAAACGGAATTTTTACACTAACGGGCAGCATGAACGACACATCATTCCAAATACTATATAACCCGGTAAAACTTCCTAAAATTAAGGGGGTGCCCGCCTCCTTTACCGATGCCTGCCTTGCCGATGGCAAGCTTTATTTTACTGCCGCCGCCGAAGATACTACCTCTACCTACCAAGACGGTAAGGTAGCCGGTACACTACTGGGAAGAATGAATCTTGACAAAATGAAAGTTGAAAAAACGTTGGTCATCAGCGAAGCGAACAAGTTTGAAGGTATTACACTATTTAAAGAAAACGAAAAGGAGATTGAGTTTTTACTATGCGAAGACACTGACAGCAACGCTACCGATAGTGCTATTTATAAGCTAAGCATTAAGAAATAAGGGAACACAACAAAAGGTTGTTCCTGTTTATTAGAACTAAGCTGTAATAACCTTTTGTTGCCTTTTTTTAATCACTAACGAAACTATCCAGATTATAAGTAGTGTGGCAAGTATCAATAATTTTGTAGTATCCATGGCCGGAAAAAAATTATTCAGTGAGTGAAAAGCCGATACAGCAAGCAACGATTGTGATGCATCTGAAACTTTGCCAATACCCCAACTCCCCAATACTAAAATTGCATAAAAAAATAAGTTAGAACTTGTAAACTCAAAGTTTAAATGCCATGCAAACCATAACGTAGCTACTAAAAGTACATTTAAAAACAAAGGCAATGTTTTAAGCTGTTGCTGTAAAAAACCACGCCAGCCTATTTCTTCCATTAATCCGTAAACTAGTATAACGGCAACGGTAGCAAATGAAGCAGTTCCTTTTACAGCATATTGTACACCCGAAATTAGGACAACAGGCAATACCCAGTACAGCATAAAAGGAATTGCTACATTCTTATAGTTACCTTTTAACGAAAGTACAGGCCTAATCTTAAAAACAGTAAAGGCTACAAAAGCCCCCACAGCCGGACCAATGCCAGATAGCACTGCTTTTAAAAAACTATTGGGAACCACCTCGAGCAGTGTAGTTTTATTAGAAAGGTATCTAAGTAATACTGCAATAACGTAAAATGTAAGGATAGCTAGATAGTTGATTTTATTTTTCATGTTCTTATCGGTTTTAATTATACCCCAAAACTATGGCGTCCGTTTTTCTTAAAAATTGACGATGGGTAAGAAATGAAAACTTCAGGATATTTTTTTCCTTATACGGCTCAGGCTTTCGGCAGTAATGCCCAGATAAGAACAAATGATTTTTAAAGACGTTCTCTGGAAAATTTCAGGTCGTTCTTTGATAAGCTTCAGGTACCTATCTGTAGGTGAAAGCGTAAGCAGGTTTATCTGTTCTGATTGTTTCCTTATAAACATGGCGTCTGCAATAGCTTTTCCTATAAAAAGTCCTTTGGCTGATTTGGCATACAACTCGTTTAAATCATTATAACTCACCGACCAGACAACACAGTTTTCTAAAGCCTGCGTTTTTATGACCGTAGATGATTGTGTAAGAAACGCCAGATAATCAGAAAAGAACTGATTTTCATAAAACAGGTTTATGCATACCTCCTTATCATCCGTAAGTATAAAATGCGCCGCTGAACCCGATACGAGAATGTTTATAAACCTTTCTGCTTTATGATATTCCTTGATTATTTCGTTCTTTTCAAAAGTACGAACCTGTAAGTACTTTGTAAACTCAGTCCACAGGCTTATATCGGCCTTGTAAAATGTATCAAATATTTGTTTAACAGCTTCGGGAGTTGGTTGTTCCATGACTTTTTTATTAAATCCTGTGCAAACAGTGCACTTTGCCTGGTTGCGTTGGTAATATTAAAGTCCCAAATGTACCGAATAAACAGATTTACTTACTAGCAAATGCAAGCTTTATGCATACTCAATGGGCATTAAAACTCAGATTAAAAGTAAACCGGTTATGATTTGTTTATTTTTGTTAGCAAATATTTTTCAAAAAAAAATCACCCTCGTCCCAACCTTTTGTCCCATTTGGTGCTCTATATATAAAAACCACAACATTGTGATAGCAGAAACACTCATAGCATCTTGCAGGAAAATGCAGCGCGACGCGCAGCGGCAGGTGTACGGGCTACTGGCGCCAAAACTGTACCACACTTGCAAACGGTACCTGAAAAGCGAGGAAGCAATAGAAGAGGCAATGGCCGATGCCTTCTTTACCATTTTTACCAAGTTGGACCAACTAAAGGAAGACAAGGCGTTTGAGGCCTGGGCGCGCAAAATAGCCGTAAACCAATGCCTGCTTACGCTAAAACGTAAGGTAAATTTTAATATTTACATAGAAGACATGGGACGCAGCGAACAACCGGCCGACAGCCAACCGGCCGGGCTCGAGGAGGAAGACCTGCTGCACCTGCTTACGTACCTGCCCGAGGGCTGCCGTACCGTTTTTAACCTGTTTGCCATAGAGGGCTATTCGCATAAGGAAATAGCTGCCATGCTGCACATTAGCGAAGGCACCTCTAAGTCGCAACTAAATGCTTCGCGCAGCAAGCTAAAGGAGTTAGTAAACAATGTTTATTACCAAAACGAGAACAGCCATGGAACATCAAGATAAATTATACGAACAATTTAAAGACGCGGCCCACAAAGAGGAGCAAAAAGATTTTGCCCGCATGGAAGCCGTATGGAACCGCGTAGAGGAAAAACTAGACCGTAAGGAAGAACGCCGTGCTGCCGCCTGGTGGAAATATACCGGCATAGCCGCTGCCCTGCTCCTTTTTATGAGCCTGGGTTATATACTGATGCAAAACGAGAAACATCCGTTGCCAAATGTAAGCCCATTAAACCAGCAGGTAACTACGACTACAGCAATAGACACACAGAAAGTACAGGAAACGGTGAAGCCGCTGAAACAAGCAGTCACTTCTGCCGAGATAGACACCCAAGCGATAAAAGAGACTTTAAAACCACAAAAAGCAAGCAGTACTGTTGCTTACGAACATAGCTATTTAAAGAAAATTTCAGAAATAGAAGCAGATTCTATACACTATGACCCTAAAACAAAAAAGGGTCGCGTATGGAACTCAAGAACAGATCACGGAGAATTTAGGGTTAAAGCTGAAATTACTAAAAAAGAAGAAGCCACTCCCCTTATAAACGCTGCGCCTGCCCTAAATAACAACAGGCTTAATACCGCTGTGGGCGACCCATCGGCGCTATACAGCAACAGCCTTAACAAACCGGGAGATAAGGCGTATCCTGTCGGTAAAAAAATATATACCGGTATTGTTAAAGATAAATCAGGGCCAATGCCATTAGCTTCTGTTATTTTAAAAAGTAATAGAAAGCGTATAGAAACTGACTGGGAAGGAAAGTTTACTGTTGAAGCAGAAACAGGAGATGAACTTGAAGTTTTATACACAGGTTACAAATGGGAAAAAATTAAGCTGGGTAATAATCCTTCGTTAGAGATTACAATGACGGAAGATAATAATCAATATGTAGTTGTTGATTCTTACAGGAGCAATTTTAAAGAAAAAACTACTACCGAAACCACCACAGTAACCTCTAAAGCCATAGAAGGCAGGCCTAATGCCAGTTTTATACAGAGTTTGCAAGGACAGGTACCGGGACTTAATATAACAACTGGTAGCGGTGCGCCGGGTAACAATAACGGTGTAGCATCTAATGATTACAACAGGCAGCAGTCTCGTGCTAAAAGTGGCAACCAAAGCGCTAGTTTTAAAACGAATGCAAAGGATAAAGCAGTTGTTGATAATACCGCTAGAAACTCCCGAGATGGAGATATTAAAACCGAAGTTTCAAACTCACTACAAGGTCGTGTGGCGGGTGTAACCGTAAATACGGCAGCCGGACAGCCGGGTGGTAATACAACTGTAGTACTCAGAGGAGTAGGCTCTATAAATGGTAATCAGGAGCCTTTGTATATTATAGATGGCGTTCCGGCAAATGCCGATACTATGAAAAGCATTGACCCTGAAGACATCAACTCTGTATATGTGCTGAAAGACACCGCTGCAACCGCTATATATGGTAACCGTGGAGCAAACGGCGTTATTGTTGTTACTACTAAGGAAAGTAAAAAGATGTCTAAAAGGCAATTCCGCAAGTTGCAGAAAAAAAGATATGAGCAGTGGCAAAAAGAGAATACACCATCAGTAATAATACGTGATGCGGCAGCGCCAACGTCTGACCCAAAAGCTCAAACGGAAAAACATGAAGAAAAAATCCCTGTAGACACAGAGGAATACGAAGCGTTTGAGGAAAACAAGTTTGAAAGTCCGGCAAGCAATCCGCTGTCTACGTTTTCTATAGATGTAGATAATGCAAGCTATACTAACATTCGCAGGTTTATAAACAATGCACAGGTAGTGCCTAAAGACGCGGTACGTGTAGAGGAAATGATTAACTTCTTTAAATACAGCTATCCGCAACCGTCGTCGGTAAATCCGTTCTCTATCAATACCGAGTACAGCTACTGCCCGTGGAACCCTAAACACAAGCTATTAAAGATTGGCCTGCAGGGCAAAGAAATCCCAGCAAAGGAACTTCCGGCAAGCAACTTTGTGTTCCTTATCGATGTAAGCGGTTCGATGGATGCGCAAAACAAACTTCCATTGCTTAAGGAAAGCATGAAGATTTTGGTTAAAAACATGCGCAGGGAAGACCGCATAGCAATAGTGGTATATGCAGGTGCTGCCGGGCTTGTACTGCCTGCAACCCGTGGCGATGAAAAAGAAACCATAATCAGCGCACTGAACAAACTTAACGCAGGTGGCAGCACCGCAGGCGGCGAAGGCATTGAGTTGGCCTACAAAATAGCGCAGGAAAACTTTGTAAAAGGCGGTAACAACCGTGTTATTCTGGCTACCGATGGCGACTTTAACGTGGGGCGTACTTCAAATACTGATATGCAAACCCTGATTGAGGAAAAACGCAAAAGTGGCGTGTTCCTTACCTGCATGGGGTACGGTATGGGTAACTACAAAGAGAGCAAGCTGGAAACGCTATCGGACAAAGGCAACGGCAACTACGCCTACATAGACAACATGCAGGAAGCCGACCGTTTCCTTGACAAGGAATTTAAAGGCTCTATGTACGCGATTGCCAAGGATGTAAAAATCCAGATAGAGTTTAACCCGAGACATGTACAGGCGTACCGACTTATAGGTTATGAAAATCGCAAGCTGCGCAACGAAGATTTTGCCAACGATGCCATAGATGCAGGCGAACTGGGTAGCGGGCATACCGTTACGGCGTTGTATGAGATAATTCCGCCGGGTGTTGAGAATGATTTTGTAAAAACCCCAGAACTGAAATACAGCCAGGTACAGCAAAACGGGAACAAATACAGCAGCGAGCTTGCTACTATAAAATTCCGATACAAAAAGCCTGATGGCGACAAGAGCACCGAGATTGTACAAACCATAGCTGATACGGCGGTGCCGCTGGCGGTGGCTTCGGGCGACTTTAAGTTTGCCGCTGCGGTGGCGTGGTTTGGGCTGAAACTGAGGGACAGCAAACTGGTACCTAATAAAGATGTGGAGGCCATTAAAAAACTGGCTACCGAAGGCATCCTTACCAATCCGGAAGGGTACCGGGCAGAGTTTATACGCCTTGTAAACCGTATAGAATAGCATTTTAAACTAACTCAAATATTTTTTACGTGGAGTTGCCGGGTGCCATAAAAGGCCTCCCGGCAATTTGTTTTTTAGATATTTTAGTATATTCGCCACAAATTGACCAAGTAACATGCAAAACAGAATTATCTATCCGGGTATAGCCCTTTGTTCGGCGCTATTTTTTATTTTCAGTATTAATGTTTTTGTCTTCCACCAGTTTTTAGGGATTTTCACGTTTGCGGGCGCAGCCTGTACAACGGCATTTTTGGCTATGGCGCTTAACGCCTGGATTATAAAGGACAGGGAAATCACAACTGCCCAAATCAGGCAACGCCAGGTGTTAATGGGGGTTATTTGCGCGGTATTTGCCATAGGGTACGGGATTTTTATCAATAAGCATAACAAAGCCGAAGTGGCAAAGGAATTAGATAAGCATGGCTTATTTGCAATAGGTACCGTGGTAGACGGTAAATCAGAACTGCTTAGCGTATCTGAAGCGCGTATTTTTGTTAAGTTTTACGATGAAAACGACAAAAGTTATGAGGCGGTGGCATACATACCGAAGAGTAATTTCGATAATTTTTCTAAAGACCAGGTGGTAGGCCTGCGCTTTATGCCGAAACACCCTGAAATCATACGCCTATTACTTACCGATGATGAAATGACCAAGTATAGTGGCTTTAAAAACAGGCCAATACAACTGCACGACCTTATGGAAGTAATGAAATTGCCACGCGGAAAACGCATACAGGATTACCTAAACTCGGTAAACCTGCAGTGGTACATGAAGCCCGACGAATACGGCATAAGCTACCAGTATATCAATAAAATGAAAATACAGAGCATTGTTGTACACCAGCGTGGGGCCCAGTTTATAAATAATACTGTAGACCAAAACCTGTTTAAACGAGACATTGCAAAATACCGTTTTACCTTAATTTCTGATTCGGGGGCAAAAGAATACCAAAACGATAACTTTACGCTAACCATACAAGATATTGATATGCCCTTTTCAAGGGAAAATTCCGGGTACGGTAATTCGGTAGAAAAAGTTGAATATAAACCTGTTACAGTGTACACACTAACCCAGCGTTTTTCAGATGATGCTGAATAACGTTTACTGTGCTGATCTTGGTTTACTGAAAAAATCAATTATAATACCCTTAAGAATACTTTACCACAACATTACCACAGGTGCCCGTAAATAGGTTGTAATTTTAGGTAAAACCTTAAAAAACAACAATTATGGGAATTACAAGAGACAACAGCAAACGAAATTACAGCAGGTACGATCAATCGGGCACAGACCCTAACCGTTATGCTTCGGTAAGCAATGCAGACGAAGCTGATAACTACCTGCACAAACACAAAAAAGGCGTAATACCAGGGCTGCGTACTAACGTAAGTACTACCGAACGCATCCTTATGGTAATGGCTGGCGGCTACCTGCTGTACCGTGCACTTAAAAAAGACGACAAGGCAAAAGTAGCCGAAGGTGTTACAGGCGGTACCATGCTGTTCCGCGGCATTACGGGCTACTGCCCCGCGTACGCAGCGTTAAAAAACAGCAAAACGCTTGCAGGTAAAAATGTAAACATACGTACCCGCATTACCGTAAACAAACCTGTAGACCGTGTGTATGAAACGTGGAGAAACCTGGATAACCTTCCGCAGTTTATGACGCATTTAGAAAAAGTAGTGCCTATAGACAACTACACCTCTGAATGGACAGCAAAACTATCGGGCATACCCGGAGCCAGCGCTACATGGCGTGCCGAAATACTAATGGATGAAACCAACAAACTGCTAAGCTGGCATTCGCTTCCGGGAGCCGATGTGCACAATGCAGGTAAAGTAAGGTTTACGGAAGTAGACGAGCACACCACCGAAGTGGATGTAACCATATCGTACCACGCGCCGCTGGGCAAAGCAGGCGAAACGGTAGCCAAACTACTAAATCCGGTATTTGAAAAAATGATCCTTAAAGACATTGAAGGATTTAAAGAATACATGGAAGGAAAAAACTAAGCAGTACTACTGTTTATAAAGTTATTCCCGATAAGCAAACGTTTACCGGGAATATTTTTTATTCTTCAACCGAGTAATTAATATTTTCATCCCTAAAATACTGCTCTGCAGCTTTGCCAAAACGCGACATGGTAACGTAGTTAAACGTACCGCCCACAGCAGCACCCACCCCAAACGGAATAAGCGTACCAAGCGCTACCCCGCCGCGTTTAGAGCCGTATTTGGTTACCAGTTTCCTCCCTATTTTTTGGTTCATGCGGTTACGTATACGGTCTGTAATATGTTGGTCAAAATGCTTTACGGTAATGCGTTCGCCCGCGTTAACCAACGCTTTTTCGGGTACCACAACCCCACTCCATAAACCCAACACTACGGTAAACCGGTCGTCAAAATCCTCTTCGGTATCCTGACCGTAAATCAGCCCGGTACCATAGCACAGCGCAGCCATCCAGCGTAGCATAAGCAATACGTCTGCCGATATGGCTCCCGCCTCTATAATCACCTGGGTTACCGTGCCTAAACCCGGTATTACGCCCGGTAATGCGCTAACTACCCCTACCGATGTGTATTTGCGACGGATTTGCGCGCGGTATATCTTTGCAAGGTTATGTCCGTACACACCCGGGTTTGCTTGTTTAAGCCGTTCTATATCAGCACGTACATCTGCAAAGGCAGGCATTACTTTCTGAATAAGGGCATTAAAATCCATGGTACTATTCTTTAAATTACTACAAATAAAGGTAAAGCTTTGGCTACTAATAACGAAGCGCTTTAAGAAGCTGTTGTGAAAGTTGGGCAGAATAAATACCTTTAGCCACTATAACCAATCGAATAATGAACAAAGCACTACTGGTAGGCAACGATATAAACAATACTACGGGGAATTACTCCTGGGCCAACCTTATTAAAGGCCTTATGGAATATGCCGATGCCCACCCTCCAATAAATACAGAGAACAAGCCGTTCCCAATGCTGTATGAGGAAATTTACCTTAATGCTGTAAAGAAACAGAGTGCTCCCGAAATGCGCATTAAAACGCTCATAGCGTCGCAAACGCGCAATATGGTTCCTAACGAACTGCACAACAGTATACTGGATTTAGGCATACCGAATATACTGACCACAAACTACGATCTTTGTTTTGAAAAAACGCTGGGTTTTGAAGAAAAGAGCTGTAAAAACCAGGGCGTAGTGCAGGAAAACATTTACAGTATGTTTAGGCACCACAACATGGAAAGCCATAAAATATGGCACATTCACGGCAGCCAAACACTACCGGGCTCTATAACACTGGGTTACGAACACTACGGCGGCTATCTGCAAACCATGCGCAACTACGTGGCCACGGGAACCCAAAAAACCTATAAGTACAAAAACTTTTCGCGACTGGACTTGAGGCTGAAAAAAGGAAGCGTAGCACACTATAGCTGGGTCGATTTCTTTTTCACCCATGATTTGCACATTATGGGGCTAAACCTGGACTTTGTAGAAATGCATCTGTGGTGGCTTATAAGCTACAGGGCGCGTTTAATAGCGCGGGGTAAAATCCCGGTAACCAACAAGATATACTATTACTACCCGGCGGCGTACGAAGAACGGTCGCGCCACAAGCTGGAAATGATGCGCATAAGCGAAATAGAAACGGTAAAAATAGACGGATTTAAAGATAAGACCGACTATTATAAACGTGTTATTAACTCCCTTAAAAACAGTGGTTCGTAAACTCTCCTTACTGAAAAACAATACAATACACTTAAAACAGCGAACATATTAGCAAAAGACAACTGCTACTAAGCACTAAAATCCAGCAGGCGGTCTACCGGATATTTATCAAGGTATTTTTCCAGTAACTTACCCTGTTTAAAACTCAGCCTCCATAATACTTTGTTAGTAAGCACGTGGCACCAAAGCTCTACATAAAAGCCATCTATGGCATATAAAAGCTTGCGCACGTGCCCTTCCAGGCAGGCATCAATAAGTTCTCCGTGTGCCCACAACACACGGTACTGTTCCTCGTCATTTAACTTCTTATACTCACACAGTTTCATAATCCCTAAAATACAAAATATTTTTACCCTTGCCGTAAGGCATACATTACAAAAACATAAACGGGCTTTTAACTGTTTATTATGAAGGGGTTGGCAAAAATTAGCATTAAAAAACCGGAACTTGCACTCAGTAATTTAAAAATCAAAACATTATGAGGCTGCTTGTATTAATCCCCGTTCTGCTTATTGGCGCCATTGCAGGGTACAACCTGTACGCCGAGATAACCGCAACCCAACCCATATTTATGATTATGGCACTACACGCTGTTGTAACCGGAGTATGCCTGACAATATCTGCAATGGTTGTAAAATCAGCATTTTACATTAAATATACTGAAACAAATAGCGAGCCTTTAGTGGCTTAAACATACAAAAAGCGCCCCCGAAAAGTACCGGGAGCGCTTTTATCAAACCAAATCAACCAATCATCATTATGAAATCTGTATCAACCTTTTAGCTTTAGGTTGTGCTTCTTCTTTTTTAGGCAATGTAAGGGTAAGTATACCATCGGCATAGTTGGCGTCTATACCATCTTCATTGACGGTTTCAGGCAATGTAAATGCCCTCTTAAACGAGTTGTGGGTGTACTCCCTGCGGGTATATTTGCCTTCTTCCTGCATTTTTTCTGCTTTCGTTTCACTGGAAATGGTAAGCAACCCGTTTTCTACCTCTATGTTAAAATCTTCTTTTTTAAGTCCCGGTGCAACGAGCTCTACCGCAAAATAACCATCTGCTTCTTTGATGTTTACAGGTGGAACCGCCCTGTTTACAAGCTGGCTCCCGCCCATCCAGTCTTTAAAAAATTCGTCCATTACGTTAGGAAAAGTGTTGCTGTGGTTTCTTTTAATCAGGTTCATATGTTTTAAACTTTTATGTTGTTAGAAATCTTGTTTTACGCTTATGTAATAGACAATATGTATACCACTGCATTTTTAAATGTCAAAATGTCATTATTACAGACAAAAAGTCACAAAAACAATACAACACACTGATTAACAAGACAAAATTGCAGATTTTTAAGGATGTAATTTATAATATAAACACTGAACACACTACCCCGACTTGTAGCCGATATATAAAAACACAATTCTTTTTGCTACTTTTAGCGTTTGATAACCAATTTGTTATGACCACCGAAAACAAACGCATACAAAGCATTGATATAATGCGCGGTATTATAATGGTTTTAATGGCACTGGACCATACCCGCGATTACTTCCATATACCCGCTGCTGTGCAGGATCCTACAAACCTTGCCACCACTACCCCTATCTTGTTCTTTACCAGATTTATAACCCATTACTGCGCACCTACTTTTGTGTTCCTTTCGGGACTCAGCATTTATTTACAGGGGTTACGAAAATCAGGCCGGGAACTTTCTATATTCTTATTTACCAGAGGATTGTGGCTGGTAATCATGGAAATTACCATTGTAAATTTCGGGTGGAGTTTTAACCCCTATTTCAACTTTATGTTTTTACAGGTAATTTGGGCTATTGGTTGTAGTATGATGCTGCTTTCGGTGATAACGCGGTTTCCGTATTGGGCTGCTGTTAGTGTGGGGATTGGCATAACGTTGTTACACAACATTACCGACATTTATACACCTGAAAACGAAACACTTAAAACAGCTTCCGGTTTTCTTATAATGACTGATTTCAGCCTGCACAAAATTGCCGGGGTAAAGATTATGTGTGCCTATGCCGTGCTACCGTGGACCGGTATAATGCTCCTGGGGTATGGTGCCGGACGCTGGTACAACCAATCAGAATACAGCGCAGAAAAAAGAAGTAAACTTTTAATTTACAGCGGTATAAGCCTGATAGCGGTATTCATTATACTTCGGTTTTTTAACGGCTATGGCGACCCTAAAATGTGGCAGAGCCAATCGTCTTTTATGTATACCGTGCTGTCTTATATAAATGTTACCAAGTACCCGCCTTCGTTGCTGTACGCCTGCATTACCTTGGGCCCTGCGCTAGTAATACTGGCGTTACTTGAAAAACAACGGGTTACAAAATTTTCAGCAGTAATGAATACCTTCGGCAGGGTGCCGTTTTTCTATTACCTGCTGCATATCTATGTAATTCATTTACTGTGTGTTGCGTTGTATTTTGCGCAAGGGTTTACGTGGAACCAGCTCAATACTTTACCGCAAATGTTTGCCTTCCGTCCAGAGCAGGATTTTGGGTTTAACCTGGCGGGTGCGTACGGGGTTTGGGTGCTGGTAATTTTCATTTGCTACTTCCCGTGCCGATGGTACGACCGCTATAAATCCACTCACAAAAAATGGTGGCTGAGCTACCTGTAAAATTTAACATTTATAGCACCGAAATAGCTATAGCAATGTTGCAAAAACCTATTCTTCCGCAATTGGTATAAAAATTTTTCAGTTTTTAGTGGAAATTAAACGGTATAATACCACACCTGTTTTCGTCAAAATACTTAAAAACAACAAAATACGAAATCACAACCCTAAAAAGATATTCCGCAGGGCATGTATAGTGGTTTACAATATTACTGAAGGAGCGCGTTCAGTACACTAACTAACCCGGTGCATTAACTTTGCGGCATGGATTTCCGGAATAAGATTTAGTTCCAAAACCTGAGACACAAATTTCACCAATTTCCACTAATTCAAAAACCGGTGCACATTCATGGAATTGATGCCTTAGAAAAGTTGGAACCGAGAAAAAGTCGAAAGTAATAATTGTTAGTCCAGCGGAGGTAACTCCTCATCGGCGGGTACTTCGGGTTGGGCATTTGCCACCTCGTCTTCGCCCAGTACCATACCCCAGGGTTTAAGGCCTTCTACGCGGTCAAAAATTACCTTGGCTATGGCTATAACCGGTATGGCGAGTACCATACCCGTAATACCCCAAAGCATTTCGCCCACCACAAGGGCTAACACCGCTGTAAGGGTATTAAGTTTTACCTTACTGCCCACAATTTTTGGCATAATATAATTTCCGTCTACCAGGTGTATAACCACTATGGCCGCCAGTACAAACAATACGTGAGCCGTATCTCCGGTGGCAAAAGTTACCACCACAGACAATACCAGCGATATAAATATGCCCACATAAGGCACTACATTAAGTATACCCGTAAGCAGCCCCAGTAAAAAGGCATACTTTATACCCAGCAGCACAAAGGCCGTGCAGGTAAGTGTGGCCACAATAGCCATTTGCAGCAATAGCCCCACTATATATTTACGTATAATGTATTGCACACGTTCTACAACTTCATATACTATAGGGCTATGGCTGTCATGAAACAACGCCACTATAAAACGCAGCAGTAACCCCCTGTGCAACAGCAGGAAAAACGTGTATAAAAATATAAATACCATAAACAATAACGACGACGACAACGATACCAGTGTAGTACCTATGAGTTCTGTACCGTGCCCCAGGGCAGTTTCGGCAGTTTGGTTGATGTAGGCTGCCTGCTGGCGGTTGTTGATGTTAAAGGAGCGCGAAATCCAGTGTTGAAGCTCGTCTAAAGACAGCATAAGCTGTTTTTCAAACGCAGGGAGTTCCCGTGCGAAATCAGATAACTGGCTACCCAGCAACACCATAAGCCCTGCCACGCCGCTTACCAGCACCAGCAGTACCATAAAGGCCGCCATAGCACGGGGAAACCTCAGCTTTCGTTCAAGAAACGATGCAAAGGGCATTAACAGCAAAGCAAACAATAAGGCTATAATAAGCGGTGCCAGTATACTTTTGCCTATTACCGCTATGTAGCTATAGCCAGTATGCTTATGCTTATGTGTGCCAGCTTGGTGTAAAACGGGGTAGATTTCATAAAAATGGTTTGCGGTAAAAATACAAAACATTCTTTCTAAATGCGTGCAATTCGTGGCAAACAAAAATCCCGCAGGGATGCTATACCAATAGAAATCATGTAACTCACGGCCGAGAGCTCCGTAGGAGCGACATATATAATCAACCTCTTGGTTTTGGTTCATATATATCGCTCCTGTGAAGCTTTGAAAATCCATGCAATTTGTGCAATTCGTGTCAAACAAAATTCGGCAGCATTGTACAAAACATTCGAGCCCATTCGTGTAATTCGTGGCGAATACAATTAAAACCCTATTTTTGCACAAAACTTTGTAACTGTGAATTACCTTTCAGTAGAAAATATAGCCAAGTCTTTTGGCGAGCGTACCCTTTTCGAAAACCTTTCGTTTGGTATTAACAAAGACCAGAAGATAGCTTTTGTAGCCAAAAACGGTACCGGAAAAACCTCTATCCTTAAAATTATTACCGGCGAAGACCAGCCCGATAGCGGGCAGGTGGTTATGCGAAAAGACATTAAAATGGCGTTCCTGAGCCAGGAGCCTAAACTGCAGCCGGAACTTACCATAGAGGAAAGCATTTTTGCCAGCGACAGCGATATCCTTAAGGTTATAGAACAGTACGAAAAAGCACTGGGAAACCCCGAAAATGAGGAGGCATACCAAAAGGCGTTTGAAAAAATGGAACTGTACAACGCCTGGGACTTCGAAACCCAGTACAAGCAAATCCTGTTTAAGCTAAAGCTGGACGACCTTAAATTGAAGGTAAAAAGCCTTTCGGGCGGGCAAAAGAAACGCCTGGCACTGGCTATTATCCTGATAAACAAGCCTGATTTGCTTATCCTGGATGAGCCTACCAACCACCTTGACCTGGAAATGATTGAGTGGCTGGAGAATTATTTTGCCAAAGAAAACATGACGCTGTTTATGGTTACCCACGACCGCTTTTTCCTGGAGCGTGTGTGCAACGAAATCATAGAGCTTGAAAACGGTAAACTGTACCAGTATAAGGGTAACTACAGCTACTACCTGCAAAAGAAGGAAGAACGCATAGCCGCCGAAAACGCCAGTATAGACAAGGCGAAAAACCTGTTTGTAAAGGAGCTGGAATGGATGCGACGCCAGCCAAAGGCACGTACTACCAAAAGCAAAAGCCGCCAGGACGATTTTTATGTAATTAAGGAAAAAGCCCACAGCCGCCGTAAGGAGCAGCAAATAGAGCTGGAAATAAACATGGAGCGTATGGGCAGCAAGGTTATAGAGCTGCACAACCTTACCAAAGCATTTGGCGATAAAAAAATTGTAGATGGCTTTACCTACGGCTTTAAACGTGGCGAGCGTATAGGTATTATTGGCAAAAACGGTACGGGAAAGAGTACCTTCCTAAACCTGCTTACACAAACCATGGAGCCAGACAGCGGCAAGGTTACCATAGGCGAAACCATAAAGGTGGGCTACTATACCCAAAGTGGCATTAACCCGAAACCGGAGCAAAAGGTAATTGATATTATAAAGGAGTTTGGCGAATATATTCCGCTGGCTAAAGGCAGGATGCTATCGGCGGCGCAGTTGTTAGAGAAGTTTTTATTTGACCGTAAAAAGCAATACGACTTTGTAGAAAAACTGAGCGGTGGCGAGCTAAAACGCTTGTACCTGTGTACCGTACTGATACAAAACCCTAACTTCCTGATTTTGGATGAGCCTACAAACGACCTTGATATTGTAACGCTAAATGTGCTGGAGCAATTCCTGATAGACTACCCGGGTTGTTTGCTTGTGGTAAGCCACGACCGTTATTTTATGGATAAAATTGTAGACCACATGTTTGTGTTTAAAGGTAACGGAGAAATTGAAGATTTTCCCGGCAATTACAGTGACTGGCGTAGTTATGAGGAGAGCGCCGAACCCGCCGATAAAGAGGATAAAAAAGCAGATGCCGCCGACAAAAAGAACTGGAAACAGAACCGCGTTAAAGCCGGGCTTACCTACAATGAGCAAAAGGAATTTGACAAAATAGAAAAAGACATTAAGGAACTGGAACGCAAAAAAGCCGATATAGAAGCGCAGTTTAGTAACGGCAGCATAGCCGATAAGGATATTTCTGCCAAAGCCGAAGAACTGCAAGTTGTGCTAAATGATATTGATACAAAAACTGAGCGTTGGTTTGAACTGAGCGCGAAAATGGAGGAGTAACTTTTAGTAGGCAGTATTCAGTCGCAGTTAGCAGTGTTCCATTTGGAATAAAGCAGCGTGCCTAAAAACTAATCGCTGATAGCTCCCGAATAACCAAATAAACGAATAACCGAATAAACACAAAAATGAGTTACGTATCTTTTCTCTGGAAATCATCTAACGATCATGGCATACATTCGCCGTTTGTTTTTTCGTTTATAAGTACTACGTTTTACAACGGCAGCCCACTGCGCGAATTGAGGTCGGCCAAAATATCAGGGCCACTGCACCCGCGTACGCTGCGTGTTTTGTACAAAATTATTGTAAACCGTAAGGCCTTTAAAATTTTGGTTTTGGGCGCGCAGTCACGCGAAGTAACCGAACAGCTGCGTGCTGCTGCCGAAATAACCAAGAGCCAGTTGTGGTTTTTCTCACCGTTGGCTACTGTGCCCGGCGGTGTAGACCTGGGTATTATTACCGGAACATCAACAGCCGAAATACTTGAGCAGTGGGAGCGCATAAAAACTGAAACCAACCCAAACAGCATTATTGTGCTACCCGAAATTAACCGTAATCCCGCGGCGACACTTGCCTGGCAAACCCTGCAACAATTACCTGAAGCTACCGTAACCATAGACACCCACTTTGCAGGTATAATCGCTATGCGCAAAGGACAGGCTAAGCAGCACTTTATCATCCGCCCCGAAAAAGTATGGCTGCGCGATGTGGCACTGGGCGCACGTAAACTGTGGGGGCTTTTAGGATAACAGGCTAACAGCCAACAGGCCTAGTTATTTCCCTTAATTATTTCTAAGGGCGTGTATAAGTTGAGCTTTTGTCATAGTGCTACGTCCTGCAATACCTACTTTCTTTACCTGTTCATACAAATCCTGTTTGGTTCGGTCTTCATACTTTTCGGCATTACCACCTCGTTTTTCGGCACCCTTACTGTTTGCTATCCTTGCCGATTTTTCTTTACTATAGCCCTTGCGGCGAAGTGCCTCATATTGTTCAGGATCTTTTACCTGTGGCCCCGGAGTTTTATCATTTGGCATAACGTATTGTATTTAAAGGTTTGTCATAAACGTATTGTTCATTAAAGTTAGTGCCTGTAGTAAAATTAGAGCGTTAACCCACAGTTAATTAATACCCTATAAAATGCCAAAAGGCGCACCTTATATAAGGTACACCTCTTGGCTCAATCACATAAATCAACCTTTATAATCCGTCTGCTTTTTTGCTGTTAGTTCGCAGATTTTTTAGCTTCTTCGTTTTCTTCACCTTTAGCTGTTAAACGGTCCCATTTAAACATTGGGGCAAATTTTAGTTTAATTTCCGCTATTTTCATGTTGTCTTTAGAAGACAAACCTTCTTTCTCTACTGTGTTTTTACGTGCATCAAGTGCCTCGTACCATGCTTTTATCATATCAAGTTCTTCACGAGAGTATGAATCGCGGTTTGTTTTAAAGTTTTCGTAGAAATCCTGGTATACTTTCAGGATATTATCTTTGTTTACCCAAGCAAAGCTTTTATCATCGCCTTTTACGTTATTTGCACCGAAAAGAGCATCGGCTACCTTGTTAGCACCTGTAGCTACAGCAGCCTGAGCCTTATCTGCCTGGGCTTTAACTGTTTCTTCGGCTTGTGTTTTTATACCTTCGTATTTGGCTTTAGCCTCCTGGATTTTTTCGCTCGTTTTAGCATCGTTTTCTAAAACGGCAAGTGATGAATCTGCCTTAGCAGTCATTACTTCATATTCGTGCTGAATAGCTGCCCAGTTTGCTGCACGCTCTTCTGCTGCTACGTTATTTACAGAGTCTACAAAAGATACATACTGATCTACCTTTTGCTCTGCTTTCATTTTACTTTCGTCTTTACAAGAAGTAAGTGCAAGGGCACTAAGAGCCACAACCGCTGCAAGATTTAATTTTTTCATGGTCAAGATATTTTTTTGTTACTATGTTTAAGCCAAAATTATGCGGATTTTACACACAAATCAAAATACACCTTAATAAATTATAAATACTTTAATATTTTTAACTTTATATTTAGAATTTTATCAAAATTTTAAATTAAAAATACATCCCACTAGCAATCTTATACCGCAAAAAAAAGAGCCTCACGGCTCTCTTTTTATCGTATGCGTTTCAGCAGCTCCTCTACCCTTTCGGCAGAGATACCGGCAATGCCTCCTCCCTGCATTTTAAGGAATCCACCGTCTGACTTTACGTACTCTGCCACACAGCGCGTATTTATAAGGTACGACTTATGGCAACGCATAAAAAACGGCACATGAGCCAGTGCTTCTTCAAAATGTTTAAGGTTTCGGCTGGCCAAAAATGTAGAGCCATCGGTAAGGTAAAACTCACTGTATGCTGCTTCGCCCTTCAGCATTATAATTTCGCAGGGTTTTATAAACTTTAACGATTGTGCTATGGGTACCACTATACGTTTATTTTCCCAGTCGGCTGCGCCATTAAGGTTTTGCTGCAGCGTACGCAGCTGCCCTGCAGCTTTAACCGCCTGTTGTTTTTCAAACCTTGCCACGGCATCTGATAGTTGCTGGTGCTGTATGGGCTTCAGCAAGTAGTCTATAGCCGAAAACTTAAACGCCTGCAAGGCATACTCGTTATATGCTGTAGTAAAAATTACGCTAAAATTTATCTCATCGTCATTAAAAAAGTCCAGCAGCTCCAGGCCACTGTGCCCCGGCAGTTCTATATCCAGGAATACCAGTTGAGGCTGGTGCTTGCGTATGGCCTTAATGCCCGACGGCAGGTCTTCGCAAGAGGCCTCTACAGATAACTGCGGGCAATACTGCGCTATTATTGCCGCCAGCAGGTTACGTGCGCGGGGTTCATCGTCTATTATAATACAAGAAATCATATCGTTTTTTTAATGGTGCAAAAACAGCCGGAAATGTACCACGTACCGTGTACACATTAGCCGCTTAATTTACTAAAGGTTGTTACCGTTTTACCACACGTCACTTTTCGGGGTAAAGGTACGGAATGTGCAGCCTCACTACAGTGCCGCAGGCATTGCCGTTTTCATCATGTTTATCAGTTATGTGCAGCCATATTTTTTTTGGCAATCCGCGGTTCAGTATCTCAAGCCGTTTGTGGTTAGCATACGTAGCAAACGACTGATGGTTTTTACTACGGCGGGCATTTAACTCCCCACTGCGCCTACGGCCTATGCCGTTGTCTTCCACACAGGCTACAATGCCCGTTTGCTCTGCGCTAATGTGCAGTGCCAGCACGCGGTTATTTTTTTTGTGCAGCAGCCCGTGTTTCATGGCATTTTCTACATAGGGCTGTATGAGCATGGGTGGCACATAAATGGTTTCAGGGCTAAGGCCCGGGCTTGTAGATATGGTGTAGGTAAACGAATCTTCAAACCTTAGCTTTTCTAACTCTATGTATAGCGTAAGGGCACGCAATTCTTCGGAAAGAGGCACCAGCTCTTTACCCGAAAGGTCTAATATAAGGCGGGTAAGTTCGCTAAACTTACCCAGGTATAACGATGCCTGCTCGCGCTCATTAGTATAAATGTAAGACTGTATGGTATTTAAGGCATTAAATAAAAAGTGAGGATTCATTTGAGACCGTACCGTACTGAGTATACTTTGCTGTAGCTCGTGCTCCAGTTTTAGCTTTTGGGTTATCAGTTCGTTTTTCTGGCGTATGGCTTTTATGCGGTTACGGTAATAAAGCACCGCTGCAGTACTTGCTGCTACGGCACAAAGCATTATAAACCACCAGCGCTTGTACACGGGTGCCTGTATAGAAAACGTAAACAGTACAGGCTTTACAGATGCCACACCATCTTCGTTTATAGCGCGCAGTGCTACATTGTAGCTACCGTCAGACAAGTAAGCCAGGTTGAGCACACCGGAACGTTCGGCAAGGCTGCTCCAGCGCCCGTTATTTACCTTGTATTGTACGGTAACAGCATCTTCTCCCTTGTATGCCAGCGTGGCATAATCTATATCTACAGTATGGCTGCGGTACGAAAGTACCATGCCCGCCCTGTAATGCACCGGCCTTCCGTTTACCATAACCCGATTTATATGAATAACCGGTGCCACACTGTTAAAGGTACTAAGCTGTGTATTAAATTCCAGCAAACCTTCAGACGTGGCAGCGTACAGTGTGTTACCGCTTGGCAGTATATCGCGCAGATCGGCTCTCGAAAGGCAGTCGCTGGTAAGATAGGCGGTAAACTTATGGTTTTGTGTATCATAGCACTGTATACCATTATCCATAAGCATCCAAAGCCTGTTGCCCTGCACACGTAGGCGATATACGGCATTGCCTAAAAGTCCGTCTTTTACCGTAAGGTGCCCCTGTACTTTAGTACCGGTAACCTTGTAGACACCACTGTTAGAAGTACCCACATACAAACTACCCTGTACCACACGCGCCTGTATACCCATAATAGGCACGCCACTGTCTGTAATAAAACCCTTGCCTTTTGGCGAAAAATAGTACAAACCCTCTACGGTAGTTATATAAAGGGTTTCTGTCCGGGGTATGTATGCCACACCCTTACAGCGTAGTGGCTTATTAAACAGCATATACGTATTAGGTACCGCCATATTTCCTGCTACGGGTAACCATGCGGGTAGCTTTGGCGGTACGCCTTGTATACCAGTAATTGCCGTACCGCTTGAGTAAGCTATGGCTAATGTGGTGGGGTTTATAGCTACAGCCGACTTACCCGCAGCCTGAAAAACACTCGTATTGCCAGCAAGGCCATGAATATAGGCTTTATCGCTAAAAAAATAGATTTGGCCCGGCAATGGTTCCTGTATGTTTATAATTTCGTGCCGGGAGGTACCTCCTGTTATACTGTCAAACCTACCTTTTATCGCATTAAAACGCAGCAACTGGTTAGCATCGGTACCGGCATACAGGCTACCATCCGGAGTTTGATGTAGTGCGGTTATGTTCCGGTTTTCATAAGGGTACACCCGCGCCTGCAGGGTCATGGCCATAATTAGCCCTTTGTTAAGAGTGGCAAACCAGTAGTTACCCTCTCTATCAGTAATAACATTAGAAACGCTGGCCTCTTTAAAAAAGCAATGCCCGTTAAAGGCGGGCGTCATATCCTTGTTAAAACAATATGCGCCGGCACTGGTAGAAACCCAAATGTAACCACCTTCTATCTGTACGTTTTGTATAAAGGTATGTGCGGGCAAATCAGCTAACGGATGTAACATGCTGCCGCTTAACTCGTATACGTGGGGCGCCGTGTTCTTTGTAAAAACAAACCGCCTTCCACCACTGTTTAGTAAAAAAAACAAGTGGTTAGTAGAAGCGGTGTTTATTGGCGTTATAGTGGCTTGTCCTCCCGGGGTACACTGTAGCAGTCCGTTGTTTGTTATTGCCTCCAGGCGGTTAGAGGTATAAAAAACAGCGGAAGAAAAATACCCTTTTACAGGCGTGGCCGTATAGGCGCCGGTAGCGAGGTTAAGTGTACGCAGGGTATCTGTTACGGGCACGGTAAGCAGGTTTCCGTTTAAAATTCCTGCGGGCGCATATCCCTTTGCCTGCAGGGCTTTTATTTTTACAAGATTCTGGCCCGGCGTGGTGCGATAAAAATTTCCGCTGAAATCCTGACAATAAACCGTACCGTAATACTCCAGCAGGTTAGACAATGCTTTTCCCTGTTGTTCTTTACCCGAATAATGCACAAAACGCTTGCCATCGTAGCGGCTTAATCCCCTGTCGTGTGCTATCCAGATAAAGCCTGTTTTATCCTGCTTAAGGTAGTATACCGTATTACACGGCAGCCCGTTTAAATTGTTAATTACGCGGTGCACAGGGTCCTGGCCCCATAGCGTAAGGCTACATAAACACACTACCCACAGTATGTATAACTGCTTCATAAGTAAGGTACGGTGGCTGGCGCCTGGTTTTACAATTGCGAAAGGATTTCTTTTAACAAAACTACCTAATAATAAACATGAAATTTAATTTACTCCCAAAAAAAGATGGGAAACGCCTTACCGGAGCCATTTATCTTGTTCGGGAGAAAAAACTCCCTGTTGCTGTCAATTAAAAAAATCCACTCCCTTTCGCTGTAATGCATTACGCTACAGTTACGGCTATTTATTGTGGGGTACCATACGGGAGTGGAACAACTACTACTTAATCTTAAAAAACGCTATTACTTAAAAGGATGCCTGTTTTTATAATCCTGTAATGCAGCCTTTGCTGCACCACAGGACGTTTTATTTTCTTTTTGACAAGAAGATAGCGCAAAGTTAGGTGTACCGAAGGCAAAATTTGTTACCGGTTTTATGAAAGCAGGTTCTGGTTTTATAAAAACAATGGCTGCCTTTACAGTGGGTCACTGGTGTGAAATTACGTTTAAAACCGGAGGTTTTTAACCGTTTTATTCCTGTACCGTTATGATTTTTTACAAAAATTTCACACTATTTAATAATTTTGGCACGCCAGTTGTTTTATTGTTGTAAAGAATTAATAATTTTAGTCGCGATAAAATGAATGACCAATAACTGAAACACTTTATTACTATGAAAAAAATTACCTTATTGCTTATTATGCTGGTTGCCGGCATTTTTACAGCCCATGCCCAGCCTACTCCTTTTCCTACAGGAAACCTTACCATTTTTAGCGAAGACGGTTCGCCTTTCTTCCTTATACTAAATGGCCAACGCTATAATGACAAGGCACAAACTAATGTACGTATAGAAATGCTGCCTAACCCGTACTATGATTGTAAGATTGTTTTTGCTAACGGCCGTATACCTACCATAAGCAAAAACATACAAATTGCCGATATGGACGATACTATGCAGGATGTAACCTACCGCATTAAAAAAGACAAAAAAGGACGCCGTTTCCTTAGATTCTACTCTCAGGTGCCGGCTGCACAAAATATAGTGCGCCCAAATAACTGCGCGGTATACCACTACGGTGAGCCAAACGATATGTATGTAGGCCCGGACGGTACCATTTACCACGAAGAAACTGTAACTACTACTTATGGCGACGGCTTTGGCATGAATGTAAATGTAGGTGGTGTAGGCATGAGCGTTAACGTACCCGGCGGTATGGGATCTACCACTACAACTACTACAACTACCACTACTACAGGTGGTACCTACAGCAATGGTGGCGGTTATAATAATGGTGGTAACTATAACAATGGCGGTGGTTACAACAATAGTGGTAACTACAACAACGGTGGTGGATATAACAACGGTGGTGGTTACAACAACGGCGGTGGCTACAACAACGGCGGTGGCTACAACAATGGTGGTGGCTATAACAACGGAGGCGGATACGACAACAGCTGCCGCATGGCTATGAGCAATGCTGATTTTCAGGATGCACTTACCACTATTAAAGGCAGCAGCTTTGACGATACCCGCGAAAGCACCGCGAAGCAAATCCTTTCGTCTCACTGTATGAGTACAGATCAAATCATTACCATGATAAAACTCCTAAGCTTTGAAGACAACAAGGTAAGCCTTGCAAAATATGCCTACAACTACTGTGTAGACAGAAAAAGCTACTTTAAAGTAGCCAACAGTTTTACGTTTGACGCTTCTAAGCAGGAAATGAACGAATTTTTACAGTCGCAGCGCAACTAACGTTTGCACTACAGGTAAATACTAAATAAGCTCCCCTGCGGGAGCTTATTTATTTTATACAACAGCGTAACAAAACCCGGCACATTGCTACTAATTTTGTAAATCAATAGCAATCGTTTTTAGCAAAACGGTTAATTTTAAGCTTGCAAAACAACGCTATGGCAAAACCCATTATAGAAATAAAAGGAATTACCCGCGACTTTCCGCTGGGTAACGAAATTGTAAAGGTGCTTAAAGGGGTAAACCTTACCATAAACAAAGGCGAATACGTAGCCCTTATGGGTCCTTCGGGTTCGGGGAAAAGTACCCTTATGAACCTGCTGGGCTGCCTGGATACACCCAGTGGCGGCACTTATATATTAAACAACAAAAACGTAAGCCACATGACCGACGATGAGTTGGCCGAAATACGTAACAAGGAAATAGGCTTTGTGTTCCAAACCTTTAACCTGCTTCCGCGTACCACCGCGTTAGACAATGTGGCACTACCCATGGTGTATGCCGGCTACAAAAAACCCCAGCGTAATGCGCGCGCCACCGAAGTTTTAAAACAGGTAGGCCTGGGCGACCGTATGGACCACAAACCAAACCAGCTTTCGGGTGGGCAAAGGCAACGTGTGGCGGTAGCCAGGGCACTGGTAAATAACCCATCTATAATACTTGCCGATGAGCCTACAGGTAACCTGGACAGCAAAACATCGGTAGAAATCATGAAACTGTTTGGCGATATCCACGCTAACGGCAACACCGTAATACTGGTAACCCACGAAGAAGACATAGCTGCCTACGCACACCGCGTTATACGCCTGCGCGACGGCGTTATAGAAAGTGATAATGTAAATCCTAATCCGCATAAATAGGAATTTCAGATTTCTGATTTTAGATTTCTGATTGCCACTCAAGCTATTAAAATGCATGAGTATAAACGGCAGCGTGAAGCTCAATCTAAAATCTGAAATCAAAAATCCGAAATCAAAAATGAAAGTATACACTAAAACAGGAGATAAAGGTACCACTGCCCTTTTTGGGGGTTCACGTGTGCCGAAACACCATATACGTATAGAAAGCTACGGCACGGTAGACGAACTAAATTCGCACCTTGGGCTTATAAGGGATCAGGAGATGAACCCGCATTACAAGCAAATCCTTGAAAAAATACAGGACAGGCTCTTTACCGTAGGTGCCATATTGGCAACAGCCCCGGATAAGGCCATACTTAAAAACGGAAAGGAGCGCCTTAACATACCTAAAATTTCGGCAGCAGACATACAACTGCTTGAAGACGAAATAGACCAAATGGAAAGCCAGCTGGAGCCTATGACCCATTTTGTGCTTCCGGGCGGGCATACTACAGTGTCATATTGTCATATAGCACGCTGCGTTTGCCGCCGTGCAGAGCGCCTTTCGGTACATTTATACGAAATGGAACCCTTTGAAGACAATGTTTTGGCATACATAAACCGCCTTTCTGACTACCTTTTTGTATTGGCACGGAAGTTGTCGAAAGATTTGGGCGCCAATGAAGTGAAGTGGATACCTGAAAAGTTATAGTGCCTGATGCCGGGATAACCGGTGTGTGCAGGGTAAACGGTAACGTTTTCTATAAAGCTTTCTTACTAATACCCTCCGGCACAAAACGTTCTTTATTTTTTTAATAAATTAAGTAAAATTTTACTTGACTTTTTCAGTAATAAATTTATTTTTGCATAAACTTAAATCGTTTAGAAGATGTATTGGACACTAGAACTGGCATCTTATCTAAGTGATGCACCGTGGCCGGCTACCAAGGACGAGCTAATCGACTATGCCATAAGGACCGGAGCGCCACTTGAGGTTGTCGAAAACTTACAATCCATTGAGGATGAAGGAGAAATCTATGAATCAATGGAAGAAATATGGCCTGATTATCCTACCGACGAAGACTATCTTTGGAACGAGGATGAATATTAAAAGCACAAAATAGATTTGAAAAGAAAAAGTCTCTAATTCAGAGGCTTTTTTTATTTAAATTTGTGCGCGAAAACGCAAATACACAGTAATTTAATTTATATAATGAGTTTAGTTAACAGCATTTTAAAAGCCTTTGTAGGCGACAAGTCTCAAAAAGACGTAAAGGCGCTGCAACCCATTGTTACGAAAATAAAATCGTACGAGGGCGCCATTGCACAGCTGTCGCACGACGAGCTTAGGGCAAAAACCGTATACTTTCAGGAAAAGATACGCGAAGCCCGTGCCGACAAAGACGCTAAAATAGCCGACTACCTTAACGAGGTAGAAAAAGTACAGGATATAGATGCACGCGAAGACATATATGCATCTATAGACGCACTTGAAAAAGAGGCTTATGAAATATCGGAAAAAACCCTTATGGAACTGCTTCCTGAGGCATTTGCCGTGGTTAAGGAAACTGCACGCCGCTTTAAGGAAAACACCAGCATTACCGTTACCGCTACAGAGCGCGACAGGCAACTGGCACAAACCAGGCCGTACATAACCATAGATGGCGATAAAGCCACATGGGCCAATACATGGAACGCCGCAGGCCGCGATGTTACCTGGGATATGGTACACTATGATGTACAGCTTATGGGTGGTACCGTGCTGCACCAAGGTAAAATTGCAGAAATGCAAACCGGTGAAGGTAAAACCCTTGTGGCTACACTACCGGTATACCTTAACGCGCTTCCGGGCCTTGGGGTACACGTAGTTACCGTAAACGACTACCTTGCAAAACGAGATAGCGCATGGAAAGCTCCACTATTTGAGTTCCACGGGCTTACAGTAGACTGTATAGATAACCACCAGCCAAACAGCGAAGGCCGCCGCCGCGCTTATGCTGCAGATATTACGTATGGTACTAACAACGAGTTTGGCTTTGACTACCTTAGGGATAACATGGCACACTCGCCGGAAGACCTGGTACAGCGTAAGCATAACTTTGCTATTGTAGACGAGGTAGACTCGGTATTAGTAGACGACGCCCGTACGCCGCTTATTATTTCGGGCCCGGTACCTAATGGAGACCGCCACGAGTTTAACGAGCTTAAGCCAAAAGTAGATAACCTTGTAAACCTTCAGCGTACCCTGCTAAACGGTGTGCTGGCAGAATCTAAAAAACTGCTTAAAGAAGGTAAAACAAAAGAGGCCGGTTTCCTTTTATTAAGGGTACACCGCGGTTTGCCAAAAAACAAAGCGCTTATTAAATTCCTTAGTGAAGAAGGTGTTAAGCAACTGCTTCAAAAAACAGAAAGCCAGTACATGGCCGATAACAACCGCGATATGCACAAGGTTGACGAAGCACTGTACTTTGTTATAGAAGAAAAAAACAACCAGGTAGAGCTTACAGATAACGGTATTAAATTCCTGTCTCAGGATACAGATAACGACTTCTTTGTACTACCGGACATTGGTACGGAAATAGCCAATATTGAAAAACAAAAACTAAACAAAGAAGAAGAAACAGAGCGCAAGCAACAACTGTTTGCTGATTTCTCTGTTAAGAGCGAACGTATACACACCCTTACCCAGCTTCTTAAAGCGTACACGTTGTTTGAAAAAGACACTGAGTATGTGGTAATGGACAATAAGGTAATGATTGTAGACGAGCAAACCGGCCGTATTATGGACGGTCGCCGTTATTCAGACGGTCTTCACCAGGCAATTGAAGCTAAGGAGAATGTAAAAATTGAGGCCGCTACGCAAACCTTTGCTACCATTACGCTTCAAAATTACTTCAGGATGTATAACAAGCTTGCCGGTATGACGGGTACTGCCGTTACCGAAGCAGGTGAATTCTGGGAAATATATAAACTGGATGTGGTAGAAATACCTACAAACAGGCCTATTTCGCGTAAGGACCACCACGACCTGATTTACAAAACCATGCGTGAGAAGTTTAACGCGGTTATTGAAGATACGGTAGAACTTTCTAAAGCGGGCAGGCCGGTACTTATTGGTACCACATCAGTAGAAATCTCTGAACTTTTAAGCCGTATGCTTAAAATGAGGGGTATTAACCACAATGTACTAAACGCCAAGCTTCACAAAAAAGAGGCAGACATTGTAGCCGAAGCCGGTAAACCGGGCATAGTAACCATAGCTACCAACATGGCGGGCCGTGGTACAGATATTAAACTTACACCGGAAGTTAAAGCCGCAGGCGGACTTGCCATTATAGGTACAGAGCGCCATGATTCGCGCCGTGTAGACCGCCAGCTTCGTGGTCGTGCAGGACGCCAGGGAGACCCGGGTAGCTCTCAGTTCTACGTGTCGCTTGAAGATAACCTTATGCGTTTATTTGGCTCTGAAAGGGTAGCCAAAGTTATGGACCGCATGGGCCTTAAAGAAGGTGAGGTTATACAGCACTCTATGATGACAAAATCTATAGAGCGCGCACAGAAAAAAGTGGAAGAAAACAACTTTGGCCAGCGTAAACGCCTGCTTGAATACGACGACGTAATGAACAAGCAGCGCGAAAACGTATACAAAAAGAGGAAACACGCACTGTTTGGCGACAGGCTTAAAGTGGATATTGCCGACATGATGTACGACCTTGCTGAAACTATTGTAAGCAACAACAAGCCGGTACGCGACTTTAAAAACTTTGATTTCGACCTTATCCGTACGTTCTCTGTAAGTTCGCCGGTAAGCGAGTTTGAGTTCATTAAGCTAAACGAACAGCAGGTAACTGCCAAAGTATACAAGGCAGTAGCCGAAGCCTACAACAATAAGTGTACACAAAACGCTACCGAGGCCTTCCCGGTTATTAAAAATGTGTACGAAAACAATAACGCACAGTATGAGCGCATTGTAGTACCGTTTACTGATGGGCTTAAAATTATGAGCGTGGTTACAAACCTGGAAAAGGCATACCAAACCCAGGGTGTATCGCTTATAGATGAGTTTGAAAAGAGTATTACACTTGCCGTTGTAGATGAAGCGTGGAAAAAACACCTTCGTAAAATGGATGAGCTGAAACAATCAGTACAGCTTGCCGTTCACGAACAGAAAGACCCACTGCTTATTTATAAGGAAGAAGCATTTAAGCTGTTTAACAAAACGCTTAACGAAATTAACCGCGAGGTAATATCGTTCCTTCTTAAGGCTGAACTGCCACAGCAAAACCCGGCTAACCTGGCGCAAACCAGGATTCCTGAACCGCCAAAAGAGCAGTATATAGAATCTAAGGAAGAAGTACTTAATACTGAAGAGCAGATTGAAAGAGCAGCACACGAAGCCGCTGCAAAACAGGCACCTGAGCATACGGTTACAGAAACCATAGTAAGGGATGCCCCTAAAATTAACCGCAATGATAATGTTACCATTAAGCACATTATGAGCGGAAAAACTGAAACCATGAAATATAAGAAAGCCGAAACCCTGCTTAATACAGGAGAATGGATTCTTGTAGCTTCTGAAGAGTAATTACTTTTACTTCATAAAACAAAAGCCCGGAACATTTGTTCCGGGCTTTTGTTGTTAATATTATTTAACCACTGCAGTATAAAAATAAATGCCGCATTTTATACATTTGCAAAAATTAAAATCAACCAACAATGAAAAAATTACTAAGCCTTTTGTTTTTGCTACTTTTATCCAACGCGGTTACCGCTCAGTATTTTCCGGGAAAACATTACCGGTCTTTTTTGGGTAAAAAAGTAAAGATTGTTACCAAAGGATTATATTACTACGATGTGCATAAAAAACCTAACTCACGAAGCAAGCACTATGCAGAAGTAGACGGACATACTCCGAAGGAAGCTTTAGAAAACAAGGTATTTATGGTTATAGGCTTTGAGGGAGAAACAACCTTTGGTTTATTCTTCGTACTAAGCAACGCCGAAATAGGGAAAGTATACTATGAATACTCACTATATAGCGAGATATTATTTGACCTTGTACCGGTAGAAGATTTTGATTTTAAAGACGACGTCTGCTCTGAAGTTAATAGCTGGATAGATAAATTTACAGGCGAAATTCGTAAAACAATGAGTACTAACTACAATGTTTACTTTAGCCGTAACGGAAACGATATTTACACCATTCTAAAAACGAAATCAAAAACGCTAGTAGTAGGTAAAAAAGGGGCAACTATGTTGCTTGAGGATGGCAGTAAAATAAAGGACACTGAAACAGAAATCGACGTAAAAACAGTTGATGATGGGTATTACGAATACAGTGTAGTTATCAGGCTTACACCTGAGGACATTGAAAAGCTTAAAAAATCGTATGTAACAGACTACCGCTTATATATATTTGATGAGAGCGTAAACTCAGGTAAAATATGTAAAAAATTATTTGAATGCATACTAAGTAATTAATAAAATACCCATAATATAAAAAGTGCCGGAACACAACAGTTTCGGCACTTTTTTATTTAGTAATAAGCTTGTATCACAAGGACAAGTTATAATTCTAGCCAAATACCTCAACGTCCAGGCCGTCAAAACTGGCAAATACCATACTCGGGTGCGAATCTTTATGGCATATATTACCCTGGGCATCTATACCTATAGCTCCGGCAAAACCATCGTAAGGCTTAAGTTCCTCAAATGTTTTGGCAAAAGCATCGCATATAGGCATACCATCGGTCACCCGGGTTACTATTTTAGCGGCGGTAGCATTGCTTACAATATCTTCCCCTACCCCGGTGCAGCTAATGCCACAAAAAGCATTGGCATAATTACCGGCCACTGTAGCCGAATCAGATATACGCCCCACCATTTCAAAGCCTTTACCACCCGTAGACGTAGCTACAGCCAACTTACCATCAGCATCGAGCGCTACGCAACCTACGGTACCTGTGCCTGTTGAGGCCCGTTTCTTTTCAAACTCGGCTCTGCGCTCAGGGGTTTCTGTACTAAAAACCTCAAAACCATTCCCGTGGGCAAACGCTGTCGCGCCCGCGCCGCCAAGTACCCTATCGTCATACGGCATTAGCTTTTCAGCTACTTTAATAGGGTTTTGTACGTTTTGTATGTTAATTACACCACTCATCTTTTGGGTAGTACCATCCATAAGCGCGGCGCTCATACGTATTTGCCCATCGCTTTGTATCTGGGAGCCTATACCGGCATTAAACAGCGGATTATCCTCAAGCAGGCTCACCGCATACACTACAGTTTCGGTAGCGGTATGCGTTTTAAGGTAGTCATACGATTGTTTTACAATAGCCGTAAGCGCTTCCTGCTTGGCAGTCTTGGTTTTCAGGTCGGTAGACGATTCGCTAAAAAAACCTCCGTGAATGATTATCTTCATTTTACTGTTTTATGGTATTTCACAAAGCTACATAAAGAAGGCGTAAAGTTTCGCAAAGATTTACCCCCTTTGCAGCACTTTACGCCCCATTCATAATTTATAATTCAACATTTAAAATAATAACCTTACTCCCTGTCGTCTGCGCTAACCCTTGTGTCGGCGTGGTCGCTGTTTATTTCCGCAGTAACCGGAATAGAATATTGCGAATTACGGATTTCCATTTGGTGCGTGTTCAGGTCATACGTATCGTACATACTCATTACGTGCACCACCAGGTTGTTTATGCTTATGGGCTTACCCAGTTCTACCTGTGTAAGGTTGGTGTCTTTAATCTGACGACCGTCTACCAGTATTACAAGGCCAGACCCTATAGCTTCCATACGCCCGTTAGCCGTAATAAGCAACCCCGTATCTTCTCCCAGGCCTATGCCCAGGGTACGCGGGTTACCCACCACCGTTTGAAACAGACGCCCTATGCGGCCGCGCTGTACAAAGTGGGTATCTATAATTACGTCTTGTATCAGGCTAAGGCCACTGGTAATTTTTACCTCACCTTTAAGCAACGCCTCGCTGCTACTGCCTTGGTAAATCATATTGTTACTGGCAGCGGCGGCACCTGCACTGGTACCTGCGTATATAAAATCTTCGTTTTTAAACTTATCCAGCAGTATATCATGAAACTCGGTTCCGCCCAGTATAGAGGTAAGGCGCAGTTGGTCGCCCCCGGTAAACATAACCACATCGGCTTCGCGAAGGCGTTGCAGCACTTCCGGGTCATGGGCTTGTTCGCGTTTTTCTATATACAGCACACCTACGTTTTTAGCGTTCAGGTATTCAAAAGCCTTTATATACTCAGGCCCTACCTCGCGGGGTATTACAGATGCTGTAGTTATAATTTCAATCCGGCTTTGGGCACCATTTTTCGATTCACGAATGATGCGCTTCATTATGCCGGTTTCAAAAAAATTGAGGTTGTTGGCAACGTTCTGGTCAAAAGACACTTCGGTAAAACTGCCCTTATCTACGGCGCCACCTATTATAATTAATTTTCCCTTTACATTGTTCATAAATACAAAAGTACGTTAAAAAGCTAAAAACGCATATTGTGCGTTAATTATTTCTTTCCTAATTGTTACCGAATAAAATTGTGCTGAAAAAAATTAACCACACACCGCAAATAAGTGATTTTTTTTAACTAATTTTCTACACTACAAACACAATAAATTGTTTTTGTGTTAAATTTTCGCAAAAAATAAACCGTAAGCTATTTAATACCAAAAAATAAACACTTAATTCCCCTTACTGCCAATTATGAAAATTGAGAAGATCCAGGCCCTGAAAGGGCCAAACATTTGGAGCGTTAAACGTAAAAAACTCATCCAGATGCGCCTTAACCTTGAGGAAATGGAGGAGTTTCCTACTAACAAGATTCCCGGATTCAGGGAGCGCATAGAAGCACTTATACCTACCATGTACGGGCACCGCTGCAGCGAGGGCGCACCCGGTGGCTTTTTTGCACGTGTAGAGCGCGGCACATGGATGGGCCACGTAATAGAACACATAGCCCTTGAAATACAAACCCTTGCTGGCATGGAAACCGGTTTTGGCCGTACACGCGAAACCAAAACCCCGGGTACTTATAACGTGGTATTTAGTTACGTAGAAGAAAATGTAGGAATTTATGCCGCTGAAGCATCGGTTCGTATTGCCGAAGCACTAATAGCCGGCACCGAATATGACCTTGATGCCGATATACAGGAAATGCGCCGCATACGCGAACGCGACCGCCTGGGTCCAAGCACTGGAAGTATTGTGGAGGAAGCCGTATCACGGGACATTCCGTGGATACGCCTGGGAACCAACTCGCTGGTACAGTTAGGCTACGGTATTAACCAAATGCGCTTTCAGGCTACTATCACAAACAAAACCAGTCATATAGCGGTAGATATAGCGTGTAACAAAGAACAAACAAAGCGCATGCTGGAAGCGGCCTCTATACCCGTAGCCAGTGGTGGCATTTGCTCTACCGAAGAAGGGCTTAAGGAAATCATAGACAAAATAGGCTACCCCATAGTGCTAAAGCCGCTGGATGGTAACCACGGCAAAGGGGCTTCTATAAATGTAAAAACATTTGAAGACGCGCTTGCGGGGCTGGAGTTTGCTCAAAAATACAGCAGCCGTGTTATTGTAGAAAAGTTTATTACCGGGTTTGATTTCCGCGTGCTGGTTATAGACAATAAAGTAGTGGCTGCCGCCCAAAGGGTACCGGCGCACGTTAAAGGTAATGGTACGCACAGCATTCAGGCTTTAATAGACATAGAAAACCTGGATCCGCGCCGCGGCTACGGCCACGAAAATGTACTGACCGAAATTACCATAGACCGTGATACTACAGACCTGCTGGAAAAGAAAGGATATACTCCCGATACGGTTCCTGCAGCGGGAGAAATAGTATACCTAAAATCTACTGCTAACCTTAGTACAGGAGGTACATCTGTAGATGTTACTGACCTGATGCATCCTGAAAATATTTTCCTTGCCGAACGCATAAGCCGCGTTATAGGGCTTGATGTGTGTGGAATAGATATAATGGCCGAAAACCTTACGCAGCCGCTTAAAGAAAACGGAGGGGTAATACTAGAGGTTAACGCCGCACCGGGATTCCGTATGCACCTGGCACCAAGCGAAGGACTGCCGCGCAACGTAGCCGCGCCGGTTATAGATATGCTGTATCCGCCGGGTAAACCAAGCCGCATACCTATATTTGCCGTTACGGGTACTAACGGTAAAACTACCACTACCCGACTGTTGGCACATATTGTAAAAAACAACGGCTACAGGGTAGGCTTTACCACATCTGACGGTATATACATACAAAACCATATGCTGGAAAAAGGCGATACTACAGGCCCTTTCAGCGCAGAATACATACTGAAAGACCCTACTGTAGAGTTTGCCGTACTGGAAACCGCACGCGGTGGCATACTGCGTTCGGGACTTGGTTTTAGCCGCTGCGATATTGGTATCATTACCAATATACAGGAAGACCACCTGGGCTTAAACGACATCCATAATCTTGATGACCTGGCGCGGGTAAAACGTGTTATTCCGCGTAGTGTGAAAAAAGACGGATGGGCCGTACTAAATGGTGACGACCCTGAGTGTATTAAAATAGGCCGGGAGTTGGAGTGTAATGTGGCCTACTTTAGTATGGATGAAGATAATCCGTTTATTAAAGAGGAAGCAAAAGCCGGCCGCGTTACTGCCGTTTATGAAAATGGTTTTATTACAGTTAAAAAAGGCGAATGGAAAATACGTATAGACAAGGCATCGCACATTCCGCTTACACTAGGTGGAAAGGCTAAGTTTATGATTGCTAATGTGCTGGCGGCTACACTGGCGTCATACCTGTGGGGCTTTAAAACAGACGACATAAGCCTTTCACTTCAAACCTTTATTCCGGGTGCAGCACAAACGCCGGGCCGCATGAATATTTTTGAGTTTAAAAACTTTAAGGTACTAATCGACTTTGCCCATAACCCCGCCGGGTACATGGCGGTAGAGGATTACCTGCAAAGTGTGGAGGCTACCAAAAAAATCGGTATCATATCGGGCGTGGGCGACAGGCGCGACCAGGATATACGCGATTGCGCTACCATAGCCGCCCGTATGTTTGACCACGTTATTATACGAAACGAAAAGCACCTGCGTGGCCGTACCGAAGAAAATATAAACGCTCTTATACTGGAAGGCTTTGAAGCAAGCGGCAGGCAAATAACCTACGAGATTATACCTAAGGAAACCGAAGCCCTGAAACATACGTTGCAAAATGCAGAAGAGGGCAGCTTTATTGTAGCCCTTAGCGATGTGGTTACTAATGCCATAGAAATGGTACAGGGGTATCTTGATTTAGAAAACGAACAGGCATAATCCTTTGTTCCAAAGCATACAAAAAGCCCCGCAGTTAGACTGCGGGGCTTTTCTCTTATAAAATATTTTTTTAAATCATGCCTTCGCCTACACCTACTGCCAGGAATATTTTTTCCAGGTCTTCTTTACAAATAGGCTTTAGCAAATAGTCTCTAACCACATTGCTGTATTGCCTGGCCTTACTTAGATCGTGCTCGTCGTTAGAGGAACTGATCATAAATATGGTAGACGTTTTGCCCATATCACGCGACAGCTTTACATATTCCTCAAGGAACTGCCAGCCGTCCATAATAGGCATATTTACATCAAGCAAAATAAGTTCCGGAAAAGGATCTGTTACAGGAATCTTTTTTAAAGACTCTATAGCATCAAGGCCGTTCCCGTAAAACTTAGGATCTGCCTCAATATTATTCTGCTTAAATAAATTTTTTAATAAAAAATGATAAATCTTATCGTCGTCTATAACATACATACCCTTAACCTTCTTCATTAAAATACAATTTAAATATCGTACCCTTATTCACTTCGCTGGTTACTTCTATCCTACCTCCCATAGCCTCCACCTGGTTTTTAGTAATAAACAGCCCTATTCCGCGCGAATTATGGTGCTTATGGAACGTTTTATACATTCCAAATATGGCGTTCTTATGCCTTTTAAGATCAATACCTATACCATTGTCGCTAATATACAAAACTTTTTGTCCGCCCTCTATAGCAAAATCATAAGAAATTACAGGTTTTCTATCCGAACTAGAATATTTTATAGCATTTGTAGTAAAATTTAACAAAACGCTTTCTAAATACGCAGGATTATAATAAACCGTTACATCCAGTGGAATGTTTACTTCTACCGTTACAGCGTGCTTAGTAATTTCATTATGTAGTATGGTAAGGATATTTTTAAGGTAGTATCTTAAATTAAGGCGTTCCTTTACATTCTTTACTTCGGTTTGTATTTCTACAAGCTCTTTAAGATGGCTTATGGTTATGGTTAACCCATCTGAAATTGCCTCCAGATGCCCTAACATTTCCTCGCGTTCACCGTCTTCGGCACTCTTAAATAAATCCAGCAGCATTTTAAGGTTACTGGCGTGCGACCTAAGGTTGTGCGATACAATGTGGGCAAAGTTGCTCAGGCGGTTGTTTTGCTCTCCTACCAGCGTTATAGTTTTACCCAGCGCTATTTCTTTTTCTTTAAGTTCTGTAATATCCTTAAGTGTGCCTACGGCCCTGTAGGGCTTATTGTCCCTAAACTCTACAATTTGTCCCCGGCTCATAACCCACCTGTAACCTTCGGTAGTATGCCTTACGCGGTATATGTGTTCAAAACGTGGGGTACGCCCGGCTATGTAGTCATTTACAGCGCGTATATGGCCTTTTACATCTTCTTTTACTATGAGTGCACGCCATTGATCCTGGGTCCATACGGTTTCCTTTTCTTCCATACCGATAATTTTCATGCTCTGCGCAGAAAAATACACTTCATTAGAAGCCATATTAAAGTCCCATATACCTTCGGAAGCTGCCTCAAGGGCAAAACGAATACGTGCTTCAGACCCCCGAAGCATTATTTCCTGTTCTTTTTGCGTTGTTATATCACTCATCCTTCCGTAAAATATAACACTACCGTCTGGCTGCGCCTCTGGGTTTGCATATACTTTAAGCCAGCGGTATCCTTTTACAGGAAGCGCTACCTGGTATTCAAACTCCCAAGGCTTGTTGTGCTTGCGTGCCCTGTGCAGCGAAACATAAAAGCTCCGCAAATACATAGGAAGCAAACGGCTGTTTAACGCTTCTACAAAATCTGCTGTAAATATTTCGGGAGTTATTTCATAGATATGACCTACAGAATCGCTGCAATATTCCAGCGAATAATCATTCTTTGGTTTCCATAATAATTTAAAAATAACATCCGGTACCTGATTAAGCAATTTCTTATAAAACGCATTAAGGGGCTCAGCTTCATCGAGATCGGGGGCGTCGTAAAACTTCATTCAATAAATTTAAAACAATTTATGAATAATAATTTAAATATTCGATATAATGCTCAATTTCTCGGATGAAAGTTACGTACCACCTGCGAAAGGAAGCTTCGGTCTATATGCATGTACACCTCTGTGGTAGTAATAGACTCGTGCCCCAGCATAAGCTGTATAGAACGCAGGTCGGCTCCGTTTTCAAGCAGGTGTGTGGCAAAAGAGTGCCTAAACGTGTGCGGGCTTATAGATTTTTGCAGGTCGATTTTTTCGGCAAGGCGCTTTATAATGGTAAACACCATAGCACGCGTAAGCCCGGTACCCCTGCGGCTAAGGAACACTGTATCTTCATGTCCTTTTTTAACGGTAACATGCGTACGAAGCTCGTTTATATATATAGTAAGGTATTTTTGTGTTACAGGGCTAAGGGGTACATAACGCTGTTTACTGCCCTTACCGGTTACGCGGATAAAACCTTCATCAAAAAAAAGGTCCGACAGTTTTAGCGCAGTAAGTTCAGATACCCGAAGTCCACATCCGTACAGGGTTTCCAGCATGGCGCGGTTGCGTTCGCCATCTTCACGACTAAGGTCTATTGCAGCAATAAGGCTGTCAATTTCTTCGGTAGACAGTGTATCGGGTAGTTTTCGCCCGGTTTTAGGTACTTCAATAAGCTCTAATGGCATATCTTTCCGGTAATCTTCAAACACCAGATAGTTAAAAAAACTCTTAAGACCCGAAATAAGCCTGGCGCGCGAACGTGCACTTAATTCATTAGCCGTTTGATAAATAAACTGCTGTATTAGCTCCTCCCCTATGGTTACCGGGCTAACACTTAATTCATTTTCTTCCAAATACTTAACAAGCCGGTTTACATCAAAAAGATAATTGGTAAGGGAGTTTACAGACAAGCCCCGCTCTATTTTTAAGTAGGTTTTATAGCCGTTTATGTAAGAGGTCCATGACTGCATTGGCGGTTAAAATTCTGTGAATTAAGAAATCGTTGGTAAAACAACCAATTTTAAGTATATAATTTTGAAAAACAAAACTAAAACTAATTAATGATGAAACTATTTAAAATTTTAACAGTTGGAACCCTAATGATGGGTGCTGTTGCAACGACTCAGGCACAAGACAATAATGGCGCTACAGGCGGTAGCTCTTCACCAAGCTTTGGTATTAAAGGTGGTGTTAACTTTGCTACTATAAATGGTGGCGATTTTGACAGCCCGGATTCTCGCACAAGCTTCCACGCCGGTGTATTTGGAGAGTTCCCGGTAGCTCCTGATTTGTTCTCTGTACAGGTAGAGGCACTTTACTCTGGCCAGGGCTTTAAAACCAACATTGATGGTGGCCTGTTTGGCGGAAATGGTAAGGTAGAATACCAATTAGATTACATCAACGTACCGGTATTAGCTAAATTTTACCTTGTAAAAGGCCTAAGCATTGAAGCAGGACCACAGTTTAGCTTTAAAGTAAATGAGGAAATAGACGCAGATGCTAACAACGATGGCGGCGATCTTGACCTTAATGAGGCTAAAGACTTTGAATTTGGCGTATCTGGTGGTTTAACCTTTGAAACTCCACTTGGAATCTTCGCTACTGCGCGCTACAACCAGGGTATTACTGACATCATTGAGAATGAAAGTGCTAAAAACTCAGTATTCCAACTTGGAGTAGGATTTAAATTCTAAAAAAAAACAGCTAAGCAAAAAATTGCTGGCAGAAGAAGAAAAAAGTTTGGTTGGTTACACACGAAAAAGGGGTTGCATACGTGCGCCCCTTTTTCTATTTATCGTAAAACTACTTCGGTAATTACCTGCCTGCCTATATCGTCGTTAAGCATTTTGGCTATTTTTTGTCGGCCATAACTCAGCTCCTCACGCAGCACTGCCGATGTAAGCTCTACATACAGCACGCTACCACGCAGGCTTATACTACGGGTGTAGTTGTTTACCCCGTTACCCATAAGCTTTATCCATGCATCGCGAACGTCTATGCTGTCCATGCCCCGCTGTAGCTTGTTTTCGCCTATAAAGGCCTTTAGCACATCGGCTACAGAATTAGCATCATTAAATCTTTTTGCCATATAATTATTTCAGCGTAAACGGTTCAGGCTTTTTGTAATGATATTCTATATTATGCTGGTTGCGCACCACAAGTTCTTTATCAGTAAGTTCCAGTAGTTGCTCATCCCACTTGGCATACTGCGTATTATAGTGTAACACGGTTTTATCTTGCTCTTTACCAATAGTAAAGTTTTCAGAAAAGTCATTGGCTCGATAAGTACCATCCAGCTGTGGCATGGCTTTTTTACGGAAACCTGCTGTACCCTTTACTTCAAGATAATCAATAGTAGGGTTAATGCCGTACTCTTTCTTAGAACCGTCGGGCATTATTACTTTTTCTATTTCCCAATATCCATTAAGTTTACCGTAATCTGTACCTTCAAAATGTTTATTACACCCTGCAGCGAGTACTGCTACCGTAAAAAGTAAAAAGATTTTTTTCATTATGTAACCGTTTTTGCAGCACAAAGTTACTGCAATAAACCCATTAAAGCATATTTATAAAAGCCAATTTATTACATTTGGCAAAAGCCCTGAACATGAAACCTTTATTACTTGGAAGCCTTGCGCTGTCGCTTGCACTATCCTTTGCGCCACTTATTTTAAACGAAACACCACAGCACCAGGAGCCCCTGTACTTTCCGGCAGATGGTTATACCAAATGGCAAACTGCTACCCCGGCTTCGCTGGGATGGAATACACAGAACATACCGGGCTTAGTAAGCTACCTTAAAGAAAAGCACACCCGTGCGTTTATAGTACTCGTAAACGGTAAAATAGTAATAGAAGAATACATGAACGGCCACAAGCAGTGGAAACCGTGGTACTGGGCCAGCGCCGGCAAAACCCTTACCGCCACTACCTTTGGCATAGCACAAGACGCCGGACTGGTAAATGAAAATGACGCTTTGAGTACATACCTGGGCAAGGGCTGGACGAGTGCCCCCGCCGAAAAAGAACAGAAAATTACCTGCCGTAACCTGCTTACCATGACCAGTGGCATAGACGACAGCTACGGAAATGATGTAAGACCGGAAAATCTTAAATATAAAGCCGACGCCGGTACGCGCTGGGCGTACCACAACATTTATGTAAAACTGCAGGATGTAGTGGCAAAAGCCAGCAACCAAACCTGGGAGGCCTACTTTGATACTGCCCTGAAAGATAAAATAGGCATGAACGGCCGATGGACAAACGGTGGCCCGGGTACAATGGAACCTTTTAGCATTTACTGGAGTAATGCCCGCAGTATGGCGCGCTTTGGGCTACTGGCACTAAATAAGGGTAACTGGAACGGCACGCAGGTGGTAAGCAAAAAGTATTTTGAAAGTATGGTTACACCGTCTCAAAACATTAATAAATCCTACGGGTACCTGTGGTGGTTAAACGGAAAGGAAAGTTACCACATGCCGGCGTTACAAACGGAATTTAAAGGTAATCTAATACCCGATGCTCCGGCAGATATGTACATGGCACTGGGCAAAAATGACCAAAAGATTTATGTAATTCCTTCTAAAAACATGGTGGTAATTCGCATGGGCGATTCTGCGAATAATAAAAACTTTGCCTTATCAGGGTTTGATAACGAATTGTGGCAAAAAATAAACGGGGTTATTAAGTAACCCCGTTTATTTTTACTGTATGTGATATGCACTTCGCTTAAAATAACTTATAACGAAGGTTTACCGCCACTGTATTTAGTTTTATGGTAGATAAATCAGCTCCCTTTAATTTTGTGGAAGCATCGTAGTTAACCTCTATACCGTATTTACCGCCAAACATATAGCCCACACCCAGCGAATACAAGTACTGTTCCTTTAATGATACTTTATCTGAATACGATACTGTTCCAAGATCATTGGTTGTTATGTGTTTGTGGCTTGAAGTCCCGAAAGGCAAAAACAAACGAAAGGCAGCGTTGGCGTACACAGTATGCTGCTTACCAATATGAAAGTTATACCTTGGCCCCAAATACGCATTAACCAGCGAAGCATTTATGGTATAAATCTCTGTAGAAGCCCTGGAGGTAGACGCGTAGTTTACGGTAGATGTAGAAGACATATCCTGGTAAAGTAGTTTAAAGAAAAACGAAATCTTTTCAGACGGTAATGTAAAAGATGATTCTAAACCTCCTGTAAAAACAACTTTATTGTCCTTTGCACCGGGATACCTGGGGTTTGTAGTAGTAGTGTTTTCATTTACTACACCTGCCAATACAGTAAAGGCAAATTTAGCCCTTTGGCTCGCCGATACTTTTAGCTCGGTTGTACCTTCCTTTCCTCCCTTGCAGGTATTATAGCGGGTAAAAATCTTTTCCAGATCAGATTGATTGTACTTAAGGTTGGCAAACTTAGACACGCCGCTACCATCACAATTCACATCATTAAAAAGCTGCTGCCTAAACTGGTTATTCTCCCCTATATTACTTTGGTTAACCATATATTGTTTATAAACCAGCTGATTAACACCTGTATTTTTATCGGCTACTTCATAGAAGAATTTAGTCCCTTTATCTGACAGATATGAATAAAGTGAGGCTTCGCCTGAAACAACCACGTTTAAAAATACGGTTCGGCTAACCCACACAGGCATTTTTTTGTTGCCCACATCGGTACCCATAAGCTTAGAATCATCCAGGTTTACGGTATACTTTTTAAAAACCCCATCGTTTCCGGCACCGTACTCGGTTATTAAGGCGGGGTCTATTTTCTTATACTCTGTACCAGTATCAGACGTGCTAAAATAAAGATTGTTTTCATTAAAGAAATTTGCCGGTTTGTAGTAGCCCTCTGTACGTGTACCGTTTACGGCAACATAGTAGCCTTTTACATTTTGCCCAAAGCACACAGACACCACCAGCATAATAATAGCTGTAAAGTAAAATTTCATATAAATAAGGTTGATTGATTTAAAAAAGGCAGCATGAAAAATCCGGGCTGCCGTTGTTTTGTATGTTATTTAAGAATATATTTTAGCCCACCCACAACAGTGGTACTTCTAAAATCATTAGCCACAAAAAGCGAACGCCTTGGGGTATAGTATACGCCTAAAGCAATTTTTTTGTTTATCCACGCACCGGCACCTAAATTTAGCCAGATGTTTGATTTTGGTTTTAGTACATACGTAGATGATCCATTAAGCGTTGAACCTGTATATTGCGTGAAGGTCGCCGTCATTGTGTTAGACACCGGTGTAGCGAACTGCATACTTGCCTCAAGAAAAAACCGTTCCTTTTCGGCTACAGGAAAAGTACAACGTGCACCAAGGTTAACGTTTACCTCAGTTATATCTACACTGAGGCTGTTTTTTTCGGTATTTGGCACCAAATATCGCTGATTATTACCCTTACCGTCAAATTTTTGAAGCAATAGTTTCCCAAACAATGAAAACCTTGAGTATCGTACTTTTACAATGGCTTCTCCACCTGCAAAATACGCCATACCATTTGCCACAACACTAAAACCACCGGGTACCTCTCCGTATGTAGAAGCTATACCCACTCCGGCAATTACCCCATAACTTATGGTAGTAGGGTTATCAGATTCGGGTTCTGCAACTTTAACGTCAAAACCGTTACATTGATTAAACTCTGCAAAAGCTTTTTCCAGCGCTGACTGAGAGTAGCTTATATTTTCAAATTTAGAAGCACTGGCATTAGGGCAAAGCACATCTATAGAAAGCTGCTGCCTAAACATATTATTTGCGCCAACAGTAGTGCCGCTTACATAATATTGTTTATATACAAGTTGCTTAATAGGTTTAGCGTTGCTTTTTACTTTATAAAAAAACCGCTTATTAGACCCTTCAAGATTTACGTATAATGAAGCATAGCTATCTATAAGTACTTCAAGAAAAACCACCTTTTTCTCAAACACCGGGTCTTTTGAATTGGCCGGAAAACCTACGTTAGTACCACCGCTTTTATCTATTTGTACGGTTTCTTTAATGAATTTCCGCCCGTCTGCGCCGTATTCTGAAACGTCGTCAAAGTTAAGGTGTGCAAACTCCTTACTATCATGCGATTTAAACTTAAGTTCGTCAAACCACGCATAATTGGTTTCTTTAAAATATCCTTCTACCCGTTTTCCGTTGGTGCTAACGTAGTAGCCACTGGTTTCCTGGCATAGCGCAATACTTACACAAAAAAGCGAAAGTAACAGATAAAGATGTTTCATTTGGAGTTTTTTTGGTTGGTTGAAAAATACTACAATTTATTTAAAGAAAGAATCTACAAATTCAAATTTATTAAACACCTGAAGGTCTTCAATACCCTCTCCTACACCTATATACTTCACCGGTATTTTAAACTGGTCAGAAATACCTATTACCACACCGCCTTTGGCAGTACCGTCCAGCTTAGTTACGGCAAGGCACGTTACCTCCGTAGCAGCGGTAAATTGCTTGGCTTGTTCAAAAGCGTTTTGCCCTGTAGAGCCGTCCAGCACAAGCAGTACGTCGTGCGGGGCGTCGTCTATAACTTTTTGCATAACGCGTTTTACCTTAGTAAGCTCATTCATAAGGCCTACTTTATTATGCAGCCTGCCCGCAGTATCTATAATAACCACATCAGCACCCTGCTTTACGGCACTCTGTACCGTATCAAACGCTACCGAAGCCGGGTCGCTACCCATTTGCTGGCGTACAATAGGCACACCCACACGGTCTGCCCAAATCTGAAGCTGGTCTATAGCTGCTGCCCTAAAGGTATCTGCAGCGCCCAGCACCACATTGTGGCCTGCTTTTTTAAACTGGTACGCAAGCTTGCCTATTGTAGTAGTTTTACCCACGCCGTTTACCCCTACTACCATAAGTACGTAAGGTTTTTTATTGGCTGGTACTTCAAACTCTGCCGAATCGCCAGAATTGGTTTCGCTAAGCAAACTGGCGATTTCATCGCGCAGTATGCCGTTTAGCTCATCTGTACCCAGGTATTTATCGCGCGATACGCGCTCTTCTATACGCTCTATGATTTTAAGGGTTGTTTCTACCCCCACATCAGAGCTTACAAGTACTTCTTCAAGATTATCAAGTACCTCGTCGTCTACCTTGCTTTTTCCGGCAACAGCCTTAGAAAGCTTGCTAAAAAACGATGTTTTGGTTTTTTCGAGGCCTTTATCAAGTGTTTCCTTCTTTTCCGAAGAAAATATTTTTTTAAAGAAATTCATATTGGTTACTTCGTCTTCTAAAATTTGGGTAAAGATAGAAAATAAAAAAGCTACTTTCTTAAATTGAAAGTAGCTTTTCTATATATTGTAAGGGATAATTATTTCTTCTTAAGAAACGCATCCACTTCTTCAGGAGACATTACTGCTTCAACAAAAGTATAAGCACCAGATTTTGGTGATTTTACCATTTTGATAGCTTTAGTTAACCTCTTTGAAGCTGTCTGTAACGTTGCAACGGTTTTCTTTGCCATGATTCAATCAGATTATTTTATTTCTTTATGAACAGTTACTCTCTTCAAAATAGGATTAAACTTTTTAATCTCTAACCTGTCAGGAGTATTTTTTTTGTTTTTTGTTGTTATGTACCTTGAAGTTCCGGCCACACCAGAAGCTTTGTGCTCAGTACACTCTAGAATTACCTGGATTCTGTTACCTTTCTTTGCCATCGTATAATATATTTAGGAGGTATAGCCGGTTTTATTATTTAATAAACCCGTTAGCTTTGGCCTCTTTAAGAACCGCGGCTAGACCATTTTTGTTAATAGTTTTGATAGTAGAAGCAGCTACCCTAAGAGTGATCCACCTGTCTTCTTCAGGAAGATAAAAACGCTTCTTAACTAGGTTAACACTAAACTTACGCTTAGTTTTATTCATCGCGTGGGAAACGTTATTTCCAACCATCGCTTTTTTACCGGTAAGGGCACAAACTCGTGACATTATTTCTTGCTTTTATATCGTTATTCAAAATCAGGGTGCAAAGTAACAAAAAATAAAAGTATTAAGCAAACCCAATTTATTAGTTTTTTAAAATTTCTTTATACAAAAGTTCGAGCGCTTTCTCTGACGCCCTTGCAATTACCTTTTCACGCGGTTGCCCAAAGTCAAACTTTTCGCTAAAAACACCATTTGGTGTAGCCACTGCTATAAACACCGTTCCTACATCGGCATCGGCGTCGCCTTTTGCCGGTCCGGCATTACCGGTAGTAGCTACGGCATAGCTGGAACAAAACATTTTTTTAGCGCGCAACGCCATAGATTCTGCCACCTTTGCGCTAACGGCACTATAAATATCTATAAGCTGCTGCTCTACCCCAAGCACTTTTATTTTACTTTCTGTGGCATACGTTACGGCGCTTCCTTTAAAGTATGCAGATGAACCTGCCACGCTGGTAAGCATTTGCCCTATGCGTCCACCGGTACAGCTCTCTGCCGCCGAAACGGTTTTACCCAACTGTTTCAGTTTCCTGCCCAGTATTACTTCAATGGTTTCATCTTCGTCCATACCTACTATAATATCGCCTATTATAGCCTGTAGCTTTACAGCTTCTGCTTCTACCGCACTTTTTAGCGCAGCCTCATCAGTACCACGTGCCGTAAGCCTTAAACGCACTTTGCCGGGACTTGGCAGGTAGGCAAGCTTTATAAACGAAGGCAGGTTATTTTCCCAGTCTTCTATGCGCTCTGCCACTACACTTTCTCCCTGTCCGTAGGTCATTATGGTTTTATGTACTATATAAGGACGTTCAAATTCAGCCACCAGTTTTGGCAAAACTTCGTTATCCAGTATATGCTTCATTTCATAAGGCACACCGGGTAACGATATGTATACCGTATCTGCCTTTTTCATCCACATACCCGGGGCAGTACCCACCTCGTTGTGTAATACTACAGCCTTACTGGGCACAAGAGCCTGGTCGCGGTTCATTTGGCTTGCGGGGCGTTTTAATACTTTTTCTATAAGCGCTACCACGTGGGCTTCTACCTCGTCATTTCGCACCAGGTGATCGTCAAAGTATTCGCAAAACGTAGTCTTTGTAATGTCGTCTTTAGTAGGGCCAAGGCCTCCGGTAACAATAACCACATCTACCCTGTTTTGAAGATACGCCAGTGTGTTTAAAATATGGTGGCGGTCATCGCTTATAGATAACATTTCGAATACACCTATACCTATCCTGTCCAGCGCTTTAGCTATGTAAGCCGAATTAGTATCTACAATCTGGCCTATAAGTATTTCATCTCCTACGGTTACTACTGCAGCTTTCATATTTTACAGGTTGTATGTTTTTTTAACTTCCTTAAGGGTATTGTCTACATGCCCCCTGAGGCTTTTTACCACATCTTTAATTTCTTTACGCTTGCCTTCGGCCTTGCTCCATTTTTCTATGGTAAGCACATCTTCATATGCCAGCTCCATACCCAGCAAATCAAGGGTAGGCTTTATTTTATGTGCCGCCTGGTACACACGCTTATGGTCTTTTTCTTCAAGCCCATCGCGTATGTTTTTTATTTCCATCGGAACCTCCTCTGTAAAAAGGGTAACGATTTGCTTTGCAAAATCTTCATCGTTATCTGATATTGCAAACACTTTAGATAAATTGTAATGAAGCGCCATATCGTTTAAATTACTTTACCTGAACCTTAAACAACTTTTTATCTTCCAGGTAGCCTTCCAGCACATCGCCTTCAGCTACCGGACCTACACCTTCGGGAGTACCTGTAAACAGTACATCGCCGGTACGCAGGGTAACATATTTACTTACTTCGGCTATCAGCTCATTTATTTTCCAAATCATGTGCGATGTGTTGCTTTTTTGCACCACCACACCGTTTTTATGCAGCTCAAAGTTTACACTGTCTACCGACTCAAAGCCGGACACAGGAACAAATTCGCCTATAACCGCAGAACCGTCAAACGCTTTGGCTTTTTCCCATGGCAGGCCTTTATCTTTTAACCTGTCCTGAACATCGCGGGCGGTAAAATCTATACCCACCCCTATTTCATCATAATATTTATGGGCAAACTTAGCGTCTATGTACTTACCTACCTTGTTTATCTTTACAATAACCTCTATTTCATAATGTACATCATTAGAAAATTCAGGAATAATAAAAGGGTAACTTTTTTGCAGTACAGCCGTATCGGGCTTCATAAACACTACGGGCTCTGCCGGCCTTTCGTTTTGTAATTCGGCTATATGGTTTACATAGTTACGCCCGATGCAAATAATTTTCATAAACTGAAATAATTAGTGGGGTTACGCTAATTTATTATTTAATTTCCTGAGCTTTATGGCCGTTAGCACTTTTTTAGTATACAACGGAAAATCAGCACTCTGAAACCAGCCATAGTAGCCCGGCTCCTGCTCCAGCACCTGCTCTACCCTTACGTTTTTAAACTTCCCAAAGGTAAACACCTCGTGCCCGTTATCGTCAAGGGCTATAAAGCCTGCAAAATCTACCGCCTTTTTACGGGTTGTAAATTCAGAGAGGGTACGCATATCATTCTCCAGGTCGGTATACCTGTCCAGCTGCGCCTTTAGTATCTCATAGGTAGCATTGGTATCAGCAGCGGCACTATGGGCATTTTCAAGGGTTAAACCGCAGTAAAACTTATAGGCTGCACTTAGGGTGCGTTCTTCTTTTTTGTGGAAAATAGTTTGCACATCTACCGAAACGCGGTTTTTCATATCAAAATCAACTCCTGCGCGAAGCAATTCCTCGGCAAGCAGCGGAATATCAAAACGGTCTGAATTATATCCGGCCAAATCTGCATCTTTTATCATGGCATAAACCTGAGCCGAAAGCTGTTTAAACGTAGGCTCATTAGCCACCTTATCATCGGTAATGCCATGAAACGCAGTGGTAGCCGGCGGAATAGGCCGCTCAGGATTTACCAGCCACGTACGACTTTCTTTATTTCCGTTAGGGTATACCTTAAGTATTGAGATTTCTACAATACGATCCCGGGTTATGTCGGTACCTGTAGTTTCAAGGTCGAAAAAACAGATGGGGCGGTGCAGTTTAAGTTCCATATAACTTTAATGTTATTACAAATATAGGGCAGCAAAATTATAAAAAGAATATTCTGCACAGTTTTCTATGCGGTAAAAATGCGGAAGAATTAATAACAATCCCACACGTAGTCGGATGTATCGTAAGTACGCTGCTTATAATCAAAATGCCACCACTCGCTTTCCATAGGCGTAAAACCCGCTTCGGTCATTATGTTACGCAATCGGCGGCGGTTACGGCGGGCTTTGCGCGATATATCACTGTATGCATAATGCGAAACTTCCGAAAATTCATCAAACGCGCTACCCATATCCAGTAACGTACCGTTTTCATCGGCGAGGGAAATATCTACTGCCTGCCCCCGGTTGTGGTTACTCCCCTTACCGGGCTTAGCGACGTAAAGCGGGTTGTTGACTATTTCGTACATTTTGTATTGTATGGGGTACGGGCGATAACAATCGTACAGCACCAACCTGTAGCCTTTATCCTGCGCCAACTGGTATGCCTTGTCTAACGCCTCAGCCACCTCGGGGCGCAGCAGGCAGCGCGCGCACGGATATACCTTTTGGTGCATAAAGTTGGCCGTATCGGCATACGCCATTTTATTCAGCGGCCCCAGCGAATCAAACTGCACCTCAGCCCAGTCGTTGTTTAACTTGCGGGTTATAGTTTCGGGTTGGGCAAATGCGGAAAGGGCGATGAAAAACAATATGCAGGTTAGTAGTTTCATGTAACGGGTTTGGGTAAATATAAAGGAAAGTTCCCATAAAAAGAAATCCCGCCAAGGCAGGATTTCTTTTTATGGGAATATGTTTTACATTATCTTTTTAATCACTGTACTACCGTTTTCAAGTGTTATATTTACTATTAACACATTATTCTCGGAAACAGTACATGGTAAACTAGCCTGCAACGCCTTTATATTTTTAGCAGAGGCTACCATCTTGCCTGCTAAGTCATATACTTTTACAGCATCTATATTATCAGTAGCAGCAACAGAAACTTTATTGTCCTTTCTTAGAGCAATGATCTCCACATCTTTTTTAGTTACTTCCGGCGTTCCTAGTACGGTATTATTTACTCGCGCAACGTGGTTACGAATAATACTATTAAACGAGGTAAATTTCCCTACTAACACAAGTTTGTCCTGTGCATACAAACAATCTGTAACATAGCGCCCACTAACCATTAAAATTGGCTGAAATGAAACATCTTCAGTACCGTCATAGTTATATCGCATTAGTTTTAAATACTGAACCCCATTTTCATACATTGACGAAGTCGCCAGAAATTTCAAATCATCCTGCACAGAGACAATAGAACCATTAGTAAGGAAAGCTGGAATGAAATCAAAATCATCAAAAATGCCATTGGCATCGATACGCCTATACTTTATACCGGTTAGGCCGTATAAGTTCGTATACAGTTGCGCAACATAGAATTTTCCATTTTTATCAGATTTTATATATTCAACTCCTTCTGTTAAATAATAATTAGACACACTTAAAACAGGAAAAGAAGTATCTAAAATACCATTACTACTAAATTTTTCAACAACCATAGCGCCTCTTGTTAGCACCTGACACATAAAACTTCCGTCCGCTGCAATATCCATATCCCAAATCGGGTTGTCTGTAGGTATCAAGGTAAAATCCTGATCTAAACTACCATCTTGATTCAGCCTCAGAATTGAAACTTTTAAAATTTGATTATTAGATCGTATTTCTAAGATTCCGGCAATAACCAGCTTGCCATCTTCTTGCAATACAACTTTAGAGATATAATTATATCCGGATATATTAAAGTTTTGAGTAGCATTAAAAGAATTATCCAAAGTTCCATTAGCATTAATCCTCGTTATCCTATATCTGTCTACGTTGTTATATTTGTCAAAAGAGCCGATAAGTATAAATTTACCGTCATCCTGTTTTAAAATATCTTCCACCAAACCGTTTGGCCCGCTACCTGGATTAAAACCCGAAACTAAGGCTCCGGTTTGATCTATTAAGGCTAGCCTTGGTGCTGATGTGTTGTTGTAATTATTAAATACACCTCCTAAAAGCATATTTCCGTTTCCGGCGTCAGAAATCGCGTAAACAGGTAAATCTGCACCATTTACAATTTCTGATTCAGGAGATACCGTTCCATCATTGTTTAAATAAATCACATTATTACAACTAACACCTGCATAATCAGTTAAATCGCCTGCCGCAATGATTTTATTTACTCTAATACCCAGGCACTTCACACCTAAAGTCTCCAAAAAAAATGAACTAGAAGTAAAAAATGAATTATCGACCGAACCGTCTGCGTTTAAGCGCAGAATATCTTTAAATTCAGAACTACGGAATCCGCCGGCAATAAGTATCTTGTTGTCGGGCAACAATTTACTATCATTTACAGTTCCATAAATAGTTAGTCCAAAATTTTGATCCAACATCCCCGAAGGTAACACCTTAACAACACACCCAGTATTTGTACCGTTAACTCTTGAAAAATCTCCTGTAGTCAATAAACTTCCATCCTGCATAACTACTATATTATAGATGTAGTCATTAAAAGTAATGGAATTATATAAATTTATCGCGCTTCCGGAAGAGCTAAACTTTCTCAGTACAATTGAAGGTGGATTCATTACATATCCTCCTGCAATAATATCTCCATTTTCAAGAACAGTTAGGGCGGTGACCATAGAAAATTGTTCACCCAACAAAAAAGACTGATCTACAGACCCATCTCCATTAAGGCGTAATAAGCCGCCTGCAAAGCTACCTCCTAATAAAATTTTTCCATCTTGCTGTAACTTAATTTCTGCTACCGAGCCTGGCCGAAGACCACTGACAGCCTGAAATGTAGTATCCAATGAACCATCTTGATTAAGCCTTGCAAACCCATTAACATCAGTGTCTCCATACTGTGTAAAATACCCGGCTACCAGTATCTTTCCGTCAGGCTGAACCGCTACATTATTTAAAAATCCGTTGAAATGTGTTTGCGTATCAAAAGTATAATCAATTGTATTATCTGGATTTACTCTTACAATGTATGGCTTCTGAGCGTTTTGGTAATGGATAAAATTTCCAACATAAACTATTTTATTATCAGGAAGAACTTCCATATCTAAAACAATTTGGTCGAAACCATTTTTTAGAGAGTTATCTACACTGTTAAAGGTTAAATCAACAGAACCGTCTTGTGCATACATTACACAAGAAAATACAAAACACACAAATGCTTTTAAAAATTGATTGGTTTTCATATAATATAGTTACTTTAGTAAGCCACAAAAATAAAAAAAGCCTCGCTTCCGCGAGGCTTCCATATAATAAAAATATCTAAATCTTAAAAATCCCTGTTTACGTCAAACGCTTCAAGGTAGTCAGCAACACGTTTTACAAAAGAGCCGCCCAGTGCACCATCTACCACGCGGTGGTCGTAGCTGTGCGAAAGGAACATCTTTTGGCGGATGCCTATAAAATCACCCTCAGGGGTTTCTATAACCGCAGGCACTTTGCGTATAGCACCCAGTGCAAGGATACCCACCTGCGGCTGGTTGATGATTGGCGTACCAAACACACTACCAAACGTACCTACGTTAGTCACTGTATAAGTACCACCTTGTGTATCATCCGGTTTAAGTTTACCCGCCTTAGCACGGTTGCCCAGGTCGTTAACGGCTTTTGCCATGCCAACAAGGTTTAGCTGATCGGCATTTTTAATAACCGGCACTATAAGGTTACCGTTAGGCAGGGCTGCAGCCATACCCAGGTTTATGTTTTTCTTTTTAATGATGTACTCGCCATCTACGCTTATGTTCATCATCGGGAAGTCTTTAAGCGCTTTGGCTACCGCTTCCATAAAAATCGGAGTAAAGGTTAGCTTCTCGCCTTCGCGTTTTTCAAAGGCCGTTTTTACCTTATCGCGCCATTTTACAATATTGGTAACATCTACCTCTATAAACGATTGCACGTGCGCCGATGTTTGTACGCTCTGTACCATATAGCCTGATATAAGCTTACGCATACGGTCCATTTCCACAATTTCGTCAGCACCGTTAACCGATACAGGAGCGGCTTTTGCGGTTTGTGGTTGATTGTTTGTAGTTTGTGGTTTTGGAGCGCTGATAGCTGTTGGCTGAACGCTGACAGCTGACATTTGTCCGCTCTTCCTTTTTGCTACATACTCCAGTATATCGCTTTTAGTAACGCGTCCGTCTTTACCGGTTCCGGCTATGCTTTCCAGTTCGGCAACGGTAACGCCCTCCTCTTTTGCAATATTTTTAACCAGCGGAGAGAAAAACTTCTCTGAAGCCGAAAAATCTGTCGGGGCAGCTACGCTTTCTACTGCTGTTGCCACGGTTTTTTCAAGCGCTTCCACGTGGGCTGCTGCCGGGGCGGTTTCGGTTACTGCTGCTGCGGTAACGGTACCACCTTCGGTTTCTATATAGGCTATGGTTTGGCCTACCTGCACCACGTCATTTACATTAAATAATATTTCGGTCAGTACCCCCGAAACTTCCGAAGGCACCTCTGAGTCAACCTTATCTGTAGCAATCTCAAGTACGGCTTCGTCTGCGGCAATGGTATCGCCCACGTTTTTCAGCCAGTTAGTTATGGTTGCTTCTGCAACACTCTCTCCCATTTTGGGCAACTTAAGTTCAAACTTTGCCATATTGTTAATTAAAAGGTGAAATTCAAATTTTTGTTTGCGAATTTAATAAAAAAACATTCCAAAAACTATTCTGTTAATATTTTTTCTCAACCTTAAAAGTTAATTACAGTGCCACGGTCGTCGCTACTGTTGCTTCCTATAATAAATCGGGCACCCGAAGGGCGTATTTTATACGTTAGCCTGTTTGCATATTTTTCCATGAAGGTAATCATATCCCCATAGGATATAATATCGGCGTCAAAAATTACCTCGGTACCCCTTTGGTGTAAAAACAGGTCATCTGTACCGGCAGTTACACGATGCAGCGGCTTTTCTAAAACAAGTGCAAGCTGCTGTTCTACAGTAGCATTATTTGATATAAGCACATAACGCTGCGGTATAACCACACTACCCTTACGGTTCTTTTTTACCATCATAAACGCAAAGGCACCACAACGCATAAACAAGTCAAATACCGGGTATGCCTTAAAATGTTTTTTATAGAAAAACTGCATGGCTTCCCTGAAACGACGCATATAGGTACCATCTTTTACGGTGCTTTCGCCTTTAAAATGAATGGCTGTAGCCTGCCCGTAATAAAAATTACGATATCCTTTTTTGGTAACTATATAAGAAAGGTCCAGGTCATCGCTGTACATAAAACAGTCTTCATCAAACCCGCCCACTTCTAAGTACAAACTGCGCTTTAGGAACATAAAAGCCCCTACAAGCACATCGGTATTCCCTATGGCATCTTGCGGAAGCTCTACATTATAGTACTTATTAAACGATTTTACCCCAGGGAAAAACCTGTATAGCCCGGCAATTTTTGTAAATGCCACCCAAGGCGTAGGCACCCCACGTTTGCTTTCGGGTAAAAAACTGCCCCTGCCGTCTACCAGCTTTATACCGGTAACACCCGCATCGGGCATACTGTCGGCAAACAGTAGCAGTTTTTCAAATGTACCATCGGCCAGTACCGTGTCAGGGTTAAGTATACATACATACTCCCCTTTAGCGGCAGCCACACCTATGTTGTTCCCTTTGGGGAAACCTGTATTTTCTTTGTTCTCTATAAGGGTTACGTCAGGAAAGTATTGGCGTACCCTGGCGCAGCTGTCATCGTGCGAATTATTATCCACCACAATGATCTCAGCATCAATGTGGCGTAGTGCATGCTGTACACTCTGGAGGCACAGATGCAAAAAATTACGTACGTTGTAGTTAAGTATAACAACCGATAAGCGCATAAGGCAAAGATAACTAACTTAGCTGTGGATTAGCAAATTAGCCCGCAACAAACCTTAAAATAAACCACAAATAATTAAAAAACAAGCTCTTACAATAAGCTAAAATGTTTTTTTTAGGTATTTTTATGCCATCTACAACTCTAATACACCAACCTTAATGAACAGTAAAGATACATTTTATGCAGGCATCTGCATGGCAGGGGCCGTTTCTGCAGGAGCATATACCGCGGGAGTTATGGATTACCTCCTGGAAGCTCTGGAACACTGGGAAAAAGCTAAAAAACTACAGGATGAAGGTAAACTTACCGGGGTACCGAAACATAATTTCCTGATAGAAGTACTGGGCGGGGCATCGGCCGGGGGTATGACAGCAGCTATAACCGCAGCCGGTATACAGGAAGATTTTAAACCTGTTACCGCTAAAAATTACACCGACGAAAACATCAGTAAAAATAATCCGCTATATAACTCCTGGGTAAATCTTAAAGAGGGAACTGATTCTAAAGGGAAACATCGGGATATGATGGACCTGCTGCTGGATACCGCAGATATAGAAGCCGATGCATTTAACCCATCTAAAGAGGTTCGCGCGGGATTCAACTCTAATTTTATAAAAGACATAGCCGACTCCATGCTGGATAAGCGGGTAAGCAGCATTTATAAACGCCCTTACATAGCGCCGGGCCTGGAGGTGTTTACCACACTTACTAACCTGCGTGGATTTGCCTATAAAGTACAGTTTAAAACATCTACAGGGCTACGCGAACACCGTATGCGCATGCACCGCGACTATGCGTTTTTTAAAATTGATGAATCGGCAGATGACAGCTACCTGAGTGCAGACGGGCGTATACCGGTACATTTTAATGCGCCTGACGGGCTTAACACCGGCATACTGAAACAGGCCGCCATGAGTACGGGTGCTTTCCCTGTAGGGCTGGAAAGCCGGGAGCTTACAAGGGCACGCCATTACATAGAAAAAAGTAAATACATTAACCTGTTAGAAGCCGAAAAGGTAGAGTACCACTTTTTGCCCGAAGGCGATTTTGTGTCTTTAAATGTAGATGGCGGGGTTATTAATAACGAACCGTACGAAATTACAGAACAGCTGCTGGAAGACCGCAGGGAGGCGCGGTTGCTTAACGAATACCAACGCCTGCTCGACGCAAACGACGACGACATAAACACGCCTCCGTTTAACGTACCCGAAATAGCCCGCGATGCCACTAACTTTGAGAGTATTGTGCTTATGATAGACCCTTTCCCAAGCGATGATATAAACGAAGATGCGTTCAGGGCGCAAAAGGCATGGCGAAACGTGCTGCCCACTATACTATCGGCCATGCGAAGCCAGTTAATGATGAAGGATGAACAGATAAAACGTGCCTATTTAGACGAGGACTATACGCGTTTCCTGATTATGCCGCAGCGTACCGATGAAAATCACGAGGATCAAAAATACACTATAGCCTGTGGCTCGCTGGGTGGATTTGGTGGTTTTTTCAGCAAAGAGTTCCGCAAGCACGATTACTTTTTAGGCAGGCGTAATTGCCAGCGTTTCCTGCAACGCCATTTTACTGTAGCGGCAAATGCACACAACCCTATCTTAGATTACGGTTATGGCAACGGCGCCACTTGGGGTAAAGTAAAATTAAAAGTAAAAAGTGCGTCGGGTACCGAACGCCTGGATGATTTTTACTGTATACTGCCAGACCTAAGGGTAATGGGCAACGAAGCAGATGGCTATACCATAGTGGCGCCCGATGAGGAAATCAAAGTGCCCTACCCCTCTATTAAGCTCAGTTACATATTAGGCCTTAGGGATAAAATAATAAAACGCATTAAATGCGTTATGGATAATGTTCAGAATGCAGAACCTACCCCACCCGCACCGGAAAACCCAGTGGTGGCACGCATACGGCGTAAGGGATGGTTTGGCAGGCAAATCGACGCGCTGTTTAAACGCCCGGCTGTAAAGGCCTACATAAGCATTGCTAAAAATGCCGGTAAAGGCCAGGTGGCCGACTTTTTTATAGACAGCATTATACGCGATATGGACACCCGCGGCCTGCTTGATGATGATGTAAAGAAATAAACGATTATAGTAACAATTGGCACGGTATTGATACCAATACATTAAAAGCATTATTTATGAAAAAACTGTTCGTAGTATCGGCGCTGGTAACGGCAGCATTGGCATCGGCACAAAACTTTACAAGGAAAGACAGCCTGCAGGGCGGCCTGCGCCCCGAGCGTACCAGCTATGATGTGCAACGCTACGACCTGAACATTACCATAGACCCTGAAAAAAAATATATTAAAGGGTATAATGATATTACTTTTAAGGCTACTGCTGCTACCAACCGCATTCAGGTAGACCTTTTTTCGAATATGAATATTGATGCCATTACGCTTAATACATTTAAAACCATCTACAAGCGCGATAATGATGCAGTGTTTATATCGTTTGACAAGCCATTGGAAAAAGATAAAGAGTACACGCTTAGGTTTGCATATTCCGGTACGCCGATTATCGCAAAAAACGCTCCTTGGGATGGTGGCTTTGTATTTACAAAAGATGACAGCGGTAAACCCTGGGTAGGTGTTGCGGTACAGGGCACGGGTGCCAGCCTTTGGTATCCTGTAAAAGACCACCAGAGCGACGAGCCAGACCGTGGCGCCAGCATTAAAGTAGCGGTGCCAAACGGACTAATAGATGTAAGCAATGGGAAATTCATGGGCAGCACTGATCTTAAAAACGGCTACACCCGCTGGGACTGGGAGGTAAAAAACCCTATTAACAACTACGACATTACGGTAAACATAGCCGATTACGCGCATTTTCATGATGAGTACAAGGGCATGCCACTGGACTACTATGTGCTTAAAAACAATGTGGAAAAAGCAAAAAAACAGTTTGAGGAAGTAAAGCCGATGCTGCAATGCTTTGAAGAAAAATTTGGACAATACCCGTTTGTTGAAGACGGCTATAAGCTTGTGGAAACCCCTTACCTGGGTATGGAGCACCAAAGTGCCGTGGCCTACGGCAATAAATACCTTAAAGGCTATATGGGCAGCGATATTTCGGGTACGGGTGTAGGCATGGGATGGGACTATATTATAGTACACGAAAGCGGGCACGAATGGTTTGGCAACAGCATAACCAGTAAAGATATTGCCGATATGTGGATACATGAGGGCTTTACCACCTACAGCGAAACGGTATATGTGGAGTGCCGCGAAGGTTACGACCGCGCCATGAAATACATTAACGGGCAGCGCTACAGCGTACAAAACCGTAAGCCTGCCATAGGTATATTTGGTGTAAATAAGGAAGGTAGCGGCGATATGTACTTTAAGGGAGCACTTATGCTAAACACCATACGACACATTATTAACAATGATGCAAAATGGTGGAAACTTATTTATAACTATTCTACTGCCTTTAAAAAGCAGATCATAGATACTGAAACGGTAATAAACTTTTTTAATAAGGAAAGCGGTCTAAACCTTACCCCTGTTTTTAACCAATACCTGCGTTATGCCGCCATACCTATACTTCAGCTAAAGCTGGATGGCAGCAACCTGGAATACCGCTGGGTTACAGATGAGCCAAATTTTGCCATGCCGGTAGACGTAGCTATTAACGGAAAAACTGTACGCCTGCAAGCTACAAACAACTGGCAGCGCACTGCTACACAAGCCACATCATTAAACGACGTGCAACCCGCAGACAAAAAATTTTATATTAAGGTTGCAAAGCTTTAAGAGTTTCGGCGCGCTGAATTTTACCGGTACCGGTTTCGGCAAAAGCCGGCACAAACAACACCTCTTTAGGCTTTTCATATTTGTCTAACGCCAGGTAACAGTCCTCTTTAATATCAAAGGGTTCACCTTCTACAACCAGCACCATGCGTTCGCCCAGTGTATCATCGGGCAGGCCGTAAACAAAAAAGCGGCGTTTTATAAACAGCGACAGTTTTTCTTCTATCTGTTCAGGATATAGCTTAACGCCCCCGCTGTTTATTACGTTATCAAAGCGGCCCAGCCATACAAAATGATGTGCATCGTGCAGGCTGGCAAGATCGTTTGTTACCACTGCGGTATCTGAAACTTCGGGTGCATTAATTACCAGGCAACCGCGAGCATCGGTAGTAACACTTACCCCCGGCAGCGTGGTAAAGGCTACCTCGCCTAACGGCTTTGCGGCTATATGGGTTACAGTTTCGGTCATGGCATAGGTTTCCCATATTTCTACAGGGAGCGTTTGCAACCGTACGGAGAGCGCCGGGCTTACCTTACCACCGCCTAAAATCACCTTTTTTATACGGCGTAATTCCTCAAAAGAACGCTCTGCCTGAAGCGGCACCATGGCCGCAAAATGATAGTTTTTTGGGGTTTTGGTAAGTGGTTCGGCTACCGGAGGAACAATATCCAGCTCCCATCCCAGTATCATGGCTCTTACAAGCATCATTTTACCGGCTACATACTGCGTCGGCAGGCAATGCAACGCGCGTGTATGCGACCCTACATCAAAAAAATCACCCGTAGCCACCGCAGAGTTTACCATGTGGCGCTTTTTTAAACGGATAATTTTTGGCGTTCCGGTAGTACCACTGGTGCGCATTTCCACGTAATCTTTATCATCAAACCAGTCGAGCAGAAAGTTCCCTATAGGGCGCTCGTAGTCTTCTCCTTCTTTAATGAAATCATAAGCTACCTTCCGCAGGTTTTCCGGCGAAAGATAGAACCCGTTCAGTCTAAAATCAGGGTGAACAAACCCCGGTTCATAATAATACATAGTGTTATGGTTTAGTGGGTTATTGATGAAGCATTGGGTAGCTGGATTTTTCCGGAAAGGCGTTGTTTCCAGTCGGTCCACCTGTATATTTTGGAAAATAATAAAATAAGCAGCGGGTAAAATATAAATACCGGCGCTATAATATCTATGCCTGCAGCCGGCTCAGATATGTCTTTTAATATAGACGGCGATTGCAGGGCGGTCCAGTCTGACGTAACCAGCATGCATGCCACAAGATTATTAGCCGCATGAAAGCCCAGTGCCAGTTCCATACCGTCGTCCATAAGGGTAATAACTCCTAAAAATAATCCCGTACCTATATAGTATACAAAGGCAAGCGGGCCTATGGTAGCCACCTCAGGGTTAGCAGCATGCATTAACCCAAATGTTATAGAAGTGAATAAAAGCGCAAACAAAGTACTGCGTGTAGCAATGCCCAGCCCCTGCATAAGATACCCCCTGAACAGGTATTCTTCAAAACTGGTTTGCATAGGGATAAGTATGATTACTATAGCAAGCATTTTAAAAAAGGGCCCCGCCTTAAAGTTCAGCACAAAATCCTCCGGAGACATATAATAAGCCAGCAGGGTCGTTGCAGCACTAATACCGCCCCATAAAAAAAATGAAGTAAAAATACGGCTCCAGCTTATGCGGCTGCGGGCGGTAGTAAGGCTGGTAATGGTTTGCCGGTGTACAAACTTTACCCACACAAGTAACAGCACCAGGAAAAACGCCAGTGGAGCAAGGCTTTGTATAAGAATACTCATTTCACCCTGTTCTTTAATTGCAGCCTTAATAAGGTCGGTACTTTTATCTCCCATGACCATGGTTACGGCAAAATTCAGCAGGATGATAAGCAGGAATACTACCGGTATGGGTAGGTACAATAAAAAGTTGAATCGTTTGTTGTATGCCTGGCTTATGTACATTATTAAAGAATTGTTAGTTATGGGTTCTGTATATTAAATATACAACAACTTATGGGGATATTGGCATACCTTTGCAAAAAAATAAATAATCAATGCTTACCATTTATCATAACCCGCGCTGCAGTAAATCACGCGAGGGGCTTCAACTGCTTGAATCACTAAACATTCCGTTTGCAACCATAAAATACCTAAACGAGCCTGTTTCTGAAGCCGAGCTTACGTCAATAATAAAAAAACTGGGCGTAACACCTATTGAATTGGTACGGCAGAAAGAAATAATCTGGAAAGAAACCTACAAGGATAAAAACCTTACCGACGACCAAATCATTACCGCCATGGCCACCCACCCTACCCTAATAGAGCGCCCCATAGTGGTAAATGGGGATAAAGCCGTAATAGCCCGCCCTGCCGAAAAAGCAATGGAAATTATTTAATGCTTCATTTTAACAAACCTTTGTGATTTACACATTAAACCGTAAACTGTTTTTTGTGTCAAATTTGCACGTGTAAACTTTACTATATATCAATTTCAATGAAACAACTAAAAACATCCTTTTTATTATCCATGTTGCTGATGGCTTTTATGGCTGTAGCCCAAAGCCCGGCAGGACGCCCTGGGGGTGCTACCATAAAAGTTACCGGCAAAGTAATTGAGCAGGAATCAAAACAACCGCTGGAATTTGCCAACGTAATTATTCAAACCGCAGATAACGTTACTGTAAGTGGTGGGCTTACCGATGCCCAGGGGCAATATAGCCTGGACGTTAAACCGGGCACCTACAACATAAAATTTGATTTTATATCGTTTAAACCGGTGATAATTACCGGAAAACAGCTTACCGAAAATACTGATCTTGGCACAACGCCAATGGCTGCCGAAGCTACAGTACTGAAAGGTGTGGAAATTACTGCCGAACGCAGCACCGTAGAAATAAAACTTGACAAACGCGTATACAGCGTGGGCAGCGACATGATGGTTAAAGGCGGCACTGTAAGCGATGTGCTGGATAACGTTCCTTCGCTATCTGTAGATGCAGAGGGTAACGTGGCACTGCGCGGTAACCAAAGTGTAACCATACTTATAGATGGACGCCCAAGTAACCTTGCCGGCAGTAACGTAGCCGAAACACTGCGTCTGCTACCTGCCGATTCTGTAGATAAGGTAGAGGTTATTACAAACCCATCTGCACGTTATGATGCAGAAGGCGGTGGAGGTATTGTAAACATTATCCTTAAAAAAGGTAAGGCAGGAGGCTTTAACGGCACTGTAACCGCCAATACCGGAGACCCTGCTAACCACGGCATAAGCAGCAGCCTTAACTACAGGAGTACTAATTACAACCTGTTTAGTAACCTTGGCTACAACTACCGTAACAGCCCGGGAAGGTCGTTTACAAACAGCCGCTATTTAAGCGAAGATACTAACGAAACTACAAGCTTCACCAATGAAAGGCGCCGTAACGACAGGCTTCGTAAAGGGTACAACGCCAGCGTGGGTATGGAGTGGTTCCTGGACAAAACCATTACCTGGACAAACAGTCTTAGCTTTAGAAGAAACACAGGCGACACCCCTACTTGGACTAACTACGATAACTATTTTGCAGACGGAAGCTTTAACAATGCATCGCTGCGCTACAGCTACGAAGACGACAGCGAAAGCAACGTAAACTACGCTACAAACCTGGTTAAGAAATTTAACGACAAAGGTCATGAACTTAAGATAGACGCTTCGGTTTCTAAAAACATGGAAGACCAGCACACAGCAATATCTAACTCTATTACGGCAGGCAGCAGCAGTACACCTAACAGTAATGAAAGAACTGTTAACGACCAGAACGAAGACCGCGCGGTTATACAGGCCGACTATGTATTGCCTATAGGGGATAACAGCCGCTTTGAGGCCGGTTACCGTGGTAGCTTCTCTACCCTGGAAACCGATGCGCGTGCCGAAACACTTGACGATAGTGGCGTATGGCAAAACAACGCTAACTACACTAACTTCCTTCAGTACAAAGAAAAGATTAATGCACTGTATACACAGTATGGTTCTAAAAAAGGAAACTTTTCTTACCTTTTTGGTCTTCGCTGGGAAGACTCTAATATAGATGTTAACCTTTTAAATATAGCGGACTACCACAATAAACGTTACAACAACTTTTTCCCGAGCGCAGTACTGGGTTACGAATTTTCTAAAAGCAGTAACGTTACACTTAGCTACAGCCGCCGTATAAACCGCCCAAGAGGCAGGTTCCTTAATCCGTTTAGCGGGCTACAGAGTAACATAAACATCTTTAGGGGTAACCCGGATATCAACCCAAGTAAAACACATGCGATAGACCTGGGCTACTTAAAAAAATGGAATACCCTTACCTTAAACTCATCGGTATATGTAAACATTACAGATGACAGTTTTCAGTTTGTAAGGCAGTTTAGCGGTGATTACGTTACCGAAGTAGTAAACGGGCAAACCATAAACACTCCGGTAATACTTACTACCCCTATTAACCTGTCTAAAGAATACAGGGCTGGTTTTGAATTTAACCTTAACTACACTCCGTACAAGTGGTGGAGGCTAAACGGAAACCTTAACCTATTCCGTAACCAAACTAAGGGCGACTACACGTTTACGTACAACGACGGTGCTACGGGCGACCCGGTAACTACCTACCAAAACTTTAATTTTACAGCCTACACCTGGACGAGCCGCCTGAACTCTAAAATTACCCTTCCGGGCAAAATAGACTGGCAGCTAAACGGAAGCTATGAGGCTCCGCAGAAAAACGCACAGGGTAAACGCCTTGCTCAGGCGGGCCTTAATACAGCCTTAAGCAAAGATGTACTTAAAGATAAAGGTACCGTATCGTTAAACGTGCAGGATATATTTAACTCGCGTAAAATGAGGAACGAAACCTATATACCTAACCAGGTACAATCATACAGTTCTATGCAGTGGCGTGTAAGGCAGGTAACACTGTCATTTACGTACAGGTTTAACCGCAATAAAAACGACAAGCAGAAAGAAATTAAGCCGGATAACGGCGGAGGCGACGAATACATGGGCGGATAATAACTCCCACGTACTTTTCTATTACTATTTTAGGTTAAAAAAATGCCGGAGTTTATCCCCTCCGGCATTTTTGTACATAATCAGCAAGGGTGCTCCCCTGGCGTGTTACTACTATAAGATATGAATAAGGTATTATAAACAAAAAACCCGACCATTCCTGATCGGGTTTTATTGGTGGGGAGAGCAGGATTCGAACCTGCGAAGGTTTCCCAACGGATTTACAGTCCGTCCTCGTTGGCCGCTTGAGTATCTCCCCTCCGGCTCTTACAACACGTTTAGTACCGTATTGCGGTTGCAAATATAATGCTGTTTTTTTAGTACGCAAACAATTTTTATGGATATTTAGCAAGTATTTTTTAAACTCCTGATGTATAAACATCTACCAAAGCAACTTTTTTGGTACCGTATATTCCATAAAACAAAAACCTCCCGAAAAGGAGGTTTTATAGCGTATTTAAAGGCATTACTTTAAAAGTTTTTCCACCGTTTTTTCAAGCTCTTCGCCATAAATATCACGGGCTACTACTTTCCCTTGTGCATCCAGTACAAAAGGTGCCGGTATTTGCTCTACCCCGTATAGTTTAGCTATCGGTTCGTCCCAATACATAAGATTTGAAACCTGTGGCCATAACAAGCCGTCTTTTTGTATGGCCTGTTTCCAGCTTTCGGCCGTTTTGTCTAATGATACACCTATTATATTAAGCCCTTTATCATGATACTTTTTATAAAGCGCCACCATGTTAGGATTTTCTTTTCTGCAAGGCCCGCACCACGATGCCCAGAAGTCAATTATAGTTACCTTACTGCCTAAGCTTTGCTGTAGCGAAACCTCTTTACCCTCCGGATTTTTAGCCGCAAAAGAAGGTGCCTTATCGCCTACTTTTACACCAGCCTGTGGCGCTACCTGAGGCACGGCCTTCTGTTCATTTTGAATAGTTACAAAAAAGCGCTCCAGTTGTTTACCATCAGAACTCGCTTTTAATTTAGGATCCAGACCATCAAACAACTTTTTAAGTTCTGCCGGCTCCTTCATCTTCAGCTGGTTTAACTGCGAAAGTGCCAACAGGTTTACATACGCTTTCGGGTTCCCCTTTATAAACGCATCTATTTTGTTTTCCCAATTTTCGCGCAATTTTCTGTGGTCTTCACGCAGCCTATTTTCTGCCTGTATGTCTTTACTTCGTATAGCGGCATCCAGCTTTTGCTGGTTGTTAAGTTCAAAACGCTGCACGGCTTTTAAGCCTTTGCCAAATATCTCAGAAAACTCAGCATACTTGTCATTATTATAGGTACCTTCTGCAACAGTTTTTACAATGGTATCTTTTCGTACCAATACGTCTATTTCTCCCGGCTCTACTACTACCGTAATAGGCTCGTGCGGATGCTCCTGTATTTTTATATAGTAGATAGCAGGCTCTGAAACCGTGTCCTGAAATGTAAAGGCTGCATTTTTTACTTTAGCAGTATCTACCACTTTAGAGCCAAACATTCCTTGTTTTTCAAGAGTTATTACACGGCCTTCCCAGGCTGGGTCTACGGTTCCGTTAATTTTATATTCGTTATCCTTTAGTTTGCTGCATGCTGCGGTTACTGCGGCAAGCGATAACATTATTGCGATTTTTTTCATTTTTCAAAATACGTTTTTAGCGTTACAAATATATAAATTGCCCCGTTTACGCAACAGGCGTGTTTAACGTGGTTTTTACCGCAGTATTTTTTATGCCGCCAAAACCTTTTTCTACGTTAATCATATTATGGTAACCGCGTGCTTTTAATATAGAGGCCATAATCACAGAACGGTAGCCACCGGCACAATGCAGGTAAAAATCTCCTGTTTGTGGAACCGACTCAAACTGTTCGTTTACAAAATCAAGCGGAATATTTATGGCACCAATTACGTGTCCACCTTCAAATTCGCCCGGCTTACGAGAGTCTACTACCACGCACGCCTTCTCTGTGGCACGTTCAAACTCCTCCGGGCTTACCGAACGTATACTATCTGTTTGTAAACCTGCAGCTTTCCACACGGCAATACCGCCTTTTAGGTAACCAAGTGTGTTATCAAAGCCTACACGTGCTAAACGGGTTACAGCTTCTTCCTCCTTACCTTCGGGCGTTATTAGTACAATCGGTTGTTCTACGTTCATAAGCAAGGCACCTACCCACGGAGCAAAACCACCGTGCAGACCAATAAATATACTGCCCGGTATGTGCTCTTTAATAAAATCATCTTCATGCCTTACATCCAGCATTACCGCACCGGTTTCTGCAACCACTTCTTTAAACGCCTCAGGAGTCAGCGGCTGTACACCACGCTTTAAAACCTCATCAAGGCTGCTATAGCCTTTAATGTTCATTAAAACATTTTGCGGAAAATAAGCCGGCGGGCGGCCCAGCCCATTAAGCAGTTCTGATATAAACTCCTCTTTGGTCATATCTGCCCTAAGGGCGTAGTTGGTCGCTTTTTGATTACCTAAGGTATCGGTAGTTTCCTTACTCATGTTTTTACCACATGCACTACCCGCACCATGGCTTGGGTACACAATAAGGTCATCTGGCAAGACCATAATTTTATTACGAAGCGAGTCGTACAAGTGCGATGCCAAAACCTCCTGAGTAAGTTCTGACGTAAGTGCCTGCGCTAAATCAGGCCTGCCCACATCGCCTATAAAAAGTGTATCACCTGTAATTATGGCGTGTGGCTTTTTATTTTCATCAAACAAAAGGTAGCACGTACTTTCCAGGGTATGTCCCGGCGTGTGTATGGCTTTAATGGTATAGTCACCTACTGTAAATTCCTGCCCGTCTGCCGCTATAAGCGCGGCAAATTCGGGCTGCGCCGTAGGGCCATATACGATTTCAGCACCCGTTTTTTGAGCCAGGTCCTGGTGGCCCGAAACAAAGTCGGCATGAAAATGCGTTTCAAAAATATATTTGATTACAGCATTGTCTTTTGCCGCTTTTTGTATGTAAGGCTGCACCTCCCGAAGTGGGTCAAAAATCGCAGCCTCGCCATTACTTTCCAGATAATAAGCAGCTTGTGCAATACATCCGGTATATAGTTGTTCTATTTTCATTTAAGTAAGCTTTAACAAACAAAATTTTGTTAATAATGCAATGATGTGTTTTATTTGGGGTATTTTTGCAAATATACCAAAATTATCATTGGCACACCCCACCAAAAGGGGGATACACTTGTTAAAGCAAGGTTAACAACAATATACACCCTCCCTTGTAACTGACACCTTTTAGCGAAACCGAAATTATTATATCCTTATTAAATTGTTGTTAAAAATATATTTGATTAAAAATATCATAATTTAAAGGAATAATATTTGTTGTTTTCATAATTACTACTACATTTGTTATAAAATAACTTTGTTTTTTTAGAGTATAAACCTATATACATTAAGTCACAACATAAGGTATGGCAACAACCGCAAAGCCCAAAAGAATGGGCATGTACGAAAACGTTAAGAACCAGTTTGACAAAGCTGCCGAGGTTATGAACCTTGATTCTAGCGTAAAAAAAATCCTTTCTATTACTAATAATGAAATAGTTGTGCATTTCCCGGTGAAAATGGACAATGGCGATGTAGAGGTGTTTACAGGCTACAGGGTACAGCACAATAACGCACTGGGGCCTTACAAAGGTGGTCTTCGTTACCACGAAACCGTAGACCTTGATGCTGCACGTGCTCTTGCTACATGGATGACATGGAAAACATCGCTTGCCGGGCTTCCGTATGGCGGTGGTAAAGGCGGTATTCAGCTTGATCCTAAAAAATACAGCCAGGCAGAACTTGAGCGTATAACACGCAGGTTTACATTTGCCCTGGGCGACAACATAGGTCCTGAACACGATATTCCTGCACCAGACGTTAATACTAACGCCCAAATGATGGCATGGATAGCAGATACGTACATGAGTACTAAAAGCCCTGCTGAGCGTTCTAAAAACCAACACGTTGTTACAGGTAAGCCTGTAGGGTCTGGCGGACTTGAAGGCCGTGACCGCGCTACCGGTTTTGGCGTTGTAGTTACTATAGAAGCTTGGGCTAAACTAAGAGGCGTATCGCTTGAAGGTAAAAAATATATAGTACAGGGATTTGGTAACGTAGGTTACTGGTCTGCACATTTTATGAATAAAAACGGTGCTATACTTGTAGGTGTACAAGATGCTACCGGTACTATTTACAACGCTGAAGGTATAGATCCTGAAGCGCTACTGGAATACCAAAGCAAAAATGCTACCATTAAAGGATTTGCTGCTGACTATGACGGCGACAAGTTTTTTGGCATTGACTGTGACATCATTATTCCTGCAGCACTGGGCAACCAGCTTACCGAAGAAAATGCAGGCAGCGTAAAAGCACGCCTTATTGCTGAAGGTGCTAATGGCCCTACAGATACTGAAGGTGAAGCTATCCTTTTAGCTAACGGTGTAGAGATTATCCCTGACATTTTATGTAACTCTGGCGGTGTAATAGGCAGCTACTACGAGTGGTTACAAAACCGTAACGGAGAAATATGGACTATGGATGATGTTATTACTAAACTACGCAGGAAACTGGAAGAAGCTTTCGGCAAAGTAGTAGATAACGCTGATAAGTACAAAACTGACTGGAGAACTGCAGCTTACATAGTAGCACTTACCAGGATAGAAATGGCATACAAACAAAGGGGTATATTTCCATAAGAAACAACTTTTCCTTTATACATTATTGTTAAAGAAGGCATCCTGTTATAGGATGCCTTTATTTTTTTACTAACTTTATCAAAACCAAAGCCATTAGTTTATGAAAAAGTTAGCCAGCATACTTCTTGTCTTCTGTGCCGCCTCACTCAGTGCACAGCAATATACTCCTAGCTATAAAGTACAAAACAATTTAAAACCAAACCTACCTGATTTTACCTACTACAGTAAAAACTACAAATCGGTATTCGGTACGCATCAGTATACTTTCGACAGAGATAAGTTAAATAAATTCAGCATTTACGTAGCACCAGATGGCAACTATTACTCGCTTGGCGACGGGCGCTTTGTTCCTTCTTCGCCTATTGCAGGTAACTCAGCAGTGTTTGCCAGTTACACAGACAGTGATATTTTTTCGGGGGTTATATCAGCGTTAACCGGTAAGGATTTTTCTCTTAGTTACACCCTTTGGAAAAGGAAATAAAAAATCCGTTCGCAATATTTTTTCAGATTGCAAACGGATACTATTTTAAACGCGTAACTATACTTTTGCAAGCTTAAGCACCACACTAGTATTTGTAGTATTTACATTAGGGTTTACACCTACTTTCATTAAAAAATCTCCTGAGAAAACAGCCGTTTCAACCACGGGCTTTTTACCGGGATAAATATTTATTTCTTCTACTTTATAGCTTGCATTGGCATCAAGCCCTTTAAGTTTTATAGGTGTTTTAGTCCCTGATTCATGGCGGTTACTTACCTGATAGGCAAATACTACAGCTTCGGTAGCACCCTGGTTTACATAACTTACCGAAGCTGCATCGTTACCCCACGGGCTTTGCAGGCGGTACTGCTCTCCTTGTAGTATAAGCGGCTTAAGGCCGTTGTAAGTAGCAATAGCCTTTTGGCAAAACGCCAAATCGTTTGCAGAAAGCTGGCTCACCACAATATCAAAACCCAAGCGCCCCATCATGGCAACATCTACACGGTATTTTATAGGTTGCTTACCCCAATCGGTTACGTGTGCCGAAAGCGTATTGGCAGGATAAAAATACGAGTACTCCCATTGCAGGAATATACGCTCCAGCGGATCAGTGTTATCGCTTGGCCAAAACTCAGTAAAATACTCCAGTGTACCGTAATCTACGCGGCCTCCCCCACCCGAGCACAACATTATAGGCGTGGTAGGATATTTGGCACGTATACGCTTTAGCACCTTATATAACCCGTTTACATAATCTACATAAAAGTTTTGCTGGTTGTCTTTTAAATAAGACGAGTACGCATTAAATATAACCGCGTTGCAATCCCATTTTATATAAGCCAAATCTTTGTTTTGGGTAAATAAATCATCTACCACCCCGTACACAAAATCCTGTACCTTAGGATTAGCGAGGTCTAAAACCAACTGGTTCCTGAAATAATGTTCAGGACGCCCCGGTTGCTTTACCACCCAGTCCGGATGTTTTTTATACAGGTCGCTCGCCGGGTTTACCATTTCCGGCTCTATCCAAATGCCAAATTTTACATGGTTGTCTTTTGCAGCCTGTACCAGCGTAGCTATACCATTTGGCAATTTCTTTTTATTGGGCTGCCAGTCGCCAAGGCCTGCATTATCGCCATTACGGGGGTGGTTGTTACCAAACCAGCCGTCATCGAGCAAAAAAAGGTCTACACCCAGCTTTTTACTATCGGCAATAAGCGCTTTAAGCTTTGCTTCATCAAAATCAAAAAACGTAGCTTCCCAGTTGTTTAGCAGCGTCATACGGTCGCCTTCTCCTGTTAGCACTTTGTGCTTACGCGCCCATTGATGTATATTCCTGCTGGCAAAACCTTTCCCTTTTCCCGAAAGGGTGTACCAAAATTTCGGTGTAGTAAACACTTCGCTTTTTTTTAGCCTATATGCCGATGCCGCATTGTTTATTCCTGATATAATTTTCAGGTTATTAAACGGATCAATCTCAAAATCAGTACGGAAGTTACCGGCCCATTCCAGTCCGCCCATAAGCACGTTGCCTTCATCTTCGGTAGCCGGCTTTTGTAACGAAACCATAAACACAGGCGCCTGTAATAAATCAGCGCGGGTGCCAAGTTTAGAATCCAGGGTTTTAACTCCATGGGTAAGGCGCACTTCTTCCGGGCGCATTTCACGGGCCCATTCGCCGTAGTAATTGGTAAGCCAAAAATCATTGTTCCCTTTTATATACAGGTTTGCCGAAGCAAACTTACCCAGCACCACGTTGCCTTTTTCATTGTGCAAAATGGTAGTCCATTGTTCTATAACATCGGTATCAAAAAAAGACTTTATAAACAAATGCACCTCAAAGGCGTATACCGGGTCTTTAAGCACTATTTCCGTTTGGGTCACCCCTGCTGTAACGGCTGTAGTTGTATGCGACACATAATGTAAATCCAGCGATGTATTACCATCGGCGTGGGTTACGGCAATAGCAGGCTCCAACAGGTTTTTGCTGCCAGACGGGGTGTATGCCGCATTATAAATACCTGTATACTCGTTACCCTGATGGTATTCTTTAGCCACGCGAGCATAATCCGTATCATTTAAAAGCTTTTCGCCAAAATATACCGTATTAAGCTCCTTTTGCGCGTTTACTTGATATACCAAAGCATTTGACTTGGTAGCTATTGTAATAAACTGCTGCGCTGTAGCCGCGGGCAATACCCCCAGCAACAACAGCGCAGTATATAATCGGTATACTATCTTAGTCATATCCATTTATTTTTTGCCATCGGTTAGGCCAGGCCACGAATCGGTACGGAATGAAGAAGCGGGCAAATCCGAATCATTAGTAAGGTTACCCTGTGGGTTATCGGCCCAGTTGTAACGTACCGCTTCAGGCTTAGTAACATTTGGCGAAGACACTATTACTTTACCGTTTACCACTTTTGCCGTTGCCCAGTGGAATACCTTATCGGTACCGGCTATGGCAAAGCCTTTTAGTTCGCCTTGCTTGGCTTTGATACCCTGATTGTGTAGAAACGTAAGCTCTATAGCATTGCCGTTAACCGTAAAGTTTTTGTACAGCGGGCCGGTATATTTTTGCTTTACGCCATACAGGTTATTAAGGGCTATTAGTGCCAGCCTGTTACCTACTTCCTGCTTGTTTTTAGGGTGAATATCATCGGCAGCACCAATGTCTGTAGTTACTGCCATGCCGGTATTAGGTACAGAGAGCGTTTTAAACTGTGCCTCCCTTAGCTCCGCCCAGTCTGATTCGGCCGGTTGCGGCTTTATCTGTCTCCAGTTGGCAAGCTGTACAAAATAGAACGGCAGGTTAGGGATATTAAAATCCTTACGCCAGTTATTTATCATTAGCGGGAACAGTTTTTTGTATTGCTGCGCACGTTCGGCATTTGTTTCTCCCTGGTACCAAATTACCCCGGCAAGCCTGTATTTAAGCAATGGGTAAATCATGGCATTATATAATACGGTAGGCCTGTTTTGGTTTTGTGGTAACACCGGCATAGGCGGAAGGTTCTTGCTGTTTACCCCCACCTGATACTTCCACATACCATTTAGCGGAATAGTTTTGCCGCCTATTTTTATGGCAATATTATCCGGTGCGTAAATACCACCTCCGGCAGCCCCGTCAAAACTGCGTACGGTAAGTACATTTTTCCCTTTCCTGAACAATGATGCCGGTATAGTGTATTTACGTACCGTATTGTATCCACGGGTTTCACCGATTTTCACACCGTTAAAAAACGTGATTTCATCATCATCAACATAAAACTCTATAACACCATCCTGTGTAGCTCCTTCCGGTAAATCAAAACTTTTGCGGTACCATACCAGCCCGTCAAAATCAGGCAACACATTGTTTTCATAAAACGAAGGTACCGGCATATTACCCCAGGCAGCATCATTATAATCTACCTCGGCCCACAGCGCCTTACCGTTACTAAAGCTGCCGTCTTTTTCGGCAAGTTTATTGTTCCAAACCGCCATATCGCTTTTATACTTTTCTTCCTGCGCAGCGCGGGCTTTTGGTTCGTTAAGCGCATCTATGGCATTATTAAAATCGCCCAGTGTACGCAGCTCTTTTGCACTTGTCCATGCCTCGGCAGGAGTACCACCCCAGCTGCTGTGTATAAGACCTATGGGTACATGCTTTTCCTGCCATACTTTACGGGCAAAAAAGTACGCCGTACTACTAAAGTCGGACACCGTTTCGGGGCTGCAAACCTGCCAGCCACCGTGCTGTACCACCAGGTTTTCCTGCGGCTTTTCTGCGTTAACATGCTCTGCCTGCAGTAAACGTATCTCAGGATATTTAGCATCTTTTATTTCCTGCTGATAGTTGTTTACCTTACCCCATCCTTCTATGGGCATTTCCATGTTACTTTGACCGGAGCATAGCCATACTTCGCCTATAAGAATATTTTTAAGCTTTAAGGTATCGCCATCGGCAAGGGTTATGGTATACGGCCCGCCGTATGCAGGTGTTTGTAAAACCGCCTCCCATTTACCGTTTACCACTTTTACGGTATATGTTTTCTTATCCCACGAGGTGGTTACTTTTACTTCCTTAGCTGTACTTTTTCCAAAAAAGGGCACTTGCGTTTTTTGTTGCAGTACCATATTGTCTGTAAAAAAAGATGGCAGGGTTACCTTCGCTTCTGCCTGAGGTATGGCAAGCGTAAGGCCTGCTGCCAGCAACAGGTTTTTAAATAATTTCATTTCAAATTGAGTTTTGGTTACAGTTAAAAAATTGTGTGTGCACTAATGTATGAAGTAATTATGGCATGGGCAAAAAAATGAATCCCAGGCACAAAACCGCAGAAAAATGTAATGTAATAATGCAGATTTAAGCGTGGCAAAAACGGAAGCAAAAGTTTGTTACGTACCTTTGTAAAAACATACGCATCATGGCAAAAAAGAACCGTAAAAGCGAAGAACTGTGGAATACCGTTACCCACGGCACAGGGGCGGTATTATCTGTAGCGGCATTGGTTTGCATGCTTGTAATCAGCATTTTAAAGGGCACCCCCATGCACATAGCAGCGTCAATCGTGTTTGGGCTCAGCATGATATTGTTATACACTTCGTCAACCATATACCACGCGGTATCTACCCTGAAATGGAAACGCATTTTAAAGCAGGTAGACCACTTGTGTATTTACGTGCTCATTGCCGGCACCTACACGCCTGTAGCTTTACTAGGGCTTAAAGGAGCCTGGGGCTGGTGGATATTCGGGCTGATATGGGCGTTTGCCATAGCCGGTTTTATTTTTAAGTTTTCGCCACTTCGTTACAACCAAAAACTCTCCCTAACACTTTACGCGTTAATGGGTTGGCTTATTATTGTAGCGATAAAACCCATGATAGCCAACCTCTCTATCGGAATGCTGTTGTTTATATTAGGCGGGGGGCTTTGCTACACTATAGGGATTTACTTTTATGCCAAAGAAAAAATACCTTACAACCACGCTATATGGCACGTTTTGGTAATGGGTGGCACGGCATTGCATTTTACAGGCATTTTTATGTACCTGATTCCTTAACACACATTTAGACATTAAACTAATAGTGTTAGGCTTAGTTTAAGTTTTAAAAGTGTAGCTTTACTATAAAAGTTTTCAATGGACACAGCCGTTAGCACTAAAGGAAGTATACAGGAATTTACCATACCCGTACCACAGTTTAATACACATAAGCACATTTGGGCGTACCTGCCCGCAGGCTATGCCGAAAGTACCCGTCGATTCCCTGTGATTTATATGCACGACGGGCAAAATGTTTTTGACCAGGTAGAAAACCCAAAACGGGAATGGCATGTGGAAGAAAAACTGAATGACCTGCATAGCGAAGCCATTATCATAGGCATAGAACACGGAGTGCATCGTATAGACGAAATGACACCGTATGCCAATGACACCCACGGTGGCGGCCATGCCGATGATTATCTTGATTTTATAATAAATACCCTGAAGCCATATACAGATGAAAATTTCCGTACGCTGCCTGAGCCCGAAAACACCACCATATTTGGGAGTTCTGTAGGAGGGCTTATATCATTTTACGCCGCGTTAAAATATCCGGGGATATTTGGAAACGCCGGTGTTTTTTCGCCTTCATTTTGGTTCAGTGAAGAAATTTACGGATTTGCCGAGCAAACAGAAATTATAACCTCACGATTGTACTTTATGGCGGGAGATCGCGAAAGCAACGCTATGCTTCCGGATATGGAGCGCATGGAATGTGTGCTGCGAAAAAAAGTTAAAAACGCTTCCCAGATACAAAAAAAAATTGTGCACAACGGGCAGCACAATGAAAAACTGTGGCGTAAAGAATTTGCCGAAGCATACCGCTGGCTTATGAACGTTTAATGCGGCAATTTACTTTTAAGCAAACCGTAAAGCCATGTACCTAAAAGAGCACCAATAAGCACAATGCCCACACCCATAAAACCAGATCCTATAAGTATAAAAATTGGCCCAGGGCAGGTACCTACAAGCCCCCAGCCAAGCCCGAAGATAAGTCCGCCTGTAAAATAGTTGGTAAATCCTTTTGTTTTCTTCTGGATTTCTATAGGTTGCCCATTAGCATCCTTTATTTTAAAACGGGTAAATATCTGCATTCCCAGCAGGCCGGTACACACGGCAACGCCAATAATACCAAACATGTGGAACGACTGGAAATGAAACATTTCGTATATACGGTACCATGATACCGCCTCTGATTTGGTAAGTACTATACCAAAAAATACACCTACCAGTAAAAACCTAAGTAACTTCATTTCTCTATCCGAATATTAAAGGCAACAAAAACCACGACATTAAAAGTCCTCCTATAAAAAAACCGATTACGGCAATAAGGCTGGGCAACTGTAGGTTACTTAAGCCGGTAATGGCATGCCCGGAAGTACATCCGCCACCGTAACGCGTACCGAAACCTACTAATACCCCACCTAAAAGCAGTATGGCAATTATCTTCGGGTTACTAAATGCATCGACGCCTGCAAGGGTATCGGGCAGTAGTTTACCATTAGGTTCATCTATGTGAAGTTGTTGTAGCTCGGTTATTGTTTTCGGGTTCAGCTGCACGCCGCTACCATCGCTCATATAATGAGTGGCTATAAACCCACCCAGCATGGCCCCCACCACTACAGCGAGGTTCCAGCGTTGCGCACGCCAGTCAAATTTAAAGAAGTCGGCTGTTTTACCTGCACCAAGCATAGTGCACATGGTGCGCAGGTTACTACTCATACCAAAGGTTTTACCGAAGTAAACCAACAGGAGCATAACCACCCCTATACTAAAGCCCGAAATATACCAGGGCCAGGTACCAAAAAAGCTGTACATAAGCTGATTTTAATTGTATTGGCAAAAGTAGGATTTATTTAGTAAATATTCTACCGGCAGTTTTTATTGATGGTTTCTGAAAAAAATTATACTTTTGATGAAATTACCTGTTCATATGAAAAAACTTTTACTGCTTACAACCCTTACCGCTATGGTAGCGTGCACCAGTACAAAGAATTCCATACAAAATATAGACGACAAAGCTATAATGCCGGCACTCGCCAAGGATAAAACGTTTATTATTACAGAAATAAGCGACGACAAAAATTATGGTTATGATCAAAATTACCCTGTAAACCTGGGCTTTTTACCCTTTCAGAGTGCAGAAATTAATGTAAAACGCTTTTTTGGTGGTATTACCGGGCCCGACGGCCAAAAGGCTTCATACACAAAGGTAGATGCGTGCTGCCCTTTCCCTACCAAAAAGTACGATATGGGTGCCGGACTACTTGATGTATATGAGGTAACCTGGGAAGGCCTTGCCGAACCAAAAATACTGTACATAAACCTTTACGAAAAAGGAAAGGTTATGGCCCCTAAAGGTTTTGGATTAAAAAATAAATAATTTGCCTTAAAGGCACTATAATACAGGTAAGCCTTCCGCAATAGGAAGGCTTTTTCTTTGTATCTTTGCACCGCATTTTAAAATAAAAAAATGGACTTAAATAACATCCCAAAGATAAAAAATACCGATAGCGGAAACTTCTTCCTGCTTTCGGGTCCTTGTGCCATAGAAGGCGAAGAAATGGCACTGCGTATAGCAGAGCACATTGTTACTGTAACCGACAGGCTTAAAATACCTTACGTATTTAAAGGCTCGTTTAAAAAAGCGAACCGTAGCCGTGTAGACAGCTTTACCGGCATAGGCGATGAAAAAGCACTGAAAATACTTAGAAAAGTATCTGAAACTTTTGACATACCTACCGTTACAGACATCCACACTAACGAAGATGCTGCAATGGCAGCACAGTATGTAGATGTGCTGCAAATACCGGCATTCCTGGTAAGGCAAACTGACCTTGTGGTAGCCGCTGCCGAAACCGGCCGCACGGTAAACCTGAAAAAGGGCCAGTTTATGAGTCCGGAAAGTATGAAACACGCGGTACAAAAGGTGCTGGACAGTAATAACGAAAAAGTTATGGTTACAGACCGTGGCACCATGTTTGGCTACCAGGACATGATTGTAGATTTCCGTGGCATACCTACCATGAAACAATTTGCAACCACCGTGCTCGATGTAACCCACTCATTACAGCAACCTAACCAGGTAGCGGGTGTTACAGGAGGAAGGCCGGATATGATAGAAACCATAGCCCGCGCAGGTATTGCTACCGGTGTAGACGGTATTTTTATAGAAACACATTTTGACCCGGCTAACGCTAAAAGCGATGGCGCCAATATGCTTCACCTTGATTATTTTGAAGGGCTTATGGAAAAACTTAGCGCTATAAGGGCTACCATAAATGCTTTTTAACGAGGCATAACCAATATTGCAAACACATTTTTTTACACACATCACATAATGAAACAACCTTTATTAAAGGTTGTACTAGCTTTTTGTATTTTTTCACAGTACACCTTTGCGCAGCAAGCGCCAGCAAGTCCTGAAAAATACACCGCCCACAACAAAGGCAAATTTTATTTTTACTGGGGAGGTAACCGCGAAAGTTACTCACGCTCAGACATTAACTTTACCGGAAACGGGTATAACTTTACCCTGTATGATGTAGCAGCGCACGATAAGCCACTGGGCTGGAACCACCGCTACATTCAGCCTGCAAAAATGACCATTCCGCAAACTAATTCGCGTATTGGTTATTATATTAACGACCACTATAACGTAAGCATTGGCATAGACCACATGAAGTACGTAATGACGCAGGATCAGTATGCCAATACAAACGGTTATATAGACTTACCTGCATCAGATCCGGGTTCTGCATTTAACGGTACATACAATAACGTGCCGGTAAAAATGACCGAAGACTTCCTAACGTTTGAGCATACAGACGGGCTTAATTACGTAAATGTAGGCTTTGCACGTGTAGACGACCTTTCTAAATACATAGGCATTACTAATACTGACATCATACAAATTAACCTTACCGAAGGTGTAGACGCCGGTATGCTGTACCCTAAGACCAATGCTAAAGTTTTAGGTAAAGAAAGGCACGACGACTACCACATTTCAGGATATGGCGTGGGTGCTAAGGCAGGGCTAAACGTAACCTTCTTTAAGTATTTCTTCTGTCAGGTAGAACTTAAACAGGGTTACATAAATATGAGCGACATACGCACCACCTATCAGGGTGCCGATCGTGCTTCGCAACACTTTACTTTTACTCAACGTATTATAGCATTTGGTGGTATCTTCAGGTTATAATGATAACACCTTATAATTATAATGGCTGCCTTTTCGGGCAGCCATTTTTTATTGTTCAAAATACTCAAAGGCATCTATTATATCCAGATACACGCCATCAAATCCGGCATTTAAGATTTTATCTAAATAGGAATCATTGTTACGATAAATAATCCCCTGCCAGTCGGCATCCCAGTACTTTACCTTGTAATTACCGGGCCAGTCTGGGTTTTCCTGGGTTAACCAGGACGGGTTACCAGTATTCCAGCTGCTTTGCCAATAATACCTATAATTTTCAGCCTCACCTATAGACATATAGCAGATAACCATACGCGTACCCCCGTTAGCTTTTTGTTTCAGGCGCGCTACCTCGGTGGCGGTAAAAGATTCGTTTTCCCTGTACAAATCCATTATCAGTACATCATAATTAGTAGCCGTAACCGCAGTAATAAATTGCTCTTTCGATGTGTAATTTTCAGGGTTAATCAGATACAGGAAGTTCTTTGCCTGCGAAAGAGACGTTATATTATTACTGTTTACATTATTCGGCGCTCCGTTAGGTATCACATTCAGCGCACGTTCGGTTGCCGCAAACGACACATAACCTGCCCTTTGGCTCTTTGTGTATGAATCCTGTATTTTTGCAGGTGTACGGCAATAATCAGTAACCAGTATTGTTTTACCTGCATTTTTAGAAATATCTAAAAAATAGCGCAGGTACTGTGTTGCTGAAGCATCGGTAGCCTGATCGTCGTTATCATAGCCGTAAAACAAATCTTCCTGCCCGTTAGCATCAATCGCGTTAAGATACGCTAAATCGGCAGTTCCATCCTCATCCCCTGTTGTGCTTACCAGCTCTATACCATTTTGCGGAATTACTGCAAACCCCTGTCGGATTGTTTTTGCCTTTGCACTAATACCCATTACAAAATCACGCATTTGTTGTTTGTAATCAATACCGGAATTGTCAGTAGCCGTGCCATCATCGGCATGATTGCACCCCGATAAAAGCAGGGCTGCATATAGGTATAGTAGTTGCTTCATACGCTTACAGGTTTATTGTTTAACTTAAAATGAATACAGTTTAGTGTGGATATGCAAAAATAGTTTCCCGTTTTTTAAACTTTGGCTAAATTAGCCCTATAAACAAAACAGCATGGAAATCCTGCAGCAAATCACAGCTCTGAGAGACGAGCTGAACCAACATAATTACAACTACTACGTGCTCGATGCACCTACTATATCTGACTTTGAGTTCGACATGAAACTTAAAGAGCTTCAGGCACTTGAAGCTAAGCACCCGGAATACTTTGATGCCAGCTCGCCCACACAGCGTGTAGGTGGCGCGGTTACCAAAAACTTTAATACTGTGGTGCATGAATACCGTATGTATTCATTGGATAACGCTTACAGTATAGACGAACTACGCGAATGGGAAAAACGCGTACACAAAAACCTCGGTACTGATGACGTGCAGTATACCTGTGAACTCAAATACGATGGGGCCTCTATAAGTATTTCTTACGAAAATGGTGTGCTTACAAAAGCGGTAACCCGCGGCGATGGCTTTCAGGGCGATGAAGTTACTACCAACATAAAAACAATCCGCTCCGTGCCCTTAAAGCTAAAGGGAGATTACCCGGCTAAATTTGACATACGTGGAGAAATAGTACTGCCATTGGAAGGCTTTGCAAAGATGAATGCCGAACTGGTTGAAATTGGCGAAACCCCATACAGCAACCCTCGTAACACCGCCTCGGGCAGCCTTAAATTACAGGACAGTGCCGAGGTAGCCAAGCGCCCTTTAGATTGTTTGCTGTATTCGCTTATAGGCCCTAACCTGCCCATAGACACCCAGTTTCACGGGCTTGAAAAAGCACGCGAGTGGGGCTTTAAGGTTCCTAAAGAATCACGCCTGGCGGCAAGTATAGACGAGGTTATTGCGTTTATAGAACACTGGGACCACCACCGCCACGACCTGCCTTTTGAAACCGATGGTGTGGTTATAAAAGTAAACGACTTACATCAGCAGGAAGAATTGGGTTATACTGCTAAGAGTCCGCGCTGGGCTGTAGCCTATAAATTTAAAGCCGAACGCGTAAGCACCAGGCTAAACAGCATTAGCTACCAGGTAGGCCGCACAGGCGCCATTACCCCTGTTGCTAACCTGGAGCCGGTGCAACTTGCCGGAACCATTGTAAAACGTGCCTCACTGCATAATGCGGACCAGATAGAAAAACTTGATATTCGAGTGGGCGATGAAGTATTTGTAGAAAAGGGTGGCGAAATTATCCCGAAAATTATTCAGGTAGATTTTGAAAAACGCCCGGCAGATAGTGACCCTACGGTATATATAACGCATTGTCCCGAATGTGGCACCGAACTGGAACGCAAGGAGGGCGAAGCGCAGCATTACTGTCCTAACTTTTATGGGTGCCCACCGCAAATCATAGGGCGTGTACAGCACTACATTTCACGAAAGGCTATGGATATTGAAGGCCTTGGCGGCGAAACCGTAGCATTATTATACAATTCCGGCCTGATTGAAAACTATGCCGACCTGTATGAACTGAAAAAGGAACAGGTAACACCGCTGGAACGCATGGCAGATAAGTCGGCGCAGAACCTTGTGGATGGTATTGAGAAGTCTAAAGAAGTACCTTTTGAACGTGTGCTGTACGCACTGGGCATTCGTTACGTAGGGGAAACTGTAGCAAAGAAACTTGCCAAACACTACAAATCCATAGAAAACCTGGCACAAGCTTCGTTAATGGATTTAATACTGGTTGATGAGATTGGCGAACGCATTGCACAAAGTGTGGTCGGATTTTTTGAAAATGAAGAGAACCGTAAAATCATAGAGCGACTGCAGGGCTACGGAGTGCAACTGGAATCCAATACTGTAGAAGTTGCTCCTGCCAGTGATTTACTTGCAGGTAAAACTTTAGTAGTATCGGGTGTGTTTACAAAGTTCAGCCGAGACGAACTAAAAAATGCCATTGAAGCAAACGGTGGCAAGGTAGGCAGCTCCATCTCTAAAAAGACAGATTATGTAGTGGCCGGAGATAATATGGGCCCCTCTAAACTGGAAAAAGCTACACAGCTGGGTGTGAAGATTATTAGCGAAGATGAGTTTTTAGAGTTGCTGGGCAAATAAGCCAAATTACAACCTAAAACCAACCAACTATGAAGAATGTATTGTATATAATATCGATGACCTTTTTCTTTTTAAGCTGTAATGGACAAACAAAGAACGAAAAAAACGCAGAAGCGCCTGCACTAAGAAAGGCAGTGACTAATAAGGTGTACGATTCTATAGCTAAGGCAAGGTATACAGCGGCGAAGAAATACAATGATAGCCTGGCAATAGTAATGCAATGGCAACCTGTAAATACAGACAGTTTACTTTGGCGCAGTAAAAATGGTGATATAGGTTTTCCCACGTCATCATTTCGTATGCCGGATTATTATTTAGCATTTTATATGACGCATTTTAACGATGAAAAACACACCGAATTTAAAGACGTAATAGATGCAACTACTTACAAACTCATATCGGGCGATGGTTACGGTTACGGGGCATACTTTAAAGACAAAAAGCATATTTACAATTTTTGGGGAAATTCGGATGGGGGCGGCTTTGAAATTGTTGATGCTGATTATAAAACTTTTGAAAACCTTAGTGATTGCTATGCAAGAGACAAAAATTACATTTACGATTTGCGCTTTGGCAAGATAGAAGAAATCGATGCTAAGACCTTTGTGCTTATCGACGCAGAAAAATGTATTGGCAGGGACAAAAATGGATACTATAATGGGAATGATCTATTAACAAAAGAACGCCTTAAAGATGATCCTGAAACAAGAGCCATTATCAACAAAGACAAAAAACGTAACCACAAAAAAAGCTAAGAAACTAAGCCGCTCAGTAACTCAGAAGCTCTAAAAATGAATATAAAACTACTTGCCATAGGCAAAACCGATAATAAAGCCCTTCAAACGCTGATTGAGGATTACACTAAGCGGCTGGGCTTTTATGTAAAGTTTGATTTGGAAATCATTCCGGATATTAAGAACGTAAAAAACCTGAGTGAGGCGCAGCAAAAGGAAAAGGAAGGCGAACTGATATTGAGTAAACTCTCCCCTACCGACCAACTTATTTTATTGGACGAGAATGGCAAAACTTTTAGCAGTGTAGGCTTTAGCGAAGAAATGCAGAAGAAGATGAACAGCGGGGTTAAAACATTGGTATATGTTATAGGCGGCCCTTATGGCTTTAGTTCCGAAGTATATGCCAAGGCACAGGGCAAGGTGTCTTTATCGTCTATGACGTTTAGCCACCAAATGGTGCGTTTGTTTTTTATAGAGCAGGTGTATAGGGCCTTTACTATTTTACGTAACGAACCGTATCATCATCAATAATCATAAGACACTAATTGCCCTAATTTTTACTAAAAAGTAGGTAATAATGAAAAATGTAGACAATTATATAGCGCAATTCCCACAGGAAACACAACAGGTACTCAACCAGGTTAGGGCGGTTATTATTACTACCTGCCCCGAAGCTGTTGAAAACATTAGCTACGGTATGCCGGCGTACAAACTAAACGGGAAAGCACTGGTGTATTTTGCAGGATATAAAAATCATATTGGGTTCTACGCCACCCCTACCGGCCATGACGCATTTAAAGAAGCATTAGCCCACTATAAGCAAGGAAAAGGCTCGGTGCAGTTTCCACTGACAGCGCCTATGCCACTGGAACTGATACAGCAGATTGTTTTATTCAGAATCAAAAATATTAAAAACCCCAAATGAGCATTGTGCTCATTTGGGGTTTTATATTTACTCGGTTAACTTAAACCGATATATAATTGTACCTACCTGTTTATCGGGTGCCGAATTGCTCGCATCAAATTTGGTATTCATAGCAGCAATCTTTGCCTGATCCAGTAAACAACGGGCCGCGTTTGTTGTGCCTTTTGCACCAGGGCTTGCAGAAATTACCCTTCCGTTTTGGTCTACCGAAATGCTAACCACCACAGTACCTTCTTCATTACAGGTATAATTGGGTTGTGGTTTATTCAACACCTTACGCCCATCGAGCCTGTAGTTACCGTTGCCGGTACCGCGTCCACCGCCGTTACCGCCACCAGAGCCGCTTCCAGTTCCCGGTCCGGTTCCTGTACCTTCTCCGCTACCGTTGCCACCACCTTTACCGCCGCCGCTACCGCCGTCGCCGTAGTAGCCACTGCTGTTTTTATCGCCCCCCAGCTGCCCTTTATTACCCGACCGGTCATCATCACCATCGCCGCCCTTGTTATTACCGTTAAGCAGGCTAGATAATGCGTCGCTGGTAGATTTAGATGGCTTAGGCGTATTAACCGGTTTCGGCTTTACTTCAGGTTTTACATTCTCCTTTTTAGGCTCTTTTTTTTGAGGCTTTGTATTGGCTACAGCCGGAGCATCATCCAGGTCGCTCGCCACTACTTCGTCCTCATCGGGCGTTGCTGCCGGTGTACGTTGCGATTTTTGGCTTACATCAAGCACTTCGCTTCTAAAGTCGGCTCCTGAGCCAAACTCACTATCACCAAAATTAACGGTAACACCGCCACCTCCGCCACCGCCTTCCAGGTCTACCAAATCATCGGCAGCACTGGTTTGCTTAAATACAAACAACGCAAGTAGCAACAACATAAAAATTGCTGAAGTAATACCAAGCGATGTTTGTTCGTCCCTGTTAAAACTCATGGGGTAGCTGATTTATTTAGTAGTAGCTATTACAAATTTAAGTTTTAGCCTTACGCCAATTTCCAGGATATTTACCATATCCTGAACTTCCAAGTCGCGTGGCAACCTTACAATCACCGTCTTATCGCCGGTTTCCGCAACCTTTGCCGCAAGAGCCGGCTCAAGTTCTTCAAAACTCAGCTGCTGTTTATCTAAAAAATACTGCTTTTCGGGCGTTACAGAAATACTTGCGTGTGCCTTGTCGGTAGTATTGTTACTTTCCGCTTTTGGCAGCATCAGGTCTATAACGTTAGGGTTTGCAAGTGTAGATATAATCAGGAAGAACAACAGCAAAAAGAACATAATATCGCTAAGCGCACTCGCCGCGATCTCTGCATGGAAGCGTTTGTTTCTCCTTACTCTCATTTACCTACGGTTATAATGTTTACAAACTGAATCACGGCACGCTGTACCCTTAGGGCAAAGCCATCTATTATCATGTTAAAATAGTGGTAGCCAGAGTAGGCCACAACACCAACAATAAGCCCTAAGCCAGAGCTGATCATTTTTTCATAAAGACCACCGGAAATAGACCCTATACTTATATTCTCTGTAATGGAAATGGTATAGAAAATTTTGATAACCCCGGAGATGGTACCGATGAAACCAAGAATAGGCGCTATACCGGCTACAAGCCCCAGCCATCCCAGTTTCTTTTCCATAAGGCTAATCTCTACGTTGGTTTGTTTTTCCATCATACCTTCAATCTCACTAAGCGGACGCCCGATTAATGAAATACCACTCTCAAGTATATTACCTGTAGCGGTATTAGCTTTACTGGCTGCAAGCTGAGCTGCTTCTAGCTTACCTGAACCCAAGTGCATACGAACCTCGTTTATCAACGCGTCATTTTCTTTACCGGCACGGCTTATATACAGTGCGCGCTCTATAATTACATAAATGGTAAAGAAAAGCAGTAACAAGATTGGGATAACCATTACCCCACCCTTCATTAATAAAGAAAAATAATTTACTGATTGCGCAGCAACTGCCGGAGCAGCAGTAGCTGTAGAATCGGCTGCAGCGGCAGGTATGGTGTCCTGCAATAAGAAAATAAGGTTCATCATGTTTTTAGTTTTCGTTTTTAGTTGCACCTCTAAAACTGTGCCCTTTTTATACAATAACGGCAAGTTGAGGTATAGCGTATGCAAATAAATAAAAAACCTGCCTATTTGCATAGGCAGGTTTAAAATATTTTAACACGTTACCGTGATTAAGCTACTTCTTCAGGAGCCTCGTTGTGCCTTTTTACAATAGCATTCTTTTCGGCTTCAGATGTAGTATCTACCAGTACAGGAGTTGCAATGAACAGCGATGAGTATGTACCTACTACAATACCTACAAGCATTGCAAATACAAATCCACGCAGAGAGTCACCACCAAATATAAACATAATACCAAGTACAAGAATCATGTTTAATGAAGTGTTTAACGTACGCGACATTGTGGTGTTGATAGACGAGTTAACGATGTCTTTAAACGAACCTTTTGTAGTACCTGCAAGGAACTCACGAACCCTGTCGAATACAATTACGGTATCGTTCATAGAGTAACCGATAACGGTAAGGATAGCAGCGATAAAGTGCTGATCCATTTCCATGTGGAACGGCATAAATTTATATAGTGCCGAGTAAAGACCCAGTACAAAAATAACGTCGTGAGCCACGGCTGCAATAGCACCAAGGCTGTACTGCCACTTACGGAAACTTACCATAAGATAAATAAACACAATAGCCATAGAGCCAAGAACCGCCCAGTACGAGTTTGTCTTAATATCGTCTGCCACAGTAGCACCTACTTTAGAAGCCTGAAGGATACCTAAAGTCTTGCCCTGGCTTGTATTTACAAAGCTTTCGTAAGAAATGTTGTTGCTGTAGTACTTTTTAAGTGCAGCATATAGCTTCTCGTTTACTTCTCGATCAGAAGCTTCAGAGTTATCGTCTACTTTATATTTGGTAGTAATACGAAGCTGAGAATCGTTACCAAAAATCTTAACGTCTACGTTATCGTCAAATACCGCATCAGAACTTAGTTCTTCTTTAATCTTATCTGCAGGAACTGCTTTCTCAAATTTAACCTGGAACGTACGCCCACCCGCAAAGTCGATACCTTGGTCAAGGCCGTTCACGTAGAACGATACGCAGCTACCTATAACTACTATAGTAGAGAATATATAAGTAAACTTCTTGATTTTAAGGAAATCAAAGTGGAAGTTAGTAAACCAGTTTTTAGACAGGCTTGTAGTAAAGGTTAGTTCTTTACCTTTCTTCACATAATAGTCAAGGAACATCCTTGTAATGAAGATAGATGTAAACAATGAAGTAAAGATACCAATAAGAAGCGTAGTGGCGAAACCACGAACCGGACCTGTACCAAATATAAACAGCACTAAACCTGTAAGTACGTGGGTAACGTTAGCATCGGTAATAGATGACATAGCACCCCTCCAGCTGAACGATGTTTTTACAGCTTCCTCAAGCGACTTTCCGTGACGGAGTTCTTCCTTGGCACGCTCGTATATAATAATGTTAGCATCTACCGCAGTACCTATAGTAAGTACAATACCTGCAATACCAGGTAGCGTAAGTACAGCACCAAAGCTGGCAAGACATCCAAAAAGGAAAAGGATGTTTACAACAAGGGCAACGTTTGCAAATGTTCCTGACTTACCGTAGTAAATCCACATCCATAAACATACTACAAGAAGACCCGCTATAGACGAGTTAATACCGTTATCAATAGCTTCCTGACCTAGTGATGGACCTACGATTTCAGACTGAACGATTTCTGCACCTGCTGGTAGCTGACCTGCACGCAGTATGTTAGCTAAGTCTTTTGTCTCAGTTACATCAAAAGCACCAGAGATTTGTGAATTACCACCAGAGATAGGGCCTGTAGTTACACCCGGAGCCGAGTATACTACGTTGTCCATAGTAATAGCTATGTAACCTTGCTCACGGTACGCCTTACCGGTCATTTCTTCCCACTTCTGGGCACCTTTAGCGTTCATGGTCATAGATACAGCCGGTTTACCCATTTGGTCAAATGTATCACTTGCGCCTGTAATTACGTTACCACCAAGCGGAGCAACGTTTTCTTTGTTACCCTTAAGGGCATATAGCTGAAGAACGCCTTTAGCCTTCTTAACATCTTCTTTACCGTATGCGAAACGTGCAAAACGCGCTTCTGCAGGAAGCAGGCTGCGAATGTCCGGGCGGTTTAGGTACTCTAGTACTTTCTCAGCATCTTTAGTAGACACGATACCAAGTACCGGACCTGCAGACTGCATAGGAGTAAGTTTTTCAAACAGCGGGTTTTCACCTTTTTTGGCTGCTGTAGAATCTTTAGAACCTAAAAGTTTAGAGATAGAGTCGTTTTTAACTTCGGCAGTTTCTTTACCGGCTACTTTTTCAGTTTTTTGAAGTGCAGCGTTAGCACTTACAAGGAAGCCTTGAAGGTCTGTAGCCTTAAAGGTTTCCCAAAACTCAAGCTGAGCAGTACTTTGAAGTAGTTTTTTTACACGGTCTATATCTTTAGCACCAGGTAGTTCTACCATGATACGGCCGGTTTCACCTAGCCTTTGTATGTTTGGCTGCACTACACCAAATTTATCAATACGCTCGGCAAGTACACCAAAAGCACTATCAATAGACTTGCTTACTTTTTTAGCAATAATTTTTTGTACCTGATCGTCAGTCATGGTAGTGTTGATTTCCTCACCATTAACTTTGTTTGTAAATACTTCAGGCGACGCAAGTTTCAGGGAACCTTTAGATTCTTCTTGAAAAGCGATAAAGAAAGCATCCAGGTATGATTGGTTACCTTTCCTCTCTTTGGTAGCTCTCTCCAGTGCTTTATTAAACACTATGTTTTGAGAGTTGTTAGAAAGGCTCTTTAGGATGTCTTTCACAGAGATCTCAAGCATTACGTTGATACCTCCTTCAAGGTCAAGACCTTTATTAATTTGTTTGTCTCTTACTTCATCATATGTGTAACCAAGATACACTACTGAATCCTTCATGGAATTCAAATAGGCCACTTCCTTGTCTGCATCGCCTTTAGCAATAGCCTGGGCATCAGCCTGGATATTGTGAGACACAAACGTAAAGGAAAGCTGGTAAATACACACTAATCCTAAGAGGATAGCGAAAAATTGTACAAGTCCCTTATTCTGCATTATTACTTAAATTAATTATTCCTTTTTTAAAAAACGAGCAAATATATAATTTCAGAAAAGATTAACCAATTTATTTACAAATTATAATCATAAAAATGCAAGCTATACGCAACAGCCCGCATATTTACTACTGAAATCGATATCGCAACAAATAAAAAAATACACCACTAAACCTATATATATAAGGTACACCTACTTAATAAAATAGTGTAATGATACGTTAGCATTTACAAACTTACCAAAGGCCACAATACCCTGAAGGCCAAAGTTTCCGAAAGTATAGTTTGTACCTACTTCTCCGATGTAATTGGTTCTGGTTTTGTAGATATCATGAAGCTTTTGGTTCAAAATCTGCTGCAGAGGCACTATATCTTCTACACTGCCGCGGGAGCCACTAACTTTATAAGAAACATTACTAACGTTAGTTATAAAGCCCACAAAAAACTCCACTTTACCAAACTCTTGCGACGCAGAAAGCTGATACTGATAGGTATCTACGCTACCCGTGATGTTATTTATACCCAATGACCCAAAGGACGTTTGAATATTTAAAAAGTCAAACGTAACATCTTCCCGGCCATAACCGGCAAGCACTGCTAAGTTTATTTTTTGTTCCCTGAGCGCTTTAAAATACTGGCTAAAGTTGTACTTAAGCCCCACCCCAAAAACCTGATACTCACTTTTTTTCAGCTTTACTTTTGTAGAGTACTTTACAACAAGCTCTGTACCGAAGGGAAGCCCAACCGAAGCCTGTAGATACGGATAAGAAACCACCTGCATATCCATACCCTGAGGTGTTTTTATGTTTATCGGTTCACCCTGAAGCTCACCCGTTAACAACACCTGTGATTTATTACCTAAAGCAGTAGGAATTTGCGCAGAAGATGCGTTTTGTATCTTAAAAAATTTCAGATCGCTGTTGCTTAGCAAAAAACTAAGATCTTTATGAGGTGTCATAAACACATTAGCATGCAGGCCAAACTGCACATCCCAAAGTGCTACTTTTTTAGGGGATGTTATCCAACCCGATGAGGCCTGGTATACCGCCGCATCTGTAGCCGGGGTTACATAGCGGTCTGAAAAAAACATAGCATCGCCTAACAACAGGTTTAACTGCTTTGTAAGCGCCACCACATCAGTTTGTGCAGCAAGCGGGCCTGAACAAAAGAACAGGCCCGCCACTAACACTTTAAAATTATTTTTTAACAGCTTATGCATCAATTTTTGCATAAGCAGCATTCTTCTCAATAAACTCTCGCCTTGGTGGCACCTCATCGCCCATAAGCATCGAGAAAATCCTGTCGGCTTCCGCAAGGCTATCAATACTTACCTGACGCAGGGTACGATACTCAGGATTCATGGTAGTTTCCCATAGCTGCTCTGCGTTCATTTCACCAAGACCTTTATAACGCTGTATAGTAGCACCTCCACCCATACGTTCGTTAGCATCGTCGCGTTGGGTTTCTGTCCATGCATACTCTTTTTTATTGCCTTTTTTAACCAGGTATAACGGCGGAGTAGCTATATATACGTGTCCGTTCTCTATAAGCTCTTTCATAAACCGGAAGAAGAACGTAAGGATAAGCGTGCTAATGTGGCTACCGTCTACGTCGGCATCACACATAATCACCACTTTGTGGTAGCGTAGTTTATCCAGGTTAAGCGCTTTACTGTCTTCTGCTGTACCAATAGTTACACCCAGTGCAGTAAATATATTTCGTATCTCTTCGTTTTCAAAAACCTTGTGGTGCATGGCTTTCTCCACGTTAAGGATTTTACCCCTTAGTGGCATAATAGCCTGGAACGCCCTATCTCTACCCTGTTTTGCAGTACCACCTGCCGAGTCACCCTCTACAAGGAAGATTTCGCATTTTGCAGGATCCTGCTCAGAACAGTCGCTTAGTTTACCCGGAAGTCCACCGCCACCCATCACGGTTTTACGCTGCACCATTTCACGCGCTTTCTTAGCAGCGTGGCGGGCCTGCGCGGCCAGGATTACCTTTTGTACTATGGTACGGGCATCGTTAGGGTTTTCTTCAAGGTAGTTTTCCAGCATTTCGCTTACCACCTGGCTCACAGGAGCCACCACCTCTCGGTTACCCAGCTTGGTTTTGGTTTGGCCTTCAAACTGAGGTTCGGCAACTTTAACCGATATAATAGCCGTAAGCCCTTCACGGAAGTCGTCACCTGATATTTCAAACTTAAGTTTCTCAAGAAGCCCCGAATTATCGGCGTATTTTTTAAGCGTATTGGTAAGCCCCCTACGGAAACCCGAAAGGTGGGTACCACCTTCATGCGTATTAATATTGTTAACGTAAGAGAAGATATTTTCGCTGTAGCTGGTATTGTATATAAGCGCCACTTCTACAGGTATTTCACCCTTGTCACTCTCCATGCTTATTACATGACCAATGATAGGCTCACGGTTGCCATCCAGGAACTTAACAAACTCCTTAAGACCTTCCTGAGAATAGAATGTTTCGCCAAGGTAGGTACCGTCCTCTTTTTGCTCACGCTTGTCAGTAAGGGTTATGGTAATACCTTTATTAAGGAATGAAAGCTCGCGCATACGGGCGGCAAGCGTATCATAAGAATACTCAAGCGTTTGGGTAAAAATAGTACCATCTGGCTTAAACCATACTGTAGTACCGCGCTTTTCGGTTTCTCCTATCTGTTTTACAGGATAAATGGCTTTACCCCTTTCATATTCCTGCTCGTATATTTTACCATCGCGGAATACGGTAGCTTTTAAATGATCTGAAAGTGCGTTTACACACGACACCCCCACACCGTGAAGACCACCGGATACCTTATAAGAGTCCTTATCAAATTTACCACCGGCACCTATCTTGGTCATTACTACCTCAAGCGCCGATACGCCTTCTTTTTTATGTATATCTACAGGAATACCACGGCCGTTATCTTCTACGGTTATAGAGTTATCCTCGTTTATGCTTACAAAAATGGTATCGCAATACCCGGCAAGTGCCTCGTCTATAGAGTTATCTACAACTTCGTATACAAGGTGGTGAAGACCGCGCGGCCCTACATCACCAATATACATGGACGGACGCATCCTTACGTGTTCCATACCCTCAAGGGCCTGGATACTATCAGCCGAATAACTGCTTTTCTTTGCTTCTTCGCTCATAAATGTATGTCCTTAACTATAATTTCAGTTTAACGAACAAATATAGGTAAGTACAGGCGATTATGCTAATATACCAACCCTTTTAGCACTTGAGTTATTAACAATTTATTAAAACCACACCAGCTTTTGAGAAAAATTCAATCTTTTTCCACAAAACAAAAAGAGCGCCCCGCTATGCAGCAGGGCGCCTCCACAAACAAACAAACTAAATTCCAAAAACCTGAAATTAAACTACTATTTTTTGCTGCGCTATGGCAGTATCGGCCTTTACGTGAGCGGCATTAGCCCTGCCACTCGGGTCTGTATTTGCCTGCCATTTTGGTATCCATTTCCTTACGGTTTGTGCGGCACTTACTTGCGGGAAATGCTTATGGAATACACTCCTGTAAAAATACGCCTCTTTAGTTGCCGGTGTATTATACGGGAATCTTTCGGCGGCACTTGCCATTTGCTCATCGGTTACCTGGGCAGAACAATACTCTATAAGCGTATCAATCCAGTTATACCCTACACCATCGCTAAATTGCTCTTTTTGCCTCCAAAGTACACTATCTGGCAAGTATGGCTGCTCAGGGGTATCAAACGCCTTTCGCAAAATATATTTTTCAATACCGTTATACGTTAACGGCTGTTTTTCTTCCGGTTTAATTTGTATGGCAAGTTCCAGGAATTTCTTATCCAGGAACGGTACCCTGGCCTCTAGTCCGTGCGCCATAGTACTCTTATCTGCCCTAAGCAAATCTGCTGTAAAAAGCTTTTGCACCCTATCCATAGTTTCACGCTGGAAATCCTCTGCCGATGGCGCGTTACGGAAATAAAGGTAACCACCAAAAATTTCATCAGCCCCTTCACCGCTAAGCACTACTTTAATGCCCATATCTGTAATGGCCTTACTTAAAAAGTACATAGGCGTACTGGCACGGATTGATGTAACATCATACGTTTCTAAGTGCCAAATAAGTTTATCCAGTATTTCTATACCCTGCTCTATGGTAAAATGCACTTCATGGTGCTGGGTCCCTAAAAACTCCGCTACCGCACGTGCCGCTACAGCATCGGGGGCACTGTCATCTAGCCCTATTGAAAATGAATGCAGGGTTTTTCCCATTTTTTTCATAGCTCTTGCAGCAATGGATGACGTAAGTGACGAATCAAGCCCACCTGACAGCAGCACACCAATAGGCACATCGCTCATCAGCCTTTTTTCTACTGCCTGGGTTAGTGTTTCCCTTATGGCCTCGTAATCTACCGGTTGTACCGCTTTGGTTATATCCTCCCATTCCGGCCTGTAGTACTTCACAAAGCCTGTTTTAGGCGTGTAGTAATGCCCCGGAGGGAATGTAGAAAACGTTTGGCACTGATCTGCAATCGACTTCATTTCGCTGGAAAAGTACATCCTGCCACGGTCGTCTATACCGTAGTATAGCGGTTTAACACCCAGTGGATCCCTCCCGGCTATAAAGTCATCGCCGTCTATAACCACGAAACCAAAAATACCATCGAGCATGTGGCAAAAATCATAGCCAAACTCCTCGTACAGATGTACAATAACTTCTGAATCAGAGGTAGTGCGGAATGTATGCGAAGCAAGAACGGTAGCGCGAAGTTCCTTGTGATTGTATATTTCGCCATTGTGTACCATCCATGCATCTTTTGTACCCTGTATAGGCTGTTTACCTGTATTAAGGTCGATAATAGAAAGGCGTTCGTGGCTCAGGATGTGGCCTTTTTCTGTTACATGTAAATCGCTTTCATCCGGCCCGCGGTGCGACATCCTTTTAGACAACTGTTTTACAAGTGCTTCGTCTTTTCCTTTTCCTATGATTGCTAATATTCCGCACATACTCTTATTCTGTTTTATTTTGTATGTTAAAAACCTTTATTTGGTTTATTTCAACAAGACAAAATTGCACTTTAGGTTTAATTTTAAAAACACAAAAATCAATTCTGCTTAAAAATTAAAACCAAACACAGGATTATAAGAATAATCTATAAGTAAAGTAGGCTTTTACGGCAAGCTAAAATTACAGTTGAAAAAAAAGCCCTCCAGAAGGATGGCTTTTTTAATCTATTGAAGTGATACTATATTTTGTACCATTTACCTCAAACGAGTCGCCTACCTCCTTCCCCAACATGGCAGCACCTAAGGGCGACTGCGCAGACAAAGCGAGTATGGTAACGCCATCTACCGTGATTTTTGGCAATGCAGTGCTTACAAACAAATGATGTCCATTTGCTGTCACCAAGCTCCCCAGTACCACCCTGGTATTTACGGTATCGGGATTGATTTTATCTAATACAGCCTGTTGTTCTAAAAACTCAGCTACTTTATGATTTAGTTTTTCCTGCTCTAAATGCATCATGCTAAGTGCCGTTTCGTGCTTATCGCCGGCAGATCCTTTGGCATCGTTCTGAGCGCCTTCGGTCAGGGCAGTTATCATGTCATGAAAAGCATCAAGCTTATCTTCCACCTGCTGTTTATAGTAAGCAAGTACTTTATGTTTTAAAGAATCCATTTGAAGATTGAAGGATTTAAAAATTAAAATATTTTTGGACGGGAGTAAAAATAAAAAGATTCTTCACTCTAACCTATGGCCGAAATGAAGAATCTTATATGTGAGGACTGAATGTTTAAAACATTCAACCGTGAAATTTTACAAATTAAACTTGTACGTAGCCCCTAGCAGGAACTGGAATCCCTGTACCGGATAGTTTACCCATTTCTGGTAGCTTTGATTGGCTATGTTATTAAGCTTTATAAAGCCGGTTAAACGGTCGTTGTATTTGTAATTAACGTGAGCATTTACGTCAAAGTAACTTTTAAGGGTTACAATGTTTCGGTCAAAGCCATCTGCACCATTTTCGGTTAGTATAACATCTTTACGGTCGCCTACAAAAAACACGTTTGTACCTGCATGCCACTTTTCGGTGATATCTATATCAAGGTTTGCCCCTACTTTCATAGAAGGCATGTTCCATGGTTCCTGCTGGTCTGTTGTATAACCGTAATAGGTACCGTTTATCCCCGCTTTTACGGTGTTAGAAAAATCAGCCTTCAACTCCCCAAAGAAACTCATGGTTTTAAGGTTATCATACACTAAACCAAATGAGTTGCCATACACGTAAGCATTACTATTACCATCAGGTACAAAGCCTATTCCATTTGAATTATGTAAAAAGAACGCATGGTCGTCTTCAGACAGGTAACCTGCCCTTAAATTATAACTCACCGGGTTAGCCAACTTACCTTTTAAGCCTACATACAAATCAAATTGCTGGTTAGTAGGCGTTATGGGTGTAAGTGTAGGCGATACAAACGGGTTTACACCCACAAAATCAGCGTACGAATTTTGCTTCAGTCCGCCCTCTGCACCGGCGTATACCACCATAAGGTCGCCCACCAGTTTATGCGACGCTTTTATTTGAGGGTAGATAAAGAACTTATTATCACTTACACCGTTTTGGCTGCTTATGTTGTAAAATACACCTGCCCCAAACTGTACCGAAGTGTCTTTGCGCTGGAAAAGTATGCTGGGCTGCACTCCTATATTAAAGTTGCTGTAGCTAATGCCATTATTTACAAAAAAACTGCGGTTAAAATCACCACCTACATAATCTGCTACCACACCAAACTTAACCTTTTCCTTTCCAATTTTTACATCAAAATCAGGGGTTATAAAAAATCGGTTTTCTGATGAGGAAAATCCATCCGAAAAATGCTTGTACTGCGCCTGCGCCTCATGAAAGAAACTATTACGCGCTGAAATTTTACCACCTATGTAAAAGGTATTGTAGGTTTGCTTACTGTCAAACGCATTAAAGTCCATGTCGTTATAGGCCGTATAGTCTAAGCCATACCAGTTATATACCTGACGCTGGTACCCAAGGTCTGTACTCCAGGTATACTCTTTTTGTCGGTTACCGTAGGTAAGGTCTATAGCGTTTGTACTAAAGTTATCGTCTGCTTTTACGTTCTTGATTCCGCCCTGCGACGACTGATGCCTTAATAACGCCCCTACGTACTGGGTATCGTCTATGTTGTGCGATACAAAAGCCTCGCCGTTTACGGTACCGTAATTACCTAAACCAAGGGTAAGGTAATTGCTGTAATATTTTTCGCGTGCTTCCTGGTCTACGGTCGCAGCCTTGCCCTTTGCCGGCGAAAACGTAGAGGCTACCGGGTAAGAAAATATGTTATACTTTATTTCCTCCTTTTTGGTATTGGTTTCATCTTCAATTACCGGAGTTTCCTTTACTTTAAATGCATCTGAAACCGTGGGTGTATATGGCTTTACTACGTTTACCACCTCTGTACCCAGGTTCTCATCCCGTTTTTGTGCGTGTGCCTGTTGTAAACCAGCCACCGCTGCAATAATCGCTATTTTATATGTTATCTTCATGGCGTTTACGTGTCTGTTAGTTTTGAACTGATGAGTTCCTTTGGGCTTCTTTACCTTTTATGGTACTTAACTCTGTCTTGGCTTCCTCCACAACATCCGGATAGGCGGTAAAGTTTTTAATTACGCTTTCCAGTATGTATGTAGCCTGGTAACTGTCTTTTAGCCCGTAAAAATTCTTAGCCATAACCACAAGCCCCTTTGACCCGAAATATTTATAACCCGAATAGTCTTTGCTTAGTTTCTGTACTATTTTGTTACTATCCTCATACTTTCCGTCTTTATTTTTAAAGTAAGCATCGTAGTATAGCGCCTCTGCTGCCAGTTCGCCTTTAGCAATGGTAAGGAGTTTTGCATACGCCGCACGCGCTTTAGGCTCGTCGTTATTTTTAATGGCAGAACGCGCTACAATAATCTGGGCATCGCTTTTTACGCGGTCTTCCGTTTTTGCATTAGCCAAAACCTTATCAGCATATACCACTGCATTTGCATAATCCTTGCTATCGTAGTAACACTTCATAAGGTTGCTTTGCGCAAAGGTTACGTTTTGCGGATAATCTGCCTCAGCCTCCAGCCTTTTTAATACCGGGATGGCCTTTTCGCAGTTAGATGACTTTAGGTGTACCTGAGATAAACGTGCCAACGCCTGTTCTGTAAACTCATTTCGTGGAGCCGCAATAACATATTCATAATGCGGTACGGAGTTGCTTTCCAGCCCATCATTAAAATACGATTGTGCCAGGTAGAAGTTAGCCTTTAACGCAGAAATACCATTAGGAAACTTGCTTACATAGCTGCTCAGCGCAGTAATGGCTCCTTTGGTATTATTCTGCATATACTGCTTTTCGGCAGCTTCCCATGCGGTATTATCAAGATCGGCATCAGTAACATCTACAAAAGAAAGGGTTTTAACCCATGCGGCATACTCATCGGTACGGCCGTTATCTACATAAATGTTACGCGATGTTTGCACTGCCTCTACCGCTTCGGGCGTGTTTGGGAATTTAGCTACCACCTCTTTAAACTTGGTGAGTGCTTTCTCGTCCTGTTCAGAGTTATAGTAAACCAAAGCCTCGCGCATCATGGCCTTGCTTATGTAGCTGCTGGTTTTATATTCGGCAATAAGCCTTTCGTATGCGGCAATAGCTTCTTCGCCCTGCTTTTGTGCCACATAGGTGTTTCCTAGTTCATAAAGGGCATCATCGGCGTATTTCGACTTAGGGAAACGCTTTATAAAACTGGTAAGATCTTCTATCTTCTTTTCATTCCGCTGCACAAAACCATAACTTATAGCTTTTTGAAACAAAGCATAATCGGCATCTATACCGTTCATTTCTATGGCTTTGTTGTACGCTTCCATAGCAGGCCAGTACTTAGCACTAACAAACTGGCTGTCGCCCAGGCGAAGGTAAGCATCATTAAGGCGTTGCTTGTCTTCTTTAGCGAAACCTGTAGCTACATAATCGCCAAAGGCCTTAGCAGCCTTCTCATATTCTTTTTGCTTAAAGTAAGCGTAACCTATATTGTAATTCAGGTTTTTAAACTCTGGCGTGGTAGCCGCATCGCTATAACCCTGAAACTGCCTGTAGCTTATAAGTGCGTCTGCAAACTGATCCAGCACATACTGGCTCTCTCCCTGCCAGTAAGTAGCACGGGCGGTAATACGGGCATCTCGCGCTTCGGCAACTGATTTTTTAAACAAGCCTAACGCCTGCTGGTATTTACCATCAGTATAAAGTTCAAGCCCGCGATAAAACGTAACCTTTTGATACGCTGCACGATTTTCAGGCGACTTATTTTTTTCAAGCAACGCCAGGGCTTCGGTATAATTTTTAGAAGTTATGTACGAGTCTATTTGCAGCTCCTGCACCTCCTTTTTAAATGGCGATGCCGGATACTTCTCCAGGAAACCACCCAGCACTTCGGGCACACTTTGATACGGGTTACCTATATCATAACTCAACTTTGCATAGTTAAGCGCCGCATCTTCCTGTATTTTTGGCTCAAAGGTCATTTCGCTGGCGTTCTTAAACGCGTTTAGCGCCTGCTGCTTTTTACCTGTTTTAAGGTAACTCTCCCCTAAGTGATAGTAGGCGTTTTGTGCCACAGCATCGTTACCGCCTATAATTTTATTAAATTCGGTAATTGCCTTTTCATAATCTCCCTGTTTATAATAAGCGTAACCTAACTGATAAAAATCAGTGTTTGTCCACTTCCCTTTTTTACCGTGATAGTCTTTCAGGTAAGGTATAGCCTTATCGTATTGGGCAAGGTTGAAATAACTCTCTCCAATAATTTTATTCAGTTCGCTTTTTTCCAGCGCATCACTCTTAGGAAGTTGCGGAACCCCAAGCTCTATTGCCTTTTTGAAGTTACCCTCCTTAAAGGCCATATCAGCTTGGAAGTAGCTCATCTTTTCGCTGTACTTCTGCTTGTCTTCTACCTGTTCAAAATAAGCGTTTGCCTTTTTGTAATCGTCTCCCTCATACGCCAGGAAGCCCAGGTAATATTTGGCCTGCGAGCCATACTTTTTAGACTCCTTTACTTTTTGTAGGTATTTTTCAGCATCTTTTTTGTTGCCCTGTGTAAAATAACTGTACCCTTTCTGGAAATTGTAACGTTCCCTATCTGCCTGCGCCAGGTTACTTTCGTCTACTTTTTCGTAGTAGCCTAATGCCTGCTGGTAGCTGCCTTGGCTAAACTGGTAGTTTGCCATGTCTACATTTGCCTGGTTTTGGCGCGGGCTTACCGGATATGCCTCCATGTAATCCTGCATAAGCACATCGGCATTCCTTTGGTTAAGCTTAATCGCACATTCGGCAAGGTAGTAGGCACAATCCGCCTGTACATCGGTGTCGTTATTTTCGATTTTAGTTTTTTCGAATAATATCTGTGCCGCCTGGTACTGTTTATCGTCGTACAGGGTTACGGCTTTGTCAAAATCCTTTAACGGATGCGTGTATACGGCAGACTGCTGTGCCGAAAGGCTCATAGCCGAAAATGGCACGGAAAGCAGTAAAAACCTGTTGATTTTGCGCATGTGTGTTCAGTTTTATGTAATGTTCCAAATATACCAATTCTTATATTAACAAACGGAGGCCTTACGACTTTTAGTATAGCTGCTGACCTGCCACTAATTTGTTAAAAAAATATTTAAGTGCAGCGTTTACAATGCGTAAGCACTGCTCCTTATAACAAAAAGCGTGCAAATTTTAACCCAAAATTAACCACCCTGCCCCGTACGGTATCTTAAAATAAATTTTGTTTACGGTAGTTTATTATTACTTTTACATTTCTAAAAAACGGATTTCGCAGCTTATGTCGCAATTAATATTATCACTCAGGAATGCTACCATATACCAGGAAAACAACGCTATACTAAAGGATATAGACCTGGACGTAAACCGCGGTGACTTTATTTACATTATAGGCAAAAGCGGCACTGGTAAAAGTTCGCTTATAAAAACGCTTTATGGCGACCTTAAACTGCAACGTGGTGAGGGAGAGTTTGTAGGATATAACCTGGGCAACCTTAAAGAACGCGATATACCCTACCTTCGTAGGAAAATAGGTATTGTTTTTCAAGACTTTAAACTACTCCCGGACAGAAACGTACACGAAAACCTGATCTTTGTACTTAAAGCCACCGGCTGGAAAGACAAAGAAGAAATGCTTGTTAAGGTAAATGAGGTGCTGGACAAAGTAGGCATGAAACATACGGCCCTTAAAATGCCGCATCAGCTTTCGGGTGGTGAGCAACAGCGTATAGCTGTGGCACGCGCCCTGCTTAACGACGCAGAGGTTATCCTGGCCGACGAACCTACGGGTAACCTGGACCCACAGACCAGTGTGGAAACCATGCAGCTACTACGCGAAATAAACCAACAGGGTAAAACCATTATCATGGCCACACACGACTATGCTCTTATAATGAAGTTCCCTGCCAAAACACTTAAATGCGACGAGGGTACATTATTTGAGGTAGTGCAACGTACCGTATAACCTCTGTACCAATACTTTACCAAATGTTATCGGTACTTATACCTACATACAACTACAATATAGTACCGCTGGTTACTGCCGTGCAGCAACAATGCAGCGATGCGGGCATACCCTACGAAATTATAACGCTTGACGATGCATCGGCAAATACGGCAATACATACTGATAACAAAGCAATAAATCAGTTACCAAATTGCAGTTATAATATACTGCCCGTTAATATAGGCCGTAGTGCGATAAGAAACTTACTGGCAAAAAAGGCGCAAAACAGTTGGATGCTTTTCCTGGATGCTGATACCCTGCCTACAGACAATAATCTGGTAAAAAATTATCTTCCCTATCTTAAAGAAGAACCTAAAGTTATCTACGGTGGTATACTATATCAACCTGAAAAACCGGCAGCAACCGAAATACTACGATGGGTATATGGCAAGGAGCGCGAAGCATTACCTGCTGATAAGCGCACCGAAAATCCGTACATAAGCCTGCTAACCCTTAACTTTTGCATTCATAAAGACGTGTTCAATACTGTTCATTTTAATGAAAGCATACCCAACCTAAGGCATGAGGATACCTTGTTTTCTTACGACCTCAGCAGGGCAAAAATCCCTGTTACCCATATAAATAACCCGGTGTATCATCTGGGGCTTGAAAGTAGTGAGGTGTTCCTTAAAAAATCAGAAGATGCCGTTGTAGGACTTAAGTATCTTACAGACCACAACCTTCTGCCGGCTGATTATGTACGTATTGCAAAAGCGTATAATTCACTGAAAAAAAACCATCTGCTTGGCGCGGCACGCTTGTGGCATAAGGTAACGGCGGGAATATTTAAAAAAAACATAGTAGGAAAACATCCTAATCTCCTTATTTTTGACCTATACCGATTAGGATACTTTTGCAGCTTAAAATAATTAAAAGCCTATGCCTGTATTTTCTGTAGTTATTCCGCTATACAACAAGGAACAATACATTAAGGAAACGCTGCAAAGTGCCCTTAACCAAACGTTTACCGATTTCGAAATAATCATCGTAAACGACGGATCTACAGACAACAGTGCAGGGGTAGTAAAATTGTTTACCGATACACGTATTCATTACATAGAAATAAAAAACAGTGGCGTATCTGCCGCAAGAAATAACGCGATAAAGGCAGCAAAAGGGAGTATCATTGCTTTTCTGGATGCCGATGATTTATGGCAGCCAAACCACCTGGAGGCGTTACATGAGCTTTATCTTGAAAATCCGACAGCCGGTATGCTGTGTTCCCGTTACATTACACGCATAGGAAACGGCGTATTGCAAAAACCTGTTTTTTTAGGTATTGATGAAAATTTTTCGGGCATTATAGCCGATGCTTTTTATTCCAGTACTGTAAACCGCGTGGCACTCACTGCAGCATTAGCAGTACCAAAAAACGTATTTGATGTAACCGGTATGTTTAATGAAAACACCACACACCCTGAAGATACAGAACTGTGGATAAAGATAATGATAAAGTTTCCGGTAGCAATTACAAATCAATATACTGTAATATATAATTTTGACCAACCCCAAAGCTGGTCACGCGCCTCTATGAAATCCCGTAAAATAATGGATTTCAACCAGTTTAAACAACACGAAAAAACAAACAAAAGCCTTAAAGCGTTTGTAGATATTTACAGAATTGAGTACGCCCTGAAGTACAGGATTGAAGGCGATGTTATTAATTCCCGCAGGCTATTAGCTGATGCCGACACTACAAATTTGTCCTTTAAAACAAAATTGCTGTTTCTTACACCACCATTTATATTGCAGCTCCTTTTAGCGGTAAAACACTGGCTTCACCGTAAGGGTGTAAGCTTTTCGGTATATAACTAACCTTTTTTATAGCTCAAAAACTCTTGGTAATCCCTTATATAATCCGCTTCGTTATACACATCTTCGGCAATAACCAGGCATATCGCCCCAGATGAAAAGTTAGTAAGTTCCCTCCAAATACCATCTACTATATGCAAGCCCGTAGCTGGCCTGTTAAGCGTGTACTTCTTTTTAGATTCGCCATCGTCCAGCACTACATCAAAGCTGCCACTAAGTGCAATAAGGATTTCGTTTTGCTCTATATGAGCATGTCCTCCACGTTCTGCCCCACTGGGTACATCAAACAGGTAATAAATCCTTTTAAAATTGTACGGAATAGCTCCTTCCTGTATAAAAGCCAGGTTACCCCGATAGTCTTTAACTACCGGAAAATCTATGTATTGTATGTTATTAAGCGTTGTTTTCATAAATCTTTAATAGTTGTTTTTTTCCTGCGTAGGCCCATTGTATACATTTTATAATCTGCCAGGGCTTTACCACACCTGATTTTAGGTTATACAACAACTGTAGCCCCAGCCAAAACGGAAATTTCTTCCTGAAAATCTGGTACAGGTATGCCCCCCTTATACGGTAATTTTCCGGCAAGGATATATTATCGCTGTCTTTAAAGCTTTTGTGCGACACTATCGTTTCAGGATAATGGCACACATCATAGCCGGCATTGTACAGCGCGTGCAGCAGTACAGGTTCTTCGCCGAGCGGAAACGCACTACCTAATCCAAAGTGTACATTAAACGGAATATTTGCCTCTTTATACTTTTTAATATTAAAAGCGATTTCTATAGACGAGCTATTTAACCGTTGTAAATCGGTCAGTTCCTTTACAGGAACGTTTGGGTACTTGCGAAAAGGAACTCCCTCAAAATTAACCGTTATAAACTTAATTGCTGCAGCTTTAGGGAAATGATTAAATCCTTTCGCTATTTTTTCATCAAATCCTTTCAGGAAGACCAAATCATCGTCTGCAATAAGTCCTATTGCTTGTTGCGCATGGCTTATAGCTAGGTTTCTGCTCCGCGAAAGCCCCTTTTCGTAGGCATTTATAACCCGTACATTAGCGTAAGGCGATTGCAAATCTTTTCCGGGAACGGTTTGGTTTACAATAAGGATATTAAAATCGGTAAAATGGGCAAACGGAAACATTGGCTCCAAAAAATCAAGGCTGTCCCGGTTCATGGTAGACAGCAAAATTTCGACATCTGATTTTTTAAAAGCTCCTGCCAATTATCCTATATTTACAATCACAAATATAAAAATTTAAGGCTGCCAAATGAAAATACTTTTGCTGGGCGAATACAGCAGGCTGCATAACTCACTGCGCGAAGGGCTTACACAACTGGGTCACCAAGTAGTTATTGTAAGTACCGGCGATGGCTTTAAGGGGTATGATGCTGATTATAAAGTAACTCCGAAAGTATTTAGTAGCCCACTACTACGAAAACTGCGCAGCCTGGTGTTCCGAATTACTAAAGTGGACCTAGAACGCACAGAACTTGGACTACTTTTTTGGAGGCTGATACCTGAACTTAAAGGATTTGACCATGTACAGCTTATAAATAGCGATGCGCTGGAAACACATGGTTGGCTAGCACGCAGGATAGTAGATAAAATTTGTAAGCAAAACGGTTCACTATCATTACTGATTTGTGGCGATGAGCCGCCTGTAGTAAGTTACTCATTAACTAACAGTTTAAAATACAGCATACTCACCCCCTATTTAAATAACAAAAGCTTAAAAAATCTATTTTACTATACGCTAAAATATAACTGTGCTACACACTGGGATTTGTTTCGTTTTATAATTCAGAGAGCGCGGTGTATCATTACATCTGACCTTGATTATGAAATTCCCATGAAGGCGCAGGGGTACTCAACTACTTTTATACCCAATCCCATTAATACAGATGCCATACATTATATCACTAACCCGTTGATCGATAAGGTAATAGTTTTTTTAGGTATTAACCGTAATTCTTATTATAAAAAAGGTATCAATTATTTTGAGGATGCTCTTGAAATTGTAAAGAAAACACATGCCCATAAGGTAGAAATTCTGGTTACCGAAAACATACCCTACAAGGAATACATTACCCTATACGACAAAGCGCATATACTGCTTGATCAGGTATATGCCTATGACCAGGGATACAATGCCTTGGAAGCTATGACAAAGGGGAAAGTGGTTTTTACTGGAGCCGAAACGGAATTTACTGAACACTACAACATAACAGAACCGGTAAACATTAATGCTTTGCCTGATGCCGAGGCTATAGCGCGGGAACTTATTTTTTTAATAGATAATCCTGAGGAGATTGACGCAATGGGCAAAAGGGCCAGGGCATTTATTGAGCAGCATCATCACTACGTTAAAGTGGCGGAACAGTATCTTGACTCTTGGCTAAAATAACTTTTTACGAAAGTACCAAACCATACCTGCAAAATACAAAACATAGGTTACAAGATGAGCCATTGTAGCTCCTTCTGCGCCGAATTTGTTTATTAACAGTGTACCAGCGGTATATAGCACAGCGAAAGAAGCTATTTCTGATATTATAAATGCGGCAACCATTTTCCGGGCAAAAAATTCCTGTGCCAATATTTGCGAACTAACCTTAAAGAGATCACCTAAAAGTTGCCATACAAATAAGGCTTCCATAGGTAAAAAAGCGTCAGATAATGTTATAACTATTACCTGCCTTCGTAGTAAGTAAATAAGGACAAGCCCAATGAAAAATACCGGCACTACCACTTTATAATAAGAATGCCATGTCTTTTTGACTTCATAATTTGTACGGGCTTTAGCCAGCATTGGCAAAAAATACACACTTTGCAGCGTGGTGGCAAACATCATGTAAAAAGATGATATGCGATTAATTCCCTCCCAGTAGCCCAGCGCATTGATACCGGCCACTTGTATAATATGATTGCGAAGGATGATAAATATTGCCGGCCCGAGCAGTGCCGTGAATAAAGACATAAGGCTGTAAGAGCAAAGGTTTTTAAACATTGGCTCACTGAAATACGCTAGATTAAAGAAAAAAAAATCTCCTAAAGCCTTATAAAGCGGATATACAGAAAGGAAAAACACCAAAACAGGCGTAATAATAAGTCCCGCTAGCGCCCCTTCGGTTTTAAAGGAAAAGATTAAAACAGCCGAGACTATTACCCCAAGTATATTGCCTATAATGTTTATATAAATAACCCGGTTGTATTTACCAAGGCCGTTAAGTAAGCCTACCAATACCATACCTCCGGCATAAAAAGGCAATACACATCCCAGCACAATAAAAACCCAGGCATACGCTGTGCTGCCGTTAAACACAACAGAACTCCAAAATTGAGCAGGGAGCCCTAATACCAACCCAAGGATAACGACACCTGTAATTATAGCAGTGAATACCGTAGAGACTACCGCTTTTAGTTGCTCTTTGTCATCAGTGTACTGGGCCGTATATTTTATTATACCGTTTTGCATGCCTAGGGTAGCAAAAGTATCTACAAAAACAAGTGCGTTCCTTAGATTTCCTACAATAGCCATACCGGCAGGCCCTAAAAAAGCAATCATTTTACCCGAGATAAAGCCGCCCATTATGCGCGTAATTACGCTTACCCCGTTTAGGGAAGTAAGCCTTACTACAGGATTTTTAGATATTTTTTTAAGGATGCCCAAGGCTCGTAAATAAATCAGGGGTTAATAATACATTTTTCCGAAAGCTGTAACTCTATAATATCCTGTGTGTACGTACTACAAGCCAGTTCCTCTTTTTGGGTTACCAGCCCGTAGTTAATACTCCCGTCGCGTTCCATAACTGTACCCATGTCAAAATAGCGCATATTTGGCCTGTATTTTTCCAAAACAGAAATGAATAGATAATCAAGCGCTCTTAACTCCTCGCCGGCTTCGGTAGTAGCTCCATACTGTGATTTTACTACATTATCAGATATAAAAAGGGTAAGCCCTGCCAGCAATACATTTTCCTTATAAATATTGTACTGTATTATATTATCAGGAAATCGTTTGGCGAGCATAGTTATTTCATCAACATTATGTACCGGCACTGCATTGTGCTTATTTTTTAGTCTTGGCACAAGTACTTGTTGCCAAAACGCCTCAAAACTTTGTTCCTTCTTTATTTCAAAACCTATATCAGCCCTACGCCTGTAGTGTTTCAGCTTACTTTTAGATATCCATTTTTCTGCGCTGTAGTCTACGGCAAGGTTTAAGTCTTTCCTTTTAATAGATCCCCCTGCTTTGTACAACAAAAAGTCCACCTCAAATGATGGCATTTTATGGTACATCTGCGGAATTTGTTTTATAATCAGCGTTAAAACACCTTCACTAAGCATAAACCTTACCAAGCTGTTAAAAACTAAACGGGCTTTGTCAAAACTTACCTGCTTAGCAAATAGTATTCCGCCGTAAGTAAGCCCCTGATGCGAATGCACAACACTACCCACAATATTTGCCGGCAACAGTGCCACAAGTTTATTGCCATCATAAACCATTAAAGAGTAATCAGTAAACCTGTCGGCATGATATTCCATAAAATCACGATGAAACAAAAATGTACCGTTTTTAGAGGCTGCAACAAAGGCATTCCATTCCTCAAAATAATGCGATGTGTAAGGTTGTATGCGGTACATATAAGGCAGTGCTGTAGTGTAAAATGTATTTTGGTAAAAGTATTAAATATTCCTTACATAATGCACTACACAGAATTTAGCTAATCATTAGGTACTTAGCATATTTTTTATAATTTTAGGAAAAAATATCCCGCTTGTGAAGAAACTACTACCCATACTTTTATTACTACTTATCATATGCCCTGTGTATGGGCAGGATGTAAGTTTGTTTGAACAGTTTAACGGCCGTTACGACTTTACATTTGTGGGGAATACACTTAACCCTGCTGAAAATAACACCTCAGGAAATTGCGATATACTTACCACCTCGTCGGCCACAATGAACCTGGGCGCTTCAGACACCGTATTAAAAGCATACCTGTACTGGGCGGGTTCAGGATCGGGAGATACCGATATAAAACTAAACGGACAAGACATTCAGGCTCAGCGGGTAATGCCACTAAATGCCATTAACATAGATAATACCACCCGAATGTATTTTAGCGCATGGGCAGATGTTACCGCTATTGTATCTTCTACAGGGAACGGTACATATACCGTATCTGACTTTGACCTTACTGAAGTTGTAGCACTAGACACCTACTGCGGCAATGCCACTAACTTTGGCGGATGGGCTATTATAGTGGTATACAGCAACCCTACGTTACCGCTTAACCAGCTTAACCTGTACGACGGTATGTCTTACGTACCGAATGAGGTAACCATCAACCTTCCAAGCCTTAACGTAATAGATAACAACGGGGCAAAAATAGGCTTCCTGGCATGGGAAGGCGATTCATCTTTAGCTATTAATGAAACGCTGCGTATTAACGGCAACATATTATCTAACCCGCCCCTGAACCCTACAACAAACGCCTTTAACGGTACTAACTCTATTACAAATAGCAGTACACTGTATAATATGGATCTGGATGTGTATAACATTCAGAACTATATAAACATAGGCGATCAAAACGCGCAAATACAACTTACCTCAGGGAGGGATTTTGTGATTATAAATGCTATAGTAACCAAACTAAACAGCCAGTTGCCCGATGCTACTGTAGCAGTTAACAATGTGGTACACACGTGTAATTCGCGCACGCTGCAACTTAACTACACCGTTAAAAATGAGAACAGTACTGATGTGCTTCCCGCAGGCACACAGGTAGGAGTATATGTAAACGGCGACCTCATCACCACATTTGCAACTAACACAGCCATACCCATAGGCGGGAGCGAAACCGGAGTGCTTAACCTTACCATTCCGGCAGGATATCCTGAGGATTTCCAAATATTGCTGATTGCAGATTATAACTTTGCAATAACCGAAACAGATGAAACAAACAACAGCTACACGCTTAATGAATCATTGTGGTTATTGCCTCCGCTACCTTCCAGTAGCCTTACTGCCTGCGAAACTGCTCCCGGCGCAAATACAGGCTCCTTTAATCTTGATAATTATGCCACGACTGTACGTACAGCCACATCGGATATTATAACATTTTACCTTACCCAGCAAGATGCGCAAACACCGCAAAATGCCATAACAAACACCGCAGCATATACTTCCGGGCCTGGTACACTATATGTAAGGATTGAAGATGAACACGGATGCGTAAACTATGGCACACTTACCCTAAGACTGGATGATTGCCTTTACCCCGATGCGGTTATTCTTAACGCTACCATTAACCAAAGCTGCAACAGCCGAACAATGGCTGTTACCTTTACCATCGGCAACCCTAACAGCCAAGATGTGCTGCCCGCTGGTACACCTGTAGCTATATTTACAAATAATTTACTCGTTACCACAATACCTACAACAGCAGATCTTCCTGTTAATGGTACAGAAACACATACGGTTACCGTTACTGCCCCGCAAGGTGCAGGATTATCGTTTAATATTTTTATCCGTGCAGACTACGGTAACACAGTCCAGGAAATTAATGAGGTAAACAACAGCTTTGCACTTCCGGTAAGCATATGGACACCGCCTATACTACCATCAACTATCCCTGATCTTACAGTATGTGAAACCTTTAACAACAGTAACCGCGGTCTGTTTGACTTCTCAGCCTATATTACCTCGTTAAAAGATGAACCTACCGACGTGGTTACCTTCCACGAAACACTGGCCGATGCGCAAGCCGGTACAGCTGCCATAACAAACCCGGGGAGTTATACTTCTAACGGAACTAATCCGCAAACCATATATGTGCGTTTGCAGGACATTAACGGCTGTTTTGTTACGGGGGAATTCAGGTTGATTTCTAAAGACTGTCTTTTCCCGGATGCTGTGGTTACCATAAATACTATTACACAGCAGTGTGATTCGCGCCAACTGGTTATTGATTATACCGTAAGCAACCCTGACAGTTTTGACGTATTACCAGCCAACACTCCTGTAGCGTTTTATATAAATGGCATTTCCTTTGGCATTACACAAACCATTGCCACACTACCTGTAGATGGTTCTGAAACAAAGCAATATACTATTACCGCACCCGAATCATTTGGTTCTACCGTAAGCGTAATACTTGCAGCAGACGACACAGGGAACGGAGCAGGTACTATTACCGAAACAAACGAGCTGAATAACCTTAGCAATACCATAAACATTATTTTTTGGATTTCACCTGTATTGACGCAGCCGGCAGATGTATACGGATGTGAAACCTTTAACCACTCCGGCATAGGAAGTTTTGATTTTTCATCCTATGAAACATCGTTAAGAAACCTACCCACAGATAACGTTAGTTTCTACAGTTCGCTTACAAATGCACAATCGGCACAATCGCCTATAACTAATTTAACTACCTATAACGCCGCACCAGACGCTATTGTTTACGTACGCCTGCAAGACGTGAACGGATGCTATGATGTACAGCAATTTACCCTGAAAATAAAAGACTGCTATTTCCCGGATGCTACCGTTACTATAGACGACATATACAAACAATGTAACTCGCGGGTGTTACACGTACACTATACGGTAAAAAATCTTTTAGGTACCGATGTACTTCCGGCAGGCACACCTGTAAGCATATACGCAAATGGACAGTTTATAGACTATACTGAAACCATTGAAGACATAGCTATAGGGGGTATAGAACAGGGATATATTACAATTACAATACCCGTAGGGATTCCGCTAAACTTTGATTTACAATTTGTAGCAGACGACCGTGGAGATGGCACGGGTACAGGCATTGTTATTGAAACCGATGAAACCAATAACAGTTTTACAATGCCTGCAGAATTGGTTTTATCGCCCGTACTGCAACAACCGGATGACATAACAAATTGCGATCAAGGCTTTGGACTGGCCGGGTTTGATTTCTCTGCCTATGCAACTTCGTTAAAAAATTACCCTAATGAAACCGTAACATTTTATACCTCGCAACAAAATGCAGACCAGGATCTTGACCGTATTTACAATACGGCCGATTTCAGGACACAACAAAATCCGCAACGAATTTATGTAAGGCTGGATAACGGAACGTGTTTTGCCACTGCATCGTTCCTGCTGCGCACTAAAAAATGTAAACCTATTACCTACAATTACATTACTCCAAACAACGATGGGTATAACGACACCTTTGTTATTGATGGCTTACGCAATATTTTCTTTAACTTTAAGCTGAAGATATACAACCGCTGGGGTAATCTTGTATGGACCGGGGATCATAGTACTGCCGACTGGAACAGTATAGCCACAGAACAAAAAGTGGGTAATGAAGATACCACTGTACCAAACAGTACCTATTATTTTGTACTGGAACTTAATGACCCTGACTACCCGGAGCCTATTACCGACTGGATATATGTAACCAAATAAAAAAACAGCGACCAAAAAGGTCGCTGTTTTTGTGTTGTTTTATATGTATTACACTTAGTGCTCTATAGCGGCTAAGTAACGTTCCGCGTCCAGCGCCGCCATACAGCCTGTACCGGCTGCGGTAATGGCCTGGCGGTAAACATTATCCTGAACGTCTCCTGCGGCAAACACCCCGGGAACATTAGTACGGGTGCTTCCCGGTTCTGTAATAAGGTAACCGGTTTCATCCATAGTTAACTGGCCTGCAAATATTTCTGTATTAGGCTTATGCCCTATAGCTATGAAAAGACCTGTTATGGCTATGTCGTGCTTTTCACCCGTTACATTATTTACAACCCGTAAACCTTCTACCACATTATCACCCAGTACTTCATCTACTTCACTATTGTAAAGCACCGTAATGTTTGGTGTATTGTTTACCCTGTGCTGCATGGCTTTACTGGCGCGCATAACATCTTTACGTACCAGCATGGTTACATTTTTACAAATGTTAGCCAGGTACGTGGCCTCCTCGGCAGCGGTATCTCCCGCGCCCACTATAGCTACATCCTGCCCGCGGTAAAAGAAACCGTCGCATACGGCACAAGCCGATACACCTCCGCCACGCAGGCGTTGCTCACTAGGCAGTCCAAGATATTTAGCAGTAGCACCTGTACTGATTATAACGGTATGGGCCAGGATTTCCTTGCTGTTATCTACCGTTACCTTATGCCATCCGCCTTCGTCTTTGTTAAATTCCACAGCCGTAACCATACCTATACGAACCTGCGTACCAAAGCGCTCTGCCTGTTGTTGCAACTGTACCATCATTGTAGGGCCATCTATACCTTCGGGGTAACCAGGAAAATTATCTACTTCTGTAGTCGTTGTAAGCTGGCCGCCAGGTTCCATACCGGTGTACATAACGGGGTTCATATCAGCTCTTGCTGCATATATGGCTGCAGTGTAACCCGCAGGGCCTGAGCCTATAATAAGGCATTTTATTTTTTCAATATTTTCAGACATAATCTTTATGCTCCTATGTTAATAGTGAACACAAATGTAACGCAATAAAGCAATAAAATCTAATGTAAAACATCAGTTTTAGTTATCAGAAAATAAATTTGCATTATAGTGTTGCATAATTAAATTTAAGCCTTATATTTGCAACCGCTTTCCGACAGCACGAGGGCTTTAGGAAATGCAATCGGGGTGTAGCGTAGCCCGGTCATCGCGCCTGGTTTGGGACCAGGAGGTCGCAGGTTCGAATCCTGCCACCCCGACAAGTACAAATCCCAAAATGTACTAAAAGCCGTAAATATCAAGTATTTACGGCTTTTTTATTTTGTGTCAGATACCAAAATAAACCATATTAAATCAATATAAATGTGAGTTATTAGGTGAGTACTTTTTACTTTTCAAAAAAGTGCTCACAAAAAAGGGGTTAAAAAATTGTAATTCAGTAAATTACAACGATTTTTTAACATTTGTAGCCAAACTGTACCTGATTGTGCCACCTTTTAATGAACAACTGAATTCTTGCGGTACTTAATGTCTAATTTTTAAAACATTTGGTATGAAAAGCACAAACACATTTGGCATCCATTTTATTATCAGGTTACCGGGAAAAACAAGAAATACAGATGCTGGCATTTACGCAAGGGTAACTGTAAACGGTCGCAGGACAGAAATATCATTAAAAAGAAAAATTGACCCAAAGTACTGGGACGATATTAAAGGCCGCGCAAAAGGCAAGCGCGATGAGATTGTAAAACTCAATAACCATTTAGAGCGCGTACGCTCAATGATTGCAGAAGGATACCATAACTTGGTGCAGCAACGCAAAACAATTACTGTAGATGCAGTAAAACGGCTTTTTATGGGTGAAGAGAATGAAACCATTACATTACAATACCTGATGGACTATCATAATGAAGTAGCTGCCCATAGGCTGGCACCCGGGACGATGAAAAACTACGGTACCACACAAAGCTATCTTTCTAAATTCCTAAAAGAGAAATATTACAGGAATGATATACTGCTCTGCGAGTTAAACTATAAGTTCCTTATAGACTTTGAAAGTTTCTTAATTGCCCATGAACCGAAGGACCATCAAAGGCCACTAAGTAATAATGGCATCATGAAACATATCGAAAGGTTCAGGAAAATGGTAAACATGGCCATTACCCTCGAATGGCTTTCGAAAGACCCATTTGCAAGCTTTAAAAAGCATTTCGATAAAGTCGAACGCCAGGCTCTTAATCCTAAAGAACTGGAGCATATTTCGAAAAAGGAGTTCAAGATAGAACGCTTAAGAAATGTCAGGGATATGTTTCTTTTCAGTTGTTATACCGGGCTTTCCTATATTGACTTAGCTGAGCTGCAACCCGACAATGTCGTGACCGGTATTGATGGTGAGGCGTGGTTAAAAACAAGCAGGACTAAAACCAATACATCCGTAAATGTGCCACTTCTTCCCGCAGCGTATGAATTGATTGAGCTTTATCGTGACCATCCAAAATCTGTTGAAAATGGCACTATCTTTCCTGTTATCTCCAACCAGCGGATGAATGGCTACCTTAAGGAAATTGCCGACGTATGCGGCATAACAAAGCGATTGACGTTCCATATTGCCCGCCACACCTTTGCAACCACCATCACCCTGAGCAATGGTGTGCCCATTGAAAGTGTATCCAAAATGCTGGGACACACGACAATCCGTACGACCCAAATTTATGCTAAAGTAATCGAAAATAAACTTAGCGAAGATATGGGACGATTGAAACAAAAGCTATCTGCGGCAATATAATCCTAAAGCTAAGGAAATAGAAGAAATCAACTTAAATTCTTATTTGAATTCCGCAGACAGTGTCTGCGGAATTCAAAAATTCTGATCGTTCTAATGATAGATTTTAGCCAAGCCACTCAATATCAAATAATCTAATAAACCAAATTCGAAATATCGGTATTTGACAAGATTTCGCGCTCAAATGATGAGTTACAGGTTCGAAGGCTACAAAAAACGCGAATTTTGGGACAAATTACACGATGTCATCAAAGATCTGTACCTCCTTGAATTTGTTCGTTTGCCTGAAAAGCATACTTTTCAGAAAGTGAGCTGGAACAAAAATTGATTGAAAAACTGGAATCGTTTATATTGGAACTCAGCACAGGTTTTACATTTGTGGCAAAGCCGGAGCGAATTAGTTTTGATGAGAAACACTTCAGGGTTGACCTGGTATTCTTTAATCGCTTGTTAAGATGTTTTGTGCTGATTGATTTAAAAATTGGTGAGCTTAAACATTAGGATATAGGTCAAATGCAGATGTATGTAAATTATTACGACCGGAAGATCAAGCTCGAAGGAGAAGGCAAGACAATAGGAACCATACTCTGCCAAAACAAAAGTGAGGCCGTGGTGTAATTTTAACGAATTGTCGCCCGAAAACGCATAGTCAAAAGCGGTTATATAAATTTTAGAAAAAATACATTGAAAATATAATTATCTTATTGCCGAATTTTTATTTTAAAAGTTTTTTGCTGAACAGGGTCTTGCTTAATATAGTATGCTTACCTTTAAGCAATGGCTGGTTCTCTGCCAATGCTCATTCTGATCGGCAAATTTGTTCATCTTGTAAAAAATTTGTTCCCGCTTACTCTTCAGTTTAGGTATTTCAGTTTTTGGTTAGTAATAGTTTGAAAAGCTTTTTTTCTTGGATAAACGAAAAAAATTTCCTGATACCCGCTTTTAATTGATTGAGTTAATGGCTCAAATAAAGAGTTATTCAAGATTGATAACTAAAGACATTTTATTATCCGAACCGGTTTCGGTTATCTGAAAATTTATGAAAGAAGATTTTGAAAATTTTGAAAGACGGTTCAAAGAACGTCTTCATACATTGTTTTATAATGAAGGTAATATTAATTCACTCAGCCTGGAACGGGGGCTACCGGGAAATATTTGGGAAGGCATAATGGAAACCATACCGTTATCTGTTGCCATACCAGAAAAATTTGGAGGGCGTGGATTATCAGTCAAAGAGTGCCTTTCGGTATTATCAGCAGCTTCTTATGAATCATTACCATTGTCCTTAACTTTTGGGATTAATATAGCCCTTTTTTTGGAACCCCTGGCTAAATATGGGCACCCGAAAATTCAGGAGAGAATTTTTAAAAGGTTCCTTAAAGAAAAAGCTATGGGAGGGCTGATGATTACTGAGCCTGATTATGGCAGTGATGCACTAAATATGCGGACATCATTTAATAGCAGAGAGGATGGTTTTGCTATTAATGGCAAGAAACATTGGCAAGGTCTTACAGGTATGGCCGATTTTTGGATTGTTGCCGCCCGTGAACAATTAAAGGATGGAGATTTGGGGCGCGATATAGCATTCTTCATAACCGAACAGTCCAGTCCCGGTCAACAAATAGAAGTTGAATACTATTTTAATAATCTCGGGCTTTACATGATACCATATGGCATGAATGCTATTGATATTTTTGTGCCTGAGAATCAAAAACTACAATCAGAATCTACCGGAATAAAAATGATGCTTGATATTCTCCATCGTAGCCGTATGCAGTTTCCAGGAATGGGCTTAGGTTTTATCCGGCGTATGCTTGATGAGGCACTTGCATATTGCAATCAAAGAAAAGTAGCAGGCCAATCTTTATTTTTTTTAGACAGTGTTAAATATCAACTTTCACGTATCGAATCTTCCTACGCAATATGTTCCGGAATGTGTGCCCGAAGCGCAGTTATAAGTAGCATTAATGCGGATCTTTCTTCTTGTGGGCTTGAAGCGAATATTATGAAAGCCCTTGTGACAGACCTGATGCAGGAATCTTCACAGATAGCATTACAATTGCAAGGTTCCTCTGGCTACAAGATTGATAACATTGCAGGAAGAGGTATTGTGGATAGCAGGCCATTCCAAATTTTTGAAGGCTCTAATGAAATGCTTTACACTCAAATTGCAGAAATAATGATTAAGAAAATGAAGAAAATGCAACAGGAGACATTTTTCCAGTTTCTTTCAGGTTTTCCATTAACTGAAAAAATAGCAGGCCAATTTAAAGAACTGCTTGATTTTTCCATAAAAGATACGCTATTGCAACGTCAGCTTATCACATTGGGAAAAATTATTGCCCGCGTGGTTAGCCTACAATATGTTTATAATATGACGCTAAAAGGATTTCGAAATGATCTCTACGATAATTGTTGTAAACACATGATGATGGACATTAAGTCTTTGCTATCAAATTTGACCGATTTCAATAATTCGATGCCTGTAGAGGATTACACTAGTCAATCTGCTTGGTCCGATTTTATCTAATGAGTATTTCTTAGCTCTGAAACATTGATGAACTGAGCAATTGCATGGGAAAAGGCATTCGCTACCGGTATTTTCGAAAATTATTTAAATAACTCCAGAATCATTGATATGGCATCATTTATTTATTCTTTTATAAAAACCAAGGGCTTACCAAAGTTTAATAGCTATTTAAGAATTCCTTACCCTGTTATGATAAATCCGCTATTTCTATCAATGAAAGAAATGCGTTGCTTTGTCTTCCACACATTTTACAGCATATAAATATAATGCCGCTGACCATGTCTGCCAGTCCTGCCCCATGGGTTTGCCATCCTGTGCTTTATACCATTCATTAAAACCATATTCAAGGGATGTATCACGTGATTGTTTAACCAGGTCAGTGAGTAAGTACAATTTTTTCTCTGCCAGTTGGTATTTTCCTGTTGCTATTAATGCTGCAATATGAAATGAAGAAATAAAGGGCCAGATCCCTCCATTATGGTAGTTGCCCGGCCGGTTATATTCTTCATACCTTGTGAGCCAATCGTTATCATTCGGCATAATAAAAGGAAATAAATTGGGTGCTAAGGGAACCGCTAAATCGCCTTTTTTCAGCATATGCTCACATTCATCCTCTATCCAGGCCAGCATATGCTCTGACATTTCGGCTGAGGCAAGGCCAGATAACACTGCCAGGCTGTTACCTAAAAGGTCAAATCGTTCACTGCTGTATATTTTATACGACCACAAGGCATAGTAGGGCTTTTTATTTACTAAGAGCCCTTCATGAATATGTTCAGGATTTGAAGGGCTGGTAATGGTGAAATGTTCCATTGCAATTTGAAGCTTTTGGGCACGGTCTTCATATCCAAGTATTCGAAGATAACTATACACCAAAGTATTTACATACAAACCATATCCTAAAACCCACTGTTCATCACGCCAGTCGCTAGTGGGTTGTTGTGCAATCAAGAATTCGTCTGAAGGGCTCTGGTATTCCATCCAGGTAAGTGCCTTTTGTAAAGCTTCTTCTAAAAAGTCTATTTTACCTGTAAATTTCCTGAAAACAGCTACTGCCAGCAAAAAAAGAGGCGTAGTATCGCTTGCTCCCCGATTATCAGGATCGTGTATCAAGGAGGGTATATGGCCCCTCACGGACTGATTTTTTGACAATGCTTCCAGGGTTTTCTCCATTGCTGTGATTAGTTCTTCGTTTCCTGAAACTGCTACCCCAAATATGGATAGCATCAAATCCCGTGTGTAAGGCTCGGGATATCCCCACGCTGCAGTCCTTGGGAGTCCCCCGTACGGTCCCTTGGCATTGTGTAATAGTACCTGTATCGCAGCCTTTTTCGCTTTTTCTATCTCTTCCCATTTCCTATTATCCATAATATATTAGTGTTAATAGATACCTAATCGCTCATTGATTATCTGTATGAATTTTGCAGCTACGATGCGATAATCAAAATGTTCAACAACCCTTTCACGCCCGGCCAGTCCCATTTCCCGGCGTGTTTCTTTGTCATTCATGAGTTTTATAAGAGCTTCTTTTATATCGTTTACATTAGCCCGGTAATCCACGGTCCGCGGCTCATTAAAGACGATGCGCCTGTTCTCCTCATAGCCGGATTCACTGCCCAGTGTAACTTCGTTAACTACAATTTTCTGGCCTATCCCTGCAAGAAATGCCGTTTTTCCATGTTCAAGCGTATCCAGCATCCCCATAGCATTAATACCTATGACCGGTTTGCCACAGGCACCAGCCTCTACCTGAGGCATACCAAAGCCTTCCAAACGCGATGGAGCGGCATAAATATCGCAGGCCCCAATCAGGTAAGGTATGAAATTCCTGGATATTATACTGGTTTGAAAAACAACATTGCGGCTGATACCGAGTTGATCGGCAAGCTGGAGGTCTAAATTGCTTTGAAGCGCAGTCCTTGGCTGTGGCCATACTTTACAGATATATTTCCAATCTGGCAATTCCTTGGCTGCAATTGATAAAGCTTCCATAACTTCCCTCGCCCCTTTAGAGGCGGCGTCACCCCCTATGGTCAAGATCATCTGCTCCTCCGGTTTTATCCCTAAAGCCTTTCGGACAGCGAGTACTTTTTCATCATTATCAGGAAAGGGCATGAAAGTGTCTGTGTCGCAGCCTACGGGAAGCACTTCAATATTAGCAGCACTAATTCCATCCCTTATATACATTTCTTTTACCCAATTTGAGGTAACAAGGATCAGCGGAAGTTCATTCAATACACTTTGATAATTCGCAATATAGCCATCAGCAACCAGCCAGGGGACACCCCGGAGTCCATACTTTTGCGGATGCAGTACGAGCTGCGGGGTATGGCCCCAATAACCGGTGCCTACTACAATGTCGGGTTTAAACCAATTGTAATACCATTCTTTTTCAAGAGCCGATTCAATATGAACTGCGTAAGCATCTACGCCATTTGCCAATAGCCCTTTGTACAACAGGTCGCCTTGTGTAGCAAGGCCTCCCGGGGTTGGTGGATAATCATATAATACAAGGACTTTCATAATTTTGTTTTTTCTTTAAGCCATTTTACTGCTTCAGTTTTGTTTTTAAATACCCAAAAAGCTTCTGCTTTTGGGGTTGTTTCAGCCTCCCATGTATTTGGATCGAAGCCATATACATTGACAATGATGTGATATTTTTTCTGCCAGGTATCCTTATGTAAAACATAATATAGATTGGCCGATGAGATAGGTTTTGGATAGTACTGCTTATTACCGTCTTCATAAGCGAAGAGGAAAAGTTGCTTGCACGATATTTTATCCTGGCACCACAGGTCTACAACAGCAGCACCAATTTCCTCGTGGCGTAAGTGCCTGGTGTACTCTCCAAAAGGGCTGTGTGTTATTACTAGGTCGTATTGGAATACGGGAAGCAAAGTAAGCAGCATACTCTGGATTTCATGTACATCCTGGGGAACCTGTTCCGGTCCATCGTCAAGGTCGCCCATTGCCCCCCGGGCATGTAATAAATAAAGCACCTTATCAAATTTTGGAGCTCTGTCAGGATCATTTTTCCTGCACATAGATATAATAAAACAGTTCCAGTCAGGGTGCTCTAATAGAGTTCCGCCCACCCATAATATTTCGTCATCCGGATGGGCTACTATGATAAGGACTTCTTTCATTTTTATTGATACTTATATTACCTGGCAGAAAGTGTATTGGTCCTTCTTCATAAAGCCGTTTTAGTCGAAATAATCGACATTAAAAGTACCTATTTAACATTGGGTGATGTTATTGATTAAGAAAACTTTAGCAGAGAATAAGGAATGTCTTTTTTGGCACTCAGCCTGCTTTTCCTATGGCAATATACTTTCCTGAATCAAAAATAGCTGCCACCATCTAAACAACCGGCAATCTATTTCACTTACAGTGTAAACGTAAATGTTCTAATTACAAATGCCTCTCCGTCTTGATCCGGAGTTAAAACAATCGCTGAAAATTACTAAAAGCATTATTTAACAGGAATTTAGCCAGTACAAACAATAATAGTATCTTAATGAAATTTTATTTGTGATAATGTTGGCTATAACTAATTACTGAAAGGTGACTTTTGATTAATAATCTTTAAATCAAAAAGTTATATAAAATTACTTCAATAAAGCAGCACAGAATAAAAGAATTTGAAGCCGTATTTACAGGGACAATAAAATCAATACTACGAGCCGGCGTTAAAGCCGACAACTGCTTAGAGGTAAAATACTACCGTGAATTTGATTAAGGGCCTGCCCCCGCCTTGGCGGAAATTTGAAATACTATAACATAAATAATATTGTAATGAAAAACACTAAATTTTTACTGCTCATTGCATGTGTTGCAATGGGTTTCAGCACTTCAGCCCAAATTCAAAAAGGCAACTTATTGGTTGGCGGAAATATTGCCAACCTGAATTTGGGACTGAATGACCCCAAGATATTCAGCGTGGACTTAACTCCAAAAATAGCCTGGTTCGTGCGAGATAATGTTGCTTTGGGTGGCTACGCCGAATTCGGTCTTGAAACCGCAAAAAGCTCAAGTACTTCCACAAGCTATGGTGTGGGTGCTTTAGGCAGGTATTATGCCGGCCCGGAAGGAGAAATACTCAGGCATGGACGCTTCTTCGCTGAGGCTACGGCAGGCTTTGGCGGTGTAAATGTCAGCGGGGCCGATGACACGAACGGCTTAAACCTGAGCGTAGGGCCGGGATTTGCTTATTTCATAACCCAAAACATCGGACTGGAAGTACTCGCAAAATACAATGGCCTTGTAGGACTGGGGAGTACAAACTACCAGAGTAACATAAACCTTTCATTCGGTTTCCAGATTTACCTGCCGGGCCGCAGCACAGCAAAAAAAGTAGAAAATGATTTCAAATAACTCGGTACTAAACGACATCTCAGTAAGATCAACTGAACCGCACAGTAGTGGGTTGAGCAAGCAATATAGAAAGCCCCATACACTTGGCAATAGCTTATTCTTTATTCAGAAAGAATTACACACTAGCACATTTATTATAAGATCCTTTGTAAGTGCAATACTTGAAGTACTCAAACAACCTGCTCTGGAAGCCCACACGAAAGTGCTCCTGTTTGTGCCAACAACTGTAACAAAGAATTAGCCATTCTGCTCAATATGCAGGATAGGTTCTTAATTCTTAAAATCAAAATCAGCATATGAAAAACTATAAAAAAATAGGCGTATGGATGGATTACTCGCAGGCGCATATCATAGAATTTGTGGCAAGTGGCAAAATGCCTGAGATTATCGTTTCGGAGGTTAACACGAACATTCAAAAGGCCCTGAACCATAATAAAGACTTCATTCTCCGCCAGAGACTCCAAAAACAACATAGGTATTATAAAAGCATCGCCTCAGCTATAACGGAAAGTGACGAAGTGCTCCTCTTTGGTCCAACTGATGCCAAAAAAGAGTTGCTCGGTATGCTGAGGAAAGACCATGCATTTGATGAAGTAACGATTGAACTATATGATTCATTGAAGGTTATCGACCCTCGTGATTATAATTATTTCAGTGGGCAAGGCGTCAAATGATAACGGTACCATTATTGTAAACAGGCTGCCTACCCTGCCCTTTCCTTCAAGGAACATTTCTGCAAATATGAAAAATGAAATTACTAAACACGGGTATAATTCAGTATGCGGCATGAATATCATAACAAAAACGTTGTTTAGGCTAATACTATGTGTTACAGGATGCATTAGCATCATGTCAGGTAGCTTATTTTATAATTAAATACACATTACATGTCGAACGATATTTATAATATAAAGAAATTACTTAATACAAAGAATGGCAGTTTTACCTACTACAGCCTTACCGAAATGCAGGCACAGGGATTTAATATCGAAAGGATGCCATTCTGTATCCGTATCTTATTAGAAAACGCATTGCGAAACTTTGATGATTTTACCATTACAAAAGAAAATATACAAACCATACTCAACTGGCAGCCCGAAGCATCAGGTAAAGACATCCCTTTTAAGCCGGCACGTGTCTTAATGCAGGATTTTACCGGTGTACCTGCCGTAGTAGATATAGCATCGCTGCGGGCTGAAGTAGCCCGTAGAGGCAAAAATCCGGATACGATAAATCCTCTTATACCTGTAGACCTGATTATAGACCATTCAGCCCAGGTAGATTACTTTGGGACTGATTATGCCTATGAGCGTAATATGGGCGTCGAATACGAGCGCAATCAGGAACGTTACCAGTTTTTGAAATGGGCCCAAAAATCATTCAGTAATTTTAGCGTCGTTCCCCCTGGAATGGGCATTTGCCATCAGGTAAATTTGGAATATCTTTCTAAAGGAATTATAGAGCGCAACGGGGAGGTATTCCCAGATACTCTTGTGGGCACTGACAGCCATACACCAATGGTTAATGGTATAGGTGTCCTTGGCTGGGGAGTGGGGGGTATAGAGGCGGAAGCTGCAATTTTAGGACAGCCTGTTTACTTTATTATGCCCGAAGTAATTGGACTCAAGCTAAGTGGTAAAATTCCGCCAGGATCTACCGCTACAGATATGGTGCTTACTATTACCGAAATACTTAGAAAATATGGAGTTGTAGGTAAATTTGTCGAGGTTTTTGGAGATGGGCTAGATAATCTTTCGGTACCTGACAGGGCAACTATTGGTAATATGTCGCCGGAGTTTGGCAGTACAATTACCTACTTCCCCATCGATAATAAAACACTGGACTACATGTGTGCCACCAACAGGTCTGAAGATCAGGTAAAACTGGTTGAAGATTATTGTAAGAATAATATGTTGTGGCGAACCAATAATGAAACCATTACTTATACTGATGTTTTAGAGTTAGATCTTTCTGCAATTGAACCTACTATATCAGGCCCAAAAAGACCACAGGATAAAATATTACTTAAAAATTTTAAGGAAAAATTTATAGACGTACTGCATACTTCATTCGGGCGCATGTATGTCAAGCCTCAGGAGCAGCTTACGCGTTGGTATTCCGAAGGTGGAAGTGTGCTTCCTATTGTTGCCGCAGCCCCAATACCGCCTAACACTAAAATTGAAGATAAGATTGAAGATGGTATGAAAATAGTTGCTGTAACTGTTGGGCAGGAACAATTTATATTGTCCGATGGTTCAGTGGTTATTGCAGCCATTACATCATGTACGAATACCTCTAACCCATTCGTCATGATAGGTGCCGGGCTTGTTGCCCGAAAAGCCCGTGAGCGTGGTCTTGATGTTAGGCCATGGGTTAAAACATCTTTAGCACCGGGATCTAAAGTTGTAACCGATTACCTTATGAAAGCCGATTTATTGGATGATTTAGAAGCTTTGAGATTTCACGTAGTGGGATATGGCTGTACCACATGTATTGGTAACTCCGGTCCGCTGCCTCCGCATATTGCAAAGGCAATTGAAGATCACGACCTCGTTGCAGCATCTGTACTATCCGGTAATCGTAATTTTGAAGCCAGGATACACCCTCAAATTCAAATGAACTTTTTAATGTCGCCTATGCTTGTAGTGGCATATGCCATTGCAGGCCGTGTAGACATAGACCTGATTAACGAACCTATCAGTTACGACCCCAATCAACAGCCGGTTTTCTTAAAAGACATCTGGCCAAGCAACGATGAGATAAGCACCATAATCCACAATGTACTTTCGCCCGCACAGTTTGCCAAGGGCTATGATACTATTTTTGCCGGTAATGAAATATGGCAAAACCTAAAGGTACCCGATGAAAAAAATTATGTTTGGAATGAAGCGTCAACTTACATTAAAGAAGCTCCGTTCTTTAAAGATTTATCCGAAAAGCCAGAGCCATTAAGGGATATTGAGAATGCTAGTGTACTATTGGCGCTTGGCGACAGCATTACAACTGACCATATTTCACCCGCAGGATCATATGGAGAGGCAACGTCTGCCGGTAAATATCTATTAAGCCGTGGCATAGAAAAGGCCGATTTTAATTCTTATGGGTCGCGACGTGGGCATGATGAAGTTATGGTGCGTGGTACGTTTGCAAATGTCCGTATTAAAAACAAACTTGCCTGCAAAGAAGGCGGATATACTATTTTTTTGCCTACTGGTGAAGAAATGAGTGTGTATGAAGCATCTGTTAAATATAAAGAAGCTAAAATACCGCTTATAGTACTTGCCGGTAAAGAGTACGGTAGCGGGTCGTCCCGTGACTGGGCCGCTAAAGGAACTTTTTTACTGGGCGTTAAGGCAGTATTGGCTGAAAGTTACGAACGCATACATCGTAGCAATTTAGTTGGCATGGGTGTTTTGCCGATGCAGTACATGAAGGGGCAAAGTGCCCAAAGCCTGGGCCTTACTGGCAGGGAACAGTTTAGCATTTATGGCATTGCTAAAGACATAAGCCCACTGATGGAACTTGAAATTGAGGCAACAGAACCTAATGGGCAAACTAAAAAATTTCGTGTTATAGCCAGGCTGGATTCCCAAATAGAAATAGTATACTACAGGAACGAAGGTATTTTACAATATGTATTAAGGCAGTTTTTAAGTAACGCATAACGCTACTCAAATCTGATAGGCAACAAGATTAACTATAAATAGTAATCTTGTTGCCTATCAGCCTTTTTACCGTCTCACGGACAGTGTATCCACTGTACGAGAAGTTTAGCATATATGAAATTTGACAAAAGCACCCGTACCCAAAATATTTAGTTCTGTATTATACTGCTAAATTGTTTGATCGCCAAAGATAGCATTTGTATATAAAATTACGGTAGTGAGGTTGCTATTGAAAACTCAAAGCATCATGGATAATATTGCCGGTTAAAGTTGTGTGAATTGTGACCGACTTGGCAGGTAAGCAATGCTAAAAGCCTAGCTTTGATATAAATAATAAAAAAATGAGAAATAATAAACTATTTGCAGTTATTGCAATAATGCTCGGTATATCCGGACTCATGAACGCGCAGGACAATGGCAGCAACACTCAATCTATGGCTATCAGTTTCGGTATCAAAGGTGGTCTAAATTTAGCAACTGTTAATGGCGATATAGATAGCCCTAATTATAGAACCAGCTTTTATGCAGGCTTGTCTGTTGAATTCCCTGTGGCTGAAATTTTTTCCTTACAGCTTGAAGCACTTTATTCCGGTCAGGGGGCAGAGTTTGAGCATGAAGGGAGTGATGGTGATAAAGCTGAGTTACAGTTGGATTACATAAACGTGCCCTTACTTACCAAGTTTTACCTGTTCAAAGGCTTTAGTGTCGAGGCGGGACCGCAATTCAGCTTCTTACTGAATGATGAAATTGATAGCAACCCCAATTCAAACAGTGGGGATTCTCCCACCCCTTTCAGAGACAGACTCAAAACTTTTGAATTTGGTGTTGCAGGAGGTCTTACATTCCAGACGGACCTTGGCCTGTTTGCTACAGCAAGATACATACAGGGGGTTACAGATATTGCGGACGATATGAATGTACAAAATGCTGTTTTCCAGGTAGGACTAGGTTATAAATTTTGATTAAAATATTATTAATCAATAAGTTTAAAATTAAAGACTGTCTTTATACAAATTAATTTATTTAAAATGCAAGAAGGTAAAGTAAAATTCTTCAATGAAGAAAAAGGTTTCGGGTTTATTACTCCTAACAACGGAGATAAAGAAATCTTTGTTCATGTTTCAGGTCTGACGGAAAACATTCGCGAGAATGATGAAGTTCGTTACGATGTGGAAGAAGGCCGTAAAGGTTTGAACGCAACAAACGTAGTTATAGCTTAATACACTATATACATTTTATTTAAAGCCCTTGCATAGCAGGGGCTTTTTTTGTTACTACCCTTATACTGTATGTCAATCAAAAATTACCACAGCTTTAACAGGGAATTATAACAATTGCCACCGCACGTTCAGTAACTTTAATCAGATAATCAAAACAGGAATATTCAAAAACTCATAAAACATGCCTGAAGGCCCAAGTATAGTAATTGCTAGAGAGAAAATGGCCGAATTTATCGGCCAAAAAATTATTGCTGCGGGTGGCAATGCTAAAATAGACATACAAAGGCTTGAAAATAAGAAGCTCGTAGATATTAAAACCTGGGGTAAGCACTTGTTATTATGCTTCGAAGGACTTACCATACGCATCCATTTTTTGCTCTTTGGCACATACCGGATCAATGAAACCAAAGAAGCCAAACTGCGGTTAGGTCTTGTATTTAACAACGGTGAAATCAATTTTTATACTGCCTCAGTCAAAATAATTGAGGGCGATATCAATTCACATTACGACTGGTCTGCCGATGTAATCCAGGAGCAATGGGACGAAAACGCTGCTCTTGAAAAACTTGACCATAAGCCAAATATGCTAATATGCGATGCCCTTTTGGAGCAGGATATATTTTCAGGTGTCGGAAATATCATCAAAAATGAAGTGCTGTATAGGGTTTATGTACACCCGGAATCACTTACAGGAAAAATACCTTTAAGTAAGCTCAAAGAAATTGCAAATCAGGCGAGAGTATACAGCTTTGATTTCCTGAAGTGGAAAAATGAAGGAACGCTAAAAGCGCACTGGCTTGCACACTCTAAAAAGATATGCAAACGCTGCAACCTGCCCATGCATAAAAAATATACAGGAACCAAAAAACGCCGAAGCTTCTTTTGCACCAACTGCCAGGAACTTTATGCATGAGAAAGGAATTTATAAATATTGGATGCTCAAGTTATGCTACACCTTCATGGCAGCCCCTTTTCTACCCTGAAGGCCTGCCAAAGAAGCAGCGGTTTAACTTTTACTGTAAGCATTTTAACACTTACGAGCTAAATGCAACTTTTTACAGGTTCCCTACCGTAAAAAAGCCTGCAATCCTGGTATGAAAAAACACCTGATAAATTTAAATTCAGTGTCAAAGCCCCAAAAACAATTACACATATTAAAAGGCTTGAGGATTGTAAGGAAGAAATTGAAAGGTTCTACTCCGTAATCCGTGAAGGCCTTAAAGAGAAATTAGCCAGTGTACTTTTTCAGTTGCCCCCGAGTTTTAGCTATAGCCTAGAAAGGCTTGAAGCAATTATAACTGCTGTTAACCGCGATTTTAATAATGTAATAGAGTTCAGGCATGAAAGCTGGTGGAAGCAAGAGGTTCTTGAAATCTTATCAGACAATAAGATTGTATTTTGTAATGTGAATTATCCTAACCTGCCGACCTCCGTTATTAAGACTACCCAAATAGGCTACGTAAGGATACACGGAAATCCGAAACTGTTTTATTCTGAATATACCCATGAAGATATTGAAGCTTTATATAAAAATGTAAAGAGTCAAAATTTCGAAACGGCATATATCTATTTTAACAACACGGCTTCCACCGCAGGCATAACCAATGCGTTGCAGGCAAAAAAGATGAACCAGGAATTATAACTGTAAGCAAAAGCACATCTGGCAATTCTAATAATAATGGGATTATTTAACCATGACTTATTACTTTTATCTTTGCAGAAAGTAGCTGAAACGCTAATATGGCGAAGCATTGGCTATCAGAACTTTTACTTTTTCAAGTGATAATTGTGTTACAATCTCCCTGTTGTTTAAATGTATAGTGGCTATACTTTTGTTTTCAGATACACTTACAATAAAATCTATATTGATGCTGTGTGTGGTATCATTTTCTTTAATGTCAATGAATTTGCTCATAATGAATATTATTAATGTTACTAATTTCATCAATGATACGCATTCATTTTAAGCAGTATAGTTAAGTTAGTCACAATCTTTTTGTTTATTGATAGCTTATTGTCAATAGCTGGAAACTATTTTTTCTCTGGACAGAGAACAGAGTTAGTCTCATAATTGGATGTTAAATAATATAAAAACGTAACTTTAGGTGTAATTTTTGCCTTATATTTAGCATACTTCAACAAAGGTCTTTTCCGAAAAAATTCCGGCATTCCGGTAATATAGAATATCCTATACATTATTGCATCATACGATTAAATAGTGATTAAAAGTTGTAGCTATTTAATACCATGAATAAGCGTTTAAAATTTCATGCAAAATCCCCGTTTTTTTCAACTGTAAAATTACGGGTAGACCAGTATTTTGAGCAAACCGATAAACATAGGCACGCCAGCAGTGCCATGTGGCTTAAGGCTGCGTTCTTTCTTTTTGGCTTCCTGGGCTGTTACGCAATAATCATTTCAAATACCCTTCCGGCTTTAGCCATGCTGGGGCTTGCTGTTTTGTTAGGTGTATTCAGTGCTTTCGTAGGCTTTAACATCTGCCACGATGCCATCCACGGCTCATTCTCCGGCAACAGGCATATTAATAAAGCCCTTAGTATGGTTTTTAATCTTTTAGGGGCCAGCCCTTATATATGGAATATTTCGCACAACGGCGTACACCATACCTTTACCAATATACCCGGCCATGACGAAGACCTTGTTGTAGCCCCCGGGCTGATACGGATTGAGCAGGACGACCCTAAACGAAAAATACAGCGTTACCAGCATTGGTATGCTTTCCCTCTGTATGGCCTGGCGAGCCTGTCCTGGGTTTTCCGTAAGGATTTTATGAAAATCTTCCAGCATAAAATTGGGCAGGTGGCCCTGAGACATCCTAAGAAAGAATATTTTAATCTTTTTGCTTCAAAGGCCTTATACTATTTCCTGTTTATTGCATTACCTTTTATAATACTGGATATTACCTGGTGGCAGTTCTTAATAGGTTTCCTTGCAATGCACCTTGCGCAGGGATTTACCATGGGGCTGGTTTTCCAGCTGGCGCACGTAGTAGAGGGAACCGATTTCCCCGCTGCAAACCCAACAGGGACTATGGAGGAAGCGTGGGCAGAGCACCAGATGCGCACTACAGCCAATTTTTGTTCCCAAAACCGTACTGCAGCGTTCTTCCTCGGAGGGCTTAACAGCCAGATCGAGCACCATCTCTTCCCTAAAATTTGCCACGTACATTACCGTGCTATAGGGAAAATCGTAAAGCAGGCCGCAAAAGAATACGGCCTCCCTTATATTGAAAGCCAAACTTTTGGGGATGCATTACAATCGCATTATCGGGTGCTTAAAAAGTTTGCATTGGAAGCGAAAAGTGCAAAAGTACAGTACCAAGCATCTTAAACATACAAATAACCTATGGATTTACTACAACTTATCACCCTGCTTTTACTTGTAAGTGCGGGGATTTCCTATATTAACCAGCGCTTTATAAAGCTGCCGGGGACGATAGGCGTTGTAGCAATCTCTGTGGTAGTTTCTGTTGTTATAGTAATTATCGGAAAGACAAATAACGATCTCGCAGCTAAAATAAAAGAAGCTTCCGACAGTATGGATTTTTCCAGGATACTGCTTGATGTAATGCTTGGTTTCCTGCTTTTTGCCAGCGCATTACACTTCGATTACCAAAAACTACGCAAACAACGCTGGCCTGTTTTTGCATTAAGCACCTTAGGGGTACTGCTTTCCACACTCCTGTTCGGCCTATTGCTTTACTACTTTACAGGCCTTTTTAATATTAATATCCCGCTGATGTACTGTTTCATTTTTGGTGCATTGATATCACCAACAGACCCAATAGCCGTGGGGTCTATTTTAAAACACTCTAAAATATCGGAAAAGCTTTCCACCGTTATTGCAGGGGAATCGTTGTTCAATGATGCCGTTGGATTACTTGTATTTGTGCTCCTGCTGGAGCTTGTGCAACAACCTGATATTGCTATCAGTTTTAGCACTGTCGCGGGCCTGCTCCTACATGAGGTACTTGGAGGGATACTTATTGGCCTTGCCACTGGATACGTAGGATATAAACTGATTAAATCCATCAAGGATTTTCAGACCATACTGCTTATATCCATAGCGTTGGTTTTGGGCATTTCACTTTTGGCAGGTTATTTTCATGCTTCCGTACCGCTTGCAGCAGTAACGGCAGGCCTCATTATAGGCAATAACAGTTTTCATGAAGACAAGGTTTCAGATGATTTCCTGCTCAGGATATGGAAACTTATAGATGAAGTGCTCAACACCATTCTTTTTGCCATGATAGGGCTACAAATGGTTGCCATGCCTTTTTTACGGGAATACTGGCTGCTAGGCTTATCTGCAATTGTAATAATACTTGTAGCAAGGATTATAAGCATATCATTGCCCGCATTATTTTTACTCGGAAAAATCAATTTCAACAATTTATTTATACTCAGCTGGGCCGGATTGCGCGGTGGTATTTCCATAGCAATGGCGTTATCATTACCCGATTCGCCTTATAAAGAAGGCATACTCTCAGGTTGTTACTTTATAGTATTGTTTTCGATAATTATACAAGGGTTATCTCTAAACAGGCTGATAGGCGTTTTAAAAAGCCGTGAAGACTGAGTTGCACTCTCACCAGTGTTTTTAATTGCCTAATAAAGAATTGTCTACATTCTGAATCATCTTGTCAAAATCTGACAATACCTTCAACCGGGCATTGTCATCTTTTATGTTTTTAATGTATTTGTCGCTGTTATAATTCCAAAGGTACATATCGTCTTCTAAGGCATATTTATCATTTGGCAACATAGGAAGGCGACATATCTCATTATAGATATTGTTTCGCAATTTCGTTAAAACAACAGGGTCTTTAGCCTGAAAAAAATCACAGATCATTTTTTTCAACTGCTCCCTCTTTTCCGATTTTCTCATGGTAATGTAGATTAAACTTCTTACGGGTAACTATTTAGTGAACTTCGACAAACCGTACATTAACGATTGTTTAAAAAGGTATAGTATCCATTTTTACTTTAAAAATGGATACTATACCTTTGCTTTAATTCTTTAGGGCCATAGCTAATGGGTTAGTCCACATTTCTGGCACTTTTCTTATCCCTTTTGGCTTCTTTCTTTTCCTTGGCCGTTTTCAGCGGTGCTTTTTTAGCGCCCTTTTTGGAATCTTGACTTTTTGACATAATATTGATAATTAATATTTTAAAGATGAAAGGTCGCCTTTAAAAAATGTAATGTTGCCAATATTGTGCTAAATTAAGTCATGTACTTCATTTAATTTATGGTCTATGATTATTGCACGCGCCCTGAGCAGCGCTATTACAGAGTCAAGATGTCTTGTGCGGTTCTTATCTTCATCTACATCCCAAATACCACAATCGTGGTATACCGTAAGATCATCCCAATCAGGCCTGTCAATAACCGGATAAATGCAGGCACCCAGCAATAGGACTCCTTTATTTAACGCTTTACAGCATGCAATAGCTATTTCATCTATCCAAAGCGCACGGCCTATACCAAAATGCCCGGTTTCAGATATAAACAACGGTTTTTCATAGCGCAAATAAGCCATCTCTAAAAGTTCCGCAATACAGGTACGGCGGGGAATTTCGCTTTCCTCGGGCCATTGTAATGAACCGATACCATGATCCCACTGGCTGTTCCAGTAATAATTAAAGCCAAGGATGTCAAGATACTCTTCTTTCCCACCCAGTTCAGGGCACATCCTTCCTGCAATAATATCCATAGCCTGGAACTGGTTTGCATTGAGGTTATTTATATGCTCAAGGTCAGTTTCAAAGCCGGCGTGTATTTTAATGAGTGGTTCCACTAAAACAATCCTGCACTCAGGGTCAATATATTTAAGCATGCCAATACCTGAAATGGCCGCTTTACATAAATGGTATTTAATATCCCAACCGCTCTTTACGGCAAAAGGCACAGTACCCCGTACGTCGCCCGAATGCCACGACAGGAAGCTTATCTCGTTAATGGGGACCACAAAAAGCGGTTGGTCTGTAGCCGATTTATGGAATAGTGCAAAGGCCTCGCACAATGAAATAAACCTAAGGCAAAAGTGCGGGTGCGTGGGATAAATACCATCAGGATAACCAAAGTGGCATAAATCCCAAATGATCTGTATACCCAGTGCATCAGCTGCCTGTATCCTGTTTTTTACCTCGGTAAAATCAAACAGGTAAGGCTGTGTTTCAACAGCACTCCAGCAAACGCCTTCCCGCACTGTTTTTATGTCCAACAAAAGAAGGTTACTGTAATCTTCTCGTACGCGGATGTCGTGCTGGGTTTCTTTCAGCAAATTTACCCTTTCGCCAGAACGGTTAATATGGTCGGCACATTCAAAGCCGCCCATAAAGAATGAGTTGAAAGTACTCATACTGCTTTTTTAAACGCAGGTTCGGGTGATGATTCCAAAATGCCAAATAAATCCAATGCATTTTTAAATGCCTGGTCCATATTAAAATACTTGTAGTTGGCCAGCCTCCCAACAAAATATACGTCAATGAGTGCGTCGGCATCTACTTTGTATTTTTCATAAATCTGCTGATTTTTAGCGTTAGGCACCGGATAATATGGGTCGCCCTCCCCGGTGGTATATTCTTTTACAACGGTTGTCCTTTCAGATTTTTGGTTGCCAAAATGCTTATATTCGATTATTCGCGTAAAGTCAACTTCATTCCCGGGATAGTTCACCACTGAATTTTCCTGAAAATATTCGGTATCAACCGTTTCTGATACAAAATTTATCGACCTGTATTCCAGTTTGTCTTCAAGGCTGTGCTTAAATTCAAAGAAACGGTCAATAGGCCCGGTGTAGAAAAGCTTTTCATAACCGGTTATTTCGTCCTTTATATCAAAAAAATCTGTTTCCAGCTGCACTTCAATATTAGGGTGTCCGAGTATTGCCTCAAATAATTGGGTATATCCACCTACAGGTAAAGCCTGGTAAGTATCTGAAAAGTAACGGACATCATAATTCATGCGGACCGGTATGCGGTCGAGTACCGAAGCGTCAAGCTCTTCGGGGTATTTATCCCATTGCTTTTTAGTGTAATGGCGGAACATTTTTTCGTACCGCACTGCCCCCACCTTATTTAAAGCAGCTTCTTTACCATTTGCGGGGTTAAGATAGGTCTCACGGTTTTGATCAAGCCACTTTTTCATTTCAATTTCAGAAGAAATAGTAAGGCCGAATATTGTATTGACCGTAGTAATGTTTACAGGTATAGGCAGCAGGCTTTCATCTACTTTTGCCAATACCTTATGTTCCCAGTGGTACCACTTGCTATGGCGGTTTACATAATCCCATACCTGCTCATCGTTGGTATGGAAAAGGTGAGCCCCGTATTTAGATACGAGTATTCCATTTCCGTCCATATAGTCATAGCAGTTGCCTGCAATGTGGTTGCGTTTTTCTATGACCAGTACTTTTTTACCAATTTCAGCATATTGCTGCGCCAGTACTGCGCCCGATATGCCTGCCCCTATAATTATTATATCTGCTTTTCTCATTGCTGAACGGTGTTTTTTAGTATTTCCTGCATTTTCTCTACGGTTGTATCCCAGGAAGTTTTTTTAAGGATATCATTATAATCCGTAGGGGAAAGTATATTGCTGCGTTTTAAAAGCGCAGCATCTATGGCCATAGCAAATTTTTGCGGCGTATCAATTATGTCTACATTTTTACTGTAATCACGCACTACATCATAAATAGCCGTAGAGATAATAGGCTTGCCTGCCGCCATATATTCCAGTGTTTTTGTAGGGCTTATGTACTTGGTCGCATCATTTAAGGCAAAAGGCATCATGGCAACGCTAAAGGCTTTAAGGTAGCCCGGCAGCTCATTATAACCTTTCATTCCTAAATAATGGATGTTGTGCTGCCTAGGCAGGTCGTGCTCACTTATTTTTGCTAGCGGCCCTATCATCACAAAGCTTATTTGGGGTTTAAGGAGGGCTGTTTCATTTAAAAGCGTAAGGTCTATACGCTCATCTATCACCCCAAAATAACCTACTATGGGGCCTTTTATAGTGTCAATATCTGCCGGAAGTGCAAGTCCGTTTAATGCCTTAGCAAAATGGTCACGGTCTACAGAACTTGGGAAACAATACACATTATCATGATGTTGCACCTTAGATTCATACAACGATTTGCCCCCGGTAAAAACAACAGTTGCTTTTTCCATGAGGTCGCGTTCCTGCTGTACCAGTTTTTCGGGTGCGCCTTTAAATAAAGAAAGCTCATCCATACAGTCATACACTATGGTATCAAAACTAAAATACCCTAAAAGCGGTAGGAATGAAGCCGAATAGAACCAGCCGGTATTAATGTTTTTGGCAGTGTATTGGGGCAGTATAGCGGTTATTTCTTCTATATGCTGTACATTGGGCTGCAGTAGATGCAGGTTTGGCGTTATTACTATAAGCCGGCTGCCTTGCTCTTCAGGGCGGTGCCAGGGTTCTTCTATAAACAATATTTTTCGGCCTTTCGCCAGGCGGTTGATAATGTGCTGGGGACGCTGGTACACAAAGTCCCAACGCAGGTGGCAAAAGACCACCATATCATAATCATTGCTGTGTTTCCCTCCCGGTAAATCCGGAGCGTAACTATCATTTTTATAGGCTATATGCATTGTATAAGTAGTATTAAGTTCATATAAGGCAAAACATTTCTTTAGGGTAACTGTAAAAAGCACCTCCGGTAAAGGAAGTGCTTCTACAATAACCACTCAGCAGTATTATCTACAGTAATTATTTTGGGGAGTATTATTCAGTATCCTGTTCTCCACCTTCTTCACCCGCAGCATCAAAATTGATAGAATTGTACGCGGCTTCGGTAAGGGTTTCGTCAGCTTCTTTTTCTTCCGCCAGTGTTTCAGCCAAAATGTCTGCAACTTCATCCTCGCCAAGGGTTTTGGCAAAAGCTACAAGTGTACCGTAAGTGGCAATTTCATAGTGCTCTACTTTTTGTGACGCGGCTATGATACCGGCATCACGAACCGGACCCTGCTCGGTGCTCTCCATTATATCCTGGGCTTCTTTAATAAGGCCATCCATAGCCTCGCATTTTTTGGCAACCGCTTTTTCGTCTATAAGTTCAAATACCCTTTCAAGGCGCTGCACCTGCTGCTCTGTTACCGCAGTATGTTCTTCAATGGCCTGTACCAAAACTTCGGTAGTAGCATTTTTGGCCATTTTAGGCAATGCTTTAGTAAGGGCTTTCTCTGCCCAGTAAATGTCTTTAAGGCTGTCAACAAACAATTCGCGCAGGCCTTCGGCAGCATTAGATTTTGCTTTAACCGTTCCCCTGGTGCTGTTCTTTGAAAGAGCCGGTTTTGAAGCAGTAGCTGCTTTAGTTGTATCAGATGATGTTTTCATAAAGTATTGATATTATTTTAATTAAAGCAAATGTCATCTATCCATTGCAGCTTATTGCCAATACTCTCACAAATAAAAATACTTTAAGAAAACATTGTACTTTGGTGATTGCTAATGGTGCAATTTTACAGTTGTTATTTAAATCCACATACTATTATGAGTATCATTACCCCATGGGGCCTTACGGCCGGCCAGGATATCAGTGCCAGTAAAATCCTTGCCACATTGCAATTCAATCACTATGCATTTACCTTACACAACACCGGCGATTCGCTATGGATAGTGGCAAACTGGCCTACAGGGCAACGGATGGCTTTCAGGGCAGCATTTGCCGTGAATGACGATTTTGAAATTGTGACATTATCTAATAATGGCAGCAGTTTAGAGATACAGCTAAGAACACGCCTTGGGCACTATAAGGTCAGCCTTTTATTTCCTGACTTGGAAGAGCACATGTTCAGGTACACCACAATTTTTACCCCTTCTGCTGATATAATGATACCGTACTGGCCACGTGATATAATGCCACTTACAAAAGAAGGTGACGTGCTTAACACTTCAGCTACTATACACATGCACCAGGTGGGTACGCGTAGTGGCGCACTGTATTTCAGTACCACAAAGCCCCGGTATGGCTCGGTGTTCTATTTCCAGAACCTTACCGATATTTCTGCGTTTTGCGAAGCCACAGAAACATCTTTAAGTGAAACCGTCGGCGGAAACTGGCCCGAACTTGGCTTCCAGATTCCCTGTGCCGTTAAAAAGCCGCTACCAGGTGGTAAAGAATATATTATATCGGATGCTTTTGTACTGTTAAGCGAAGAAATACCGGAAACGGCAACTGCAATTACCCAAGGTTACCTCAATGCATTATCTGTAGTGTATAAAGCACTCCCGAAACCGGAACCGGTATATCATGACTGGTTGAATACCGTTCGCAGGGGCCTGCACGACCTGTGCAACAACAAAGGTTGCTGGACACATTCTAAAGGTGTCTCGTACCTTAATGCCTATGTATGCGATTACCAGACACCGGCTGAACTTATGGTACAGCTTGCGGTACTGTTGCCCCTTACGGAATACCTGGAATGGGAAGGGGAAAAAAATATTGTAAGCGAAGAACTGCGCAGAGGCCTGCCTGCATTTTATGATGATAAAATAAACACTATGGTGCGCTGGCTACCCACACTGGTGGACAGGCTTGACAGATCTGAAGAACAGAAAAAAGAGATGGTCATGGACTCCTGGTACCTGCACCACCCGCTTATGAACCTGTGCCGCCTTGCCCTGAAAAAAGATGCGCTGGCAGAAGAACTACTTATGAAATCAATAGATTATGCCATTAAAATTGCACATCACTTTAATTATGACTGGCCGGTGTTCTACCGTATGGATACCCTTGAGGTCATAAAAAAAGAAACCGTTCCCGGCCATAGGGGTGAAACTGATGTGCCGGGTTCTTATGCGCACCTTATGTTACAGGTGTGGAAACTTACAGGCGATAAGAAATACTTTACAGAAGCAAAAAACGCTTTTAAAAAGCTTGACAGCTGCGGCTTTGATATATTTTACCAGGCCAATAATACCGCATTTGCCGCCGGGGCATTGCTTGAAATGTTTAAGGAAACGAAAGATGAGTTTTACCTTAACTTAAGCTATTGCTGTATTGCAGGTGTCTTTAAAAATGCACATATATGGGATTGCAATTATGGCAACGCTGTACATTATCCTAATTTTTTCGCGATATTCCCGCTGAATAACGCGCCTTATACGGCGGCCTACGAAGAACTGGAAGTGTATGCAGCTTTTCATCATTATCTTCTTATCGCAGGCGACGTAGATATATTGCCTTCGGTACGTATGCTACTCTCGGAGTTTATGAAATATGCCCTGAGCCGCCTGGCATATTACTACCCGTCACTTCTGCCAAAAGACATCATATCTGACATCGTTAAGACAGGCGAGGTGAACCCCAATTTATGGATGCCGTTGGAGGATTTACAGGACGGATGGCTAAAAAGCGGAATTGTGGGGCAGGAAGTATATGGTGCCGGCCTTGCCTTTGGTATTGTACCGCGGCAATACCACAAAGTTAAAGGCGAAGCTTTCTTTATATTTTCCGATTACCCTATCCTTAAATTCAATAACCACAAAGGTAAGCCCATCAGTGTCAGGCTGGGTGGTGATGCTGCACTTACCTGCAATGTAAGGATACTATTAAAGGGGACGCCCAAAGAAATATTTAAAGCATTTATTGGAAAGGATGAATTGCAACCTAAACAGGCTAATAAGGAATTCATTAATTATCAGGTGCCCGGAAATGCTACTGTAACTATTGCGCACGCACTGCTTAAGGATTAACTTTCTGAACTATCCACTAAACTGGTAGTAGCAGGTATAACAAAGCCCGGGCTATTACTAACCCGGGCTTTTTGAAACGTTAAATGCCTTTTTAAGAAGCTACTTTTTTCTGGCCTGGCTGGATTACAGCTCGCCGCCTTTTTCAGGCTCTGCATAGTCGCTTACAGGGTGTTCCTCAAATTCAAACCCTGAATCCTGATTTTTATCCTTTTTGTCGCTACCCTCAAGTTTTACGATTTTATTGTAAAGCCCAAGCAGTAAAAATGGAGCTGCCCACTGGCCTACAAACAAAGCGGTTTTTTCTTTGCCCAGGATTTTCAGGGTAGCTGATGCCCCTATTGAGCCTAATGCTGCCCATAAAAAACAGGTCTGACGCAAGTTTTGAAGTCTGTTTTTCGATAGCTTTAGCGACAGGGCCTTCAGCATGGTCGCTTTTAATTACTGACATATAAATTAGATTTTGTTTTTTATAAAGTTATCCTCCCTGCATATACCCACCTGTTAATATCCCGTAAGCTTGTGTTAAGCTTTTACTTTGCTTATTGGCAGGACTTTACTGACTTTAAAAAGTAATTATCCATAACCATTATTTATAGCCGCTTAAATCGTCAAAGTTTTCTTAATCAAAACAATCGGGTGTTATCAAATAGGTAATTTTAATGTCACATCCTAAACAAAATTACTGATGAAGAAAAATAACATACCTCCTGATTCCAATGAAAACGCCAAGTTGGCCGACCTGGAAAAAAACAGGGAATACAGCGATGGCGAGCTTATAACAACCGACCAAGGCGTTAAAATAAACAACGACCATAACAGCCTGAAAGCCGGCGAACGCGGCCCGTCGCTCTTGGAAGATTTTATAATGCGTGAAAAGATTACGCATTTTGACCACGAGCGTATCCCGGAACGCATTGTGCATGCTCGCGGCTCTGGCGCACACGGTTACTTTGAAGCCTTTGGCAATGTAGGCGAATACACCAAGGCAGGCTTCCTTAATGATACGACTACAAAAACTCCTGTTTTTGTGCGCTTTTCTACGGTGGCAGGCTTTCGCGGGTCTACCGATTTGGCCCGCGATGTGCGTGGGTTTGCCATAAAATTCTACACCCAGGAAGGCATTTTTGATATGGTGGGCAACAATATACCCGTATTTTTTATACAGGATGCCATGAAATTTCCCGACTTGATACATGCAGTAAAGCCTGAGCCACATAGCGAAATACCACAGGCAGCATCAGCGCACGATACCTTTTGGGATTTTATTTCCCTGATGCCCGAAACCATGCACATGATAATGTGGGCCATGAGCGACAGGGCTATACCACGCTCGTATCGCATGATGGAAGGCTTCGGTATCCATACTTTCCGCTTTATAAATGCGGAAGGTAAATCTACCTTCGTGAAATTTCACCTGAAACCAAAACTGGGTACCCACGCAGTGGTATGGGACGAAGCGCTGAAGATATCGGGCAACGACCCTGATTTCCATCGCCGTGACCTTTGGGAAAACATAGAGAAGGGTAACTTCCCGGAATGGGAATTTGGCGTGCAATTAGTAGCCGAAGAAGATGAACACAAATTTAACTTCGACCTGCTGGATCCTACCAAAATCATTCCCGAAGAATTGGTGCCGGTGACAAAAATAGGCAGGCTTGTGCTGAACCGCAACCCAGATAACTTTTTTGCAGAGACGGAGCAGGTGGCTTTTCACCCTGGGCATTTAGTGCCGGGCATTGACTTTAGCAACGACCCGCTGCTTCAGGGCAGATTGTTCTCCTACACCGATACGCAACTCTCAAGGCTGGGAAGCCCTAATTTTCATGAAATACCCATTAACCGCACTATTGCGCCTATGCACAACAACCAACGCGACGGCCATATGAGGCAGGAAATAAATGTAGGCCGTGTAAGTTACAGCCCAAACACTTTAAATAACGGCTACCCAGCCCAGGCCAAAGAAGCCGAAAGCGGTTTTGTAAGCCATTATGAGCGCATAGAAGCACACAAGGTGCGCGAGCGCAGTGAAAGCTTTGCCGACCATTTTAGTCAGGCTGCATTGTTCTTCAAAAGCCAGACGGAAACGGAACAGAACCATATCATTAAAGCATTGCGCTTTGAGCTAAGTAAAGTAGAAACTGTCGCCATACGTGAACGCATACTGGGGCTGCTGAACCAGGTAGATAAAACCCTTGCGAAAAAAGTGGCTACAGGCCTGGGTATTGCCGTACCCGAACAGCCTCAAAAACCAATGAACCATGGTATAGGCGCTGATGCTGACCCAGATAAGTATGAGCCGAAACCGCTCGATAAAAACTACGCACCTAGCAATGCACTGAGTATGATAAAAAATCCTACTACTACAGATAGTATAGAAACCCGCCAGGTGGCGTTTTTATGTGGTGAAGGATTTAGCGAAAAATCAGTCAATGCCCTTAAAAAGGCATTGGAAGCCAAAGGTGCAGCGGCTAAGATTGTTGGCCCGCATGCAGGAACTATTAAAAGCGATTCGGGCACTGAAATCAAAGTGGATTTTGCGTTTTTCTCGTCATCTTCCGTATTATTTGACGCAGTATATGTGCCCACCTCGCAAAGCAATGCAGCCCTGTCCGCTAACGATAATGTAATTGAATTTATCAATGATGCCTATAGGCACTGCAAAGTGATAGGGTTTGACAGCGGGTTAAATGAGCTGATAGAAAAAACCACCATAGGCAATAAGCTGAATGATGGCAAAGACAAAAATCTTCCGGGCATTGTTATAAACAGCCAGGCAAAAACATTTACGGATGATTTTACAACCCAGATGGGCAGGCATCGAATTTGGGAACGGGAACCAAAAATTTCTGAATAACATAATCAGGGAAGCAGTTTTTTGCTTCCCTTTTTTAAAGTACTGAACTATGAAAACAATAGAAAAGATAATAATAGCTGGTGTTGTAGGTACAACCTTCATGACTTTATACAGTTATTTAAAAGCCAGGAAAGAAAACCAGGAATATGTTGAGCCGATAATGATTAACAAGCTTATTGATAATTCTGAAGACCTGCCACAGATTCATGATGAAGAAAGCCATCCTTCCGGCTATATATTACATTATGCTACAGGTATCGGCTTTATGGCAGTATATTACATGGCATGGGAAAAAGCACTGTCTAAGCCAACACTCTCTAAAATACTGCTTATAGGTGTGCTGAGCGGGGTAACAGGTATTGCCGTATGGAAATTATTGTTTGCCCAACACAGCAGGCCTCCACAAAATTATAGGCACGGTTATTACAGGCAGCTTTTTATAGCTCACATAATTTTTACGCTTTTTGCCATTTCAACTTATAAAGTGTTGGACAGCAATAAACATCGTGAATACCTTAATTAACCGGCAAACTACATTTCGTAAATTCAAACAATAAAAATAACAAACCATGAATGATATTACCAATGCTTTATTCTCTGCTTCCCGTAAGGGAAATGTATCGGTGTTAAACGAGATTTTTAAGCTTATAGAAAATGTAGATGTAACAGATGAGCGCGGCTATACGCCCCTTATAATCGCAGCCTACAACAACCAGCCCGAAGCAGTAAAGGCACTGATTTATGCCGGTGCCGATAGTAATGCTACAGATGGCAGCGGCAATACAGCCCTGATGGGCGCGTGCTTTAAGGGTTATCCTGAAATAGCACAATTGCTTATTGATAATGGCGCCAATGTAAATGCAAAGCATGGAAACGGCGGTACGGCATTAATGTTTGCTGTGATGTTTGGGCGTAACGAAATGATTGATATACTACTCAATAACGGCGCTGACATTTCAATTAAAGACCAGCGCGGTTTAAATGTACTTGATATAGCGTATCAGCAGCATAACAACACAGCGGTTGAGCTGCTGGAGAAGATAAGGGCATACTAAAGAACGTACTATTACACGGGAAGATAGACAGAAATAGTAGTGCCTGAACCCGGCTCGCTTTCAATTTCCATATAGCCATTATGATTTTCAGCAATCTTCTTACAAAGTGCTAAACCTATGCCGGTGCCTTCATATTCATTTTGTGGGTGCAGCCTTTTAAAAATAATAAAAATCTTGCTGATGTGCTGGGCATCTATTCCAATACCGTTATCCGAAACCGAGATTTTATTATAATCACCCTCTTTGTGACTGCCATTGGCAACAGTTACATATTGCGATGTTATTATAATTAAAGGCTTTTTCTCGGTAAATTTTAGCGAATTGCCTATCACATTATAAAACAACTGGCTTATCTGTACGGGTATGCCATTAATTACCGGAAGGCTGCCTATAGTAAATTCAGCCTGCTTTTCTTTTATCAGGAACTCAAAGTCATTAACCACATCCTTTATTACTTCATCCAGGCTTATGGTAGCAAACTTTCCGGACTCTACTCCCAGTTTGGAATAATTAAGCACATCTTTAATGAGCCGTGACATACGTTCGGCTGAGGCATTTATTTTAGGGAAGTACAGTTTTTCCCGCTCTTCGGTTGTAAGGCCACGTTCTGCCAATGACGTGAAATTGCGGATTTTCCGTAGGGGTTCCTGCAAATCATGGCTTGCAATGTAGGCAAACTGTTCCAGTTCACGATTCTTGGCCGACAGTTCGTTATTAATTGTTTTAAGGCTTTGCTGTGTTTCCTTAAGTTCTTTATTATCTTTAAGTGTTTCTTCTATCAGTTTTTGGGCATTAATATCTACCATAGATATTATATAGCCAAATACTTCATCATTTTCATCCTTATTAGGCATTATGGAAATCATGTGCCACACATAGGCACTATTAAGGTGCAGGCGGGCCTGGCCTGTAAATGGTAATTTCGTCTTTCGGGCAATGTCCCAACCCTTACTTATTGCAGGGCTATCTTCGATATGCAACATTATATCTAATGAAACCGCGGGAAAAGTAGTAAACTGGTTTTCGAACAGTTCTAATAATCTTCTGTTTGCAAGCGTAATTTTACCAGAGTTAGCTACCGAAAAAATAATCATGGGTAAAGTATCCGTAAGCTGCCTGTAATTATGCTCGCTCTCGCTGAGTTTTTCAGACAACTCTATAAGCTGTATATTTTTTTTTCGCAATTCATCGTACGGTGACAGGGGTTGTTCCTTCTGAAAATATTCAATAAACGAGGTTATGCGCAAGGGTGAAATAATACCTGAATAAGGAATGAGTAACGTAAGTTTTATTTCATACACACCATTACTAAATTGCAAGGCGATACTTTTAGAAATGCGCCCGGCATAAGCATAGGCTTCCGGATTACATTCTGCAAGGTTTATGTCATCATAAATAATGGCATTTATTTCTTTTTTACCTCCGCTTAAAGACCCAATGCCCAGTACAAGCTGGGAATTCCGACCATAGGTTATAGCACAACGCGCAATTTCTGACAAAGCAGTGGCAAACCGGGTTTGCGCCGATACTATTAATCCGCAAAGTTCGGCCAGCTTCATGGCCCTTTTATGCGCCAGGATCAGGTCCATCTCATTATCAAGGCGTATGCGGATGATTTCTTTCATAACTATAAATTTATTTTTGCGGCAAACACGGTCATATCATCATTATGGCGGGCATTATCTTTATAAAGCGCTGCCGAAATTACATTAGGCTCGTATTTTAATATACCAGGTAATTCTGAAAGGTTCCACCGTGCCCTGAGCCCATCAGAATGCATAATAAGCGTCTGGTATTTTTCAAACTCCATAACAGAATCATTTAATGTGCGCGGAATATTATGCCCTACAATACCGTTATATGGCATATAGTTTTTAGGGACAAGCCCTGTATACAGGCTGGTAGAAATGTTTCCTATCCCACACATATACCATTTTTGGGCAGTATATTCAAGATAGGCAATTGTTACTACAAGCCCTCTTGTTTTTTTTACGTTTTCATGTATGTACCTGAGCACCTCAACAGGGCTGGTTGCCCTGCATGATGTAAAAGACGCTATGGCTTCAGTAACTGCTTCGTGGGCATTAATACCATGGCCAAGGCCATCGCCCATAAAAAATTGTATTCCGTTACCAAGCTTTTTCATGCTATAGCCATCGCCGCAAACCGTTTCTCCCGGTGCGCAAACCTGCACAGCCCCAAAATTGATATTACTTTGTCTTATTACAGCATCCGGTTCTTTTTGATAGATTTTACTGTACACAACGGTACCAGAGTCCGGTACGGTAAAAATTGAAGAGCGACTGCTCAAACGCTCTATAGCCCCAAGCCCCTGTCCCAAAGTATCTGAAGACGAGATGCCGTCCTGCATCATCCTTGAAAGGTTGTGTATACCTTTGCCTTTATCCAAACAATAGATTTCGAGAAAAACACCTTTATCATCGTTTGCCAGGCGGTACAGCAATTCACCCGTTTCGGCAAATTTTATAAGGTTAGAAGTAAGCTCTGAAACTACAATGTCTATTTCCCCTACTTTTTGCGGGCTAAATCCGGCAGTAGTAACCAGGTTATGTATTTCACGTTTTATAAAAGAGACATAGCTTCTGTCATCTATTTTATAAGAGAAGAGAACGGCATTATCCATTTTTCCATTTTATTATGGTAACCGTCGTTCCCACGCCAACCGTAGATTGTATATCGAATTCATTTACCAGCCTTTTTGTTCCGGGCAGGCCAAGCCCCAAACTTTTACCGGTACTATAACCGTCTTTCATTGCAAGGGATAGGTCTGGAATGCCAGGCCCTTTATCTGAAAAAACAAGGCGTATGCCATTCTCCCTGCCATTGTTTACAGCCTCAATAATTACAATACCACCGCCGCCATACTTAAGCAGGTTACGCACAAGTTCGCTTGCCGCGGTAATAAGCTTGGTTTGGTTCAATATGCCCATACCTATCTTTACCGCAGCATCTTTTACCTTGTTGCGGAACGGGACTACGTCCTGCTCTTTGACTATAACAAAGTCTTCTTTACTCAGTATCGTTGTCATAGTCATCGCTTTGGCCCTCACTTAATAAAATTTTAGAACGTAAAAGTTCCATTCCTTTTTCAACATTAAGTGCAGTAGAAACCCCGGTAAGTGTAAGGCCGAGTTCAACCAAAGTCATGGCAACTGCAGGCTGCATACCCACAATTACTGACTGGGCCCCCATAATCCTGGACATTATACCAATGTTACCCAAGATCCGGCCCATAAATGAATCTATAATAGAAACCGACGAAATATCGATTAATACTCCTTTAGAATTATGTTTTTTTACAGAATTTACAAGATCAGTTTCAAGGTTCTCTGCAAGCTGATCGTATAAATCTACCTGAATGGTGACCAAAAGAAAATCACCCATCTTTAAAATAGGAATCCTTTCCATTAACTTAGCTGTTTGTATAAGTAACCTTTTTTTTGTTCACTTCAAGTTTCAGCATATTAAATGCCGTTTGCAGTGCGCTAGCCAACGTTGATTTTGTTATGATATTGGAAAGGTCTATACCTAAGTGTACTACAATCTGGGCAATTTCCGGCCTTATGCCGCTTATGATGCATTCGGCACCCAAAAGCCTTGTAGCGCTTACCGTTTTTATTAAATGCTGGGCAACAAGCGAGTCTACTGCCGGTACTCCCGAAATATCTAGTATAGCAATGGTACTGCCGGTTTCAACAATTTGCTGTAAAAGGTTTTCCATAACTACCTGTGTGCGTGCACTATCTAAAGTTCCTATAATAGGTAGCGCCACTACACCATCCCATACGCGGATAACAGGGGTAGAAATTTCTGTAATTTCATCGGTTTGTCTGGCTATTACATCTTCACGCCCTTTGATATAGCCTTCAAAGGTAAGTATGGCCATGTTATCGATAATCTTGCTGATTTTGAGGCTTTCACTATAAAGTGTGGCAGAATCTTGAATTTCATCAGAAAGTACTTCTAAAAGGGCTTCCTTAAAACTGAATAAATAGCTTCCGGTTTCTCTTGGAGAAAATCCCCTTTTTGCCCGTGATACCGATATCCCCATAAGTACTTCATGCACTTTATCATATCCCTTTGAATCCTGGTCTTCTATAGTGGCATCGCTTAACGCATCTAAGAACGATGTCGCAAAGTCTTCAGAATCCTCTTTCTGGTCGTCTGTATTAAAGTAACTGTCTTCAGCCTTCTGCTTGGTAGTCCAAAGTTCAAGGATGGTGTCTTTTTTTTCTTTTAAGATTTTCACTGTTTTGTTTGTGTTCATTACTACTGGAAGTTTCTAAATTAGCTAACGATAATACAATTAGGGTCACCTGCATTAGGGATGCGTATTGCTATCAAATATAGTGTTTTAAAGTGTGCAATTTTTATTTTAATTTACTTCTAAATTTTGTACCGCACCTTCCAATAATTATTAAACAAAGCTAACTTCATAATATAAACCGTAATGTTCCGTGTAGCACTTGAAAACAAAATCTCTCCCTAATACGCTAAGTCGTTGTGTTGAGAAGGTGTGATTTTAAATAACCTGGAGTTCTCGGCTTTTAAGCGGGTCTTTTATTTGTCTTTGTTTTTCTTTTAAATGCCTTGAACGGATCCGCCGGCTCCACTTTGACGTTTTAAGCGTCTTTGAAATATCCAGTGGAAAACCACGGGAAATAATTTAAAAAAACTACCACTACATACAGCAATCCGTTAATACCATAACTGGCTTTGCATCCTCAATCTCTGTACTATATTACCATCTGAAAATTATTATTTGAACTTTTCCCAAGATAACCGGCAAAAGGCAGCTAATGTATTGCGGGTAAAGCACGCTGGTAAAAGCAAAAGACTACGGCATAATGGCTTTGCTCGCATACTCACAAACCCACCCCTTGGGACTTATTCCGTTTCCTTTTGTTTTCCCGCTTTACCCGCACTGTTTACCTGCTTTCTTTTTCCGGTTTTCTTTTGGGAAAAAGTTATGCGGAGCGCAAGCGAGGCAGGACTGTAACAGATTAGAGGACTGGCGGAAGATACAAAACGAATGTATCATTTAAACAAGGACGATTATGACAATTATCGGAAGAGTGACAAGGGATGCGGAAGTGCGCAACCTGTCAAACAACAAAAGTGTAGTGAGTTTTTCAATAGCCGTAAACCACGACTACAAAGACAAAAACGGGACTAAAGTAACCCAAACGGAATTTTTTGACTGTGCCTATTGGTTTTCTACAGGGGTGGCACAATACCTGACCACGGGCAGCCTTGTAGAACTCGCAGGGCGTGTGTCTGCCCGTGCGTGGATGGGCAACGATGGGCAACCTAAAGCAGGGCTGAACTTCAACACCACAGACATTAAACTGCACGGGGGCGGTAAAAACGAAGCCGAACCGCAGGCAACACAGCAACCCCAACAACAGGCGCAGCAACAACAGCGGGCGCAGCAACAAATAAACCAAGCAGCAGCGAACGCAGCCCCTGTGTACAATGCTGAACCGCTACAGCCTGCCAATGCAACAGCAGCACCCGTGTACGAAGCCGAAATACTCCCTAATGGCGCAGCCGATAACGACGACCTCCCATTTTAATTAGTAACCTTAAAATCTAAAATCATGGCACATAATATAAATTTCAACGAAGCAACAGGGCAACACGCCTTTATGAGTGTAAAACAAACCGCTTGGCACGGGCTTGGGCAGGTTGTAGAAAACTACCCGACTTCCCGTGAAGCCATAGCTTTTGCAGGCTTGGACTATGAAGTAGCCAAAGCCCCGATTTTCGCACGCGGTACAGGGCTATTCGACAGTTACCCAATACCCGACCAGTACGCCACCATGCGCACCGATACCAAAGCTGTTTTTGGCGTGGTGGGCAAAGACTATCAAATTGTACAGAACAGTGATGCGTTCGCCTTTTTCGATGCTATTGTAGGCGGTGGCGAGGGCATACTATATGAAACCGCAGGCGCACTCGGCAATGGGGAACGCATATTTATTACCGCAAAACTGCCCGGCTATATTCGTGTGGGCAACGGGGACGATGTAACACAAAAATATATTTTCCTGACCACCTCCCACGATGGCAGCGGTTCCATTACCGCAGCCTTTACACCCGTGCGTATCGTCTGCCAAAATACCCTTAACGCCGCCCTGAAAACTGCTACCAATGTGGTACGCATACGCCACACCGCAGGGGCTAAGGAACGTTTGGAGCAAGCGCACAAAGTAATGGGCGTTGCCGATAACCTGTCTTTACAATTAGAGGGCATCTTTAACGAGTGGGCTAATGTGCGCATTGAAGATAAACAGGTAAAGCAGCTTATACAGTTGGCACTTTGCCCGAACAAAGAAACCTATAACCTACTCAAAAAAGGGGCTACTGAGGAACTTTCAACGATGTATAAAAATGCCTGTGATGCAGCATTCGAGTACGCTATGGCAGACGATACCCAAAGCCTTGTTACCACCAAAGGCACGTTGTTTGGCGCATACAATGCCGTTACGGGCTACTACCAAAATGTACGCAGCTTCAAAACGGGCGAGGACAAACTAAAATCCATTTGTTTGGGCGGTACGGCACAGGCACGGGGACAAAAAGCCTTTGACCTGTGCGGGGGCTTTGCCAAAGATGGGGCGGTTGCCCTGCAATTCAACTGATAATTAACCGCAGCCCTGTTTTGCGGGGCTGCTTAAAATTGTATTGTTATGACCCTATTAGCACCCACCACAGAACGCAAGGCAGTAACCACATTAAAAAAAGTACTGCCTATTATGGAAAGGCTTGACCACGTGGCAATGACCGCAGCCGATGCCTTTGACACTACAACCGCCCTGAACCTTATCAGGCGTGTAATAGAAAGCAACCCCGAACCGCAACGCAAACCCAAAAAATAAACGCCATGCCCGTTACAAATTTTTTCGCCCATATCGCAGCCATCCCGTTTGAGGGCTGCCTGAACATTACCGTTAAAAAGGACGGGGAACAACTGACCACCTCCGTACTGCTGCAAAATGACGGTTGCGGGGATGCCGCAAAAAACCATATACCGCCCCTGATTTTAAGGGGTAGCGCAAAGGAATTGTGTGAGGGCTTTTTTGATGCTGTCAGCGCACCCGTTGCCGAAACCTCCAAACTGCTCGTGAATATGGAAGCCTACCTTAAAGGACAAGAAGCTGCCAAGAAAAATGCAGCAATGGAAAAGAAGAAAACCGAAAAAACGGATAAAGCCGATACATCGGACAAGCCCACCACGCCCGAGGAAATCAAGGAAATGAAATACAAAGGCATTATGGCGGAAGTGGATAAACTCGAAGCAGCAGGCAAATATAGGGAAGCGTGGTTAAAAGTTCCAAAAACTTCCGAGTTCCCCGACAAAACTGAGGAAATGCAAAAACGCCGCTCGAGCCTGTCGGCTCAATTCAGCCCTGACCTTTTCGGGGCTGAACAGCCTGCCACAGCAGTAACGAATGTTGAACCTAAAACTAAGCAAGATGCTACAGACCTTAATACTGCCGAGGGTATTCCTGATGAAAGACAAGGGGAATGAGGTTGAACTGACCGACCCTGACCCGAAATGGAGCGTGGAAGCCGTGATGCATTTCTATGCCAACACGTACCCTACCCTGACCACCGCCAAAACGGTCGGCCCTGAAATTACAAACGATACCGTACAGTACCGTTTTGAAACCACTATGGGGACTAAAGGATAAGTATAAAACCTAACGTTATGGATTATGCAAAAGATAATAGCGGGGCAGTTACGGCTGCCCCAAAACACAAGGCAAAAGCTGCTGCACAAAAACGCAGGCGAATTCCTGATGGGCTTGCAGCGCAGGAAAGACACCGCCGAAGTGCTTGCCGACCGACCGAGGTCAGCCCCTGCGGGGCTGCTGCCTATGGTTTTCTGAAAACCCGTTTCCTGCCCCACTACACAGGGCTGGCAATCACTGGCAGCAGTGAAAAAAAGGATTTTTACCGCAGTTTTAAACTGCTGTGCGACCATTACGGCATCAGCCCTGTAGATACTACAGGGTTTGCCTATCCCTACGGCAGGGAGGTTGCCTTGCACGAAGCAGGCAGGCTGCTCAATGAGAAGTACCCGCAGCATATCGGTTTGGAACTCTTAGAGGATAACGGCAGCTTTGCGGTTCAGACAACGGAAACCTGCCATACCGGTAACACGCTGTTTTATATTCCTGTGCTGCCCCTTCATTATATGATGCAGGACAAAAAGCACCGTAAAGGCGCACGGCTCTTGCTCTGCGTGTTCAGCTACCTGTTCCATACCGTGAATATTCCGTATTACACTGAGGACTGTTTTTTGTATTGGCAGTATGAAATGGTTACCGAATGGGTAACCAATGACCCCGATGATTGGGAACAAAAAGATTACAATGACCATGTAAGCCAACTAAGGGCTGCACAGCATTACGGGGAAAAAATGCTGCGTAGGATGTGGAACAGGGTGCATTTTGACCATTTTGGGGTATGGCTCAAAGCCTTTACGCCCTGTGATGATTTGGATAGACAATGCCATAGCATAGCCCAAAAGTTTTACAGCCTGTGGCAGGATTATCCTAAAACTTCCATATACCGTCATGCCGATACCGACTGCCTGCCCGACTATGAAAACGATGATTATGACGATTACGAATGCATTACGATGGAAAAATACATCGGGTTTGTGGCGTCCACCGATGGGTGGCTGTATGAAAATGTGCAACAATCCGTTAACGCCTTTTTCAGCGAAAGCCTTTCAAAACAAGAACCTGTTTTAAAACGCTTTTTTGATGGGCAAGCGCAGGAAAACGATACTCTTGATTTTGAATGCCGTTTGTTCCCACTCCTGAATGAATTGTGTTACCTCTTAAACAACTACGATTATGACACCAAACGTCCCTCTATACCAGCCTAAAGCCGCCCTTGTAGTTTTTACTGCAAGCGGTTTTACCTCCCCATACATTGAGTATTACGATATGGACGAAAGCGGAAGCCCTGTAAACCCACACCCGTTAACGGTCAGGGAAGCGCAAAGCCTTGCCAAAGCCCTTGATACCCGAGAGCAGTCAGGAAAGGCATTCCTGCGCCCCGAGGGCGTACTGCCTGCCAATGTATTGCACCTTAACCCATCCGACAATGGCAGCGTGGTATGGTACACCAAGCCCCAACGCCAAAAGTTATACTTTGCCGATAGCCTGGGATTGGATAACGGTAAAGTTTCATTGCCTGCGCTCGTTTGGAAAGCCAACAGGAAACAGTTACAAATCTTTGCGCTTAATAGCAAAACCAAACCCATAGCAGAAACCCCGTTATTCCACGCCCCCTTTTTTAACCTCTACCAAAAAGGCAATGTGTGTATGGGTAATGTAGATGTATCCATTAAATCCGCTGCCACCTTAGAGGAATTTATTGCCGCATGGCAGGGGTATTTTTTCGGGAGTTATTTTTCCCATCATATAAACGAACACAACCCCGTAGGCGTAAACCTCTTTAACCTTTATAAGGAACTGATGGCAGACGCTAAAAAGCCATTCCCTACCGATACCCTTAGAACCACACCGCTAACCCTTAAAAACCTACTGTAATGGAAACGAAAACAAAAGCACACTTTACCGCACCCGAATTATTGAACCCTACCAATCCCATAAATGTGTGCCTTATTGGTGCAGGCGGTACAGGCTCACAGGTGCTGACAGGCTTGGCACGAATGTCCCACAGCCTGCAACAGTTGGGACACGCAGGCTTTCAGGTCAGCCTGTGGGATGATGATGTAATTACCGATGCCAACCGTGGCAGGCAGTTATTTGCAGAATGCGAAGTCGGCTTATCCAAAGCAGCCGCCCTCATTACCCGCACCAACCGATTTTTTGGAACGGCTTGGAAAGCCATAGAAAAACCATTTACTGTTGATACGGCTACGGGCAGGAATGCCCTTTACATATCCTGTGTAGATACCGCAGTAGCCCGTTTCGGGATAGCCGAAGTGTTGGACGATTTGGATTTGAGTGCGCACCGTGCCGACACGCCCCGTTATTGGATGGACTTCGGCAACAGCAAGGACACAGGACAGGTTATCCTCTCTACCATTGGCAATATCAAACAGCCTGCTTCGGAAAAGTTTACACCTGTGGGCAGCCTGCCACAGGTTACCCGTGAATTTACCGAACTCCTTAAAGCAAGCGATACCGAAGACCTGCCGAGCTGCTCCCTCGCCGAAGCACTCGAAAAACAGGACTTGTTCATCAATTCCGTCTTGGCACAAATGGGTTGCAGCCTTTTGTGGCAGCTGCTCAGGCAGGGATTGACCACCGAGAGGGGGTTCTTTCTGAACTTGGGGAATTTTCGCAGCCAACCGTTAGCGGTTGGCTGATTAGCCCGGATTTTCGGAGCAAAAAGGCAATCCCTCCCTGTGGTCGGGAACGCCTTTTTGCGGTTTGAAAGCGGATGCGCCCGCACGGAAACAGCATCGGGGAAACCCCTGCTGCATTTACCGTGCGGGCGCGTGTTGTTTGGTCCTTGTACTGCTCGGATTTTATTTTTAATATACAATCTAAAAATTTATCTGAGGTCTATAGACTTATACAAAAATGCCCCTTCTTTAGGAAGAGGCATTTTAAACCAACCAATGATAATTCGTTTTAATTATCATTATAAATATACTCATTTTAAAAATACTCCGGACAGCCCTGGCATTTTTTCTCCCAATCAAACTGGTATAATATTGAAAACTCATGCACGCCGCCATTACGGCCCATGCCATTGGTCAAAGCGTCGTAGGAATAACCAAATTTAAGGTGTTCATATTGGATGCCCAAATAAGGATTTATAGAAGTTACCAATGGAGCATTGGAGTTATTCCTCGCGGGGTTAGTGGCTACATTTGCCCCAAAGAAAATCCTTTCAAAAACAAAACCGGCACCAGCATCCAAACGGTTAAACTTCGATTGCTGCATATAATTCGCTGTAATCAACAGTTTTGCATCGGATGTAAAATAAAAATTAGAGAACAAAAATTCGTAACCGCCACTTACCGAAAAAAACATGTCTAATGGTAAATTACCTGCTTGGGTAAATGAAATATTCGGTTTGGTAATATGCTTTAAAGAGGCACCGATCCAGGCATATTCATTATTAAACATCATACCCACCCCGGCATCAAAATATCCCGCTTTATTGTTAAGCGCTAGTGGATCGCTGCTCACCGGATCAATGGTTCCTGAACCAATGTTTATCTGGTCTTCCAACACAAGATTCTGGAAGCCGTATGACTTGCTGCCATAACCCACTTCAAGAGCCGGGTGGAAATACCAATAATCTGATAATTGGACACGATAGGTATAGCTACCGTTTACCTGAGAGAGGCTGTAATTTGTAAATGATTCACGCTGGCTAAGCACACTTACTCCAAAGCCACTGTTTATACTTTCAGCCCAGGTATTTAGGAATGCATAATCACTGCTTATTTTTAGCTTGGCATCAGGCCACTGGCTGCGGTGTATTACTCCCACACTAGTATTTTCCATAAAAGCCGTAAAAGCGGGATTTATGGTCTGTGGCACCATGAAGTATTGGGTAAAAATTGGGTCTTGTGCATGAGCAATTGCACAAAAAAGGAGGAACAGTATTGAGGTAATAGTATTTTTCATTTTGCTTCCGGTTGGTTTATTTAATCAGTACGAATGGACCTTCTAATTCTATAATTTGTCCATAAAATGTTTCGGCTTTAATACGGTAATAGAAATTTCCGTTTTCAGACGGATTATCTTTTACATAGCCGTTCCAGCCGGTAATTACTTCCCCTTTTTCCGAGTAGATAAGCGCACCCCACGTATCAAATACATGTAATTCAATTGATTTTAGCCCTCTGTGTACTGCATTGAAGGTGTCGTTATGCCCGTCGGCATTCGGTGTGAAGGCATTCGGCACCATGACATCATATCCCTTTGTTACAACAATAGTCATTGTATACGTATCAGTACAGCCATAAGGATAAATCACGTGTAGCCTTACCGTGTATGTCCCTTCGCGCAGGTAGGTGTGATCCGGGCTTATTTCCTGTGAGCTGGCGCCGTCACCAAAATCCCAACCCACTTCAATATAATCTCCGGTAGATAGGTTATCAAAATGTATCGGATCTGATATTGAATACTCCTGATACGTCGTAAACGCATAAGAACCGGCAGTGAAGTTCGCTTCGCCAAGTTGCTGTGTGTCTACCTCAAATGTGGTTGTCGCAGTACATCCTGATGAATCTGTGGCTGTAACGATGACCGTGCCGTTTTGATTGGTATTCATATTCTGCCCGTATACCCCGGAAACCGTTCCGCTACTCCAGGTGTATTGAAACGGAGGGACACCTCCCGCAGCCTGAGCTATATTGGTCTGGCTCACATACTGTGTATCACAATTGTGTACCACATTACGGGTTACATTTAGGGTAATAGGATCCGGACGGGTTATATTGTAGGTGCCCGAAACGTAACATCCGCTGGCATCGGTAACGGTTACAGAATACGTTCCCGAAGTGATATTGTTTAAGTCTTCTACGGTCTGTCCGTTAGACCAAGTATATGTATAGGGAGGTGTACCGCCACCTACCACAAGGTCTATCGCACCGCTTAATGCATTGTTACAGTCAAGTGCGTGGGTAAGATTAGCTGAAATACTCATTGCAGCAGGCTCAACAATGGTAAATGTCCTCACTATTTGGCATGGCGTGCCGTCTGTAATGGTTGCAGTATAAGTCCCGGCACCGAGGTTGTTTCGGGTAGTCCCCTGATTTGAACCATCACTCCATACCAGCGTGACAGGAGCAATACCGCCAACAAGGTTCAGCGCTATGCTGCCGTTGTGCGCACCGTGACAGGTAATCTGGTTCACTACAGGCGTTACCATAAACACCGGTGCTTCCGGAATTACAACGGTAATTTGCTTGATACAGTTGCTGGCATCGGTTACGGTAATCACATAATTTCCGGCAGCTAAATTGTCCTGATACGTACCTGTGGCAAGGTTGCTCCACTGGGCGACATATGGCGCATCCCCACCGGTTATCGCAAGGGAAATGCTGGCGTTGTTTGCCCCGTAACAGGTAATGGGTGTAGTTGTAGGGGTAATAATGATTTCGGGTTGCTCAGTAACCGTTACGCTGAGCGGAATGGTACATCCATTGGCATCGGTAGCAATTAGGTTATAGGTGCCTGCTGCAATATTCGTGAGGTCTTCCATATTAGAGGAAAATCCGTTGGGACCCGTCCACGCATAGGTGTATACCCCCGAAGTATTTTGTACACCGCCTGTAACCGTTACATCAATCGAGCCGGTAGCTAAACCAAAACACAATACATTTACATGGGTTTCTGTAATAGCCAATGCAGTTGGCTGGGTAAGTGTAAAACGTTGTGATGGTGCGCTACAGCCGTTACTATCAGTCACAATGAGCTGATAGCTACCGATGCCCAGGCTACTAAGGTTTTGGGTAGCTGCGGTAAAGCCGTTTGGCCCTGTCCAGGCATAGGTATATATACCTGTACCTCCAGCAGGTGCTATATTGATGCTACCGTTGTTGCCTCCAAAACAGCTTATTTCAAAACCATTATACACTGGCACGGCACCTGTAAATGCTACAGGTTGCGGCTCGGTAATAGTAAAGCTTTGTGTAACAGGGCAGGCATTGGTGGTGTCTAAAATGGTTACCGTATATACCCCCGGATTAAGACTTGTCAGGTCTTCCGTTGTAGCAGTAAATCCATTAGGCCCCGTCCAGCCATAAGTGTATCCCGGATAGCCTCCACTTACAGTAAGGTCGATACTGCCATTCCTGGCACCAGTACAACTGATACTGAACCCGTTGAAATTCGAAACCAAACTTCCCGTTATGGCAAGGCCACTGGCCGGCTGTGTGATTTGTATGCCGTTAATAAACTTTAATGTACCGTTAGCATCCGTAACCTTGATGTTATAGGCCCCTGCCGGCAGGTTACTAAACGTATGGTTAAGTGCCGTAAGGTTATCGGCACTTTGTACTACTGTGCCATTCTGTAAGAGGATCGCATAGTCAAACGGTGCAATCGACACGGTTGTTACTGCCACTTCAATTACCCCAGTCGACTGTCCAAAACAATCCACATTTACATGGCTTGCCGTAACTTCTGCGATAACCAAAGGTAAGGGTTCTGTAATGGTAAAGGTTTGTATAATTCCTGAACAAAGCCCATCACTTACGGTTACAGTATATACGCCCGGAGCAAGACCGGTTATATTTTGGCTTGAAGCAGTAAAACCGTTAGGTCCTGTCCATGAGTAGGTATACGATCCGCTGCCTCCTGATGGTGTCAGGTTTATAAAGCCGTCGCTGGCTCCTGCCGAGCTTATCTGGAAGCCACTGTAATTAGACACGGTTGCATTTACCGTAAAGGCAGGATTCACATTGACGGTAAGCGTAAATATACTGCCGCTGCAGTTGCCTTGCGGGGATACAGGGGTAATAGTATAAACGGCAGCCTGCACAGCTGTAGTTGTATTGGTAAGTGTTCCGGTTATGGTGCCTTGCGCTGCACCTGATGCGCCCCCGGTTACGCTGCCTGTTGGCACTGCCCAGTTGAATGTTGTGCCTGCCGGGAGCACTGTTGCGAGGGTAGCCGGATCAAAAGTAAAGGATGTGCCGCTACATAATGTAAGTGAAGCATTGGGTACGGTTGCTGTAGGGTTAATCGTAACTTCTACGGTAAAGGGTACACCATCGCATCCGCTATAATGGGGCGTTACAGTATAGGTGGCGGTAACGGGCGCATTGGTCGTATTTACCAGTGTCTGGTTAAGGCTTGCCTGAGGGCTGTTTTGTGCTGAGCCTCCTGTAAAACCGTTCCCTGTTGGTGCACTCCATGTAAATGTTACCCCTGCAGGCATGTTGTTGCCACCTGTATTTGCAGGGATAAAGTTTAGCGCCGTGCCACTACAGGTACTTATCTGTTGGGTACCGTTTACAAAAGGAACCGGGGTTACGGTTATGGTATAAACTGTTGTGGCACCCGGACATGTGGAAGCACCCGAAGTAGTGGCCGTTGCCTCATACGTAACCGTTATGGGTGCGCTAGTGGTGTTCACCAACGTTTGCGCCGGGATGCTTGTAGTACCACTTGTAGCGACACCCGTGATTCCAGATGGTTGTGTGGCGGTCCAACTGATGGTAGTGTTCGGAGTAGCACTGCTTAGGTTTACCACCGTGCTGGTACTTCCGGAACAAAGGGTCTGATTGGTTTGCGAAAATACTACCGAAGATGCAGGATTTACCGTGATGGTAAAAGTTTGTGGTGCGCCAAAACAACCGTTTATTTCTGGGGTCACCGTTATGGTAGCCGTTACGGGGTTTGCCCCGGTATTAATCGCTGTAAAAGAGGTAATATCACCCGAACCGGAAGCAGCAAGCCCTATCGAAGGTGTATTGTTGGTCCAGTTAAATACTGTATTGGGGACATTACCTGTAAAAGTAATGGCTGTGGTATTCGACTGGTTGCATACCGTTTGGTTACTAAGGGCTGCCACTGTAGGAGTCGGTGCGACCGTAAGGGTAACATTAAATGGTGTACCGGTACAGCCGTTGACTACAGGGGTTACGGCATAGGTTACTGTTGCAGGGACAGCGTTCGTGTTGCTTAGGGTGCCTGAAATACCTGAGCTATTAGTACCTGCCGCTAATCCTGATATACCCGGTTGGGGTGCAGGCGCTGACCAACTATATACAGTGCCTGCCGGAACAGTGCCGTCGGTACCATTTACCGGTGAAATGCTAAAGGCAACACCACTACAGGCAGATTGTGATAGATTATTTACAGCGGGTTGCGGGTTTACCGTAACAGTAACCGTAAAAGCAGCTCCCGTACAGATTTCGGTACCCGAAACCCATTTTGGAATTACGGTATAGGTGGCTGTTTGTACGGCATTGGTTGTATTGCTCAGGGTTCCGCTGATCTCAGTCGCCCCAGTACCGGATTGGCCGCCCATAGCCGCATCGGTCATCGCCGGCGTTCCCCATGTATACATCGTACCTGAAGGGATATTGTTCCCCGAGCCGTTTACAGGCAATACGCTAAATGATTGTCCATTACATATCGTAACCACCTGCGGGCTTATAAAAGGTCTGGGGTTTACCGTAACGCTTACTGTAAAAGCAGCACCGCTACATCCGTTTGCTATCGGTGTTACGGTATAGGTTACTGTAACAGGTGCATTGCTTACGTTGGTCAATGTCTGAGTGATACTATTCTGTGGTGTAGCCTCGTTTGTCTCACCGCTGATGCTGTTATTGGAAGCTACTGTCCAGGTATATTGTGTTCCTGCAGGTACGGTGTTGCCGCTTCCATTTACAGGCGTAACACTGAATGTGTCGCCACTGCAAATTGTAGCTGTTTGCGTGCCGGCAATCACCGGAATTGGATTTACGGTAATTGCTACTGCATTGGATGTAAGCACGCTGCATCCCCCTGATGGGAAGGTAATGATTACATAGTGGTATTGGGTACCTAAAACGCCGCCGGGCTGGTAGGTATTGGCAGTAGCCCCTGATATTGCAGTGCCGCCTGTGTTGCTGTTGGTACTATTACTATACCATTGGTATGTAGGGATCCCGGTACCGTTTTGGTACGTAACGGTTAGTGGTGCGGGCGTTTGTCCCTCACACAAGGTTTGCGGTTGGGGCTGGGCATTGATAACCGGAGCTGCGATTACAGTAACTTGAGCCGTAGCACTAGTGTCATTACAGCCAGCTGCCGTGCCCGAAACCACACAGTAATAATATTTTGTACCTACTGTTGCAGCAGGTGGCACATACGTGTCCTGCGTAGCCGACGGTAGTATAGTGCCGCCGGTTGTGCTGTTTGTAGTATTGCTATACCACTGGTAAGTCAATGCCGCACCACCTGTAGCTGTAACAGCTAGCACCTGGGCTGTCCCGCCTGCACAAAGGGTTTGTGTGCTAAGAGGTTCCTGGGCGATTGTGGGAGGTGTAGTGAGTGTTATCGTAAGCACGTTGCTATAATCACTGCATGGAACACCATTAAGTGTACTTATGCTGATGCGCCTGTACCAGGTGTTTTGCGAAAGTACCGGAGGGTTATACATAGCCGAGGTAGCTCCACTAATGTTGCTATAAGTACTACCGTCTGTTGAGCTTTGCCATTGGTAGCTTATCGTGCCCGTACCACTTGCGGCAGTATCTGTTGTAAAGGCTGCCGGGTCGCCGCCTGCACATATCGTTTGAGAGCCCAGGACACTTCCCGGGGTTATAGCGTTTACGGTAACCGAAACAACATTGCTTGTTGCGGTACAGGTCACACTATTAAGGGTACTGGTTACTTTACGACGGTACCATGTATCCTGGGTAAGTACCGGAGGGTCATACGTGGCTGATGTAGCACCACTAATATCGGCATAGGCACCTCCTGCACCCGTGGTACTGCTTTCCCATTGATAGGTAAGTGTCCCTGCCCCGGTGGCAGCTACTGTTTCAGTAAAACCAGCCGGGTCAGTACCGGAACATAATATTTGGTCAGTTCCTATGGTTCCCGGGGTAATAGTATTTATAAATACGGTTACTGTATCTGTAGTATTACAGCTTCCGTTTGTAACTTTTAATGTATATGTTGTGGTGGCGGTAGGTGTAACCGTATAGTTTTGATTGTTGCTCAAAACGGTATTTGCAGACGAAAGCCACTGGTATGTATAACCAGATCCGCTTCCACCGCTACCCAGTCCCGATAGCGTTGCAGCCCCCCCGGAACACAGGGTTACATCGTTTCCCGCATTAGCTATAACCTCCGGGGTTACGGTAAAGGTTTCTGTATCTGTAGTGGTGCCGCATTCATTAGTAACCTGTAGTGTTACTGTATGATTACCCGATGTTGTATAACTTATAGTACCAGGGTTTGCGTTTGTTGATGTGCTTGGTGTACCGCCGGGGAAACTCCATGAATAAGTAAGTGTATTGCTTCCGCAATTTGTTACCGTAGCAGTAGGGCTAATTACAGCCGAACTACCACCGCATACGTTAGAAATAGTCCCTATATTTACCGCAGGCGGAGCTTTTACGGTAACGGTTTGTGTGGCAGATTGGTTGCCACAAGAATTGTGAGCAGTTAATGTAACGGTATACGTACCCGGATTAGGAAAACTAAACGAAGGATTAGCCGATGTTGCCGTGGTGCCGTTTGTAAAGTAATTATACCCACTTGCCGGAGCCGTACCGCAATTACTGGCGCTATAGCTAACCGACCAGTTATAGGTAACGTTACAGGAATTTGTAGTTGGTGTTGTATTGGTAGCCTGCGCCGTTACCGAACCACACCCAGTGGTATTGTTTAATGTAAATGAAGCAGATGTAAGCGCGGGTTCTATACAAATGATTTTGGTAGCCGATGATGTTCCGGAACATCCATTCCTTTTGTACAACTTTACAGTATAAGTCCCTGCAGCCGAAAATTGAATGTTTAAATTCTGTGATCCATAGTTCCAACCTTCATAGTCGTCAGGAAACCCTCCGTTATTTCCTAAGTTGCTCCCGGTCAATGACCATCCTGTTGAAGGAGTAATTTCCCAGTATCGCCCAGCATCGACGTTACAAGTATTAGCCGTAACGATTGACCCATTTACTGAAGCATCAATTATAGTTACTGTTTGATTTATACATCCAGTCGTTGGTCCAGTCACTATAGCTGTTGGAGGCGTTGATGTTCTAATAGGACCAGCTGAAGAACTTGCAGATCCGCAAGGGTTTATAGCCTGCATTGAAACACCAAATGCATTGTTTTCAATTGTACTTCCGTTAGTAAAAGTGTTTGAACAAGATGAGGTACTGAATTGATGAGTAATTGATGAGGGTATGTTACTTTGATTATAATAATGAGGATTGGCCGGGTCGTCGGAGAAAGTTATTATATATGTTGTTCCTGGGGTATTGGCAGAAACTCCAGAGATTGGAAAAGTCAATTCAAAAGGAACACATCCTTGAGCATTTATTGGTAGTTGTATCTGAGGTGAAGCAGGTTGATTTCCAATAAAAACTGTATAGTTTTTATTAATTGTGCAATTTAATGTTGTTGTTATAGTAATTGTTAGTGTATAAAGCCCGATATTATAAGTGTGGTTTATATTATTTCCATTATTCCAGTTTCCAGTATTAGAAGTAAAAGATGTGGATCCATCCCCCCAATTAACAGTATATCCGGTCACAAGGCTTTGTAAGTTACTCGCTAAACCATTATTAATAAATATGTTTCCCGTTGTGGCACCTGGGTTTGTACATTTTACAAGCCAATCGGAGCCTTGATACTCTTGTAAATTGGCGCTCGCTACAGTTGGCTCAAGGACGGTCACATACATTGTATCTGTTTTATGGCATTGTCCCTTAGATGCTGTTACCGTATATGTACCTGTCATAGCAGCAGTAGCATTGTTAATAGTTGGCGATTGTGATGTACTGTTGTAATTGTTTGGACCCGACCAAGAGTATGTAACTCCTGAAGGTGCACCTGTGCTTAAACTAGATGAAAGGTTTATTGCATTTCCTTTACAGACAGTTATATTGTTACCGGCAATGACACTAAAATCAGGAACTATTACGATAGTTGCTGTACCTGATTCTGCCACAGGTGTTGCGCCTTCTGAAGAATCTAACACACTTAAAAGCTCATATGAAAAAGTTCCTGTAATATCTGTAGGAGCATTTACCGCCACAGTATTTCCCGTACCCGATGATACTGTAAGTGTACTCCCTCCGTTAATTGTATATGTAAACGTATAAGGAGCAGTACCTCCGCTACCAGTAAAAGTAATTTGTGGTTGAGTGGCATTTATGCATACCGAAGTGCTGCCGGAAATAGTTGCACCAATATCTATTCTTTCGTAGTCCAAATAAGGAGCATTAAGAAGAGGATGGGTTGGTTTTGCAGATGATGAGAAAATTGAGAGGAGTACAAAAAGTACTACAAGCATGTAGCTTTGTTTCATACGTTAAATTGTTGGTTGCCGCAAAGATAGTATTAAAAAAACGGACTGTTAAAATTTTGTTAGGGCGCGTGAAGATATGCCCAAACTTCAAATGCAGCAATACCTATTAATAGGGATTTTAATAGGTGCCAATTTTAAAAATTTATGCTTTTTCTTCTGGGAACAAGTGCCTGATTGATTCAAATGATATAAAGCAATAAAGTTCCTCCTGACAGACCCTTTTAAATCCTCTGAAGCACGTAAACTTTGAAAGTGGGATGCTGGTTAAATCCTTTACAGTATGAATTTCAGCCATTTGAAAGAAATTTAGCATTCGTTTACTAAACTGAAATTTACTATCGGAAAGTTTCATTTGGAGTTTAGAAGTTGAATCAATCATATTACGTAATTCTGACGATGACTTAAATAGTGATTGTAAATGGAGCGGGATATTCCTTTTCAACTGCACAAAAAAATAGGCGCAGGCCACTACACTTACCGGCACTGGGGCACTGGTATACCCGACTCCGAATAAGCGAGCGCCCACGCCATGGCGTGAGCATCTCTACTTAGTCTCGAAGTCTTTAAAAATTACCAGTTTTCAGTGCCGAGACTTAAAGCAAAAACACTTTAAGATTTTTTCGATATGTTCCCACAAAGATAGAAAAGGATTGCATAGAAATACAATCCTTTTTCAGCTGTTTATAATTTGAGCCTGAGTTTCTCCAGCGGCTGTGCCTTGACGAGGTCCGAATTCTTGACTTTTAAAACCTGCGACCTGCCTCCATTTTTCTCGAATGCTTCGATGAGCAGCACCTGTCCCTCCGATAATGTAAACACATCCAAAAGGTAAATATTACGTTCGGTTGCCTGTCCTTCGACGGGGATTACAGGCCTGTAGGTACGTAGCGGCTCCAATATTTTCTCCTGCATCACTGTTCTTTTCGCTACCTTACGGTCGGATATTTTAAACGTAATAAAGTCAACTGCAAAAGGGACAAATGTTTCATTTTCGATTTCTGTATGGAAGTAGTACTTACCATTATGTACATAAATTCCTTTCAGGCGAAACGTAATGCCATAGCTGTCTGACCTGATATTTTTGATGGCTTTTTTATTGTTCTTATACAGCGTTTCCATTAGCAGCCCGGTTAACGAGGCCGGTGTGGTTCCCAAATCTTCGAATTGCACGTCCGCAGCATTATTTCGCCGAACCTGGCGTTCGCCTTTACTCAGGTTGTAGCTCATTTCTGCCGGAGCAATGCTGTAGCATACGTCAAAACCGTAAAAGCTGCCATCCTCCGTAATCACTGAAAAATTGGTTTGGTCTGCAAATCCCTGTACCGATGCTTTTACCCGAACGACATTCTCTGCGTCTGCCGCCTTGTCCGCAATGATGTAATCACTCCCCAAATCCACATAACGGATACCCGACGGAAATATAATATGGGAGGTTTTATCATAGGTTACCTCTATACTGTAGGGCGGAATAGCCCCAAGGGCTAATGCGTCTGCCTGCTTTGCCTGGGCAAATGTTATAAAGGAATTAGTAGCTGCAATTATTACTAATAGGTATTTTATGAACTGTTTCATAATCTTACATTTTAATCTTATTTCTTTTTTGATACCAAATACACCTGATGCCCTGCCTTGAGGGTTACTTTTTGCGCGCGTACCTTTTTTGAAAAGTAACCCGAAACGCCCTGTATCACCCCACGGCTCGCATCCGCTACCAACTGTTGGCCAGCCGATCGGTTGATGGTAAAACTGCTCCCGGCGGTATTTCCCATATTCGCCAGCGTACCGTTCACTGCCGACACTTCGGGAGCGTAAGGGACATTAAGCCCCTGCTGTCCATCCAGGTCGTACACCGTAAGGTTGACCGGTAGTATACTGCCGTTTACCTCTATAGATACGACCTGTAATTGCAGCCTGTTCTGCTGGAATTTAGCCACCGCGCTTAGTATAAATCCACTCGGCAGGGTTGTTTCCCCGATACGGGCATCCTGTACCAGCCGCAATTGCACATTACTATCGGCGGTTATTTTACCGGTTTGGTAGACACAGGCTTTAATACTGTTGGCCACTATTCCGGTCGCTTCATGCGTTGTGGGCGTCTGGAATCCGTTCAATTCAACATTGGCAAGACCCGCCCGTGTTATAGAATCCGGAACCTGCCGCTGCAATTGGGAAACGACCGACTTCCTTCCCGGCTGTACCGCCACAAAGTTTTCATCGTCCTGCTTTTTTGTTGCCAAAGGTGCTTTCTCCTGATCCACTGGCGCAGTCCCACCCGGAAAGTATTTCGCCGCCATCTTAAAGGACTGCTCCATCAGTGCGAGGCGGTCTTCATTATTGCGCTGCTGTGGTGTCTCCTTGGCTTCCAGCTTTTCTTTCAGGGCTTCGTTTTCCTTACGCAGTGCCTCCTGTCCTGCCTGTGGCTGATAGAAGGTATTCAGGGAACGCTGCATGTTACGATAGCTGTTTAGTGCCGGGCTTTCTTTTTGGCTTTCCTGTCTTTCCTCGGATACTTTAGATCCTGTAGTCTTTGTTGTAATGCTATCTCCATCATCGGCGGACTGCCAATAATCCGAAAGGCTCATCATGGCTTCTTTCTTTTGCTGTTCGCGCTGTCGCTGCATTTCCTGCTCATAGGCTTTACCTTTGTCAGTGGGCAGCCCGTCTTCCGAGGCCTGGGGTACGACCTCATTAATACCTATTTTTATTTGGTCCTTCGTGTTACTGCCGGTATCCCTGCCAAAAATAAAGTACAGGCAGGCGGCAAAAATTAACCCCATCACGCCAAATAGTATCGGCTTCTTTAAACGCTCTTTATTAAATTGGGGGTTGTCTGCATTTGCAGGTACGGTACCTTCCGTCACCTGCACGCTCGTTTTCTTCTTATCATTTTCCATGTTGCGCTGCTGTTTTAGGTTCACTATTCATTTTAGGGTCTTGTTGCACTCTAATGGGGTTCTCAATATGCTCTACCTTCAGTACATCAGGCGTACTTCCAAAAGCTACTATTACTTGGATGACCACAATCAGGGTCAATACACAGTAACCACTAAATGCATACAGTACCAGTTTTCGTCGTTGCTTTTCGGAAAGCTGTTTCCATTGGTGTTCCAATGCTGCTTTGTGGGCATTTATACGTTCTACAAGGGTTTGCATACAATCAATATTAACGTTCTACGACCTCAACGTCCTTGTTCTCCAGTACCCGGAATTGCTCAATATTGAACCCTTGGGGATTAACATCCGAACGTACGGAATTGACCAAAAGACAGGATGTTATCAGGCTCCTGCGTGTGACGTTGCTGGCACGGATAATATATTCTCGTGCATACGTGCGTACGCTATAGGGATACTTTTCAAAGTCGCATTGTACGCTGTCCACCTCAACACGCTGCTGTACATTACCGGATATAATACGGTTGTAGTATCCTTTTTCAGAAAGGTCTTTGTAATAGTCAAAGGCACTTTTATCCGCAAGGCTAAAGGCCCGTTTCATATTGTTCTCAATTGCAGCCTTGTCCGGTGCGAGGGTAAAAAAGAGTTCGTGGAAACGCCTTACGTGTTCGCGCGCCTCTACCGGCCGGTTGACCGCGGCATCCTGAGACAAGGCGAGCATTAGCGACTTGCCCTGATCCAATACGTACACCTTCTCGCGTTGTTCCCTGGCAAAACGGTAGGACTCAAAGACGGCGTAGCCGGAAATCCCAAGGCACAATACCGTAAATGCAATGGCATACAACCTGATCTGCCTGAAGCTGTTCTCAATATTCCTTAATGTTTTAAATTCCATAATCAGGATTTTTATAGTTATTGTTTGTGCATCAGCCTGCCACCGATGTTTCCGGTTACCGCACCGGTTCCGGCGCCTAACACGTTTCCTGCTTTCTGTGTGGCCTGGTTCACATTACGGGTATAATTGCCCGCGCCGCCGGCCTGTATGATCCAGCCCGTCACCGTAGGTATCGTAAAATATCCGATGATGCCAATGATCATAAAAATGATGTAGACCGCATTGGAAGTATCGGGGATATACGTTGGGTCGGAAAGCATCTCGATATCACGCTCCAGTATCAATGATTGTATCTTGGCCAGCATCGAACTGAATAAATCAGATACCGGCAACCACAGGTACACGCTGATGTACCGGGTAAACCACTGCGTCAGCGTGGATTGGAATCCATCCCAAACCGATATGGCAAAAGCAATCGGCCCCAATATCGACAGGACAATCAGGAAAAAAGTCCGCAGGGTATCAATGACCAATGCTGCGGCATTGAACAGGATTTCCAAAAGCTCCCTAAAGGCATTCTTTATCTCCTGCTCCAGCTGGTACATGCCGCGTTCCAGGTACATACCCGACATAGTGGCAAGATCCGAGGGCGACCAGCCCAGTTCGTCCAGTTGGCGGTCAAACTCTTCATCCGATACCAGGTAGGCGGTCTCCGGGTTACGCAGCATCGCTTCATGCTCCAACTGGTCTTTTTGTGCCTGCAAGGCATTCAGGTCTAAAACCTGGCCTTCCAGTATGCCGTGGGTTCCCGTGACTATCGGGCTGAGCACGGCGTTTATGGTACCCAATACCATCGTCGGAAAAAACATGATGCAAAGCCCCAGGGCAAAAGGCCTGAGCAGCGGGAACAGGTCAATCGGCTCGGCGCGGCTGAGCGCCCGCCAGACGTTAAGGGCGACATAAAATAATGCCCCAAGCCCGGCAAGCCCCTTGGCCACAGCCGCCATCTCTGCCGAGAGCGGCATCATCTCGTCATATAGCGATCGCAGCACCTCGTGCAGGTTATCAAATTCAATATCAAGCGCGATCATTTACCAGTATTTTTGGTTGACACTGCCGTACAATTCCAAAACACGCTGGGTATCGTTGTGCTTCTTGGCCCTGACGATACTTACCGAAATGTTCTTCTTGGTATAGTAACGCACCAGGTTGGAATAATGCAGCACATCTTTGTAGACACGCTCAATCACGTCCATACGCTCCTTGTCACTGAGCGACATGGAAGTTACACTCACAATCTGGCTCAGGTCATCCAGCAGCCCCGCCGTTTCGTTCAGCAGTTTGCTGTAGCCAAAAGCAATGGCATTGAGTTCTTCCGGTGTGAAATTCGGGTCGTTCATCATCAGGCCGAAACTCGTCACATACATATCGGATATATCGCCTACCAGCAACACGGTCTGTTGTACCCTGCGGGCATCCTGTATCAGGTTGTTGACGGATTTCAGGGCATCATAATATTCCTTTCCCTGGTTGTATACGTCCTTGATCTTGTTAAAGCTGTCCAGCGTATTGGTAGCCGTAGCCGAAGCCTCGGCAATCTGGTTTACCGTATTGATAATTCCCTGCGCCAGGTTGGTAGGGTCACTCACCACCCATTGCGCCCTCACTGGTGCTACAGCCAACAACAGGGCTGCCCACACCGCATACATCATTCTTTTCATCGTTTTGGATTTTATGGTTATTACAGTTGACTTTCACGGCGCTGTGCCGCGATACGCCGAATGGCGAGTTCCACATTGCCGCCCAATGCTTTGGCCAGCTCCATGACTTCCATCTTTTCGCTTTCTTCCGTAGTATAGGCTAAGTATTCCTCAAGGCTTACTTCGGTAGCATACACCGCGGAATGCGTACCACCAAGGCCAATCCAGACTTCCTTATACAGCCGTGATGGGTCGTTGTTCATGTTGATGGAGAGTACCTGCGCTTTTTCCTTATCCGTGAGCCCCAACATAGCCTGGATATCGTCGAACTTGTTCATGTACTTGCGCTGGTCAAGCAGTATCTTGCAATCGGAATTGTTGATGATGCTTTCCTTGACAATGGGCGACTGGATGATGTCGTCCACTTCCTGGGTCACTACAATAGCTTCCCCAAAAAACTTACGTACCGTCTTGAACAGGTACTTGATATACTCGGCCATGCCTTCCTTGGCAATGGCTTTCCAGGCTTCTTCAATCAGTATCAGTTTACGCACGCCTTTGAGCCTGCGCATTTTGTTGATGAACACCTCCATGATGATGATGGTGACAATCGGGAACAGGATTTTATGGTCCTTTATCGCATCGATCTCAAAGACAATAAAGCGTTTGGATAAAAGGTCCAGTTGCTTGTCCGAATTAAGCAAATAGTCATACTCACCGCCCTTATAGTACGGCTCCAGAACGTTCAGGAAATTCGCAAGGTCAAAGTCCTTTTCCCGGACTTTCTTTTGCTCCAGTACCTTTTTATAATCACCCTGAACGTATTCATAAAAGCCATTAAACGATGGGACTACTCCTCCCCTAACCTGTTCAATATAACCGCTTACCGCATTGGACAATGCTACTTCTTCCGCCCGGGTGGGCGGCTCGTCATCACGTTTCCAAAGTGTCAGGATCAGTGTTTTGATACTCTCACGCTTTTCGATGTCATAAATGCCATCATCCGTGTAGAACGGATTGAAAGCAATCGGGTTGTCTTCCGTATAGGTAAAATACACTCCGTCATTTTCTTTGGTCTTGCCGTGGATCAGCTCGCATAAACCCTGGTAGCTGTTACCGGTATCCACCAACAACACATGGGCGCCCTGTTCATAATACTGCCGTACCATGTGGTTCGTAAAGAACGACTTGCCACTGCCCGAAGGCCCCAGTATGAATTTGTTACGGTTGGTAATAACACCTCGTTTCATAGGCAGGTCGGAAATATCCAGGTGGATGGGATTCCCCGTCAGCCGGTCCGCCATCTTCAGCCCGAAGGGCGATGGCGAATCCCTATAGTTTGTTTCCTCACTGAAAAAGCACAATGCCGGTTCAATGAAGGTGTAGAAACTCTCCTCACTCGGGAAATCCCCGGCGTTCCCGGGCATGCCTGCCCAATACAAGGTGGCTACATCCGTGGTGTTGTGCCTGGGCTTGCATTCCATTAGTGCCAAGGCACTCCCCGTATCATTCTTTACCTGCTTCAGCTCCTGCGGATCGTCCGACCATGCGATCACGTTGAAGTGTGCCCTGATGGATGACAGCCCGTACGAGTGGGCTTCGTTCAAATAGCGCTCGATCCATTCCTTGTTGATCTGGTTGCTGCGGCTGTACTTCGCCAGCGAATGCATGTTCCGGGCCGACTTCTCGAACTTTTGCAGGTTAGCCTCGCTGTTGTCCAGGAACAAATACTGGTTGTAGATGTGGTTGCAGGATAGTAGCAACCCAACAGGTGCTGCAAACGACAACCTGCAATCACTGCGGTCGGTCGACAGTTTCTCATATCGCGTATCGGCAGATACCGTACCCGGCAAATCGTCCGTATCGGAGAGCGTGTGCAAACACAACCGCTTGTTTCCGATACGCACCTCTTCACCGCCTAGGGCAATGTCCTGCATGGGCTCTTTACCGCTACGTGACAAAGTAAGATACTGTTCCAGCAGCCCCGGTGCTTCATCGTTTCCGATGATGGCTTCCTCGGTCAGCCGTTCCAGCTGCACCAGGCCGGAATCGTTGACTATACGTTCAAACTGCGCCACGGCTTCCATAAACTGGTGTACGGCTTCCTTGTCCCTGGCTTCCTTGGGTACCAGCCTGCCACGGCAAAGCGACGAAAAGTTGCTTTGCATGCGCATCCGCTCCTTGGTCATTTTGGTTAGGAACAGGTAACAGTAATGGTTCAGGAACGGGCGTTCGTTAAAATGCTGTTTGTACGACCTGCCCAGAAAACTCAGGCCTTCTTCATTCAGCTCGGGGGTGTAGTTTTCCTTGATGTACCAGTCCTGTTTGTGTACGACCGTGTAGTCCGGCAGGGTTTTGACGGCCTTATGCCAGGCGGCATGAATGGCTTCGTACTCGGCCGAGGCTACCGTAAAGAGTTCCGGCAGGTGCACGGCAAAGCAGGCGGTAATGTCCGCATCCTTGCTCAGGATACAGTTTTCTTCGACGGCCAGTAGCGGGAACTTACGTTCCAGTGTGGTGGCTTTGGCTGTACTTCTCATACCGTTTCCTTTTTAGGGTTCGACCGGATGTACCTTCGGATTTGCCTGCGGCACATAATGTATCTCGGGTGGCGTTTTTTCGCCCCCAGCTTCATCAGCCCATGCTCGCCATGCTTTTTGTTCAGCGCGAACGTCTGCCAAATAATAAGCCCCGCGCCACCGCCGCCAATGCCAATACAACCATAAGAGCCTACACCGGCGATATAAAGCACCATCACCACGATCAGTACAGCCAATAGCCCGCCTGCGAAAATGAACAGGTACTGCGCCTTAAGCCCCTTGAACTCCACAGTCCTGCCAATGCCTTTGTTGATGTTATAACTGTTCATAACATGTGGTTTTACAGGAAGAACGATTGCAGGATGGTAGCCGCCACGATTAAAAAGATACACGCGCCAAACCAGCTGGCTGCCGTTTTACTCGTATCCGGGTCACCGCTACTGAACTTGTTATATACCTTTACACCGCCAATCAGCCCGACCACAGCCCCAATGGCATAGATAAGCTGTACCGCCGGTGCGAAATACGATGTGACCATCTGGGTAGCTTCCGTGATACCGGCAGAGCCATCTCCCTGGGCGAATGCCCCCGATACTGCCAGCAGCAACGCTGCCGTGAACAGTAATTTTCTGTGTTGATTCCTCATAACATTTACCGAATTAATGGTTATTAATTGCCTGCTGGGTGCAGGGTTACGGGCAAATGTCGATTTATACTATTCAATTAGGGTGGATCGTCGTTATCACGATCTATTTGGCAGCAATTGGAATAGAAAAATTCAAACTAAAGTCATGGTTAGATAAATTTTCAGCTATTTAGCTTTGAAACTTATACATTTTTAAGGTAGCTTTATTGTGAATTATAAATAGTATTTGAATAATGAATTTTACAATAAAAGATAGCGATGAAAACTTCAATACTTGGATAAGTAGAGATTACATTGATGACAAACTAAAAAAAGAAATGGTGAAAGCTGCTATTCTCTTAATTCCCTTTGAAGAATTGCGCGAAAATACCCCTCCCGTATTTCCCATAGGAACAGAGGGACTTTTAGATTACTTTAAAAAGAATTTGCCTCAAAATATTATAGTTGATATATGTATAGGAAATGATGACTACTTGGAATTCGCATTCTACAACAATTACAAGAGATTGGGAAAGTTTGTAGTTCTAGCAGTTGCAATCCCTGTATTTGTTACCGTACTTTCGTCGTACATTTACGATAATTTCATTAAGGAAGACGAAAGCAAACCCAATATTATTATTACAGATAATTCTACAACTGTTGTCAACAATACAACTGTTGTCAACAACATACCTACACAGTCTAAAAGCTTAAAAACTCCAAGTGAAATTACTCAAAAGAAATTTCTTCAGCCAACGCATATAAAATTTTCTGTGACTGTAGTAGACAGTACTGGAACATCCAAAGAAATAGATTATGAAGGTCCTGCAAGTGATGTTGGAACAGCATTAAATGCATTGAAAGAGTATGAAAAAAAATAGTATTGCCCAACTTTTAATAAATCTTCATGAGAATATCGAACTTGATAAGTTACATGATTATATAGAATTACAAAAGAAAGCAGCCGTCATAGTTAATGATCAAGATACCGCCAAAGAGTGTTGGATTGCGCAGACGATTATTCGCATACACGCTCAACACCGACAGGCATTCAATCTTATTGCACAAAAAGAATATTACAATGCCTGGTGTCAGCTTGAGCGTATTGAAATTGATTTACATAATTTGAAAAGACATTTTAATACTGCGACGAATAACTATCATTTATTTCAAATTGAAAAAATTCTTAGAAATCTGCAAATACTATTTCCTTACAAACTCTTTGGGAGTGTTGAGCTGTTAAAAAAAAAGAAATTATGCAGCGTGTGTAATCAAGAAATATCAATAAGAAAGCCTTGCGGCCATCATGTTGGAGAGATATATAATGGCGAAATGTGTCATAGAATTGTAACTGATGCGGAAGTTCTGGGGATGGCAGTTGTAGAAGATCCTGGTAATAAGTTTTCAGTAATGTTTATAAAAGATCAGAGTACCGGTGAACAAAAGGATCACTACAACTATTATCCGCTTGAATACTTATTTAGTATTATTGAAGACCCTTACACAGATTGGAATCTGGAAGTATCAGAACTTTCCGTGAAAAAAAGTGATTTTTCATGCGGACGTAATGATAAGTGTGAATGTGGATCCGGGATAAAATTCAAGAAGTGCTGCTTAAAAACAGTAGGAAATACTTATCCACATTATGAATTCATTTTTCCTAATAATATTTTTTCAGAATCTATTAGCAATATAAAGCATAAAAAAAACTAGGTCAAACATAATCCCCTATATTAAAACTGCCATCATTATCATTCCGCAGAGAGGAAGAGCCTGAATCCGATTCATAGTCGTCAGCCCGGTCAAGTAGTTTTGCTATCTTTTTCGAGGCATCTCCTACGGCGGTTTCCAGCATATACATGAGTTCGGTCCCGTCAATTTTTGAAGCTACACTTACCGTGCTCTTTTTTTCAGAAGCCTTAAGCGACTTGCGCTGAAGCAACTGCCCCACGGCAGCAAGCTCATCATAGGTAACCCCGGTAGCTAAACCGTCCTCAATACGATGTGCTGTATTTGCTGCATACCCTTTCATTTCCTCTTCTTCATCATCCCAATCGGGTAGGCTTTCGTCATCCGGCTCTTCCTGCGGAATCGCGGGTTTCACTGCCCGCTTATTTTCATTATCAAAAGTAGAAGTTGCGGGTGTGTTATCGCTGTTTTGGGTTGCTGTGGCCTGTATTGGCTCCGCCGGACGTCCACCCAGCTTTGGCCTGCCTACAATATCGGGTACCCTCGGTAAGGGATCGTTCTGCGTTTTGTTCGGTTGATTGCTATTTTTGGCCTTTGTCCGTAAGTAAAGTAAGATGGCTATTACCGCCAGAAGCGAGACTATTATTATCTTTTCCATAACTATAATATTGGTTTATATTTATCATTAAAACTTTGGGTGATCTCGTTACCAAATTCATTGAAATGGTGTTCCAGTAGATTATCCATATACTCATAAATGCTCACCTTGTCCTGACCAATCACCTGAACGATACGCGACAACCTTTCGTGAAATTCAGAGCGTATGTATACGACCTTACCACTGCGGGCACTGCCGCCTTTATTTCTTAAAAACTGCTCTTCATAATTGGAAGTGCCCTTCGTTTTAGCTTTTGGTTTTGATTTTGGCCCCTGTTTCTGTCCGGTATCCGTCGGTTGCTTTGAATCATGGGCAAGCCCTTCCTTCCGCACACCACCAGCCATCATAGAGATCAGGTATCGCTCATCAATTTCAGGGTCTTTGTCTTTGTTATCCTTTTCCATCGTTATCCTCATTTAGTATTTCTAAAAACTCGTTGATAAAACTGTCAAGGTTACAGCCCTGAAGCAGTTTTTCATCTGCTGGCAATAAAGTCGAACGGAAAATACCCCGGCCCTCGGCATCATTTTCTTTTCTGAAGCGTACGCTGGCGGCCACTGAAACATCCATGAGTTTCAGTGTAAGGGTTTGGATAACGGAACTGTAATACGCATAAAGCGGATTGCGTTCGCGTCCGTCTACCTGGTTCCAGAATAAATAAATTTGCCTGATGGCCACTTGTTTTTGTTTCATCAGGACATCCGTGACCAATTGAGTAAAAACCAGGGTACTTTCCATTACCACACGGTCGGCCACAAGGGGTGTAAAAATATAGTCCATGCCTGCCAACGCCTTGATAATACCCGGGGCATTTACGGTACCCGGTAAGTCGAAGAACACAATATCAAGGTCGTGTTGTGTTTCCCTTACCAATCGCTCAGCAGCCTCTAATGCGGTATCCGGCTGTTGTTGTACAACAGCATAGGCTTTTTTGCCCAGCGACTGAAACTGTCGGTGCGCCAGCTTTTTCATCCCATCATTTTCCATGACCATTTTCATATCCCGCTCGCGCATCTGTACCAGGCTGTATTGTGGGTAGTCACAGTCTATTACCGCCACGTTAAAGCCCAACCTGTAATGAAGTACACTTGCAACAAGGCTGGTAAAAGTCGTTTTGCCGACACCTCCCTTTTGGGAAGCAAAAGCAACAAATAGTGTTTTGCTAAATCGTTCCATATTTATATCGGTATATAGTTATTTACATAGTGAGGTACGTAGGTACATATCTATACAGGTACACGGGTATACACATACATAAGTACATGCTCGCATATACATGTGTGTATGCTGGTAACTATATAGATATAGGAATACCTCTATATGTACATCAATACACATGTGTGCATCTACCGGCACAGGTAGCTATGTGTGCAGGTATGTATTTACGTAGATACGTATGTACGTATATACCTCCCGCAGGCACAAAGTAAATCCATCATCATTAGTGGTTTTCATCACAAGGATTGTTTGGCATTTGCTGTCAGGCTTTGGCTCGGCTGCCCATACTGCCTTAGCCAGTTAGGTTGCTTTACTTTGTCAGTACAGGACTGACCTGTGGGGATTCTAAATAAACGGCCGGATGCCGTTTCGTCCTGGCTCACTGCAATCCGCCGGATGAGGCGGATTTTCCTTTCGCAGGAAAGGAGCAAGTTATATTTTGAGGCACCCGAAACCTAATCGGTGCCTCAAAACGACTTGCCCTGGCAGGGGGCTGGAAACACCCTCCAAAGTCGGCTGTTTTTAATTTTAAAATGGATGTATGATGAATGAAAAGGATAACTTAAAGAGAAACAAAGGGGGGCGCAAGCCCAAGCTGAACCCCAGCACACACCGCCATGTGTTTCGCCTGAACGACGAAGAAAATGCTAAACTGCTATCGCTTTTTGAAAGCTCGGGTATGCACAACAAGGCTAAATTTATCGTTTCGCTACTGCTGGAAAGGGAAATTAAAACGGTTAAAATTGACCTGCAGGCGATGGAATACCATACACAACTGACTAAATTTTTCAATCTTTTTCGCTCAATCGGTGTGAATTATAACCAGGTGGTGAAGATATTATACCGGAATTTTTCAGAGAAGAAAGCGGCTGCTTACCTCTACAAATTGGAAAAACAAACCATTGAAATGGCTGCTTTGTGCAAAAATATTATCGAACTGACGCAGGCATTTGAATCAAAATACCTGCTTAATAACTCGGAAAAATGATTGCCAAAATTGGAAAAGGGATGAATATTTTTGGGGCTGTTTCTTACAATCAACTCAAAGTGGATAAGGAAAATGGAAAGGTATTGCTTGCCCATAAAATACCCGATCCCGTTGATGGTAACTTCACCGTGGCGCAAATCTGCCGTGCTTTTGAACCGTACCTGTTAGCCAATAATAAAACCGAGAAACCCGTCCGGCATATATCACTGAACCCAGATCCTTCCGATAAGGTAAGTGACGACCGTTTTATGCAAATGGCGGAGCAGTACATGAAGGAAATGGGCTATACCAACCAACCCTATATCGTGTACAAACATACCGATATAGAACGTACCCACATCCATATCGTAACCACCTGCGTACAACTCGACGGAAGTAAAATTCCCGACAATTACGACCACCACCGATCCATGGCCGCCTGCCGAAACCTGGAAAAAACATTCAATCTTATACCTGCTGATGAAAAAACGCAACGAAATGAAAAACCCATTTTCAAGCCGGTGGAGTATTCAAAAGGTGATGTTAAAAGCCAGATGGCAGCAGTCATACGGTATCTCCCTAAATACTACAGTTTTCCCAATCTGGGCACTTATAATGCGTTGCTATCCCTGTTCAACAGTACTGCCGAACCGATAAGCGGTGAAGCCAATGGGGTTGCCAAAAAGGGGCTGGTGTACTTTGCGCTTGATGCTAAAGGTGAAAAAACAGGTAAGCCTTTTAAATCTTCCTTATTCGGGAAACATGCCGGGCTGGAGTCTCTGGAAATGCACTTTGAAAAGTCAAAAACAATAATGGCTAAACATCCCTCAAAGACCATCCTTAAAAACAGTATTGAAGCAGCCCAGCATATAGCAAATGGTGAAAGCAATTTTAAAAGGCAATTGCTTGAACAGGGTATAAATGTTGTGGTACGCCGCAATAATGAAGGACGGGTATACGGGATTACGTTCATCGACCATGAATCCCGGAGTGTGTGGAATGGTTCACAACTGGGTAAAAACCTTTCTGCTAACGTCTTTAACGACTGGTGGAATAACGGTATTAAAATCGATTCGGATACCGTACAGTCCAATAAAGTATCTCCTTCACCGGTCAATACTGATGGAAAAGACCCTTTTGGGTTTTTGACTCCCACCAAGAATGACGGTACACTTGAGGCTTTGGGAAGTTTATTACCCAATCGTCAGGGTGAGGATTATGAAGAACGCGATTTTGAAAACCGGATGAAAAAAAAGAGAAAATACCGCCGGGGACAGTCTTAATTATGCTGAAATGCAAAGCGAATACTATTGCATGCTCAATTAAAAGATTGCCTAAACTCCAGCGGGGAAAGCTTTGTTTTTGTCTTAAACAGTTTGCTGAATGACTGCGAATGTTCAAATCCTAATTCGTAAGCAATTTCACTAACCGATAAATTGGTGGCGGATAGTTTCTCTTTGGCTTTTTCAATGATTGCATTCTGAATATACTGTTGAGTATTCAGTCCAGTTAGCGAACGTAACATATCACTCAAATAACGTTGAGATATTTTTAATTCTGTACAAATATACTTGACAGACGGTAAGCCGTCTTTTAAACTATTTTCTCTTTCAAAGTGTCTATTCAATATTTTATCCAGTGAAGTTATAATATCGTGATTGATTGCCGTTCTTGTAATAAACTGCCGATTATAGAAACGATTACTGTAATTCAAGAGTAACTCTATTTGAGAAACCAAAACATCCTGGCTGAATTTATCAATATTATTTTTCAATTCCTGTGAAATTGCCATAAACAAATTGTTGATTACTTCTTTTTCTTTTGCAGATAGGCAAAGGGCTTCTGAAACATCATAAGAAAAAAAACCGTAATGAATTATTGAAACCCCTAATGGATAAGCCCTAATAAAATCCGGGTGAAAATACAGTACCAACCCTTCGTAATTTCCAGCGTCTTCCGGCGAAAAAACAATTTGTTTAGGTTTCAGAAATGCTAATCCTCCTTCTTCAAAATCGTAATATCCTTGCCCATATTTTGTTCTTCCACTGAAGGTAGGTTTAAATGAAATCTTGTAAAAATCAATACTAACTTTCTTTCCTTTAGGAAACATTGCGGTTGAAACGTCATTGTAATCAACTATCGTAATTAAAGGATGCATTGGAGCAGGAAGCCCTAATTCCCGCACCAATTGTGATATGCTGTTAATATGATATATATTAGATTTTCGTTGCATTTTTTGTTCACTAATTTAATCAATTTTGTTTACTGGGACGGATAACAATATCGCCAATCTCAACGTCGCTTGGCTGACTTATTGCATAAATTACTGAATCAGCGATGGCTATTGGATCAATCGCCAATACTTCAACGGCCTTGGCAGCAGCATCTTTCATGTCCTCTGTTTTTACACTTTTAACCGCGAAATCTGTTTTGATGTACCCCGGTGAAATGCCTGTTATACGTGTGCTTCCATCCGATTCTTGCCGAAAGGCTTCCGAAATGGTACGCACAGCATTTTTAGTTCCTGCATAAACCCCTTGAGTTGGTACCGTTTTTATTCCAGCAGTTGAGATGATATTTATGATATGCCCTGATTGTTGTTCTTTAAAAATGGGAATTGCAGCTGCCATACCATATAAGGTTCCTTTGATGTTAACGTCTATCATCTTATCCCAACTGTCAATATCTAAATCGTCAATTCGGCTGATACCGGCAACACCTGCATTATTTACTATAACATCCAACTTACCAAATTGGGAAACAGCTAAATTTACCAAGTTAATCAAATCTCCTTTATCGCTGACATCCGTTTTCACAAACACGGCTTTACCTCCGTTATTCTTAATTTCAGCAACAATACACTCTAATTTCTCGATATTTCTTGCACCTAAAACTACGCTCACCCCATGTTCAGCCAGCTTTATAGCAACAGCTTTTCCAATTCCTGAGCTTGCTCCTGTAATAGCAACAACTTTGTCTTTTATGTTTTGCATTTTCCTGAATTAATTATTTATGCAAAATTCCTGATTGCTACCCGGTAAAAAGTAGTCAAATTGGTATTTGATGAAGTTGAAAAAACAAAAAGCCAAACAAGGCTACTAACTGCCATATAAACTCATCTCTCACTTATCATACCCTCACAGCCTTAAATTCATAAATTATATAACGATAGATATGCAAGGAGAAGACGACATCAGAGGGCTTGCCAAAATAATGGCTTTTATGCGCGCGGTCAGCATTCTTATTTTGCTGATGCACTTTTACTGGTTTTGCTATGGCTGGTTTTTGGATAAGGGCTGGACACTAAACCTGGTTAATAAGATACTGTCCAATTTCCAGCGTACAGCGGGACTATTCTCCTATGGGCTGTATACCAAGGTTTTTACGGTACTACTTTTAGCGTTAAGCTGCCTTGGTACCAAAGGGGTCAAAAATAAAAAGGTAACCTGGACCAAAATCAATGGGATATTGCTCACAGGCTTCCTGCTTTTCTTCTGTAGCGGGTGGATGCTTTCTTTGAGTAGCGAGTGGACTGTAACGGCATACATGGCAATTGTCGCAACCGGTTACATCTGCCTGATGGTTGGAGGTGTCTGGTTGTCAAGGTTATTACGGACTAACCTGATGGACGATGTGTTCAATACGGAAAATGAAAGTTTCCAGCAAGAAACCCAGCTCATGGAAAACGAGTATTCGGTGAACCTGCCGACCAAATTCTACTACAACAAAAAGTGGCACAACGGCTGGATCAATATCGTCAACCCCTTCAGGGCAACTATAGTATTGGGTACACCCGGCTCGGGTAAGTCCTTTGCAGTAGTAAACAATTACATCCGCCAGCATATCGAAAAAGGGTTTTCCATGTATATCTACGACTTTAAGTTTGATGACCTTTCAACCATAGCCTATAACCACTTATTAAAATATGCGGATAATTATAAGGTCAAACCCAAATTCTATGTCATCAACTTTGACGACCCGCGCCGCAGCCACCGCTGCAACCCCATCAATCCGGATTTTATGACCGATATCTCTGATGCCTACGAGTCGGCCTATACCATTATGCTCAACCTGAACCGCAGCTGGATACAAAAACAGGGCGACTTCTTTGTGGAATCGCCAATTATACTGCTTGCTGCCATCATTTGGTTCCTAAAAATCTACGACAACGGACGCTACTGCACTTTCCCGCACGCCATAGAGCTGCTGAATAAGAAGTATGCCGATGTGTTTACGATATTGACATCTTATCAGGAGCTGGAAAATTACCTGTCGCCTTTTATGGATGCCTGGCAGGGCGGGGCGCAGGATCAGCTTCAGGGACAGATTGCCTCTGCGAAAATCCCATTATCACGTATGATTTCACCACAGCTGTATTGGGTAATGACGGGAGATGATTTTTCGCTGGATATCAACAACCCTAAGGAGCCTAAGATTCTTTGCGTGGGCAACAACCCCGACCGCCAGAATATTTATTCTGCTGCCTTGGGGCTATATAATTCCCGCATCGTGAAGCTAATCAACAAGAAAGGGCAATTAAAAAGTTCCGTCATCATCGACGAGCTGCCCACCATCTACTTTCGTGGGCTGGACAATCTTATTGCGACTGCGCGTAGTAACAAAGTCGCGGTCTGCCTCGGTTTTCAGGATTACTCACAGCTTACCCGTGACTATGGCGACAAGGAAAGTAAAGTGATCCAGAATACGGTGGGTAATATCTTTAGCGGTCAGGTCGTCGGGGAAACCGCTAAAAGCCTCTCAGAACGTTTCGGAAAAGTGCTGCAAAAACGCCAGAGCATGACCATCAACCGTAACGATAAATCAACCTCCATTTCCACCCAGCTCGACAGCCTTATACCGGCAAGTAAAATAGCGACGCTCACACAGGGAATGTTTGTAGGGGCTGTATCGGACAATTTTGATGAGCGTATAGAACAGAAGATATTCCATGCTGAAATTGTCGTAGACGCCTCGAAAATAGCAGATGAGGAAAAAAGCTATCAGAAGATACCCAACATACGTTCCTTTGTAGATAAGCAAGGGCGAGACCGTATGGGCCGGGATATCGATGATAACTACCGTCAGATCAAACTGGATATTGTAAATATCATAGATTTAGAATTAAACAGAATCAAGAATGACCCGGATTTACAGCATTTGACGCCAAGTAAGAAAACATAATTTGATAAATATTGAGTAGATAATCGGAAATATTCCGATTATCTACTCAATATGGGACATAAATAAATGTTTAAAAATTTGCGCTAAATCGGAATTTTTCCGATTTTAGCAGTAAAATTAGACATTATGGATTTTTCTAAAAAAGCCAAAGGCTATCTTAATGCACCGCTAAACAGGCAACTTATGCTGGAAATGCTTAAAGATTATAAACGTCCTAATGACAAAATAAGTGAACTCCTTCAGGATGGTCAACTAACCGCCTTAAAAAAAGGGCTTTACATTCCGGGAAAAGTGACAGAACTCCCCACACCGGAACCTTTTCTCATTGCCAACCATCTCTGGGGTCCAAGCTATATCTCCCTGGAATCGGCATTGTCTTACTGGGGGATGATCCCGGAACGGGTATTTGAAACAGCTTCAGTGACCATCAAAACCACCAAAACATATAAAACACCGGTAGGACGTTTTACCTACCGGCATATCCCATCACCATATTATGCGTTCGGGATAGAAAGTATAGCGCTTTCCAAAAATCAGGTGGCAATGGTGGCGAGCCCTGAAAAAGCGATCTGCGATAAAATTGTTACCACATCGGGCATTGTATTACGCAGCCCGGGACAGGTAAGGGATTTCCTGACAGAAGACCTTAGGATCGATCAGGAAAGGCTCGCTACATTAAACTGGAAAACAATTCTGTCATGGGCAGAAGATGCCCCCAAAAAAAACAGCCTGCTTATGCTGGCTAAAACACTACAATCACTATGATTAAAGAATGGCTCGCGGAATATCAACCGCAAAATACCGAAGATACACTGGCCGCACTGCGTGAGATCATGCAGGAAATAACCCTTGCGGCACTCTCAAGGACAGACTTTTTTGAGAAAGCTGCCTTTTACGGGGGGACGGCACTACGGATTTTCTACGGACTTGACCGTTTTTCAGAAGACCTTGATTTTTCACTCCTGGAAGCCAATCCCAATTTCTCACTGGAACCTTATTTTGAGGGGATCGTAAAAGAATTTGAGGGGTTGGGTATGAAGGTAAGCATCCGTGAAAAAGAAAAGAAACAGCAGACCAATGTGGAATCGGCTTTCCTGAAATCCGAAACACTCTGGAAAGAGCTTATTTTGGAAGACATCGTAAAACAGGCCGGTATTACTCCGACAAACCAAAACGTAAAAATAAAGATTGAAGTGGACCGTATACCGCCATTGGGTTTCACCACAGAGGAAAAACTGTTGATCCGCCCGTTCTCGTTCTATGTAAAATGCTTTAACCTTCCCAACCTTTTTGCAGGGAAAATGCACGCGCTATTATTCCGTAAATGGCAAAACCGCGTCAAAGGGCGTGATTGGTATGACCTGGAGTGGTACATTAAAAAAGGGGTTCCACTGGATCTGCATCACTTTGCCCTGAGGGCAAAAGATACCGGTGATTGGCCAGAAGAAAACATTACCCGCGAACAGGTTTTACAATTATTAGAGGATAAAATAAAGCAGGTATCCATAGATAATGTTAAAGATGACATTGTACGATTTATCAAAGACGACAGTGTCTTAAACATCTGGAGCGAACAATATTTTACAGATATCATTCAGAAATTAAAATTCCAGTAAAACAGGCGTCATAAAAATAGTATTTTTGCCCCTCATTAAAAATCCTAACATGAAAGAACTAATCGAAAAGATCGGTGCAGAGTTTGAAGCTTTCAAAGCTGATGCTGAACTACAACTGGAGAAAAATAATAAAGCAGCCGGTACAAGGGCGCGTAAGTCATCCCTTGACCTTGAAAAACTGCTAAAAGAATTCCGTAAGATTTCCTTAGAGGAATCTAAGAAATAAAAAAATGCTTGCCGGGTATGGCAAGCATTTTTTCTATAGCTACTTCTCAAAACCAAACACAACTTCCAATTGCTTATTTAGCACTAACCGCGCGTTAAAAGTTTTCCCAGCCTTACTCTTTAGGCCTTTTAAGATAGGGGTTGATTTGTGTTGGATCAATTTTTCAATTTCATCAAGGCTTAGGTTCCTGCCGCAGATGGTCCGCCATTGCGACCAGTTACAGCTTTTGTCCGGGCATCGGATGGCTTTCTCATCAATTATCAGGTGGTTTGTATTGCACCCGGGACATGCCAGTTCCGGTACGGTTTCTTTACTGATTTTCGTGTGTAATAACTCATTGGTTATTTTCTCAGTATAGGCTTTGATCTCATTTTCAAAATCAGCGGCGGTTAATTCGCCATTTTCTATGCCTTCCAGTGCTGTTTCCCAATCCGCGGTCATGGCAACCGAAGCAATGGCTTTGTCTGCGACAATGGTATACACTGCAATTCCTTTTTCTGTAGGGGTAAGTGACTTCCCTTTTCGTTGGATATATTGTCGCGTAAGCAGTCCCTCAATGATACCGGCTCTTGTAGCGGGTGTCCCCAGGCCGGCCTTAACCTTCTGTTTTGCCTCAGGTGCAACAGCACCTGATCCGGGATGTTCCATTGCTGTGAGTAGGCTGGCTTCCGTATAGAGCGCGGGACTGCGCTTTTGTTTTTCGAGTAGTGAAACTCCGTCAATACGGACCATATCATCCACTTTTATTTCGGGCAATTCCATTTCTGCGTCATCCAAATGTTCAAATTTACCTTGTATAGCACACCAGCCCGCTTCCAATACGGTAACGGATGTAGCCTTGAAACGGCGGTGCAGCACTTGTAATTCAATTTCCGTTATTTCCTTCACACAGGCCTCTGAAACCGCTTCTAATAACCTAAAGGCAATCATGTGGTAAAGGGTCATCTCTTTTACGGAAAGTGCTGATGGGACTTTCTCCGTAACCAACAGGCCGTGATGGTCGGTTACCTTGCCTTCATTGACAATATGCTTGTTCAACCGTGCATATTTCAATTGTGGTAGTACTTTACCGAAAGCCGGATCGACTTCAAGCCCCCTGATGAGTTCCGGGACTGTACTCCAAAGGTCGGGTGTAATGTATTTACTCCCGGTTCGGGGATAGGTAATAAACTTTTTCTCGTAAAGGCTTTGTGCAATATCCAGTGTTTCGGAAGCGGTAAAGCCAAACTTGCGGTTGGCTTCTTTTTGCAGTCCTGTAAGGTCAAAAAGCAAAGGCGGTGGATCCTTTACGATTTCAGAATATATCCCGGTTACAACGGCTTGTTTCTGGCGCTGTAACACCTGATGAGCTTCTTCGGCTTCGGTTTTATCGTGGTATACTTCGGTAGATATACTATGAAAGTCAATAAATGATTTAGTATGCTGTAGTTGCAATTGCCAAAATTTTTCAGGGATAAAATTTTGATGCGCTTCGTACCTCTTGCAAATCATGGCCAGGGTCGGGGTCTGCACACGTCCAAGGGGATAGATACCGGTACCGGCAGCGAGAGTCAGGGCTTGTGTTGCATTAATACCCACCAACCAGTCTGCACGGCTTCTTGCACGGGCTGCCTGATACAAATTGTCAAAATCAGAACCCGGCTGCAGGTTCTCAAAACCTTTCTTTAATGCCGTTTCAGTAAGCGAACTTACCCACAACCTTTGGAAAGGTTTGGTACATTTTAGATAGTCATAGATATATCGGAAAATTAATTCACCCTCACGTCCCGCATCTGTAGCGACTATAATGTTCTTACATTGCTGAAATAAGTTTTCTATAACCTTTAATTGCCTTATAGTACTGTTGCTTTTATCTTTTTTACGATTAGTTTCCAATCGTGGGGCAAGTGTAAAAGTCTCAGGTAAGATTGGTAGGTTACTTTGTTGGAAACCCGTATAGCCATACGCTTCAGGGAGCGCCAGGCTTACCAGATGCCCGAACGCCCAGGTAACAGCATAGCCATTTCCTTCAATAAATCCTTCTTTCTTATCCGTTGCGCCCAAGAGCGCGGCCAGCTCACGGGCCACGCTCGGTTTTTCTGCCAATACTGCTATCATAACACATTCCTTTTAAATTTACATTTTCATACCGCGTTTCCTTGCCGGTGCCTGTTGCTCTTCTGTAGCAGTGTCGGATTTATCCTGCGTTGCTTTTTGCTGCTTGCCGTTTTTAGTTTCTTCCGAAGCATTATGTTCTGCTTTGGCAGCTGACTGCGTATTTTTAGCTTCGGCAGGCATCGCTTCTTCTTTAGACTTAGAAGGGTTGTTAAACGAAAAACCTACTTTGCCACTTTCCTGATTGTAGGTGATATACCCCTGGTATTCCTTGCCCTGCTTGTCTGTTAGTCCGCTGACATATACCGTAAGGCCTTCCTTTAATTTACTGTGTTGCTCGTCAGTAAGCTCCTTTCCACGGAATTCCTTAGGAGCCTCAGCATAGGTTCTTCCTTGCGATTGGTTTTGCCCGTTGCGGTCAAACAGAAATTCCACATAACGCTTATCTGCATTGAACTGTACCGTAGCGTCAAAAGCTTCACCTTTTTTGGAAGTCATGCCTTCCAGCTGTAAGGGCTTACCTTCCTGAAGCGTCTGTTTCTGCTGCTCGTTAAGCTTTATGCCCTTGATTTCATCGGGTATCTGCATCCATTCTGCCTTATAGGCTACGAGTTCGTTGGTTTTCCGGTCAACACTGATTACCGACGGGACCAACTCGCTGGTCTTTTGGTTAAACAAATTGACAACCCTTCCCATATTGCCGGTGTTCAACAGGTTCTCTTTGTCTTCTTTAGTAAACTCATGCCCGAAAAATGGGTAATTCAGGTTCGGCTCTTTTCTAATACCGTGCATCGCAACCACCACCTGTCCGGCATCGTTCTGCTGCAACGAAAGCCTGGCGTCAAGCTTAGCTACAGCATCACCCATCGTAAGGGTGAGTGGTATCAGGTTGTCAGTTTTATAGCCTTTTAGTAGCGGTTCCAGTGCCCCGATCTTTTCGAGGCGATCCTTGGTCAGTCCTAAGTCGGCTAAGGATTTCCAGTTTACCTGTTCGGGTTTGAAACGGTACTCTTCCGTTTTTCCATTTGATTCTTGTGTGTCCATACTATTATGATTTTTATGTTGATATTCTGCATTAAGCGCATACTTAGACATCAGCTTTTGGGCTGCTGCGCCCAAATGGTTGAGATGCTGTTGCAGTTCCGCCGCGATCTGTTTTCCTTCTGTTACCGGTACGCTGAAAAAGTCAAACCGCGTAGGGTCTGTCAGCTGGCGCTGGAAGTTCGAAAACAGGTTGCTGAAAAAGTTGCCGTTGCGGTCTACCCTCATGAATTGGGCTTCGCCTTTCTCGTCAGGTGGAACCGTTTCAAGCTTACCGTCCTTTCCCAGCTTCTTCACCGCGCTGATCTGGTTCTTTTGCTTATCAAGCACCAGCAGCATCTCGTTCATTTCGGGCTGATGTTCCATAGTTCTAATGTTTAGCTAACCTAAACTACTGTAGGCTTCGTGACAAAGGAAGGATTGTCTCTCGATGGCACATTTAGTCATTTTGCGTCCCCTGGCAGCCGCACCGGTTTATGGAAACTCTCACGGATAAATTGGTGGATATCGGAAAGCTTGTAGTAGAGTTTTCCGCTAATGGTGTAGTAGGCCAGTTTACCGGCTGAGCGGTAGCGTTGCAACGAACGCGAACTGATCTTGAGCATTTGTAATACATCCTGATTGTCCAGCAACTCCTCACCATCAATGCTGCTGTGGCGCTGTTCATTCTCCCGGATCCTTTGTGTCAGTAAATCGAAACGTTGCATTACACGTTCCATCCAGGCATTAAATTCCATTCGGTCTATGTTCATGGCTTTACATTTTGAGATTAATACTATCTCAAAGTTTTATATAAGTCATGACCTGGTGTGCCAAGGTGTGCCAATGGGTATTTATTTTTTTTCTAAAAAAAGCAGCACATCACTGTGCTGCCTGTTTTAAGGGGATTGGTATCCCTATAAACTTTTATCCATATAATGTTCCAATGAATCTTTGAGCTGGTCAATGAATAGCGTCCGCTTACCGGACCTATCTTTCATACGGTGAAAAGCGTGGTGTACGTCGCCCAAGGGCGTTTTGAAGATCGATTGAAAGATTAACGTAATTTTACGCAGGCCGATCTTTCCATTTGAAATAACGCCGGCAATGTAAAGTGCATATATTAATTCGATGAGGGCATTCTTGGTTCCGGTCCAGCGTAACTCATCAGGGATAACCGATAGACTGGTACTCCTTGTTTCCGGGTCTATGCGTGTAAGCAGGAAGGCATACAACAATTCGTGCGCGATGATCCGTGCCAGCAGGTGGTCGTAATAGGTGGAGAAATTGGGGTCGGTTTCAAAATAAAAGCTGTTGAGTCCTGTAAAATGGTGTAACTGCCCTCTGACAAAATACTCGCCGTCCCTGTCAGAACGCCCGGAACGGTAATACCGGAAAAACTCATTATCCCTGTACAACCGGCTGTTTTTCTTTAACAACTTCAGTTGCCCTGAAAAATATTTAATGTACATTTTCCCTTCTGAGAACGGACAGGAGGTCTCTATCCGATATACTTCATTGTAAAAAATCAATTTCCCCAATACTTGCGGCTTAACCTCTTTAAACAATTCGATTTCTTCCTGATTTGTAACGGATTTCAGTCCGAGAAGATATTCCCTTAAACGGTGCAGGGTTTCGTGAAGATGGACAATCATGTCACTGGATTGCAGTACAACATCGCCTCCAGTAGCAGAGAATTGCTGTTCCTTCTGATTGATATCAATGAGTAACCCTTTATAAAAAGCAATTTTTATCATACACGTGCGATTTAATCCTAAACATCATTTTTCTTTTTCTGAATTCGCAGCAAGGCATTGGATACTTATACCTGGAATCGCTTCCGAAATTCCAGTGGGGTAAACAACGTGTGCCTTTTGAAAAAACGGCGAAAACTACCGCCCGATGAAAAGCCCAGTTGTTCACTGATTGTTTCAATACCGTCACTATGGTGCACTAACAGGTATTTCGCTTCACTAATAAGGATTTCGGCAATGCAAAAGCCAACCGTTTTGCCGGTTACTTCCCGTACTACCTTGTTTAAATAACCATCCGTAACACATAATACACCGGAATAAAAACCTATATTTTGTTCCTGCCTAAAATGCTTTAGTAATAACTTTAGAAACCCCATGGTCAGGGCTTCTTTCCGGTTGTAGGTCGTGTTTTCAGAGGGGTTCGAATGATTGTATAACCAACCCGTTTGAAAAAGTAACAGGCTCAAAGTCATTGAGAATGATTGTACAGATAATTGCGAAATACCATCCTGGACCGTGGAATAATACATAAGGAGTTTCATAATACGGCTGAGTACTTTCTGTTCAAACGCGTCCGGGATTATTTTTAAGGGGTGTTTCTTGATAAAAGTCTCTATGAAATGATTGAACATTTTGGTTTCCAATATGAATTCCCGGTTGATTTTTACGATATAACAAAACAGCTTTTTCCCGGCATGGATTACCTGGTAATATTCCTGGCTGACCGCAACAATAATTTCACCGGATACGCCGAGCATGCTCACCCCGTCCACCAATATGCGCATTATCCCTGATTTAACGAAAACTAAAATAAAATGCCCGGAGCAGGATATATTTTGAATTTCGACAGCTAAGCCTTTGTATACGTATACCTCAGCAGGTAATTTTTTTGAGATAAATTCCATAACATACAGGTATTAAAATGCCCGGCGTACCGGGCATCAATTTTAAAAGGTTATGTTTTCATGCTGTGCAATACGGGAGATCAATAGATACTGCATGGCCTTGTTTGAATCGGTTAAAGCTCCTGACGTTGCTGCAACGATATTGCCTACCGATGTTTCCCAATCGGTATCTTCACAACAGCTGTGGTCTAGGGAATAACGCGCCAAAGAAGTAACGGTAAAGAGTACCCCTTGGTCGTTCGTGGTCAGAGCAATCGAGTTCGTTATGGTATTTTCAAAATTTACAATTTCAGTATAAGCACTTGCAAACGGTTGCTGCCTCAGGGTTGCAAAGTCATCAACGAAGGTTGTAAGATAATCTTTGGCACCCTGCGAAAGCGTGGAATTAGCCAAAACCGAAGTCAACGTTGATGAGGGTAAATTTATACTCGTCGAAAATAAAGCCTGTTCATTGTTGTCAATGGCAACTGCTTTACTACCCATAATCGTGGCAATAGCAGTCGATACTCCGGAAAATGTAGTTGGGTTATAGCCTGTATTTTGGTATTCTGATAAGAACTCCCTGTAATTACGCCCTATGCTGTCATAGGGATTCAATTTATTTTCGGCCTGCAAAGCAGTGGATTTCATAGTTTGTCCATAAACTGCCTCGTTAGGTGTCAGTTCGGTATCGGAGGAACAGGCCATAAGCAGCACTGCGGACAGTAGCCCGGGTAAAAGAACATTTTTCATAGTTTCGTTTTTAAATGTTACTGATTCGTTTTAATCAGTTCATTTATCCGGATAGACAAACTGCCAGGTTACAATCACGTAACCCTTGGTTTCTGAATTCACGACAAAACTATAGGCACGCATAACACCGCGCAACTGTTACACTTCGGGTATTCGTATTTTTACTACTGATTTTCGGAAAATCCACAGTCTTAAATTTTGTTAAAAGCCCAACAAATACAGGGCATTTAATTACTTTTGAATAGCCTTACCATATCGTTTGCCTTACTACTGCCTGATTCTTAACCGACACAGAAACTATTATTACGCTTGCAAATGATAACCGGCATCCATCTTAAAACTGCATTTTGTTGCTTATGTGCATTAATATGTGAAACATGCGCATACGCCTCTCTAAAAGACTCCTTAACAGGGAAAGACTATTCCTATCTTTTCAGAAAGATAAAGGAAACTAAAGACAATACTACATACCAGCAATTGTACTTAAAAGCATTCCTGGATAACGCCAAGGCAGGGACTGACTTTGAACTACTGATTCAGGGATATAAAAACTATGTCGATCATTCTGAAGGAACTTTAAAAATTATTTATACCGACAGCATGGTAAAGGCAGCATTAAAATCCAATGACGACAAATTAATTGGTTCCGCTTATCTTTCCCGTGGGATCGTTTTTTATGGCATGAAAAAACATCAGGAAGCCTTAGAAAATTATATTGCCGCGCGGACGTATCTCGAAAGGGCCGACGATCCTTACCTTTCGTATAAGCTCAAATACAACATAGCTCAGGAAAAATACTATTTGGGTCAAAACCGAGAGGCGATTGAACTCCTTACACAATGCCTGAAGTATTTTAAAGATGAAAACACCAGGGCATACTTAAATACCATCCATTCTCTTGGGTTGGCATACAATAAAAGCGGGGATTACGGGAATGCCGCCAGGATGGTTAGTTTAGGTGTCGGAGAGGCAAAACGCCTACATAACCATAGTATGGATTGCTATTTCCTGCATCTGGATGGGCTCAATGAATATTTTACATCGAATTACGCATCAGCAATAGCTAAACTAAAGCAGTCCATTGTGCCACTGACGAATCTGAATGATTATGCAAACCTGGCCGTTGCCAATTTCTATATCGGTAAAAGTTATTGGGCGCAAAAGAACTTCCGTGAAGGTATACCGTATCTTAAAAAAGTGGATGATGAATTTATCCGGAGCGAATACATCCGCCCGGATCTCAGGGAAAACTACGAGTTGCTAATCGACTATTACAAGGATAATAATAATCAGGGTGAAGTACTAAAATATGTAGACCGTTTATTAAAGGCTGACAGTATTTTACGAATAACGCATGACCATCTTTTTGACAGCATCCATAAAAATTATGATGACCGTGAATTACTCCTCGAAAAACAAAAAATGGAAAAGGCGTTATACAGGCAAAAGAGCAATAATAACTTATTAATCATAAGTTCGATATCATTGTTGGCAATAACGCTGTTCATATCCTATAAATGGAAAACCAACCGCAAAAGGCAGGAAAAAATATTTAAGGAACTGATGCAGGAAAACCAAAGGCTTTCAATGAAACCTGATAAAAATATCCTTAAAGAACTGGCAATTCCGAAAGATACCGTACAAAAAGTGTTACAGGCTCTTAAAAAATGGGAAGCCAATAAGGAGTATCTAAAAAGTAACACCAGCCTCACGGCACTCGCCGAGTATGTGGGAGCTAACAACCGTTATACCTCTGAGATTATCTCATTTCATAAAAAACAATCCTATAACAATTATGTCAACAGCCTTAAAATACAATACATCATAAAAGCACTTAAAACGAACCGCTTGCTGCGGATATTTACGGATGATGCCTTGGCTGCCGAGGCGGGTTTTACCAGTACGCAACGCTTTGTAGCCGCTTTTAAAACATACACGGAAATGTCTCCCAGGGTATTTATAGAAAAGCTAAGAAAAGAATTAGACGACAATGGCGAACCATCTTAATGGGCGATATAATAGGTAAGCAGGTCGTTAAGCTTGTTGGCCAAAAGTGTCGTCCCATAAACACCTTCTTCATTCTGCTTATAATAACGGCAACGGATATAATACAAACCGGTACCGGTAATCTCAAAAGGATCTAAAGCATCAACTTTTATCTTGTGGGTACCGGACTCGTGTTCGAGTTCCATACCAACTAAATACTGGCGCTCTTTAATTTCTTGTTGGCAATCGTGGAGTTTCAAAAGTATAGCTGTTTATTGAAGCCGCGAAAATACACAAATTTTATCATCCCATAAATTTAGAACAGAGATGTGAAACTTACAGAGATTTTAAGCTACAATCTGCATTCTGTTTAAATTATCTAATTGATTCACCTAGATATCTTTTAAACTTTATACAATCCTAAGATACTTTGCTAAGTTTACTTATATATCTATGCAACCTTTTATGATGTCTCTTTTTCAAATCTTTCTTCAATAGTTTTTTCCATTTTTATTTTTAGCATTTCATTTCTTCTAAAAAGTTTAGGTTTTGTTACAGTTATAGAGGATAGTATCCAAAAAACAATGTTTATGGCAATCCCAATAAAATAATTATTATAAGAAGACTCTGTTTTCTCTGTATAATAATAAATGCCGAAACACGTTAAAATAGCAATAGCTCCGGGTAGTAAAAGAAACCATTTTAGATTGCTAATCAAGACATTTTTTTCGTAGGCAGTTGTTTCTTCAAGTCTAATTCTTTCCTTAAGAGCTTTTTCTGTTTTATCAAGCTTGCTCGATTTAATTTGGTGCTCCCTCTTTTCATGTGTTAGATTTTCATATACAATATCTAAGTCTTGTACAAATTTCAATTTCACATCTTGAAACTCTCGGTTAAGCGCTAAGCCTATCTCATCATCAGGTAAACCTTTAAGTCTATTTGCATGTAAATTTTGTGCAATTTTAATTACTTCGTCAGCGGGTAACTGCTCAATTTGTAATTCCGTATCCAATAATTTTGACAAATCAGCTATTTGAAAAGTATTTTTATCAGGATGTAAATCGAACCTTATCATGTTAGCAAACAATGTTGAAAAGTCAAGTGGATTAACATTAGTTCCGCCATTGTCAATTGCCAGCATATTTATTAATGTTTCTAGTTTAATCGCAATTGGTAAATCATCTTTTACGGGCTTACTATGAGAATATCGGTTTACAGAAATTTCTTGTGAAAGTATAAACGCTTTCTCTTTTTTTCTTAAATATTCTGTTCCAGCAATAATTCCGACATCATGTAGCAGGGGAGCTTCCTTTTTATCATTACCTGTAACAGTCTTGTAGATATTATTAATGATTTCTCTTTTTTCAGAATCATTCTGAGCTATTTCTATTTCCTTGTCTAATTCTTCTGAATTGTTAAATATCTGAATTTCTTTAACCGCATCTAATCTTTTAGGCGGATTAGCAATTTGATTACAGAAATTTTCAAAGTCTTCTATCAAAAAACATTTCCGCTTTACCGCTGACTGTAAAAAGTGATCATCAGTAGCCTTAATTACCTCGTGGGAAAATCGTGATGCAGCTCTCAGGATTTCTTTCTTTTTATTCGCTATCGTTTTAATATATTCTTGTTCAGTAATATGGAAATAGCCCGTTGTAATATTAAGTTTTTCAAATACTACCTCAAGTTTCTTGATCGCATCGTGATATTCACTAGCTTCAAGTCCTATGTTCATTAACACATTTGTATCTAAAATACATTTCGAATCTCTAAATGCATTAATTGACATGGGGTCGGCGCCAACAGATGACTGCAAAAGATTTGCTGCAAATGCTGAAGTTCCGTATTGCCATAAGTGAGCATCCAGATCTACATCTTTTCTATAGATTATAGCATCTATAAATTTTTCAATAAGACTATCATAATCCGTTGGATCTAAATCTTTATTATGTCTAGTTCTGCGTGAAATATGGCTAAATATGTCTTCTTTTTTTGTTTTAAGTCTATCTGTTTTAGTGTAGCACAAATCAGAGATCCATTCAATTGAGTAAGCTTTGAAGAATTCTACCGTAGCATCAGAAAACCATTCAATTATACTTTCTTTAGAAGAGTTAAAAGGAGTAAAATAATTATCTATTATTCTCTCTAGCCGATCTTTAGATTCTTCATATCTTTTTTCTAAAGTTCTACGATTAGATTTGGTTAGATCATATTTATCTTTTATTAACTTAATCTCATTTTTTTCGGATAACTTCGAAATACCATCAATAATTCTTTCTTCTGCAATTGACGTTTGTAATAGACTAGCAACTTGAGTACCGATTTGTCCCAAGGTTAAAGGTTTTCCATTTTGAAAAAGTATTCGTACAATTAATTGTGAAATTGCATTCTTTGTTAAGGATCTTGAAGTGCTATCTAATCTAAGATGAAGTGTTTTGATGATTTTATCCATATAAATAAATATATTAAGTTATAAAAATATAAATTAATATGTTTTTTTAGCTAAAAAATTATCAAATAAATATTCATTAATTTTTAATAATTATGGACATCCAAAATTATTTATCTTTCTTTTTCGATTGTAATCAAAAGTTAAATTCACATATCTTTCCTATAGTATTAGTTACACCAATAATTACAGAATCTCTTAAATGTTTAATTCATATTCAAAAATTACAAATAAGAGTGAATTAATGCTTCGAATAAAACAGATATATATTTAAGGATTTTTTTTATGTGATTTGAAATAGCCTCAGATGCTTAATATTTAAAAAGTTCATCAAATTCTACTTCTAAAACTTTAGCTAAGGCAATTAAAGTATCGAACTTTACATTTATTTCTCCTCGTTCTATTTGGCCGATTGTTTTCTTATTTATGTACTCGCTACGGTCTGCTAACTCCTGTTGGGATATAGGACGTCCCTCATATTCAGTACTCTTGATATTTTGTCTTAGTGCTAGAATATGTTGGCCAAATCGTTTTCTTTCTTCCTTAAAATCTATATCGTCCATAGAGTTAAAATTCAAAGAAAAAAAGAAAAATTTTGATACCCTACAGGGTACCGTTGTTGTTTTTTATTTATATTTGTGAATGTACTTCTTTTGAGAAGTGTAATTTTGCGATACTTCAGAAGATAATGAAGCATTCGCTTTGAATCTTGCTATAGAAAAAACTGGACACTTTTTCAAAGCACGCAAGACAGATAAGTGTAAATGCTCACGCCATACGGCGTGGGCTCACTTATGCGTGCAAAGGTAGTCCAGTAAATCCTTCTATAGCATAAGCCGAGTTTAAACCCACGCCTCCTTTTTAAGGACAATCTCTCTGCTTACTTTCTTAGCGTTTTACTTCTTATTTCAACATTGATTTCGCAGCAGTTTAGGTTTAATCTGTAATGATATTCCTATAGTTTATTTTTTTTTTCATAGTTAAGTGGCCCGGCCTGTACTGGTATTCCTTTTATGAGTTAGTTGAGGAAAGGCTGGGTTTCTTTTTTGTTTTTGGGTATAAAAAAGCCCTCCGTCTAGTTTGGCGACTCACGGAAGGCATAGACCAATAAAATCGTTTGTTTCACTAATCTTAACCAATGTTATGAAATTTATTTCAGCTAACAATGGGCTAAGGCTGCTTTTCTATTCTTCTATGTTAGCATCCTTTCCTTGTACCGCCTTGGCCCGGGCGCATGCTTCACCCTATGGTGTGGCTTATTTTCAACAAACCATTTCAGGGACTGTTTCCGATAGCTCCGGGCCGTTACCGGGCGTTACTGTCATGGTAAAAGGTACTAATCGCTCTGTAGTATCCGATAGTGACGGGAAATTCTCTATTATGGCTTCACCTGATGAAGTGTTGGTATTTTCATTTTTAGGATATAAAACCGTTGAGGTTGCTGTGGGCAGTCAGATAGTTTTGTCGGTTACGCTTGTTGAAGATACCACCCAACTGGAAGAGGTGGAAATCAATGCAGGGTATTACTCCGTTAAAAAGAGGGAAAGCACGGGTAATATTTCCCGTATTACAGCAAAAGACATCCAAAACCAACCGGTTACCAATGTTTTATCTACCATACAGGGGCGTATGGCCGGGGTAAATATTACCCAAAATACCGGTGTGCCGGGTGGTGGCTACAACATACAGATACGGGGAACCAATAGCCTTCGCAGCGACGGAAATGCACCCCTGTATATCATTGACGGTGTACCCATAAGTGAACAGTCTGCCTCTATGCTGGCAGGGACTATATTGCCTGCCGGGACCATCAATCCCCTAAATGCCATAAACCCTAACGATATTGAAAGCATAGAGGTGCTGAAGGATGCAGATGCAACGGCCATATACGGTTCCAGGGGAGGCAACGGCGTTGTACTGGTGACCACGAAAAAAGGTAAATCTGGTGAAACTTCATTCAGCATTAATTCGAGCTCTGGTTTCAGTAAGGTAGCTTCAGAAATGCAAATGATGAATACTCAGCAGTACCTCCAAATACGCCAACAGGCTTTTGCGAACGATGGGATAGCTACAATCCCGGACTATGCCTACGATGTTAATGGTACATGGGATGCCGCAAAGAATACCAATTGGCAAAAAGAACTCTTGGGCAGGACTGCAAACAATTCTATGCTGCAATTTTCTATGAATGGTGGGAATGATAGCACACGCTTTTTAATAAGCGCCAGCCATAACGAACAAAACACTGTGTTCTCAAATGACTTTAAGTACAAGACCAACAACCTTGCAACCAATGTAAGCCACCGCTCACAAGACCAAAAATTTACCTTAAACTTTTCCGGCCTGTTTTCCGCCCAAAGCAATAATGTGGTCAATGATGACCTGACACGGCAGGCGCTAACCCTGAGTCCTAATGCACCCGCATTGTACAACAGTGACGGAAGCCTGAACTGGGAAGGCAATACTTTTACCAATCCTGTGGCAGGGTTTGAGAGCACCTACGAAAATAACACCAAGTCGTTCAATACCAATGTAAATTTAGGCTACAAGCTACTGCCTGCTTTATCATTGAAATTCAATGGAGGGATTAACTACCTTTCATTTAAGGATATGTCCTTAAGACCAAACACCATGTATAATCCCGCCTACGGGATTACCTCTGAGAGTTCGATGGCTTTTAAAGGAACTCAGGATCGATTTTCCTATCTGTTAGAACCGCAATTACAGTATTCGTTTAGCAAAGGGAACCATGAGCTCGAAATCCTCGCAGGGGCTACGTATCAGAAAACAACATCAGATAACCTGAATGTCGAAGGCTACGGTTTTCAAAGCAATACACTCTTGTCGAATATTTCGGCGGCAACGACACAGGTAATATCGCAAGACAGCCGTACCGAATATAATTATGGGGCAGTCTTCGGGAGGATAAACTATAAGTACAACCAAAGGTATATCCTCAATATTACCGGCCGTAGGGATGGATCGAGCCGCTTCGGGCCGGATAACCGCTTTGCAAACTTCGGCGCTTTAGGTGGTGCGTGGATTTTTTCAAAAGAAAGTTTTTTAAGCAACGTCGATTGGTTGAACTATGGAAAGCTAAGGGGAAGTTTCGGCAGCACGGGCAGCGACCAGATTGGCGATTATCAATATCTTGATACGTATTCGGTTACAGGAAACTTATATGGTAATTACACTGGCCTTACGCCGTCACGCTTATATAACCCTAACTTCAGTTGGGAGAAGACCACCAAACTGGAAGCAGCCGTTGAAGCAGGGCTGCTAAACGACCGTATCAATATTACCGCTGCATGGTACCGTAACCGTTCCGGAAACCAACTTGTTGGGATACCACTGCCTGCTACGACCGGGTTTGCAAATGTACTGGCCAACCTTCCGGCTACTGTCGAAAATAAAGGCTGGGAATTTGAACTGGCGGTTGTACCTGTAAAATCAGGTAATTTCAGGTGGGAAACCAACTTCAATATCAATATTCCTAAAAACAGGCTGGTTGCCTTTCCTGAACTTGAAGGTTCAAGCTATGCCAATCGTTATGTAGTCGGGCAACCGGTGTCCATCGTCAAGCTCTATAATTTTGAAGGTCTTGATTCACAGACCGGACTGTACCAATTTACAGACTTTAACGGTGACGGGGCTGTAACATCGCCTGAAGATAATAAGGTCATAAAAAATGTTGGGGTGCGCTATTTTGGGGGTATCTCCAGTAATCTTTCGTATAAAAACTGGGGGCTTGCTTTCCTGTTCCAGTTTGTCAAACAAAACCAATGGAATTATAATAGCATGATGCCTACGCCGGGAACTATGAACAACCAGCCCGTGGAAGTCCTGAACGTATGGTCTGCTGATAATCCCCAGGGTAATTATATGCCTTACACTTCCGGGGCTAACCCAGAGAAAAACCGGCTACACAATTATTTCATGAACAGTACGGCTGCGGTAAGTGATGCTTCTTATATCCGTTTAAAAAATATCCAGCTCAATTACCGCATTCCGGTAAACCACATTATTAAAGAAGCAATGTTCTACGTGCAGGGGCAAAACCTGTTGACCTTCACGAAATACTTTGGACTTGATCCTGAATTTACCCAAATCGGTTTTTTACCTCCATTAAAGACCGTTTCATTTGGCGTACAGTTGAATTTTTAAAAAATTGATTATGAAAAAAATTAAAAGAATTTTCTTCGGCTGCCTGCTCATCGGCATGGCATCCTGCGATAAAATGATTGAAACGGATATGCCCAATAACCAAATCGGCACCGAGCAGGTGTTTGAAGATGCGCAAACGGCTTATTCGGCGCTTTCAGGACTATACAATAACCTGCGAAGCAACTCACTGGTTTCAGGGAACGGTGCCGGTATGGGTGCCTTGCTGGGCTCTTATGCTGATGACCTGGATTGCTATTACACCGCCCTTAACGGCCATAAAGATATCAGTACCAACCAGCAATTGCCGACCAATACGGTAATAGAAACGGTATGGAAAAACGCTTACCTGCAAATTTATGCGGCTAACGCCATAATAATGGGGGCGCAAAATTCCACGTCGCTGGCTGATACCGACAGGCAGCAAATAATGGGTGAAGCAATGGTTATCCGTTCCATGATATACCTGGACCTTCAGCGGATATTTGACAGCATTCCTTACACGGCAACAATTGACTACGAACATAACAGGCAGCTCAGCAAACTTGGTGGTACGCAAATCATAGCCCTTCTTAAGACGGATCTTCTTAGCGCTATAAGTATGTTAAGCGATACCTATCGTGATCCGCAACGGATTTATCCCAACCGCCAAGTAGCGGAATTGCTTCTGGTACATGTATACATGCTACAAAACAAGTATGCTGAGGCTGAACAGGCAGCGCTGAGTATTATCAATTCACCATTGTATCAGTTCGAGACGGATATTAATGAAGTGTTCCATAACTCAGGTGCGCACATCCTGTGGCAGGTACCTCCGCAATATTCCGGAGATGCTACACAGGAAGCTTCGTTTTATTACTTTGAAGATGGCCCACCGTCAGCCTATGCGCTTACTGCTGGGCTTGTCAGTACTTTCACTTCCGATGATTTAAGAAGGACACTATGGATAAGTGAAATAACTGCAGGGGGGCAATTGTGGTACCGCCCAAATAAATATAAAAACCTCTCCGGTAACAATACAAATGAATACTCTATCGTCTTTCGACTGGAAGAAGTATATCTGCTACTTGCCGAAGCCATGGCGATGCAGGACAAACTATCAGAAGCGCTCCCGTACCTTAATGCTACAAGGATACGTGCGGGCTTGGCGGAGGTAGCGCCTACCACAAGGGAAACTCTGGTACAGGAGATACTGGAAGAAAAAAGACGTGAGTTTTTCACAGAACAGGGTATCCGGTTTACCGACCTGAAGCGTACCGGAAACCTCAACGCACTGGAAAATGTAAAACCATATTGGTCGGCATACAAAAGCAATTGGCCCCTACCACAGAATGAACTGCTCTTAAACCCAAACCTTGCGCCACAAAATGAAGGCTACTAATTCCATATTGGTACACAAAATACTGTGTTCATTATTGCTGTTTACCTTTTATACATTGACTGCGCAGATAATTCCCGAAAGGCTTATACAGGATGCAGAAAAGAGCCAAAACCTGGAGTCTGTAAAAGTTAGCGGCAACGCACATTACAGTATGGTCCGTCTCACGCATGCGCACAACCGTGATACCTTATTGGTATTTAACAATGTAGACGGTGTGACTATGGGCTTCAGGACTAAGGTGGGCGAAAGTTATTTTATAGGATCGGACGCAATACTACTGCCCGGTAAAGGTAAAACTGAACTGTGGAACCTGAAAAACAAAAGCAGTATCCTTTTTGACCACACTCAAAAGGTAAAGGATATGAAAGGCGGAAACCTGTTTGTAATCCATTATGACGCTTTAAAATCCGATCGCCTTATCCTGTACGACCAAAATGGCAAGCCACTTCAACAACTTGATGGGGTACAATCTTTTTTTGTATTGTCCAGTAGCGAAGTGGCAGCCGTAACCGCCCCCAATCATGAATTGTACATAATTTCAACAATAGGGAAAAGAAAAGTGTATTCAACAGGACATACTATAGAAAATGTGGAAAAAGGCTATAAGGACAATGAGTTGCTGATTTGGGAACGGGCTGCCGGGAGTGCGTTTCAGGAAATACTATGTCTTAATGGTTCAAAGATTTTCCGATTAGCAGATATACTTTCTGTACCATTCAACAACGGTTTTTTAGAAAAAGTGAGTACTCCCAACGGCTATTTTCTCCGTATTTCGTCGCAGTCTTCTCCTAATGAAGGCATCGTAGACATTTGGTATGGGAATGATACCCGCTTACAAGACAAATATCTGCCTCCGGGCGATGAACAGGCCTACCTATGGTATCCGGCAGAGAAAAAAGTGCAAAGGATTAGTAACCAAAATTTCAGAAAACAGATAAACCTTGGAAATGTAAAACAGGTATTAGCCTTTAATCCTGATCAATTACAGGACTACACCACGGTTTTTCCTACTGTTGAACTCAATGTAATTGACGTAGATACTGGCACAAGCCGTATATTGGATACGTTTCCTTTTGACATTTATGTTTCTAATAACGGTAAATTCGTTTTATCGTATAAAAAAGATAAATGGTGGTTATATGGCATCGACAATAATAGCGCGTCTTGTTTTGGAAGTAAGGAACTTTTAAAACCCTTTTTTACCAAGGATGGCAAAGGGATTATTTTTGAAGGCGAAAACGGGTTGTGGTTTTTCAATATTGCCAAAGGTAAGCTTACAACACTACTGAGTACGCCGGGCTATAAAGCTACTATTGTAAATGGTGCATCCAAAGCAGTGGCAAATCATGGAATGTACCAAAATTCAGTTGATAACGGAGGGCCTTTACTCATCAGGTTATTCGACTCCGAAAAGGCTGTTACCTCATTTATAAAATGGTACAAGGGGAAGGAGACAGTAGTTGTCCCACCATCCGCTCATTTATGCTCCGAAATACATTATGACCCGGAAATAAACAGGCTGATTTATCTTGAACAAGACCACAACCTGCCGCCAAGGCTGGTTACCAAAGGGAATGGGATACCGGAGCATGTGCTTTTTCAGAGCAATAAGGATGATACCTCTCTGGCACGGATACGGCAGGAAATAATATCTTACCCTGATGGACAGGGAAATCTAATACAAGGTGTTTTGTTCTATCCTGTAAATTTTAAAGAGGCTGGTACGTTTCAAATGGTTGTACATATCTATGAGAACCAGCGCCACCGCAAAAACCAATACCTCAATTTGAGTTATAACGATGGTATTGGATTCAACCCGAGGGTGTTTTTGGAAAATGGCTACTTTGTTTTCTTCCCGGATATCGCCTACGGGGATTCAGGTTCTGGCCTCTCAGCCCTACAGTGCGTTACCAATGCCTTGGATGTACTCAGGAATAAAGAATATATTGACCAGAGGAAAGTTGGGCTTATCGGGCATTCGTTTGGGGGGTATGAAACGAATTTTATAGCCACGCAAAGCGACCGCTTTGCTGCTTATGTTTCAGGAGCAGGAAATAGTGATATCGTAAATACCTATCACACTTTTAATACTAATTTCTTAAGCCCGTCTTTTTGGAGATTTGAATCATTTCAATACAGGATGTACAAACCTTTTTCAGCAGATAAAGAACTGTATTTCAGAAACAATCCTTTGTATAATGCAGATAAAGTAAACGCTCCGGTCTTGCTATGGACCGGACTGAAAGATGAAAATATCAAATGGGAAGAAAGCCGCACATTTTATAATGCCCTGCGCCGCAATGATAAAAAAGTCGTGGCGCTTTTTTATCGCGGGGAAGACCATAGCCTTCAGGGAAGTGCTGCGCAGCAAGACCTTTCGATCAGGATACTCAACTGGTTTGATTATTTTTTAAAGGGGCAAAAGAATATTGCCTGGATAAGTAAGGAAATGGAAAAGGGAGCAGAATAGCTCCCTTCCTTTTTTAGTTTACCCTGTAAAGGTTCATACCGCAAGCTGTATTGCTAACCTTTCTTTGAAGATTGTGGCTTACGTTATTGGCATCAATCCACGTACATAGTGAACTACCGGTAGGGTTACACTGTACATCTGTTTCAATACATTTAATGGTAGGCGCGGTACTATCAAAATAGAAACCGTTTTCCAACACTGTTTCGCTGCTTTTCTCCGGGCTTGTAGCAAATGCAGCACTAACGCCTGCTATAACAATTACAGCCGGCAAAAGGACACTTTTTAAAGTTTTCATAATATTAAAATTTAAAATTGATTGCTTACTATTTTAAGGGTTTTCAGCTTCTCCCTTTTTGAAATGTTTGGTTATCGCCTGCGCTAAACGGTAACGTAACATTTCCCTGCCGGACAAGACAAAAAGATACTCATCCGTCAGCAGCATTTGGGACAGTCTTTTTTTTCCGCGGTGTTCAATAAAAAAACTACCCAAATAACTTTGTTCTCTGGTATCATATATATCAATAACAGAAGCACTATCCCAAATTTCACGGGTTTCAAATTTCCCCATAAGATTGGATTCCACTAAAAGAAGATTATTGTAAGCTTCCATATTCCTGTTCACAATTAGAGGGGGTGCATCCAGCTTATGCGTGCCGCCGGGCAGATCCCGGACCGTAACCTGCGCACGCGATATTGTATCTATAGTATGTAGCCTCCGCAAAAGGTTGAGTCCTGAATCCATAACTAAAAATTCGTTACGGTAGAAGTAACTGTAAATAACGTTCCTACTCCTCCTGTCATAAAGGAGCATACCGTCGGTATCGAATACGCCATCGTATTGACGGCTAAGCAAATCATAGCTGATTTCGGGATTGGTTTTGCCTTGTGTAAAAGCCCCGAGCACATTTGTTTTGGTACTGTCGCTTTGTGCCCGGAAGACAAAAGTATCAGGGGTTACAAATTGCAATTGGGAAAAATAAATATCGGAAGTATTTATTTTTACAGCTGAAGAATCACCCAAACGTCCCCTAAATACTGCCGGGACAGTACCATCGTATATGTAAAAGTAGGGTGTACGTACCTGTACCTTTACCGAACGGAAACGCTGTCTTGGAGTATCCAGTGTTAGCCTTATACTTTGTTTCGTTTTTAAAAGTGTATCAACCAAGGTCAGTATCTGTGGAGCGGTAGAATTACCCAGAAAAATTTTTCCATCTTCGTAACCTGCAAAATAATAGGAATCAGCTTCAAGATTAAATACGGTTTCATCGTTTAAAGGGTGCTGTAAGAACCTGCGGGTAAAATTGTTTTCTTTTTTTATGATGTGTTCAGAAGACAAAAAAAGTATAATTACAAGGCTTGATCCGAGGCCCAAACATAGCAGATGGAGAACGAGTATTCTTCCCATACGCTTTCCTGACATCCTCTCAGTTAGCAAAAGCGCCAGTAGTGCTAGTATAATAAATACAATATTAAAGGCCATGTGTTCTGTCCAACCCAATTTTTCAAGAATGCCCCCGCAGGAACAAGGAATGAACTCACTATAATTCAGAATGAGGTAAATATAGACCGTAAAAGAAACCATCAAAGTAAACGAAGCATATAAGCCTATACTACGCAATGGTTTAAGCCATAGCAATATTACAATGAGATACTCTACAGAAATAACCATTGGTGCAACTATCCCTGCATACGCACTCAGCAAAGGCGACTGGGCAATTTGTACTTGAAAATTGCTATAATCCAAAAGCTTGCTGGTAGCTGCGTACACAAAAAGCAAGGTGTAAAGCAGGCTGATGGTATCAACTAATGCTTTTTTAACGTGAGGTGATAATTTCATTCCCTGTATTGCTATACTGAGGTTTCATCAATGTATTGATAAGACATCAGAGGTTTAATACAGGCAAGGTATATTGTTTAAATAGATAAAAAGGCTACAGATACAAGCCAAAAACACTCAAATACAAGCCATTATAAAACAACCATGATAGAAGTTTTTTCTTTATCGAATTCACTTCTTTTTTAAGTTCAAGCAGTATATTTTTAATCGTGTCCTGGGGAATGTGGTCAGGACTCAATCACTATATCTTACGATAAGAGTGGACAAATTTCTTTATGGTACCTAACTGCAAATGAGCGCCAAAAGTAATCAAAGAATACTAAATTTAATTTAATAGGAATTCAATCAATATCTTGCGTGTTGCCGTTAATGAATTATGAATACTTAAATGTCAGAGAGATGAATGTAGATTTGATTACAAGGGATGACTTTGAACGTTTCAAAACAGAACTGATTAATGAGATAAGAATGTTTCAAGTTAATAACCAACGTCCAGAAGAGAAGGGAAAAGCATGGCTTAAAAGCAATGACGTTCGAAAACTGTTAAACATTTCAATTGGTACCCTTCAAAATTTGCGCCTAAAGGGGACATTACCTTTCAGCAAAATTGGTGGGTTGCTATATTATAAATACGAAGATATATTGAAACTGATGGACAGTAAAACTGATACTGAATAATCGTTTAAAAGTATTCTTTTTTAAAGATGCGTTTTAAGATAAAAAATCACTATTTTTGCTTTGAAATTACCGTTAAAATTCATAAGTGAGTTATTCGGTGAGTACCAAATTAGGTTTAGTTACAAATTATTGATTTAAAGATATTTACGGGACAGGGTTAAAATCCTGCCACCCCGACCGAAAAAACTAAAAAGCTCTTAATTTTAAAATTAAGAGCTTTTTATTTTATGTAACTTAAGAACTTAAAACTGTGCAGTGTCATGTAATACCGTGTAGTTTTTGTCATTAAATTTTACCTTCCTGTTAGGTTTATCCTGCATTTCAAAAACACCGTTTACCACGTACTTATATTCGGTAAATTTATAGCCGGTGTTATAGGTAACAACAGCACGATAGACTTTCTTGACAGAGTCATATACCATAACTTTATCTTCCTGCCAGTTAAGTGGAAAATCAGTGCCGCGCAAGGCTACGTTTGTAGCTTTTCCATCTGTGCCTGGCACAGCAACCTCAAACACCACCGTTTGTTTCTCTGTTTTTTGCACGCATGACGCCATACATGCAGCGACTATAATAAGTAGTTTAGTTTTCATTTGTAGTTAAGTTTTTAGTAATAAGATAATCTAATCCAAATTTCCCCGAACCTAATACCAGTGTGTAGATACAAATAGCACCCATACATAATGACGGAAGCATATTCCACAATCCCTCATTAACCTGCTGGCAAAAAGCTGCAACCAGCATTGTACATAGTATTAAAAAAGAACTGATTCTTGTTTGCAGCCCCAGCATAAGGCAAAGTCCGCCAACGGCCTCACTAAACGCCCCTATCCACGCGAAGAATACAGGAAATGCGGCAAATATTCCTCCAAAATCTGCCACATCTTTAGGAAACCAAAACGCTACTTCAAACAAACCTAAATTTTTATCCGGTTCAGACCATGGCATACCGAATTTAGCCGCGCCAAACTCAAATGCCATAAGGTAGCCGCAAAATATACGAGGCACTGCTATAAGTAGTTGAGAACCGATATTTAATCGAAGTACCGGTTGTGTTAACATAAGGAATAATTTTTTCATGGTGTGCTTTATTTAACTGCCTCAAAATTATCATTAAACAATTTGTAAATCGGTGCAAATTATAATTTGGCACCTCTTTATAGTGCAATATTTTCGTACATTTAGTAAGGAAACCAAATCGGAACACCATGATATTTGAATTTAATAAACAAAGTGTATTTTTAATGGTGTTCCTTATACACCTTGCGGTGTATAGCATTCTATCGTTTAAAAGATATGCAGATAAACGAAATCCATCTGATTTTTTACTGGCATTGCTCCTACTACTGGGGTGTCTTTATGCATGCCCCTGGATGCTGGGCTTTGCGGGTTGGTATGACAACCAGCCTTACCGCGATATTTTATTTTACGTACCGTTTCAGCAACTTTTTTTTATCGGGCCGATAGGTTTGCTATATGTACTTTATCTTTTAAATCCTGGATTTAAAATAAAACCAACGTTTTTTTACCATTTTTTACCGGGGATATTTTACCTCAGTTATTCGATTGTATGTTTTGTAGCAGATAAATTTATTTATCATAGCTACGTTATGATGGATGACATTCAGGATCCCGACTTTGACAATTGGTATCAATATCTGGGGCTCATTAGTATAGCCGGCTACTTTTTTACGGCTTACAGATACTATATTAACTACAGGAAAATGGTTTTAAATTTTCTGAGTAATGCAGATGCATTGTCTTTTACGTGGATAAGAAACTTTTTTGTAGCGGTATTAGCATTTATCATAAGCTGGTTAAGCATTAATTTCTACAGTGTTATTACCGGCGGAAGCTACACAGCAAGCTGGTGGTATTTTTTAATCTTTTCATTGCTATTCTATTACATTGCCATTACGGGATACTCTAACAATACGGCTTCCAGACTTTATATAAAAAACTGGACATTACATAGAACTCCTGATATAGTTGTGCTTACGGAAGGTGCACAGAAAATGCTTAACAGTTATACTCCAGTACAAGCCATCGAAGAAGAATGGGAGGAAGAAAAACAAACCGCAACGGAGCCGGCTACGATTAATAACAATGCAGCCGAAGCTGAACTTTTAGAAAAGGTAGCGTTGCTTATAAACGAGCAACAGTTGTACGCAGACCCGGGGCTTAGCCTTACCGACCTCTCCGTTGCCACAAAAATAGGGCTCCATGTACTCAGCAGGCTAATAAATACTCAATCAGGGCAAAACTTTAATGACTACATAAACAATTTCAGGGTAAATGCCATTATTGAAAAAATGAAAGCCGGCGACCACCATAAAACTACACTCATAGGTTTAGCGTATGACTGTGGTTTTAACAGCAAAACAACGTTTCAGCGATCGTTTAAAAAACATACCGGTACTACCCCATCTGCCTATATAAAAACACACAATTTGTAAATAAACCTCAAAAAATAAGATATGAAGATATTGTTAACAGGCGCTACCGGATATATAGCGCAACGATTGCTCCCCGTACTCCTCGAAAAAGGACACGAGATGATATGTATGGTGCGTGAACGCGAACGGTTTGCCGGAAAATATGCTGCTACAAAAAACATAACCGTTATAGAGGCCGACCTATTAGCCCCGGAAAGCCTGGCAAACATACCTAAAGATATTGATGCCGCATACTACCTGGTACACTCTATGAGTGGCAAGGGAGAATTTTCGTCTTTAGAGGAACAATGTGCCGAAAACTTTATAAAGGCCATGGAAAATACTAATGCGCAACAGGTAATTTACCTCAGCGGTATTGTAAACGAAGAGCATCTTTCTAAACACCTTTCATCCAGAAAAAATGTGGAAGAAATACTGGCATCAGGCAAAACGCCACTTACCACGCTAAGGGCGGGTATAATTGTAGGTTCGGGCAGTGCTTCATTTGAAATAATACGCGACCTTGTAGAAAAGCTACCGGTTATGATAGCGCCAAAATGGCTATACACAAAATGCCAGCCGATAGCTATAAGGAATGTGGTAGAGTTTTTATCGGGTGTGCTGCTTAAAGAAGTTACCTACAACAACCATTATGACATTTACGGCCCGGACATACTTACCTACAAACAAATGCTACTGGGATTTGCCGAGGTTAGAAAACTGAAGCGACACATATTTACCGTACCGGTTATGACACCGAGGCTTTCGTCTTACTGGTTATATTTTGTAACCTCTACTTCCTACTCCCTTGCAAAAAACCTTGTGGAAAGCATGAAGATAGATGTGGTGGCTAAGCCAAACAATCTTAAAGACCTTTTAGGCATTAACCTTATTCCGTATAAAACGGCCATAAAAATTGCCTTTGATAAAATAGAGCAAAACATGGTGCTTTCCAGCTGGAAAGACGCGGTAGGCAGGGCTAACTACAGCAAGTTTTTTGCCAAGCAAATAAAAGTACCTCAACACGGTGTTTTTACCGACCGAAAAATGACCATTACTGATGACCCTGAACGTGCTGCCGACCGTATATTTTCTATAGGAGGAGAATCAGGGTGGTATTATGCCGACTGGCTGTGGAGCTTCAGGGGTTTCTTAGATAAACTTTTTGGCGGCGTAGGCCTGCAACGTGGCCGTAATAACAAAGCCTTGATTACCGCCGGCGAATCACTTGATTTTTGGAGAGTGCTGTACGCCAACCGTAAAGAGAAACGCCTGTTGTTGTACGCAGAAATGAAACTGCCCGGCGAAGCCTGGCTGGAGTTTAAAGTAAAAGGAAATAAAGTAATTCAAGTCGCTACGTTTCGCCCACTGGGCATTGCCGGCAGGCTGTATTGGTATAGCGTGTTGCCTTTTCATTACTTTATTTTTAATGGAATGATAAACAAAATAGCGCACTGATAAAGTTAATCCAATAGTTGCTCCCCTGTTTAGGTTACTAATAAAAACATAAAGCGTAAGTAAGCAAGTGTAATATTAAGTAACTTAAACATAAAAAATGGAAATGCAACATCAACTTACATGGCTGTTTGTACTGGCTATAGTGGTAGCCTGTGTAGCCTGGACAGTAACCCATGAGGAGGTTTTCAGGGAGCCACGCGAATATTGTGTTAACCGTTCTAAGGCAGGAAAAAGCATTGCATCACGCAAGTTCTTTTACCTTTTTACGTGCGAATACTGCTTTAGCCACTATGTTACCATTGTTGTTGTAGCGGTTACACAGTTTAAACTACTCATAGACGACTGGCGCGGGTATCTTATAGCAGGTTTTGCGCTGGTGTATATAGCAAACGCTTATATGAGTCTTTTTTTATTTTTAAGGCAACTGATTAAAAAGGAAAAAACGGAAATCCGGCATATTGAAGCATCAGATGAAGAAAGTGCCTGATGGCACATAAAACAAAAACCCGGCATTATGCCGGGTTTTCTATTTTGGGACTATTATTAAGAGCAACCGTTAGAAAATAACACGTTTGCTAACTTTACCTTTTGTAGTGTTAACCTCTACAATAAGCACCTGTTGCTCTGCTGTAAGGTTACTAATTACAGCTTCTGTATTATTAACATTATCTACACTGTATACTTTTGCACCGCGTATGTCATAAATGGTTATACCATTTACACGTGCGCTGCCTGCGTTTACGTGTATACTGCTTCCTTGTTTAAACACTGCTACTGTATTAGCGTCCAGCGGCTGGTCTGTACCAAGGGCTTGTGTAGTATAAAGTATCTCAAAACGATTATCAAATGTACCTGCTTCGGTAGCAAAGCTGTAGCTGTTATCGTTTAATGACCTGATTATACCTTCTGCATTGTCCTTAATATATACCGCCTGACCTTGCTGGAATACACCGTTAGCGTGGTCTATGGCAATAGTATACGTACCTGCCTGTGGAGCATTGTAACCCATTGGCACTACATCGGTATTACTAAATACCGGCCTTGCCTGTATGGTTAATGGATTTTGCTGGGCAAGTGTATACACACTAAGCGCATTGTTTTCAGTAAACTTGGTAGCATCATAACCAAAGTCGATACCCATAGTGGCATTGTCCATGTAAGCTATAGCAGTTTGACTTGCATTGCCGGCAGCCACCGAAGACAGGTTGATCCAAAGGCGTGACGCAGTATCTGCACCCTGCCTGAAGAAACTTTGCGAACTACCCGGAGTACCGCGGCGCATGCTGTTTGTAAAGGTAACTTCAGGATTAGTAAGGCCTGTAAGCGTACGTACAATAAATCCTTGACCAGGAGCCAGCAACCAGTTTGAAGAACCTGTTGATGGATCAAAAGCATAGAACTGGTTGTTCTCTGCACCACCACCCAGAGCCGGGTTTGCCACAAATGCAGCTAGGTTTAGCGTAGCATAAGAAGAGCTTGAGGCATTGTTCTTCTTTCTCCATAGATACACACCAGATGATGCATCTATAACGGTGGCGTTTCCATAGAAAAAGTCGTAAAGGTTTATTGGCGAAGGGTACGGGTTACCTATAGCATTGTACCTGCCGCCTGTTGTGGCAAGAGGCCTTGTTATAGTACCATTGTTTGGTACACCTGTAAACGTTCCGTCAAATTTAATAGCTGTAGCACCGTCGTTGTAACCCGCTGTAGCATCTGCATTTGGCATACGGATAAGGTAACCTTTTGCTGCTTCAAAGTTATTATCGCCGGGCGTTACAGAAGCATATACGTCTGTAGCCGTTTTGTACTCGTAGAATCGGTTAGATACTGTAGCCGGAGAAAACGCCTGAAGGTTTTGGCCCGCCACAGGAGAAGACCATATTGTATAGTCTGACCTGTAAAGGCTGCTTCCTTTTTTATGGAACACAATGTTACCACTGTTAGCGCTCACCGTAGTAGCTGCTCCCTGCACAAGAGCGCCGTTATCTGCTACAGTAAGTGTACCTGCAGGGTTAACCGAAAGCAAGTTATCTACATTTAGTGTTGCACCTGTAGCCACAGTAAGGGTTGCACCTTCGGCTATAGTAAGGTTATGTACTGAAGCCGTACCAGTGCTTATAACAGGATTATTTGTAGCTGTTGTTATAGTAACATCGCTAGATGAAGTCGGTACAGTACCACCACACCAGTTAGCTGTATTGTTCCACTCTGTATTAGCAGTTCCTGTCCAGTTAAAACATGGTGCGGCAACTGCAAGAGTATATTCTACATAAGTACCGTAAGCGTAGCTGCCACAAGCAGACGCTGCTGGAGTTCCTAAACCAGCGTTTGCTAATCTGTTCCATATCCTAACCGTATAGTTACCCGGAGTTAATGATGATGGAATAGCAGCTGTTATAGTATAAATTACAGAGTTACCATCTATATAGTTTGGTAATGCTAATGTTTCGTTAGCATCGTCAAAATTACCATCTCCGTTGTAATCTATGGCCATACCTACACCTATCCACCCTATACTTGTAACATTAAATGTATAGGTGTTACCAGTAGTAACAGGTATACTTAGTGAAGTACGGTTAATTGCAGTAGCAGAGCACGCTGTAATGCCGGAAAGGTCGTCTGTAAACGATGCCTGCGGCACAGTTAATAGTGTTATACGGTGAGTAGAATCACACGTTGTGTATGTAGGAGCACATGCACCAGTAAAGAATATACCTACAGGACTCCAGCTACTCTTATCTGAATCGCTACAAACTGAGCGTACCCACCAGTAATACTTAGAGTTTGTAGTTAATCCTGTAAGTGATACAGATGTACCTGTGGTTGGCGTACCTGTAAAGCTTGATACAGGCGTGGTATTAGTAGTACTGTAATAATACTCATATCCGTTTGCAGGAACTACCGATGGAGCAGTCCAGCTGATGTCTGCAGTTGTGGTAACAGCAACAGCAGTTAGGCTTACAGGATAGAAACACGTTGGTATCTTCATGCTTATATTGTCTATACTGGCCGATGGCTGCTCTCCAAAAATGCCATCATTTCTCCACTCAAATACTAAACGAACTGTTTGTCCGGCAAATGAACTTACATCAAGTGTAGGCGTGTAGTATGTTGTGTAAGTAGTTTGTGCAAAAAGATTACCACCTATTTGAATCCTGCCCGAACCAGAAGTAATTTGCGTACCGGCAGTTGGTATAAAGCTGGTAGGAACCATCCAAACGCGCAGGTAGTCATAACCGCTTTCTCCATATCCTTTCCAGTCAAAAGAGAATTCAACTGTGCTTGTTCCCGCCGGAATAGTAATATCCCTATATGCCTGAACAACGCTTATAGACGTTAAGTCGTATCCGTTAGTGGCACCACCATCGTTAGATACATAAAGTGATTTCGTACCTGAGCTACTTGTGGCAGTACCGATGAACCATTTGTTGGTTTGCCCTGTATTTACGAGAGACCAAAACGATTCACCTTCAAAGCCTTCTGTGTAGTTTAGCGTAGCTGGCACCTGAGACGTTGTAAACGTACCTGTTACATAACCTGATTCACAAGCAGCGTTAATGGCTTTTACCCTATAGTAGTATGTGGTTTGAGCAGTTAAACCTGTTATACTGTATGTGGTAGCTGTAAGGCCCGTTACTGGCGAAGCAGCTGATGTTGTAAATGCAGCATCTGTATACACTTCTACCGTATACGTAGGTGTACCACCATCTCCCTGTGTAGAAAGTACCCATGCAATATTTGCACCGTTTGCACCTGTTGAGACTACTGATGTAGATGCCATAGTAGGACAATCGCCAATAATTTTTCCAGATATAGCAAAAATATTAAGCACCGGCTCTACAGGTCCGTCTGAAGTTTTTGTAAACTTAACCGCGGCTACTTTTCTTGTTTGGTTCGCCGTGTTCACTGGTATAGCAATCTGGAAGATTTTAGAAGCAATAGTTTCAACATTTCCTGTAGTATCGCTCATGTTTGCCCTTCCAAGATTATCTACTATTATAGAACCTGTTCCCACAACCCAGTCAGGTATTGCTATTGACGTACTAAGCTGAGAAGTACCGCCATCTTCAAAAATAATTTCTGCCGAAGCAACAAGGTCGCCACTACCACCCGTTGCAGCAATATATATGTCGGTAAGTTTAACAGGTGTTTCAAAGGTAAGCGTTCCTGTATCGTTTTGACCCGCGAGCCTTAAACAGTTATTTCCGCTGTAATCAGGAATTATAAAGTTAAGGCCAGATGTAGTAGTGCTGCTTAAAAAGCGGTTTATCGGTAATCCTACTGTTGTAGGTGTACCTGTGCCAGAGATATAGTTTCTCGCCACGTAAGCATTTCTGGCACCTGCAGCGTCAGCGTCTACCGGTGCTGTTGTAGAATATTGTGCAGCACCCGAACCGTTTGCAATAACGTCCTTATTATACCCGCCTGAAGTTACATCTATAGGGGTATAGCCATTTGTAGCTGTAAAACTACCGGTAGAATAGGTACTTGCACAAGTACCTGTAGCAATAGCACTAACCCTGTAATAATAAACAGCATTTGCTGTAAGACCTGTTACAGCCTGTTTTGTAGCTGTAAGCCCTGTAAATGAAGTGAAAGACGTAGTATATGAAGCATCTGTAAACACCTCAAGATTATACGTGATTGCGCTTGCCCCACCACCGGTAACTGAATTCCAGTTAAGTGTAGCAGAACTGTTTCTTATATTACTTGCACCTACTACCAAAGCCTGACCCACGCAAGTTGTTACGTCAAATGTAGCAGCCGACGTGCTGTAAACAGGACCTGAACAAGATGATCCGCTGTTGTAAGCGTATATAAAATAATAGTAATGTGTATTAGAGTTAGCAGATGTATCGTTTATGTTTGTAGATGTACCTACTGCAATAACATTACCTGAGCCTATAGAGGCACCTACTGTATAAGTACTAAAGTTTGCCGGAGCTGCACTTAATGCAGATGATATACTACGTACAATAACATACCCCACTGAACCCCCAGATGGTGCTGTAATGGTACCTGTAGCACCTGTAGATGTGGCGCTTGCAGCTACTGTAGGAGCACCTGGTGTAGGACACTCCGGCTGAAGCGTAGTAGCGTTAGCTGTAAGCGTGTTAGAGCTACACACATTGTTAGCTGCCTGTACTTTAAAATAATACGTGGTTGTAGGGTTTAGACCTGTAACAGTGTACGAAGTTCCACTAATGCCAGAGTTAGTACTAACAAGAGTAGTTAGTGCAGCATCTGAATATGTTGTTACAGTGTAGGTAGGCGCACCTCCGTCGCCCTGAGAAGAAAGCGTCCAGCTTACGGTAGCACTGGTAGCGCTTGCAGCCGCGGCAGTTACCGCAGAAAGCGTAGGACAGTCGCCTATTACCTGGCCGGAAATAGCAAATATGTTAGGAACCGCTGTACCCGAAGCTACCCTGGTTATATTTACTTTAGTAACTTTTTTACCTTGGTTAGCAGAAGGAATAGCTATAGTAAGCTGGAAAATTTTAGCATTACTTTGGCTTATACCTGTTGTAGTAGTAAATTCGGCTTCGTTAGTTGTACCGTTTTTATTTACACGTCCAATGTTGTAAGCCAGTACAGGAGCACCGCTTGTTGCAAACCAGTCTGGAACGGCTGTGCTTGCAATAGCCTGAGTAGTGTCGTCTTCAAAATAAATTGTACCTGTTATAGAAGAAGCACCACCACCCGATGCTACCGCAAGATAAAGGTTAGTAAGCTTAGTAGGCACACTAAACACAAGGTCTTGTGATGGCGAAGCAGCCGTAAGCCTTACCGAGTTATTTGTTTTGTAATCCGGCATAAGGAAATTAAGACCTGCATTGTTTGGGCTTGCCATAGTGCGGTTTACAGGAAGTGCTCCTGTTGAAAGTGCCGCTGAATTTACATTTGGCTTGTAATCACGAGACATGTACACGTAGCCGCCACCATCTACATCACTTGTTGTAGATATGGTAGCCCATCCATTACCTTCGGCAATTACGTCTGCATTAAAACCTGTAAGGTTAATAGGAGAATAATTGTTCTCTGCCTTAAAGTTAATAGTAGATGAGAATGTAGCATCGCCACACCCGGCAGGAACTTCTGCTTTTACCCTGTAATAATATGTAGCATTAGCCGTAAGATCTGTAATGTTATAACTTAATTGATCTACAAGCGTGTATGTACCAAAAAGTGTAGTAAGTGCAGCATCTGTATACACTTCTACTGTATACGTTACAGGATTACCGTTTGTACCTTTTACCGAAGCCCAGTTAAGGGTAGCAAAAGAGTTCTTTACATTACTTGCCGCCGAGGAAACCGCTGCTGTTGCACAAGATGTAGCATTGCCTGTTACGGCAGTACTATATACTGGCCCAACACAGCTTCCGTTATTAAAGGCGTATACGTAGAAATAGTAACGCGTGTTAGACGCCACAAAACTTGATACAGATGAGGCAGTTGAAGAAAGTGCCACAACAGTACCTCCGCCAATTGTGCTACCTACTGCGTATGAAGTACCTGAAACAGGATCTGAACTTAGAGATGCCGAAGTACTGCGTACAACAAGATATCCTCCTGTAGGTGGCGTTGTTGCTGCCGTAATATTAACATTAATATTAGAACTTGTAAGCCCGCTGAAAGATATTGAAGCAGGAGCCAACGGAGCCGTACACGCTCCTGTAGAGGCGGTAACATTAAGAGTATAATCTTCGGTTTCACCTGTTACAGAACAACCCGATGGTGTGCTGGAATATATTACACTACGTACTCTCAGCCTGTGTGAACCTATTGCAGCCCCTGCAGGAACTGAGATCGTACCCGAATATAACGTTAAACCGCCTGAGAGTGCACCGGTATGTATGGCAATGGTTTCGCCTGCGTCGGCAAAATCAAGGTCATCGTTCCAGTCTACAAAAATACCTGTAGCTGTTGTACCTGCTGCCTTACTACCTGTATAGGTAAATGAAGAACCTGCCTGCACCGAAACTATTTGGGTAGCCGAATAACTAGCCGTAGCAGCTGCTGTGCTGTTACTTATATTAGAAGCACCTCCTATAGTAGTAAAGTTGGTGTTATAGTATGTAGTAGATGTAGTTACAGAACAATATGCCAAAGACTGGCTGCCCGTAACATAAGATGATGAACAGCTAGTGCCGTCTGCCTTAACCCTATAGTAATAAGTAGCGTCAGGAGTAAGCCCTGTTACAGTGTAAGAATTACCGGTTAAGCCGGTAAACGGAGAACCAGAAACCGGAGTTGTGTAACCGGCATCGGTATATACTTCCAAAGTATAGGTAGGTGTGGCACCATCAGAACCTAGAGAACCTAACGTCCAGTTTGCTGTAAACGACGATGTAGATACCGCAGCCGAAGTAACTGATGTCATTACCGGGCAAGCATCTAGTGTTTTACCCGAAAGACCAAAAATTTGTGCTACTGCCCCGGTAGCTCCACCTTTAGTAAACGTAATAGAGTTTAACTGTTTGGTTTGGTATGATAGGGGTACCGCGATTGTAAAGTAAAACACCTTAAACGAACCTGTACTTGTAGGTGCTGTAGCGGTCGCAGATGTACGTGTAATACGGTTTAGGGTATTGGCATTAGTACATGCGGGTACTGCTGTAGTTGCGGCATTGTCCCAGTTAACTAATGTTGTAGCACTGGCCGTGTAAGTAGTACCATCTGTAAAGTTTAATACCGGGGTTAGTGCAGCATTTCCGCTACCAGAAGTAACAGCCACATATATAGTACCAAACTTTTGAGGGTAAGCCAGTGTAATAGTACCCGAGTTTCCATTTGTAGGAAGCCTTAAACTGTTACTACCAGTGTAATCCTGCATGTAAAACTGAACACCTAAAGCGGTATTAAGTACGCGGTTTATAGGTAGTCCGGAGTTCGCCACAGGAAGGTTACTCGAAGCATTAAGCTGGTAATCCATAGCAACATAAGAGAAGTTTCCTCCGTCTATATCTGCAGTCGTAGATCCTGAAGGCACACCAATACCATTAGCAATAACGTCTGATGCATAACCTGTAGTAGCTAATGTGGTATAAACACCTCTTTTAGGAATAAAAGAAGTTGCAGCACTATAGGTACCACATGAAGTGTTATCTACCTTTACCCTAAAGTAATATGTAGTGTTCTCTGTAAGACCCGTAACCTGATAACGCGTTGTTGCAACTGCAGATGCGGTAGTTAGTATGGTACTAAAGCCTGAATCTGTAGCCACATCTACGGTATACGTACCTCCAGATACACCTGTTACAGTGTTCCAGTTTAGCACGGCAGATGTAGCAGTAAGGTCGCCCGCACCCACTACTACCGGAGCAGCAGTACACTGTGCGTTAACGTTGTTAAAGCCAAACACCAAAAACAACACGCTTACCAGAACAGCCATATTATGGCTAAATCTAAAAAGCGAAGGTGAATTTGATGAAAACACATTGTTAAAACCGGACCCCATAAGGGTTCGGGTTAACGCAAACCCTCTCCCAGGGGAGTGGTCTGATTCGTGGCTTCCGAAACCATTTCTGGAGGGAACGGAACCCGAAAGTGGTGTGTAATTTTCTCTCATTACTAATTCTGATTTTAAAAGATATTCTTAAAATTAAAAGATATTATAAATGAAAAGAGGCACACCTAACTAATTATCAAATATTCAACGAAAACGTTGTAAAGAAAACAATAGTTGTTAAAATTTTTATTTTAAGTAACATTACCTTAACAAAAAACCAATTTATACAGCATAAACAACAACCTTAAAAAACTTCAATAAACTGTATTTTTTAATAAAAAATCATATAATATTCTAAAAATAGCATCAAAACATTAAACAATACACTAAAACACAGGAAATAATTTAAAAAAATATCACACTGCATGGAACGCTTGTGAATATTATAACATCTATTTAACAATTAAATAATCCGTTGAATATTTTTATAACCAAATGATTTTGAATTTAATCCCAAAAATGTTGTTGCGATGCAACCGGTTTATTTAACCAGAGTTTGCAATTTTAAACAACATCTCATTTATTTAAATTTGTACATTTGAGACATGGAACACACAAAACGAAACCGAGGTAAAACAGCAGAGGACGATGCTCTCTTTAGCAATGAAAAGCAAATAAACAAATTAAGAGAGGCACTGAAAGACTTAAATTATCTGCTTACAAGAGGGTATACCATTAAATCTTCTTTAGCTCTAGCCGCGGGAAGGTATAAACTGAGATCAAGGCAATTAACCGCACTACAGGGAATGGCCTGCGCAGAAGCCGAAGTGTTAAACCGGATTGAAAAGCAGGTAGCCGAAAATCATATTGCCGGTAAGGAAATTTTTCTTGATGGTTTCAATATTATTATTGTGCTTGAAAGTTTTTTTTCGGGTGCCTATATATTTAAAGGACAAGACGGCTGCTACAGAGATATATCGTCAGTTCACGGTACGTACAAGCGTGTTTTACAAACAGAACAGGTTTTAACAACTGTAGGCAAGCTGTTTTTAGAGGCGGGAGCGGGCAAAATAACCTGGGTATTTGACAAACCCGTTTCTAACAGTGGTAAAATGAAAACAATGTGCTACGAGGTAGCGGCAGCACATAATTTCAACTGGGATGCAATCCTTGAAAATTCTCCAGATAAATACCTTGCCGAATGTAACGGTATTGTTTGCTCTTCAGATGCATGGATTTTAAACGAATGTAAAAAATGGTTTAACCTCACGGCCAACATTATTGAAAACCACAAAGTTCAGAAGATTAACGCCAACATTATAGTACCTTAATTACACCCTTCGGTAATCGCCTTGCCAGTGTTGTATAGCACGCTTAATTGCATCTGCCGAAAGTTTCTCTGAAACAGCACGGTTTAAAAGCCCTACAAATTCTGAGTCCGGAGCAAATCGCAACGCAAAAAGCTGTCCCTCGGTAAGTAGCGGTTCTATTTCCTCAAGGCGCTTACCGGTAAGCACAAAATAACGGTAACGAAGCTCATTAATTACAACACGGTTCTGCAATGTAAGCGCATAATGCTGCCTCAGCAAAAAACCCAGCCAGGTAACTGCAAAAAATGCCAAGCCTAAAACTACCCACACTTCTTTTAGACTATCATCTGTAAAGGCCTTGTAACCACAATACCCCATTAACAAGAGCATTACAGGGTAAAAGACAAAATGGTGCGGCGGATAAAATCGTATGTGGTTATTGTAATTTTGTTGCTGAGACATTAGTTACTTTGTTTTTATTAGGTATTCAATAATTTTATAATAAGTATTACAATTCCGGAAGTAGCTTTAATACGTCCCTTATATCTTTAAACGCCCTGAAATTAGGGTGACGCACTTCATGATCTACGCGCTCAAACGCCCAGGTAGTATGAAAAGGCACATGACAGGCATACCCCCCAATTTCCAAAACAGGCAATACATCGCTTTTTAGCGAATTACCTATCATCATAAAATGTTGTGGTTCTATTTCCAGGCGTTTAAGAAGCTTTTCATAATTAATAACCTCTTTATCGGCCATAACCTCTATGTGGTGGAAATATGGGCCCAGACCACTGTCGTGCAACTTACGCTGCTGATCTTTAAGGTCGCCTTTGGTGGCAACCACCAGTTTGTAACGCCCGCTTTGGTGTAGTGCCTGTAGCGTCTCCTCTACCCCGGCTATAAGCTCCACCGGTTTTTGCAGCAGTTCTTTACCAAGATCTAAAATACGCTCTATGTGTTTTGTAGATAGTGTACCGTGCGATATTTTAATCGCCGTTTCTATCATACTAAGTATATATGCCTTTATACCATAACCATACAACGGAAGGTTTTTAATCTGGTTAAGATACACTTCCTGGCTTATGCTTTTGTGGCTCAGGTAGTCTTCCATAAGCACGCAAAACGCTTTTTCGGTTTCCTCAAAAAATGGTTCGTTTATAAATAGGGTATCGTCTGCGTCAAACGCTATAACTTTTAAATCCATACATTAATTGGTTAAGTAAACATAAAAATACACAATTAGCCGCCATTTATGGTATACAAGCGAAATTTCCTTACATTAGCTAAAAAACCAACCATGGGTATAGGGTCTATTTTTTTCTTTTTATTCATAGTCTTTGTCTTTGGTCCCTTTGCAATACTAATAGGGTGGATCATAAAAAAATCGACCCGCAAACTTAGCAACCCGGAACTGCAAAACGAACGACTAAAACTAGAGCATTATGTAAATAGTGTTTTACCGTCATTAGCGCCTCTATCGTCTCCCAACCAAATTGTTAACGACATTAGGTGTAGCTATTCTAAAGGATTCTCCATTAGATCTGAGGGATGTATCTATTCTCAGTACGGGCAACCTGTTTTAGCATTTAGTGCTGTACACAGAGGAATTTATACAAACGAACGTATAGTACTAAAGAGCAGTAACCTGTCATTTTACATAGAAGTATATAAGGTAGACAAAAAAATAGAGCTAAACGGCCGCACCTTTGGTTACATTGATGGCGCTAAAACAATATACGACGCCAACAGAAAACGTGTAGGCTACGTGCGTATCCTTAAAAAGAATTTTGAAATTGTAATGAACGGCAGGCCTGTAGCCTCTTTAAACTACAGTGAGGCAGGTATAACAAAAACACTAAACCTTTTTTCAGAATTATCGTCAAACCGAAAAGCGGCTTTTAACATTGTGGAGACACTGGAGGACAATCTTAGCGAAGAAGAAAAGCAGTGGATAATATGCCTTATCGCCTACGAAATGATTCATAACCAGTTACTCCCACCCGTTTCGCACACCTCGCGAAGTGGTGCTTGGCGTTAATTGATTATCTGGCTGGTGTGGCCTGCAATAACCTTCCATCCGTCTGCAAATTGTTTCCAAATCCTGGTATAACGATAAATACCCGCATAGGTGTGCCCATCTACCGCGCCGCCCAAATCCTGAACTACACTTACCACTGCCACATCATCATACGTGTATATAAGCCTGGCACTGGTTTCTATACTATATATTTCCAGCTTCCCGCCCTCGTGTATGGCTATATCGTCAGCCTTGGTAACAAGATGCCCGTTTTGATTGGTAAATACAAGTGAATCTGCCAGTAACGTTATGAGTTCGTCTACGTTGCTGCTTTTCATAGCAGCTATGAGCCTGTCTTCGTACTGCTCAATGATTTGTTTGGTTTCCATAGTGGTAATTTTGCTCCACTAATTTAAGAAATTTCTGCCTTAATGATTTAGCTTTAATAAAGGTTTAATATTTTACTACCCAAACAAAAAACCGATAACTACAAAAAATAAGGTTACCATTAAAAATATACGTGCATCTTTAAACTTTTGGGGCACATTGGCTGCAAAGGCAGTGGGCGGTGTCGTTGGGATGGCATCTTCAATTGGGATAGCATTAACGTTAAGCCACTCTATTACAGCTTTGTCCTGCACGCTGGAAAATGAAAAAACGAATAAAGGAATGATGAATAATAGTTTCTTCATAGGTAATTTGGATTGGTTTTGAATAGAAAACGGCTGTATTGACGAAATATTTTTATGTACTTTTACATTTTACAAACATACTACCACAAATGCCCGAAACCATTATTATAATTGTCGTCTTTATCATTGCCCTGTCCATAGGAATTTTTATTGGAAAACAGCTATCTGCGTCTAAAGCAGCAGCAGACCAAAAAGTTTTAGAAGAGCGCAACCTGAGCCAGTTACAACTTATAGACCAGCTAAAAACGCAGTCGGCTAACGAAAAACAATTGGTTGAAAAACAACTCGTACAGGTTAATGCCGAACGCGATGCCATCCGCAGGGAAAAAGATTCCCTAGCCATACAACTTACAAAGTCGGAAACCGACTATGATAACCTCGTGGAACGTATGCGCGAACAGCGTCAGGAAACCGATGAACTAAGGGAGAAATTCACCAAGGAATTTGAGAACCTGGCTAATAAGATTCTGGAAGAAAAATCGAATAAGTTTACCGAGCAAAACCGCGAAAACCTGAAGAACATACTGTCTCCGCTTCAGGAAAAAATTCATCTTTTTGAAAAGAAAGTGGAAGACACCCACAAAGAAAGCATTGACTACCACGCTGCGCTGCGCCAGCAGATTCTTGGGCTACGCGAAATGAACGAAGCCATGAGTCGCGAAACGCTTAACCTTACCCGCGCCCTTAAAGGCGACACTAAAATGCAGGGTAACTGGGGAGAGCTTATCCTGGAACGAGTATTGGAGAAATCAGGCCTTGAAAAAGACCGGGAATATTTTGTACAGCAAAGCCACCAGCTGGAAGACGGCAGCCGCGTAATCCCCGATGTGGTTATAAGCCTGCCCGATGGTAAAAAGATGGTGGTAGACAGCAAAGTATCGTTAGTGGCGTATGAGCGCTATGTAAACGAAGAAGATGATCCGCTAAAGCTTGTACATTTAAAAGAGCACGTAAACTCAATACGCCGTCACGTAGACCAGCTAAGCGCCAAGAGCTACCACGACCTATACCAAATGGAAAGCCCTGATTTTGTATTACTATTTATCCCCATAGAGCCGGCGTTTGCCATAGCCTTAAACGAAGATGCTACCTTATACAACAAAGCTTTTGAGCGTAACATTGTTATTGTTACCCCAAGTACCCTACTGGCCACCCTACGCACTATAGACAGTATGTGGACGAACCAAAAGCAACAGGAAAACGCTTACGAAATTGCCCGCCAGGCAGGCGCGCTTTATGACAAATTTGAAGGCTTTATAAATGACCTTACAAAGGTGGGTAATAAAATGCGCGACGCACAGGCGGAATATCAAAATGCAATGGGCAAATTGTTTGAAGGCCGGGGTAACATGATTGTTACCATAGAAAAACTGAAAAAAATGGGAGCTAAAGCTAAAAAGTCGCTTCCCGAAAATATCCTTAGCCGCGCCATGAACCGGGAAGACGAAGAACTTTTAGACAATAACGACACACCCACTGCCCTAAACTAAATTACAACCCTAACAATATACTATGGAGCCACAGTACCGTAAAGCCAGCGAATCAAGAATCACGATATCAGAACTTATGCTGCCGTCGCACCAAAACTTCAGCGGCAAAATTCATGGTGGCTACATTCTTATGCTTATGGACCAGATAGCCTTTGCCTCGGCGTCCCGCTATAGTGGCAGCTATTGTGTTACTGCAAGTGTAGATACGGTAGACTTTCTTAACCCGATAGAAGTGGGCGAGTTGGTTACCATGAAGGCTTCCGTAAATTATGTAGGAAACAGCTCTATGGTGGTAGGCATACGTGTTACATCTGAAAACATACAAACCGGCGTGGTAAAGCACTGTAATTCGTCTTACTTTACTATGGTTGCTAAAGATGCATCAGGAAAAACGGTTCAGGTACCCGCAATAGAGCTAAACAACTTAACCGAAGTAAGACGTTTTTGTAACGCCCTAAAACGTATAAGCCTGAAAAAAGAACGCACGCTGCATGAGGAAACCTTTGACCATACTTCTGAAACCGCGCTGCAAAACCTAAAAGACTATCGTGTACGCCTACAACTGGATAAGCAAAAATAATCTTCGTTAACATCAATAAGCTTATCTGCTTACTGTTTGTTCAGGAGGTACTAAAATAAAAAAATGGATACCAGTTGTGGTATCCATTTTTTTATTCATTAAGCACAGTACTACTCAGCAGAAACGTCTACCGTAGTAGCTTCAGCTATCTTTTTATAGGTGCCGTTTTCCAGCTTTTCACGTATTGCTTCGTATGCAGATAGTGTTTCGTCTATATCTTGCTTTGTGTGCGATGCCGTAGGTATCATCCTAAGCAGTATAATACCTTTAGGAATTACCGGGTAAACCACAATACTAAGGAATATGCTGTAATTTTCCCTAAGGTCATTAACCATAACCATAGCTTCAGGTATACTACCTTCCAGATATACCGGCGTTACACATGTATTGGTGTCTCCAATATTGAAACCGCGCTCTTTAAGTCCGTTTTGAAGATAATCTACATTTTCCCAAAGCTTATCTTTAAGTTCAGGCATGCTACGTAGCATCTCAAGGCGCTTTAGCGCACCTTTTACAAAAATCATTGGCAGTGCCTTCGCAAACATCTGCGAGCGCAGGTTATATTTAAGGAAGTCTATAACATCCTTATCTGCTGCGATAAACGCGCCTATACCCGCCATTGACTTTGCAAATGTAGAAAAGTACACATCTATACCATCCTGGCACTCCTGCTCTTCGCCTGCTCCGGCACCGGTTTTACCCAGCGTACCAAAACCGTGAGCATCGTCTACTAACAGTCGGAAATTATATTTTTCCTTAAGGGCTACTATTTCTTTTAGTTTACCCTGCTGTCCACGCATACCAAAAACACCTTCGGTAATCAGCAGTATACCTCCGCCGGTAGTTTCGGCCATATTCCTGGCGCGCTCAAGGTTTTTCTCAATACTTTCAATATCATTATGCTTGTAAGTAAAACGCTTACCCATGTGCAGGCGCACGCCGTCTATAATACAAGCGTGGCTGTCTACATCATATACAATAACATCATTTTTACTAACCAGCGCATCTATGGTACTTACCATACCCTGGTAACCAAAGTTTAAAAGGTATGCCGACTCCTTGCCTACAAATGCTGCAAGCTCCTGCTCCAGCTGTTCGTGCAGACTGGTGTGTCCGCTCATCATACGGGCACCCATAGGGTAAGCAGCGCCATACTCGGCAGCAGCTTCTGCATCAGCTTTAAGCACCTCCGGGTGGGTAGCCAAACCAAGATAATCGTTAATACTCCAGTTTATTACCTTTTTACCGTGAAACATCATGCGGTTACCCAGCGGACCTTCCAGCTTAGGGAACACGTAGTAACCTTCTGCCTGTGAAGCCCATTTGCCAAGAGGGCCTTTATTTTTTTGTATCCTTTCAAACAAATCTTTTACCATAATGAAAAATTTACATTGGTGTTTAAAAAACGCACCAAAAGTAACCATAATATTAGTTTTGTCATAATAATTTTTAATGCAGAAAAAACTAATTATTAACCGTTTTAGCAAAAAATAAAAAATAAATATATATTTGGCAATCCATTAAGAAAACCGACCTCCTTATGTGGAAAACCGCCTTTAAATATGTTTGGGTTATTTACTCTGTTATTGCCCTACTTGCGGTACTTTACACAGCCTTACTCCCCGAAGATGTAGTAACAGCCAGTGTCCCCCATTGTTATTCGGTAAAAAATTTTGGAAAACCGTGCATTATGTGCGGCAGCACGCGCAGCTTTATGGCCATGGGCGATTTAAAAATACACAGGGCCTGGGCGTTTAACAAAATAGCCTTTATGCTTTGGATTATCATTGTGGCCAATAGCCTTTTAATCTTAAAACGTTTAATAACCAAACTGAAACGAATATGAAATTAGCAAGTTTAATAATAGGTATAACAGCACTGGTGGGTATGCTGATAGGCTTTGTGCCATGCCTTGGCTGGTTTAACTGGTTTAACATACCCCTGGCACTACTAGGATTAATTCTTGGCCTTGTAGATTACAACAACTCAGAACTGCCACAAACAAGTTACGACCCTTTAAAAGGTTACCAGAAACCATTTCCTACCGGAGCATTACTGTGCGGTATAGCGCTGGCATTGTCATCTTTAAGGCTTGTTATAGGAGGCGGCATTATCTAACATTTAAAAAAATGTTAATAAACAAAACTGTATAACCAACCAACATTGGTATAAATTATTATTTTTACATTTTTTACAACCAATTTAAATATAATTCACAATTATGGATTCTCAAAAAGTAGACATGTACATGATGGCCAATGCGAAATTTTTCCAGCCATCTCAAATCAATTTTATCCGCGAAAGGCTTCTTGCTGCGGATGATTCTAAATGGGCAATGATAAACAGCGCCGATCTTAAAGAGCCTTCTACCATGCTAATCATATCTATCCTAGCAGGAGGACTTGGAATAGACCGTTTTATGATAGGCGATACCGGCCTTGGGGTAGGTAAACTGCTTACAGCTGGTGGTTGTGGTATCTGGGCTATTGTAGACTGGTTCCTTATACAGGATGCTACACGCCAGAAAAATCTTGAAAAAATACAGCTGTATTTATAACAAATGGCTAAACGGCTATACCTGTATGTAACAACATTACTCATTGCTTCTTATGTTTATGTAGGATGGACTCTATATCATAAAGACAATCCCAGCACAGGAACAGTTTGTGTGTTTAAAAACATTACAGGTATAGCCTGTCCATCCTGCGGGAGCACACGTGCTGTTATACTCCTTACTGAAGGAAAAATTACACAGGCGGCACTTACAAATCCGTTAGGCTATCTTATAGCATTTTTTATGCTTACACTTCCCTTTTGGCTGTTGTATGATGCAGTGACACAAAAAACTACGTTTTACAACCGGTACAGAGCTGCAGAAAAAGTAATTTCATCTAAATGGATTATCGCCATACTTATACTTCTTGTTTTATCTAACTGGGTGTGGAATATCTTTAAAGACCTTTAAAATGCAAGTAAAAACTATAGAAGTACAGCCATACGAACACGAGCCGGCAAGTAATGCCTATCTAATGTCTATAATAGGTATTATTAGCGGCGTACCTCTACCCATTGTAAATACCATAGCTTCTTTGCTATACTTTTTAGCACAAAGAAAAAACACTTACTACGTACGCTGGCATTCTTTACAAGCGCTTTTAGCACAGGTTATGCTTATGCCGTTTAACAGTATAGCCCTTGCCTGGACGCTACGCATAATATTTTCTAAGGTACAAAGCGGGCCTGATTTTATAGACCAGCCAGAGTATTATACCGAACTAAAATCTCAACTCACCTTTCTTAACGAGGCAACCGTGGGCTACTGGGCTTATATTTGTTTTATTGTTTTCATCAACCTTTTCGAATTTATAGCCATTATAGTTACCGCTACCGAAGTTAGAAAAGGTAAAAATATCCGTTTCTTTGGAATTGCACGCCTTACTGATTTACTTTGCAGTAAGGAAAACAAAATCCAGCAATTTAAATGAAACTAGTATTTGCCTCTAACAACAAAAATAAAATTCAGGAAATCCGCCATCAGTTACCTTCAGAGATTGAACTACTGAGTCTTGAAGATATTGGTTGCACCGAAGAAATCCCCGAAACCGCATACACCATAGAAGGTAATGCCATATTAAAAGCGAATTACGTAACTGAAAAATACGGCTACAACTGTTTTGCAGATGATACCGGGCTTGAAGTAGACGCCCTTAATGGCGCTCCGGGTGTATATAGCGCGCGCTATGCCGGCGAAGCTAAAGATGCTAATGCCAACATGGATAAGTTGCTTACCGAACTAGCCGGAAACAAAAACCGTAAAGCCAACTTTAAAACCGTAATCGCCCTTAATCTTAACGGGCAGCAGCACTTGTTTACCGGGATTGTAAACGGTACTATAACTACCGAAAAAGCGGGAGACAAAGGTTTCGGCTACGACCCCCTGTTTAAGCCTGAGGGTTTGGAGGTTACATTTGCGCAAATTTCGCTTGACCAAAAAGCACAACTAGGCCACCGCGGCCGGGCCGTAAAACAACTTATAGACTTCCTGAAAAAATAACCCGCTGATATACAAATATTAGCATAAAAATAAATCTACAAAAGCCATTAGTAATTATGGTTAATAAACCGTACCTTTGCGGCTTATTAAATTTATATGAACAAATTCGAACTATTGGGGCTAAGCGAGCCACTTGTAAAGGCGATTAACGACCTGGGTTTTGAAAACCCGTCTGAAGTACAGGAAAAAGCCATACCCCTACTATTGGAAAAAGATACCGACATTGTAGCACTTGCACAAACCGGTACCGGCAAAACTGCAGCCTTTGGATTTCCGCTTATCCAGAAAATAGATCCTGAAAACCGCAGTACACAGGCGCTTATACTATCGCCAACGCGCGAACTGTGCCTACAGATTACAAATGAGATTAAGCTGTACTCTAAATACGTTAAAGGGCTGCACACTGTAGCAGTATACGGTGGAGCCAGCATTAACGACCAGGCACGCGATATTAAAAGAGGCGCGCAGATAATTGTAGCTACTCCGGGGCGTATGCAGGATATGATTAACCGCGGTATGGTTAACATCCGTGAGATTAATTTCTGTGTTCTGGACGAAGCAGATGAAATGCTTAACATGGGTTTTTACGACGATATCGTATCTATCCTTTCTACAACACCAGACGAAAAAAGCACATGGCTTTTTAGTGCTACCATGCCTCAGGAAGTGGCGCGTATAGCACGCGAGTTTATGCGTAAACCACTTGAAATTACCGTAGGCCACAAAAACCAGGGATCTAGCACTGTAGCGCACGAGTTTTACCTTGTGAACGCACGCGACCGCTACGAGGCACTTAAACGTATTGCCGATGCTAACCCAGACATTTTCTCGGTAGTATTTTGCCGTACCAAAAGGGATACTCAGGCAGTAGCCGAAAAACTAATTGAAGATGGGTACAACGCTGCAGCGCTACACGGGGACCTTAGCCAGGCGCAGCGCGACGCAGTAATGAAATCATTCCGTGGCAGGCAGATACAAATGCTTGTAGCTACAGACGTAGCTGCACGTGGTATAGACGTAGATAACATAACACACGTTGTAAACTACCAGCTACCCGATGATATAGAAACCTACAACCACCGTAGTGGCCGTACAGGCCGTGCAGGCAGGTCTGGTACATCTATTGTAATCATTACAAAAACAGAGCTTCGTAAAATCAACGCTATTGAGAAGGTAATCAAACAGAAGTTTGAAGAAAAAGCAATCCCTTCGGGTATAGAAATATGCGAAATACAGCTGCTTCACCTGGCTAACAAAATACATGACGTAGATGTTGACCATGAAATAGACGCATACCTTCCGGCGATTTATGAGGTTATGAAAGACCTTAGCAAAGAAGAGCTTATTAAGAAAATGGTTTCTGTTGAGTTTAACCGTTTCCTTAACTACTATAAGAAAAACAAAGACATTTCTGCTACAAAATCAAGAGACCGCAAAGAAGGCGATTTTACACCAGGCGGAGACGGAGCAGTACGTTTCTTTGTAAACATAGGTTCCCGTGATGATTTTGACTGGATGAGCCTTAAAGATTTCCTTCGCGACACCCTCGGACTGGGCCGTGATGATATCTTTAAAGTGGATGTTAAAGAAGGATTCTCTTTCTTTAATGCCGATGCTTCTCATGCAGAAACAATACTTGAAACCCTGAACAGCATGCACCTAGAGGGCCGCAGGCTGAACGTGGAAATATCTAAAAATGACGGAGGCCGTAACAACAGCCGTCGCGACCATAACGGCCGCAGTGGTGGTTTTGGTGGCGGAAGCCCAAGAGGCGAGCGTCGTAGCGATGGTTTCAGGAGCGGATCTGGACCAAGGAAGGACAGCAGCAGTGCCCGTCCGCCACGCCGTGGAGATTCATTCCGTGATAAAAAACCACGCCGCAGCTAAAAATATTTCTTACTAATTGTATACTAACTACAAAATGTCGCGTTTGTTTATTACTTTTACAAATCATAATAAGCCAATGCGATATTTTGTAGTTTTTTTTATCACCCTGCTATCTACAATTAGCACCTATTCCCAAACCACTGTTTCGGGTACCGTAGTTTCAGATATTACCATGCTCCCGGTTATTGATGCTAACATTATTAATATTAATAAAGTTAAAGGAACTACTACCGATGGTAAGGGTAACTTTACCATAGAAGCCTCTCCTAATGATACGTTGCACATTTCTTTTATCGGTTATCAGCCTGTAAAAGTGCGCGTAACTAATGACTGGATAAAAAATGCTAATAAAACACGCATTAACCTTGTAGAAAAGGCTAAAGTGCTGGAAGAGGTAGTTATAAACAAATACAACCTTACCGGTTACCTGCAGATAGATTCTAAGCTTGCCCCGGTACAGCAAAGGCCTTTCAGATACAACATTTCAGGACTTGGCTATGGTTATGAAGGCGGCGATAATGCTCCCGGCGCTTTCCAAAGGATTGTAGGTTCTGTATTTAACCCAACGGATTTACTACACAATGTTTTTGGCAAAAAGCCGAACGAAATGCGAAGGCTGCGCGAAATGAAAAAAGACGATGCGGTACGAAATGCCCTTGCCTCTAAATTTGACCGCGAAACACTGGCTGCATTGTTAGGGGTAACTAAAGAAGACATTGCCGAAATACTGGAACGCTGTAACTATAGTGAAGAATTTATAAAGTCTGCTAACGACCTGCAAATTATGGATGCCATTAGCGGATGCTATGAAGAATACAAAGCCGTAAACCGCAATTAAACGGTTTGCCTGTCCAAGTATCTTTGCGTTATAAAGTCAATATCTTTAATAGATTTTTGGGTCCAATCGATTCGCTTTTCAAGGAGTTCCTCCTCTGTAAGCTGCCATTTTATATTTGATTTACGAAGGCGCTGGCTTATATTTTGTATTATAATAGCAGCCGAAGAAGATATATTAAGGCTTTCGGTAAAACCAAGCATAGGTATTTTTATAAAGCCATCGGCCTGATCCAGCACTTCCTGGGTAAGCCCTTTCTTTTCTGTACCAAAAAAAATAGCAGCCCTTTCGGTAATATCAAAATCATCAAGGTCTGCCGCCTCAGCATGTGGCGATGTGGCAATTATTTTATAACCACGGCTTTTTAACTGATTTATACACTCGGTTGTGGTATTGTAGCGATCTACATCTACCCACTTCTGCGCTCCTAAGGCAATTTCCTTATCTATTTTTTTACCGTACTTTTCTTCTACAACGTGTAGTTCCTGTACCCCAAAAACTTCGCAGGTACGCAGCACCGCACTGGTATTATGCAGCTGGTATACATCTTCTATAGCCACCACAAAATGCCTGCTGCGTTGTGCGAGGATTTTAAGGAATGCATCGCGCCTGTTTTCGGTAATAAATCCTTCAAGGTAGTTAAGATAATCAGTATCGTGTGTATTTTTCATCCGGGTATTGTTGTTACAAAATTCTTTCCTAACTTAGGCTCATACAAACCTTCAATACATGACACAGGAAGAATTACTGGAGCAAATTTACAAAAAAGACAGCAAAGCCTTTACCGCACTGTACGATATGTACTCTAAAAGCCTTTATGGTATAATTTTCAACATATTAAAAGACAAAGAAGAAAGCGAAGACTTACTGCAGGAAGTATTTGTAAAAATATGGAAAAACATAGATTCTTATAACGACGGCAAAGGGCGCTTTTTTACCTGGATATTAAACATAGCCCGGAACGCGTCTATAGATAAACTGCGCTCCAAAAGCCACAACAACAGCAAAAAAAACCTCTCTTCAGATAATTTCGTACATATACTAGACTATAACACCAGCGTTACAAACCGCATAGATGCTATAGGTATAAAAGAATTTATTAACAAGCTAAAACCTAAATGTATTAAACTTATAGACCTGCTCTTTTTTAAAGGCTATACACAACAGGAAGCCAGCGAAGAGCTTGAAATACCACTGGGAACAGTAAAAACACAGAACAGGAATTGTATTAATGAATTGAGGAGTATTTTAAACGCATAATGGACACCGCAGCATACATATCATCAGGAATATTAGAGCTTTACGTTTTTGGCCTTTTAAATGAAGACGAAAACCGCGAGGTAAACCGCCTTGCCGCGCTCTACAACGACATTGCCGCCGAAATTGCCGATATAGAAAAAGCCGTGATTAACTTATCATACGCTGTTTCGCCAAAATTATCATCGGCTAATTATGAGCGCATACGCGAAAAACTATTAGACAAGTATCAGGAAAAAGTAATTCCTATACAGCCTAAACGTACTCTGGCACCATACATTGGCTGGGCAGCTGCCGTTATCTTTATGATTGGCTTTGGATACCAGTACATGATGTACAATGAAGCGACCAAAACTATGGAAGCCGCCACAAAGCAAAGCTCTAAATTTGAGCAGCTCTTAGCTATGTCGCAAAAAAACAATACCGCTAAAGACAAGGCGCTGGCTGTACTTAGAGATACAGAGAGTACTGTTATAAAACTGGAAGGCCAGCAGGTAGCGCCAACAGCTTCGGCTAAAGTTTTCCTAAACAAGGATAACGGCGAGATATACGTAGACGTTTCCGGCCTGCCCGATGCCCCCGAAGGTAAAGTATACCAGGTGTGGGCTCTTAAGCTGGATCCGCTTACGCCTACCAGTATTGGTGTGATAAATAACAAGAACGAAAACGGCAGCGTGTTTAAAATGGACAGCTATGCCGGCCCGCAAGCCTTTGGTATAACACTAGAGCCTGCTGGTGGTAGCAAATCGCCAACACTGGAACAACTGTACACCTTGGGTAAAGTTTAAAAATTATGTACTGAAAGTAGAATTTCTACAAATGATAAAGGGAAGCGTTTCGGCTTCCCTTATTTTTTTAATTACATTTGAAGCATGAGAAAGAAACTTGTAATACTGTCCGGAGCCGGAGTAAGCGCCGAAAGTGGTGTAGCCACTTTTAGGGATGCCGACGGCTTATGGGAAGGGCACGATGTAATGGAAGTTGCCACCCTCGAAGGTTTCCGCAAGAACCCCGCTTTGGTATTGGAATTTCACAACCAACGACGCAGGCAGCTTTTTGAGGTTCATCCAAACGATGCCCACCAAATTATAGCAGAGCTAGAAAAGGATTTTGATGTAACAGTAGTTACCCAGAACGTAGACGACCTGCACGAAAGAGCCGGCAGTTCAAACATCATTCACCTGCATGGGGAGTTGCTTAAAGCACGGTGCACCATAAACGAGCAGGCAATCATTGACTGGAAAGAAGATATTACACTTGGGCAACTGCACCCGCAAACGGGTAAACAACTACGGCCACATATCGTTTGGTTTGGCGAAGCGGTCCCGGCAATAATAGAAGCCGCTGAAGCCGTAGACCAGGCCGATATTATTGTGGTAATAGGAACCAGTATGCAGGTGTACCCCGCAGCCGGACTTGTAGACTACGCTAAGCCGGATGCTAAAATTTATTATATAGACCCCCGCCCCGCTACCATACCAAATATGCAGCATAGAGTAGAAGTACTTGCTATGGGTGGAAGCGAAGGAATGAGAACATTGAGGGATAAACTTTTACAGTAAAACACATTTACGATGTTGAAAAAAATTATAGGTTATTTATTATTAGTACTTGCCGCACTGATTGTTATTGGCACACTTATTACCATACCAAACACCCTTGAGGCTAAAACAACTGCTGCAATTGCAGGCAGGCTTGTGGGAATGGTTATACTGTTCTTTGTTGCGTTTTTGTTGTTTAGGGTTGGAAGGAGATGGCAAGGGTGGAGAAACAGGAAGTTGAACACTAACTAATATCGGTCAACCCTCAAGATAAATTATAGTAACACGGATATATAATCCGTATTACTATAATTTAAGTGTTTGTTACAGGTAACAAATTACTTGAAAAATTTTACCACGTTATCTTGAAATAATTTTTCTAGAGGCAGAAACTTATCTCGAAAGTTTAGAAATCTGTCGTCAACCATTTTTGTAGACAACTTTTCTTTATTCTTATCTGGAACTTTATATCTCACATATCTAATTTCATCGTTACTGAAATTAAAAGAATTAATTTTTTGTTCAATAGTTTGACGAGCATTGTCCAGCTTAACAAATTCTCCTAATTCGTCAATACTTCTCTCTTCTAATAACCCCTCTGATTCAGCATATTCCCAAATATTGGGAGGATACATTTCTTCCAATTCGATTGGGAAAGTTACTATCTTTGACTTTATATTAATAAGATGTTGCGGAGCTTTATAAGAAATAGCCTTTACTCTACTTTTATTTTGCGCATCCTTAAACTGATCTTCAGATTTTAATTTACTTAATTCTGCATTACCAGATTGATCATTATCAAAAATGCCAAATGCTTTGTATGAAGAAACACCCGATACCCAGGCCCAAGCCATAATTTGATTTTTTACGCCTGTACACCCCATACCCTCTTTACTAGCATATACAGTTTTATCCAAACCAAAGTGCATTAGCAACTTCGAAAAGACGACTACTTCATCCTTCCCTTCAACAAAAATCACATTTTTATGTATATTTTCAATCTGCTTTTTATATAATGAAATATCGTTTTGTAATCTATCGATGTCATCAACTTTCTGTTTTACATAAGGGGCTATGATGGGCATAATTCCCATATCCTCATCCAAATCTTTATAATTACTGATTTCTGAGACTTTCGCTTCAGCACCATTAGGCTTTTGAACTTTATAAAGTCTAACTTCGTTTAAGTTATTTTCTTTTAAAGTATAGAAGCCTGGCGAGTAAGTGGTCAATAAAATTTGTATAGATCTTGAATAATCAACAAACTCCTCAGCTAATCTAAACGCCGTTATCATTTCTAAATTATTCTCCGGCTCTTCGTACCCCCAAATAGTATTTACTGCGACAGAGCCTCTAGTCTTATTAATATTTAATTGATCAGCTATAAACTTTAAAATAACTGGAATATGTCTAGTTTTAATACCATCTCCCCTGTTAGAAAGGGAAATTTGATATTCCCCCTCTTTAGTGGAAAAATCTAAAGTTCTAAACAATGACTGAAGATTTGAAGGGAGTTGAATTTGGCTATCAATACTCAATCTTTTATTAATTTCAGAAATCATTGATTTTGTATTGTTTTTAATCTTTTCAATGAATTCATCTCCTGCAGTCCTTAATTCATTCTCAATAGTTTCAGCCAAAGAATCATGTAAATTAGATAGAAGTTCATAAAAATATGAATTATCACGTATAGCAGGTATATAAGAATATCTTATATTGAGAAGCCAAGCTGTTATTCTTGATCGAGGCGGAAAATCTTTTCCATCTAAGAACTTCATTACTTCACTTTGCAGCCCTATTTTTCGCCAAACTTTTGACCATTTTACTAATTTCCCTCCACTATAACTATCTGGAAGTTGTATTACTAATTCTATATGAATCTCCTCTGCTTTTTTTTGTTTTTTAGGAGCATATTTTGAATAGTCATCGTCAAAACTTAATTTTTTCCCATAGTCGGTTTCGCCATTAAAAAAAAGATTTAAGGCTTTCAAAACGTTGGATTTACCGACATCATTTAGGCCGACTAAAATTGACAACTTTTCTAATTCAATATCAGCTTTAACAATAGAGCGAAAATTTCTTACTCTTAGTTCTTTTATTATCATTTGTTAGTGGGTTGGAATGTTAAAACCAAGTTAATAAAATGTATATAATCTAATGAATAAAACTTTAAAAAATTCACTATCACTTTTAAAAACCTTATATTTGCGCGCATAAATAATACAACACACTATTTATGCAACTATCTGAACTTAACGCCATATCGCCTATAGATGGCCGATACAGGAGCAAAACCCAATCGTTATCCCCTTATTTTTCGGAACAGGCACTTATAAAGTACCGCGTGCTGGTAGAAATAGAATATTTTATAGCACTATGCGAACTGCCTTTACCACAACTTGCCGGGGTTGACAAAAACCTGTATGGCGCATTACGCGAAATCTATACCAACTTTACGGCAGAAGACGCGCTTCAGATAAAAGAAATAGAAAAAACTACCAACCACGACGTTAAAGCCGTAGAATACTTTATAAAAGCCGCTTTTGACAAGCTTGGCCTCGAGGCTTATAAAGAGTTTATCCACTTCGGGCTTACCAGCCAGGATATAAATAATACGGCTATTCCGCTTTCTACTAAAGAAGCGTTTCAGGACGTATATATGCCGCTTTTCATTAATGTAATAAACAAACTGAAAGAACTTAGCATAGAGTGGGCAGATGTACCTATGTTGGCTCGTACACACGGACAGCCTGCGTCCCCTACCCGCCTTGGCAAAGAAATCCTGGTGTTTGTAGAACGCCTTGAAGAGCAGCTTCGACTGCTTAACAATATTCCGTTTGCGGCTAAATTTGGCGGGGCTACCGGTAATTTTAATGCCCACTTTGTAGCCTACCCTAAAAACGACTGGCGTAAATTCGGGTCAGACTTTGTTGAAGGAACTTTGGAATTAAAACACTCTTTCCCTACCACGCAAATTGAGCACTACGATCATTTTGCAGCGTTTTTTGATGCCCTTAAACGCATTAACACCATACTTATAGACTTGGACCGCGATATATGGACGTACGTGTCTATGGACTATTTTAAACAAAAAATCAAAGCCGGCGAGGTGGGCTCATCTGCCATGCCGCATAAAGTAAATCCTATCGACTTTGAAAACTCAGAAGGTAACCTGGGTATAGCAAACGCTTTGTTTGAACACCTTTCGGCAAAACTTCCCATATCTCGCCTGCAGCGTGACCTTACCGATAGTACAGTGTTAAGAAATGTGGGTGTGCCTATGGGGCATACACTAATTGCTTTTGAAGCTACCTTAAAGGGACTTAATAAACTCCTACTCAACGCTGATAAATTTGCCGAAGACCTTGAAAAGAACTGGGCAGTAGTGGCTGAGGCCATACAAACCATATTACGCCGTGAGGCATACCCTAACCCGTACGAAGCACTTAAAGAACTTACGCGTACTAACACGATAATAAATCGTGAGGCGATTCATAACTTTATAGATACCCTTAGCGTAAGTGAGGAAGTAAAACAAGAGCTACTTCGCATAACGCCATCAAACTATTTAGGCATACAGCCTTAATCAACAGGCAGAAAACTGTTAAATCCTGTTTAAATTTTATCGTATGCAGAAAAACCGCTGCAAAACTTTTGGCACAATTTAGTATATTGTAAGCACGCCATAAAGCTGATAAAATTTAAACAGGTTTTTTATGCCAAATAAAATACTTATTCTCTTTGCACATCCATTGTTTGAAAAATCAAACGCAAATGATGTGCTTGTAAAAAGCATTCCAAATTCGGCTAACATTACCTTTCACGATCTTTACGAAAATTACCCAAATTTTGACATTGACATCCGTAGAGAACAGGAGTTGCTGTCCCGCCATGATATTATTATTTGGCACCACCCCATGTACTGGTACAGCTGTCCCCCATTACTAAAACAGTGGATAGACCTTGTGCTTGAACACGGATGGGCATACGGAAGTAAAGGAAAAGAACTTATTGGCAAACGCCTGTTTCAGGTAATAACTACCGGTGGCAAAAAGGAAAACTATACGCCGCAAGGCAAAGACCACTTTACTATAGGCCAACTTCTCGAACCATTTTGCCAAACCGCCACGGTATGTAACATGCACTATTTACCCCCGTTTGTAGTACATGGTACACATTTTATTAGCCCCGAGGATATGGCACAGTGTGGAGAACATTACAGCACCCTGTTGCAACTTTTAGAACGGAATGACTATGACTTAACGGAATTTAGCGGCCATCGTTACCTAAATGACTGGCTTATAACAAAACTACTATAAGCTATGACAGACGGATTCTTTTTTCAGGCAATTATATATTTGCTCGCGGCAGTAATTTGTGTACCTGTAGCAAAAAAATTAGGGCTTAGTTCTATACTGGGCTACCTTTTTGCAGGTATAATTATCGGACCCTATGTTTTAGGTTTAATAGGCCAAGAAGGGCAGGACATAATGCACTTTGCCGAATTTGGTGTAGTAATGATGTTATTTCTGATTGGGCTAGAACTAGAGCCCTATAAATTTTGGCGTATGCGAAAGTTTATACTGGGTATGGGCAGTTTACAATTAGTCTTGACAGCTGGCGTATTGTTTACTGTATGTTCTGTAGTAATGCCCTGGCCTTGGGAAACAACTTTTATAATAGCAGTGGCACTTACCCTGTCATCTACGGCTATTGTAATGCAAACACTAAAAGAGAAAGGCCTTGCAAAAACCTCTATGGGAAGGTCGTCATTTGCCATTTTACTGTTTCAGGATATAGCAGTAATACCCATCTTAGCTATAATACCGCTACTGGCAGATGGGCATGTATCTGGTAATACTATACATCAGTCACTTATCAGTAACTACCCAAACTGGTTACAAACTATTATCGTATTCGGAACAATTGGCTTTGTATACATAAGCGGAAGATATATAATCATACCACTACTGCACATTGTAGCTAAAACACGCTTACAAGAAATGTTTACCGCATCTGCCTTATTACTTGTAATGGGCGTATCATTTATAATGCAATTGGTGGGCCTCTCGCCTGCACTCGGGGCTTTTATCGCGGGAATGGTACTTGCTAACAGCGAATTCAGGCATGAACTTGAAGGAGACATAGCACCTTTTAAAGGCTTACTTTTGGGATTGTTTTTTATTGGAGTAGGTGCATCGATTAACTTTAATATTATGATGGCCGACCCCGTATTCATCATCATTTTTACAACAATATTCAACTCGATAAAGTTCTTAATACTTCTTGTGGTAGGCAAAATCTACAAGAAGAGTTCAGACCAAAATCTCCTATTTGGTTTTGCACTTAGCCAGGCCGGAGAGTTCGGATTTGTGATATTTGGATTCGCCCTACAGTTAAACCTAATGCCTGTAGATTTATCGAATCAAATGATGGCGGTAATTGCCATAAGCATGGTAGGCACCCCTTTCTTATTACTTATTAACGAAAAATGGATAGATCCGTATTTCGGCGTTAAAGAGCACAATAAGAATAAGTACGACCACATTGAGGAAAATAATGAAGTTGTAATTGCTGGATTTGGTAATTTCGGAAGCACAATTGGACGGCTCCTTAAAGCCAACGGAATACCGGCAACGATTCTAGATATGGATTCAGACCGTGTGGACTCATTACGAAAAATGGGTTTTAAAGTATACTATGGAGACGCGTCACGACTTGAATTACTACAGGCAGCAGGTTGTGAGAACGCGAAACTGTTCATCGCCGCCATAGACAATCCGCAAGTCAATTTATACGTCTCAGAACTGGTAAAAAAACACTTCCCACATCTGAAAATACTTGCGCGAGCCCGAAACCGAAACGATGCATTCGACCTTATAAATATGGGAATAAATGATTTCTATCGTGAAAACTTATATAGTGCTGTTAACTTAGGGATAGATGCGCTCGTGGAAATGGGACACAGGCGATATACCGCTACAAGACAAGGACAACGTTTTATAAAATATGACGAAGCTGCCACACGCAGACTGGCTACCGACCGCCATGATAAACAAATGCTGATAGCAGGCACACTTAAGGAAATCGAAATTCAGGAAAAATTACTAAGGCAGGATTTATACGCACAACTAGGAGGATTGGACCATAGTTGGGAGAGTGCCGAAAGAAGAAAAGAAGAGAATGAAAACTAATAATTAAGTACGCTTTGAAGAATGGCTAATACTGTTTAGTCTAGAAAAAAACAAAGTATACTTTATAACAAAAAAATGTAAAACTTATAACTGTTTACGATCAACTGGAATTGATTAGTTAGACTTACTATTTTAAAGAAATTTAAAGTAGGAATATAATGTCTATAAAGAATCCAGATTAACGCCCCCCTCACATCGTTCACGCAAGGATTCCCGGGAAAAACTACCCTCATTTGAGTTGGTTTTACGTTTGTTATGCTGTAAAATAAATGTTTTTGAGATGTATTTAGGGAGGTGTTTAAAAATA
>NZ_JBKJHB010000006.1:0-272068 GCF_046614455.1 Flavobacterium sp. RNTU_13 | reverse complement strand
AGGTGTTGCAGCAGGAACGTATTCGGTGACTGCCAAGAATGCTGCGGGTTGTATCTCAACGGCGACTTCAGTAACCATAAACGCTGCTCCGGCTGCGCCAGCAGCTCCGACAGCAACGACTGTTCAGCCAACGTGTTCGGTTACTACAGGTTCGATTACCGTAACTGCTCCAACAGGAACAGGCATCACGTATAGTATAGATGGAACCACTTACCAGGCATCAGCTAGCTTTACGGGTGTTGCAGCAGGTACGTACTCTGTTACAGCTAAAAACGCTGCGGGTTGTATCTCTACGGCTACATCGGTAACGATAAACGCTGCTCCTTCTATGCCAGCGGCTCCGGTTGCTACTTTGGTTCAACCAACATGTTCAGTTGCTACAGGAAGTATTACAATTACTGCTCTGACAGGAACAGGTATTACGTATAGTATTGATGGTGTAAACTACCAGGCATCAGCTACCTTCACAGCTCTTGCAGCGGGTACATATTTAGTAACTGCTAAGAATGCTGCGGGTTGTATCTCAACGGCTACATCGGTAACGATTAACGCTGCTCCGGCTACGCCAGCGGCTCCAACAGTAACAAGTGTTCAACCTACTTGTTCAGTTGCTACAGGTTCGATCACCATAACTGCTCCAACAGGAACAGGTGTTACGTACAGCATTGACGGAACTACTTATCAGGCATCAGCTACCTTTACAGCTCTTGCAGCAGGTACATATTCAGTGACTGCTAAAAACGCTGCGGGTTGTATCTCGACTTCGACTTCGGTAACGATCAACGCTGCTCCGTCTACGCCAGCGGCTCCAACAGCAACGACTGTTCAACCAACGTGTTCGGTTACTACAGGTTCGATAACCGTAACTGCTCCAACGGGCACAGGTGTTACGTACAGTATCGATGGAACTACTTACCAGGCATCAGCTACCTTTACAGCTCTTGCGGCAGGTACATATTCAGTAACGGCTAAAAACGCTGCGGGTTGTATCTCGACTTCGACTTCGGTAACGATAAACGCTGCTCCGGCTGCGCCGACTGCGCCGACTGCTACTTTGGTTCAACCAACATGTTCAGTTGCTACAGGTTCAATAACAATCACTGCTCCTACAGGGGTTACGTATAGTATTGATGGTATTAACTACCAGGCATCAGCTACCTTTACAGCTCTTGCGGCAGGTACGTATTCAGTAACGGCTAAAAACGCTGCGGGTTGTATCTCGACTTCGACTTCGGTAACGATAAATCCGGTTGCTTCAGCACCATCAGCGCCAGTTGCTTCGACTCAGGCGGTATGTACAGGTGCTACGGTAGCGGAGCTAACCGCCGACGGTACTAACTTACAGTGGTTCTTAAGCAATGAAGCAACAACTGCTCTTGCTTCTACTACGGCACTAACAAACGGTACATATTACGTTTCGCAGACCGTAAACGGCTGTGTTAGCGAAAGGACTCCGGTTGTTGTTACCCTAAATTCGGCTCCGGTAATTACTCCGCTAACAGATGTACAGGCTTGTACCAGCTACGCTTTACCTCCGCTTACAAACGGTGCATATTACAGCGCTCCGGGTGGTGCAGGTATCGAAATTGCAGCCGGTACTTTAATCACGGCAAGCCAAAGGATTTATGTGTACGCATCTAATAGCTGCGGATTCGATCAGCAGTGGTTTGACGTAATTATTATTCCTACTCCGGTAATTGCTCCGATAAGTAATGTAACTGCTTGTCAGGGTTATACGCTGCCACAGCTGAGTGTAGGTAACTACTACACTGCGCCAAACGGTCAGGGTACGCTGCTGCATGCAGGTGAGGTGATTACACAGACTTCTACGATTTATATTTACGCAACTGCGGGCAACATAGTACAATGTACTGCTGAAAGAAGCTTTACCGTAACTGTAAACGTTACTCCGGCTGCGGTTGCAGAAGCACAGACATTCTGCGGAAGCGCTACAGTTGCCAGTCTTGTGGCTACAGGCGAAAACCTTAAGTGGTACGCTGATGCTGCAGGAACAGAAGTTCTTGCTTCAACTACAGCACTTGCTACAGGCACTTACTACGTATCTCAAACCGTTAACGGTTGTGAGGGTGAAAGGACAGCGGTAGCGGTAACTGTAAACGTTACTCCGGCTGCGGTTGCAGAAGCTCAAACCTTCTGCGGAAGCGCTACAGTTGCCAGTCTTGTTGCTACAGGCGAAAACCTTACATGGTACGCTGATGCTACAGGCGCTGAAGTCCTAGCTTCAACTACAGCACTTGCTACAGGAACCTACTACGTATCTCAAACCATTAACGGTTGCGAGGGCGAAAGGACAGCGGTAACAGTAACTGTAAACTTTACTCCGGCTGCGGTTGCAGAAGCACAAACATTCTGCGGCAGCGCTACAATAGCTAACCTAGTTGCATCGGGTGAAAACCTTAAGTGGTATGCTGATGCTACAGGAACTGAAGTTCTTGCTTCAACAGTAGCACTAGCTACAGGTACATATTATGTATCTCAAACCATTAACGGTTGTGAGGGTGAAAGGACAGCGGTAACAGTAACTATCAACGTTACGCCGGCTGCGGTTGCGGAAGCACAAACATTCTGCGGAAGCGCTACAGTAGCTAACTTAGTTGCTACAGGTGAAAACCTTAAATGGTATGCTAATGCAATAAGTGCAGAACTGCTTAGTCCAACTACAGTACTTACTACAGGCACTTACTACGTATCTCAAACCATCAACGGTTGTGAGGGCGAAAGAACAGCGGTAGCGGTAACTATCAATGTTACTCCGGCTGCGGTTGCAGAAGCACAAACATTCTGCGGAAGCGCTACAGTTGCCAGCTTAGTTGCTACAGGCGAAAACCTTAAATGGTATGCTGATGCAATAAGCGCAGAACTACTTAGTTCAACTACAGCACTTGCTACAGGTACATATTATGTATCTCAAACCATTAACGGTTGTGAGGGCGAAAGGACAGCGGTAGCGGTAACTGTAAACGTTACGCCTGCTGCGGTTGCAGAAGCACAGATATTTTGCGGAAGCGCTACAGTTGCCAGCTTAGTTGCATCGGGCGAAAACCTTAAATGGTATGCTGATGCTACAGGAACTGAGGTTCTTGCTTCAACAGCGGCACTTGCTACAGGCACTTACTACGTATCTCAAACCATCAACGCTTGTGAAGGCGAAAGGACTGCGGTAGCGGTAACAGTAAACGTTACTCCGGCTGCGGTTGCAGAAGCACAAACATTCTGCGGAAGCGCTACGGTAGCTAACTTAGTTGCTACAGGCGAAAACCTTAAATGGTATGCTAATGCAATAAGTGCAGAACTGCTTAGTCCAACTACAGTACTTGCTACAGGCACTTACTATGTATCTCAAACCATCAACGGTTGTGAGGGCGAAAGGACAGCGGTAGCGGTAACTGTAAACGTTACGCCTGCTGCGGTTGCAGAAGCACAAACCTTCTGCGGCAGCGCTACAGTTGCCAGCTTAGTTGCTACAGGTGAAAACCTTAAGTGGTACGCTGATGCTACAGGAACAGAAGTTCTTGCTTCAACAGCGACTCTTGCTACAGGCACTTACTACGTATCTCAAACCATCAACGGTTGCGAGGGCGAAAGGACTGCGGTAGAAATTACTGTAAATGCTGTAGCGACCCCAACGGGTGAAGCTACACAGGTAATCACGGTAGATGTTCCGGCTGATGCAACTGTTGAAGATCTTGTGGTAATGGGCGAAAACATTCAATGGTATGCCTCTGTAGAAGACATCCAGGCGGGTACTCCTATTGCACAAGGCACAGAACTGGTTAGCGGAACTAAGTATTACGCTACACAAACGGTTAACGGCTGTCAGTCGGCTTATCTTGAAGTGACGGTAGAAGTGGTACTAAAAACTGACGCTAAAGACAGTATTAAGTTCAGCTACTATCCTAACCCGGTAAAAGATCAGCTAAACATTATTTCGGGTTCGTCAATAAGCCTTGTAGAAGTGTATACACTGCACGGACAAAAGGTAATAAGCCAAACCTGGAATGCGCTTTCGGGCCAACTTAACATGGTGCAGCTGGAAGAAGCTACGTATATTGTACGTGTGTACACAGGTACTAAAACGCAAAGCTTTATGATAGCTAAAGGCCACTAATATTTCTGCAACGGCACGGGTATTCCGTTAAAAGGATACCTGCACGGCGCAAACACCAATAATAAAGCAGCAGTAACCTCCCGGCTACTGCTGTTTTTGTTTATTTTAGCCAAAACCAAATGAAATAAAAACCAACGTAAAATGAAGTATATACTAGCTTTAGTACTGCTGTTTATTTGCCCTGTAATAGCAGCAAAGAAAACACCGTTAATTTTAAAATCAAACACTAGGCTCATCAGCATAAAAGAAGGCTCATCATTCTATAAAGACATTTGGGAAGTATCCCCTGAGGTTAAGCCCGATGTGTTTAATGCCAATACATTTAAGGGTACGCAAAAAATAGTGTTTTACAGTGATATAGATACGCTGGCATTTACCGTAAAACCAAATAAGAAATATGATTTTATCATTTTACTGAACGGAACCGAAAAAGCCCATACCCAAATAAATACCTATAAAAATAACACGCCAAACCTTGAGCCGCATTTAAGCTACTATAATACCAACCCCGGCTACAAGTGGGCTACAGATACCATACCGTTTCGGTTAGGTAAAGACAACCGCATCCACATAACCGGTAAAATAAACGATAGCGATACGCTGGATTTAATATACGATACAGGGGCGGGCATAAGCGCCATTACAAAATCGTTAATAGGTAACAGGGTAAAAGTAAGGATAGACGGTACCACCAAAAACAGGGGAATGGACGGTATTACCGAAGTGCAGACAAGCGCGCGTAATACCATTAAAATAGGTTTGTACGTGTGGGAAAACGTACCGCTGCTGGCGGTAGATTATAAGTCGAAAACCGATTTTCCGTTTGATGCCGTACTAGGCTGGATGGTTTTTGAGGATAAGATTGTAGAAATTGATTACGATTTGCAGAAGATAATTTTGCACAGCTCCCTGCCAAAATTATCGGGAGAGTATTCTAAATCGGAGTTTAAGCTGATTGAAGGTATTCATTACATAAAAGTAAAGCTGGTGGTAAACGGCAAAGAAAGTGAAACGTGGTTTGATTTTGATACGGGGTCTAATGGTACAGCGTTCATTGGCCAGAAGTTTGCCCGCGAAAATGATTTAAACAACAGCATGAAAATGCTCCGTAAAAATAAAAGCAAGGGCAGCGTGGGCATAGCAATAGAGAATAAAGAAGTGCTGTTGCCTAAAATGATACTGGGTGGTTTTGAGCTGTACCAGTTGAGGATGTCTATACAACAACAGGAGGTGGAAGGCGCAGGCATTAACGAAAATGTGGGTAACAACATTTTAAAGCGTTTTAATGCCGTTATTGATTTTACAAACGAAACCATTTACCTTAAACCGAACAGCCTTTTTTACTCAAAAATGTAAACCGCTACGGTAGTCGTAACTATTTCGATTGAGTTTTATACTTAATGTAAAATAAGTCAATTTTTTTTATTTATTTTATGGTGTTGTATTCACACTTATTTTATTGGTGTAAATACACATAAAACAAACAGCACCATTTTTATGAAGAGAAGAAGTTTATTAAAAGGCGGTTCGGCGTTTATTTCTGCGCTTATTTTAGAGAAAAGCCTTGCGGCTCCGGTACAGGGGCTCGGCCTTTTAGAGCCGGCGTACGAACCTATGCAAAAAGGCCCTTTTAAGCCTACATGGCAGTCCTTGCAACAATATAAAGTTCCGGACTGGTACCGCGATGCTAAATTTGGTATGTGGGCACACTGGGGTCCGCAGTGCCAGCCCGAAGCAGGCGACTGGTACGCGCGCGAAATGTATATGGAAGGCAGCCGCAAGTATGAGTTTCACGTAAAGAAATACGGGCACCCGTCTAAATTTGGATTTAAAGACGTAATCAACGAATGGAAAGCCGAAAACTGGAATCCCGATGAACTGGTTACCTTATATAAAAACTCAGGCGCACAGTACTTTATGGCACTGGCTAACCACCATGATAACCTGGATTTGTATGACAGTAAATATCAGAGCGAGTGGAACAGTACTAAAGTGGGCCCTAAAAAAGACATTATAGGCGGATGGGCAAAGGCGGCTAAAAAAGCCGGGCTTCCGTTTGGGGTAAGTGTGCACGCCGCCCATACCTGGAGCTGGCTGGAAGTAGCCACACGCGCCGATAAAAACGGCCCTTATGCAGGCGTTCCGTATGATGGTAATCTTACTAAAAAAGACGGTGCCGGTAAATGGTGGAACGGGCTAGACCCTCAGGCGTTGTATGAACAAAACCATCCGCTGAGCCAAAACAGCGATGACGATGGTGCCATACACCGCCAGTGGAACTGGGGTAATGGTGCTTCGGTTCCGTCTAAAGCATATTGCGAAAAGTTTTATAACCGTACCATCGACCTGATTAACAAGTACAAGCCCGATCTTATTTATTTTGACGATACTGCACTGCCGCTATGGCCGGTAAGCGATGTGGGGCTGCGTATAGCGGCGCACATGTACAACAAAAGTATTAAAGACAACGGTAAGCTTACGGCAGTTATTACCGGAAAAATACTGGACGAGCAGCAGCGCAAAGCGGTGGTTTGGGACATAGAGCGCGGGCAGAGTAACAGCATAGAACCCTTTACCTGGCAAACCGATACCTGTATAGGCGACTGGCATTACAACCGCGAAGTGTATGACCGTAAGGGCTATAAATCAGCACAAACCGTAATCCATACCCTTATAGATGTGGTAAGTAAAAACGGCAACTTTATGCTGAATGTACCCGTGCGTGGCGATGGTACCATAGACGACCAGGAACGTAAAATTGTAGAAGATATAGGCGTGTGGATGCGCGCTAATGGCGAAAGCATTTACGGCACCAACCCGTGGAAGATATTTGGCGAAGGCCCTGCCCAGGAAGGAGCTGCGGCACTAACGGCACAGGGTTTTAACGAAGGTAAGGGCAAGCCGTTTACCGATAAAGATGTGCGCTTTGTAACCAAAGGCAACTACCTGTACGCTACCATAATGGCCTGGCCGGAAACCGGTACGGCTGTTATAAAGAGTTTAGCTACAGGAAATCAAAAAATAAACCGTGTAGAACTTGTAGCGACTAAAGAGCTGCTACAGTTTAAACAAACCGCCGAAGGCCTTGTGGTAACATTTCCGGCTAACCGACCGGAGGCTTCTTATGCCAATGCGCTTAAAATAAGCTAACAGTCATTTAAGTAACAGTTGAGAGATAGAAGTGTACAGCCGGAGTACTAAAAGCGTAATGATCTGCTTTTAGGCTCCGGCTTAACAAAATTTTCTGCATTTAATTCGCTATTTTTACCGCCGGAACCAAAAACTAATTAATGGCATCAGGAATTTTTGCAATACTGGATGATATTGCATCTTTAATGGACGACGTGGCCGCCACAAGTAAAATGGCCACCAGTAAAACAGCCGGTATACTGGGCGACGACCTGGCGGTAAACGCCGAAAAGGCAACCGGGTTTGTATCTTCAAGGGAGTTACCGGTACTATGGGCCATTACAAAAGGCTCATTGTTAAACAAGGTTATTATTATCCCTATCATTCTTGCGCTAAACGTATTTTTCCCTATCGCCATAAAAATCGTGCTTATTATAGGCGGGTTTTACTTGGCATATGAAGGGGTAGAAAAGGTGGTAGAATACTTTTTTCATCATGGCGATGCACATGCCGATGATGCTGCCGACCAAAACCAGGACGATGCCGCAGCCGAAAAATCAAAAGTAAAATCAGCTATAACTACTGATTTTATACTTTCGCTGGAAATTGTAATCATAGCCCTGAGCACCGTGCTTGATAAGCCGCTGGGTATACAAATACTTACCGTGTGCATAACCGCGCTTATAGCTACCATAGGGGTTTACGGAATCGTAGCCCTTATAGTACGTATGGACGACGCCGGTTTTAGCCTTATCAGGCATTCGCACAACAAAGGCTTCCTTACTGCGCTGGGTAACCTGCTGGTAAAGGCCCTGCCGTGGGTTATAAAGGCCCTTGGCGTTATAGGTACACTGGCATTATTGCTGGTATCGGGCGGAATTTTTGTACACAACATAGACCAGCTACACCACTTTTTAGAGAGTTGGCCTTCTATAATAAAAGAATTTACCATGGGTATTGTGGGCGGCATTATAGCCCTTATAATTATTACCGTCGGTAAAAAAGTAGTATCGCTGGTAAAAGGCTAAGGCCTGATTTAGCTGATACAACAAAAAACGCCCGGATGAACTTCCGGGCGTTTTTTTGTATTTGTACTTACAGGAATCCTTGTTTTACGGCCTCTTTAACCAAGCTGCCGTCAGAGCTTACCTCAAAAGCTTTTTTCATGGAAGCAATGCGTTTTTGTACCGCACTACCCGATAAAAACACCATGTCTTCTACCTCTTTCATCTTATACCCTTTAGACAGGAAAAATAAAATCTGGCGGTTTATATCATCTACCATAAGCTCTTTTTTCCATATTTCCTTAATGCAGTTTTGCACCATGGGGCTACGGTAGTTGTCGCCCTCGGTTACCGTAGTTATTACCTGCGACAGCATTTGCGGCGTAAGCTCGCTTTTAATTACAAATCCTTCCGGTTTTGCCAGCTTGTATATATCATACAAAATAAGCATTTCGGTATGGGCGGTTATCATTATTATGCGACATTCGGGCATACGCTGGCGCAGCATCATGGCTATATCAAGCCCTGATTTCAGGTTCTGCGGTTCGTATGCGGGCAGGCCGTGGTCTATAATGGCTATATTAAAATCAGTGCTGCTGCCTGCTATGGTGTGGTACGCTTGTTCTGCATTGTTCGCTATGGCAGTGGTATAGCTGTTTTCGGGCAGGTTGTCTTGCAGTACCTGCCTGTAAGCGCCCACAGTAAGCGGATGGTCATCTACCAATAGTATTTTTACAGACATATAATTCCGGTTAAGGTTGGATTACTAATGTTTTAGGTCTTGGATCTTTTGGTTTTTTCGGTGCTTACGGTATTATAACAAAAACCAGTTTTCGAAATTACTAAAAAACTCTTATAGCATCAGCCAAAAAGCGTGCCGTTTTTTAACATTAACGTTGCGCTCTCTTTTTTAGTTTATCATAAAGTATATAAAGCTATGGGTAATTATGTAAAAAAACATACATTTGGCTGCTGTTTTGGGATTTTTCCGGTAGCGGTAGTTTGTTAATACATAATCTCTTACACCTTATGCGCAGGTATATATATGGTGCTGTAACGGTATTTTTGGCGCTATGCATAGTTTGTTGCCAAAAGAAAAAGCCCGTGGTGGCAAATCAGGACGAAGGCGAACTGAAATATTTGTGGGACACAGAGCACCTGTCGCGCGAGGAGCGTTTGCACATACTGGACAGCGTGTGGAAAGCTACAGACAAGCAACCGCAAACCCAGCTAACCACCCAGGTTATGAAACTGGTGGCGTACCTGTATTATTTTGATGAGGAATACCCTAAACAACGCGCCATTATGCGGGGCATGTACAGCCAGGCCGAAAAGCGTGGCGATTCGGTTTCCATGGCGTATGCGCTTTATAACATAGGTACATCTTACGATGCGGATAACGTTACAGACAGTGCTTACTATTATCATCTGCGTGCCGGCAAAATGTATAAAAACCTAAACGACACGCTTAATATAGGCCTTACCAAACATTGCACTGCAAAAATACTAATGCAGCACGGCAGCTATGCTGAGGCCGAGGTGCTGGAGGTAGAGGCGCTAAAGTTGTTTCGTTCCATAAACGATTCTGAAGACATGGTGTGCTCTTACGTGGCTCTGGCGGGATGCCTGGTGGGAATGCATAAATACGATAAGGCACTGGAATACTACAAAACGGCGCTTGCCGAGCTAAATGTTTTAAAAAAGAAAGACCTTGCCCCGGAGGACTACAACGACTACCTGAGGCTAATTTACGGCAACATAGGTGTAGTGTACGACAAAAAGGGGGATTACACTAAAGCACTCGACTATTATAACCAGGCTTTTAATATTAAAGGTTTAGAGCGTCACCAGCAGGCGGTGTTTTTAGGCAACCGCGGGTATGCAGAAATGATGCTTAACCGGCCTGAGGAAGAATACATGCCTGATTTGCAGGAATCGCTGCGGGTGCTGGATAGTATAGGTGCTGATTTCCATAAACTGGATCCTGAAAAAAGTATTGCAAAGCACTACCTGCGCCAGGGCGATACCCTGCAGGGGGTGGCATTGCTTAAAGCTGCCTACCGCGATGCCCGTATAGCGGAAAGCGCCGACGATATGCAGGAAATCCTGGCATTGCTACTTACCGCAGACCATAAGCACACGGTAAAGCACTCTAAAGAATACTTTAGGCTTACCGATAGCCTGCACAGTGCAGAGCGTGCCGCACGCGATAAATTTGCACGTATTTCGTATGATACAGATTTGGTTGAAACCAAAAACAAGGCGCTTAACCGCAGGTACAACGCGGCTGTAGCAGTTACAGTGGTATTGCTGTTTATGGCGGTGGGTATTATACTTATTATAAGGCTGCGCTCGCGCAATAAGGAGCTGGTATACAACCAACAGCAACAGGAAGCCAATGAAAAAATATACGGACTGCTGCTGCAACAGGAAATGGAAGCCGAAAACGCCCGTGTTGCAGAACGGAACCGCCTGGCAATGGAACTGCATGATGGGATTATAAACCGCATTTTTACCACGCGCTTTAACCTGATGCAGCTAAAAACCGAGCAGGAAGAAAAGCGTACGCAGTTAGTAACCGAGCTGCAGGAAACACAAGACGAAATCAGGAAACTGTCTCACGACCTTAAAGACGCGTTTGCAGGCGATGCCGAAAGCTTTGCCGATATTTTGCGTAAGGAAGCCGAGCGTAATTCGTGTGCCGGTACCGTACAGTTTGATGTGTATATAGATAAGTTTATAAACTGGGCAGGAGTTTCACCAGCGTGCCGTGTGGCGCTGCTGCGTATAATACAGGAGGCATGCCATAACGTACTGAAGTACTCCGGTGCTACAGAATGCCATGTAGCCGTAATGTCTCAGGGCGATAAAATAAAGCTGCGTATTTGGGATAACGGCGTAGGCTTTGACACCGGTAAAAAGAAAAGCGGCATAGGCCTTAAAAATATGGAAGACCGCGTAAAAGACCTTGGCGGTAGCCTTACCGTTACTTCTGCCGAAGGGCAAGGCGTGGTTATAGAGGCGGTTATGTAATAAAAAAAAGCGCCTGATTAAGGCGCTTTATCTTCCAGGCTGGAGTAGTTTTAGTTCATTAAAACATTTAGTTGGAAAAAAGGGTTCAGCCCCGGGTTTGTTAAGATTCGGGGGCAAACCTAATAAATTAGATCTTTTTTCACAATGATAGGTGCTATTTGCAAATGTTAATTGCGGAAAACCCGTAATCGAGTGTAGGTTTTCTTACAAAAACAAACGCCCCAAATGCAGTTTCCTGTATTGGGGCGTTTGTGCTTTTATGCAGTTCTTATCTTTATTACAGTGTTGCGGCTACCTTTTCTATAGCGGCAAGGGTAAAATCAAGGTCGTTATACGTTAGGGCATCGGTTATAAACCAGGTTTCGTATGCCGATGGTGCTATGTATACCCCATTATCAAGCAGGCCATGGAAAAACTTCTTAAACGTATCGTTGTTACCGTATCCGGCGGTGGCAAAATCAGTTACCGGCCTGGCATCAAAGTGTACCGAAATCATAGAACCTGTACGGTTTATGGTGTGGGCTATGCCTTTAGTTTCCAGTATGTTTCTTATGCCGGTTTCCAGGTAAGCGGTTTTAGCGTCTATGCGTACAAATACTTCGGGGTCGTTGTTAAGCGCCTTAAGCATTTCCAGCCCTGCCGCCATGGCCAGCGGGTTACCCGAAAGCGTACCTGCCTGGTACACCGGGCCCACAGGGGCAAGGTAGTTCATGATTTCGTTTCGTGCGGCAAATGCCCCTACCGGTAGCCCGCCGCCTATAACTTTACCAAAGGCAACAATATCTGCCGTAATGCCGAAAAGCTCCTGCGCACCACCCTTTGCAAGGCGGAAGCCCGTCATAACCTCGTCAAAAATAAGCAGTGTCCCGTGCGCATCGCATAAATCCCTAAGCCCTTGTAAAAATCCTGAAGCCGGAGGTATACACCCCATATTACCCGCTACGGGCTCTATGATTATGGCAGCGATTTCGTTTTTATTGGCTTCAAAAATGGAGTTTACGTTATCCAGGTCATTATAAGTAGCCAGCAGGGTGTCTTTAGCCGTACCCTGGGTTACGCCCGGGCTGTTAGGGCTGCCAAAGGTAACCGCGCCACTGCCAGCCTGTATAAGGAAAGAATCAGAGTGGCCGTGGTAGCAGCCGGCAAATTTTATTATTTTTTCGCGCCCCGTAAAGCCGCGTGCCAGACGTATGGCGCTCATACAAGCTTCGGTACCGCTGTTTACAAAACGGATTTTATCTATGTTAGGCACCATAGATACGGCCAGTGCCGCGATTTCTGTTTCCAGTGCGGTAGGGGTGCCAAATGAGGTGCCTTTTTTAGCGCGTTCTATTACGGCATTTACCACAGGCGGGTAGGCATGGCCCAGTATCATGGGCCCCCAGCTGTTTATGTAATCTATATAGCGGTTACCATCTTCATCAAAAAGATAAGCGCCTTTAGCTTCTTTTACAAAAATAGGCGTGCCACCCACGGCTTTAAAGGCACGTACCGGACTGTTTACGCCACCCGGGATTACTTCAGATGCTTCGATAAAAAGGCGGCTGCTGCGTTCGTATAACATGGTTATTTTACTTAACTTTTAGTGTTTGGCCTATGCTTATGGCATTGCCATTAAGGTTATTAAGTTTTACTATATCGTCTACGGTTACACCGTATTTTTTAGAAATGGAATATAAGGTATCTCCCTTAGCTACCAGGTGGGTATCTGCTGTAGGTGCCTGCTGTACTGTGGTTGTAGGTTCAGGCAGGTTTATTACCGTATTGGGCTTAGGGGTATCGGGTACGGTTACAGGCGTTTGCGGAGCTACTTTAGGCAACTCCCTTACGGCTACATCGGCAGGTACGGTGCCTTTAACGGGCGTGCTTTTGTCTATAGCAGGCCTTGCTTTACCGGTAACCTCGGCATCGTATTTTGCCAACTCAAAACGCTCTATAAGCCCTATAAGTTTTTCGGGGTAGCGCGGGTCAGTGGCATATCCGGCAGCCTTAAGGCCACGTGCCCAGGCGGCATAGTCGTCTTTTTCCAGCTGAAACAAAGCAGAGTAGCGGCTGCGTGTGGTAAGAAACTTAGAGTGGTCTTCAAAAGACTGCTCTGCGCGGTCGTATTTGCGGAAACATTCGCCGGCGGCATCATCGTCATGAAACACCGTATCGCCTGTCCAGTCTTTATGGCATTTTATACCAAAGTGGTTGTTAGCCGTTACACACAGGTCGCCATACCCGGCACCTGATTCCAGTATGCCCTGTGCCAGGGTTATACTTGCCGGTATGCCGTGGCGCCTCATGTTATCCTGCGCTATGCCTTTAAAGTTATTTACGTATTGTTTTACCTGTTCTGCATATACCGTAGTGCGGCTGGTACTTTCCAGGGTAAGGGTTTTATCGTCTTTACCGGCTACCGGCTTTTTAGGCAGCGGAGTTTTGGCTTTCGGTTGCTTGTGGGCTTTGTCGTTTTTGGTAGTTTGAATGTAAGGCTTGGTACTGCCACACGAGGCCAGCAGTGCCAGTAGTACAAAAGTTCCGATTTTTTTAATCATACCTTTTGGGTTTTTATTGTGGGTAAATGCTTCTTTTTCAGCAACAGGTTCATGCCCTCTACGCCCTGCAGGCCGCCCGTGTGTATAAGCAGCACGTGCGATTGTGGCGGAAAAAATCCCTGATGTGCCAGTTCTATAACGCCAAAAACCATTTTTCCTGTATACACAGGATCCAGCGGAATACCTGTTTTGTCGTAAAAATCATTAATAAACGTTACCAGCTGCGCTGTAACCTTTCCATATCCTCCAAAATGGAAGTCTTCGGCCAGCTGCCAGTTGTTATTTGTGGCAAAGGTACGTATATCATCCCACAAAGCCGCATTTTTTAACGCCGGGAACCCCACAACCTGCTGGTGGGGCAGTGCGGCATTTATAACCCCGGATATGGTGCCCCCCGTGCCTACAGCAAGGCAAATGTGCGTAAAGCCTGCATCGCCATCTGTAAGTATTTCCTCGCAGCCCTTTACAGCAAGAGCGTTAGTGCCGCCTTCCGGCAATATGTAGCAATCGCCAAATTCGGCAGTAAGGGCATCTAAAAACTCTGGTTCGGTTTTTCGGCGGTAGTCTTCCCTAGATACAAACTTAAACTGCATACCACAGCCTGCCGCAAATGCAAGGGTGGGGTTAGCATCAATTTTATCGGCAAGTTCATCGCCGCGTATAATGCCAATGGTAGCAAAACCGTATTCCCTGCCCGCTGCCGCTGCGGCCGCTATATGGTTGCTGTACGCCCCGCCAAAGGTAAGCAGTGCAGTTTTGCCCTGCTGTTTAGCTTCCAATACATTGTATTTCAGCTTTCGGAACTTATTGCCCGATATGTGCGGGTGCAGCAAATCTTCCCGCTTTATGGTAAGGGTAATGCCGTTGGGCAGCGGTATAGCAACGTTTTGGTTCATACCACAAATTTACGGTTATTTGGTTATAAGGTAAAGCGGTTATTTGGTTATTCGGAGTCAGGCGAATAAACTTGTGTAATTGATTTGATACAGTCTTTCTGGACAAAACAATGTGTAAAAATTACGATATGTCGTAATCTATGTTTGGTTGTTGTTTTGTTAAATTGCTGTTGGTTAGTGTTTTATGGTTTTAGGGTTGCCGTTTGCTTATACTACTGCAGCAGTGATTATTAACTAAAAAAAATTATAAAAATGAGCACACTAAAACTAAAAGACGGTACAGAGATTTTTTACAAAGACCAAGGCCAGGGGCCGGTTATTATGTTTCACCACGGATGGCCGCTGTCTTCAGACGACTGGGAAGCACAGGTAATTTTCTTTTTACAAAGAGGCTTCAGGGTAATTGCCCATGACAGGAGGGGCCACGGCCGATCTAGCCAAAACATATACAACCATACCATAGAGCAATACGCTTCAGACGCGGCAGAGCTGGTAGATTTCCTTGGCTTAACCGATGTGGTGCATGTGGGGCACTCTACCGGTGGGGGAGAGGTAATACGCTACGTAAACAAATACGCTAAGGGCAGGGCTAAAAAAGCCGTACTAGTTAGCGCGGTTCCGCCGGTAATGGTAAAAAGCGAAAACAATCCTGATGGTGTTCCTATGGATGTGTTTGATGGTATAAGGGAACAAACCCTGCACAACAGGCAGCAGTTTTATATGGATCTTACCGTGCCGTTTTATGGCTATAACAGAGAAGGTGCCGTTATAAAGCCGGGCGTTCAGCAAAACTGGTGGAGACAGGGCATGATGGGCGGTATTGTGGCGCATTATGATGGTATTAAGGCGTTTTCTGAAACTGATTTTACAGAAGACCTTAAAGCGGTAGAAATTCCGGTTTTAGTACTGCATGGCGACGACGACCAAATTGTTCCTATAGAAAACTCGGCTATAAAAGCAGCAAAACTTTTAAAGAACGGTACACTGATTACCTACCCTGGTTTCCCTCACGGAATGCCTACAACCCACGCCGATATTATTAGCAACGATATACTAAACTTTATTAACGGGTAACACCCATTAGTAACTATAAGGCATAAAAAAATCCTGTTAAAAATGTAATTGCCGTACTGCTGTAGTACTGTGGTACCTACTTTTTAACAGGATTTAGTATGTTTAAGTGTTACTTCTTATAAAAAGGCTGCTGGTCGTTAAAGTACGCCGATATGCCATTTTCCGGAGCCAGTTGCATAATGTCTATAGACTCGCCCTGTTTAAGGAACTGCTGTGCGGTACGCCCGGTTTCCTCAAATATAACCTGGCGGTCGCCGCTAATGTCCAGCGCTAATAAAAAGCGTGGCGGGTTACCGGTAGCAGGCATTTCTACCACGGCAAGATATGCTTCGTTTACGTCATCGCGGTTGCTAAATACGGTAATCAGCTTATCCAGCATGGCGGTAGGCAGGCTCGAAGGCTGTCCTATGCGCACCTCTGTATTATTTGGTACCGCCACCTCATGTATGGCTCCACCCAGTATACTGCCATCCAGCACCTGAGCTATTTCTTCGGGTATCAGTTCTTTACCAAAATCAGAGAACGGGTTTAGTACAAGCGTAGCACCTTTTGTAAGGTTTAGCAGGTCGCCGGCTTTCATTTCCATGTAGGGTACTTCGCCTTTTATCACGCCTTTTTCAAACATGCGTGGCAGTGCGGTAAAAAACGGAATTTTACCATCAGAAAACGTAGCCAGTTCTACCTGGGCGTTTTCCTCCAGCACCTGCTGGCCCTGTGGCGCATTTTTACCCGATGTAATTACATATACCTGCTGTAGTGGCAGGTTACGGTAAAAATCATAACGCACATTTACGTTGTTTACGGCCTCTTTCATAAGGGCTTCAAACGGCAGTGTAGGTATTTCGGCAGGTATTTCTGCTTCGGTTTGTGGCGGCTGCGGCGTTTGTGGGGCAGGCTCTGCTACGGTTTCGGGCTGTATGTTTTCCGGTTGTGCAGTTTCCGGCTGAGGTGTTTCATTTTCTGGGGTGTTCTTTTTCTTGAACCGGTCTAAAATTCCCATCTGTTATGTTTTGTATTAAGTAAAAAATAAATATGTTGGTATTGCCAAAGAACGTGAATTTGCCCCACGCGTGCAAGTTTGATTATTAACGCTACTGTTAATTTGTTTGTAATATATGGGATTTATGTGCCAAAAACTTTTATGAATTACGCACAATGCATAAAACCGGGCGCCTAAAATTTTGCGTGTTCGCTTTTTACGTATCTTTGCAGGCACACATCTTAATAAAAAAATGGAAGCAGCCAAACAAACAAAGGGGCCGCTTGTACCCCGGCTATCGTTTCATAAAGTGCTTGAGGCTCTGGAGAATATAGCCAACAACGAAACCGGTTACCGTGCCGAATACGCACAGGCACTGCTAAACCATGCCGCACCGTTCCCCGAAATACGCACCGGTATGGACAACCTGGAGCAGCTGGCCACGCATGAAGGGCTTATACGGAACCTGCTTGCCGATTTGTTCCCTACGGCATTAACCTACAACGAAATTAAGGCGGTAACACTGCCGTTTTTTAACTTTACGTTTAACCATACCGAACGATTTAAGAAAATACTGAGCAACGCGGGTGCCGATTTTGATATGGCCATACGCGATTTTAGCGAACACCAGTTTTATGTGTTTTGCTGTTGCCTGGTCTTAAACGGGTACTACGGCTATAACTTTGATTTCAGCAAACCGCTGTTTTATGATATACCCGATGAGCAGGGGATTATTCACCATTACCGCATAACGTATAATGCTGATTTTATGGAAATCATTCCTACCGAAAAGGCTATAGCCATATCGGCAGAGGACGTTACGCTACTGATGGATAATTTTGAGGACCTGGAGCTTTGGAAACAAAAATTCCCCGAAGGCAGCTGGGAGGTTAAAGGCTTTGGCATAGTGTCTTTATTTGATGCCACTACAGAGAGTGCCATAAGCAACCTTAAAGGCAACCTGCTTATTACCGAGGAGTTTACAGAGCTGACCAAAGATAATGTAGAAAGTATTTTCAGGTCTATTTTCCGTATTGCAGATTTAAGGGTAGGGTTTACCGAGGTGAATACTGATGATAACCTGTTTAAGCTGGCTCCTTTTATAAACATAAAGAGCCACATACTAAACGGCCTGGGCGAAATGAAATGCGATGCCATGTTTTGCAGTGATTCGCTGGACGAAATATTGCAGGACCGCAAGTATATGGTTATAAGCGATGTAGAGGAGTTTGTAAAATCAAACCCCGAAGACGTATCGTTTGGTAAGCACCTGATTTCGCAAGACATACGCAGCGTTATACTGGCACCCATAATTAAGAACAACCGTTTTTACGGGTTTATAGAACTGGTTTCGGCGCGCCCCGGCGAACTTAATACCATTAATGCCAATAAGCTGGAGTTTATTACCCCGTTTATTACAGATACCATAGAGCGCTACTACAGCGAGCTGCAAAACGAGGTAGATGCCATTATACAAAACGAATACACTGCCATACACCACAGCGTGTACTGGAAGTTTAGGGAAGAAGCCCTGGAGCACCTGCAGCGTGGCAACCGCGAGGCGTTTAAAGATATTGTATTCCGCGAGGTGTACCCGCTATACGGCCAGCTCGACGTAAGGGGAAGCAGCACAGCCCGTAACGACAGTACAGAGAAAGACCTTATGCTACAGGTGCAAACGCTGCTTTCGGTATTCCGTTTTATATTTGAGCAGGAGCCTTTGCCACTGCTGGAACAGCATATTTATGAGCTGGAAAGCCTGGAAGATAAACTGCGCGATCCGCTAAAGGCCGATACCGAAGCTACCATACAAAGCTATATTATAAACGAGGTGCACCCGGTTTTAAACCATTTTGAAAGCAGTAATACCGCAGTAAAATCACGCATTAAAGAGTACTTTGATTCGCTCGATGCCAAGCTGCACATGGTATACCAGAGCCGTAAGGATTTTGACCGTACGCTTTCGGCCATTAACAAGCAAATGGCGGCACTGTTGGATAAAAAGCAGGAGGTGGCACAGGCGTTTTTCCCGCATTACTACGAGCGCTTTAAGACTGATGGCGTAGAGCACAACCTGTACATTGGCGCCAGCATATCGCCTAAGCACCAGTACAACCCGCTGTACCTAAACAACCTTAGGTTATGGCAGCTGCAGGTAATGTGCGAAATGGAAAACGAATACTACCGCATTAAGCCATCATTACCTTATGACCTCGATGTAACATCGTTAATACTGGTGTTTAGTTCGCCTATAAGCATACGTTTCCGTATGGACGAAAAACGCTTTGATGTAGACGGCACTTACAACGCCCGCTACGAGGTGGTAAAAAAACGTATAGACAAAAGCAACATAAAAGGTACTAAGGAGCGCATTACCCAAAAGGGAAAAATCACCATAGTATTTTCTCAGCGTAAGGAAGAAAACGAGTACAGGCGCTACATACAGTTTTTGCAACACAAAGGCCTGCTGGGCAATGTGGTAGAAACCTTTGATGTAGAGGACCTACAGGGCGTAACCGGGCTTAAGGCACTGCGTGTATCTATTAACTACGGTGCACAAACTGGCAGCAATTATACCTACGAAGACCTGCTTAAAGAGCTACAAACCAAATAGTACACCTATAAGACAAAACACTACACTACCATAAACACAAAAGCCCCTTTATGGGGCTTTGTTATTTTTAGAATAGTACTAACGTTAAATCTTACACAAAAACTACAGCCTGTAAAACGCCACTACAAACGCCCCTACCGATAGTATAATGCCTACCATGAAAATATTGTAGGTAATACGCAGCAGGCGGTACTTTCTGTTTAGTACAAGCCCCAGGTAGTAGAGGTCTTTTATCAGTGCGCCGTACACATCATCGCGGTCGGTCATCAGTTCGCGCAGGGCGGTGTCGTACTCCTCCAGGCTCAGCTTGTAGAAGTTACCAAAAAACAGCAGGTTTATGCGTTTTTGCTTAATGTCGTCTTTACTGTAGGTGGCGGTATTTACCTTAGGCCTGGTGCTTAGTATGGCAAAGATGATGCTCACGGTACTAAACAGCATCATAATAAATGTAGGGAATACCAGGTGCGCGTTTGCCGGGCTATCCAGCTTGGGTATAAGCGTGCTCAGCGATATGGAAATGATAATGGTATTTACAGACAGCAGTATGTTTGCCTTGCTGTCTGCTATGTCGCTAAGGCGGGTATGGTTGCTTAGTGTAACCCTAAACAGGGTGTCAATCCCCCTGTCGGGCTTGTCCTCTTTTTTCTTCTCTTTTTCGTCCTTTTTACCCTTTTTGTCTTTTTTGCCCTGCTTGGCGCTGAGGTTGTTTATAGCTTCCTGTAGCGCGGCTATGTTGTTTTCTTTTTGGGGTTGCAGGTGCTTTTTGGCATAGTGCGTAAAAAAGCGGTGTTTATGCAGCAGCAGCAAACGGTTGCCCACATTCCATTCCAGGTCAGTAAACTGTTTTCCGTCTACAATTTCCCATTCGCTGCGCAAAAGTTCAGACAATTGCAGGTAATTTGGGTCGGCAAAGTGCGCGCAGTCGGCATCTTTTATAATTTGTTCGGCAAGGTCTGCCGGTTCGTGGTGCAGTTCTGTAGCCAGTATAAGGCGTTTTACCAGGGCCGTTTTGTCGGTGTCATAATTATGCCCCTTCAGGAAATTTTCTGCGATTTCTGCGCCGCGTTTCTCGTGGTTTTCTGCGCCATCTATATAACCGCTGTCGTGCAGCCATGCCGCAAGCATCAGGGCTTCAAGGGTATCGGCATCTACGTCTTCGGCACGGGCTATGGTTTCGGCGGCGCGCACCACGCGCAAAGTATGGCTAAAATTATGGTAAATATAATCGGGAGATAGCCTATCTTTGAATAGGTGGAATACGTGGTTTTCCGCTTTAGAAACAATGTCCATTTGGCATAAATTATTGATACTACCAAATTATGAAAATCTTTCCGCACAGCAGTAGGCTTTCAAAAAATATTAGCAGAATGGCTACCGTGGCGGCTGCGCTTGCCCTTTTTGGCTGCGCTACCCGGCACGAACAGTATGGCAAAAACGCCGTACTGCTTAAAGGTAAAGACAGCACAAGCACCGCTGAGGTAACAGCACACCGCTTTTACCTTATAGGAGATGCCGGCTATGCCGACAGCCCGCATTCGCAACGCTTGCTGGCGCTGGTAGGGAACAAACTGAAAACAGAAGGTGAAAAAACCACCCTGCTGTACCTGGGCGATAACATATATCCGCTGGGTATGCCAAAGGAAGGTAAAAAGGGCAGGGCCGAAGCCGAGGCATCGTTAAACAGCCAAATTGCCCTGGCAGGGCAGTTTAGCGGTAAAACCTATTTTATACCCGGTAATCACGACTGGTACCACGGACTCGATGGGCTTAAGGAACAGGAAAAACTGGTAGCGGCTGCGCTGGGCAAAAAGGCCTTTCAGCCGGGGAAGGGATGCGCCATAAACAGTGTTGAGGTAACCGATAGTATTACCGTTATAACCGCAGACAGCCAATGGTATTTTGCAAACTGGGACAATCATCCTACCATAAACGACGATTGCGATATTAAAACCCGCGAGGCATTTTTCCTGGAGCTGGAAAGCCTGCTGAATAAAAACCAAAACAAAACGGTACTCCTTGCCATGCACCACCCGCTTATGAGTGGTGGTGCGCACGGCGGGCAGTTTTCGTTTGAAAAAGAAATTTTCCCGTTGCACACCCGTATACCGCTGCCTGTACTGGGTTCGCTGGGCAATTTGCTGCGCAGTACCGGCGGGGTTATAGATCAGGACCTGCAAAACCGCGAATACAATACACTGAGCAAACGCATAAAAACCCTTATACAGGGCAGGGATAATGTTGTGGTGGTATCTGGCCACGACCATAACCTGCAATACCTTGAAAAAGATAATATAAAGCAAATTATTAGCGGAGCCGGAAGCAAGGAAGAACCGGCACGCGCCATGGGTGTTAACGATTTTTCGTACGGGGGCAGGGGCTACGCCGTGCTCGATGTGTTTACAAACGGTACTGCAAAGGTGCATTACTACAAAGTAACCGATACCACGGAGGAGGAGGTGTTTACCAAAAAACTGCTTGAAAAACCCGTACTGCCGGTAGCTACGCAGCAGTTTGCCACAAACTTCCCTAAAGATACCACGGCTACCATTTATACTAAAAATGAAACTGCCTACGGAGGCTTTTACCGCTTTTTGTTTGGTGAGCACTACCGTAAATACTACAGCACCCCGGTAAGGGCACGCGTGGCAGTGTTGGATACGCTTCAGGGCGGGCTAACGGTAACCCGTGCCGGTGGCGGGCATCAAAGTAATTCGCTACGCCTGCTCGATAAAGAGGGTAAGGAGTATGTAATGCGCGCCCAGCGTAAAGATGCATCACGCTTTTTACAGTCTACGGCATTTAAAACAACCTACATAGGTAACGACTTTAAAGGTACGTTTACAGAGCGTTTCCTGCTCGATTTTTATACCACAGCACATCCTTATACACCGTATATTATCCACCATTTAGAAGAGGCAGTGGGTATTTACCACACCAACCCTGAGCTGTATTATATTCCGAAACAAACGGCACTGGGCAATTACAATACCGATTATGGCGATGGGCTGTACATGGTAGAGGAACGCCCTACCGATGAGTTTGCCAAAATAGACAGCTTTGGCAATGCCGATGGCATAGACGGCTCTGATGACGTACACGCAAAACTCGAAAAAAGCAAAAAGAATGTAATAGATGAAAAGGCTTACATACGCGCACGATTGTTTGACCTGGCCATAGGCGACTGGGACCGCCATTCGGATCAATGGCGTTGGGCTAAGTTTAAAACTGCCGACAGCACGTATTACCGCCCCATTCCGCGCGACAGGGATCAGGCGTTCCCTAAGATAGATGGTGCATTGCTTTCGTTGCTTATGAAAGTACCCGCGCTAAGGAAAATGAAAAACTATACCGATGATATACCGAATGTAAAGTGGCAGGCAAAACAAGGCTATACGCAAGATGTATCGTTTATAACAAAAAGCGGCGAAAAAGAATGGCTGGAGCAGGCTGCATATATAAAACAACATCTTACCGATGCCGTTATAGACAGTGCTTTTGCGCAGCTGCCTAAAGAGGTTATAGACAATGATACCGAAAACATAAAACGCTGCTTGAAAAGCCGCCGCGATAAGCTGGAAAAGTATGCACTGGAGTACCGAAAGGTATTGCTGCGTACCGTACTGCTTACGGGTACCGAAAAGAAAGACCGTTTTGTAATTACCCGCCAGCCCGATGGCATAACGCAGGTGGAACTGTACAATGTGGGTAAAAAAGGCGATTCGCTGGTGTTTAACCACACGTACCGCCGCAGCGAAACCAAAGAGCTTTGGATTTATGGCCTTGATGATGACGATGCCTTTGAGGTAAAAGGCAAAGCCAGCCACCCTATTACCCTGCGCCTTATAGGCGGGCAGAACCACGACACCTATACGGTAGAAGATGGGCATAAGGTAAAAATTTACGATTTTAAAAGTAAGAACAACACTTACAATACCGCGAATGCCGCCCTGCGACTTACCGATGATTACGAAACCAATATGTATGACTACAAAAAACCTGATTACAACATTTGGGCAGGATACCCCATGGCGGGTTTTAACCCAGACGATGGGGTGAAGCTGGGGGCTACAGCCAGCTATACGGTAAATAACTTTAACCGCAGGCCTTATTCGCGTAAGCATACCTTTGGGGCCAACTATTTTTTTGCCACTCAGGGGTTTGAACTTACCTATGCTGCCAAGGTTATGAACGTGGTAAGTAAATGGAACCTGGGGCTCGATGCGCGCTTTACAAGCCCTAACTTTAGTATTAACTACTTTGGCCTGGGCAACGAAACCGTAAACAACGACGATAAACTGGGCATGAACTACAACCGTGTAAAGCTGCAGGTGTTCCGGGTGTCTCCCTCTATATTTAAGCAGGGGCCAAACGGTGGTTTTATGGAACTGAAAGCTGATTTTGAAACCATTGAGGTAGATGGCACCGTAAACCGCTATGTAAACCAGCCGGGTGCTATAAACCCTTACCTGTTTGAGCATATGCAGTATGCAGGGGTACAGGGTATGTATAAGTTTGAAAATTATGATAATCCTACCATGCCTGCCATGGGAATGCTTTTTTATGTAAAAGGCGGCTGGAAGGCAAGCATGGATGTTTTTGAGCGCAACTTTGCCCATGCCGAAAGCGCACTTACCTTTTATCACAGGCTTACCCGTAACGACAGGCTGGTGCTGGTAAGCGGTATTAAGGCAAAAATGATTTTTAACGATAACTACGAGTTTTACCAGGCAAGTACACTGGGTGGCGATGCTGATTTAAGGGGCTACCGCCGTGAGCGTTTTGCCGGTAACGACGCCTTTTTACATACTACAGACCTGCGCTATACCCTGGGGCGTACCAAGAGCTTTGTGCCGCTGGTATACGGCTTTTCGGCGGGGTATGATTACGGCCGGGTATGGCTGCATGGCGAAGAAAGCAGCAAGTGGCACCAAAGCGCTGGTGGGGGCTTTTGGGTAAATGCCGCCAATGCTGTTACGGGCAGGGTAAACTATTTCCACGGGCAAGATGGCGGCAGGTTTACCTTTGGCTTTTCGCTGGGCTTATAAGAGCTGGGTAACAATACAAAAACGGCGTTTGTGCTATTACACAAACGCCGTTTTTGTATTTATATACCGGTAGGGATTACTTAAGGGTTATGGTGTATAACTTGCCGCCCTCCTTTTTAGATTTTTCGTCGGCTATGTAGAGGGTTTTGTTGTCTGTAAAGCATACACTTTCCTTTTGGGTTACTTCGCCTAAATCGTAGGGTGTCAGGGTGCCTTTGGCAAAATCATCGCCGGTAAAATTGGTTATAAGCCATAGCTTGTCACCGCTTATAAGGGCTACGGTTTTGCCGTCAGGGCTTATATCGGCCCCGGCAATGGCACATCGCCTAAAGTTATCACAGCTAATAAAGCTGCCCACTTTTTCTGCGGCAAAGTTGCCCGGTTTGTTCGGTACCTTATGTATCAGCACCGTACCATCGCTGTTAAAGCATCGGTTTTTACTAAATAGGTAAAAATATCCGTTGTGCTCTAGCATCCCTTCACAGTCAAAATTCCTGTCGGCCTTCTTTGCCGGAAAATCCTTTTGCTCCGGGTAATAAAATGTAGTAGTCTGTACTACTTTAGAGGGATCTTGCGGTTTCACCTTTATTATGCTCAGGTTTCGCCTGTCGTTGTCATTATTACCGGTATCGGCTATGTATAGGTTGCCCTGGGTATCTGCGGTAATATCTTCCCAGTCGGTATTAGGGGCATCTACCACATAGGCGGTATGCGTGCCGGTTTGCGGGTCTATTTTGTACAGGGCATTTTCGTTACCGCTGTCTTCAATGCCCCACAGGGTATTGTTTACGTACTCTAGCCCCGAAATTTCTTTTAGCTTTAGTTTACTGATTTCTTTTGGGGTAAGGCTGTTGCCGGCCGGTTGCTGGTTTCCGCAGTTATAAAATCCTATGGCAATAATGCAGGGAATAATAAGGCGCATGTGTGCAGTTTTAATCATAGTATAAAGATAACTATAAAATACTTAAAGTTATTATAAACAAAATACCGCCGTGGCTTGCACCACGACGGCTTCTGTCTTAAAATCAGTTAGTCTTGTAAATGAAAAATCCCCTTTATGATACCAAATGTAAGGGGATAAAGTTATTCTGTAAATAAAAAACGCAATAAAACGTTAAAACATATATTATTATCGTTGAAGTGTTTACGGCTAAAAAAGCAAACCGCCACATTGCTGCGGCGGTTTGGTGTTTAGTAATATTTAGCTAGTATAGTTAGCCCAGTGGTGTATCGTACCACGGGGTAGACTGGCTACAAATTATGGTAGAATAATCTTTAAAACTCACTTGGGAAACCACAAGCCTCCAGCGGTAATAAAGCATTAACTGATAAGGGTAACGTGCCACAGAGGGCGGCGTTACAGTAACGTTATTATATACAATGTTATCTGTATAGCTAATTATGCTTCCTATACCCACCTCCAGGTTTTCGGGTTCTATTTGCTGTATTTGCAGGGTCACCTTGTATAGCCCGTCTGGTGCTATGCCTTGAGGAATATCGGCAATAAATCCCCACTTGGGAGAGGCAAACGAACCTACATTATCATAATGCGCCGTAGGGTTAGACCAACAAGCAAAAGTATATTTAGGAGGTTTTGGCGATGTGATTATGGGTGGTGCATCAAACGTGCTTTTCTTTGCCGTTACAGCGGTATCAGTTTGCAGACTGTCGTCGTCTGTACTGCATGAGGCAAAGAGCAATAGCAGCGCGATTATAGATGTAATTTTTTTCATGGTAACGGCGGTTGTTTTTGTTTGTTGACCAAACTTAACAACTAACCAAGTATATTCGCTAAAAAGCGTTAACAAAACGTTAAAATGCAAAATTGTGTCGATAAAGTGCATTGCCATGTGCCTGTTAACCACGCGTTAATTACAAACTGCTTAACACACTTATGGCGTAACTTTATATTACAAACGTGAAGTAAAACCATAAAAATTATACTGTTATGGAATCAAACCAAAACAAAAGGATGTCTGCTGAAGAATACAACAGGCGCCTTGACGAAGTAAGAAACCTTACCCCGGACACTACGTTGCCGTATACAGATCCGGCGATTGTAAACCCTACTGAGCTGGCAAGTTTCCCAAAACCGGCACCAAAGGCCAGTGCCACAGATATAGCCGAGGAAAACCAGGCACACCCCATGAGTGTGCAACGCTCTGCGGTTAGGGAAGGCCGAAACATAGTACGAACTGATACAGCTCCGGATCCTGATGGGTTTCTATAAAAACAACAATCCCCGCCTGTAACAGGTGGGGATTGTTTTACTAGGATATAGTATGTACTAGTGGGTAAGCTCTTTAAGTAATGCAGGCTTAGCGTCAAGCTTTGCCATTTTATCTGCGCTTAGTGTAGCTCTTAATTTAGCTTCTATGCTTTTATAAACCGTTTCTTTATCAGCCTCATTGTTGCCTTTTTTGGCTGCATACTCAAGCATACGGTATTTAGTTTCAAACAGTCCCTGAAACATTTGCTTTTCATTATCTGAAAGTGCTATAACTTTGTTAAGGCTGCTTACATTTTTGTCAGCTGCAACTTTTATCTCGCCATCAGTTACAGGAAGTGTGGCCGGTGCAGTTTTTACTGTTTGCTTAACAGCTTTTTTTTGCTGGGCACTTGCAGTAAATCCTAAGCCCAGAGTTAAAATGGCAGACAGAGCAATTATTTTTTTCATGATATTATAGTTTTGTTTAGTGTTTAACTTTTCAAAACTACTCATTTTGCCAGATTACACAAAACTTTAACACGCTTTATTTCTGTTTCCTTACAAAACGGCCAGGTTGAGGTTTGTCTTTTCTAACGCTCTTAGCTTCAAGTTTTTCCTCATATTTTTTATACTGGTCTGCCGTAAGTATTTTTTTAAGGTCGCGTTTCAGCTTTATTTTCTCGTCCAGTAATGCAGCCCTCATTTGTCCGCGTTCTTCTGCGGTAGGTTTTATACCTTTCGCCCTGTTTTCCTCGCGTTTTTTCATAAATTCATCTTTCTTGAGCTCTGCCGCTAATAGCAACGGTTCTGCATCTTTTGCCTGCTTGTCGGTAAGGTCCAGTGCCAGGGTAAGCTCTTTAGTGTGTATAGACGCGCGCTGCTGTGCCGAAGGGCGTTCTTTCATGGGGCGTTCTGCCCTTGGTTTGCCTGTAGGCATAGGTTGCGGGTCTGGTGTTTGTGCTGCCAGGGTTACGCCTGCCAGCAGTGTAGCTGCTAAAATCCACGTTTTCATAGTGTATCAATTTAAAGTTTATACCTGTAAGACTGTGGTTTACAAAAAAAGTTTAATAATGTGACAAAAATTACTTTATTTTAACAAATGGCCATTACCTTTGCAGGCGTGAAAAATCTTGTATTTGTAATAGTATTCTTTATGATAGCGCGGCCTGTACTGCCCGTGCTGGAGTATGCTGTTAATTACAATTACATAGCCACGGTACTTTGTGAAAACAAGGCAAAACCGAAACTACACTGTAACGGTAAGTGCCACCTTATGAAAGAGCTTGCCAAAACCGCCGAGCAGGACAAGCCGGTTTCTGAAAAAAAATCAGGCCATGCCGAAGCGGAGGTGTTATTTTTTCAGCCGTTTGCCGAAATAGCATTTAGCATACCCGTACTACAAGTATCAAACAAAAAACTTCCAGTTTATAAAAACCTGTATTCGCACCTTGCCGGATACGCGGTATTTCATCCCCCGCTCATTGCAGCATAAAAATTTTCAACTCCCATCTCATGTTCCCATGTCAGGGCAGGGCTGGTTATGTACGGATTTTGGTCAACGGCGCCTGCTGTTGTGCTGCATATCTGTACCCCAAATTTTTATTCAGCAATAACTTTTATAAACATTACAAAAAAGATGAAATTCCGTTCTATACTATTTTCGGCACTGGCTGTGTCAGCACTTTCTATGACCTCATGCGATAAAGACGATACTGTAACCGACGTTAGCGGCACCGGTTCGCTGGGTGTGGAGTTTGACAACGCCTTTGGCGATAACGACCTTATACTGGGTGTAGCCAATGCTGCCAACTCTCAGAACGAGGCACTTAAAGTGAGCACCGTTAAATACATTATAAGTAACATAGTACTTACCAAGGCAGATGGTACCACCTTTACCTATCCTAAAAGCCAAAGCTATTTTATTGTAAACGAAGCAGATACTAATACCCACGTGCTGGAACTTAGTAACGTGCCTGCGGGTGATTACACAAAAATAAAATTTGGCGTAGGCGTAGATAAAGCCCAGTTTGACCTTGGTGCCCAGGGCCAGGGCGATTTCCTTGCCCTGGCACAGAGCGAAGCTATGCTATGGAGCTGGAGCGCGGGTTATAAGTTTGTAGCGTTTGAAGGTACTTTTACATCGCCTACCGTTACTACAGATACTTCGTACATGGTACATACAGGCCAAACCGGTACGGATTATAACTATACCGAGGTTACCCTTAACCTGCCTACAAGCGCTAAAGTGCGCAAAACCATAGCACCAGACATCCACATTATTACAGACGTAGCCAAGTTTGTAGACGGTACTAACAAAATTAACCTTACCGCTGCTAACAGCATGGGTATGGGAGCCATGATTATGGGGGGCAGCCAGTTACCGCTTATTACGGCTAACGTAAAAGAGTCGTTTAGGGTAGACCATGTGCATAACGACTAATACCCACCCGGTATGAAGTTATTATATACCATAGCTGCATTACTGCCCCTGCTGGTAAGCTGCGGGGGCAGCACTGACAGCGACTACGAAAACCTGGAACTGGTGGTTAAAAAGCCATCTAACTTCCCTGCCATGACCTATGATTTTACCAATAACCCGGTAACACAAAAGGGCTTTGAACTGGGCAGGAAACTGTTTTACGACGGAAGGCTGAGTTCAGACGGGCTGGTAAGCTGCGCATTTTGCCACATACAGGAAAATGCTTTTACCCACCACGGGCACACCGTAAGCCACGGCGTAGACAACCGTGTGGGTACACGTAATGCCCCTGCGGTACAAAACATGGCGTTTTTAAGTTCCTATATGTGGGATGGTGTTACTACGCACCTTGACCTTCAGCCGCTTATTCCGCTGACCAGCGATGTGGAAATGCACGGCGACCTTAATGCTATCCTTGCCATGATGAAAGCCGATGCCCAGTACCAAAGGCTCTTTGCACAGGCATATCCGCAATCAGGGGTGAGCGTAGAAAACATGCTTAAATCCCTGTCGCAGTTTATGATAATGATGGTTTCAGACGATTCCAGGTTTGATAAATACCGCCGCGGCGAAGCCGGGGGCACCCTTACAGCCGAGGAGTTGCAGGGCTACGCGTTGTTTAACCAAAAGTGCGCCACCTGCCACGCCACAGATTTACAAACCGATGGATCGTTCCGTAACAACGGGCTGCCGGTAAACCCACAGGTAAATGATGTGGGCCGGTACAAGATTACAGAGCTGGCAGCAGACTATTATAAGTTCAGGGTGCCCAGCTTAAGGAATGTGGCACTTACAGCACCCTACATGCACGATGGGCGTTTTGGCACATTACAATCGGTGTTAAATTATTACGCCACCGGTGTTTCAGACAGCCCTACGCTGGATCCGCTGTTGCGCCACGCCGATGGCACCCGGGGCATAGCCCTTACCGAAGATGAAAAAACGGCTATAATAGCGTTTCTGAACACGCTTACCGACGAAACGTTTATAACCGATAAATCCTTTAGCGAATTTCAATAATGAAAAACTATAATGTCCTTATATTACTGCTGTTCACACTGGTTTCGTACCGGGGCATGGCAGCGGGCACCCCACCACCTGATTTTAACAAGTATGTACACGCCTTTGATTACGACGACTGCGATGCCTGTGGCTGTTCGGCAAGCGGCGGAGGTATGGGCTTCAGCTCTATGATAGACAACAACTTTGTGGGGTTGCGCTACTTTTACCAAAGCTATACCAGCCGAGATGGTATTTTTAACAACTCGCCATGGGTAGACGAAAATTTTAATACCGTGCAGGTGTGGTCGCGTATTCCGCTGGGCAAGCGTTTTCAGTTATCGGCGCAGTTGCCGTACCATTTCTTTAACCGCAACCTTAGTAAGGGTACGCAAAACATGGATGGACTGGGCGATGTTACCGTAATGGGGCTTTACCGGCTTTTTGCCACTAAAAAAGACAGCGCCGCTTATACCCACACCCTGCATGTGGGCGGCGGGGTTAAGGCGCCTACAGGCAAGTATAACGCTAACAACAACGGCAGTGTAAATCCCAGTTTCCAGTTGGGTACCGGCAGTTGGGATTATTTGGCTGTAGCCGAATACGTTATCCGCCGCAAAGATATTGGTGTAAACGCCATGGCTACCTATATTTACAAAACCGAGAACCGTAAGTATTACCAGTTTGGCAACCAGTTTAACTATGCTGCCACGGCTTTTTACATGGCTAATGCCGGTAAGTATACCGTAGTGCCACAGGCAGGCGTGGCAGGCGAAGTGTATGCTACTAACAGGCAGTATGGCGAAGATGTGGCCAATACCAAGGGCGATATTATTTTTGCCAAAGCGGGGCTTGAAGCCGGAAGGAATAACTTTTCTATAGGCGTAAACGGCATGCTGCCCATATCTCAAAATCTTACAGGGGGTAAGGTAGAGGCGAATTACCGCTGGAGCATTAACCTTAACTACAGCTTGTAAAATATCGTACATACAAAGCAAGAAGGGCGTTTATACCAAACGCTCTTTTTTTGTTATATACCGTGCTGATTTCAATAAAAATGTACAGATTTTAAAGTTTATTTGTTTATTTCAGATTGTTTTTCCAAATTCGTTGTGCAATATTGTAAAATTTGCAACAAACAATAAACAACACTATGAAAATACGTTTAGCACTACTGTCCTTTGTAGCCGTTCCGGCACTGTTCCTTACCTCTTGCAATAATGATGATGCCCCGGCAAACACTACGCAGGATACTGCTGCGGTGTCAGTAGAATTTGCTCATAAATACGGTACTGATGCGCTTATTTTAGGGCAGGAATATACCACCAGCCTTAATGAGCATATTACCGTAGGTAGTATTAAATACATTGTAAGCAACATAAGCCTTACAAGGGCAGACGGTACGGTATACAACTACCCGAAAAGCAAAAGCTATTTTATTGTAAGCCACTCTAAGCGAGCGCCCCTGGGTTTTAGCCTTGCCGATATTCCGGTGGGTAATTATACTAAAATAAATTTTGGTATAGGGGTAGACCAGGCACAGTTTAACCTGGGGGCTGCCGGCCAGGGTGATTTTCTTGCCGCCGCCCAGGCCGAAGAAATGCTGTGGAGCTGGAGTGCAGGCTATAAGTTTATTGCCTATGACGGTACTTACTCGTCTGAAACCGTAGCCGATGCGCTGCCGTTTTCTATACATACCGGAAAAACGTCTACTGATGACAACTATGGCACGGTAACACTTACCCTGCCGCAAACGCTTCAGGTGCGCAAAGGGCAAACACCCGGTATACACCTAGCTACAGATGTTAGTAAAATTATAGACGGCGCTACCAAAATAAACCTTACCCAGATAGACGACCAGGGCACCGGAGCCACCATAATGGGAGGTACTATGGCGCCTGTAGTTACCCACAATATGGAAGGTGCTTTCAGCGTAAGCGAAGTACATAACAACTAAGGTAAGGTATCTATGAAATTACATTACTTTTTAGCACTGCTACCGCTCGCTTTTGCCAGTTGTAATAACGATAGCGAAAGTTATACCAATAAACCCCTTGCTGTGCGCCAGCCGGCTAACTTCCCGGCAATGACGTATGATTTTACAAATAATCCCGTTACCGAAAAGGGCTTTGAGCTGGGCAGGAAGCTGTTTTATGACGGCAAGCTAAGTTCAGACGGGTTGGTTAGCTGTGCTTTTTGCCATGAACAGGCAGGTGCTTTTACACACCACGGGCACACGGTAAGCCACGGCGTAGATAACCGCGAGGGTACACGTAATGCTCCTGCGGTGCAAAACATGGCGTTCCTGAGTTCGTACATGTGGGATGGCGTTACTACGCACCTCGACCTACAGCCGCTTATTCCGCTGACCAGCGAAATAGAAATGCATGGCGACCTAAATGCCATACTTGCCATGATGAAGGGCGATGCAGGGTACAAAAAAATGTTTGCCGATGCATTCCCGGAAACGGGCATTACCACAGAAAATATGCTGAAAGCAATGTCTCAGTTTATGGTAATGATGATTTCAGACCAATCGAAGTTTGATAAGTACCGCAGGGGAGAGGCCGGCGGTACACTTACCGCAACCGAAGCACAGGGCTTCGCTTTATTCAATCAAAAGTGTGCTTCGTGCCACGCTACAGACCTGCAAACCGATGGTTCGTTCCGTAATAACGGCTTACCCATAAACCCACAAATAAACGATGTGGGTCGTTACAAGGTTACGCAAAACGCTGCCGATTACTATAAGTTCAGGGTGCCAAGCCTTAGGAACATTGCCCTTACAGGGCCGTATATGCACGATGGGCGTTTTGGTACATTAGAGTCTGTGCTTAATTTTTACACCAATGGGGTTTACGATAGCCCCACACTGGATCCGCTACTGCGCCATACCGATGGTACCCGGGGCATACCGCTTACAGCAGATGAAAAAACAGCTATAATAACGTTTTTAAACACCCTTACCGATACTGAGTTTACCACTAACCCCAGCTTTAGCGAACAATGATATATAAAAAAAGCCAACCGTAAGGTTGGCTTTTTCGCTTCTGTTTTTTAGGGGCACAATACGGGAGTTAACTTAAGATATGAGTTCGTTATTGCTCCAGTATTCTATCAGTTTTGTAGTGCTTTGCATATACTCGTCATGCCTTAGCGGTTTTACCACATATCCGGCAATGCCTATGTTGTAGCACTCTTTAATATCTGAGTAGTTTGTAGATGTGGTAAGTATAATGGTAGGTATGCACCTGCGCGATTCATCTTTCTTTATAGCTCTTAAAAACTCTATGCCGTTTAGTTTTGGCATATTAAGGTCCAGTACTATAATGTCTGGATTTACTTCCCTGTCTTTAAGGATATTTAAAGCATCCTCACCATTATGAGCTTCCATTATCTTGTGCCGACCTTCCATGTTTTTAACTACGCGGTTAAACTTCATAACCTCAATCGCGTCGTCTTCAACTAATAAAATGTTTAAAGGTCTGGACATTGTACTTATTTTAGTGGTACAAAGATACAACCTCTTTTTGTCTGAAAATGCTTATGATAGGCGGGCGGCTGCCCAGTGTCGTTGAATGGTAGGTTACTGCCGTTGAATTGCTTTTTGAGTATTTATTTATTTTTTAATTAACACGTTAAGTTTAATTACAACATATTTAAGCGCTTCATAAGCTCTGGCCTGTTAGCACGGCTTACCGGTATTACGTCTTTACCTATAAGTACACTGTTGTCTTCTATATCTATAATTTTTTTAGTGTTTATAATATAGGTGCGGTGCACTTTAAGGAAAAGGTGTTGTGGCAGCTTTTCTTCAATTTTTTTAAGCGTACTGTGTACTATGTAGTTTTTGGCCTCGGTTTTTATGTGTATATAGTCGCCTTTTGCCTCTACCACATTTACTGATTGTATGTCTATTTTAATAAGCCTGCGGTCTATGTTTACGTAGAACTCTGTAGGCGTATCTGCCGGGATGTTTGTTGTAGTTGTGCTTGTTGAAGTGGCAGGGATTACAGGCTCTGCAACGGGCGTAGTGGTGCCTACCGGGGTAACAGCCGGTGCGGCAGTAGATGCCTTTAGGGCCTTAGCCTTACGCACAGCACGCTGAAAACGCTCCTCATTTATGGGCTTTACCATGTAGTCTACAATGCAGTCGTACTCAAATGCTTCGGTAGCAAAGTTTTTGTCTGATGTAACCAGTACTATGGCAGGCGGATTTTTTATGGTTTGTATAAAATCAAAACCGGTAAAATCAGGCATGTGTATATCCAGGAAAATAAGATCTGTGCTTTCTTCGCTGGTGTTTAGGTGTTTCATTGCCTGCATGGCATTGCTGTATTGTCCTGTAACGGTAAGTTCAGGGTCTCTGGCTATCATGCCTTCCAGTATGTTTCGGGAAAGCGTTTCGTCGTCTACAATAATGCAATTCATAGTTAGGATACGTGCTATAAGCCTGCGGCAAAATTTTTCATAGATGTAATAATCTGTTCAAAATCTGTAGCAAGCCCGGTTTGATTGTTTTTGAGCTCTTCTTCAAAATCAGCGGCAAGATAATAACTTTTTTCTAAACCTAAAATGCTTATCTTATGCTTCAGTTTATGTACGTGGCCGGCGGCTGCGGCATAGTTTGCGCTGTTAAAACTTTCCTGATAGGCAGCGATTTCCTGCGGCAGTTCTTCTTTTATCGTGGCTATAAGTTTTGCTTTAAAAGCCTGGTCGTCTCCGGCCAGTTCATTTATATAGTCCAGGTTAGGCTGTTCCATTTTTTAGGTAAGGTAAAGTAAAATGTGGTTCCTTCGTGTTCTGTACTCTCGGGCCAAATTCGGCCGTTGTAGCGGTTGATTATTTTTTTTACGATAGAAAGACCAATGCCCGATGACTGGCTGTTGTTATCAAGCTTCGTAAATATATTGAAAATTTTTTCAAAATACGCTTTGGCAATCCCTTTTCCGTTATCCTTCACAAAAAACAGATATTCGTCTGGCTTATCGGTAAAACCTATCTCTATAATGCCCTGGGGCTTGTCGTTATACTTAATAGCGTTTTCTATAAGATTTTGAAAAAGCTGCCTGAAACGGTAATAATTACCCTCTATTTTAGGAAGGTTTTCGGGTACGGTTATGGTTATGTGCTTAGGTGGTGATACCACAAGGACTACCTCTTTAAGGAGTTCATTAAAATCAACAGGGCGGCTTTCGCTTTCGTGGCGGTCTATGCTGGAGTAGTCTAAAATACCTTTAATGAGCAGTTCCATTTTTTCGGTATTGTACTCTATAAGGTTCAGCGATTTCAGGCTCTCTTCGTCCAGTTTATTTTTGTTGTCTTCTATAACCCAGGCTATGAGCGTGTTTATGGTACGCAGAGGTGCCTTAAGGTCATGGCTTACCATGTGGGCGTAGTCATTAAGTTCCTGGTTCTGGTCGGCCAGGTTTTTCAGCAGGTCTTCCCGTTGTTTATTTGCCTTAACAATTTCCTCGGTTTGGCGGCGCATATATTCGGCGGGGTTAAAATGTTCCTCCTCCGGGTTATGCGCATGTGCGGCAAGTTTCATGGAAAACAATACCGAATTTAGGTCGGCATTAAGGTCTTTAAGGGTTTGTGCCTCATCGCGCAGCTTTTCATTTGCCTCATACAGTTCTTCAGAGCTAAGTGTCATAGAACGTTGCAGCAGGTTTATCTGGTCTTCATAATGCGTATAAGAGTCGTCTACCGCCTTTAAAAACTGCTCCATGGCGGCAGTATCCGCATTGGGCAGGTATTTTTTCAGCTGGCGTTTTAGCAGCGAGTTCATATCATTCGCTAATTAAAGTTAGGGTAAGGGTTTGGTTGTGTACTTCGCAAATATGGTTGCCGGCAAATGGCGCTATTTCGGCATACGAATAAAAACCTGTAAACGCCGCTTTTTCTCCTATGATTTCCCGTATCATTTCAATTTCTTCATCTATGCGCATTCCCATAATAGCCTTACGCCCCATGCAGCTAACAATGATTGCCGCTTCGGCTGGGTTTTTACGATTTTCAGTAGCCTGGCGTGCTGCCTCTGTAGCACCCGATGCTATACCGTGCATAGACGCCATAAGCAGCTGTACGTTACTACCTTCCGGGCAGTCGCCTGCCAGTACTATAGAGCCGTCTGTAGTATCTATACGCAGTACGGTACGTACCAGTCCCAGGGTTTTTCCGGGAGCGGTAATTTGAAGCGGGAAGCCTAATAACGATTCCATTTTTTGCTCTACCCTGTCACCCAGATAGGTGCGATAAAGGTCTAGTGCAGGTTTGCCATCCAACTCGTACAACACGTTGTTCTCTGCACGGGTAACTTTACGTACGGGACCCAGCGGCTGAAAACCGCCGAAGCTGGCGTACGTAATTTCCGGGTTGCCGCCATAAATGCCTATAAGCACACCGGTACCCTCTTGCGGAGGCGTATTGTAGCCGGTAAGGGTTCTTTCAAACCTGCCATCGTCTCCACTAAGGCCACCCGTAACGGGTATGTTACCCAATGCCGTTTCGGCTATACCGGCAGCCAGCGCGCTGCCGTTTATGTAGTGCCCCGATGCAAATACCATAAGGTGCTTAAGGTCTTCTTCGGGCAGCTTTGCCGACAGCGCCTTAGCCATGGCAAAGGTGTCGTTGTTATGCTGCTCCAGTTTCTCGGTTACTACAGTAAAGGTACTTTTTTCAAACTCCAGCGCGGTAACCGTAACCGAATCATCATACACGTTATCGCCCAGGATTTCGCCTGCTGTAGATATGTACACAATATCATTATATGGAAACTGCTGGTGTATTTGTGCCAAAACATTGTTGTCTTCCAGCAAAAGCCTGTTGGCAAATACCAGTACCAGCGGATTGTTAAGAGGTTGGTTTTCTGATGTGTAGTTCCAGCCGCCTTGCGGGGTATACAGAGCCTGTACAGTTTTCATACGCTACTTTTCGGTTTTAGGGAATCGCGCAAAAAATGTAGTGCCTTCGCCCGGGGTGCTTTCTATCCATATTTTTCCTTTGTAGTGGTCTACTACTTTTTTAACTATAGATAGCCCAAGGCCTGTAGAGCGTTCGTTTTTTACGAGCGACTGAAATATTTTAAATACTTTTTCGTGGTTTTCGGGTGCTATGCCGGGGCCGTTATCTTTTACGTAAAACGTATAATCAACAGGGGTTTCGTTGTAGCCAATGTTAACCCTGCCTTCCGGCTTATCTATGTACGTAACAGCGTTGCCTATAAGGTTTTGGAACAGCTGCTGCATACGGAATCTGTCGGCAAGTACCGTAGGCAGTTTAGTATCTACCGTAATGGTGGTGTGCGCTGGTATGTCTATAATGTGGATAATGTTTGCCACAATTTCATCCAGGTCTATCCGCTCTTTATTAACATCGGTACGGTCTATGCGCGAGTAGGTAAGTACGCCCTGTATAAGGCTTTCCATTTTTTCGAGCTTGTTTTCTATCATCCCGAAATACATAGACGTTTGCTCGCTCATACTGCCCTCGTTATCTTCCTTAATCCAGGCGATAAGTGAGTTTATACTGCGTAGCGGCGACTTAAGGTCATGCGATACAATTTGCGCATAGTCTTCCAGTTCCCGGTTACTTTTGGCAAGGCTTTCCAGCAGTTCTTCTTTTTGTTGTTCAAATTTCTTACGCTGGGTTATGTCTTCGCCTATGGCAAAGTAGCCTTTTATATCGCCCCAGTCATCAAACAGTGCCTGCCCCTGTATGGTAGTCCAGTATTTTTCGCCACGTTTATTATAGTTCAGTATTTCGCAGCTAAAAGGTTTACCTTCTTTAATTTGTTTTGCCAGGTAGGCTTTGGTTTCGTTATCGGTATCCGGGCCTTGTAGTATAGGGCCGGGCTTATTGCCCTTTAGTTCATCAAGGCAATATCCGGTAAGTTTTTGGTAGCTTTCATTAGCCCACTCTATGGCACCGTTTTTATCGCATATTACTATGCTGTTTATGTTTTTTTCGGTAATTAACGACAGTAGTTTTACCTGTTCTTCCTGCTGCTTAATTTCGCTCATGTCTTCTACCATGGCAAAGTACTGCAGTATGTGGCCGTTGTCGTCGTATATGGGTTGGCCCTGTGTGCGGGTCCAGAAGAAGCTGCCGTCTTTACGCCCGTGGGTAATTTCTACGTCAAAAGGTTCGCCTTTATAAAAAAGGTCAATCATTTTGTTTAGCGCTTCGCGCTCTATGGCGGAGTTGTGGCCTACCTCTACCGGTGTACGGCCTATGATTTCTTCCCTGCTAAAACCGGTGTGCTTAAGGTAAGCATCGTTACACCAAAATATTTTAGCATCTGGGGTGGTAAAAATAATACCGTTTTGGTTGCTGCTGGCCACCATACTCAGGCGGTTTAGCTCTTCACGGTCTTTGCGGAGTTCTTCGCGCTGGTTGTTATTTATCTTTAGCAGGTTACGAAGCTCCAGGGTAGTTATTTCCTGGGTTTTTAGCAGCTGAAGCAAATCCAAGAGCGGATCGTAATTAGCAAAATCCAGTATGTTAAGGCTTCGCTTTTTAATCTCTTCCAGCGATACAAACCATGGCGACCCCACAAAGAGTATACGGTCATGCACTTTTTCAAACTGTCCGCGCAGTATAACCTCGCTGCCCTGGTTGCATTCCAGTATAACCAACTGGTTAAGGTTTTGCTGCAGGGTAGCAAAGGTAATGCTTTCTACAAAAGGGCGCTTAAACCGAAACGCATCGGCAAAGTTATACCCTACCGGAAGGCCGGGGTACAGCTTAGGTATGCTACGCCCGTATGATTTTATTTCGAGGTTTTCGTCTATCAATAAATAAAAAGGAAAAATCCTGTCGAAGTTTTCCTTTTCAAATGAAAAGATCCAGTTTTTCATGAGGTTGTGTTTACCAGCTTATTTTATAAACCATATGGCTTGCCGTTGTTTTTTCGGGCAGCGGGGTTACCTGTGCGTTACGGTCAAAATAATGACCAATACCGTTAAGGTAACCGTGCACATACGGCCAAAACTCTTTCCTCTTATAGAGGTATTCCATTACCATAGTGCGGTCTTGTGCTTCGGTAATACGAAACTCCGGCGCGGTAAGCTCAGGGTAAATCAGGCTTATACGGTTATGGAATGCTGGTAAATTTAGGAAATATTCTTGTATAGTATCACCCCTGGATAACATTACATCAGGATATTTTTGAGAGGTGGTACCTGCAATCTGGTACCCTGTGTTATACAGGGCGTCCTGGGTACTAATGCCTGTAACCTTTGCAATTGCTGACGCAAAGGCAGTAACGGTATCTTCGTTATACGGCTGTTCGGTAAGGTTAAAATTTAGATTGAGGCCGCTTTCGGCTACAATATTTTGCCAGGTTTCTGTGCCAAAGGCGGTTTCTGCGTAGTCTTTTATGGCTACATAAATAATTCCGTACATAGAGCCAATAGAAGTTATAGTAGGTGAGTAGTGTTTACTGCGAAGTAAGCTGGTTGGCGCTCCAGTATTCCAGTAGTTTTTGTATCCTGTCGGTATACTCTTCGTATTTAAGCGGCTTTATTATGTAGCCCGCTATTCCTATACGATAGCACTCCATAACATCGCGGTGGTTGTTACTGGTGCTTAGTATTATGGCAGGTATATACTTTAGTACCTCATCTGCCTTAAGAATGTTTAAGAACTCAATACCGTTAATCTTCGGCATATTAAGGTCAAGTAATATAATATCGGGTATAATGTTTTGTTCTTTAAGTATATGAAGTGCTTCTTCGCCATTACCGGCCTCTACCACTTTGTGGTTAAGCCCCAGCGATTTTACCACACGGTTAAACTTCATAACCTCTATGGTATCATCTTCAATAAGTAAAATGTTTAGTACCCCCGACATATTGTTGCTTTTTTCTTAAGGCTGGATTGATAACTCCAAAAATAACATTTGTTAGGCTAATTGCAGGTTTTGTTCGGTAGCAGGTGGCTTTTGTGTCGGCGAATGGTAGTTTTAGAGCGGTGAGCGGTTTCAGAATTTAAATCGTCTTAAATTTGTTAACATTTGTTTTACATTTTTTGTCGATGTTTTTTGCGTTTTGTCGATAGCTCACCTCATAAATATCGGGGGTAAGGTGTATAAACAACACAAATCAAGCAACTGTGTGTCAAAAATCGGGGGTGTTATGCCCTTTATAACAAGAATTAATTTAGATGTTAAATATCTGTAAACAGGAAGTTATTAAGGTGTTACCACTCGTCGACACATATTATGCGCTTCATCGTTAGGGAAAAACCTATAAACGAAAATTAGGGAAAACACCCATACGGCAAACTACCTTTGTATTGTAATTATGCCGGAAGCGAAATTTATCCCATCCTGCACAACACTATAGATTATTTTATAAAACAATATACGCTGTATAAAACAGTCCCCTTTGTTTTTACAGCACTTTACTAATGCTAAATTACGTTACAGTCCCCTAAAAACTGTTCTTAAACCTGCGGAGCCCCCATCGCAGGTTTTTTGTTTTTTGGTGGTTAGCTAAGTGTCGTTGTTAATCGTTTTTAAACTCCCATAACGGTTTTTTACCATTCGTCGACAAAGCGGCGCAGTTAAAGGGCTTTTGGTGGGCTGTTAGTCGAAAAACCCGTTAGCACCCTGTAATCCTGTAGTACATTTGCCATGTAAACAAACAGGAACGCCCCCAAAAAGTACCTGTGTTTTTAGAGCCCCTAAAAGAATATTGCTTTGGTAAAAAAGCCCCCTTTTACTAAAGTAACCACAAACACAAAGATATATACGTAGCCCCCCAAAAATGAGAAAATCCTGCGGTGCCCCCACTGCAGGATTTTCAATTTTAAAAAAATTAAGCGTACGTAGTGTAAAACGTTATTCTGTTTCTTTAGTAACAATTTGCAGGGTTTCGCGGCTGGTTTGTTTTACCAGCACCTCTTTGCCTGTGGTTACTGTGGCTTCGCTTTTATCGTTAAAGTGGCGTATGGTGTACAACGACACATTATCATTATAGGTTACCTTAAACTTCTTGCTCAGTACATTTTTAAGTTCGGCAAAGTTGCCAAATTTATCGTCTACGCAAACCGAGAAGCTAATGGCCGAGTTTTGTATAAGCGATACCTTCATGCGGTACTTGTGCAGCAGGGCAAATATTTCGCTGATGTTTTCTTCCATAATAAAAGAGAAGTCAAGCGATGAAAGCGATATAAGCAGCTGGTTCTTTTTTACTATAAAGCAGCTGGTTTGCGGCTCCAGGTCGGCACCCTTGCTTACGCTGGTACCCGGAAGCAGCGGATTTACAAACGACTTTACATACAGCGGAATTTCCTTGCGCTGTAGTGGCTGCAGTGTTTTAGGGTGTATAACGGTAGCACCGTAAAATGCCAGCTCTATGGCTTCGCGGTAGCTTATCTGGTTTAGCAGCATGGCGTTTTCAAAATAACGAGGGTCGGCATTAAGCACACCCGGCACGTCTTTCCAAATTGTAACACTTTCGGCACCCAGGCAGTAGGCAAAAATAGCAGCTGTATAGTCGCTACCCTCGCGGCCCAGTGTGGTGGTAAAGTTATTTTCGTCGCTGCCTAAAAAGCCCTGGGTTATGTTTAGCTTTTTCTTTTTTACAGCCTTGGTAATGGCCGCCTTGGTGGCATCCCAGTTTACTATGGCATCGCGGTAGGTGTTGTCGGTTTTTATAATTTCCCTTACGTCTACCCAGGTGTTAGTAAGGCCCACGTGGTTAAAGTAATGGCTTACAATGGTGGTAGAAATCACCTCGCCCAGGCTTACCACCTGGTCGTACACAAAGTTATAGTTAGGCGATTTATTGCCCTGCAAAAACGAATCAAGCCCTGCAAATATGGTGCCCACTGCGGTAAACACCGGGTGCTTGTCGTCTTCAAACAGTTCCAGCAAAATCTGGTTATGGTATTTTTTAATTTCCTGTATGCTTGCCTGCAATCCGGCAGATTTTTCAAAATAGTTTTTTATAACCAGCTCAAAGGCATTGGTGGTTTTTCCCATGGCGCTTATAACCAGCAGCACATCTTCATGGCCTACCTGCTGTAGCACACTGTATACGTTTTTTACGCCGTCGGCATCTTTTACAGATGCGCCTCCAAATTTAAATACTTTCATTTATGGGGTATATGTAGTGTTTAGTTTAGGTTCTTTTGCTGTTGCTGCAGGGTAAACTGCTGTAGTGCCTGCTCGTCCATTTGTGCTACGCGCCAGTCTGTAAACACGCGCGCGCCGCTTTTTTCGTAAAAGTTTATAGCCGGGGTATTCCAGTCTAATACAGCCCATTCTACCCGGCGTAGCCCCTGATCTTTTGCATACTGCATTACGGCGGCGTATAGCTTGCTGCCAGCACCTGTACCGCGATGTTCTTCTTTTACTATAAGGTCTTCCAGGTGAATGGTTTTACCCTTCCAGGTGCTGTAGCGGTAATAAAACAGCGCCATGCCTATAATGTTGCCGTTTAGTTCGGCTATAAAAGTTTCAAAAAGCGGCTGTGGGCCAAAACCATCGCGCTCCAGGTCTTGTACGGTAACCTCTACGGCGTGGGGTTCTTTTTCAAAAACCGCCAGTTCTGTAATCAGTTCCAGCACGGCGGGCATGTCTTGTTGTAATCCTCTCCTTATTATCATTGTTGTGCGTAAGACAGTTTGTTGCAAAAATACAAGAATAACAAACTGCTGAATAATAAATTGTTTTGGTATCACAAAAATTCGCATATTTGTGCCAACCCAAACTATAACGATTTCGCAATGGAAGAAAGAAACAAAACCCTTGGCGAATTTATCATTGAAAAGCAGGAAGATTTTAAGTACTCGTCCGGCGAACTTTCAAGGCTAATAAATTCTATTCGCCTGGCGGCAAAGGTGGTAAACTATAAAGTGAACCAGGCCGGGCTTGTAGACATTACCGGGGCAGCCGGTAACCAGAATGTGCAAGGCGAAGACCAGCAAAAGCTGGATGTTTTTGCCAATGAAGTGTTTATGCAAACGCTTATAAACCGCGAAATTGTATGCGGTATAGCCAGCGAGGAAAACGACGATTTTATTACCATTAAAGGTATGGACGACAGCCATAACAACAAGTATGTGCTGCTTATGGATCCGCTGGATGGTTCCAGCAATATAGATGTAAATGTGCCTGTGGGTACCATTTTTTCTATTTACCGAAGGGTAACGCCTCCGGGTACACCCGTAACGCTGGAAGACTTTTTACAACCCGGCGATGCACAGGTAGCTGCCGGATACGTAATATACGGTACCAGTACCATGCTTGTTTACACAACAGGGCGCGGTGTGCACGGCTTTACGCTAAACCCCGCCATAGGCACGTTTTACCTGAGCCACCCGGATATGAAGTTTCCTAAAAACGGAAATATTTACTCTATAAACGAGGGTAACTATGTGCATTTTCCGCAGGGGGTAAAAGATTATATAAAATACTGCCAAAAGGAGGAGGGCAACCGCCCGTATACCAGCCGCTACATAGGCAGCCTTGTGGCCGATATACACCGTAACATGATTAAGGGGGGCATATACATTTACCCTACCAGCAGCAAGGCGCCTTCAGGCAAGCTACGCCTGCTGTACGAGTGCAACCCTATAGCCTTTATTGTAGAACAGGCAGGGGGCAAGGCTACAGACGGCTACCAGCGCATTATGGAAATTAAGCCTACAGAGCTGCACCAGCGTGTGCCGTTTTTTTGCGGAAGCTACAATATGGTGGCAAAGGCAGAAGAATTTATGGCACAGTACGCAGAGCAATAAATATGCTATAACTCAAGTCCATTTATAGTTTCCTGATTTTTTAGTTAAAAGCCTGCGGGATTAGCCACCGCGGGCTTTTGTTTTTTTATTACAGTATGCCGCTTAGCTTTATGTGTTGCAGCAGCATTATGGTTTTGCCATCTTTTATTTCGCCGGTTGCTATCATGTTCATGGCATCTGTTATAGATAGTTCCAGTACCTCTATGTTTTCCTGTTCGTGTGCTAAGCCGCCGCCGCTGCTCATCTTCATTTCCTTAGCGTATTCGGCTATAAAAAAGTACAGTATTTCGGTTACAGACCCGGGCGACATATAGGCTTCAAATACCTTTTGTACTTCGGTAATTTTATAGCCGGTTTCTTCCTGGGTTTCCTTACGTATACAATCTTCCGGATTGTCTTTATCCAGCAGCCCGGCGCAGGCCTCTATCATCATACCTGTTTCGTTACCGTTTACATAGGTAGGTAGCCTAAACTGCCGCGTAAGAATTACCGTTTTTTTGGCGGTATTATATAATAGTATTACGGCGCCGTTACCCCGGTCATACGATTCTCTTGTCTGGATTTCGGTAGAGCCATCTTCCCGGGTAATTTCAAAGGTTACCTTTTTTAATATGTACCAGTTGTCTGATAGCAGTTCTGATTTGATGATCTTAACGGTATTTGCCATAAATTTCTTATAAACGTTTAAGTGTGTAAAAACGCAATTCGGTTTTTTTATTGTGTGAATAGAAGTACAATAAAAAACCCTCCGGTACGGGAGGGTCTTGGTGTTATTTGTTCATGTGCTGCATTTCGTATACAAAAGTTTCGCTGTCTACGCCCATAACCAGGAGCGACAGTGCCTTGTCTACAATATACTTTACGTTACCCGGTGTAAAGCCCAGTGCCAGCGAAAAACGTGTTAGTATCTCTTTTTGTTTTGGTCCCAGTATATGGTCTGCATATACCATACGGCTTAGGTCGTACAGCCTTTCCAGGCGTTGTACATAAAGGTGCGGAGGGTTTACAGGATACTTATACGGATTGGCCAGTATTTCTTTATACTCGTCTTCTGTAATTTCAAGTTTTTTGGCCAGCTTGTCTATAAAAGCCCTTTCTTCTGCACTTAGGTGGCCGTTTTCCATAGCAACCCTAACAATAGAGGCAAAGTGCCCCTGGTTGCGTTGTTTAAATCCTGTGTCGAATAAATCTGAGAATGACATAATCTTTGTGTTTATTTGTTTTTATCCTCCTGAAAATTTTTGCGTACCATAAATTTAGCAAACATTTTTTAATAGTTCTTACATAATGGTTCGTTAAAACGGCAAAATAATGTAAGTTTACATACTCCTAATCAAATTTTAAGAATACAGGCTGATGAGTGATTTTCAGTTATACTTCCTGTTAGGCTTTAAGCACGTGCTAAGCCTCGATGGGTTTGACCACCTTTTGTTCCTGGCCATGCTGGCCCTTCCTTACACGTTTAAAGACTGGAAACAGCTACTGCTGCTCAGTACGTTATTTACTATAGGCCATACCATGACACTGGTACTTTCGGTATACGGCATAGCTGATGTAAACCCGGGCCCGGTGGAGTTTTTAATACCCATAACCATTTTTGTTACTGCGTTATCTAATATCTTTTTTACCAAAAACCGTTCCAGTTCGGGCATGCTGAATTTTTCGGCTTTAACCACATTATTTTTTGGCCTTATACACGGGCTGGGTTTTTCGCATGGATTTAAAATGATTATTGCCGGACAAAAGCAGCGTGTGTTTGTAACCCTAATGGAATTTACCCTGGGTATAGAAACGGCACAACTTATAGCCGTTTTAGCCGTTGTTATACTATCCTTACTGGCTACAGATGTGCTAAAGGTAAGCCGCCGCGACTGGCAGCTGGGCTTATCGGCCTTTGTGGCAGGGATTTCGCTGCCTATAATTATAGGTAGCCGTTTTTGGTAATTTATACGTAATTTTAAAGTTCTTTACCGCAAGGGTAAAGCACCACATATGGAACACAGTAAACTTAGTAAATACGACAGGGCATACCTGCGCATAGCCCGAGAATGGGGGCAGCTTTCGTACTGCCAGCGAAAAAAGGTTGGCGCAATTATTGTAAAAGACAGAATGATAATTTCAGATGGGTACAACGGTACGCCGTCGGGCTTTGAAAACTGCTGCGAAGATAATGAGGGTACTACAAAATGGTACGTACTGCACGCCGAGGCAAATGCCATACTTAAGGTGGCGCGCTCTACACAAAGCTGCGAAGGCGCTACGCTGTACATAACCATGTCGCCCTGCAAAGACTGTAGCAAGCTTATTCACCAGGCAGGCATAAAGCGCGTGGTGTTTGAAGCGTTGTATAAAGACCGCTCCGGAGTTGATTTTTTAGAAAAGGCTGGTGTAGAAGTAGTACAGGTTGCAGAACCGGATATAATAAACCATGAAGATTAAAAAAATATACGTGCCCATAGCACTGGCCACCACACTGGCCATAGGTGTTTTGCTGGGCGGCATGCTTAACTACCCCGAACAAAAAGGCGGCGGGGGATTTATTACCGGCACTACCGGCGGTAAAGGCAAGCTTAATAAGCTGGTAGATTTTATAGAAAGCGAGTATGTAGACGATGTTAATACAGACAGTATTGTAGATATTACCGTAAACAGCATACTGGAAAAGCTGGATCCGCACAGCGTGTACATAGATAAAAAGGAAATGGAACAGGTAAGCCAAAGCATGAAGGGCGACTTTGTGGGCATTGGCGTAAACTTTTATATGTACAAAGACTCTGTTGCGGTAATAAAGCCACTGCCGGGAGGCCCCAGCGATAAGGCCGGCATAAAACCGGGCGACCGTATTTTATATGCCAATAATTATAAGCTATTCGGGCGTAAATTGCCAAACGACAGCCTGTACAGCCAGCTGAAAGGCGAGGAGGGTAGTAATGTGCAGCTTACCATATATCGTAAAAGCGACAGGCGTAAGTTTAAAGTAAATGTAACCCGTGATGTGGTGCCCATAAAAAGCGTAGATGCTGCCGTTATGGCAAATCCGCAAACGGGCTACATAAAAATAAACCGCTTTGCCGAAACCACGGCGGCTGAGTTTCGCACGGCATTGGCACAGCTAAAAAAACAGGGTGCCAAAGCGCTTATTATAGACCTGCGCGATAACGGTGGCGGATACATGGAGCAGGCGGTAGAAATAGCCGATGAGCTTTTGCCCGACGGACAGGTTATTGTAAAAACTAAAAACAAAAAAGGGCGTGTAGATACTACCCGCGCTACCGAAACGGGCAGCTTTGAAACCGGTAAATTGTACGTACTTATAAACGAAAACAGTGCTTCGGCAAGCGAAATCCTGGCGGGTGCCATACAAGATAACGACCGTGGTACCCTGGTGGGCAGGCGTTCGTTTGGTAAAGGTTTGGTTCAGCGCGAAATGCCGCTGGGCGATGGTAGTGCCGTACGCCTTACCATAGCGCGCTACTATACGCCGTCGGGGCGCAGCATTCAACGCAGTTATAAAGAGGGTGGCGAGGCGTATTTTAATGACTTGGAAAAGCGCTACGAAAGCGGTGAGCTATACGCTGCCGACAGTATTAAGATAGCCGATACGCTGAAGTTTAAAACGCTAAAAGGCCGCGTAGTTTATGGCGGCGGGGGCATTATACCCGATGCGTTTGTGCCGCTTGATGGCAAGCACGGTAACGAGGCCCTGGCCAGTGTTATGCAAAGCGGCGTGGTAAGCTACTTTGTGTTTGAACAGCTGGATAAAAACCGTAAGGAATTTGCAGCGCTTAACCAGCAGCAAATAGCGGATAAGGTAACCAAAGGCGACTTGTACTTTGCTGCGTTTAATGCCTACCTGGGCAGGAACGGCCTGGTGCTAAATTTAGACAAGCAAAAAGATATGGTAAAGCAATACCTGGCGGCTGAGTTTGTAAAACAGCTTATAGGAGAGCAGGCATACTACAGCATGATACTACAGCACGATAGCATGATAAAGGAAGTTTTAAAAAAATAGTTTTATCACTTATAATATCATAGAGTATTGAATTGCATTAAATAAACTCCGGCAGTTAAACGCGCCGGAGTTTTTTTTGGTAGAAACCGCACGGTTATAAATTCATTATAAAATTGTGTGCATCGTTGTAGTTTTAGAAAAAATGTTAAAAAAACGTATTGATTAAGTAATAACATTTTGATTAGTAGTGCATATTTATACTTTTGCACTACCAATGAAAGTCAATTATTCAAAAATCTTTTTTATCATCATGGCGGTGGTGCTGCTGGGTGATCTTGTTTTTTCCTATTTACAGTATAACTGCAGTGTTATTGATGGCGATGTGCCAAACATTGTTTTAGGGCAAAACGGTTATGACCAGGTATTACATGATCCTTTAGGGGCAGCAACATGGAAAGGTGAAACCTATGTAGGTACTAACCGCTACACGGCGCACAAGTTTATGTCAGTGTATTTTAAAACGCTGCCGTTTGTGTTCCAGAACTTTATGTCGCCTATAAATAGTGTGTATCTCAGTATTACATTGGCTAAGTTTGGCATACACCTATTATTGCTATGGGTTATGTCTTATTATGTAAGCGTTTGGTTTAAATGGGCAAAATGGAAAAGCTACGTTGTTGCCGGGGCTATAATGACCCCGTTTTTTATAGGCGGTAATATGTACGTAGAACATCTTGCAATCATAGATGCCTGTGTTACCTATGCCATGTTTTATCCGTTTCCTTTGGCAATATTGTTACTGTTTCTTATCCCTTTTTATAAGTACTATCTTAACGGTACCATTTCTTCATCGCCGTGGTTTATAGCCTCATGGTCATTTTTTGCCTTGGTTATGGTGTTTTTTGGGCCACTGCCTGCGGCATTGCTGCTTATTATAGTGCCTATGTGTGGGTTAGGCCTTTTATGGCGTTCTTACCAAAGGCAGCCAATGGGAGCAAGGGGGCTGTTACCAGTGCTAAAGGGATTAAACCGTACTATTGTAATTTTACTATGCATTACGCTTACATTTGCGCTCTACTCTTTTTACGTGGGCACAAAAAACAGCGAAAGTGTACAGCCTATGGAATTAAGCGAACGCTTCGGCTTTTTGTTTAAGGGCATTAAAGAAGTATTTTTTACTACAGAATCCGGAGTAGGGTATTTATTTGTTGCAACCGTTATAAGCGTGGCATTACTTACGTTTTTGTACCGCAAAGAACAAAAAACTTTTCTGTATCTGGTGGCAGGGCTTGCGGTGTTTTGCGTATTGTATGTTTTTCTGCTTCCTTTAGGCGGATATCGCAGTTACAGGCCTTTGCTGCTACGGCGCGATACCACGCTGCCGGTAAACATGGTGCTAATGTTTGTGTTTACAACTGCCTCCATGCTTTTGCTAAAAAGCTATAGCGGTAAAAACAAGGTTTATCCGCTACTGGTTATTGTTGTAGTTTGCTTACATTTTGAGGCAGCAGACATGCAAATGCCTACGGTATATTCAAGGCGGGATGAAAGGGAATTTATGGAAATTGTAGCGGCTTCTAAAGAAGATTGTGTACTGCTGGAACGCTGGACGCCAATAGCCAGCTGGTGGCAAAACCCTAATTGTGAAGAGAGCGAAGCGGTGGCAAACCTGTTGTATTTTTACCACATAACACCACGGAAGATATATGTTCATTACAAAGAGCATTATGAGCCCCGGAAAGAATAATTTATATAATAGACAAAAAAGCGGAATAACTACTTATTCCGCTTTTTTGTCTATTATATATCGTGGGCGTTGTTTTACCTCGGCGTAAATTTTGCCAATGTATTCGCCTATAATCCCAAAACAGAACAGCTGTATACCGCCCAAAAAGTACATGGGCAGCACCGTAGATACCCACCCCGGTACGGTATGCCCCGAGAATAATGACAATAAGGCATACGCACTCATGCCCAGGCATACAGCAAAAATAACAAACCCTATAACACTTACCAGTTTTAGCGGATAGTTACTAAACGATGTAATGCCGTTCCAGGCAAACGAAAGCATTTTTTTTAGCGGATATTTAGAGGTACCTGCAAAACGTTCCAGCCTGTCATAATACACCATTTCCCTACTGTAGCCTATAGAAGGGATAATGCCGCGCAAAAACAGGTTTACCTCTGCGTAGCCCGATAGTGCACTGATAACCCTTTTGCTGCACAGCCTGAAATCGGCGTGGTTGTGCACCAGGTTTACCTTCATTTTTTTGGCGAATTTGTAAAACATCAGTGCCGTATTTCGTTTAAAGGCGGTATCTGTAGTGCGTTCGCGACGCACGCCGTATACCACATCGGCACCGTGTACAAACTTTTCTATCATTTCCGGGATAACGTTAATGTCATCCTGTAGGTCAGCATCTATAGACACCAGCGCATCAGCTTCGCTGTTAAAGGTGAGCAGGCCTGCCAGCAGTGCATTTTGGTGGCCCACATTGCCCGCCAGCTTAAGCCCTTTTATAAGTGGGTATTGCTGTGCAAGGTTTTCGGTAATTTGCCAGGTAGCATCCCGGCTGCCATCGTCTACAAAAACCACAAAGCTTTTTTCAGAGATAATATTATCCTGTATAAGCACCGTTAGCAGGGCGTTTAGCTGTGCTGCTGTTTCGGGTAAAACCTCCTGCTCGTTGTAGCACGGAGACACTATGCCTATCACAGGCCTTATAATTATCTGGTTCATTAGTTTTGTTTGGCGACAATTGCTTTTAATGGTGCAATATAGTTTAAATTCTATCCATTTTAAAAACAGGATATAATAAAAACAGCAGCCTTTACGGGCTGCTGTATATGTTTTTGTGGCAAAGTAAGCCTTGCGTTAAAGCTTGTTACTTGCGTACGCTGTCATGCGATTGCGTAGGCTTGCCGCTGTTCCATAGTGTAAGGATGTCGGTTCCTACAGACGCGCCGCTACCTGCCGAAATAGCCAGTTGGCTGCGTTGCCCGGCAAGGGTTCCGGCTACGTACAGGCCTTCTGTTACCAGGTGGTCGTTGTTTCGCAGCTGAATACGGTTTTTTTCCGGAAGCGCTTTCTTGTGCGGTTCGGTATATGCCTCAAGACCCTCAATGGCGCTTGCCGGGGCAGATCCGGTGGCTACCACTACAATCTTAGCGGTGTAGGTGTTTTTGTTTGTGGTAACGGTATAGTTTCCGGCAGTACCGGTTATGTGCATTACCTTTTCGTTTGGCAATTGTGCTACCTCAGGGTATTGCTGTTGCAGGTGCTCCAGGCTGGTTTCCATAAGGGTTGCCCCCAGTGTGCCGGGCGCTATGCCGTAGGCGTTGTTGTACAGTCCGTCTTGCAGGGCGCTTGCTTTCTGGTGGGTAAGTATGGCTACTTGTTTGCCTTCGGCGTACGGCTTTTTAAGTGCCGACCCTATAATAAGGGCACAGGAAACCCCTGCAGGGCCTCCGCCTATAATAAGAACGTCTAACATTATTAGTTGCGTGTTTTTTCGTCTATGCGTTTAGCAGTGTTAAAAATAAGGAGTATAAAAAGGGCGCACAGCGAAAGCAGAGAGCATATAAGCGCTAAACCGCTATTACCTTCCATGGTGGCATTGTTATAGTCTACCTGGCTCAGGTTGAAAACGGTAAGCCCAAGAGTTAGGGCCATCAATACATAAATGAACACTTTCATGATAAAAGTCTGTTTGATATACTTTGGTGATTTACAGCGTAAAATTAGTTAATATTTAATTTACACAAACAGCTGTTTAACATTACCTGCAAATAATTTAACAGCAATAGCCAGTAATATTACCCCAAACACCTTTCGGATAACGCCTAAACCATTGTTGCCCAACGCTTTTTCTATCCTTGCGGAAGATTTTAGCACTACATATACTACCGCCACATTTATGGCTATGGCAATTATAATATTTATTTTGTCGTATTGCGAACGTAACGACAGCAACGTAGTCATGGTACCGGCACCGGCAATAAGCGGAAACGCTATGGGTACTATAGAGGCTGTGGTGGGGTTGTCTTCTTTATACAGGCGTATGCCTAAAATCATTTCGAGCGCCAGGAAAAACAACACAAACGAACCTGCTACGGCAAACGAATTGGCATCTATGCCTATAAGCTTAAGGATTTCTTCGCCCACAAATAAGAACGCTACCATAATAACCAGTGCTACTATCGATGCTTTTTCGCTTTGTATATGGCCCAGTTTACTGCGCAGGTCTACAATAATAGGAATACTTCCTACAATATCTATTACGGCAAACAGTACCATGCTTACGGTAAAAACGTCTTTCCAGTTAACAATCATAACGTTACGTGTGTTTTTTGGGGCGCAAAATTACCCTATTATATCACATGTGCCAATAGTTTTGTGATAAATTTTAACAAGAACGTTGTAGTTGGTAAAGTGGCTTAGCTTGTGAGTTGCTTAGCCGAAGCACGTGTTTGTGTAAATTGTGTTATACATGTTTACAACCTGCGGGTATTTATGTTTCTGAGGTGCGAAGTACCTTGCCGGTCCCATAGCTTTTTAAAAAAAATAGGTATCTTTGCGGCATGTTTCAACTGGGTAAAACAATAGTGTCTGAAGACATACTGGAAAAAGAATTTGTGTGCAACCTTACGGCCTGCCACGGCGCCTGCTGTGTAGATGGTGATGCCGGTGCACCTTTAAATGAAGAGGAAACCAAGATACTCGACGAAATTTATGATAAGGTAAAGCCGTTCCTTCGCCCGGAAGGTATTGCTGCCATAGAGGCGCAGGGCAAATGGGTGGTGGGTACCGATGGCGAACTGGAAACCCCGCTTATAGATAATAAAGACTGTGCCTATGTTATTTTTGATGGCAAAACAGCGCTTTGTGGTATAGAGCAGGCATATAACCAGGGCGAGGTTACGTGGAAAAAACCCGTAAGCTGCCACCTGTATCCTATACGTGTAAAAGATTATTCTGAATTTGCAGCGGTAAACTACGACCGCTGGGATATTTGTTCTGATGCCTGTGCTTTGGGTAAAGAACTGGAGGTGCCGGTTTACAAGTTTGTAAAGGAAGCCCTGATCCGCCGTTTTGGTGCCGACTGGTATGCGGAGCTTGAAAAAGTAGCCGAAGACCTTAAAAAAGATGAGCCCCGCGGCAGGAGGTAGCGCCTTTTTGCCGTTTTAAATCCACAATATTTTAGTTTGCAGTAACGTGTATGTTATCACTGGAGGTTAGTGGCCTTTCGGTGTAGTGGTGTACTGCTTTTATATAATCAGATTTCGGTTGGGGCTGGAAAATTTCCAGGTACATTTTAGTCACATAACAAGCATTTATAAAATGCCTCGGAGTTGCCCTGTTTACAGGGGTTAACGCCATTTTTTAAGAATTGTTAAATGTTTGTAAAAATTTGATTTTCAGTATTGTATATTTTTAAAAAATTATTTACGGAAATTTTTTACGTTGTTAAAAACTCGCCCGTTTTGTGGATAACTACCCTTTGGAATTATTAATCTAATTGACAACCTTTGTAGTCAGCGACCGTTAAATATTCATAAAAACCTAACGTTATAAAAGTCAAAATACTATGTCTTTACCCGAGCCAATTTTGCAGGAAAATAAAAACCGCTTTGTGATTTTTCCCATAAAACACCACGACATTTGGGATTGGTACAAAAAAATGGAAGCCAGTTTCTGGACGGCGGAAGAAATAGACCTGCACCAGGATCTTAACGACTGGAATAACAAGCTTACGGAAGACGAAAAGTATTTTATTAAGCACATACTGGCTTTCTTTGCCGCTTCAGACGGTATTGTTAACGAAAACCTGGCCGAAAACTTTGTGAACGAGGTGCAATATCCTGAAGCGAAGTTTTTCTACGGTTTCCAGATTATGATGGAAAACATCCACAGCGAAACCTATTCGCTGCTTATAGATACTTATGTAAAGGACGAAACGGAGAAGGACCAACTGTTCCACGCGCTGGAGGTATTCCCGGCCATTAAAAAGAAGGCAGACTGGGCACTTAAGTGGATATCCAGCGACTCATTTGCCGAAAGGCTTATTGCATTTGCAGCGGTAGAGGGTATTTTCTTTTCGGGTGCATTTTGTTCTATCTTCTGGCTTAAAAAGCGTGGGCTTATGCCGGGGCTTACATTCTCTAACGAGCTTATTAGCCGGGATGAAGGTGTTCACTGTGATTTTGCGGTACACCTGCACAACAATCACCTGGTAAACAAGGTGCCGGCAGAGCGTATTAAAGAGATTATTGTAGACGCCCTAAACATAGAGCGCGAGTTTATTACAGAGTCGCTTCCGGTAAGCCTTATAGGTATGAATGCCGCGCTTATGACACAGTACCTGGAGTTTGTTACAGACAGGCTTTTGGTAGAGCTGGGGTGCGAAAGGGTGTATAACGTAAACAACCCGTTTGACTTTATGGACATGATATCGCTTCAGGGTAAAACTAATTTCTTTGAAAAGCGTGTGTCTGAGTACCAAAAGGCAGGTGTTATGAATAAAGATACAGATGCCCAGAAAATTAGCTTCGACGCTGATTTTTAATAAATAAAATATCATTCGTTCTCCGGCAGATGCTGCAACAGCGGGTTCTGCCGGAGGATTTGTTAACCTAAAAATAGTTGAAGATATGTATGTAGTTAAGAGAGATGGAAGACGCGAGCCGGTGATGTTTGATAAAATTACCGACAGGGTAAGGATACTGTGCTACGGGCTTAATGACCTTGTAGACCCGGTTAAGGTAGCCATGCGCGTTATAGAAGGTTTGTATGATGGTGTAACTACATCTGAACTGGATAACCTTGCTGCCGAAACAGCCGCTTCAATGACTGTTACCCACCCGGATTATGCCCTGCTTGCAGCCCGTATTGCGGTAAGTAACCTGCATAAAAACACTACCAAATCATTCTCTGAAACCATGACAGAGATGTACCAGTACGTAAATCCGCGTACCGGTATGGCATCGCCGCTTATTAGCGATGAGGTGTATGAGGTAATTAAGGAAAATGCCGAAATACTGGACAGTAAAATAATATACAACCGCGATTTTAACTACGACTACTTTGGGTTTAAAACCCTGGAGCGCAGTTACCTGCTGCGTATAAACGGCCGTATAGCCGAACGCCCTCAGCACATGCTTATGCGTGTATCTGTAGGTATCCACCTTAACGATATAGAATCGGCCATAGAAACCTATGAGCTGATGAGTAAAAAATACTTTACCCACGCTACGCCTACGTTGTTTAACTCGGGTACGCCAAAGCCTCAAATGTCGAGCTGTTTCCTGCTTTCTATGAAAGACGACAGTATAGACGGTATTTATGACACGCTTAAAAACACGGCCAAAATATCGCAGTCGGCAGGTGGTATAGGTTTATCTATCCATAACGTAAGGGCTACAGGTTCTTACATTCGTGGCACAAACGGTACCAGTAACGGTATTGTACCTATGCTAAGGGTATATAACGATACTGCCCGCTATGTAGACCAGGGCGGAGGTAAGCGTAAAGGTAGCTTTGCGGTGTACATAGAGCCTTGGCATGCCGATATTTTTGACTTCCTTGACCTGAGGAAAAACCACGGTAAAGAAGAAATGCGTACGCGCGATTTGTTCCTGGCCATGTGGATTCCGGATATGTTTATGAAACGTGTTCAGGAAGACGGCGAGTGGACGCTTATGTGCCCTAACGAGTGCCCTAACCTGTACAATGTGCACAGTGAGGAGTTCGATGCGCTGTACCTTAAATACGAAGCCGAAAACCGCGGACGTAAAACAGTTAAAGCGCGTGAGCTTTGGGAAAAAATCCTTGAATCTCAAATAGAAACCGGATTACCTTACATGCTGTACAAAGATGCGGCTAACCGTAAGAGTAATCAAAAGAACCTGGGTACCATACGCTCGTCTAACCTGTGTACAGAGATTATGGAGTACACCAGCGAAGATGAGGTAGCTGTGTGTAACCTGGCTTCTATATCGCTGCCTATGTTTGTAGAAAACGGCACCTTTAACCACCAGTACCTGTACGACGTTACCAAGCGTATTACGCGTAACCTTAACAGGGTTATAGACCGTAACTACTACCCTATACAGGAGGCATACAACAGTAACATGCGCCACCGTCCGGTAGGTCTTGGTGTGCAGGGCCTTGCCGATGCATTTATAATGCTGCGCATGCCATTTACCAGCGATGAGGCTAAAAAGCTGAACCAGGAAATATTTGAAACCATATACTTTGCCGCCGTTACCGCCAGTAAAGAGCTTGCCCAGGAAGAAGGCCCGTACTCTACATTTGCTGGGTCGCCTATTTCTCAGGGAGAGTTTCAGTACAATATGTGGGGACTACAGGACAGCGACCTAAGCGGCCGCTGGGACTGGGCGTCGCTACGCAAAGAGGTTATGGAGCACGGTGTAAGGAACTCCCTGTTACTGGCCCCAATGCCTACAGCGTCTACCTCTCAGATTTTAGGTAACAACGAAGCATTTGAACCGTATACATCTAACATCTACACGCGCCGTGTGCTTTCGGGTGAGTTTATTGTAGTAAACAAGCACCTTCTTAAAGACCTTGTAGACCTGGGCCTTTGGAACGAAAACCTGAAACAGGAAATCATGAGGGCAAACGGTTCGGTTCAAAACATTGCCATCATCCCTCAGGATATAAAGGACTTGTACAAAACCGTATGGGAAATGAGTATGAAAGACATCATAGACATGAGCCGCCAGCGTGGTTATTTTATAGACCAGAGCCAGTCACTTAACCTGTTTATGGAAGGTGCTACATACGCTAAGCTTACCTCTATGCACTTCTATGCATGGCAAAGTGGCCTAAAAACGGGTATGTATTACCTGCGTACTAAGAGCGCGGTAGATGCTATTAAATTTACCCTGAGCAACGATAAAAAAGAAGAGCCGGTAGCAGAGGCTGTTGCTGCTGCACCACAAGGCGAATCTATGGCGGTTAGCGAGTTCCAGGCTATGCTGCAACGCAGCCGTAATGCCGAACCGGATGACTGCGAAATGTGTGGTTCCTAAATCTATTTACTATAAACTTAATCAGATCAGGGCTTCAATTTTTTTTGAAGCCCTTTTTTGTTGTGTTAAAATTTTTACATTTGTAAAAAAAACCAACCGTATTATGAATAAAGATATACTTCACACGGGCGATGTACAGGTAACCGGATGGCTCCGCTTTGCCAATCTTGTAATAGATGTAATTTGCATCTATGTAATTATTTTTATCATCATTATATCATGTCAATTATTAACGCTCCTTGGTATAATGGGGCCTGCGTTGTGGTTTGAAAATATTTCCGGTGCACAAGACCGCTTATTTACGGTAGCAGTATTCTTTTTGTACTATTTCCTTTTTGAAGCTTTTACGCAGCGCACCATTGGTAAATTTATAACCGGTACCATGGTAGTTAATGCGTCTGGCGAAAAGCCGTCTATGCCGTCGCTTGCAGGGCGTTCTTTATTGCGTTTAATAGGTTTAGACGCGCTTAGCTTTTTAGGTAATAACAGGGGTTGGCATGATTCTGCTCCCGGGGTTTACGTAGTAAAAACAAAGAGGTGGAAAGAGCTTGTTTCTTTAAAGCATTCATTTGACGAGATAGGCGCACCGCAGGAAGGTACCCCAGTTACTGCCGAAGTGTAATTGTTGCTGCCCAAACCACAGCATTCCATATAAAATAGGTATTTTTGCTCCATATATTTTTTACTATATGGAGCAAACTCCTTTTATACTGCCACAAATGCTGGCACCGTTTTATAAACGCCTTCTTAACTGGTTTACGGATTTAGTACTTATCTTCCTGCTTACCGTAGCGCTGGGCTACTTGGGTAACTACCTTGCTGATTCTTATGGCATGGAATACCTGCGCATGGGCGACTTTGTGGTAGAGAATTCTAAAATAAATTTCTTCTATCTCTTTTGTTCCATAATGTTTTACGGCTTGTTTGAAAGCTACCTTCAGCGTACCCCGGGCAAGTTTTTAACCGGCACCAGGGTAATTCGCCTTGATGGCGCCAAACCTACCGAATGGAACATACTGCTGCGTACCCTGCTAAGGTTTATACCGTTTGAGGCACTGTCGTTTATGGGGGCGTTCCCCATAGGTTTTCATGACAGCCTGAGCCGCACACTGGTTATAGATATTTATAAATACGAACGCGAACTACAAAGGCAACGCCACAAACAACAAAAAACCGATATTTAATAAAATAGTTTATGAGTAAAGAAGTAAAGGGCATCTACACAGGTGCCATAGAAAAAGATGAAAACGGCAACTATTTTTGCGGTTCATTTATGCTGGATTATAAGGCTGTAGCTACCGGTGGTTTTAACGTGGGCGATATGATAACCATAAAAACGGTTATAGATAACCCAAGCGATAAAAGCAACGAGCAGTACCCTAAAAAGTCTAAAAACTTTAGCAAGGCAGAGAAGAAGTTTATAAAATAGTATTAAGACGTTTGTATTAAGTATTAAGTTTTGGGGATTCTTACGATATATCTCTTAATGCTTTGTACTTAATACTTAATACCATAAAAAATGATGCACTGGGAACAGCTACTGTCTTTAAAGAAACAGGGCGATACAACCAAAAGGCTGCGTAAGGAACAAGACGAAACCCGATTGGGTTTTGAGGTAGATTACGACCGTATTATATTTTCATCGGCGTTTCGCAGCCTGCAGGATAAAACACAGGTAATACCGCTAAGCAAAACTGATTTTGTGCATACCCGCCTTACACACAGCCTTGAGGTAAGTGTGGTGGGGCGTTCGCTGGGTAGGCTGGTGGGCAAGAGGATTATAGAGAAACATCCGCACCTTGCCGAAGTGCATGGCTACCACATGAATGATTTTGGTGCCATAGTAGCCGCTGCGGCACTGGCGCATGATATAGGTAACCCACCCTTTGGGCACAGTGGCGAAAAAGCCATTGGCGAATATTTTAAAATAGGTAACGGTTATAAATACCGCGCCTACCTTAACGATAAAGAATGGCAGGATCTTATAGATTTTGAAGGTAACGCAAACGGGTTTAGCCTGCTTACAGCTACCCGCCCGGGCATAGAGGGCGGCCTGCGTATATCGTATGCTACGCTGGGCGCGTTTATGAAGTATCCCAAAGAGTCGCTGCCGAAAAAGCCTACTAATGATATAGCCGATAAAAAATACGGGTTCTTCCAGGCCGATAAGCCATTTTTTCAGGATGTGGCGCAAGACCTTGGCCTTATACGAAACAAATCAGGCGACGATGTGGGCTTTGAGCGCCATCCGCTGGCCTACCTGGTAGAAGCTGCCGATGATATCTGCTACACCATAATAGATTTTGAAGACGGTATAAACCTTGGGCTGATTTCTGAAGACTACGCCCTGGAATACCTTATTAAGCTGGTTAAAGACAACGTACAGGTAGAAAAATACAAAAGCCTTACCACTAAGGAAGACCGCATAAGCTACCTGCGTGCACTGGCCATAGGCGCGCTGATAAACGATGCCGTTACCGTGTTTATGGATAATGAGGAGGCTATACTTGCCGGCAAGTTTCCGTATGCGCTGACCGATAAAGGGGCTTACACGGCGCAGATGGCAGATATTATAAAGCTGAGCGTAAAAAACATTTACCAAAGCCGTGAGGTGGTAGAAAAGGAAGTAATGGGCTACCGTATTATAAATACCCTTCTCGATGCTTTTTGTTCTGCTTATAACAATAAGTTTGAAGGCCGTGAAAGCAATTACGACAAGCTGATATTAAAACTACTGCCCGAAAAATTTGTTACCGAAAAAATGACCGTATACGAACGCCTGCTGCATATATGCCATTTTGTAAGTACCCTTACAGATGGTAATGCCGTACTGTTGTATAACACCATTACCGGGAGTAGGTGATTTCAGATTTTTGAATTCAGATTTCAGATTGAACTACACCAAAACATAAAAACAGACGCCATAAGAAAGTAAACTTATGGCGTCTGTTTTTTTGGCTAAGAATATCATATCTTTTTCAACTATAATCAAACCACGAGTGTAGTTCAATCTGAAATCTGAATTCAAAAATCTGAAATTAAAAAGTATAGCTTAAGCCTACGCCCAGCATTTGTTTCAGCTGCATTTTAGGGCCTACAGTAACCACCTGGCCGTCGCGCTCTTCGGTGGCTTTAATGTCGTCGTCGTAAATAACGTTAGCGCCTATGTTAGCCTTTACGTATTGGTTTACGGTCATATCTATATTAAACTGCCAGTTAACGTCTACATTGCCAAAGCTGTTAAGGTAGTCGGTATACAGCGTAAGGCGGTTATCCAGCATTATGTTTTTAAAAATCTGTCGTTTAAGCTGGTTGGTAAACAGTATACCCAGCTCTGTACGCGATTTTTTACCGCGTACTATTATATTTCCATCGGCATCCCGAACGGCTTTTTCTACCCCAAATGCGCCGTTATCGGCAAGGTATTGGTTAAGTACCAGTGTGGTTTTATCGGTAAGCGGAGAAAAATACGCATTAAAACCCCAGTCTTTGCGCACATATTCAGAACCTATACCCAGGAAAATATACGCCGGGGCAAACGGTGCCGAAATCACGTGCTCTTTGTTAGGGTAGTTGTACCCGTTAGCAAACTGCGTGTTGAAGTTGAACTTGGCACTATAGTAAAAGTTAGAAATCGTGTCGTGCTTGTACCCAAAAGTGGAGTTAAACTGAAACTGGTCATCGGTTTTGCGGGGTACCTGCCCCTGCTGGGAGTTGTGCCCGTAACGCACTATAAGTTCGTTTAGCCAGTTTACATTTTTTTTAGTGTACTTACGTGTAAAGTTACCCTTACCCAGCAGCGTAACCGAATTGTTACCACCCACACTCCAGTTTACAAAGGCTATTTCATTAATATCAAGCCCTACACTATTGGTTTGCTCCCAATGCGAAATGCTGTCGGGTAGCGTGGTGGTAATCAGGGCCTGGGCGAAACTTTTTGGGAGGAAGGCAATAAACAGCAATGCTGAAAGGCAGGCTTTTATCTTCATTGTATTTTAATTGTGTTTTATGGTTGCAATTTCTTGCAAAAATCATGCAAAAATTGTCAATCTTGTTCTAAACTAAAAACATCTGTTAAACTTTTAACGCTGATTCCGCACAAATGTTGCAGTTCTTCTACTGACCCGTGCTCAATAAACGCATCGCTTACGCCTAAGTTTTTGATTTTCAGTGCGTAGTTGTGGGTGGTGGCAAATGTGTTAATGTTTGTGCCGAATCCGCCTGTAACAACTCCGTCTTCAATTGTTATAATTTTTTCGTGGGTAGAAAACACCTCATGCAGTGCAGCCTCATCAAGTGGCTTTATAAACCCGAAATGCCAGTGCGAAAACAGGTTTTCGTTCGGCAAACCTTTTAGTGCTTTGGTTACGTTGTTGCCTATAGTGCCGGTACTCAGCACGGCAATTTTACTGCCTTGTTTTAGTTGTTTGGCTTTGCCAATGGCTATTGGGGCAAATGGCAGTTGCCAGTTAGTGCCTTCGCCACGCCCTCGCGGATAACGTAGGGCTATAGGGTGCGGCAGTCCAAGCTGTGCTGTGTAGAGTATGTTGCGCAACTCGGTTTCGTTTAGCGGCGCAAAAATGATAAGGTTAGGTATGCAATTAAGGTACGCTATATCAAACACGCCGTGGTGTGTAGCTCCGTCTTCGCCTACTAATCCCGCCCTGTCCAGGCAAAAAATTACCGGCAGGTTTTGTAGGGCTACATCGTGTATTACCTGGTCGTAAGCGCGTTGTAAAAATGTAGAGTAAATGTTGCAGTACGCCACTATGCCCTGTGTAGCCATACCGGCGGCAAGGGTTACGGCGTGCTGCTCTGCTATGCCTACATCTATAGCCCTTTCTGGGAACGCTTCCATCATAAACTTCATGGAGCTGCCCGATGGCATGGCAGGGGTAATGCCTATAATTTTATTGTTTTGTGCCGCAAGCTCGGTAAGTGTTAGCCCAAATACATCCTGGTATTTTGGCGGCAGATGGTCTTCGGCTACAGCCAAAACCTCTCCGGTAAGCTTGTCAAATTTACCCGGAGCATGGTAGCGTACCTGGTCTTCTTCGGCTTGTTTTAATCCTTTGCCTTTAGTGGTGGTAATGTGGAGGAACTTTGGCCCGTTTATGGTTTTAAGGCGTTGCAGCTCGCGGATAAGCGCTGCAAAATCATGCCCGTCAATTGGCCCGGTATAATCAAAGTTAAGCGAACTTATCATGTTATTCTGGCTAGGGTTACGGCCTTCCTTTACCTGGGTAAGGTAGTGCTTTAGTGCGCCCACACTGGGGTCTATGCCTATGGCGTTATCGTTAAGTATAACCAGCAGGTTAGCATCAGTAACCCCGGCATGATTAAGCCCTTCAAACGCCATACCCGATGCTATGCTGGCATCCCCTATAACCGCTATGTGGTTTTTGGTAACATCGCCCTGCAATTTAGAAGCTATAGCCATACCCAACGCCGCCGAAATAGAAGTGCTGCTGTGCCCGGTGCCAAAGGTATCGTATATGCTTTCATCACGTTTTGGGAAACCGCTAATGCCACCCAGCCTGCGGTTGGTTTCAAAAGCATCCCTGCGGCCGGTAAGTATTTTGTGTCCGTATGCCTGGTGGCCCACATCCCACACAAGCAGGTCGTTTGGGGTGTTAAACACATAGTGCAGCGCTATGGTAAGCTCTACCACGCCCAGGCTGGCCCCCAGGTGACCACCCTTAGCCGATACTACATCTATGATAAACGCACGCAGTTCGGCTGCCAGTTGTGGCAACTGTTCCGGGCTGAGTTTCCTGAGGTCGGCAGGAGAATTAATGGTGCTTAGTAGCGTGCTTTGCATGGTGCAAAGTTACAATATTTTGTAAGTGCTTTTAAGGCTTGTGTACAACAATGGTATCGCCCTGTACGGGAGGTGCTTTTACTGATGGATTTTGAACGACTTCGCCCATCAATGCAGGAAATTCCTTAGGCTCTTCTGTTTTAGCTATTTTTTTATGGACAATAGCTTTAGGCTTAACCTCCTCTATTACGTTAGTATCTAGGCTAACTGCAGATATCCCAGTAGTGCGCGAAACCGCAGCTGTGGTATCTACAGGTGTTTCAGTAGCCATTGCTGGCTCTACTTTAGTATTGTTACAGCTAAACAGGGTACTACCCATACACACCAAAAGTGCTACAATAAACATTTGCCTGAAACCCATAGGGCGGCTGGCTATACGGTTTACCAATGCTTCGGGTAAAAGTGGTTTCGTTGGCTGTGCCAACTGGTCGTTTCTAAAACGCCCACATATTTTTTGCCCATCATGCTCATTAAAAAAATGACGTATTTCAGCAGGAGCCATTTCTGTAAAATCTACAACGGTTTTTTGGCACATGCCGCAAAAGCGTCCTTTTTCTTCGGGGGTCATGCCTTCCCAGTTTTCGTGGCAGGGTTTTGGTATGGAGATCTTCATGAGGTTAGTTTTAACAATATAACGCACAATCTGGCAGGTTTATTTTAAGAATATGCTTTTTAGCAACATATACCCATAAGGTGTATTTTTGCAGTATGGAAAACATCTTTACCCACGAGTATTTTATGAAAAAGGCCTATCAGGAAGCACTTATAGCTTTTGATAAAGGCGAAATACCCGTAGGGGCAGTGGTAGTGGCAAACAATACCATCCTTGCTAAAACCCATAACCTTACCGAACTCCTTACCGATGTTACCGCCCATGCCGAAATGCAGGCCATTACCGCAGCGGCGGGTTCGCTTGGTGGTAAATACCTTACGGGCTGTACCATTTACATAACGTTAGAGCCTTGCCAAATGTGTGCCGGCGCGCTGTACTGGAGCCAGATAAGCCGTGTAGTATACGGCGCCCACGACACCCACCGCGGCTATACCGCTATGGGTGGTAAATTCCACCCTAAAACCGAGGTAATTACCGGTATTATGGAAGAAGAATGCAGCGCACTTATGAAGGATTTTTTTAAACGCAGGCGTTAGCCGGGTTTCTGTTTTCCTGTAAATTATTTAAGGCATTTTATAGTAAAAATAAAGGGCTTAAAATCATTGAAAAACAATATTTTACAACCGCTTGTTTTTGAATAAAAAAAATTACTACTTTCACACAATATTTAGCGCGTATACGCTGTTATACCAAAAAAAACGAGGGTTGCATAACCACAAGGTTCACAAAGGTTTTTATTAAGTTCACAAGGTTGTTCTGTATTGCTTTTGCGGGCCGCACCCTCTAAGGTTTATACCACCCAATTTTGTTCCCTTCCTTAAAAAATCCCCGTGCACTAAAGTGTTAAACAATCTTCCGGGAACCAAAATTTAACTAACTTAAACCTTATTATTAAAACCGGCCTTTTATGAAAACGCTGAAACTGGTGTGCTGCTTTGCGGCCATCGCATGGTTCTTTACTGCCTGTACTAAAAAAACGGGCGCAGAGCACGACTCTGATTTTTCACAATTCCGTGAGTACATTACTAACTTTTCTTCGGGGGTGGTTTCCACCAAAGCAGACATCCTGGTGGGGCTTGCGTTTGCCAAAAGCGAATGGCAGGAAAACCAGGAACTAAGCAGCAGTTATTTTACCGTATCGCCCTCGGCGGAAGGTAAGGTGCTGCTCTTGCAAAACAATACCCTGGCATTTCGCCCTACAAAAAGGCTGGCGCAGGATACCGACTATTTTGTAACGCTGCACCTGTCTAAGTTTACCAAAGTGCCCGACAGCCTGGCCGATTTTAAATTTCACGTAAAAACCCTGAAACAGGATTTTACCGTAACGCCAAACGACCTGCAAAGCTACAACCGCGACAGGCAGTTTTTAAACCTCACCCTTAAATCTGCAGATAACCTGGATAAGGCCACAGCGGCAAAACTGGTTACCGCAACACAGGGTGGAAAAGCACTGCCCGTAAAGCTGGTAGGCGAGGTAGCCGGAGGAACCGAGTTTAACCTGGTTATAGATAATATTACGCGCCCGGTTCAGGATAGCGATATAACCATTAAATGGAACGGCAAGCCCTACGATATAGAAACCGAAGGCAGTATGGAATATACCATACCCGGGAAAGATAATTTTAAGGTAATAAGCATGCAGGCGGTAGAGGGCGATAACCAAACGTTGCTGATTAACTTCTCTGACCCACTGCGCCGTGACCAGGATTTTAGTGGCCTTGTAGCGGTACAAACCGTTAACAACCCTACGTTTTCTACCGAAGGTAACCTGCTAAAGGTATACTTTGCCGAACCGCTAAACGGCGCGTTTAAAGTAGAGGTGTTTCCGGGGATAGAGAGTACCGAGGGCTATAAAACCAAGGTACCGTTTAGCCAGGGTATTATTTTTGAACAATTAATGCCACAGGTGCGTTTTGCCAAAAACGGTACCATACTGCCGGCAAGCAGTAACCTGAAACTGAATTTTGAGGCGGTTAACCTTAGTGCGGTAGACGTGCGGGTGTACCGTATTTTTGAAAGTAACGTAATGCAGTTCCTGCAACAAAATAACCTTAACGAAGGCGGGTATAGCCTGCGCGATGTGGCGCTGCCTGTAGCAAAGACCAAGCTTACCCTAAACACAAATAAGCTGCTTAACTACGGCAAGTGGAATGCCTATGCGCTGGATTTATCTAAACTTATAAAACCGGAGCCCGGGGCAATTTACCATATAAAGATGTCGATGCGAAAATCGTATTCGCTTTATAAGTGCGAGGGTACCGAAGGTGTAGCGTCTAACGAGCCTGCCGAAGAGGATGAGGCAGAGCAGGATGATTTTACCGAATTTGAAGACAACGACTACTACCACGAGGATTATGACTGGGACCAGCGCGAAAACCCGTGCAGCAGCTCGTACTACTACGACCGCGAAATTGAAACCAACGTGCTGGCAAGCGATCTGGGTGTTATTGCCAAAAAAGGAGAAAATAACAGTTTCTTTTTTGCCGTAACCAGTATTACTTCTACAAAAACCATAAGTGGTGCCAGCGTGGCGTTGTACAACTACCAGCAGCAAAAAGTGGCTTCGGGGCAAACCGGTGCCGATGGTACCCTAATGCTGGAGAGCAACAAAAAGCCCTATTTTGCCATCATTAAAAAAGATAAGAATACTACTTACATAAAGCTTGAGGAAGGGTATGCGCTATCGGTAAGTAATTTCCCGGTAGATGGTACCGAGCTTCAAAAAGGGCTTAAAGGTTTTATATATGGTGAGCGCGGTGTATGGCGCCCCGGCGACACCCTGTACCTGAGCTTTATACTAAACGACAAGGAAAGCAAGCTGCCGGCTACACATCCGGTAAAATTACGCCTTACAGATCCTAACGGTAAGCTGATGCACCAGGCGGTACAGGCACGCAATGCACTAAACCACTATGTGTTTGTAGTGCCTACGCAAAGCGGTGCGCCTACCGGAAGTTGGGAAGCCATGGTGTCTGTAGGCGGGGCGCATTTTTATAAAGCCGTTAAAATAGAAACCATAAAGCCAAACAGGCTCAAAATAAAAAACAGTTTTGATGGTAAAACGCTTTTTGCCAACAAGCAAAACAACGGTACGCTAAACGTGGCGTGGCTGCATGGCGCCGTAGCCAAAGGGCTTAAGGTAGAAATGCAGGCCAAGTTTATGAAACAGGTTACGGCCTTTAAAAACTACACAAACTACTCCTTTGATGATCCTGCACAGCCGTTTAGCACAGAGGAGGTAAACATATTTTCGGGTAAGGTAGATGATAATGGTTTTGCTGCGGTAAGCGTAGAGCCAAGGCTACAGGTACGCGCACCGGGCTTGCTTAAAGCGGCCATTATTACCAAAGCCTATGAAAAAGGCGGCGATGTAAGTACTGATGTGGTTTCGGCTACCTATTCGCCTTACGATACGTATGTGGGTGTGCGTATGCCGAAGGGCAATAAATACGGTATGCTGGAAACCGGTACAAGTAACCGTTTTGAGGTGGCTACCGTAGATGCAAACGGTAAGCCGCGCGCCAGCCGGAAACTGGATGTAAAAGTGTATAAAACCGAGTGGCGCTGGTGGTGGGATTCGGCTAACAGCGATGTGTCTACCTACAGCAGTGCCGTTAGTAATACGCCGGTGTTTAGCCAAATAATTACTTCAGATGCTTCGGGTAAAGGAAGTTTTTATTTTAAAACCGATAGCGAGGCCTGGGGTAACTATCTTATCCGTGTAACCGATTTAGAAGGCGGGCACTCGGCGGGGGGCAGTGTGCTTATAGACTATCCGTACTGGAGCGGCCGCAGCCGTGCCACAACCGGCGAGGAAGCAGCCATGCTTATGTTTACAACAGATAAGGAGAAATATGCAGTGGGCGAAACCGCTACCATATCTATCCCATCAAGCGAGGGTGGCCGCGCGTTGATTTCGCTTGAAAACGGCAGTAAGGTGGTTAAAACTTATTGGGCGGAGACCCAAAAAGGTGAAACCCAGGTTAAGGTGCCTATAACCGCCGCGCTTACGCCAAACGTGTACGTCAACGTAACCCTGCTACAACCGCATGCCAATACTAAAAACGATGCGCCTATTCGCCTGTATGGTATAGTGCCAATAGAAATTGTAGATAAAACTACCGTGCTTGAGCCGCAGATAAGTATGGCCGACGTACTGCGACCGGAACAAAAAACTACCGTTAAGGTAAGCGAAAAGCATGGGCATGCCATGACGTATACCATAGCGGTGGTAGATGATGGCTTGCTGGATTTAACCCGTTTTAAAACCCCGGATGCCTGGAAAGCGTTTTATGCCAAGGAAGCATTGGGCGTAAAAACCTGGGATGTGTACGACCAGGTAATAGGTGCGTATGGCGGTAAGGTAAACCAGATATTCAGCATAGGTGGCGATGAAGATATGGGCGGAGGCAAGGCCAAGAAAGCTAACCGATTTAAACCGGTGGTGCTGTTTTTTGGGCCGTTTAAATTAGAAAAAGGCCAGTCCCGTACTCATACCATACAACTGCCTAATTATGTCGGTTCGGTGCGTACTATGGTGGTAGCTGCAGATGATAAAACCAGTGCATACGGCAGTGTAGAAAAAACCACCCCGGTACGCAGCCCGCTTATGTTGCTGGCATCGCTGCCACGCAAAGTAACGCCGGGTGAAAAAGTAACCCTGCCGGTTACCATATTTGCCATGGAAGATAAAATAAAGAATGTTACGCTTCAGGTGAAAACCAATGCCGGACTTAAGGTTGTGGGTAGTGCTACACAGCAGGTAAGCTTTAGTAAACCAGATGAAAAAGTAGCGTATTTTGACCTTGAGGTTCCAAATACCCTGGGTATAGGTAAGGTGACCATTACCGCCGCAAGCGGTAGCGAGCGCACGCGCTATGATGTAGAGCTCGATGTGGTAAATCCTAACCCGGTTACTACCAGCTTTAAGGAACTGGTGCTTAAACCAGGCGCTTCGGCAAGTATCGACTGGAAACCTTTTGGTGTGCCCGGCAGCAACAAGGCAAGGCTTGAGGTGTCGTCGTTCCCGAGCATCGACTTTAACCGTAGGCTGGATTACCTTATACAATACCCGCACGGCTGTGTGGAGCAAACTACGTCGTCGGTATTCCCGCAGTTGTACCTTGCCGATATTGCCGACATCGACCAAAATCGTAAAAACAAAATACAGGGTAACGTTACGGCGGCCATACGCAGGTTGCAGGGCTTTCAAACGGGTAACGGCGGTTTTGCCTACTGGTCGGGTCAGCCTGAACCTGATGAATGGGGCAGCAGCTATGCGGGGCATTTCCTTGTAGAGGCCGAGAAGAAAGGCTACGTGTTACCGCTTAACATGAAGAAAGACTGGCTGCGCTACCAAAGAAACATGGCGCGCGACTGGCGTTTTTCGGCAGGATATCATAACGATTTGGCTCAGGCCTATAGGTTGTATACATTGGCATTAGCCGGTCAGCCCGACCTAAGTGCGATGAACAGGCTACGCGAAACCGGCGGAATAAGCAACGAAGCAAAACTTCGCCTTGCTGCCACGTATGCGCTTGCCGGGCAAAAAGGTGTGGGGCAACAGCTATTGGCACAAAGCGTGCTTGATGAAACCAATGAGTATACCTATTATTACTATGGTTCGCCGGAACGTAACCGCGCTATGGCACTGGAAACCCTGATTATTTTGGGCGAAAAAGAACGTGCGTTTACCCTGGCTACCAAGCTTGCCAAACAAATGAGCAGTAACCAGTGGATGAGTACCCAGACTACAGCGTACTGCCTGTACAGCATGAGTAAGTTTGCACAGAATAACGGGCCTAAGGGCATAGACATAAGTTACACCGCTAACGGGAAGGCAGCAGATGTAAAAACAGCCAAAACCTTTGCCGACCGCGTGCTGAATGTAGCAGCAAACAACAAGGTAACCTTACGCAATAACAAGCAGAGTACCCTGTATGTAAAAGTGGTGTACAGTGGTGTGCTTCCGGTAGGGCAGGAGCAAACCGAACAACGCGGGCTGAGTACAGGTATAGTGTTTAAAGACCGTGCCGGTAAGGTTATTAACCCTTCGGCATTAGCGCAGGGAACCGAGTTTGTGGCTGAGGTAACGGTTGCTAACCGTGGCGGCGAAAGGGTAGAAAACATTGCACTGACGCAAATTATACCAAGCGGTTGGGAAATTGTAAATACAAGGTTTACAGATTTTGGCAGCTTTGCCGAGAATAAAGCAGACTACACTGATATACGCGATGACCGTACCAACTTCTACTTTAGCCTTAAAGCACAGGAAGGCCGTACATTTAGGATATTGCTTAATGCCAGTTATGCCGGTACGTATTACCTGCCGGGCGTTCAGGCGGAAGCCATGTACGATAATAATTACGTGGCGAGGACAAAAGGGCAGTGGGTTAAGGTGGTAAAGTAATTAATAGTATAGCTTTGGAGGGGCGGTATAGCTATGTCGCCCAAAATGCCATGTTTATACGGATTTGAAAAACAAGGATTGCACAATCCAATGAGTATTAAAGAGAAAGCAAAAAAGGGTTTCCGTGCCATTTGGCATTGGATAAAAACCAACAAAATAAAGTCGGGTATTTTTACCGTACTACTGGTGGGCTACTATTTTTGCCTCCCGAAAACGCTGTTTAACGCTCCTTACAGTACCGTTATAGAAAGCGATAAAGGGGAACTGCTTGGTGCGCGTATTGCTGCCGATGGGCAGTGGCGTTTTCCGGCGCAGGATAGCGTTCCGTATAAATTCAGGCAATGCATAGTGTATTTTGAAGACCAGCATTTTTACCACCACCCGGGGTTTAACCCTGCAGCCATTGTCAAGGCCATGAAACAAAACCATGACGCCGGGCGTGTGGTGCGTGGGGGCAGTACACTTACCCAGCAGGTTATCCGCCTGAGCAGGGAACACCAAAAGCGCAGTTATTTTGAAAAGTTTATCGAAATCATCCTTGCCACCCGGCTGGAACTTCGGTACAGTAAAAACGAAATACTGGGGCTTTATGCGGCACATGCGCCTTACGGAGGTAACGTAGTGGGATTGCAAATGGCTTCCTGGCGGTACTTTGGCGTACAGCCCCACCAGCTTTCGTGGGCCGAAACCGCTACACTTGCGGTTTTGCCGAATGCCCCAAGCCTTATTTTTCCTGGTAAAAACCAGCAACTGCTGCGCGCCAAGCGCGACCGCCTGCTTAAAAAACTGTACAACGAAAAAGTAATAGATAAGACTACTTACGAACTTTCGCTTCAGGAGGATTTGCCCCAAAAGCCGTTTGATTTACCACAGGTGGCACCGCATTTATTGCAGCGGGTGGCTAAAAAGCAAAACGGGCAGCGTGTACGTACTACAGTAAAGGCCGCGTTACAAAACAGGGTGAACCAAATTGCAGCGCGCTACTACCAGGAATACCGGCAAACCGAGGTGCATAACCTCGCCATTTTAGTGGTTGATGTAAAAACCCGTAATGTAATAGCGTATGTGGGTAATGCACCAACGGATAAAAACCACCAGAAAGATGTAGATATTATATCGGCTCCCCGCAGTACAGGCAGTATTTTAAAGCCGCTGTTGTTTGAGTCGATGCTCGATGCAGGCGAACTTTTACCCAATACGCTCGTAGCCGATGTACCTACACAAATAGCAGGTTACAGCCCTAAGAATTATGAAATGACTTACGATGGCGCCGTGCCTGCACAGCGTGCCTTATCGCGGTCGCTTAATATACCGGCGGTGCTTATGCTTAAGGAGTATGGCGTATACCGGTTTTACGACCGTTTACAGCATTTTAAGCTGAGCAATATTAATAAGTCGCCTAACCATTATGGATTGTCGCTTATACTGGGCGGTGCAGAGAGTAACCTGTGGGATTTGTGCCGCACCTATGCCGGGTTTACGTCTACATTAAATTATTTTACTGCCACACAGGCCAAATACCGCACCAATGAGTTTGCCGACCTGAATTACGACAATACCGTTACCCGAAGTTTTGGCAAAGAAACCTACCAGAAGCAGCATGCCGGGGCAGGGGCTATATGGTGTACCTACAACGCCATGAAGGAAGTAAACCGCCCCGAAGGCGATGAGGCATGGAAGTTTTACGATTCGTCTTTAGAAATTGCATGGAAAACAGGTACCAGTTTTGGCGGTCGCGACGGCTGGGCTATAGGTACTAACAGTCGCTATGTGGTGGGGGTTTGGGTAGGTAATGCCTCGGGTGAGGGGCGCCCTACACTTACCGGGGTGGGTAGTGCCGCTCCCATTTTGTTTGATGTGTTTAACCTGTTGCCAAGGCAAAAATGGTTTGCACCCCCGTACAACGACCTTCAGGAAGTTGAGGTGTGTGCCGTAAGCGGGCATCTTGCTGGGGAGCATTGCCCGGTGTCTAAACAGTGGATTCCGCTAAACGGTAGTAAAACCAAACCCTGCCCATACCATAAATCCGTACAGCTGGACCCAACAGGGCAATACCGTGTAAACAGCAGTTGCGAAAGCATAGACAATATGATAACTAAAACCTGGTTTGTACTGCCACCGGTTATGGAGTGGTACTACAAAAACCTACACATGGATTACCGCCCGTTACCCCCGTATAAGCCGGGTTGCGAAGGCGGTACAGGTAGCTATGTGGATTTTATTTACCCGAAAGAAAACGGAAAGGTGTACCTTACACGTAATTTTGCCGGGGAGGTGCAACCTGTGATTTTTAAAGCCGCGCATACTAACCCGAAAGCAAAGCTGTTTTGGTACCTGGGTAACAACTACCTGGGCGAAACCCAAACGTTTCATGAAATGCAGGTACGTGCCGGTACCGGGAATTACTACCTCACGGTAACTGATGAACAGGGTAACGAAGCAAAGCGATCGATAAAGATTGAAGCGCCGGAATAATATTATTTTTGAATTTTTGCCACCCCGCCCTACGGGCACCCCTCGGAAGGAGGGGAATTGTAGTTGTGAAAATATGAGTGAACATTCCCCTCCTTCGGAGGGGTGGCTGAAAGCCGGGGTGGTTAATCACAACGACCCACGTTGTATCAGCCTGCTGGCATTTTCTACACTCTCGCGTTTTTGTAGCACAATCATCTCGGCGAGTATTTTTCCCATGGCGGTAAAGTCGGTAGAAATGGTGGTAATACCGTTGCCCACCACTTTTTTAAGCGGTATGTCGTTATAGGATATTATACCCACATCCCTGCCTATTCGTAGCTGTTGTACCCGCGCTTGTTCTATTACATTTACCAGGTGTCGGTCATTGGGTATTACATATACCTCGCCAGGGGTTATGCTGTGGTTTTCAAAATCGGGAATTACTTCGTAGGCAAAATCATTATCTGTACAAAACCTCAGGAAACCTTCTTTCATACCCGGTGGCTGTTTAAATGCCGGGAAAATTAAAACCAGTTTGCTGTATTTACGCAGTTTGGTTATGCCTGCTGTAAGCCCATTATACATATCTGTAACAAAGTTTTGATGCACCGATGGGTATTCGGCAAGGCTGGCATTGGTTTGGTCCAGTATGTACACATCGTTTTTGGGCAATGCCTTAATAATGTCCGGTACGCCCTGCAGGGTGGTAGGCATTATAACATACTTGCTGTAGTCGCCATTGTTTTCGTTAACCAGCTTTTTAAACACGTCGATATTAAAATAATGGAAGAAAATATCAATTTGTGCGCTGCTGCCCATGGTTTCCTTAAACGAGTTGTACAGGTCTTCCTTAAACGAGTTAAACTCATCAAACAGCAAAAACACCCGTTGCTCCAGGGTAAACTCCTCGCTCTTTACATAGTAGCCTTTGCCCAGTCGGGCATAAATAATACCTCGCTTTTTAAGGTCTTCATAGGCCAGCAGCACAGTATCCCGCGAAAGCGAAAATTCCAGTGCTACCTTGTTTACGCTGGGCAGCTTATCGCCGCGGCGCAGGCGTTTTTCGCTTATGGCAGTTTCTACAGAAAGCACTATCTGCCGGTATTTTGGTAAACTGCGAAAACTGTCTATGTGTATGAGTTTCATAAGCTACAACGTTTTAAACTGGTGGCTAATATACAAAAACTGGTGGGTACTGGTATGGTAGGGTAGAATTTATTTCTACTTTTGATGTTGAATTAATAATATTAATATGGAAAATTCCCCTATTTCATATTTTACACCCAAATGTGTTACGAATTCGTTTGGTATGCTGCCAAGCGGAAAAGAAGTGTTCAGCTACACCCTAAGCAACGGCCGGGGGCTCGAAGCCACATTTATTAATTACGGCGCTACAATAACCTCCCTAAAAGTGGGTCATGAAGACCAGGCGGTAGATGTAGTGCTGGGGTTTGATAGTATAGAAAACTACATTCAGTCGTTCGGGCTTCCGTCTGCTCCCTACTTTGGCTCGATAATAGGCCGCTATGCAGGCCGCATCAGCCGGGCGGAAGCTGAACTGAACGGCGTTGTTTATAAATTTAATGCCAATAACAATGGCAATACCCTGCATGGTGGGTTAAAAGGCTTTGGACGTGCCTACTGGACCATGAAACGCATACAGGGCGGAGAAAGGCCAAGTATAGTATTTACATACACCAGCCCCGATGGCGAAGAGCACTTTCCGGGTAACCTTACCGTAGAGGTAACCTACACCCTTACGCCAGATAACGAACTGCTGGTGCACTACACTGCCGTAACCGATAAAACTACGGTGCTGAACCTTACACAGCATAGTTACTTTAATTTAGACGGACATTCGCAATCGTTAGAGAGGCAAACAGTACAGGTAAACTCGGGCAAAATACTGCAGGTAACCCAGGAGGGGATACCTACCGGCAGGTATGACGACGTGGCTAACACGCCTCTTGATTTAACCCAACCCGTGGTATGCCCTAAGGTTATAGACAATTCGTTTGTGTTGCCTCAGGATTATAACCGGGAAGCAGCCAGGCTGTACAGCCCTAAAACCGGTATAGAAATGACCGTGTTTACTAACCAGCCCAGTGTACACATATATGTGGGCGGTAATTGTTTTGGGCAACTACAAGGTAAAGAAGGAGCTGATTACGACAGGTACAGCGGCATTTGCTTTGAAGCCCAAAATTATCCGGATGCGCCAAATCGTCCGGAGTTCCCAAGCGCGGTATTACACCCGGGGCAAACCTATGAACAGAAAACCAAATTTTTATTCAAACTCACAAACTAAATGAAAACGTTTAACAAACTTTTTGCCTTCGCATTGCTCGCCCTCACAATGGTGCGGTGCGGTGGCGATGACAATAACAGCAGCACTCCGGCTCCTGATCCTACACCGGACACGGGTTTTGTACGTGCTGTAGATATGTCGTTCCTGCCTGCCGCAGAGGCAGACGGTGCCGTATACAAAAATAACGGGGTAACCCAAGATGCCATAACCACGCTTAAAGAGGCCGGTGTTAACTACATCCGCATACGTTTATGGAAAAACCCTGCTACGGGGCACAGCACGTTTAATGAGGTAAAAACCTTTGCACAACGCGTGCACAACGCCGGGCTAAAAGTTTGGCTTACGGTACATTACTCAGATACTTGGGCAGATCCTTCTGCGCAGCAAATCCCTGCCGAATGGGCAAGCCTTAGTTTTGCCGACCTAAAGACCGCCGCGGTAAACTATACCGGGCAAATCCTTACAGATATTAAACCTGATATTATACAAATAGGTAACGAAACGAACAACGGGTTTATGTACCCTGCCGGTAACCTTACTAATAACGAGGGCCAATACCTGCAGCTGGTAAATGCCATAAGTGATAAAATACGCCAGCAGTCGCCCACTGTAAAAATAATGCTGCACCACGCCGGTACTAACGGTGCCGACTGGTTCTTTAACAAGGTGGCAAATGTAGATTATGATTACATAGGCCTGTCGTATTATCCTATATGGCATGGTAAAGACCTGGCGGCCATAAAAAGTTCGTTAACGTCGTTAGGGGCAGCGCATAACAAAAAGGTGTTTATTGCCGAAACATCGTACCCGTTTACACTGGGCTATAATGACTATACAAATAATGTGGTAGGGCAAAGCAGCCAGCTTGTGCCGGGTTATGCCGCCACGCCCGATGGGCAACTGGCATTTGTAAAAGCCATACGTAATATGGTGGAAACTACATCCGGGGGTCTTGGTTTTTGTTACTGGGGCGCCGAATGGACGGCATGGAAAGGCACTACCGCTACCGATGGCTCAACCTGGGAAAACCAGGCGCTTTGGGGCTTTGATAACAATGCAGAGCCTGCTATGGGAGCCTTTGCACAAACGCTTCAGTAGCAATAACAGTAAAGGCGTTACCTGCCTTTAATTTTTACGACAACAAGAATTACAAATGAAAAAGTTAGCATATATAATTTTAGCATTATCCCTGGCTGGGTGCCATAAGCCGGAGTTTGCCGTGAGGAAGGCAGATTTTGGACAAAGCTGGCAGTTTACAAAAGACAGCCTTGGTGGTGCGTGGCAAACCGTGAGCCTGCCACACACCGCTAACAACGAGCCACTGGTGGTAACAAACCAGTGGCAGGGGGATTGCTGGTATAAAAAAGACTTTGAGGTAGCAGCCTCAGCTAAAGATAACAACGTGTTTCTGCGCTTTGAGGGCGTTATGCACGAAGTTGAAATTTGGGTGAATGGTAAAGCTGTTGCCCGGCACATAGGTGGTTATACCCCGTTTACTGTAAATATAAGCCCTTGGGTTAAGTTTGGGTTAAATAATTCGGTGGCATTAAAGGTAAACAATAAGGATAACAAACACATACAGCCGGGCAAGCCGCTTGCCGAACTCGATTTTAACTACTATGGCGGCGTGTACAGAAACGTGTCGCTTATTACCACTAACAAGCTGTACATAACAGATGCTGTAGCCGCAAACAAAACCGCTGGCGGTGGGGTGTTTGTACACTTTAACGAGGTGAGCAAAATAAAAGCAGACGGGTGGGTTAAGGTAAACCTGAAGAACGATTTTGCCGAAGCTAAAAAAGTAACGGTAAAAACGGTGTTTACAGATGCTAATGGTGCATCGGCTGAGTTTACTTCGGCGGAAAAAACCATAGCACCGGGCGCTGATGCAGATGTTACCCAAAACATAAGCATCCCTAAACCTAAGCTTTGGGGTATTACAAACCCTGATATGTATACTGTTACCGTTAGTGTTTTAGAAAACGGTAAACAAGTAGACAGCTACACCACTAAAACAGGCATACGCAAAACCGAATTGCGTAACGATGGCTTTTACCTTAACGGTGAGAAGTTATTTATAAACGGTACTAACCGCCACCAGGAGTATCCATACCTGGGTTATGCCATATCAGATGAAGCGCAGTACCGCGATGCGGTAAAAATAAAAAGTGCCGGGTACGATTTTGTACGCCTTTCGCACTATCCGCAAAGCGAGGCGTTCCTTAATGCCTGCGATGAACTGGGCATACTAGTTATGGATTGTATAAGCGGATGGCAGTTTTTTGGCGATGAGGTATTCCAAAAGAATTCTATACAGGAAGTACGCGACCTTGCCCGCCGTGACCGTAACCACCCAAGTATTATTTTCTGGGAGGTATCGCTAAACGAAAGTGAAATGAGCGAAGCCTACATGGCAGCCGCTAATAAGGCCCTGCGCGAGGAGCTTCCATTTAAAGATATTGTTACCGCCGGCTGGATGGATAACCCTAACTATACCCTGTACATTCCGGCGCGCCAGCATGGCAAAGCCCCGGATTACTGGACAAAATATGATAAAGGCAACCGCAAGATTTTTATAGCCGAATATGGCGACTGGGAGTATTATGCACAAAATGCAGGCTTTAATCAAACGGCTTTTAGCGGGTTAAAAGAGGAAGAACGCACCAGCAGGCAGTTTCGCGAAAGCGGCGAAAAAAGACAGCTGCAACAGGCGTTTAACTTTATGGAGGCCTATAACTCTAACCTGAAAGGTAAAAACACCATAGGCCACGCAAACTGGCTTATGTTTGACTATAACCGCGGCTACAGCCCTGATCTTGAAACCTCGGGCATTAGCGATATTTTCCGCCTGCCTAAGTTTGTGTACTATTTCTACCAAAGCCAGCGCGATGCATCGCAAAAACTGGATAAGAACGTAGCCCAGGGCCCTATGGCGTTTATCGCGTCGTATTGGAACGAAAAATCGAGCCCTAAGGTTACGGTGTACAGCAACTGTAATGAGGTGGCGCTGTACTTAAACGGTACACTCGTAGCCAAACAAAAACCCGTAAAAGACGCATTTACCGATGAACTGCCGCACGCGCCGTTTGTGTTTGATTTGGGCAAGTTTACACCCGGAACGCTAAAAGCTGTGGGCTATATTAATGGTAAAGAAGTAACTGAAACCAGCGTAACCACCGCAGGTAAGGCAGCAAAAATAGTACTGGAAGCCGATTATTCGGGTAAGGCGCTAAATGCAGATAAGCCTGATATGGTGTTTGTATATGCTAAAATAGTAGACGAAAACGGCACGGTACTACCCGATGCCACTAACCCGATTACCTTTAGCCTTAGCGGCGGTAATGCGGTAATAGAAGGAGAAAAAACAATACCTGCGGGTGCCGGTATTGCAGCCACACTGCTGCGTACCGAAAACCTTAGTAAAACAATAACCCTTACGGCTTCTGCAGCCGGATTACCAATAGCGACACTAGAAATTAAGCGATGAAGAAAAAGTTAGTACAGCAGGTTTCGGCCTGTTTTAAAGAACAGTTTGGCGCAGCGCCGGGGCACATATTCCTTTCTCCCGGGCGTATTAACATTATTGGCGAGCACGTAGATTACAACGATGGTTTTGTGCTTCCGGCAGCCATAAACAAATACGTGTGCTTTGCCATTTCAGATAACGGAACCAATACCGTAAACCTGTTTGCCAAGGACCTTAACGAAAGCTACAGCTTTGACCTTACCCAACCCCTGAAGCCGGGCGACCTTATGTGGGCCAACTTCTTCCTGGGGGTGGCACACCTTATTAAAGAAAAAGGTTTGGCCTTTGGTGGTGTAAACGTGGTTTTTAGCAGTACTATACCTATGGGCGCAGGCCTGTCTTCATCGGCAGCAGTAGAATGTGGTTTTGCCTTTGCCTTAAATAAAATGTATAACCTGGGCCTTAGCCGCGAGGCCGTGGCGCTTATCGGCCAAAAGGCAGAGCACACCTTTGTGGGGGTAAACTGTGGTATTATGGATCAGTTTGCCAGCGTGTTTGGTAAAAAACGCAAGGTTATAAAACTGGACTGTAACTCGCTGGAGTACGAATACCACAATGCTGATTTTAAAGAATATTCATTGCTTTTGCTGGACAGCAAAGTAAAACATACCCTGCTTACGTCGGGCTATAATGACCGCCGTAACGAGGTAGAGCAGGGGCTGGCGCTGCTTAAGGAGCAGTACCCGGAGGTAAAAACCTTCCGCGACCTTACCGAAGCGCAGGTAGAGGCCAGTAAAAACATACTGGGCGATGTGGTGTACCGCAGGTGCTTGTTTGTAGTGCGCGAAATTAAGCGTGTGCTCGATGCGGTTACTGCGCTTGAAAACGAGGATTTTGCCACACTGGGTAAGCTAATGTTTGCCACGCACGATGGCCTTAGCAAAAACTACGAGGTCAGCTGCGAGGAGCTTGATTTCCTTGCCGATGCCGTGCGTAACGATGAAAATGTACTGGGTGCCCGTATGATGGGTGGCGGCTTTGGGGGCTGTACCATTAACCTTGTAAAAAAGGATGCTGTTAATGGCATTATAGAGCGTGTAAGCCAGGAGTACAAAGAAAAATTTAATATTAAACTGGAAGCCTACAAGGTAAAAATATCTAAAGGTACCAGCCAATATACAACAGAATATGCAGGCATTTGATAATAATGAACATCCGCACAGAAGATATAACCCTCTAATGGGCGAATGGGTGCTGGTGTCGCCGCACCGTGCTAAAAGGCCTTGGCAGGGACAAAAGGAAAGTGCCGGAGGCGAAGAGCGTCCGCATTATGACCCTACCTGCTACCTGTGTGCCGGTAATGAGCGCAGCAACGGTGTGTATAACGATAAGTATACCGATGTTTTTGTGTTTGATAACGACTTCCCATCACTTTTACAGGAGGAGGTAGAAAAGCCGGTAAGCACAGATCTGTTTCGTATAGAGCCCGAAAGAGGTATTAACCGTGTAATATGCTTTTCGCCAAGGCACGACCTTACACTGCCCGAAATGGAGGTAGAAGCCATTAAAAAAGTGGTAGATGTATGGAAAGCGCAATACCTGGATTTGGGCAGTCGTGATTTTATAAACCACGTTCAGATTTTTGAAAATAAAGGGGCTGTTATGGGTTGTAGTAACCCGCACCCGCACGGGCAAATATGGAGCCAAAGCTCCCTGCCTACAAACATTGCCAAAACCCAGGAGAACCTTAAAAAGTATTACGAAGCTAAAGGACGCAGCCTGCTTGCTGATTACCTTAAAGAAGAACTGGGGCGTAACGAGCGCATTGTGTACGAGAACGAACATTTTGTAGTACTGGTACCGTTTTGGGCCATATGGCCTTTTGAAACGCTGATTGTAAGCAAGAGGCATTTTGGCAAAATTACAGACATGACAGAGGAGGAAGCACTTGCTTTTGCCGAAGCCATAAAAATACTTACGGTTAAGTACGATAACCTTTTTGAAACGTCGTTCCCGTACTCATCGGGTATACACCAGGCGCCTACCGATGGCGAGGAACACCCGGAGTGGCATTTCCACATGCATTTTTATCCGCCGTTACTACGTTCGGCTACGGTAAAGAAGTTTATGGTGGGCTACGAACTTATGGCCGAAGCACAACGTGATATTTCGCCTGAAAAGAGCGCTGCCACGCTCAGGGAGCTTTCAGAGGTACACTACAAGCAAAAGCAATAACACAACTATAACGCAAATTTTTTCTATAACCCAAATCTCAACAAACACACAATTATGCAGTCTTCATTAGCAACCGCGGATTACATAGTGTTCCTGGTCTACTTCGTTTTGATAGTAGGGTATGGCCTATGGATATACAACCGCAAGAAAAAAGAAAGCGCTTCGAGCAGTGATTACTTCCTTGCCGAAGGTTCGCTTACCTGGTGGGCCATTGGTGCATCGCTTATAGCCAGTAACATTAGTGCTGAGCAGTTTATAGGCATGAGCGGCAGCGGCTTTAAGCTGGGCCTTGCCATAGCCACATACGAGTGGATGGCCGCCATAACCCTTATAGTGGTAGCGGTATTTTTTATACCGGTATATCTTAAAAACAAGATATTTACCATGCCACAGTTTTTGCACCAGCGCTATAACGCTAATGTAGCCATGATTATGGCGGTGTTTTGGCTGTTGTTGTATGTTATTGTAAACCTAACGTCTATTCTATATCTGGGTGCGCTTGCCATAAGCAGCATTAGCGGTATAGATTTTAACCTGTGTATTGCGTTCCTGGCCATATTTAGTATTATGATTACCCTGGGTGGCATGAAGGTTATTGGTTTTACCGATGTTATACAGGTGTTCTTCCTTATACTTGGCGGATTGATTACCACGTACCTTGCGGTTAACCTTGTTTCGCACGAGTTTGGTGGCGACGGCCTTTTAGATGGCTTTAAGCACATGACAGCCGAAGCGGGCGACCACTTCCACATGATTTTCCATAAAGACAATCCTAACTACTCAGAGTTGCCGGGCCTTTCGGTACTTATAGGCGGTATGATTATAGTAAACCTTAATTACTGGGGTTGTAACCAGTACATAACGCAGCGTGCTCTTGGTGCCGACCTTAAAACGGCGCGTGGCGGACTACTGTTTGCATCGTTCCTTAAGCTTATGATGCCGCTTATTGTGGTTATTCCGGGTATTGCTGCTTATGTGCTGTATCAGCACGGTAGTTTTCAAACGGAGATGATGCAGGCGGGTGAACTAAATCCAGACAGAGCGTATCCTGTGCTGCTTAACCTGCTACCGGCAGGTCTTAAGGGGCTTTCGTTTGCGGCACTTACTGCCGCCATCGTGGCATCGCTGGCAGGTAAGGCAAACAGTATAGCCACCATATTTACCCTTGATATTTATAAAAAACGCATAAACACAGGGGCAGACGAAAAGAAACTGGTTAACGTGGGTAAAATCACGGTGGTTTCGGCTATGGTTATTGCTATTATCATAGCGCCGTTCCTTGGCATAGATAAAAAAGGAGGTTTCCAGTTTATACAAGAGTATACAGGGTTTGTAAGCCCGGGTATTTTTGCCATGTTCCTTCTTGGTTTCTTTTGGAAGAAAACTACCAGCAATGCGGCACTTTTTGCCACCATTGGCGGATTTATTTTTAGCTGTGTGCTAAAATTCCTTCCGGCTGTTGTAGATTTGTCTTTCCTAAACCCTATTGGCTGGGCCGTACCAAATGCAGAGGGCGTGTATGAAATACCGTTCCTGGACAGGATGGCTATAGTATTTGTGCTTTGCGTAGTAGCTATGTTCTTCATAAGCACCAAAGAATCACAAAAAGGTGTTAATACTAACGGATTAGAAGTAGACACCACAATGTTTAAAGTTACCCCTGCGTTTACCGTAGGAGCGCTGGTTATTACCGGCATTACAGCGGCACTCTACACCATTTTTTGGTAGATTGTTTAATAAATGTTTTTTTACACACACAAAAAAAGCGCGGCCTGCAAGCCGCGCTTTTTGATTTTTTATGCTATTGTGCTACAGTGTTACCACACATAAGTGCCCACAGCACCACCGTTTAGCTTGGCTGTAACCCATTGCCCGCCCTGCCTTATGGTAAAGGTTATGGCCACGGCGTTGTCGTTTTCTACAATAAGTACCGTTTTACCCTCAGGGGTTTTAAACGCCACGTTATTAAGGTTACCGTTTGTGTTGCTGTTGTTGCTGCTTATACGTACAGAGCCCGCAGGAACAAACTTAGACGCGTGCGCTATAATGTAGTAAGCCACATTGCGCTGGTAGCTGTCGCTGCTGGTAATGGTAATAGCACCCTTACAGTCGCTGCAGCCCCCCGGTGTATGCGGGTTAAAACCACCATCGCTGGCCAGGTTCCATTCCAGCACGTTTTTGCTCCAGTTTCGGGTAGCGCCTATCATTACATTTTTAAGGTGCCATTTTAGGTCGCCCGCAAAACTGCCACCGCCGCTGGTATATTGCTCTGTAAAATAAATATTTTTATCAGGGTAACTGTTATGTACGCTGCTCAGCGCGTTAATATCGCCGGCGTATAGGTGCCATGCGCTACCATCAGTATACTGGCTGGCCGCGGCATCGTTAAATATAGTTGCCGCATAGGTAGTAACATCGCAATTATGGTCGTAGGCTATGATTTTTGTAGTAAGGTTAGCTGCTGCTAAAGCCGGGCCAAGGTTGTTCTTAATAAAATCACGCTGAGAGGTAGCATCCATAACCATGCTTGGCTCGTTATACGGGTTCAGCGGCTCGTTTTGTGGGGTTACGGCAGTTATGTTTATGCCTTCGGCTTTCATGGCCTGCAGGTATTTTACAAAGTACTGCGCATAGGCGGCGTAGTATTCCGGTTTAAGGTTCCCCCCTTTAAAGTTTTCGTTGGTCTTCATCCATACCGGGGCAGACCATGGGGTGGCAATCATTTTAATGTTTGGGTTAATAGCCAGTATTTCTTTTAGCATGGCAATTACCGCACTATCATTTTCCATGCTAAAGTTAGCCAGTGTAGGGTCGGTTTGCCCCGCAGGCATATCATCATAGGTAAACGCCGATGCATTAAGATCAGAAGCCCCTATGGAAAGACGCAGGTAGCTTATCCCTATGCCGCCATTGCCAAATAACTCCTGTAGCAGTGCCTGTTTGCGCGCCGTGTTAAGTGTATTGATTACCTGCACACTGCCGCCGGTAAGGGTGTACCCGAAACCGTCTATGGTTTGGTACGTGGTACCGTCGGTAACGTCTATTACGTTGGGGTAAATCTGTGCTGTGGTGTTAAGGTCCAATACGGTCGTTTGCTTTTGCAGCAGCACGCTTTGGTCGCCTTCGGTAAGATAAAGGTCTATGTCGTTAGTTCCGGGCGTAGGATTGTTGTTACCGTTGTCCTCAGAAGGTGTGCCCGATGACGATGAGCAAGAGAATTGAAGTGCCAGTACGCCGGTAAGCAGTACTGTGCTTAAAATACGTTTTTTCATTATAACAGATGTTTTGGATGTTGCTAAAGTATTACTTTATCCCGGTAATGGGTGTATACCGGCCTTTTATTTAACAAATGTGGAAGCTGTGTGTATTAAACTTGGGTTAAACCACGTGTGTTAAGCTGCTGGTTTTCGTAGCTTTAATATAAAAATACACACATCATGAACAACGAAAGTAAACGGGGCAGGGGTAGTATATTTGATACCTTTGCCACAAAAGTAACACAGGCCACAGGCAGTACGCCCGTTTTTGTGGGCGCGTTTTCCCTGGTAGTAATATGGGGTATATGCGGGCCGATATTTAACTACTCAGAGAACTGGCAACTGGTTATTAACACCGGAACTACCATAATAACATTTCTTATGGTATTCTTAATACAAAAGGCGCAAAATAAAGACTCGCTTGCCATACAAATAAAGCTGAACGAGTTGCTTGCCTCGCATAAAAATGCCAGCAACCGCCTGGTAGATATAGAAGATATAAGCGAGGAAGAAATGAAGGTTATAGAAAAGTACTATAAAAAGCTGGGCGACCTGGCGGAGAAAGATAACGAACTTTCGCGTACGCATTCTATAGATGATGCCGAAGAAAACCAGCAGATAAAATCCAGTGCGCGTAAGCACCCGTAAAATAAAACAGCTCCTGTATGGTAAAATACAGGAGCTGTTTCGGTTATATATAAATGCTGTTTGTTTAGTGTGTTTTTGCTTTATCAAGCGCGTGCTCTAGTACACTTTTCAGCTTATCAAGTGCGCCCGAAATTGCTTTTTCTATATTGTCTGATTTGCAACTGGCAGACAACTGAGAATATCCGCTTACGCGCGCTTCAATGGTGCATTTTTTATCGGTAGCCCCCTGTTTTGCGCCGCTGTTTTCATCTGAAATATGAATTTCGAGTGTAGATATGCGCTCTTCAAATCGTTTTAATTTTTCATGTGCTACTTCAGTCCAGTAGCCTTCTTTTCTTCCTGTGCCTTCAAAGTGGTTGTCTGTATTCAAATGTACTTGCATAGCTTTTACATTTTAAGGTTCATATTCTAAAGTTACGGAATTTTCCGTATTCCTGAAACTAAAATTAAGAAGTCTTTCGGCTCCCTGTTGTGATAAAAATCATAATTGGGAAAATTTATATATTTATACCGATTGGTATATTTTTATTCCTATCTTTGTGTTATGACTAAGGCAGATAAAACAAAACAGTTTATCATAGAAAAAACCGCCCCGGTATTTAACCGTAAGGGATACGCCGGCACCTCTATATCAGACCTTACCGATGTTACCGGCCTAACAAAGGGCAGTATTTACGGTAATTTTGAAAGTAAAGACGATGTAGCGCTTGCTGCATTTGATTATAACTTTAGTCGAGTTACGCAGCTTGTGGGCGACAAGGTAGAGCGTTACCAGCATAGCGTAGATAAGCTGAAGGCTTATGTGGCGGTATATGCAGCGCTCCCTGCCGATCCTGTGCTGCAATATGGCTGCCCGGTACTAAACACCGCGGTAGAGGCAGATGATACGCACCCCGCACTTAAGGAAAAGGCGCGTAAAGCCATAAACGGATGGAAGCGTGCACTTGTAACGCTTGTAAAGGAAGGGCAGGAACGTAAGGAAATAAAAAAGAGTGCAGATGCTGCGGCCTTCGCTTTGTCTTTTATAGCGCTTATAGAAGGCGGTGTTATGCTCTGGAAGCTTACGGGTAACGAAGAAGCACTTGCTGCTGCCCTAAAAACGGCAAAGCGGCTGATAAAAGATTTAGAGAAATAATTTTTTTGACTATAAATATACCAAATGGTATAAAAATAAAATACCGTTTGGTTTTTAGTGTGTGCTTATGGAAACAAAAGAAGCAGAAATGTTGCGCCGGTATATAGGCAGGCAGGTGCAGGATTCGCCATCGCCGTTTATGAACTGGTTGCAGCCTGTAATACTCAAGGTAGAGGAAGGCAGCCTGGCGTTTCAATACACCGTGCGCCCGGAAATGACCAACCCGTTTGGTACGCTGCACGGCGGGGTAACGGCGGCTATTATAGATGATGCCATGGGAGCCACCTTAATTACCTATGGCGAAGACGTTTTTCATGTAACCGTAAATTTATCTGTAGATTACTTTGCGGCGGCACGCGCAGGCGATGTTATTATTGCAGAAACAAGCGTGCAAAAACGCGGCAGGCAAATTGTAAACATTCACTGTGATGTGTGGAATGAAGATAAAACAAAATTGCTAGCCAAAGGATATTCGAATCTTATAAAAACACCTATAAAATGAAAAGAGTAGCAGTAACCGGCCTTGGAGCTATTACCCCTTTAGGAAATTCGGTAGCCGAATTTTGGGATAACATAGTGGCCGGTAAAAGCGGTGCCGCGCCCATTACACACTTTGATGCGGCAAAGTTTAAAACACGTTTTGCCTGTGAGGTAAAGGGTTTTAAAGGCGAAGATTTTATCGAGAAAAAAGAACTCAGGAAATACGATCTTTATACACAGTATGCTATAGTGGCTACAGAAGAAGCCATTAAAGATGCAGGGCTTGATTTTGCAGCCATGAGCCAGGAAGCACGCTACGATGTGGGTGTGATTTGGGGTACGGGTAACGGCGGTATCGGTACGTTTGAGGAGCAGTTGCAGGAGTTCCACGCCGGCGATGGTACGCCGCGTTTTAACCCGTTCTTTATCCCTAAAATGATTGTAGATATTGCTGCGGGCGTACTTTCTATACGTTTTGGGCTGCATGGGCCTAACTATGCTACGGTTTCGGCCTGCGCATCCAGTAACTCGGCCATTATTGCAGCAGCAGATACCATACGTATGGGTAAGGCTACCATTATGGTAACCGGCGGTAGCGAGGCAGCCATTACGCCATCGAGCATTGGCGGTTTTGGCGCCTCGCAGGCATTAAGCAAAAGCAATGATAACCCGGAGGGTGCATCGCGCCCGTTTGATAAATCCAGAGATGGTTTTGTGGCAGGCGAAGGTGCCGGCGCGCTTATCCTGGAAGAATGGGAGCACGCTGTGGCACGCGGTGCAAAAATTTATGCCGAAATTATAGGTGGTGGTATGGCTGCCGATGCCTACCATTTAACCGGTACACCTGCCGATGGCCTTGGTGCCAAGCTGGGCATGGCGCGTGCGCTTAAAGAGGCCGGTGTAACGCCTGCCGAAATAGCTGCCGAAGGCTATGTAAATGCCCATGCCACCTCTACGCCACTGGGCGATATAGGGGAGCTTACCGGTATATCCACCTTGTTTGAGGGGTATAATGTAACCGTTACTGCTACTAAAAGTATGACGGGGCACTTACTGGGGGCTGCCGGCGCTGTAGAAAGTATTATAAGTATATTATCGCTGCGCGATGGTATTATCCCAGGGACCATAAATACCAATCCGGAGAACCTGGACGAGCGTATTCCTGAAAACACAAAGCTGGTTATTGGCAAAAGCCAAAAAGCCCAACTCAACTATGTGCTAAATAATACATTTGGGTTTGGTGGGCACACCGCAAGCAGCCTGTTTAAAAAAGTGCTGTAATTACATAAAGCTGTTAGATAAGGAAACCCCTTTTAGTTTGGCTAAAAGGGGTTTTCCAGTATTATATCAAAAGCTATATAATTGGCATCTACAATATCATGGCCTGTGCCTATAAGATCATTCATATATCCCAAGTCAAAGGTTATGGGCATTTCTTTTGGCTTGTAGGTGTAGTACAGGCAAAACCTACTTTCCTTATATTCATAATTCCCCCAGTTTTCTGCGGCGTCATGCGGTATAGAAAACAGTACTTCGGCGCTGGCACTTACGCTGCTCGTTTTTGCCGCGTCAATCCCAGCCGAAAGTTGGGTTTTTAAGCGTGTACGCAGTTGCAGGCTGTTGTTTATATTGCCAAATTCTGCATCAAAAAACCTGCGGACTTCCTGTCTCAGTGTGTTTTTCCATTTAAAGTTACCAAAGGTGTTGGTGCGGCTAATCCGTCCGTATGCCCTATATTCCTGGTGAATTTCGGCGTCATCAGGGTTTTGTACAAGGTGGCTGTAGTGGTATTGCCTTCGGTAGCTTAGCGCGTAGCTGTATTGCCAAGCAGGATTTATTTTGTGGTATACTTCTTCGTTTACCACAAAAATAGACGGTTTGTTTAATGGGTTTTCGTCCTCGGGTCCGCTTATCCTTCCGGTGCCTACATAGGTTACAGAGGTGTTTTTTTCGTTTATTTTTTGCCGTACGCCTGCCGCGTTCCAGTACGCCGAGTGTGTCTCTCCAAGTCCGGGTGGACTCAGTTGTGCGTGGCTACTACCATAGCAAATTAATGCCACGGCGCATATAAGTAATCGCATAAGTGTATTAGTTTCGTGTGTGTTACAAAGGTCGGGTGCGGGATTTTAAAACACTGCTAAAGGATTCTTAAAACTGGTATGTTGTTGTTTTTGCGGCAATGATTTTAGAGATTCAAGCAGAGGTTAGTAAAAATCTACCGGAAAGTTAATGTGTATACTGGTATTAACAAAGGTAATGAACGATGTGAGCAGAAGTATCTATCACATCTGTTTAGGTGCTAAACGTTACCGGTTATCCGGGGCGGCGTTTTTTGTTTGCATTTGGCACGCTGTTAACGTATGCGGCTGTTTATATACCGCAAAGTTTTTGCATCTTTGTATAACGTAAGCTTTTTTAAATGATGCGCTACCTACTACTTTTATTGCTGTTTATGGCGGGTGCTACAGGGATGGCCCAAAGCGTTGCCGAAAAAACAGAGACCAAAAAAGACACCGTAATACTGGTGCCCGATCCGCATTATAGGGAAGACCAGTTTTATGCAGGGATTTCGTATGTGCTGGTGCAGGCTAAGCCGGCAGGGTACTCTCAGTATTCTGTACCGGTGAATTTAAATTTTGGAATACTGCGAGATGTTCCGTTGAATAAACGCCGAAACTACGCCATAGCGCTGGGTGTAGGATATTCTTACACTAACCTTAAGCACAGTGTGGTAACGCAGCAAACAGAGGGAGCCAATTATTACAGCATAATATCGCAGGCGGCGTTTGATAAAAACAAGCTGGTGTTGCACTACCTTGATTTTCCGCTGGAACTTCGCTGGCGTACCAGTAACGATACAGACCACCGTTTTTGGAGGGTATATACAGGGTTTAAAGTGAGCTATCTGTTTTACAACAAATCAGAGTATAAACCCGATGGCGATACCAAAATAAAAATAACCAACGACCCTAACATGAACCGCATTATGACCGGTATGTATGTTTCGGCAGGGTACAATACGTGGAATTTTTATACCTATTATGGTTTTAATACCATTTATAAAGGCATGCCTATACAGGAGAATAATGATAAGCTGAAACTGCGCCCGGTAAGTTTTGGGCTTATGTTTTATATCCTTTAACTTGGGTATAAAATTTATAAGGCTGGTATAAGCCATGCATACCACAGGGCTACCTGTGGCATTATGCCCAGGAAGGTCCCTATAATAAGTTCGGCAGGGGTGTGTGCTTTTGCCTGAAGGCGCGATGCTGCTACATAGCCACAACACATAATAAGAAAAGCGATTACTACAACCAGCCGTACGTGGTAATACATGGAAAGGCTTATGATAAACATGGTTAATGAGGCTATTCCCATCATGTGTAGGCTTGCTTTTACGTGGCGTAATACCATAACCAGTGCGCCGCCAAAGCTAATCAGCAGGCCTAAAAAGTAAAAGTAAAGCTCTTTTACGTGAAATTCCCTAAAGCTATACTCGGTAAGCATTAGCAGTAAAAGGCAGTTAATGGCCAACGGCAGCCGACGTTCTTTTTTTTCAGACAGCATTGTGGATGAAACAAGCCCTAATGAGCGCAACAGGTAGTATACAGAAACCGGCAACAGTACCGTAAGTATAAATACCTGAATGAAAATCAGGTACAGTTCGTTAACCACAAAAAACTTTCCTGCCAGTATAAAATAAAACAGCGTGGCGTAGGTAGGTATAAATAAAGGGTAAAACAGGTACGAAAAAATACGGATTAATTTTTCCATACCCTATATTTTCTTACGCATACGCGCCACCGGAATATCCAGCTGTTCGCGGTATTTCGCTATAGTACGGCGGGCTATAGGGTAGCCACGGTCTTTAAGTATATCGGCCAGTTTATCATCGGGTAATGGCTTGCGCTTGTCTTCCTCAGAAATAACGGTTTGCAGTATCTTTTTGATTTCGATAGTGCTCACGTCCTCGCCCTGGTCGTTCTTCATAGCTTCACTAAAGAAATCCTTAATCAGCTTGGTGCCGTATGGGGTTTCTACGTACTTACTGTTTGCAACACGGCTTACGGTACTAATATCCAGCCCCACCATATCAGCAATATCTTTAAGTATCATGGGCTTTAGCCTTGCCTCATCGCCGTCAAGGAAGTATTCCTTTTGGTATTCCATAATAGCGTTCATGGTTACAAACAACGTTTCCTGCCTTTGGCGGATGGCGTCTATAAACCACTTGGCACTATCCAGTTTTTGCTTTATAAATTGTACAGCATCTTTTTGCTGGCTACTTTTCTGGCGGCTTTCCTTGTAGCTTTGCAGCATTTCCTGGTAGTCTTTACTTACGTGAAGTTCCGGTGCATTACGTCCGTTAAGCGAAAGTTCCAGCTCGCCATCTACTATTTTAATGCCAAAATCAGGCACTACGTGTTCTATAGGTTTTGCGTTACTTTCGTAAGCGCCTCCAGGTTTTGGGTTTAGTTTTTCAATTTCGTCTATAGCGCGACGCAGGTCATCTTGCTGTATATCAAATTTCTGAAGCAGTTTATCGTAGTGTTTTTTGGTAAACGCCTCAAACTGGTCTTCAATAATTTTAACGGCAAGCTCTATAGATGGGGTAGGGGTTTTACTTTTAAGTTGCAGCAGTAAACACTCCTGCAAATCGCGCGCGCCCACTCCCGCAGGATCAAGCTGGTGAATATAGTGCAGTACATGCTCTACCGTAGCTTCATCGGTATAAATACCCTGTGTAAACGCCATATCATCTACAATATCCGGAATGCTGCGGCGTATGTAACCGGTATCGTCTATGCTGCCCACAAGGAACTCAGCTATTTCGCGCTCGTCCTCGCTCATTATAAACGTGTTTAGCTGATCCAGCAAACTCTGGTGGAAACTCACCGTAGCGGCAAACGGCAGTGAGCGGTCTTCGTCATCGTCGCTATAGTTGTTAGCCTGTAGCTTGTAGCCCGGTATTTCGTCGTCGCTAAGGTATTCGTCTATGTTTATTTCGTCGGCATCTATGCGTTCGTTATCATAGTCGTCATACTCATCGTATTCGTCATTGCCGTATTCGTCTTGGTCATAGTCGTACTCGTCTTCCTTACCGCCCTCCAGCGCAGGATTTTCTACCATTTCCTCTTTCAGGCGTTGTTCAAAAGCCTGCGTAGGCAGCTGTATCAGCTTCATAAGCTGAATTTGCTGTGGTGAAAGTTTTTGCGATAATTTAAGCTGTAGGTTTTGCTTGAGCATAATAAAAACGGACTATTTTAATAGGATAAAGATACAAAAATCCGTTTTTGACTGTTGTGTTTTTTTAGAAAAAATTAATACGAAAAGAAGTTGGGTATAATTTTTGAGGAGGGGTTGGTTTAGCGGTTATCTTCTTTAACTGTGAAAGTAAAATTATATCCTGAAATTTCTTTCATAAAACGTTCTTTTCCGTTCTCATTTGGTACTATTTCGAGATGGCACGATGTTATATACTGGTCAGGAATTTTGTTAAGAGTAATTCTATTCCCAGATATTTTGTAAGTGCCGTAACTGTAATTACTGTATCCTATTGCGGTACTGGCCAAGATATATGAACCATCGGTTTTAAAATCTATGTACACTCCTCCAACATCATCATCGTGATAAGCAGCTATTAGAGTTGGTTTATCAAAATTCAATTCTGTTTTAATTAGGATTGCCATTGTAATGATAGTAAATCCTACAATTAAGAAAGATGAACTGAAATTTATAAGCTTTTTATTTTGTTTGTAGTTTTTATAGTCTTTGAATATCGAAATAGAGAGTAAAGTAGCTCCTATTAGTATCAATAGGATCCATATAAAAGCTTCAAAAAAAATAGATTCATAGATTTCTTTATAGGCTCGGTAAATTATCGTCGTACCAAATACAATTGCAAGGAGCTGTCGGATCTTCATTTTGTAGGTTATTGGTTTCCTCAAAAATACATAAAAAAAACCTCCCGATTGGGAGGCTTCATAATATTTTAAAACTCAGCGTTCTGCGGTGTCCTTGGGAACGGAATCACGTCGCGGATGTTACCCATACCGGTAACAAACAGCACCAGGCGCTCAAAGCCAAGGCCAAAGCCACTGTGTACTGCCGTACCAAAACGGCGCGTATCAAGGTACCACCAAAGTTCTTTTTCGTCTATGCCAAGGTCGGTAATTTTTTGTTGCAGCACATCAAGGCGTTCTTCCCTTTGTGATCCACCCACAATTTCACCAATACCAGGGAACAGTATGTCCATGGCGCGTACGGTTTTGTTGTCGTCGTTCAGCCTCATGTAGAAAGCCTTAATTTTTGCAGGGTAGTCAAACAGTATTACCGGGCACTTAAAGTGCTTTTCTACAAGGTAGCGTTCGTGCTCACTCTGCAGGTCGGCACCCCACTCCTCTATAATGTAGCTAAACTTCTTGTTTTTGTTTGGCTTGCTCGCCTTCAGGATGTCTATAGCCTCTGTGTAGCTTACGCGCTTAAACTTATTTTCAAGAACAAAGTTCAGTTTTTCAAGCAGGCCAAGTTCGCTACGCTCTGCGGTAGGCTTGGTTTTTTCCTCATCGGCAAGGCGCTTGTCCAGGAACTCAAGGTCGTCTTTGCAGCGCTCCATGGAAAACTTAATCACGTACTGTATAAAGTCTTCTGCCAGGTCCATGTTATCGTCCAGGTCGTTAAAAGCCACTTCCGGCTCTACCATCCAGAATTCGGCAAGGTGGCGGCTGGTGTTACTGTTTTCTGCACGGAATGTAGGCCCAAAGGTATACACCTGGCCCAGTGCCATAGCAAAAGTCTCGGCTTCCAGCTGACCCGATACCGTAAGGTTAGTTTCCTTACCGAAGAAATCCTGCTTGTAGTCTATTTTACCTTCCTCGTTTAGCGGCGGGTTGCCCACAGGAAGCGATGTTACCTGAAACATTTCGCCTGCGCCCTCAGCGTCAGACCCTGTAATAATAGGCGTGTTTACATACACAAAACCTTTCTCCTGAAAGTACTGGTGAATGGCAAACGACAGCACTGAACGCACCCTCATAATGGCGCCAAATACGTTAGTGCGTACACGAAGGTGGGCGTTTTCGCGAAGGAATTCCAGTGAGTGTTTCTTAGGCTGCATCGGGAACTTCTCCGCATCGCTGTCGCCCAGTATTTCCAGCTCTTTTACCTGGATTTCAAATTTTTGCCCTGCACCCTGGCTAGGTACAAGCGCACCTTTTACCGCTACGGCTGCACCTGTTGTAAGGCGTTTAAGGGTGTCGGCAGGGGTATTTTCAAAGTCAACTACCGCCTGTATATTATGAATTACAGACCCGTCGTTTATGGCTAAGAACTGGTTATTTCTAAAGGTTCTTACCCATCCTTTTACAAGTACATCATCAATCGGCTTGGTGCTGTTCAGCAGGTCTTTAATCTTTGTCAGTTTCATTTTGTTGTAAATTAATCCTCTTTTGTTTAGAATTATGTGTTGCAAATGCCTGCAAATGTACTAAAAAGCGTTTTTTTTGCTGACACGAATTTCACGAATTTTCACCAACCATTACTCATACTGCTAAAAAAAGTACCTTTGCACCCTAAACACGTATACTATGAACTGGATATTACTGGTTATAGCCGGCCTGTTTGAGGTAGGTTTTGCATCGTGCCTGGGTAAGGCCAACGAAAGTACGGGCATGGTAGCCAAATACTGGATGGGTGGCTTTTTCCTGTGCCTTACCGTAAGTATGGTACTGCTGTACAAAGCCACGCAAACGCTGCCCATAGGTACGGCTTATGCGGTATGGACGGGTGTAGGCGCTGTAGGTACGGTACTGGTGGGTATTTTTGTATTTAAAGAGCCAGCCGACTTTTGGCGTTTGTTTTTCCTTACTACGCTGATTGCTTCAATCGTGGGGCTTAAGTTTGTATCGCATTAATTTTTTACGGCAAAAAAATACGCCCATAGTATAAACAGCAGTTGTAGCGGAATCCTAAACCATAAATATACCGTGCCACTGGCGGTGTACGTAGCTGTTTGATAATCTACATGTTTTATTGCGGCATAAATGTTGGAAGGTAGGATAAGAATAAAGAAAGCTATTAAAAACCATCCTGCATATACTTTAGTTTCAGGGAAGAGCAACGCTGCGGCTGCCATAACTTCTAAAACTCCTGTAAAGTAAATAACAATAGTTTTAAACGGAACGGATTCAGGTAGCATCATTTCCATTCCTTTAGGAAACATAAAGTGCCCCAATGCCGTAAACAACAGCATGATGCACAACGCAACACGCCCGGAGAACGCATATAAAAAATGCCCTTGTGTAACCCGTGTAGCGCATGCACTTAAAATAAATACCGAGAGTAATACCAGTAGTGGTTTCATATTTTCTTTTAAGGCAAATATCTGCAAGCCGTTAACGCCAAACAATGAACCCGGGTTAAGTAATACGCTTTCTTATACGGCTAAGTGCCTGCGGGGTAACGCCTATGTAAGATGCTATGTATTTCAGTGGGATTTGGTGTATAAGATGAGGCTGCTCTGTAAACAGGCTTTCGTAGCGCTGTTGGGCGGTTTGGGTCAAGAGGGAGATTTCGCGCTTACTTTTTTTAAGGAATAAATCTTCAGCGGCATGCCTGCCAATGGTATTGCCTATAGCAGTGTTGTTGTAAATGTCTTTTAAATCATTGTGGGTAAGGTGCCACAGTACGGTAGGCACCAGCGTTTCTATGGCGTAGTGCGATGGCATCCGGGTTAAAAACGAATCGTAACCGCTTACAAAGTTCCCTTCAAAGGCAAACCCAAAGGTAAGGTCTTTATCTGGTTGTGGAATGTAAAAACGTACCAGGCCTTTTTCTATAAACGACAGGGTATTTTCTACTTCACCGGATTTTAGTACAAGGTGCTTTTTAGGATATGCAGTACGCACCAGCCGGGCAGAAAAATAAGCCCAGTCAGCATCACTGAGTTTGTCTTTTTGTTCAAAAAGTTGGCGTATCTGGTGCATATATTGGGTTATAATATGATGCGTTAGAGGTTTATTTAACTACCAAAATTTCCACCACTGTTTTTTTGTGCTGTTTGGTTTAACTTGATTGTTTTTGACATTTGTTTTTCCGTACTCAAACCCCGATAATAGTGTCTCAAAAAGCAAATCATCGGCGTGGTCCAGCTTTTCTCCAAAATAGCGGGAACAAATTTCAAAAACAAAGTTCTCGCCAACCTGGTCTTCAGACAATTCTTCATCAGGAAATTCTTCAAAAGAATATACCCTATTCCTGTTTTCGTCGAGTCTGGATTTGCTTAGCAATCCTTTTTCTTCTTCAACTGGGTTACCTAAGTCAACAAATGTACCGTAATCTGCGCTTCCCGCACGAGCCCTTATTTTTTTACCAGATCTACTTATGGAATATCCCCATAAGTTTACAACGCTATGAAGTACGATTGAGCAAATTTCGGAATCGGAAAAAAAATTGTTCAGTATTTTTTCGGCGGATGATTCACCGTCCTCAAAGAAAGACATTGGAAGGTCAGGTGTGCAAATCAGTAAGTTGTCCTTGTAGTTACCAACATAAACCGTGTTTTCTTTAGGGTTAATGGTAAATTCAAAATGGGCATCATCTATTTTTGTCAAATTTTGAAAGCCTAACTCATTTAGTAGTGTTTTAACATCAACTGTTTTGGGCTTGTTAACGATTATAAATGAAGCTTTCCACCCCATAGTTTCTTCTTTTTGTATAAACCTACAAAAATTAAAACAAATTCAGCACATACGACACCTTAACCGATACGTTTTTGTCAAAATGAGGCAGTTGGTACGGACCATACCGGTAAAAGCCCGTAATGCCCAGGCCTTTAAAAATTTCATTTAGCTCTATGCCGCTTTCGTAGTAGCCCCTGTCCAGTGTGTTATAGGCAAAGCCCAGGTGGGCATCCTTGTTAGACAGGTTACCCCAGGCAAAGCGTGTAACCAGCATGGGCGAAAGTTTCAGGCTTTTGTATAGCGTAAAGCGTGTAAAGCCATGCTTCAGTTGCAGGGTAACATACTCACTGCTAAAGAACTCGTTAAAGTACATGGTCTCAAAACTGTTACGCCCCGATATGGTTATACGTTGCAGTATGCCGTCTTTAAGCAGGCTGTTTGGCGAGGTGCTGTACAGGTGCGTTATGGGTACATCGCCGCTGGCTATACCCGTTTGCAGCAACCCCGAAGTAATTTGCCCGTTAAGGAACTTATGCTGAAACTCTGCCCTGAAATCAAACTTGCCAAAATTAAAATCGCTGCCCAAAACTCCAGATACAGCTTGTGTGTACTGAAATGCAAACCTTGGGAAACGTTTTTCGCTCTCTACACGCCCGTCAGGGGTTTGCATAAAATCGCTAAACGGGTTCCATTGTATTGATACCGATGCCATAACCAGGTCGAATACCGTGTATGGTTTTTGCCCCTGCATAAAAACGTAGTTAAACTTAGGGTCTATACGGCTGCGCGTAAGCTGCCAGTAGCTGTCGGTTTTGGGTATAATCCGGGTTTCTATGTACCCCTGCCAGGTTTGGTAATTATAAAACGTGGTAAGGTTAAACGGGCGCGGATCGTATATTTTAAACGTACGCTTATCTGTAGCGAAAGACGTGCTACCTATCTCCCGGATATCGTCTGTAAACGAGGCGCCTACCCATGAGTTAGAAAACCTGCCCAGCCTTAGCGCCATGCCGCCGCTGTACTTAAACGCGCCGTCTTTAGTTCCGTACGCCCCATAACCGCTCACCCTGAAAATTTGGCTCAGTTTATTGTTTGTAATACCGCCAAACCCCACACGGAAGCCCTCGTAGTTATTGTACTTAAAAATCTGCCTCAGGTCTATATCTACCGCGCCGGCAGGTATGTAGCCATTTATTACACGGCGCCCCCATATAATGCGCTGTTCCCAGTTGTCTTTTGCCACAAGGCTGTCCAGCGCCATGTAGGTGGTAAGGCTGCGGGTATCAAGGGAATCAGGCCGAAAACGCTGCCAGTATTCATCGGGACGGTTTACGGCGTTGTCTTTAATTTCTATGTCTACAACGCGGCGGTATATGGTTACCGGGGTATTAAACTCCATGTCAAAATTATGCGCCTCAGAGTACAGGTACACATAGTCAGACGGTTCTTTTTTACGGTTAGGGTCTTTACTGTCTACGGCGTCAAACTTTATGGTTTCGCCCAGTATGCGTATGTCTTCCTTGTTATTGCCCTTGGTTATTTTAAGCGTCTTTTTTATGGGGAACCAAAGCTTTTGCTCTTCCTCGTATTCAAAGTAATGTACCGATGTAATGTCTATAACATTCTTTACCCGCAGTATGGCTTTAGCAATACCATAGGTTTCGCAGTCTATGTACAATACCCCGCGCAGCTTGCGTTTCAGGCGGCGCTTGGCATCAAAATAAATCATGTAGGTGGGGCGGTTGTTAATGCTTATGGTATCGAGCAACTTGTAGTTGTACTCAAAAAAGGCATCGCGCGCCAGTGGCCCGGCATATTTGTTTTCAAACAGGTCTATATCATCGGTGTAAATACTGTACGATTGCAGCTTAAGGCCTATGAACTCGTACAACGGTTTTTTAAACCCTGCCATACGGGTTGCCAATACGTTTTCTTTAAGCCCTTGTTTTTTATCGTATAAAAATTCTGAAATCTTTTCGGTTTGGTACAGGTGCTGGCGGCTTACAATTTTTTTAAACTTAAATACTGCCGAGTCTATCTTTTCGATAAAACGCCCTGCTTTTTCGTAAGCTAGAATAGTATCTATGCGGCTCTGTACTGAATCAGGGTCGGCAGTAACCACAAGGCGGTCGTAAGACTTATATCTGTAGCTGTTAAGGTGCTGCTGCGGATCGTTTACCGGCCTGCGGCGTATGGCCTTGCCAATAATTTCGGTTGCCGGGTTTTGCCGGGAAATGATTATCTCGCCAAGCAGTTCCGGTTTTATTTTCAGCAAAATGGCATAGTGGGTGGTATGATGCTTTATGCTTATGGTTTGCGCATCGTAGCCCGTGTAGGTAACCGTAAACGATGTTGCGTAATCAGTAAGGGAAAGTTTACCGTCTATATCGGCCACATAGTTTTTACCGTTGCTTTTTACGGTAGCGTAGGGCAGGGGCGCGTTGTTTGCTGCGTCTCTTACGGTAACGGTAAGGGGCGCCTGTGCTGCGGTGCATAGCGTAAATAAAAACAACAAAACCTGTAGGATTTTCATGTAGGCGATGTTCTGCTTTTTACCGGTTTAGTTTTGCAATGAGTTTACTATGGTTACTATATAAATACTGTCGTTTTCTATTACGTAAAGTATCCGGTAGTTTCGCACAATTATTCTACGAAACTTAGGAAAGATTTCATCCTGCTGATATTGTTCAGAAAATACAATGCTCTTAGGCGCATTTAAAAGTTCTTTACGTATTAAAGTTGCAGTACTCGCCTTACGGGAAGTTAATAGCGAATAATAAATATTTTTAAGGTCTGATATGGCTTCTGCAGACCATTTTATGATTGGTTTCTGTAGCGGCATTACCAGGATTGTATATCATTTTCCAGTTCGTCCTGCGTTTGGTATCTTCCCTCTTTTATATCTGTCAGTCCTTTTTCTGCTTTAGCGTGGTATTGTTCTATATTTAAAGGCTCTCCAAGCGCAGTATACGCCACGGTGTCATTACTGTTATAGTGTTTCTGCTTTATAGCCAGTAGCTTATTAAATACCGTGTCGTCTTCAAGATGTAATACCCAGTCCAGTACTTCCAGTTTTTTAGCCGCGTCCATAGTAATCTGATTTTGCTATGTAAAGATAACGACATTTTGCCGAAAATATGATGTATAAAAAAATCCGCCACAGCCGGGCGGATTTTTTAACATATTTTTATCTCAGGAGGTTATACCTTCATAATTTCTGCTTCTTTTGCTACAAGCAGCTCGTCTATCTTTTTAATAAACGCGTTAGTAAGTTCCTGTACACTTTCTTCTGCACCTTTACATACGTCTTCGCTCATGCCATCTTTTTCCAGCTTTTTAATGTCTGTATTGGCATCTTTACGAGAGTTACGTATACCTATTTTAGCATCTTCAGCCTCAGACTTTGCCTGTTTTACAAGATCCCTGCGGCGCTCCTCTGTAAGTGGCGGTACGTTTATTATAATGCTCTCACCGTTGTTCATTGGGTTAAACCCAATGTTTGCAATAAGAATGGCCTTTTCTATGTCTTTAATCAGGTTACGTTCCCATGGTGTTATGGTAAGCGTACGGGCATCTGGCGTATTAATATTTGCTACCTGCGAAAGCGGCGTAGCAGCGCCGTAATAGTCTACCCTTACACCACCCAGCATAGCAGGGCTTGCCTTACCGGCACGTATGTTTAAAAATTCTTTTTCAAGGTGGGCTATGGTATTTTCCATGCTTTCCTTGGTGCTATCCAGTATAAAATCTATTTCTTCCATAGCTTTTACGTTCGTGTTTTCTGTTCTTTATTATTAAACGGTTACCGTTGTGCCTACTTCCACATCGCCTAAGCACACCTTTTGCAGGTTGCCGGGCTTGTTCATGTCAAACACTATAATAGGAAGCGCGTTTTCCTGGCTAAGCGTAAAGGCTGTAGTGTCCATTACGTTAAGGCCTTTGGCAAGCACTTCTTCAAAAGTCAGCGTTTCATATTTTGTAGCCGAAGGATCTTTCTCCGGGTCGGCAGTGTATATACCATCTACGCGAGTACCTTTAAGTATAACATCGGCATCTACCTCTACACCCCTAAGTACGGCAGCAGTATCTGTAGTAAAGTACGGGTTACCGGTACCGGCGCCAAATATTACAATACGGCCTTTTTCAAGGTGGCGTACGGCCCTCCTTTTTATGTACGGCTCTGCAATGGCTTTAATTTCAAGTGCGGTTTGCAGGCGGGTTTGCATACCGGCATCTTCCAGGGCGCCTTGTAGTGCCATACCGTTTATTACGGTAGCCAGCATACCCATATAATCACCCTGAACCCTGTCCATACCGTTTGCAGCACCTGCCACACCCCTAAATATGTTACCACCGCCAATAACTATGGCTATCTGTACGCCTTTGTCATGAATTTGTTTAATCTCGGCAGCATATTCGGCAAGCCTTTTAGGATCTATACCATATTGCTTTTCGCCCATAAGCGCTTCGCCGCTTAGTTTTAACAGGATTCGGTTGTATTTCATAGGGTGTTGTTTTTTGATGGTGCAAATATAGCAATATTTGTTTCCAACTAAACAATTTTTGCCACGCTGCCCTGCTACAAAATAATCACATCGTTATAGGATTTCTTCGCGGCTTCGTAGCCTATATTAAAAATTTCCTGCATTTTTTGCTTGTTGGTCTCAAAGGTGCTGTACAATGCCAGCTCCTCCGGGCTTATAACCCAGTCGCACAGGGTAAACTTTTGCATGTTGCTGTTTGCCGAAAGCAGGTCGTAAGCGTGGGCGGTTACTGCCTTTATGTTACTAAGGTCTTCTTTTTGTATTTTTTGTATCGGGCTTACATATATGCCTATATTGGTATCGCAGCGGCCCTGCAGTATATCGGTAGGGAAGTGGTTTACTATGCCGCCGTCGCCATATAGGCGGCCGTCTATTTCGTAAGGTGAAATAATACCAGGAAATGCCGACGAGGCCAGTACGGCATCGGCTATTTTTATGTTGTCTTCAAAAATACGCAACTTGCCTGACACAAGGTCAGTAGCCGTGAGGTGCATTTTAAACGAAAGCTCACCCAGGGTGGCATCGCCAAAAACACTGTGGAAATAATCACGGAACGCCAGCGAATCTATGAGCCCCGGCTTGCGGAAGGTAAAGTGTTTCCAGTGGAAGAAGTAAATCGACTTAAAAAACTCCAGTATTTCCTCGGGTTTTTTGCCCCAGGCGTACAGAGAAGATACTATGGCGCCAGAGCTGGTGCCTGCTATATGGTTTGGCCTAATGCCTTGCTCGTCAAGGAATTTTAATGCCCCGGCGTGGGCAAGGCCTTTGGTGCCTCCGCCCGAAAGGGTAAGGCCTATGTTTTTTCCGTCAAACTTCATACCTGGTTTTTGATTTGCCTGACTAAATTACACCTTTTTACCGAATGGCCTTTTTTTTGATATAACAATAATTACATTAATTTTACCCCAAATTTTGAGGAGATGACAACTACAGACACCCTAATACAACAAAGCCTTAATAAGGCACAATCGTATACCGAATACCGCGCGCTGGTAACACGTCTTTTAAACGAAGGAATGAGCACCGGCCCGGAACAAAGCGAGGCGCTTACCCACTACAGCTCGCTAAACGAAACCCGTATGAACAGGCTGGATAAAACCATAACGGTACCTGCCGAAATAGCCGAAAAGCTAAACACCCTGGAACAATCGTACCTGTTTTTAGTAATTACCGAAGGCTGGTGTGGCGATGCGGCGCAACTGCTGCCTGTAATGAATAAAATGGCGGAGGCTACAGATAAAATTACCCTGAAAACGGTACTGCGCGATGAAAATACCGAACTTATGGATGCGTACCTTACTAACGGTTCCCGCTCTATACCAAAACTTATTGTGCTTAACGCCGATACACTGGAGCCTGTAGCCAGCTGGGGGCCAAGGCCTGCGGAGGCTGCAAAACTGGTGGTAGACCTTAAGGCACAGTACGGTGCCGTTACCGAGGAGGTTAAGGTGGCACTGCAAAAATGGTACCTGCACGATAAAGGCATTAGCAGCATGAACGAAATATTGTCGCTTTTAAAATAAGCAGCAGTTTTAACGGCACATAAAATTATACCATAAAAAAAAGCACTCTGTTACAGAGTGCTTTTTTTTATGGTTGCCTTTTGGCAATGGTATGTTTATGCCACTACGTTTATAATACGGCCCGGTACTACAATAATCTTTTTCGGGGCGTTGCCGTTAAGATATTCGGTAGTGCGGGGATCTGCAAGTACGGCGGCTTCTATTTCGGCAGCAGGCATGTCCAGCGGAAACTCCAGCTTAAAGCGGGTTTTTCCGTTAAACGACACCGGGTACTCCTTGCTGCTTTCTACCAAATATTCAGCGTTAAACTTAGGGAACGCTACCGTGCTGATGCTGGTTTTGTGACCCAGTTGGTACCAAAGTTCCTCAGCAATGTGGGGCGCGTACGGCGAAATCAGTACGGCAAGCGGCTCCAGGATAAGGCGTTCGTGGCAGTTCATGGCGGTAAGCTCATTAACGGCAATCATAAACGAACTTACCGAGGTGTTAAACGAGAAGTTCTCTATATCTTCCTGTACCTTTTTAATGGTTTTGTGCAGGGTTTTATACGCGTCTTTTGTAGGCTGGTTGTTGGTTACTATAAAGCCTCTATCGTCAAAGTACAACTTCCATAGTTTTTTAAGGAAACCACTTACCCCGGTAATACCGGCGGTATTCCATGGCTTGGCTTGTTCAAGCGGTCCAAGGAACATTTCGTATAGGCGAAGCGTATCGGCACCGTATTCCTCACATATCTCGTCAGGACTAACAACATTGTATTTAGACTTTGACATTTTCTCAACTTCTCTAAAAGATGAAAATTCTTTGTGGTCATCATTTACCAGCTCACCATCTTTATCAAAGAATATCGCTTTTTCTAATTCTTTGAAGAATTTCTTATATTTAGTTAAGTCTACATAATTTGATGTTCCTATCAAGAAACTCACAGGAACAGGCAAGTAATCAACATGTTGGAATTTAAGATATACTCTTTCTTCAGAAATCCCTAATGATTTAGCTTTTTCTTTCCAATCAGTTATAATTTGTTCATAAAATGGAACTTTAGAAATAAGGTTTTCTAATTCGAATTTAGAATCTATTACTTCCTTAGAAACGAATATTTCTCCATATTTGCTAGGCAGGCTGTTTTGATAGCTGTTTAACTCCTGTGGCATTTCATTGATATCAACTGCACTGTCTATTGAATATCTAACTCTATAAGCATATGCACTCGTACCCAATATCATCCCCTGGTTAATCAGTTTCTTAAACGGTTCTTCCTGGTTGATAAAGCCACGGTCTTTAAGGAACTTGTTCCAAAAACGGCTGTATAGTAGGTGGCCTGTGGCGTGCTCGCTACCACCTATGTATAAGTCTACATTCTGCCAGTAGGCCTCCGCCTTTTCAGATACAAAAGCATCGTTGTTAAACGGATCCATGTATCGCAGCCAGTACCATGAACTACCCGCCCATCCTGGCATGGTATTCAGTTCCAATGCAAATACGGTTACGTTGTCTATTTTATCTGTACTTACCACGGTGTTTGTGGTAGTGTCCCAAGCCCACTCGGTAGCGTTACCTAGCGGTGGCTGTCCGTCTTCGGTAGGTAAATATTTCTCTACCTCCGGCAGGCGGATAGGCAGGTGCTCGGTAGCTATCATTTTTGGCAACCCGTTTACGTAGTACACCGGGAATGGCTCACCCCAATACCTCTGGCGGCTGAAAACAGCATCGCGCAGGCGGTAGTTGGTTTTACCTTTACCCTGACCCATTTCTTCCAGGGCGGCAATGGCTTCTTTTGTGGCAGCCTTATAATCCATCCCGTTAAGGAAATCAGAGTTTACAAGCTTTACATTGTCTTTGCTGGCGTACGCTTCCGCTGAAATATCGGCTCCGTCAAAAATGTTCTTTATTTCAATGCCAAAGTGTTTGGCAAAATCATAGTCGCGTTGGTCGCCTGCAGGTACGGCCATAACAGCGCCTGTGCCGTAACCGGCAAGTACGTAATCGCCTATCCATATCTGTACCGGCTCTTTAGTAAACGGATGCTCGGCATAGGCACCTGTAAATACCCCCGAAATGGTTTTTACATCGGCCATACGCTCTCGTTCGCTGCGTTTTGCAGTAGCTTCCACATATGCTTCAACAGCGGCTTTTTGCTCCGGCGTGGTTATTTTGGCAACCAAATCATGTTCCGGAGCCAGGGTCATAAACGTAACGCCAAAAATAGTATCAGGGCGGGTGGTAAACACCTCTATATACGTTTGGTTTTCAAGCGGGCTGGTAAGGTCTGTAAAAAACTCGGCAAGGTCATTACCATCTGCATCCACCTCGTTTGGCTGCATTACGCGGAATTTTACGCTTGCGCCTACTGATTTTCCTATCCAGTTGCGCTGGCTTTCTTTAAGTGACTCTGTCCAGTCTATGGTGTCCAGGCCTTGTAGCAACCTTTCGGCATACGCCGAAATACGCATACTCCACTGGGTCATCTTTTTACGGATAACCGGGTGGCCACCGCGCTCGCTTACGCCATTTACAATTTCGTCGTTAGCCAGTACGGTTCCCAGTGCTGGGCACCAGTTTACCTCAGTTTCGGCAAGGAAGGTAAGGCGGTATTTAAGCAACATGCGCTCTTGCTCGTCTGCGCTCCATGCGTTCCATTCGGCTGCGGTAAAAGCAGGTATATTATCGTCGGCAGCAGCATTAACACCTGCGTTACCGTGTTGTTCAAAATGCTGTATAAGCGTGCAGATGCTCTCTGCCTTGTTGCTGTTGTAATTAAACCAAGAGTTAAACAACTGAATGAAAATCCACTGTGTCCACTTATAGTACTCCGGGTTGCTGGTGCGCACTTCCCTGTCCCAGTCAAACGAGAAACCTATTTTATCCAGCTGTTCGCGGTAGCGGTTAATGTTGGTTTCGGTGGTTACCGCAGGGTGCTGCCCGGTTTGTATGGCGTACTGCTCTGCCGGAAGGCCAAAGCTGTCGTACCCCTGTGGGTGCAGTACATTAAAACCCTGGTGGCGTTTGTATCGGGCATAGATGTCGCTGGCTATATAGCCCAGCGGGTGGCCTACGTGCAGCCCCGCCCCGCTTGGGTAAGGGAACATATCCAATACATAATATTTCGGTTTATCCGATATGTTTTCGGCACGGAAGGTACCGTCTTCTGCCCAAAATTTCTGCCAGCGGGCCTCAATTTCTCTGTGGTTGTATTTCATTTTTCAGTTTCTGAGCTGCTGAGCTGCTGAGCTGCTGAGCTTTTTGTTTTTCTATTAATTATGTAATTCCTGTTTACCAGCTTGGGGCTAAGCCGCTAAGCTGCTTAGAAGCTAAGTGGCTTAAGAAACGCAAATTTAGTGTTTTTTTTGGAAAGCTACTGAGCCTCTTAGCTGCTGATCCGCTAAGCTTTTTTGCTCATAAGCTAAGAAACTCAGAAACTCAGCAGCTAATAAAAAATACTTTCTTATTTTTACGGCTAATTTAAGCATATACTATGGCATCATCTTTTGAGAAGTTTCAGAAACGCAGGGTAATATCGTCCTATTTCTCTGTTGTACTGAGTATTTTCATAGTGCTTACCCTGCTTGGGGCGCTGGGTTTATTTGTAATTAATACCGAAAAAATATCGGGGTATGTAAAAGAAAACATACCCATGACCATATATTTTAAACGCGAAGTTACCGATACTACCGCGCAGGCTTTTGCTACACGCCTGCAAAACAGCGCGTACGTTAAAGACCTTAAGTTTGTAAGTAAGGAAGAAGGTGCTAAAAATAACCCCGACCTTATGGAGGACAGCGAGGTGTTCCTGGAAGGAGAAAACCCACTGCTGGACAGTTATGATATTCACCTTAAAAGCCAGTTTGTAGACAAAAAACATATAAAAGACATAGAGGTAGAGCTAAGGAACGACCCTGCCGTAGCCGATGTAATTTATGATATAGTACTGGTAGAGCTGGCTAACGAAAACATTAAATCCATATCGTACTGGGTGCTGGTGGTTAGCGCGGTTTTTGCCGTGGTTTCTATGTTGCTTATAAACAGTGCGTTGAGGTTAAGTATTTATTCGCACCGATTTACCATTAAAACCATGCAGCTTGTGGGTGCTACCAAAGCGTTTATCCGCAGGCCGTTTATATGGAAAGGTATCAAGCTGGGCCTTATAGGCGCATTTTTCAGCATACTGGTGCTGTTGTACCTGGTACACTGGGCCGATGGCGTGCTGCCCGAACTAAACATTTGGGAAGACTGGATACCTACCGCCATAGTGCTTGCCGGGGTATTGTCTACCGGTATAATAATAGCCGCCATAAGCACGTTCTTTGCTACACAAAGGTTCCTTAACCTGCGTACAGACGACCTTTATTAATAGGCCTGTTTTAAATTTTGAATTATAAATTTTAAATTATCGGGAGGTAATTTACTGTTAAAATAAATTAGAGTGTTTTACGGTGCAAAACTTGCAACCTGACACGTTAAACCTGAAACAAAAAAGATGGAAAAAAGCCCTTTAAAAAACCAATTCCTTTTTACGAAGGAAAACTATACCTTCTTATTAATAGGCCTTGCCGTAGTGGCACTGGGCTTTATACTTATGAGTGGCGGAGGCAGTGAAGACCCTAACGTGTTTAACGAAGCCGAACTTTTTAGCTGGAGGAGGATTCGCCTTGCACCTACCGTGGTACTGATTGGTTTTGGGATTACCATTTATTCTATACTTAAAAGCCCAAAGGGTACTACTGCCGGGACTACCTTTCCTGAAGACAAACCCATAAAAAACAAGCAGTAGTATATGGATTTTATTCAAGCCTTGGTTCTTGCCATTATTGAGGGACTTACCGAATACCTGCCTATATCGTCTACGGCGCACATGATATTTGCCAGCTCGGCATACGGCATACAGGAAGATGCTTTTGTAAAGCTGTTTCAAACCGCCATACAGTTTGGTGCCATCCTTGCCGTAGTAGCCCTGTATTGGAAAAAGTTTTTTGATTTTAGCCGACTTAGTTTTTATGTAAAACTGGCCTGTGCGGTTATCCCTGCGCTGGTGCTGGGTAAGCTGTTTGACGATATGATAGACGATGTACTGGGCAAGCCTGTGCCTATAGCCATAGTACTTATTGTAGGTGGTGTGGTGCTGCTGTTTATAGATAAGTTTTTCCACAGCCCTGAGATTTCTAACGAAGAAGATATTACCATAAAAAAAGCCGTAACCATAGGTTTTTGGCAGTGCCTAGCCATGATGCCGGGTACCAGCCGTGCCGCAGCCTCTATTATAGGGGGTATGCAGCAAAAACTAACCCGTGAGGCTGCAGCTGAGTTTTCGTTTTTCCTTGCGGTACCTACCATGCTTGCCGTTACTGTGTACTCTATAGTGTTTAAAAAGTATGAGGTAGCAGGTGCCGAAGTAAAAGGGTACACCATGCTTATGGAGGGCGATAACATGAAGTTATTCCTTATGGGGAATGTAGTGGCGTTTATTGTAGCCATTATAGCTATTAAGGGTTTTATTGGTGTTATTAAAAAATACGGTTTTAAACCCTGGGGTATTTACCGTATTGTGGCCGGTACGTTGTTACTGGTATATTTTACGTACTTTAAATAATTAGTATTGGCATTAGCTGAAGATTTTACCGAAGGAAAAGTATTGCTCATAGACAAACCCCTTACATGGAGTTCGTTTCAGGCAGTAAACAAAGTAAAGTGGGTCCTTAAAAAACACCTGGGGCTAAAAAAATTAAAAGTTGGCCATGCCGGTACGCTGGATCCCCTGGCTACCGGGCTGCTTATTATTTGCACCGGTAAATTTACCAAACGTATTCCGGAACTACAGGGTATGGTAAAAGAGTATACCGGCACATTCCAAATAGGGGCTACCACGCCGAGTTACGACCTTGAAACCGAAATAAACGAAACCTTTTGTACAGAACATATTACCGAAGCGCTACTACAGGAAACCGTACAACAGTTTTTGGGCGAAATAGACCAAAAGCCGCCGGTGTTTTCGGCAATAAAGAAAGACGGTAAGCGCCTTTATGAACACGCCCGAAAAGGCGAAGAAGTAGAAATCGCTGCGCGCAAAACTACCATATACGAGTTTGAACTGACCCGTATAGCCCTGCCCGAAGTAGACTTTAGGGTAGTGTGCAGCAAGGGCACGTACATCCGTTCGCTGGCGTATGATTACGGTGTGGCGCTTAACAGCGGTGCGCATCTTACCGCATTACGCCGTACCAAAATAGGCGAGTTTGATGTGGTAAACGCCATTTCTCCAAACGATTTTGAAGACTCTATAACACCTGCCGAATAAATGAAATGGCTGACATGCATAGTGTTGTTTTTACCCGGCCTTATTTTGGCACAGGTAAAACCTGCACAGTTGCAGGATGGCGATTTTATATTTCAGGATATGGACTGCGGCCCGCTTTGCGATGCCATAGAAGCCGTAACCGATGGTTATGCAGGGCGCGATTTTAGCCACATGGGCATGGTCTTTCATAAAAACGATACCCTTTATATTGCTGAGGCTGCGGGAAAGGCGGTGCGGCTTACTCCGCTGGCAAAATTTGCCCAAAACACAAAAAAGCCCATGCTGGTTATGCGGCTTAAAGCTAAATACACCTCGCTTATCCCTGCGGCACTTGACTTTACCCTAAAGCAAATCGGGGTGCCGTATGATGATGAGTATGTGTACAATAACGGGGCATATTATTGTTCTGAACTTATTTACGATGCTTTTTTGTATGCCAATGGCAATAAGCCATTCTTTGCGTTGTACCCCATGACCTACAAACAGCCGGGAACCGATACGTTTTTTCCGGCGTGGGTAGCGTACTATAAAGCATTGGGTAAACCCATACCTCAGGGATTGCCGGGCTGTAATCCGGGAGGTATTTCTAAAAGTGATAAACTAACCGTACTGGGTGATTTATTGCTGCCTTAATTTATTGTTGCACATTTGTTTACGTTGATTATTCCTGCTCTGTCTAAAACTTAAGATTTTATTAGTAGGAAAATTTGGCATGGCATTTGGTTATTCTATTGTATCAAATCAAAAACAATAGTTGTAATTTAATTCCAATTTAAAACAACAATCATCATGAAAAAAAACCTACTCGTTGCAGTATTGTGCTGTATGGGCTTGGGAGCTTTTGCGCAGCAAAAAGACACACTTAACGTAACCCCCGAATTTAAACAGCCTTGGGGACAGTTTTTTATTAGCGCCGGTTATGTAACTGTTCCACACAAATTAAATGATAAGCTTAAGCAGAGTAACCTGCCGCAAATTTCAGATAACCTGTTTGAACTGGGTATAGGGCTTACTAAAATCCAGGGGCGTTTGCTAACCGATTTAGAATGGGCCAGTGATTATTATAAAGACAAAAAGGTTACCGGTGCCACCGTACGCTCGTTTAATACCGGCATTAAGTGGAGGCCACAGTATATTTTCTTTTACAAAAAAGGGATGCTTGCCGCCGCTGGTTTTGATTTGTCGTATATGTATAACACCGTATCTATTTTTGACCCGGGCAATAGCGTAGACCTAAACAATATAGATCCAGGTGATTCCAGGAGTATAAGTTTATATAACAACAGTTGGTACTTGGGGCCATCGGCTTCGTTCGGGTTGTTTCAGGATAAATCAGCTTCTCTAAGGCTAACTACAGGTTACGAATGGAATGTGGCGCGCGCAAGCTGGCATTCTGACGTGGCTAAGGTATACAACACTACCAAAGAAGGCGGACAAGGACGCTTTTTTGCTAAACTTATCATAAATTATTAACGCCACTGTCTGACAAATTATCAGTGCGGGGCCGGTCTGTATAGACTGGCCTTTTTTTTGCTATACAATTAAGCGTAAAACAACTAATAAAAGAAAAGAAGATGTTTGGAGGATATTATTTACTGATATTAATTATAGGTATAGCCAGCTTTGCAGTAAGTGCAAGGCTCAAGAGCAAGTTTGAATACTACAGCCGTGTACACCTGCGTAACGGTATGAGCGGCGCAGAAATAGCTACTAAAATGCTGCATGATAATGGCATTTATGATGTAAGGGTTATAAGTACGCCCGGCCGCCTTACAGACCACTATAACCCTGCCGATAAAACGGTAAACCTAAGCGAAGCCGTGTATAACGAGCGTAATGCCGCCGCTGCGGCCGTGGCAGCACACGAGGTGGGGCACGCTGTACAGCACGCTACCGCATACAGTGCGCTGCAATTGCGTAGTAAGTTGGTTCCGGTTACTAACATAGCATCGCAGTTATCTATGCCTTTGCTTTTTATAGGAATTTTAATGGGCGCTGTGGTAAAAATGGGCATTGGGTGGTATATAGCGGTGGCTGGTTTCGGGTTAATGGCTATAGCTACTGTTTTTAGCCTTATAACCCTTCCGGTAGAGTATGATGCCAGTAACCGTGCCCTGGCATGGCTAAAAAATAAAAACATGCTTACACCACAGGAATACGATGGAGCGCAGGACTCACTTAAATGGGCGGCGCGCACTTACCTGGTGGCTGCAATAGGTGCCGTAGCTACCTTGCTTTATTACGGTTTAATGCTGTTTGGCGGCAGATCCAGAGACTAAAATTATTTCTCTCTATATATATCCATATTACGTTTGTAATATATGTACGGGCTATCTCGGTAAAGAGTAGCCCTTGTTTTTTGTTTTCGACTTTCGACTTTGGCTTTCGGCTTTCGACTAAAGTTGTATTTGTCGTTCTATCTGCTGTTCTAATGATATAAAGGTTTCGGTACGGCTTACCCCCGGTATGGGCTGTATGCGGGTATTAAGCAGTTGCATAAGGTGTTCATTATCGCGGCAAATGATTTTTATAAGGATGCTCCAGTTACCGGTGGTGTAGTGGCACTCTAACACCTCGGGTATTTTGCGGAGTTCTTTTACAGCCTCTGAGTTGCTCGATGCTTTTTCCAGGTAAATACCCACAAATGCCATAGTGCTGTACCCCAACACGCGGGTGTTTACGGTAAACTTAGAGCCGCTTATAACCCCTGATTGCTCCAGCTTACGCAGGCGTTGGTGTATGGCCGCACCTGATATGCCTATTTTATTGGCTATTTGTAGAATCGGTTTACGTGCATCATCCATAAGGTCGCGCAGGATTTCCTTATCTATGCCGTCTATTTCAATTTGGGTTTGATTGATCTTCATGGTTTTAAATTACATATTTACTACAAATATAATTTTTTTGTAATAAACTGTAGTCTATACAGGTTATTTATGTAAAAACAAAAACCTCCCCATTAGTGGGGAGGTTGTATTTGTAATTTGCTGGCATAAGGATTTTTAACTCGCCACGTTCAGCGGGTTGTATCCTTGGTAAGGCACCTGCTTTTCGTTAAATACTATACCGTAGGTTTCCAGCTCGTTAAGTATGGGGCTGTATACCTCTTTAGTTATAGGCAGCTGTACACCCGGGGTGTTTATTTGCCCGTTTAGTATTTTTAGCGCGGCGATAGCTACAGGTAAGCCTACCGTTTTTGCCATAGCGGTATACGTTTGATCCTGGCCTATGCACACCATAGTACTGTCTATCTGCTCTTTTTTGCCGTTAAGCTCATAGCCAAATTTATGGTACATTACAATCATGTCCTTGTCATCGGGTGCCAGCGTCCACTTATCTGATAGTATTTTTTCCAGTATTTGTGCAGGCGTAGCGTTATGCAGGCCAATTTTTTTATTGGGGTTAAATACATCCAGCTCCAGTAGTTTTTCCCACAAAATATCGTCTTGGTCTATTTTAAGGATGTGGCGTAGTTTCAGTTCCACGCTATCGGTAGGGTGATATGGCAAAAACGAATTGGTAAACTCGCGGTAGCTCATGGTATCGCTGTTTTCCATAACGTATGTATCATCGGTCATGCCCAGGGTTACAAACATATTCCACGCGCGCGAAAATCCTACACGGCGCAGCGTGCCTCTGTATAGTGTGTGGACGTCGTCCAAGCCATAAATACTGCGGTATTTAAGCGAATCACGGTTAGCATAACCTTCAAAACGGCCATAGCCTTCCACGTCCATAAACTCCGTACGGCGAAACAGCTTGTTGTACGGTATGTATTTGTAGTTGCCTTCGTGTATAAACTTGGCTGCGCCGCCCTGCCCGGCAAGTACTACATTGCGCGGGTTCCATGTAAACTTATAGTTCCACAGGTTGTTATCGCTTTCAGGGGCTACAAGGCCGCCGCAAAACGATTCAAACAATAACATTTTTCCACCTTTGGCACGTATCTCATCAATCACCTTCATGGCGCTCATGTGGTCTATGCCGGGGTCTAGCCCGCATTCGTTCATAAAAACAAGTCCTGCCTGGCGCACTTTCTCGTCAAGTTCGGCCATTGCGGGGCTTATGTAAGATGCCGTAACCATATGTTTACGGTAGGTAATACAGTCTTTAGCCACTTCGTAGTGCAGGTGAGCCGGTAGCATGCTTATTACTATATCTGCCTTTTGTATTTCTTCATGGCGCTGCGCTTCGTTAAAAATATCAAAGGCTATAGCACGGGCATTGTGGTGTCCTTTAGTTTTTTGTTTTGCCAGTTCTGCCGAAAGGTCGCCTATGGTAATGTGCAGGTTTTCAGTGTCTGACTTTTCTAAAAGGTAATCTATTAGCGAGGTTGCAGAGCGGCCTGCGCCAATAATAAGGAGGTTTCGCATTGTAAGCTGTTTGTTTGTTCGGGTTTTTTTGCAACACGAAAGTAGTAAATTGTTATATATAATCTTGTGATTTTGTATTGTTAAATGTTGATTAGTGGCTAACTTTACGCCACAAAATTTAAAGAAAATGGATAAAAACATATTGGCTACTGCCGCTTTTTTAGGAATGACAGGTATTTTACTGGGTGCTTTTGGCGCACACGGATTAAAAAAAATCGTGGAACCTGAGTCTGTAGCTTCTTTTGAAACGGGGGTTAGGTACCAAATTTATCATGCGTTGTTCCTTTTATTTATTGGTACAACCACATTGCTTAACGAGGCAGCCAAGAAACAGATTTTTACATTAGTGGTAACAGGAGTGGTATTTTTTTCTGTTTCTATTTATTTTTTGGCCTTAAAAAAATACATTCCGTTTGAAATAAAGAAAATCGGGATTATTACACCTATTGGAGGATTGTTACTAATAGGGGCGTGGGGGATGCTGTTTTTGAATATAATTAAACAAAAATGACCATTAGCCTATAATTTTTTATCCATGGTTTGATAAAATTCTTATCTTTGGGCATTGATACAACCCAAACATAAACCCAAACTATGGATAACTACGGCCTTTTTACGAAAACGATTTCGCTTGAATCCCTAGGAATTACAGGCGCTACAGTAAGGTATCAGTTGTCTCCGGAGGAGCTTCATAACCTAACGATTGAAAAAGGGCAGGGGGTAGAAACCAGTACTGGTGCCCTGGCCATTAACACAGGAACCTTCACCGGGCGGTCTCCCGAAGACCGTTTTATAGTGAAAGATGCCATTACCGAAGACAAAGTCTGGTGGGGTAAGGTAAACATTCCGTTCAGCCCAGAGAAGTTTGATGCGCTTTACAACAAAGTAATGCAGTACCTATCGGGCAAAGAACTTTTTGTACGCGATGCTTATGTATGTGCCGATCCTAATTACAGGCTTAATGTGAGGGCGGTAAACGAGTTACCATCGGGTAACCTGTTTTGCTACAATATGTTTTTAAGGCCCGATGCCGATGAGCTTGATGATTACTCGCCGGAGTGGCACGTAATCTCTGCGCCGGGTTTTCAGGCAGACCCTGATACCGATGGTACGCGCGGCAAAAACTTTGCTATACTAAACTTTACCAAAAAAATAGCCCTTGTAGGTGGTACAGGTTATACCGGCGAAATGAAAAAAGGTATTTTCTCTGCGCTTAACTTTATACTTCCGGTAGATAAAGATACCTTCCCTATGCACTGTAGTGCTAACGTAGGTAAAGATGGCGATACGGCTATCTTCTTCGGTTTATCGGGTACGGGCAAAACCACGCTTTCGGCAGACCCGGCTCGCAGGCTTATAGGCGATGACGAGCACGGATGGACGCACGAAAATACCGTGTTTAACTTTGAAGGCGGATGCTATGCTAAGGTAATTAACCTTACCGAAGAAAATGAGCCGGACATTTACCGTGCCATTAAAAAAGGCGCCCTGCTGGAAAACATTAAATTTAAGCCGGGAACAAACGAGGTAGATTATGAAGATGTAAGCATAACGCCAAACACCCGCGTAAGCTACCCTATTGATTTTATTGATAATATACAGTTTGGCTCTGTAGGCTATAACCCTAAAAATATATTTTTCCTTAGTGCCGACTCGTTTGGCATACTGCCTCCTATAAGCAAGCTTACCCCGGGGCAGGCTGCTTATTGGTTTATATCGGGTTACACCGCTAAGGTGGCCGGTACAGAGGAAGGTGTAAAAGAACCACAGCCTAATTTCTCGGCCTGTTTTGGTGCGCCGTTTATGCCGCTGCACCCTGCTAAATACGCCGAAATGCTGATACACAAAATGCGTGAGGCTGGCGTAAATGTATGGCTTATTAATACCGGCTGGACCGGTGGGCCTTACGGTGTGGGTAGCCGCATGAAACTGCGCTACACCCGCGAAATGATAACCGCTGCCCTTAATGGCGAACTTAATAATGTAGCGTTTGTAAAAGAGCCGTTCTTTGGCCTGTCTGTGCCACAGAGCTGCCCTAATGTTCCTACAGAAGTACTAAACCCAAGGGATACGTGGGAAAGCAAGGAAGCGTATGATGAAAAAGCGCATGAACTTGCCGACAATTTTAGAAAAAATTTCACTAAATTTGAGGAGTTCTCAAACTACGAAATTATTGCTGGCGGTCCGCTGGCATAATTGTGGATTTTAGAATAGATGTTTTTGGAAAGGGCTGCCCGGGGACGGGCAGCTATTTTTTTGCCTAATCCTGTCTGCGTGTTTACTATAGCGTACTGTATAAACTAAAAAATCCCGCCAAAAGCGGGATTTTTATGTATGTAAGAGTAATATTATTTTGCCTTATTTGCTTCTGCTATATATTTTTCTAAAGCCATAGTCATGCTCGGGGTTCCCGGAGCGGGTGCCATTATATCTACACGAAGGCCGTGGTCCAGCGCTTCTTTTTGTGTTGTAGGGCCAAATACCGCAATGCGCGTATTGTTCTGCTGAAAATCAGGGAAGTTTTTAAACAACGATTTTATCCCGGTAGGGCTAAAGAAAGCCAGTACATCATAGTACACGTCTTTAAGATCGCTAAGGTCGCTCATAACCGTGCGGTAAAAGGTTCCCGGTGTCCAGTCTACCTTAAGGCTGTTTAGCACCTGCGGCACGTCTTCGTTTAGCTGGTCTGAAGCCGGTAGTAAAAACTTCTCGTCTTTGTATTTTTTAATCAGCGGAGAAAGCTCTGCAAACTCCTTTTGGCCTACATAAATTTTTCTTTTTCTATACACTACATACTTTTGCAGGTAAAAGGCAATGGCCTCGCTCTGGCAGAAGTATTTAAGGGTTTCCGGTACTTTGTATCGCATTTCTTCGGCCACACGGAAAAAGTGGTCTACCGAGTTTTTGCTGGTAAGGATTATGGCGGTATAGTTGTTCAGGTCAATTTTCTGAGCCCTCACGTCTTTTGCACTAACACCCTCTACGTGGATAAACGGCCTAAAGTCTATTTTTACTTTCAGCTTGTTCTGAATTTCAAAGTACGGTGAATTTTCTACTTTAGGTTCCGGTTGCGAAACCAAAATTGTTTTCACTTTCATAATATAGTTTATTAACTAGCGATTGGCAAACCAATAATACAGAAAGAAATAGGGTGCTATTTCAAGTGCGCAAAGATACAAAATAAAATAGAAGATTTTGCTGAGTATTAAATTTTGATAAATCCTCAGCGAAATAAGATAAGAAAGTATGCTTGCGGCCACTATAAGACCCAGTAAAATGTACAGTACAAAGGCTTTAGGAGCCAGATTATAAAACAATATTACGTTTACCGGCAGCAGTAACATGCCTATGTAAGCGCGGTAGGTTACCTTGTGCAGGTTAAACTGCTCATTAAAATCTTCTATGTTAAAGGCTGTGGCTATAATTTTCTCTATAAGGAATTTAGCCAAAATAAAGGTGGCAATCACGGTAAGGAGCTGAATATAGCTAAGAAATCCACCGTCTGAAAACTTAAAATACACCAGTATAAAGCGCAGCAAAAATGCGTAAGAAATAACCTGTATGGTAAATAAAGATATGGTAAACCAGCTTTGCAGGTTGCTGCTGTCTTTGTATATTTTTATGTACTTATCAGACCATGCCAGTTTTATAAACTCGCTAAACCTTACCTCAAACACGGCGCGGTTTACGGCAATAAGGGCAAAACATAACACAAATAGTATGGTGGCCCAGTCGTGGGCTCCGGTTATACGTTCGTGCAGCGTAAAGTTATCCATTGCGCAAAATTAGTATTTTTTATAAACGTGCCCGTTAATTATCATTTAATTGTTTTTTACCCGTTAATAAATAACTATTTTTGCACAAAATTTTCCCCGGTACATGAACGATGGTATTGTAATAATTCCTACGTATAACGAGATTGAAAACATAGAAGCCATTGTAAGGGCTGTGTTTCAGCTGCCTGTAGCATTCGACCTGCTTGTGGTAGACGACAATTCGCCAGATGGTACCGCGGCAAAAGTGCGCGAGCTGCAAGCCGAATATCCTAACCTTCACATGGAGGTGCGCCAGGGTAAATCGGGGCTTGGTACAGCATACGTGCACGGTTTTAAATGGGCAATCCTGCGTAAATACGACTACATCTTTGAAATGGATGCTGATTTTTCGCATAACCCGGCAGATTTGGTAAAGCTATACCAGGCGTGCCACAACGGGGCCGACCTTTCTATAGGGTCACGCTACGTAACGGGGGTTAATGTGGTAAACTGGCCCCTGAGCCGCGTACTTATGAGCTACTATGCCAGCAGCTACGTAAGGGCGGTTACCGGAATGACCATAAGAGATGCTACCGCCGGGTTTATATGCTATAAGCGAAAAGTGCTGGAAAGCGTAAACCTGGACAGGATAAAGTTTGTGGGGTATGCGTTTCAGATAGAAATGAAGTACCGCGCGTATTGTAACGGGTTTAATATTGTAGAAGTCCCTATAATATTTACAGACCGTACTAAAGGACAAAGTAAAATGAGCTCGGCTATATTTAAAGAGGCCATATTTGGCGTTATAAGATTGCGCTGGAAAAAGATGCTGAACAGACTATAACATTACCAAATGAACAGAACACTGATAAAGAACGCCAGGATTGTAAATGAGGGTACAATTTTTGAAGGCGACCTTTACATTGAAGACAAGATTATAAAGGAAATCGCCGAAAGTATAAGCCCTAAATCGCCAGATGTACGGATTATAGACGCTGAAGGTAGTTTTCTTATACCGGGCGCTATAGACGACCAGGTGCACTTCCGCGAGCCGGGGCTTACCCATAAGGGTAACATAGAAACCGAATCGCGCGCGGCAGTAGCCGGTGGTGTAACCTCGTACATAGAGCAGCCAAATACGGTGCCAAACGCTGTAACGCAGGAACTGCTGGAACAAAAGTACCAGCGTGCTGCAGAGGTGTCTTATGCTAACTACTCGTTTATGATGGGGGGTACTAACGATAACCTTGATGAGCTGCTTAAAACCAATCCGCGTAATGTGGCCGGTATAAAGCTTTTCCTGGGTTCCTCTACCGGTAATATGCTGGTGGATGATGAACAGGTGCTCGAAAAAATATTTAGCAGTACCAGCATGCTTATAGCAGCGCACTGCGAAGATGAGGCCACCATAAGGCAAAACCTGGAAAAGTTTAAGGCGGAGTATGGTGATGATATCCCTGTAAAATACCACCCCGAAATACGCAGTACAGAGGCGTGTTATATATCTTCATCCCGCGCTATAGAGCTGGCTAAGAAAACCGGTGCAAGGCTACATGTTTTTCACCTTTCTACAGCTAAGGAAACGGAATTGTTTACAAATAAAATCCCGCTTGAGGATAAAAAAATCACTGCCGAAGTATGTGTGCACCACCTGTGGTTTACCGATGCTGATTATGCCACTAAAGGTTCGCTTATAAAGTGGAACCCTGCGGTAAAATCAGAAGCCGACAGAGATGCGCTATGGAAAGCCCTGCTGGACGATCGTATAGATGTAATAGCTACAGACCATGCCCCGCATACGCTGGAGGAAAAGAAAAAGCCGTACACCTCTTCGCCAAGCGGAGGGCCACTTGTACAGCACAGTGTGGTAGCTATGTTTGAGGCGTACCATCAAAAGAAAATATCGGTAGAGAAAATTGTAGAAAAAATGTGCCACAATCCGGCAAAATTATTCCGGATAGAAAAGCGCGGCTTTATACGCGAGGGCTATTATGCCGACCTGGTTATTATTAACCCGGGACTGCCGTGGAACGTTAAAAAAGAAAATATACTGTACAAGTGCGGTTGGTCTCCTTTTGAGGGGATTAACTTTAAATCGCGTATTACCCATACATTTGTAAACGGGCAGCTTGTATACAATAACTTTAAGGTAAAAGACGTTCGCTGTGGCGAAAGGTTGTTATTTAACCGCGAATAGTAAACAGAACAAAACAAAGGTTTGCCATGAAAAAACTCCTGTTGGCCTTAGTGCTGCCTGCGCTGCTGCTTAGTTGCCGTAAAAATGGCGCAGAGAAGCCGGAGCACCTGCTTAGCGAAAAAGAAATGACCGACGTGTTGTACGATATGTCATTACTACAGGCCATGAAATCGTATAATACGGTTTCTATGGAAGAAAAAGGCATTAACCCCCGTACGTATATTTACAAGAAGTATAAGATTGATAGCCTTACGCTTTCTAAAAACCACCAATATTACGCATCTGATCTCGAAAAATATGAAAAGATGCTCCACGCGGTAGCTGATAGGATAAGGGCAGAAAAAGACAAAACCCTACCTGCAAATGCTAACAAGCAAAACTCGGGAATAGCACCTGAGGTTAAGCAAAACGATCCGCAGAACCGGTTTCAGCAACTAAAATAAAGATCCTGCTTTTATATAAAATAAGCTCCTTTAAAGGAGCTTATTTTATTTTCTGCACATAGGTTGCAGCAAGCTGTTCTATGTATTGTAATGTGTCTGTAAAGGTGTAGTTTAGTGCGGTTTTTATTTTAGTATTGTCAAAATGCTCTGTGGTAAAGGCTGTTTGCGCCATGTGTTTTGTAAGCAGTCGCTTTCGCATAAGCAGTTTGCTTAGCAGCCAGTCTACCCGCCATGCCACTGCCATAAGCAGTTTAGATGCATAAATGGAAGGCCCCTGCTTGTTCATCCCTCTTGCTATGGCATCCAGCATTTGTTTAAAGTTTACATTTTGTGCCACTACGGTAAAGCGTTCGCCGTTAATGTTGCTGCCCATAAGTAGTATCATTGTGTTTACCACATCGGTTACGGTTACTATGCCGCAGTTGCCGTTGGTATAAAAATACTGCCCGCGCTTTACGGCCTTAAATACAGCACCGCTGCCCTGATCACCATAACCCGGCCCAAAGATAAGCCCGGGGTTAACAATAACCACATTAAGGCCTTCCTGCCAGGCGCGCCACACTTCCATTTCGGCGCCGTATTTTGTAATCTGGTAATCACTGTGGTATACTTCGGGGTTCCATTCCGTTTCTTCGGTTATGGTGCTGCCGGGTATCGTAGGGTCGCCCAGGGCTGCAATAGAGCTTACGTGACAAAACTTCTCTACGCCAAATGCCAGTGCGCAGTTTACCATATTAGCGGTACCTTCAATATTTACCTTGCGCAGCAGGTCTTCGTCTTTTGGGTCAAACGACACATTTGCAGCGCAGTGATATACCTGTTTTATGCCTGCAAAAGCTTCCTCCAGGCGCGGTATATCATTAATATCTGCGGCTATCCATTCTATTTTTTCAAACAGGGCTGTGGCATTGCTTTGCGCAAAAAGCCGCTGTGTTTTTTCTATATGCTGTTTGTTGCGGTAAGTGGCCCTTACAGGGGTGTTTCCCTGAGCCAGTGTAAGCAGCAGGTGGCCGCCTACTAATCCTGTTCCGCCGGTAACTAGTATCATAGTAACAAATATACAATTTTTACGCTTGCGGCTTGCCGGGCATGCGGTAGTTAACATATATGTTTTGGCAAATAATGCCGAAAAATATTCCTGAAAGTAGAATAGCCTTTGTATTTTTGCAACCGCATTAAAATCACTAATATGAAAAATTTTGTAGCCGAATTACAATGGAGGGGCATGGTGCACGACATTATGCCGGGAACTGAAGAGGAACTGCTTAAAGGTATGACGACTGCGTATATAGGGTTTGACCCTACGTCGGACAGCCTTCACATAGGCAGCCTTGTGCCAATCATCATATTAGTGCATTTGTATCGCAGCGGCCATAAGCCTATTGCCCTTGTAGGTGGTGCTACCGGTATGATAGGCGACCCCTCGGGCAAATCAGACGAGCGTAACCTGCTTGATGAAGCTACCCTTGAAAAAAATGTAAACGGTATTAAGGCGGTGTTGTCTCGCTTTCTTGATTTTGAGTCGAAAGAGGCTAATGCCCCGGTACTGGTAAACAACTACGACTGGATGAAGGAGTTTTCATTCATCAGCTTTGCGCGCGATGTAGGTAAGCGTATTACCGTAAACTACATGATGGCAAAAGACTCGGTTAAAAAGCGCCTTAGCGGCGAAGCAGGTATGGGTATGTCGTTTACAGAGTTTACTTACCAGCTTATACAGGGATACGATTTTTACCACCTGCACAAAACCTACGGTGCCAAGCTCCAACTGGGCGGTAGCGACCAGTGGGGTAATATAACTACGGGTACAGAACTTATCCGCCGTATGAATACCGAAGAAGGTAAAAAAGAGGCATATGCTATGACGTGCCCGCTTATTACTAAGGCAGACGGTAGTAAATTTGGTAAATCAGAAGGGGGTAACGTATGGCTTACCGCCGATAAAACATCGCCATATAAGTTTTACCAGTTTTGGGTAAAAACTACCGATGTAGATGCCGAAAAGTATATTAAGATATTTACGTTCCTTCCGGAAGAAGAAATAAATGCGCTTATAGAGGCACACAGGGAGGCACCACACTTAAGGCAGCTGCAAAAGAAACTTGCCGAAGAGGTAACGCGTTTTGTGCACGGGCAGGAACAGCTTGATGAGGCCATCCGCCGCAGCGAGTTTGTGTTTTCTAAATATAACTATGAGCAGCTGAACGCATTAAGCGAGGATTTCTTTACAGATATTTTTGGTGAGTTCTTTTATGCTGATGTTACTAAGGAGCAGCTGAGTGAGGAGCAAGACCTTGTAGAACTGCTTGCCGATATTACCAAAATATTCCCGTCTCGTGGCGAGGCGCGGAAAGGTATTGCGGCAAACGCGGTAGCGGTTAACAAAGAGAAAATCACGGCTGATTACAAAATCACCGAAAAAGACCTGGTGCTGGGCAAATACATTTTGGTACAGTTTGGGAAAAACAAATCGTTTGTTTTAACGCTAAAATAAAAAAAGAGGCCTGAGCCTCTTTTTTGTTATATACGGTTGTAGTTTCAGTTGTTACATTACCATAAGGTTGCAGCCTCTTATGTCGCTGTTGTCAAAACGGCCCAGTACTTCAAAACTTTGGTTGGGGTATTTTTTACCTAAATCCTGTGTGGCTATAAACGAACACGAATTATAGTTGGCCAAGTCTATTACATTTACTCCGCCGGTCTTGCCGTAGTCTATATAGGTAAGGGCATCTTCCGTATCGCGGATAAGCACATCCATCCACGGGGGGCACTCAAAAATACCATCTCCCAGCGAATATGCCTGCGATAATAGCTCGGTCATGCCATATTCAGAATGGATCTTGCTCACGCCAAAGCCTTTGCATAAAATTTCGTGCAGCTCTTCCCGAATCATTTCCCTGCGCTTGCCTTTCATGCCACCGGTTTCCATAATAATGGTGTTCTTCAGGTTGAATGATTGTTTTTCTACCAGATCCAGCAACGCGTAGGTAACGCCTATAAGCAGTACGTTTTGGCCTTCGTTATCCAGTGTAGTTAGCTTTGTTATAAGTTCATCATAGTTGCGCAGGTAAAAGCCGCTGTGCGGGTTATTAGAGCCCTCTATAAGGTCGGCCACCATGTAGATGAGCGACGAGCCTTCGCGATCCAGATAGGAGGGAAGCAGCGCCAGTACGGCATAGTCTTCTATGTTGCCATAAAACTGCGAAAACGCCATGCGGAAACTCTGCTCGTAATAGCTGAGGTCTGTAACCAGGTGTTTGCTGGTTATGGCGCCGGTAGTTCCGCTGCTGGTAAAGGTTTCTTGTACCGGGTCTGTAGTGCTGAGTACGTTATGCGACTTAAAAAACTGTATGGGTAAAAACGGTATGTCTTGTATGCGTTTTACGTTTTGCTTATCGCGTTTCAGCAAGTTGCAAAACTCATGGTACACCGGGTTGTTGTCGTACTGGTGACGGAATACCTTTAGGGTTATTTTTTCAAATTCCTTTTTAGAGGATATCGTAAATATGTCGGCTGCGCTAACCAAAGTGTATTTATTTTTTACAAAGGTAATAAATAAAAAAGCACCGCTTGCGGCGGTGCTTTTAGTATATAGTGTAAAGGCAGCTTATTTTACTACAAGTTTCCTTGTTGCAGATTGTGCACCTTCAGTAATTTTTACAATGTATACACCGGCAGTAAGGTTTACGTTTACTGCACTGTTTACAGTGTTACCGGCAAATACCTGCTTACCAAGTACATCATAGATAGCTACAGCTTTAACGTTGTTGCTGTTAGATGTAATGTTTAGCACGTTGCCGTTCATTGGGTTAGGGAACATCCTTAGGCCCTCTATTTCGTTTTGAGCTACGCTTGAAGTATCTGTAATAACATCAGCTACAGCAGTACCTATCCTTAGCTCATCAAAAGTAATGTTAGGTGTTTTTGCTGTATCGTCCTGACGTAGTACAAAACCACCAAGGGTAGTAAATGCAGTAGCAGGTGTAAATGTAAGTGTAGGTGTAGCAGTACCGTTAAATCCGCTAACTGTAGGGTTTATCCATGCATTTATTACGTTGTTTGTAAAGTCGTAAGATGCAATTACAAGTACTGTAGATCCTGCGTTATATAGTGTAGTAGTGTATGCTGTAGTAGTTGCATCAGTACCTGAACCAATACCAATTACAAACTGATCACCTGATTTTTTGTAGAAAAATTTAGTAGTGTAAGATGCAACATCAGTGTTAGATGAAAGATAACCTGCAAAGTATGTTGCAGTACCATCTGTAGTTACATTTGTTTGGTCTAAATTGATTAGGAATGAGCTATAAACTGTGCCTGAAGTTGTAGATGTAAATGGCGTAAACGCTTCTTTACCTGCACCACCAAAAAGTGCTGCATTACCTGCAGAAGGAAGGCTTGCATAAGTTAAGCCTGGGCTTGTTATTATTACATCATCTCCAGAGTTACCTGTCCACCATTTTTCTGAATTAGTAAGTATACTAGCTTCTGCGTAATCAAATGATTCGCTGTAAGGAAGTGTGTTTACCGGCTTACAGTATACGCCAGTAACGGCAATTGTTTGTGTACAGTCTGCAGAACTTGCAACAGTTACGCTGATGTTAGTATTTTCTGTAATGCCAGAAATTACAATGTTACCGGCAGCTGTTGTAGCAGGATTGTCTCCGCCTACAGTACCAGCAGTAGTGCTTACTACGTAAGCCGCGTTACCTGCACCTGTAAAAGGAATGGTAGCGGTGTAAGTGTCAGTACCGTAAGTGCTGGCATCACAAGCTGTTGTTGGTGTTTGAAGAGCAAGAGTACAGTTAGCAGATACATTTGCTACTTTAACATCGTCTACCCTGTATTGTGTATTTCCGCTTGCTGCTGTACGAGTAAAACGTAGGCGTAGGTTAGATGTAGAAGGGATAGCGTTAGTTATAGTAATAAGATTCCATCCTGACGCAGAAGAACGCGTGTATGTTAATGGAGAGTACTGTGTACCATCTGTACTTGTTTCTACAGTAAAACTTGCAGCGGTATCTATAGTTCCTGATCCTGATTGTAACTGACCAAATGAAAGCACCAGGTTAGCGCCGTTATAGCTTGCTGTGTTTATACCAGATATTTCAAAGGTTTGATCTGCTCCGAAATAGATAGCTCCAGCTCCTGTAGCTCCAGCGTAGCCACTTGATTGTACATTACCACGAACAGATGATGTTCCGCTGTATGTTACTGTGGTGTTTTCGTACTGGGTGTAAGCAGTTACAAGTGGGTAAGGGGATGCGTTTCCACCAGGTCCAAAGCCTTCCGTGTAGATCGTTTGTGCAGTTGCACCAGCAAGACCTAAAAGGAACATTGATAGGATGTAAAGTTTTTTCATGTTCTAATTTGTTATTAATCCAACAACAAAGATAGTAAACAGGAAAAAATATAAAAACAATAAGTGGTAAAATTATGATTAATTTAGCAGGAAAGCCCAGTGTTAATTACTTAACAATGAGCTTTCTTGTTTCTGATGCTTCACCTTCTTTTACTTTTATGATATAAACGCCCGGTGTAAGGTCTGAAATGTTTAGTTCTTTACCCGAAATAGACGCGGCAAGTATGCGCTTGCCCAGTACGTCAAATATTTCGATATCTCTGCTTTGGCCAGATTTAGAAGTAATATACAGCTTACCGCCACTTACCGGGTTAGGGTAAATATTAAGGCCTTCTATCGGTTCCTTTCCGGCAGAAATTCCTGACTTACTTTCCTGTGCCGTTGCAGTCAACGAAAACAGTGTAAACAGGAAAACGGTGATGTAATAGTAGTATTTCTTCATACGCCATAAATCTTGTTGTAAATGTATAAAATTATTTTCAAATACCGTACCAAATTTTGTTATGAAAAAATATTAAAGTTTAAGGTTGTTTTTTAACATTTGGGTTGCGGAATATTTTATTTTTTAGCTGTATATAAAGCAAAAAGCGCCGGCAATGCCGGCGCTTTTGTAAATATGAAGTAACGTATTACTTTATAAGTTGTGTACCATCTACAACAGACCATGTACCTGAAGTTATAGCAGCTCCTGTAGCAGAGTTGCTTGCAGACCATGAACCTGTAGGCATAGTTACTGTAAACGAAGATGATGCAGCAAGTATGTCGTGAGTGGTATTTGTAATTTTAATGTTGTTGATTTTAATCCTTCCGTTGTTAACTTGGTTGGTATTAGTGTTAGCGTCTTGTATTTTAAGTGCAGCACCTTCGTATACAGTAGTACCTTCTGTGTAGTTACCGTAACCGTCTACTATAATGTTGCTAAAGTCGCCATTACCTTCTTTCTTAAATTGTATAGCATCTATTTCTATTGCACCTGCTACTTCCGGAGTAGTACCAGCAGCCCTTTTTAGGGTGATGTTAGTAATTTTAGGGAAGAACGTGTTGTTGTTGTTAGATGATTCGATTTCCATACCGAAGTTACCTTTAACAGTTTGGTAAGCGTACCAGTTGCTGTTGTTTTGGCCTTGCCAGCCATCTTGCCAGTCAAAAGCGTCGTCAAAGTTACCGTAAGAAATTAGGTTAGTAGCGCTTACAGTTCCACCAAAAAACTCATATCCGTCATCAGCACCTTTGTAGGCTACAAGGTGATCTAGTACAGTACCTGTACCACAAGAGTAGAATGTAAATGCGTTGTTTTCTTTAGTACCATCGGCAAGTTTAGCACCTGCGTATTCTACGCGTACATAGTGTAGTGCACCACCGTTGTGTGCAGCATTTGTACCGCCGTAAGTTTGGTTGTTACCATCTTCTGAAGTAGCTGTTGTAGCACCAGATGCTGCTTTAATAGGCGCATCACCGTACATGATTATACCACCCCATGCTCCCGGAGTTTTAGAAGCTTCAGTAAATACTACCGGTGCATCGGCAGTACCGTTAATTATAAGTTTACCACCGTTTAGCACTACAAGAGCGTTGTCTCCTGTTGATTTATTACAAGTGATTGTAGAACCGGCTTCAAAAGTTACAGTAACACCAGAGGCGATTTTTACAATGCCCGAAAGGGTGTAATTACCGTAAGCAAATGTTTTGTTAGCTGTAATGTTTCCAGAAATAGAACCTTCAACCGGCTGCGGTGTGTTGTCGTCATCGCTGCTGCTGCATCCTGTGAGTATTGCTCCTGCAAGAACGGCTCCTAAAAGAATTTTTTTCATAAGTTTTGTTGTTTATTTTTTAGTGTAAATAGTTAAATGTTTTTCTAAAAATTTTGATGGTTCAAAAGTAGTTTCGTCATCACTTAAAACGGTTAGGGGATTGTTATTTGATTATTAAAGTAAAAGCACTAAAGCGTTATGCTAATGTTACCAAGGTAAAGTTTAGTGTAAAACAAAATAGCCGCCCTGTAGAGGCGGCCATTTAATCCGTATAAATTAATTTCCTGATTTTTTAAATATACGAAGTGTTGTTTGCTGTTTGTTAAAACGTGTAGTTAACCCCTACTGAGAAACCTACCCCGCGGCGGAATTCTTTCAGTACATAAGAGTCGGCAAAATATGTAGCCGCTACGTTTTTACCTTCTTCAAAACGCACCTTAGGGTTAAGCAGGTTGTCTGCACTTACTTTAAAATCAAAGTGCTCGTTTACCTGGCTGCTCCACACAAGGTCTAGTCGGCTTACCGGCATTTCATAAATGTGATCCATAGGAAGGCTACCTACACTGTAAATCCTTTTTCCGAATACAGAGTACACAAGCGTAGCTGTATTTGTCCAGTTTTCTTTAAGGTTAAACTGGTATTTAAGGTCAGAGTTTATAAGCCACTTACTGGCACCCTGTAGCTGACGCTCTTTGTGTGTTTCTATAGATGGAGATACACCGCCGTTACTGTTTACGTACTGGTCTTTTGTTTTTACGTTAGTGTTCATTACAGAGGTGTTAAAGCCCCATGTAAACTTCTTAAGGCTTTCGCTAAAGCGGGAAAGTTCCATTATAAAATCAGCTTCCACACCATAAAGTGTAGCATCGCCCGTGTTAAAGAACGTTGTTATAGGGCCACCGGCATTCGGCTGGTACGTACGCTCTATAGCATTGTTTATTTTTTTACCAAAAGCACCTACAGAGAAAGTTTCTGATTTAGACGGGAACCACTCATACTTAAGGTCGGCATTATAGTTGTCGCTGTTTACAAGGTAAGGGTTACCACTTACCGATGTACCGTCGGCATTAATGTATGTAATGGCAAGCATTTCCATTTGCACCGGCTTAGTATAGGTTTTACTAAGGGCAAGACGCAGGTTAGAGTTGTCGTTAAGGCCGTATTTAGCATTTAGCGATGGCAGTATGTAGCTTTTGTTGAATGTTTTTTTAATGTAAGGGTCGTTAAACGAACCATTTTCACGGTATTTTGTTTCGCGGTTTACCTGCTCTGTACGTATACCGCCGTTTATTTCCCACTTATCGTTAAACTTAAACAGCACATTAGCATATCCTGCGTTTATAGATTCAAACAGTTTAGACTTGTACTGCGCGTTAGAGGTTTCCCTGTAGTAAAAGTTGGCCTGGTCAAGGTCTGTATTGTACTGGCTGTCTATATTGTCTATGTTGCTGGTGTAGTAAGCCGGCGCGCCATCGGTACGGAAGGTAGCTGCAAAACGGTAAGACGTTTCCATATCTGACCCAAATCCGTTGTAACCTACAGTAAGCAGGTTTTGCTTATCATCCCCTTTGCCAAACTTAAGGTTGTATTCGGCCATGCCAGAGTAATACATGTTACTCTTAATATCCAGGTACTGGCGTAGGAAGTTGTTACCTCCATAAGATCCAATGATTTGGTTTGTAGCAGGGTCATACGTACCACCAAAAAACTTACGGTCTGGCTGCTGGTACGATGTGCTCGAAAACGATGCGCCACCACGTACGTACTGGTTTTTATCTTCGGTAACAAAGTACTTACCGGTTAGCTGTGCAGTTACATAATCACTCTGGTCCAGCTGGTTGGTACGTAGCATGTAGTTAGGGTTTATGGTTTGTGCCTCTAGTATACCGTACTGGTCTTTAATAGAGTTTTCGGTATTTTTAAGGTAAAACACATTAGCACCCAGGTCTAGCCTTTTTGTTTTGTAGGCAGCACCTATAAGCGCGCTACCGTTAGTTTTGTATTTATACTCGCTTGCATAAAAGTCGTTATAAAAATACACGCCCGTGTTTGGCCCGCCAAAAAGGTTACGGTCCGCACCTTTACGTATGGTGTAGCTGTTATCAAAGTTTAACGACACAAGGTAGGTAAGCTTGGCATCGTTTTTAAAGTCGAATTTGCTTGCGTGTAAAAAACCTATGCTGCTGTTAAGCGGGCTCTTGTAGCTGTCTACGTTAAACCCAGACGGGAACGCAGATTTAGACTGAGCCGGTGTAAGTGTTTTTGACGAAGGTCTTCCGCCAAAAATACCCGGTAGTTGTCTGTCGCTACCTGCAAGCCCAAAGAAGCCCTGAGCACCATGTGCATCGCTATCTATTTTAAAGTCGGCCAGGTTGTTGTTTGTAGTGTAGCCTACGCCCACACTTACTTTGGTTACATCTTTATTACCTTTAGAAGTGGCAATGTTAAACGTACCACCTGCAAAGTCAGCATAAATATTAGGGTTGAATGTTTTAAATACATCTACCACACCTACAATATCTGTAGGGAAAATATCCAGCGGAAGTACTTTTTTAAACGGGTTGTTAGAGGGTACTGCCAGGTCGTTTACTAAAAGGCTGTTGTAGCGGTCTTCCAGTCCTCGTACAAAAATACCCCTTGAGTCTACTTTAGTAATACCGGTAATTTTAGTAAGGCCTTCCTCCACATCGCCTATACCTTTACGGCTAAGTTCCTGTGCACCTATACTCTGTTTAATTTCTACCGCGTTTTTTTGTTCTAAAAGCAGGGCGGTTTCTTTTTCGCGGTTTACCGTTTTTTCTATCACCACGTCTTGCAGCTGCACGCTGGTACTGCCCAGTTGCTGGTCTACTGTTTTAGTTTCTCCGGCGGCTACGGTTACTTTAACCTCTTTAGATTCGTATCCTAAAAAGGCAAATACTATGGTGTAGGTTCCGGCGTTTACTTTAAGTGTATATACACCGTTCTCGTCTGTGTTGGCTGTGTTAGGGTATCCTTTAACCGTTACGGTTGCAAAGGGAAGGGCTTCGCCACCAAGGTCTTTATCAGTAACTTTACCGGTTACTGTGCCTTTTTCCTGGGCAAATCCCATTACAAAAGTAAGTAGTGTTATTACTAACAGTTTAAGTTTCATTGCGTGTTGTTTAAATTCGGTGCAAAGATGCTGTGAGGCATTAAACCGAATGTTAGAGAATCGTTAGGTTTGGATTTAGTATTTATTATTAAATTGTTAACAGATTAAATTACCGTTAACACTCTTTTATCATTTTTTATTATCTTTACCTTTACCACCGCTAAACATTCATATAGCGTCAAGATGAAGAAGAAAGACATTAAGATTTTGTTAGTCGACGATGAACCGGATATCCTTGAAATTGTGGGATATAACCTGTCTCAGGAAGGCTACCAGATTGTTACGGCGGTTAACGGTAAAGAGGCCGTAGCCAAGGCAAAAAAAGAAATGCCGCACCTGATTATCATCGATGTGATGATGCCCGAAATGGACGGTATGGAAGCTGTAGAAAACATAAGGAAGATACCAGAACTTGCTAATGTTATTATTACCTTCCTTACAGCCCGTAGCGAGGATTATTCTCAGGTGGCAGGATTTGATGCCGGCGCAGATGATTACATAGCCAAGCCTATAAAGCCGAAACTATTGGTTAGTAAGGTAAAGGCGTTGCTGCGTAGGCTTAAAGAAGACGAAAACAAAGAAGATGTACTTAAAGTGGGTAATATAGAAATTAACCGCGAAGAGTATAAAATAGTAATAGAAGACCGCGAAATTGTGCTTCCGCGCAAGGAGTTTGAGCTGTTTTACCTGTTGGCAAGCAAGCCGGGCAAGGTGTTTAAACGCGAAGAAATCCTGGATAAAGTGTGGGGTAACGAGGTTGTGGTAGGAGGCCGTACCATAGACGTGCACATACGCAAACTGCGCGAAAAAATAGGCGACGAAATATTTAAAACCATAAAAGGAGTAGGCTACAAGCTTGAAATTTAGTGAACATAAAATTTAAAAAGTCATACAGGTTTGCCGTAAAATCGGCCTCGTACATATCGTTATTTTCTGCCGCTATGCTTACAGCATTGCTGTATTTTATGCATACCGTAAACTGGCTTTTTATTTTTGTATTTACGTTTTCGCTCTTTGTTTTTGCGTTTTTTGTACTGCAATACCGCGTAGAACATTTTATTTACCGCAGGGTAAAGAAAATTTATGACGATATTTCGCTGCTCGAAGCAAGCCCCATGCGCAGTAAGCCGGTAATGACCGATATGGCTACCCTTACCCGTGAGCTGGAAAAATTTGCCCGCGACAAAAAACTCGAAATAGAAACCCTTAAGGTTCAGGAAGAATACAGGCGGGAGTTTTTAGGTAATGTATCGCACGAGCTAAAAACCCCGCTATTTACCGTTCAGGGCTACCTGCTTACCCTGCTGGACGGTGCCATGAACGACAAAACCCTCCGTAAAAAATACCTGCAACGTGCCGAAAAAGGTGTAGAACGCCTTATATACATAGTGCAGGACCTGGACATGATTAGTAAAATGGAGGTGGGCGACCTAAATCTTAACTATACCCGTTTTAATATTGTAGAGCTGATACAAAATGTTTTTGACCTGCTGGAAATGAAAGCCGACAGCAAAAACATTATACTAATGTTCGACATGAAGTACATAAAGCCTATAATGGTGTATGCAGACCAGGATAAGGTACAGCAGGTGGTAACTAACCTGGTTATGAACTCTATAAAATATGGTAAAGAAGACGGTACTACCGAAATAAGTATAGAAGATCTTGTAAACAACAAGGTAATTGTACGCGTAAAAGATAACGGGGAAGGTATAGAGCAAAAGCACATACCCCGACTTTTTGAGCGTTTTTACCGCGTAGATAAAAGTGGTGCCCGTACCGAAGGCGGCTCAGGCCTTGGGCTTGCCATAGTAAAGCATATTATAGAGGCCCACGACGAAAAAATTTACGTAGAAAGTAACTTCGGGCAGGGGTCAGAGTTTTCATTTACCCTCGAAAAGGCTAAATAAATCCTTCCATTTACCCAATCCGTTTATATCCCGCAACCCTTTATACAGCGGGGCTTTTTCTAAATCCCTAATCCTGAAACTGTCTTGCTTTGCATACGGAGCCAGTGTGGCTTTTTTTAGCTTGCGGGCCAGGTATTCCTGTTCTGCGCTACCCGGCACCGGGATAAAAAAAGCTTTTTTACACAACTTGGCTAAATCCATTATATTACTGTAGCCGGGGCGGCACAGTACCAGCTCGCTGCGGTTAAGGGTTTCTTCCAGCCCGGCACTGTCCATGTAATTGTATGTGGTAATGTTTCCGTTATGGCTTACGTGCTGGCCATCTTGTATAAGCCCGCGTATAACTACCGCAGTACCTTCGTACCCTTGCAGTTCTCCCATAATGCGTTGTTCCAGCTGGGTGCGGTAAGGCTCCGGGCCGCTAAGCAGCACGGCAAGGTCGTACAGGCGGCTTTCGGCGTTTGTTTTGTGCAGGCGGCTTAGTGTACCTATATATTTAAGGTTAGGTATGGTTTCTTCGGTATGCCCCATCTTGCCCGATAGGTTAGGGCTGTCCTTAACATCGGGTACCCAGCATTGAGTAAACTTTTTAAAATATATTCGGTTAATGCGGCTTGCCAGGCCCGATGTATTTCCGCACAGCACATTTACCTGGTGGGTAATGAGCACTGCGGGCAGCCCCGGGTGATAAGCCCCAAGGCGCGTGTCTGATATTATGCCCGAAATATTGTACTGCGCTACCAGCTGGCTTACAGCGCGGCGTTCGCGGCGTATGGCGCTAAACATACGTAGCAGTTGCGGTACTGATTTTGGGTTTATAAGCGCGTCTTTTTTGGTATGCTCTGGCTGATAGTGTGGTAGTTCGGCAGAGGCCAGGTGCGGAAACTCTTTTTGCAACAGGTGTAACGATGCCCCGTTTGATGCAATTATGGGTTCGTATCCATGGTTTTCCAGCGCTTCTATAATCGGGATGCAGCGTGTGGCGTGCCCTAAGCCAAAATTAAGGGGTGCTACCAATATTTTTTTGCGCGGTTCCAAGTGTTATGTTTTTATAAAGAGTTAGTTCCACGCAATCTAAAATTATTTCAATTCTCATATATTTCCCTAATTTTACCAAAAATTTAAATTTTAACAGTGGGAAGCAAGAATAAACTGAAACGCTTTAAGGAAAACGACACTTTTGGTAACGTACTTCAGCCCTCAAGGGAGGAAGCCGTAGCCGGCGATTTTCCGCTAAAAGGCAAATGGAACGAGGATTTCTTTAAAAATGATAAGCCCATAGTACTGGAACTGGGCTGTGGCAAAGGCGAATATACTGTAGGCCTTGCCGAACGTTTCCCGGAAAACAACTATATAGGTATAGATATTAAAGGTGCCCGCTTTTGGCGTGGTGCCAAAACCGCTGTAGAAAAAGGCCTTACTAACGTGGGGTTCCTTCGTACACAGATAGAACTTATAGAGCACTTTTTTGCCGAGGGTGAAGTAACCGAGATATGGATTACCTTCCCGGATCCTCAGATTAAGTACAAACGTACCAAGCACAGGCTTACCAACACCGAGTTTTTGCAGCGTTATAAAAGGATACTGAAGCCCGATGGTGTTGTAAACCTTAAAACCGACAGCGAGTTTATGCATGGGTATACCCTTGGGCTGTTGCATGGCGAAGGCCACGAGGTTATATATGCAAACCACAATGTGTACCGAAACGAAGGTGCTCCGGAAATGGTAACCGGCATACAAACGTTTTATGAGCAGCAATACCTGGAAATAGGTAAGGCTATTACCTACATAAGGTTTAAAATAAAGTAATAATGATTGGTTATGTAATTCCGGTAGTACTGGGTTTTGTTATTTCATTTGTAGCTACCGCATTACCGGGATTGCTTAACATGACCGCCGCTAAGGTAAGCCTTAAAGAAGGCCGAAAAAGCGCCAAGATATTTGCCATTGGTGCTGCTACCGTGGTATTTGTTCAGGCGTATGTAGCGGTAACCTTTGCCCGGCTTATAAGCCGCAGCCCTGAGCTTATAGCCGAGCTGCAGGAGGTGGGCGTGGGTATTTTTGCCATACTTACCGTCTACTTTTTTTTCTTTGCCAAAAAGAAGGAAAAAAAGAAAAAAGACATGGAGCTAAAAGTACGCAGCAAAACAGGCAACTACCTTATGGGTGCCATGCTTTCTGCATTAAACTTTTTCCCCATACCGTTTTATGTATTTGTTACCGTATCATTCAGCAGGGGCAGGGCGTTTGATTTTTCTGCGCTAAATACCTTTTTGTTTGTAGCAGGCATAGTACTGGGAGCGTATACGGTATTTTACCTATACATTGTTTCGTTTAAAAAATTTCAGCATAAGACCGAATTTTTTATGCGAAACGTACACTATTTTATAGGTTCGGTTACGGGCATTGTAGCCATTATTACCCTTATAAAAATACTGAGAAACCAACACTGATTTACCCTACATTAAATACTATGGCACAGCAAGACGATAATTTTTTTGAAAAAGTATATGCTGTGGCGCGGCTTGTGCCTTACGGGCGCGTTACCAGCTATGGTGCTATTGCTAAATACCTGGGAGCCGCAAGGTCGGCCCGAATGGTAGGCTGGGCCATGAACGGCAGCCATGATAAAGATGTGCCGGCGCACCGTGTGGTAAACCGCGTGGGGCTGCTTACGGGTAAACATCATTTTGAGGGTACTAACCTTATGCAGCAGCTTTTGGAGAGCGAAGGCATAATGGTAAAAGACAACAGGATTGTAGATTTTGAAAAACACTTTTGGGATCCTGCCACAGAGCTTGCCTAAAAAAGCTGCACCTGTACTAACAGGCGCAGCCTTAAAAAATAAGGGTGAGGAGAAAGTTGTTGGGTGTGGTTTTTTTAAAATGATTGAAAATAGTATTCGGCTGCTTCCTTAGCATCTTTAAACTCCATTTCATAGAATTGCGATAGCTTTTCCATAATCTTGCGGTTTATTTTGTATACCGAATTTATACCTACGCCATTGGTTTGGGCTATTTCGGCGGCGGGTTTACCATTTTTCAGCGCCTGTAGTATGGCATGCTGTTTTTTGGTAAGTTTTACGTCTGGGGGACTTATGTGTTGTTTTAGCAATTTTGTAAAATCAGCGTGGGCTATACCGTTGATTTTAATTTCGGTAAAAAAATTGTAGTTGTCGTTTCGTTTTACGGGCGTTACTACAAAAATCATTTCGGTTACCGTATTAGCGCGCGAGTGGCATACCACCGATGTTTTACAGTAATGATCGTTTCCCGGTTTTAGTTTTATGGGCACATTTACACACAGGTATATGCCTTCGGGCAGTGGGCGGTTGTTTACCATAGACAAAAAACCAAAAACGGCGTCTGTAAACTGGCTGCGGAAACAGCTTTTTATGCGGCCTACCAGGGTAGAAAAGTTATAATCTTCCACGCCCGGAAAATTAGCCCTGTTACCTATAAACAATAAGCTGTCATCACGCAGGTTGTAGCTCCAGGTAAGGTAGTCGGGTATGTTCCTGTTTTCGTAGCGATGCGCAAAATGATGTTTTTCGTCGTCCCTGTCCGGGACGTGGTGCCGCCTTAAACTGATGTCTTTAAAGCGTGCACCGGTTTTGATGATTTTTTCCTGATGCATTTTGTGTACTGGTTTTAATGGGCAAAAGTGAGGGTAATTTCAGTGCAAATCAGTATTAGTCTGACACTTTTTTTTGTTGATAAACACGCGAGATATTAACTTTATGCACTATTTAGATAATAAATATTTGATAATTATTTAACGTGTTGTGTTTTAGCGAATCAAAACCGAAATCGTTGTCATTAAATTAAATAGCCGCATAGTATACCTTGGTATAGCTATGCGGCACTTTTTAAATAATTACCCGTTGCAGAATGCAACGAAGTAAGCCCCCATAGGTCAGGGTGAAAAAAATTTTTTTTTCATAGCCTGCCCCAAAAAATGATGGATTTTACATTAAAACTGAGAGTGATGCAAATCCAATGCAATAGTACAACTGCTTTCCGGGATTAAAGGTTGTACGGTAATACTTGCAAATGTTAAAAAGTGTTAATTAACATAGGTTAGTATTTACAGTTGTTAAAGTGGTTTTAATGATGAAAAACATAAAATGTATACTCACAAAAAACTTCGGTAAATAAACTTTTCATAGTATCTTTGCAATTTGAAATCAGTCTTAATAAGAGACGATTAGCTTTAAAATTATGAAACTCGACAGAAAAGAAATATTAAAAGCCCTTGAAACCATAACACTGGCCGGAGAGGGACAAAATATGGTAGAAAGCGGTGCCGTGCGCAACGTGCTTACCTTTGGCGATGAAGCCGTTGTAGACCTGGTACTAACAAACCCTGCCATGCACATACGCAAGCGTGCTGAAGCCGATATTGTAAAAACCATACACGAGCAGGTTTCGCCTGAAGCTAAGGTAAAGGTAAACGTAAGGGTAGAAGCTCCTGAAAAACCCGAAATCAAGGGTAAGCAAATACCGGGCATAAGCAATATTATTGCCGTATCGTCTGGTAAAGGTGGGGTAGGTAAGTCTACCATTACGGCTAACCTTGCCGTTACCCTTGCTAAAATGGGCTTTAAGGTAGGTGTGCTGGATGCCGATATTTACGGCCCTTCTATGCCCATAATGTTTGACGTAGAGCGTGCAAAGCCTATATCTGTAATGGTAGACGGAAAAAGCAAAATGAAGCCCATTACCAGTTATGGAGTAGAAATCCTTTCTATAGGCTTTTTTACCACGCCTGAGCAAGCCATTATTTGGCGTGGCCCTATGGCGGGTAAGGCGCTGAACCAAATGATTTTTGATGCCGACTGGGGTGAGCTGGATTTCTTATTGTTAGACTTGCCACCGGGTACGGGAGATATTCACCTTAGCCTTATGCAGGCATTGCCTATTACGGGTGCCGTAGTAGTTAGCACGCCGCAGGCTGTGGCACTTGCCGATGCTAAGAAAGGTGTAGCTATGTTCCGCCAGGAGGCTATTAACGTGCCGGTACTGGGTATTATAGAAAACATGGCTTACTTTACCCCAGAAGAACTTCCGGAAAATAAATACTACATTTTTGGTAAAGAAGGTGCTAAAAATCTTGCCGAAGACCTGGATGTACCTTTCCTGGGTCAGGTGCCTATAGTGCAGAGCATTCGCGAAGCCGGAGATTATGGCCGCCCTGCTGCCCTGCAAACCGCTACACCGCTTGAAGCTGCCTTTGAAGAACTGGCGCGAAACGTAGTGCAGGAAACTGTAGACCGTAACGACAGCCTGCCGCCTACCGAAGCGATTAAGATTACTACCATGGCCGGGTGTTCGGCTGTAAAAAAGAAATAATATGACTACAGAAGAAATAAAAATCAATGTGGAAAAAGCGCTTGATGAAATCCGCCCGTTCCTGGAATCAGACGGGGGTAACATAAGCCTTATAGACATTGAAGATGATAAGCACGTAAAGGTGCGCCTTGAAGGTGCCTGTGTGGGGTGCAGCGTAAATCAAATGACCCTGCGCGCCGGTGTGGAAACCACCATTAAAAAGTACGTGCCACAAATAGAAACGGTAGTAAATGTGGCGTAAGCCGCTATAATGATTTTTATCATATTTATTTAAAGCGCTTTTTGGCAATTTTGCCACCAAAATCGTTTTTACCCATTTTTATACGAAATGATTAGTACAGATATACTTATTATAGGTGCAGGGCCCACAGGGCTCTTTGCCGTATTTGAAGCAGGCCTGCTTAAGCTAAAGTGCCATATTATAGATGCACTGCCGCAACCGGGCGGGCAGCTTGCCGAACTGTATCCTAAGAAACCTATTTTCGATATACCGGGGTATCCTTCGGTACTGGCGGGAGATTTGGTTACTAACCTTATGGAGCAAATAAAGCAGTTTCAGCCGGGCTTTACCCTTAACGAACGTGCCGAAACCATAGATAAGCTGGAAGACGGTACTTTTATTGTTACTACTAATAAAGGTACTAAGCACCATGCCAAGGCGGTAGCTATTGCGGGTGGTTTGGGCAGTTTTGAACCCCGTAAACCTCTTATAGATGGTATAGCCAACTATGAGGAAAAAGGTGTAGAGTATTTTGTAAAGAATCCTGAGCAGTTTCGCGATAAGCGCATTGTTATAGCCGGCGGAGGCGACTCTGCGCTGGACTGGACGGTTTTCCTTGCCGATGTGGCTGCCGAGGTTACACTGGTACACCGCCGTAACGAGTTTCGTGGCGCGCTGGACAGCGTAGAGAAGGTACAGGAACTTAAAAAGCTGGGCAAAGTAAACCTGGTTACGCCTGCCGAGATTACTAATGTATTAGGTAACGGTAAGGTAGAGGCTGTAGAACTTGATATTGAAGGCGAAAAATCAATCTTGGAAACGGATTATTTTATACCGCTTTTTGGCTTAACGCCAAAGCTTGGGCCTATTGCCGACTGGGGTCTTGAAATAGAAAAGAATGCCATTAAAGTAAACAATGCACTGGATTACCAGACCAATATAGAGGGTATATACGCCATAGGCGATGTTAATACTTATCCGGGTAAGCTAAAGCTTATATTGTGTGGTTTCCACGAAGCTACCCTTATGTGCCAAAGTGTGTACAACCGTATTAACCCCGGTAAAAAGTATGTGCTTAAATATACCACCGTAAGTGGCGTAGATGGTTTTGACGGTACCCGTAAGGAAGCCGAAAAACAGGTGGTTAAAGCGATAGAATAAAAGCGTTTGTAGTTTATGGTTTGTAGTTTATAGTTCGTTAAGCGGTCTAAAACCATAAACCATAAACTATGAACTATAAACCTGAAGAATGAGTGAGATAAAACTTAAAATAACAGACCGCGATGGGATAACCCATGAGGTGGAAGCGCCTACAGACATGGCCATGAACATTATGGAAGTGGTGCGTGCGTATGAGCTGGCACCCGAGGGTACCATAGGCATTTGCGGTGGTATGGCCATGTGTGCATCATGCCAGTGTTATGTGCTTAATGATGTTTCGTTGCCTGAAATGGGCCCCGATGAGGATGCCATGCTGGCCGAGGCCTATAACGTAAAGCCAAACAGCAGGCTGGGTTGCCAGATACCCATAACCGAAGAAATAGACGGGCTTGAAATAGCACTAGCCCCACACGAATAAAAAAATCCCCAAACAGCAATGTTTGGGGATTTTTGTTTTTAGGTTAAGCCCTATTTTTATCGTATTAGGCTAAAGTGTCCTTTTATTATACGTCCGTCGGTAAGTTCAATCACGTACCAGTAGTCTGTGCTGGGTAGCGGGTGCCCGTTAAGCGTGCCATCCCATCCCTGGCTGTATGGTGGAAGCCCTGCAACCAGTTTTCCGTATCGGTCAAAAATATAAATGCGGCTGTTATAATAGTTACTGGCGGCAATACCCGGTATACGCCAGTAGTCGTTAGTGCCATCGCCGTTAGGGGTAAAAAATTTAGGTATTTGTAACACACCCACATTTCGTTTAACAATACCACACCCTTTTGTGTCGTATACGTATATAGTGTGTATGCCGGCAGCTACGTTTTCAAATAGCGGTTCTGCCTGCCATGGGCCGTTTGGCGCATCAAGGCTGTAAAGGTAGGTAGTGTCTACCCCGCCGGTAGGCGTAGCAATTATGGTTACCGTGTTGTTCTCGGTAAGGTCTGTTACTTCAATATCGTTTATTGTAGCTACGTTGCTTGGTGTTACCGTTATGGTGCGTGTTTTATTACAGCCTGTATTTACGTTTGTTACCACCACGCTATACACGCCTGGTGTGTTTACGCTAATAAACTGTGTAACGGCCCCGTTAGACCACAGATAGCGGTACTGGCTGCCCGATATGCCAGCGGTTAGGGTTATGTATTCGCCTGTGTTAAGGCACACAATGCCGGTGTCTTGCTGTACAATGTTTGGCAGTGTAAATACCTGCAGGTTTATTACTGCTATGGCAAGGCAGGTGTTGTTATTTTCCACGCGTGCGTAAACGGTCTGGTTGTTTGGTACTGTATTAGTAAATAGTACCGGGAGTGCATTTTGTTCTAAAAGCGCATCCTGTTCGCTGGCATAATAGGTAACGGTGTTGCCGGCGGTTTCGTAGCCTGCATCGGCAAGGTTAAATTGCTTAAAGCCGTCTTCTGCGGTTACTTCATCACATTCAGATAGTGTTACCGGGGCATAGCTGGCTGTAGTAACCGTAAGGTTAAGCGTAAGCAACCTGTAACAGCCCGAAGCTACATTTTCCAGCCTTGCAGTAACGGTGTCTGAGTACGCAACAGCATTAGTATAAGCGCCTGTAATTTCGTTAATCTTTTGTTCTGCATCGCTTACCGATGTGTAGTAACTTACAGCATAGTTACTGTTACCGCCCGTAAACTGGCTGTCGGCTTGTGTAAGGTTGAATTTGGTAATACCATCGGGCGTTACCTGTGGGTCGCACTGGCTCAGCGATGCCCCTGTTACAACAGGTGGTAGTGCCCTTACGGCAAGGTTTACCGGATACGTGTACACACAGTTATATGTTCTATGTTCTGCCCTAACATACACCGTAGTACCGTTTGCAGCATAGTAATTTGCAGGAAGCGGGTTAATGTTATTATCAGCATCGTTTTGGCTGGCATGCCAAGTAACCAAAAAATCGCTGTTTGCTATTACCGTGCCCGATGAAGCATTAAGGCTAAACGTAGTACTTCCGTTAGTATCGTTACCATCGGTTGTGTCATCGCAGGCAGCGATTACGGCTACATTTGCGGCAGGCTTACCCGAAATAATAAGGTTGAACGAACCTAAGGCGTAGCAATCACGGTTTACGTTACTTACAACACGGGTATAAATAACCTGTGGATTTACTGTGTTAGTGTAGTCTGTAGCGTTTAGTGGTGCTGTGTTGTCTATAGCGTCTTGCTGGGTAGCGTAGTAATATACGGTAAAGTTAGCCGGGTTTTGACTGCCTAGTATTTCGTTCGTTTTACCGCTTAAGTTAACCGAGGCTTTCCCATCGGTATCCGTATCGCAAATTACCATATCGGTAGCGGTATTGGCTACGGGTGGCACGGTAATGGTTATGTCTTTGTCAATGGTTTCGGTGCCATCCTGGTGGGTAATCACTGCTATAACCTTATAAGTACCCGGTGCAGCATACGTATGCTGAGGTGTGGTGTCTGTAGTAGTAGCAGATCCATCGCCAAAATCCCAAACAACCGATTGTATTTGTTTATTGCTATACAGGCTAAATTTGGTAGGCGAGCCAAAACAGGTAAGCTTTGCCTGAATGCTTGCAGAAAATAAAGATGTTATAAAAGGCGGTAACCCGAATATTGAAGCACTGCCTGCGGGTAGGGGTACAGCCCCAGCCCTGTACGTACAGGCTAGCCCCTGTGCATCAGGGTTGTTAATAACATCTAATGCTGTACCCCCATTAACGGCTTTATAAATTTTACCATTCGGCCCCAGCTGCAGGGTGGTAGTAGATGAACCATTTGTTAGCCTTACGCCGGTGGTGCTGGCTACAGATGGATCTGTAATGGTGTACTGCCACAGTTCGCCATCGCCGCTGCCCGGGTTTTCAGACGATACGTACAGGCGGCTTTCGTCTGGCGAAAACTCTAAACCGTAAGGCTTTTGGTCTTGCTGTACTACCGTGGGGTTAGATACTGTACCTGTAGCTTTGTCAAAATTGTACAGGTAAACAGATCCGTTATTGCTGTTGCCACCGGTTACCGTGCCGTTTTGCTGGTGGGCTATGGCAATGTAGTTCCCTTTAGCCGATGCACGCAAACACCCTATAGCATTGCGGCGGTAACCGCTTATAGTAATATTTGGTGCTATTTGTGTAACCACAGGTGTGGTGTTAACACCTGCTGCCGTAACTTCAAAAGCATAAAACTTGTCTATGAACTGGCTTATTACCCAGAATCCGCTGCCGTTACCGTTTTTTACCGCGGTTACTTTTTCTGAGCATTTGTATTTTAACTGGTTAATATCAGCAGGGTCATAGGTAACCAGTTGCACATTGCGCGTGGTTATATCGCCAATGCTGCCATTAGTGCCTATTACGGATAAATCTACCACAGAGTAATTAAGCCCGTTGTTAAATCCATCATCCTGATCAGGAACACCTCCGTTAGAATCGCTGTAAATCCCGTTAAACTGATTAGGGTATACATCGGCGTTTTGCTGGTGCGGCTCATCTACGGTAAAGATATAGTAGATGTTAGGGTTGTCTTTTTTAGGCACTATAATACAAGACTGCGTACTACTGGGGTCGCCCAGTAGGCCTGTGCCGCCAAAATAGTTTCCGTTAGGCATTATAATGTGGTTGCGGTCCCATACGGTACGGCCGTCACTGTAAAACAGCAGGTTCCCGTCTGGGTCGCTTATAGAACTGCAACCCTCATTGGTTTGGGTCTGTCCGCCATCAAGCGGACTTACAGAGCCGTCATCGTTAAATTTTATACCGGCATTTATACCAAAATACCAGTTGTTAGCTTCCTTTTGGGCATACATGCCTAAGGTAGTTATAAGGAGCAGAAAGGTGACTTTTAATCTCAAAATTAAAAAATTAAAACCTTCAAAAATAACACATTTCCCCTACAAAAAGTTGGTTTTAACACACTTATTTTTTTACCTCTCTAATCCGTATTTTCACCTCTTTTTTAAAAATCTTATTTTATATACTGCCTACTTTTGTTTAATTTTAATAAATCATGCCAAAGCACCTGCAAAAATACATTGTGCACATTACGGGAAGCCTCCTGTTTCTTAGCATTCCGGTACTGTCTTCACCGGACCTTACCAATGCGCACACCCACTTGTTTGATATAGCACCGTTCAGGCAAAGTTTTTTTCAGTACGTACTTTTGTTAGTGTTTTTTTATGTAAATTATTTTTACCTGATACCTCATTTTTATTTCAGGAAGCGGTATTTCTTGTTTGTCCTTGGCCTTGCCGTGTGCTTCGCGGTAATTTCATTTCTGCCGGATTATGTTTTTCCGTGGAACAGGCAAATGATGTATCCGCCGGGAGGTTTTAGCACCAGTATGCCAAACGGCATGCCTGCGCCGCAAAGTGGCAATACCATGGCATTTAGCCGCCACAGGCACATGCCCTTGTTTTTTGGAGGGGGGCTGTGGCAGTTTTTGCTGGTTTCTTCCTTATCGTTTTTGGTCCGTGTAAACCAGCGTCTTTCGTCTATGGAAAGCGAAAAGCTAAAAACTGAAGTGAGTTACCTTAAAGCCCAGATAAACCCACACTTTTTATTTAATACCCTTAACAGCCTGTATGCGCTTACCCTCGAAAAAAGTGATGCCGCGCCAAATGCCATACTAAAACTATCAGGGATGATGCGCTACGTGGTTACTGAGAGCAGCCGCGAACGTGTGGCCCTGCAAAGCGAACTTGATTACATACAAAACTATATAAGCCTGCAGCGCCTGCGTATGGATGAGGCTACTACGTTTAACTATACGGTAACCGGCCCTGTGGTGGGCAGGCAAATATCGCCGCTTATATTAATTCCGTTTATAGAGAACGCCTTTAAATACGGGCTTAACCCCGAAAAGGAGTCGGCAATACACATTGCCATTTCTATTGAAGCAGACCAGCTCACTATGGTAGTACGAAACAATAAGGTTATTACCACGCTGCCCCCGGAAGAAGTAAGTGGCAGGGGAGTAGAAAACACCCGGCTAAGGCTGGAGTATCTTTACCCGGAAAGGCACAGCCTTAGTATAAATGAAACCGAAGATATATTTGAAGTTAAACTTATAATACTGCTCGTATGATTAAAGCCATTGCTATAGATGATGAGCCTCTTGCCCTTAAAGTAATAAGCCATTTTTGTGCTCAGGTAGATTACATAGAGCTTTGTAAGACATTTACCAAAACAGACGAAGCGCTGGCATACCTGGAAAACAATGAGGTAGACCTGCTGTTCCTGGATATACAGATGCCGGGCAAAAACGGGCTTGACTTTTACAAGATGCTAAAGCCGGAAACCATGGTTATATTTACCACCGCCTACAGCGAGTATGCTGTAGAGGGCTTTAATGTAAATGCGGTAGATTACCTGCTGAAACCTTTTTCGGCAGAACGCTTTATTGCCGCTACAGATAAGGCGAGTAAAGAATACCGGGTACGCCGCGAACAGAAAACTACAGACAATTACCTGATGCTCCGCGCTGATTATAAACTTCATCGTATAGGTTTTGAAGACATACTGCTTATAGAAGGCTTAGATGATTACATAAGGGTGCACCTTAAAGGTAAAGCGCCTATTACGGCACGCCTGAGCATGAAGGCAATTTTAGAGCGGTTGCCACAACCAGAGTTTTTACGGGTACACCGGTCTTATATTATACCTATGAATAAAGTAAAGAGCCTGTACAACAAAACCATCCAGATTGAGGATTTTGTTATCCCGGTAGGGGATACGTATAAGGATACAGTAGCTAAATATTTTTAGTTTACCGCTGTTTACACACCATACACCGCAGCGTTTGATTTGTTATAAAAAAATGTAATATGTTTGATTTTTGTTAAATTTAACATTTATATGTAACTGGTATTCAGGTTAAATATGTATTATTGCATCCCTTTTTTAAAAAATAATATAAGCACTATCTAAACATGAAAAATTTTACCACAAAATACGCCCTTACTGCCCTGTTTTTTATAGGGGCTGCCCTGTGTACTCAGGCACAGGAGTTGCCTAAGGTGTTTGGCCGTACCGTAAAGAGTGTTAACCCCGTAAACGGGAAAATCCGTTGTGCCTCTGCCGAATATGAGCAGTACCTTCAGGAGAATGACCCTAAGCGTGCCACCCGAGATGAGTTTGAAGCATGGCTGGCACCGCTGGTAGAAAAAGAAAGAGAAAAACGCCTTGCAAACAAGAGTACTACATCTGTTAAGGCAGTGGTTAGCATTCCTGTAGTAGTACACGTAATACACAACGGCGACGCTGTGGGGTCTAACGAAAATATAGCAGATGCACAGGTGTTGTCTCAAATCACGGTGCTTAACCAGGATTTCAGGCGTATGGTAAATACCCCGGGGTATAATACCAATGCGGTGGGTGCCGATATTGAAATAGAGTTTTGTATGGCGCAAACTGATCCTAGCGGTAATGCTACTACCGGTATACACCGTGTAAATTTAAATCGCGCCAGCTGGGCAGATGAAACGGTTATAGACTCAAGTGTTAAGCCTTCTACAAGTTGGGATCCTACCCGTTACTTTAATATCTGGGTAGTAAACTTTGGCAGTAGCTCAGACCTTTTAGGATACGCGCAGTTTCCGAGTACATCGGGCCTTGGAGGGCTTTCTTCTAACGAAGGTGCTGCAAATACAGATGGTGTTGTAATAGGCTACCAGTATTTTGGTTCGTATGATATTTACCCTAATGGTACGTACGATTCTCAGCAAACGTATATGTATGGCCGTACCGCTACACACGAAATAGGCCACTGTTTCGGCCTGCTGCACGTGTGTGGCGATGATTTTACATGTACCGTAAATACGTCAGACTCTGTAAAAGACTACTGCCCTGATACGCCTGCTACAAACGATTATAATTACGGTTGTACTCCTACCGATTCTTGCCCTACACGCACAGGGTCAGACATGATAGAGAACTATATGGATTATACCGATGACCAGTGTATGAATATATTTACCCTAAACCAAAAAGACCGTATTAATGCGGTTATGAATAACTCCATCCGCAGGGTATCGTTAAAAACATCTACTACCTGCCAGGCACCGTCGGCATCAAGGGCAAGTGATTTGCTAAACAGCATTAACCTGTATCCTAACCCTGCTTCGTCTGTGCTAAACATTGCTGTACAGGGCAGTGAGCTACCTGATGCTGTTACGGTATACAACAGCCTTGGCCAAACCATGTACAGCGGTAAAGTGAGCAGCGCGGCTAACCTATCGGTAAACGTAGCGTCTTACGCTGCCGGTACGTACTTTGTGCGCATAGACAAGGGCGACCAAACCCAAACGTTTAAATTCGTTAAAAACTAAACTATACATACCGGTTCTTGGGAACTAAAAAGCGGGAAGATTGCTTCCCGCTTTTTTTATATTTCTATGTTAACGGTAAAGCCTTCATAAGACCGTACGTTTAGCACGGTGCCGTCTTCAAAAATAAGGTATTGCCCTTTTATGCCCACTAGCGTACCGCTGTATCTTGGCGTATTGCTCAGGTTAAGGCTGTTTATTTTTGCAGGATAGTGCAGCACAGGATAATCAAGGGTATACAAAACCTCCGGGGTGGTATCAAAAAAAGGGGCTGCTTCATCGGGCAGCAGGGCTTTTGTTTCGTGGCGTTTTGCCAGCAGGTCAAACGGGGTTATGTTATTCATCAGCATTTTTTTCCAGTTTATTTTATCCGAAAAATACTGCTTCAGCGCCACTTCAGTAATACCGGCCAGGTAGCGGTTAGGTACCTCTATAAGCGGCGTGGCACAGCTGGCGCCCTGGTCTATCCATCGGGTGGGTACCTGTGTTTTGCGTGTAACGCCCACCTTCATGTCGCTGCTAGCGGCAAGGTACACCACGTGGGGCTGTAATTGCACGCGGCTTTCGTAATCCAGGTCGCGGTCGGCTATGCCCAGGTGTGCCGTGCTTAGCTCCGGGCGCATAATCCAGTCGCCTGCCTCGGGCCTGCTGTAAAAGCAGTCGTAGCAAAAGCCCTGGCGCCATATTTTTTTTGATTTGCCGCAGCTAAGGCATTGGTAGCCTGTAACGTTTATAGAAAAGGGCTGGCCCAGCAGCTGGTTCATGTGTATAAAACCATCGTTAAAAACCAGGTAATACTGAATCGGGTTGCCCGCTTCGGTTTGCATTTTTGTAAGTACGCCTTGGTATTGCATGTAAAAAATCACTATTTTTAGGGCAATAAAGATATAAAATATGGCCTTGCCAATTATCAATTCTATTGCTTCGTGGATTCTTAAAAAACGTATTCACGACATGGAGTTGTTCCTTAAGTACCCTAACGAGGTACAGGAAGAACTGCTGTTACAGCTTGTAACCACTGCAAAAGACACACTTACAGGAATAAAATATGATTTTTCATCGGTTATTAACTACCGCACCTTTGCCGAAAGGGTGCCCGTAAGTACCTATGAAGATTTAGAACCTCTTATAGAGCGCACGCGCTGTGGGGAGCAAAACGTGTTTTGGCCTACCCAAATAAAATGGTTTGCCAAAAGCAGCGGAACCACTAACGCTAAGAGTAAATTTATACCCGTAAGCCCCGAAGCGCTGGAAGACTGCCACTACAAAGCGGGCAAAGATATGCTGTGCCTGTATCTTAACAATAACGAAGAATCTCAGCTATTCACCGGCAAAAGCCTGCGTTTGGGCGGTAGTAAACAGTTATACGAAGATAATAACAGTATCTTTGGCGACCTTTCTGCTATACTTATAGACAATATGCCTTTCTGGGCTGAGTTTAGCAGTACGCCAAGTAACAAGGTGTCGCTTATGGGCGAATGGGAAACCAAGCTCGCTGCGATTGTAGAGGAAACGGTTAATGAAAATGTAACCAGCTTTGCCGGCGTACCCAGCTGGATGATGGTGCTTATGAACCGTGTACTTGAAACCACCGGAAAGCAAAACCTGCTGGAGGTATGGCCTAACCTGGAAGTGTACTTTCATGGAGGGGTAAGTTTTGAGCCCTACCGCACGCAGTACCGTAACCTTGTGCCAAACGACAGTTTTAAGTATTACGAAATATATAATGCCTCAGAAGGGTTCTTTGCCATACAAGACAGTAATTACAGTAAGGATTTGCTGCTAATGCTGGATTACGGCATCTTCTACGAGTTTATCCCTATGGATACGTACGGAACAGACAGGCAGCGTGTAATTCCGCTGAGCGAGGTAGAAGAGGGTAAAAACTACGCTGTGGTTATTACTACTAATGCCGGTTTGTGGCGTTACCAGGTAGGCGATACCGTAAGGTTTACCAGCCTGTACCCGCATCGTATACGCGTTACGGGGCGTACCAAGCACCACATTAACGTGTTTGGCGAGGAGCTTATGGTAGAGAACACCGATAAGGCACTGGCAAAAGCCTGCGAGGAAACCGGTGCCGAAGTGCTTGATTATACCGTAGCGCCTGTGTTTATGGAGGGGAAGGAAAAAGGCGCCCACGAGTGGATTGTAGAGTTTAAGAAACATCCGGCAGATGTAGAAGCGTTTAGGGAGCGGCTTGATTTAGCGTTGCAAACCGTAAACAGCGATTACGAAGCCAAGCGATATAATAACATGACCCTTAATAAGCTGGTGCTTAATGTAGCCAGGGAACGGCTGTTTTACGACTGGCTTAAGGAGCGCGATAAGTTGGGAGGCCAGCACAAAATACCGCGCCTTAGTAACGAAAGGGCGTATTTAGAGCAACTGCTTGCCCTTCAGGTAGAAGATGGGAGCGTGGCCTAACTTTAACACAGCACCGAAAATATTTGGCCTGTAGTTTGCTTACTTTTGTAGCATAAAACTTTTGTTATGAAGAAGATACAAATGCCGGCTAAAAAGTTTATAATGATTTGTAGTGCTACGCTGCTGCTGTTTTCGGCGTGTAGCCCTGTACACCGCTACGGTTGTAACAGGCGTTGCCGCATATCGCTGTCTGCAGTAATACCCCAAAATGGGATGACTGCACAGGAAGCTCATATTAATGGATAAAAACCTGTTTTTCAGGATTGTATTTACTAACTTTATTGTATGAAGGTAAAATACCACGGACTTACCGAAGAATTTGACCAAAAGCGGCTGAAGGCGCTGCGGCAGTATGATATACTGGATACGTTTCCAGAGCAGGATTATGATGACATGACCCGGCTTGCGGCTATCATTTGCGATACACCTATTGCCTTGGTAAGCTTGGTAGACAAAGACCGCCAATGGTTTAAATCCAGGCATGGTTTAGGTGCCGAAGAAACGCACAGGCAACATTCGTTCTGCTCGCATGCTATAATTTCGCCCGATGAGCCTTTTATAATAGAAGACTCGCGCCTGGACGACAGGTTTAAAGATAACCCTTTGGTTACCGGTGCGCCAGATGTTATTTTTTATGCCGGCATACCGCTAAAAAGTCATGATGGGTATGGTATAGGTTCGTTTTGTGTTATAGATAATGTACCCCGTAAACTTAATGACAAGCAAATGGAGGCGCTTAAAATACTGGCAAGGCAGGTAACCAACCTGCTTGAAATGCGCAGGGCTAAAGCCGAAATGGATATTAAAGCCGAATTGCTGGAATTAAAAACAAAAAAACTAGATGAAACTGTAGCTAAGAAAGTAGCGGAAGCGCTAAAAAAGCAACAGGGTTAGTTGATACATAAAAGAGCTGCAACAGGCAGCTTTTTTTTGCATAAAAAAATCCCCTTGCGCAGCAAGGGGACATACATACAAAATATTTCTGTGTAAAGAAATTATATCTTAAAGGTAACAACCGGGCGTACCGCGTGGTTTACAAGGTCTTCGCTAATGCTTCCGTTAAAGAAGTGTGCTATACCCTGGCGTCCGTGTGTACACATACCTACAAGGTCGGCATTAATGCTGTTGCTAAAGTGTAGTATACCTTTTTCTACATTAACATCGTTGTAAATGTTAACCGTGTGGCCGTGCTCTATGGTAAAACCGGCTACAAAGTCGTTAATCATTTTTTCGGCCGCGTGGGTCGATTTAAAGTCGCTAGGAGTATTTACATACAGCAAGTGTAGTTTTGCCTTAAAGCTATTTGCAAAGTCTACTACCTGAGCAAAAGGTTTCTTGATTTCGGCAGTAAAGTTAGAGGCAAATACAAAGTTGTTCGGGTTAAAGGCTGCTTCGTCTTTCTTGATTACAAGAACAGGTATGTCAGACAGGCGAACTACTTTTTCTGTGTTAGAGCCTATAAACATTTCCTTAAAGCCGCTGGCACCGTGAGATCCCATTACAATAAGGTCTATTTCGTGTTTTTGGGCAGTTTTAATAATACCGTCAAAAGCTTTGGCGTACAGTATAGAGCCATCTACGGTAATTCCGTCCAGATAATCGGCTGACTTTATGTCGTCAAAAAGTTCGCGCGCTTTAGCAAGGAAAAATGCCACCTCGGGCACTTCGGCTCCGGCCACAACTGCATCGTTTTCCTGGCTTGGTAAATCCAGTAAGTGAAGCAGGAAAATTTCGCCGTTGTGCTCGCGTGCTATTTTAGCGGCTACTTTAAGAGCATATTCGGCATGATCAGAAAAATCTGTGGGAACCAGGATTTTTTTCATAATAAAATGTACTGTTAAAAATGTTTTGGTTGCTATAATAAACAGTGGAAAGGTAAGAATTAATTTTACATTAACCAATGATTTTCAAGATATAAAAAAAAGATGTATATTTGCACCGTTATTTATTAAATCATAAATGATGAGGGGACACGGAGTCCCCTCTTTTTATACAAGTTATGGCATTAAAAGACAAAGTAGAGGCTTTGGTAGCCGCTGCCCTTGCAGAGCGTACAGACCTTTTCCTTATAGATCTTACAGTAGGTACAGATAATAAAATCATCCTTACCATAGACGGAGATAACGGTGTTACCCTGCAAGACTGCATAGACATGAGCCGTGCGGTAGAGCATAACCTGGACAGGGAAGAGGAAGACTTTGCCCTCGAGGTGGCATCGGCCGGTGCGGCAAGCCCGCTTAAGCAGCCTAGGCAGTTTAAAAAGAACATAGGCCGCACGCTTTTGGTAAAAACAGCGGAAGGCGAAATTGAAGCCCCGCTTGTAGATGCTACAGATGAGGTGGCTGTGCTGGAATGGACCGCGCGCGAACCTAAAAAAATAGGTAAAGGAAAAGAAACCGTAACAAAAAGGGCCGAAATCCCTTATGGAGATATAAAACAAGCAGTTGTTGTAATAAAATTTTAAAAAAAATAAACACGTTGGCATGGAAAACCTGGCATTAATAGATTCGTTTTCAGAGTTTAAAGATGATAAGCTTATCGATCGCGTTACCCTTATGGCCATCCTGGAAGATGTTTTCAGGAACGCCCTTAAGAAAAAATACGGATCTGATGATAACTTTGATATTATCATCAACCCTGATAAAGGAGATATGGAGATATGGAGGAACCGCGTGGTTGTAGCCGATGGCGAGGTGGAAGACTCTAACTCTGAAATTTCACTTTCTGAAGCCCGTAAAATAGAACCCGACTTTGAGGTGGGCGAGGAGGTTTCTGAAGAAGTGAAGCTTATACAGCTGGGCCGCAGGGCTATCCTTGCACTGCGCCAAAACCTTATTTCTAAGATACACGAACACGATAACACAAACCTTTATAAGCAGTTTAAGGATATTATAGGAGATATTTATACTGCCGAAGTACACCACGTAAGGCCAAAAGCTGTAATTTTGGTGGATGATGAGGGTAACGAAATCGTGCTGCCTAAAGAAAAACAGATTCCGTCTGACTTTTTCCGTAAGGGAGATAACGTGCGCGGTATCATAGAAAACGTAGAGCTTAAAGGTAACAAGCCGCAAATCATTATGTCGCGTACTTCAGAAAAGTTCCTTGAGAAACTTTTTGAACAGGAAATCCCTGAAGTGTCTGACGGTCTTATAACCATTAAAAAAGTAGTAAGGATACCGGGCGAAAAAGCAAAAGTAGCCGTAGATTCTTACGATGACAGGATAGATCCTGTAGGTGCTTGTGTGGGTATGAAGGGTAGCCGTATACATGGTATTGTACGTGAACTGGGTAACGAAAATATAGATGTAATTAACTTTACAGCAAATACACAGCTGTTTATATCAAGGGCACTGAGCCCGGCCAAAGTTTCTTCTATAAAACTGGATGAGGCTAACAAAAGAGCTGATGTGTTCCTTAAGCTTGATGAGGTTTCTAAAGCCATAGGCCGCGGCGGGCATAACATTAAACTTGCCGGCCAGCTTACAGGATATGAGCTTGATGTAATACGCGAGGGTAACCTGGCAGAGGAGGAAGATGTAGAGCTAACAGAATTCTCTGATGAAATAGATCAGTGGATTATAGAAGAGTTTGCTAAGATAGGCCTTGATACTGCCCGTAGCGTACTTAACCAGGATGTAAAAGACCTTGTAAGAAGAACAGACCTTGAGGAAGAAACCGTACTGGAAGTAGTAAGGATACTTAGGGAGGAATTTGAAGACTAACACGTACACAACATACTAAACCTGCTGTAACAGCACCACAACACAACGCACCGACGATAACAGTAATAAAAATTTATGTCTGAAGAAAGAGCAATAAGATTAAACAAAGTTTTAAGGGAATTAAACATTTCGCTGGACAGGGCTGTAGACTTTCTTAAAGAGAAAGGACACGTTATAGAATCGAGCCCTAACGCCAAGATTTCAGGCGCGGAGTATAATGCCCTTATAAAGCAATTTTCTGCCGACCAAAGTAACAAAGCTGCTTCTCTTGAAGTAAGTGAGGAAAAGCGCAAGGAAAAAGAAGCGCTTCGCCTTGAAAGAGAACGCGAGCTTGAGGAGAAAAGGAAGCAGGAAGAAGAAAAGCAAAGGCAGCAGCAAGAAGTGATCCGCGCACGCGCTTCACTTAGCGGACCCGTGGCCGTAGGTAAAATAGATTTAAACCCTAAGAAAACTGAACCTGCTCCGGAACCAGCATCTTCAGACAATGCTGTACCTGCGCAACCAGTAGCCGAAAAACCGGCAGAGACACCGGCTCCGGTAGCTGCCCCTAAGGCAGAAGAACCAAAAGCCGCACCGGTACAGGAAACGCCTAAACCGGTACAACAGGCACCTGCGCCACAACAGCCGAAAGCCGAAACGCCAAAAGCAGCCCCTGTAGCAGCACAGCAGCCTAAACAGGCTCCTGCTAAACCACAGGCTCCGGCACAGCCGAAAGCGGAAACTCCGGCACCGGCACAACAGCAGGCACCGGCTCCTGCACCGGCAGCCACTCAGCAAGCAGCAGACGAAACGCCTGCAGCTCCTGAAAAAATTGAAACACAGTACCAAAAACTTACCGGTACTACCTTTACAGGACAAAAAATTGACCTTTCTCAGTTTGATAAACCAAAGAAAAAGAAAGAAGATTTCCGTAAAGACAACAATAATAACAGGCCGGGTGGTGCACAAGGTGGCAACAACAATAACAACAACAACGCCGATAAAAAGAAGCGTAACCGTATAGCGCCTAAGCCGGGTACTCCGGGCCAGGGTGGTAACAACCAAAACCAGGGCGGCGGTAACAACCAAGGTGGTAACAGGCCAAACAATGGCGGTGGTAACCGTCCGGGTGGCGGTAACAGGCCTCACGGTGGTGGCGGTAATAACTTTAACAAACGCCCTGCGATTGTAGCTAAGGTAGAGCCTACCGAAGAAGAAGTAAAAAACCAAATCCGCGAAACCCTTGAAAAACTTCAGGGTAAAGGATCTAAGTCTAAAGCATCTAAATACCGTAGGGACAAGCGTGAAACACACCGTCAGCGTAGCGACGAAGAACAACGCTTAGCCGAAGAAGGAAGCAAAGTGCTTAACGTAACCGAGTTTGTTACGGTAGGCGAAATTGCTACCATGATGGAGGTGCCTATTACTAAAGTAATCGGTACGTGTATGGCGCTGGGACTAATGGTTACCATGAACCAGAGGCTGGATGCCGAAACGCTTAAGATTGTAGCAGACGAGTTTGGTTATGAAGTTAACTTTGTAACTACTGATATTGAAGAAGCAGCCGAAGAGGTGGTAGACCGCGAAGAAGACCTTGTAACACGTGCGCCTATTGTTACGGTAATGGGTCACGTAGACCACGGTAAAACATCGCTTTTGGATTACATCCGTAAGGCTAACGTTATTGCGGGCGAATCAGGAGGTATTACCCAGCACATTGGTGCCTATGGTGTTACCCTGGATAATGGGCAAAAAATTACCTTCCTTGATACACCGGGTCACGAGGCGTTTACCGCAATGCGTGCACGTGGTGCCCAGGTGACAGATATTGCTATTATTGTAATTGCTGCAGACGACGATATAATGCCGCAGACTAAAGAAGCAATAGCACACGCACAGGCAGCTAACGTGCCTATGATATTTGCCATTAACAAGGTAGATAAGCCTACGGCAAACCCTGAGAAAATTAAAGAAAAACTTGCCGGTATGAACCTCCTTGTAGAAGACTGGGGTGGTAAATACCAATCGCATGATATATCTGCCAAAAAAGGTATAGGTGTAAGGGAACTACTTGAAAAAGTACTGCTTGAAGCCGAAATCCTTGACCTTAAGGCTAACCCTAATAAGCCAGCTGTGGGTACAGTAGTAGAAGCACAGCTTGATAAAGGCCGTGGTTATGTGTCTACGGTACTGGTTCAGGCCGGTACACTACGCGTGGGCGACTACGTACTTGCCGGTAAAAACCATGGTAAGATTAAGGCAATGCACGATGAGCGCGGCCACAACATTAAAGAGGCAGGCCCTTCTACGCCAATATCTATCCTTGGTTTAGATGGTGCTCCGGCGGCGGGTGATAAGTTTAACGTATTTGAAGACGAGCGCGAGGCGAAGCAAATTGCCGCTAAGCGTACACAGCTTATCCGTGAGCAGTCTGCACGTACTAAAAAACATACTACACTTGCAGAGCTTGGAAGGCGTATTGCCCTGGGGCAGTTTAAAGAACTTAACCTTATTATTAAAGGTGACGTGGACGGTTCGGTTGAGGCGCTTGCCGACTCATTCGGAAAACTGTCTACCGAAGAAATCGAGATCAGGATTATTCACAAAGGTGTAGGTGCTATTACCGAAAGTGATGTAATGCTTGCGTCGGCTTCAGATGCCATTATTATAGGCTTTAACGTACGCCCTGCAGGTAACGCCAAGCAGCTTGCTGATAAAGAGGAAATAGACATCCGTCACTACTCTATTATCTATGATGCTATAGACGACCTGAAAGACGCTATGGAAGGTATGCTTTCTCCGGAAATGAAAGAGGAAATTACCGGTACTGCAGAAATCCGTGAAGTATTCAAGATTTCTAAAGTGGGTAGTATTGCTGGTTGTATGGTTACCGATGGTAAGATATTCCGTAACTCAAGGATAAGGCTTATCCGCGAAGGCGTGGTTATCTACACCGGAGAGCTTGCTACACTAAAACGCTTTAAAGACGACGTTAAAGAAGTTTCTAAAGGGTACGACTGTGGTATGCAGATTAAGAACTATAACGACATTCACCAGTACGACGTTATAGAAGCCTTCCAGGAAGTGGAGGTTAAGAAAAAGCTGAAGTAATACTTCTATATATAACAGGAAAGTCCCGCTGCAAAGCGGGACTTTTTTTATGCCTTAACCAAGGGTTACGATTATTCTGGCGCTAAGTTCCTGCAATATTAGTAATAGCATTGCCCGGACGTTATGAGGTTTATTTTTGGTTATGCTTTTGATAAGCACAATGGTTAATAGGAAATTTTTCCTGAATGATTTTCCGTGTTGTTAACAAGCGGGGTTATTGCTCGCTTATTTCAACGTTTTTAACTGCTCTCTACGGTTTTTATACGCTTAGTGTGACTTTGTTTGAATACAAAAAGACCGCCCGAAGGCGGTCTTTGGCATGTTTGTGTTATATCCTATTAGTACTTTATAAATCGCAGTGTACTTGTGTTATCGCCCGACGTAAGGGTAATAAAGTATACGCCGTTTGCATAGTTGCTAATAGCGAAGTTTTGGTCGTTAGAGGTAACCCTGCCACTGTCTATACGCTGCCCAAGGCTGTTGTATATGGTGTAGCTGTCTGGTAACTCCATAGTAGCCGGAACCGATAGGCGTATGCTGCTGCTTGCTGGGTTAGGGTACAGTTTTACAGCGTTTTTATCAAAGGTCTTGGTGTTTACATATTCCTCGTCTACAATTTTAAAGGTTACCGTTTCGCCACTACCGTAGCTGCCACCGCTTTTTACAATAGATGCTGCGGTAATAGCATTAAGCGCCTGTGGTGTTCCCGGATTCGTTTTGGTAATAGCGTAGAAACCTGCACCTTCAGAACAGCAGATACCATCTCCGTATGCATCTTTAATTTCAAAGATGTAGCAGGTGTTTACGGCTACGTTGTACGATTTTACCTGAACTTGTCCGTCTGTAAACGTATCACTTTGTAGCAATACCTGAGAGCGGCTGCTGTCATACAGTTTCCAGCTTATTTCCCGGCCCCACTGGTCTGCCTTTACAGCTACGTAAATGGTGTTTGTAACAGCAAGAAGCGGGTCTACCACGCTAAAGGTTCTTACGCTAACGTTGTTAAGCGCTGTTTGGTCGGTTGTGCCGTTTACGCTGGTTAGTGTAAGGGTAACTTTGTAATTACCTACAGGAGCCGTAGCCACGGTATTATACGGTAGCTCTATAAGCTGCTCAGCTTTGTAATCAAGAGCGCCACTCCAGTTGTAGTCGCCAGAAAGTACTTCTATATTACCAGAGCTTGCTACGCGTTCTACTACGTAGTGTATAGAAGCAGTATTTATGGGGTTGTACCCCGCATTAACTACCGATGCAGCTATGGTATACGTATTGTTGCACACGTTTACTGCTACGTTTTCTACTTTAATAGCTGCGTCGTTATCATACGTTATACCCATTTGGCATCCGTCTGAATTACCCAGGGTAGCACGCCTTGGAGAGTTTTGTAATACGGTAAGCATACGGGTTTTTTGGTCTTGTGTAAATACATTTTGGCACTCATCATTGGTGGTGTCCATGTAGTTTTGCACCATATCCATCCCCGGATTATCTGTACAGCTGTCTACATCGGTAGGGCAGCCTATGTTACCATCTGCACTTACAGGGGTGTCGGCACAGTAGTCGTCCATACTACAGTCGCCATCGCCCCAAATGTTTAAAAGCCCCAGGTAGTGGCCCATTTCGTGTGTTGCGGTGCGGCCTTTTTTACGTCCATCGACGTAATCCCTACTCGGAAAAATGTCTTCGGTACCAAAATATTTGGCGCCTATAACAATACCATCTTTATCAGCGTCTACGTTTACATCTATCCCTTCAAGCCCCGAAGCGGTAGGGTAGGTGGTGTAGGCAGACTGGCTAACCTGAAAGTTAGATATTTGCCTGTAAATGTCTTTTACAACCCAAATGTTTAGGTAGCGGGTGGGATCCCAAATGGTATTGGGTTTTACGTTATTATCCAGCTCAGACACATCAAAACCGTTATCATCGCCCATGTTGTAGCGTACAATACCTGTTGTAGCAAGGCCGTTAGGGTCGCGCTGGGCAAGGCAAAATTCTATTTCCACGTCTGCTCCTACAGGGTTGGTATTAAATCCGGGAGTATCGGCAGCGCGCCTAAAATCCTGGTTTAATACCACTAATTGAGAAAGTATTTGTGCATCACTAAGGTTTTCGCCGGTTCCTACCGCGTCACCATCGTGTATAACGTGTACCACTACCGGGATTGTAATAACCGAATGTGTATTACGTGCTGTGGTGTGGTTGTTTTTAAAAGTATCTATTTTTTTAGATATCCATCGTTCAAAAGTAGCCGAGCCCGGTGCAGCTGCATTTTGTTTCGGTGCTCCGTCCATTTCCAGCTTAGAGCGGCTTGTTGCATTACGGGTTTTTTGTGCTACGGCATGCTGAGAAAACAACGCACACAGAAGCAACAATCCCGTACCGAGGGTAGTTTTTTTCATAAGCGATTTTGGTACTAGTTGATTACTAATGAATTATACAGGTCTGGGTACAAATATCAGTTATTTCTGCCTAATGGCAAAAGCCCGCCTGTAAAAAAACGACAAAATCCACGGTATTACCGTGGATTTTGGTGAAAAATACCTAATGTTAGGTAGTATTATTTATATGGAAGCCAGGTCCTGGTGCATCATTTTTTCTTCAATCGCGTCCCAAAGGCCTATGCGTTTTTCCAGCGCTGCTATAGAAACGTCTTGTACCTCTTTCCACTTATCGGCATCGTTACCACAAAGCTCAGTAACCATTTGCATGGCCATAGGGCCGTGCTCATCACCATCCAGCTCTATGTGTCTTTCAAAGTAATAGATAAGCTTGCTAAGATCTGTTTCCGGGAAGTTTGCTTCAAAATTCCGCAGTATTTCGGTAAACATAGCCGGTATAAGGTCTTCACGCCCAAAGGTAAATGCCGCAGCAATTTCATGAGGCTTTCCTTCGTCTATTACCCTGAAAGTAAAATCAAGGAAGTCCTTTATGTTTTGATGCAGGCTACTTTGTTTAATAGAAACAAATATATTTTGTGTTTCTACCACATCTGACAAAAAATCGTTTACCGCCACGGTATCTGCGCCGCAGGCCTCCATGGCATCGTGGTACATTTCGTAATGGCTTTGCCTTTTACCCTCTGCGTTAATATCAGTTTCTTCGGCAAGCACAATTTCGTTTATTAAATAACGTATTTCAGGGTTGCCTACCGGTAGCCACGGGGTGGTGGTACAGGTAAGCTTAGACTGCAATGCTTTTAATAACGACATAAAATCCCATACTGCATACACGTGTCCTTCCAAAAAGTGTCTTAGGTCGTCTACGGTTTTTACCCTCTCATACAGTGGGTGGCTCAACAGCTTTTCTCTTTGGGGAGTAAGGGCGCTGTTAATGGTACTGATGTTCATAGCACTTATTTTAAAACAAATTTATGTAAGTATTGCTTCGGCATGAAGCGGTTGCAATTACTTTTTATTATACAAAGATAATGCCTCTTTATGATAAGAATACGTAAAACAAACGTCAAAATTCTCAAAATATTTGCATTAAATCTATGATGTTAGTTACGTAATAGGTTGCGAAAAGGTTTTCTGTTAATAACAAATTTGATTTACAATGGCTTACGGCCATAAAAAAATCCTGCCAAACGGCAGGATTTTGTATTGTTTAAAAGAGTTTTTGCTAATTAAGCAAGTGCAACCCTTTTAAAACCTGTAACTACAAGAGCTGCATCTACAGACTTAACATACTGGCTTACGCTTAGTTTGTTGTCTTTAATGTAATCCTGGTTTACAAGTGTGTTATCTTTAAAGAAACGGCCTAGTTTACCTTTAGCAATGTTATCTAGCATAGCTTCCGGCTTACCTTCCTGACGAAGTTGATCTTTAGCAATTTCAATTTCTTTTTCAATAGTAGCAGCGTCTACACCATCTTCGTTAAGCGCTATAGGAGCCATAGCGGCAGCCTGCATAGCTACGTTACGAGCAGCTTCTTCTGCACCTTCTACGTTAGCAGAAAGGCTTACCAGAGTAGCAATACGGTTACCCGCGTGGATGTAAGAACCTACAAATGCACCGCTAAGTTTTTCAAATGAACCGATTTCAATTTTTTCACCGATTACACCTGTTTGCTCAGTAAGTTTTTCACCTACAGTAATGCTTTCGTAAGGCTTGGCAAGAAGTTCTTCAAGAGAAGCGCTTTCAAGGGCAAGAGCAGCAAAGTCGTTAGCCAGTTTAAGGAATGATTCGTTTTTAGCCACGAAGTCAGTTTCGCAGTTAAGAGAAATCACTACACCTTCAGTTTTGTCAGCGTTTACAACAGCTATAACAGCACCTTCGCTAGATTCGCGGTCAGCCCTGTTAGCAGCAACTTTCTGACCCTTCTTACGAAGGATTTCAATTGCTTTGTCGAAATCGCCTTCAGCTTCTACAAGCGCTTTTTTACAGTCCATCATACCTGCGCCTGTTACCTGGCGTAGTTTGTTTACGTCTGCAGCAGTAATATTTGCCATTTTAATATGTTGTTTTTTATTTGATGTTGTACTTAAAAAAAATAAAGCCGTTATACAGATAATGCCACAAATGTAAACACTACCCCGCACAACGGCTTTACTGTAATGTTAATTTTTATTCTTCCGAAGTAGTGGCAGGAGCTTCAGCAGCTACAGTTTCTGCAGCAGGAAGGTCTTGTGTATCTTCTTTGTCAGACTTGCGGTCTGCAAGGCCTTCAGTGATAGCACCAGTTACAAGTGAAAGAACTTTTTCTATTGACTTAGAAGCATCGTCGTTAGCAGGGATTACATACTCTACCTGACGTGGGTCAGAGTTAGTATCAACCATTGCAAATACTGGAATGTTTAATTTTTGAGCTTCTTTTACTGCGATGTGTTCAGCCTTAATGTCTACTACAAATAACGCGGCAGGAAGCCTTGTCATGTCTGCAATAGAACCAAGGTTTTTTTCAAGCTTAGCACGTAGACGATCTACCTGTAGGCGCTCTTTTTTAGAAAGAGTGTCAAATGTACCGTCTTTCTTCATTTTATCAATAGAAGCCATTTTTTTAACGGCTTTACGGATAGTAACGAAGTTAGTAAGCATACCACCAGGCCACCTTTCTGTGATGTAAGGCTGGTTAGCGGCAGCTGCTTTTTCAGCTACGATGTCTTTAGCTTGTTTTTTTGTGGCAACGAAAAGGATTTTTCGGCCAGAAGCAGCGATTTTTTTAAGGGCTTCGTTAGCCTCTTCTATTTTAGCTGCAGTTTTATACAGGTTGATAATGTGTATACCATTACGCTCCATGTATATATACGGGGCCATGTTTGGGTCCCATTTCCTGGTCATGTGTCCAAAGTGAACACCTGCTTCCAGTAATTCTTTTACATCTACTTTGTTTGCCATTTTTGTAATAGTTTACGTTCTGTTGAGTAAGCAATGCTCAGGTGGCTTGTAGTAAAGGCCCTGTGCATTTAGATGCTAAACTAACCCTTCGCCTCGGCGGGGCAACAGCAACATGGTTTCTTGTTATTAAATCAATAATCAGTATCCTGAGCAATTTCAGGAAGAGACAAATATTAACGTTTAGAGAACTGGAATCTCTTACGGGCTTTCTTCTGGCCGAATTTCTTACGTTCTACCATACGAGGATCCCTTGTTAATAGTCCTTCTGGTTTAAGGATGCTTCTGTTTTCAGCATCAACTTCGCACATAGCGCGAGCGATAGCCATACGTACAGCTTCAGCCTGGCCAGTAATACCACCACCATATACATTTACTTTTACGTCAAAGTTCTCTACTGAGTTAGTAAGAGAAAGTGGCTGACGCACTTTGTATTGTAGTGTAGCAGTAGGGAAGTATACAGCAACATCTTTTTTGTTAACCGTAATTTTTCCTTCACCCGGAGTTAGGTACACACGGGCAACAGCAGTTTTCCTCCTGCCGATTTTGTGAATAGTCGCCATCTTACTTTAGGTCGTTTAAGTTAACGGTTTTAGGAGTCTGAGCAGCATGTTTGTGGTCAGGTCCTACGTATACATTTAGGTTACGGAAAAGCTGAGCGCCAAGTTTGTTCTTAGGCAGCATTCCTTTAACCGCTTTTTCTACTAAAATTGCAGGGTTCTTAGCCATTACGTTTTTAGCAGAAAGACTTCTTTGCCCACCTGGGTAACCGGTATGACGGATGTACGTCTTATCTTCCAGTTTGTTCCCGGTAAGGTTGATTTTGTCAGCGTTGATAACAATTACGTTATCGCCACAGTCAACGTGCGGAGTATAATTTGTTTTGTATTTACCTCTTAAAAGCATCGCAACTTTTGAAGCAAAACGTCCCAGATTATGCCCTTCAGCATCAACAACTATCCACTCTTTTTGTGCAGTGGCCTTGTTTGCAGAAACTGTTTTGTAGCTTAATGTGTTCACAGTAAATTATTTTAATTAAACATTCCATCCCCAATAAAGGGAGTGCAAAAGTACAATTATTTATGTGAAATACAAATACGTAGCAAAAAGTTTTACTCACAATGTATTTTATACCGTGCACCGTACTAAAACTGCATCTTTTTGAGGGTGTGCTATTTATTAACAACTACAAATTTTGAAGCAGCTAATTTATTATATTTGATAAATTGATTACCGCTTGCCCAACCTAACCTTTTTATGGTATGAAAAATATTGTTTTACTTGTCTGCGCTTTATTATTAGTGTGCTGTTCTGCTAACCGTTCTGTAAGCATGGCAGGTACTTATAAAGCCCCTGAATGGAGTATTCCTGAATTAGTTTTAGCAAGGTTAAAAAATATGTCGGTTGCTGCAAATGAACACCTGGACCTTAAAAATGATTTCACTTTTACCTATTCTAATTGTTCTATAAACGGAAGTGGCAATTGGAAGCTAAATAACGATACCTTACTCGTTTATTTTAAAAAGAAGCGTTTAATCATTGATGAACTAAATGATGATCCTAAATATAAGCCAGCTACACGATGCGATTCTATACCATGGAAATTTTTGGTGAGTAAAAACCGCACGGTTCTTAAATATTTTGAAAAATCAAAAAACGGTAGGACTAGGTTGGTTGAGCTACACCGATATTAGAGCTATTAAATTACTTATTGCCAATAATTAAAAAAAATCAAATATTTAATTATAGATAAGTAATTTCCATAATACTTAGGTTTGATTTTATTGAGTATTTTATAAGTTTGTTTTGTATTTACAGTTAAACACAAAACACAAACTGCATGATTTCAAAAAAAATACTCCTTACGGCAGCCGCAGTGGCATCCTTAGCGGCCTGTTCTAAGAAAGAAACACCCGCCGGGCCAGATCCGCTGGTGGTAAACCGCGATACTACCGTAAGCCCTGCCGAAGATTTTTTTATGTATGCCAATGGCGGCTGGTTTAAAAAGCACCCCATACCGGCGTCTGACCGTAGTAACGGGATTTTCCGTACCATACAAGATACCGTAAACGCCCAGGTGCGCAAAATATGCGAAACATCCGCAGCCAGGACAGACGCCCGTAAAGGCAGTAACGAACAAAAGATAGGCGATTTTTACGGTAGCGGTATGGATACCCTGGCCATAAACAAAGCCGGCGTTACCCCGCTTGCACCATACTTTAAACAAATAGATGCTATAACTACGCCAAATGATGTAGCTATGGTTATGGCGGCATTGCGCCCGGCAGGTATTCGCCCGGGCTTTGGCTTTTATGTAGGGCAGGATGACCGTAACAGTGCCGAATATGCCGCGCAGTTTATGCAGGGTGGCTTGGGGCTGGGTAACCGCGACTACTATTTTAATACCGATGCCGAAGCAGTAAACATTCGTAAAGAATACCTGAAGCACCTGGAGGCCATGCTTAAGCTGGGTAATATTACCGGGGCTGCACAGGATGTTATGAACCTTGAAACCGAGTTGGCTAAAAATTCGCGCAAGCTGGAGGCCCTGCGCGATCCTGAAAAAAACTACAACAAAATGGACCTGGCGCAGTTTAAAGCCCTTATGCCCGCCATTAATACCGATGCACTCCTTAAACAGCTGGGGGTTAAAAATGTAAAAACGGTTATTGTAGGTCAGCCGGAATTTTTTACGGGGCTTAATAAAGCGCTTACCACATTTACCGTAGACCAATGGAAAACGTACCTTAAATGGAATGTGATTAACAGCATGGCTCAGTACCTTTCTACGCCGGTAGAAAAGCAGGATTTCCACTTTTTTAGTACCGTTATGGGTGGCGTGTCTGAACAAAAGCCACGATGGGAACGTGTGGTAAACGAAACCAATGGTGCCCTGGGCGAACTTATAGGCCAGGTGTATGTAAAAGACTATCTGCCCAAAGGCACTAAAGAAAAGCTGCTTGAAATAGGTAATAACATTAAGGCCGTATATGCAGACCATATTAAAAAACTGGACTGGATGAGCGAACCTACCAAAGTAAAAGCGCTTAACAAGCTGGATAAAATAATTATGAAAGTGGGCTACCCGGATAAGTGGAAAGACATGAGTAGTGTAAACATTACCCGCGCTTCGTATTGCGACAATGTGGTGGCTGTAAACAAGTGGTCGTACAATGATATGGTAAACAGGCTAGGCAAGCCGGTAGATAGAACCGAGTGGAGTATGTATCCGCAAACCTACAATGCGTATTATAATCCAAGTAATAATGAAATCGTGGTGCCTGCGTGTAATATTATAGTGCCGGGCTTTGAAGGCCGCATGCCCGACGATGCCATACTGTATGGTATTATAGGTGGGAGCACCTTTGGGCACGAGATTACCCACGGCTTTGATGACCAGGGCAGCCAGTACGACGAGAAAGGTAACCTTAATAACTGGTGGACTGCAGAGGACAAAAGGAAGTTTGAGGAAAAAACCGCACGTATTGTAAAACAGTTTAACAAGTTTGAGGCGCTGCCAGGCAAGTTTGTAAACGGCGATGCTACACAGGGCGAAAACATAGCTGACCTTGGTGGTGTGGTTATGGGGTACGAAGCTTTTAAAAAGACCAAACAGTTTAAGGATAATGAAAAGATAGGCGGCTTTACACCGCAGCAGCGTTATTTCCTTGCGTATGGGTACGCTTGGATGGTAAACATTAAAAAAGAAGCGCTATCCCAGCAAATAATGACCGATGTACACGCTCCGGCAAAATTCCGTATAAATGGCCCGCTGGCTAATATACCGGAGTTTTATGAAGCCTTTGGTGTAAAACCGGGCGATAAAATGTACCAGCCCGATAGCCTTAAGGTATCTATCTGGTAATGTTATACGCATAAGCACATAAGCAAAACGGCTGCCTTTATCGGGCAGCCGTTTTTTGTTTCTTTGGTTTAAAAACCTTCAGCTTGGTACTGTAAAGCACTTTATAGGCGGGCTTGGGTTTACCCGTGCGTGCCACGTAGGCAAACTTATATTTTTTAGTGTCTGATGCAGATAGTACAACCTCATTGCCCGTATATGAGTCGAGTACACGGGTATCTGCAGTGTTACTTATGGCTATGCGTTCGGCAAGGCCGGTGCCTTTGTCGGTTATAGGGTAGCCTTTGTATACCTGTTTCCCTGCCGAAACCACGGTAACCTCGCCGCCAATAAAGTTTTGCGTAAGCACCAGTACTGATTTTGTTTCGGCGCTGGCATCAAGGGTTTTTAGCAGCGTTGCCGTTTCTGCAGCCGATGCGCCCTTAAATTTCTCGCTATAGGATATGTTGCTTATTTTACCCGCTGTGGCAGTGGTTTTACGTTTTGTGCTTTTGCACATTACAAGCGTTAGTGCCAGGGGCAGCAGCAGGAGTATCTTTTTCATAATCGCGGCATTTTGCGTTAAAGATAATCCTACAGTGGCGCACGTGCAAGTGCTTTAATATTTATATAACGCTAACATTACCCGTATAAAAACCGAAAGGCTTCCCCTCATGGAAGCCTTTCTTCATTGAAACAAAATTAACCCAAACTATTGTTTCAAAAGCTTTACGGTTTCTGTGCGTCCGGTTGTATCGGTAATTTTTACCAGGTATACCCCTTTGGCAAAGGTGTTTATGTCTATGTTTTCATTTGCTGTAACAGCCGTCTTTTTGCGTATAAGCTGGCCGTTAAGGCTAAAAATTTCCACGCTACCGGTTACCGTTACTTTAAAGCCCGATGTTGCCGGGTTAGGGTACAGTAGTAATGGTGTTGTGTTTTTAACCGTACCGATAGATAACGTATCTGTAAGCTTAAATATTTTAAAGCCCAGTGCCGGAATGTTACCTGGGTTAAGCCCTGCAAAGCCACCATCTGAGGTTACTTGCTGTTCTATAACCTCCGCATTGTTTAGCAGGTTTGTAAACGCGTACGTACTCGGGGTTATGTTACCGTTAGTAAGTGTAAGTTGTGCATCGGTTATTGCCGTACCGCCCATGTTTACCACAACCAGTATGTTTTGCCCCTGGTACTGGCGTACAAAAGCAATAAGTGCGGCGTTAGATGCTGTTACCGGCAGGTAAGTACCCTGCCTAAGCGTTACTTCGTTGTTACGTATGCTTATCAGGTCGCGGTACAGGTTCCATAAAGAGCCTGTTGTAGTTTGCTGGGCGGCTACGTTTTTAGTAGTATAGTCGGCATTAACACTGCGCCACGGGCTACCGGTAGTAAAGCCTGCGCCAGTGGTACCTGTCCATTGCATAGGGGTGCGTATGTTTTCATCGGGCTTAATACCCGTGATACCTATTTCTTCACCGTAGTAAATGTATGGTATGCCCGGAAGGGTAAGCAATAGTGCCGCTGCCGCCTTAGCCTTATCGGTACTGTTGCCCAGCTGGCTCATAAGGCGGTTTTCGTCATGGTTTGTAAGGAAGGTACCCCATTGTAAAAACGGATAGCTGCCCATAACCTCATTCATTTTGTTTATAAGTCCTGTAGCGCTGCCCGTTGTAAGGCTTGTAATAATGTTGTCTGAAAGATCGAACTCAAAGCAGTAGTCCAGCCCGTTGTTGTTAGTATATTGTTTTGCCACGCTGGTTACATCCCAGGCTTCGCCTACGGCAAAGGCATCGGGCTTAACCGATTTATAGTACGTGCGGAAATCACGCCAAAAGGCTATGGTCTGTGGGTCGTCCTGCACTACACCCGGGCTTTCGTACAGGTAGCGTACGGCATCCAGCCTAAAGCCATCGGCATCCATGTCGTTTAGCCAAAAAGAGGCTATGTCCTGAAATGCGGTATGCACGGCAGGGTTGTTATAATTTAAATCCGGCATGCTGCTGGCAAAGGCGCCATAGTAATAACTGCCGTTTTGCAAATACCATGCATTAGCCGAAAACGGACCCGGTGTACCCGGATTGGTATTATTCCATACAAACCAGTTACGGTAGCCGTTAGTGGTATTTGCAGCCGATTGTGTAAACCACGGGTGCTGGTTGCTGGTGTGGTTCATAACAAGGTCTATGATTACCTTAATGCCGCGCTGGTGACAGGCCGCTATAAGGGCTGCAAAATCTGCATTAGTGCCGTAGTCTTGCTCTACCGCCATATAATTGGTAACATCATAACCGTGGTAGCTTGGCGATTCCATTATTGGCATAAGCCAAATCCCTGTAATGCCAAGATCGGTATTGGTGTTAGGGTTGCCATCGTTAAGATAATCCAGTTTGCTTATAAGCCCCTGTATGTCGCCTTTACCATCGCCGTTGCTGTCTTTAAAGCTGCGTACAAATACCTCGTAAAACACGCGGTCGTTCCACCAGTGGGTTTCCATAGGGTCTATTCGTATAAGGTCGGTAAAGGTTTGGGTTGCGGTTTCTCCGGCAGCGTTAGTAATGGTAAGGGTAACGCTGTAGTTGCCCGGGGTAGCGTAGGTAACGTTAGGGTTTTGGGCTGTAGACGTAGCCGGTGTAGCTCCCGGTAGCGACCACGACCATTGTACAGGCGTGCCCGATGAGGCATCGTTAAATGTTATAACCTGACCTGGCTGTGCTATAAGTGCCGATGGTGTTACATTTACCGCAAGCGCGTTAGCCGGAATCTGGTCGTTGTACCAGTAGCTTACCACGCCATTAGCCACGGCGGTATAGCTGCGGTTAGCGCCGCCACCCGGAAACTCTTCTGTGCCGTTCCACTGGGCGTTTATACGGGTTTTAAACTGGTAGTTTGTCCCCACGGTAAGTTGCAGGGTTCCGGTATAAATACGGTCGCCATCTGTATCGGTTAGCACTGTAGTAGGGCTGCCCCAGTTGTTAAAGCTGCCCGCAATATCTACGGTTTGTGTGGATGGATTAAAGTTGCCCAGGGTAATCTGGTAACTCATGTTTACCCTGAATGCTACACTGGTGGTTTGGCTGTAGCCAATGGCGGCAGCCAGCAGTGCAAAATACAGGAAGATGTTTTTTGGAAATGTTTTCATTCGGGGAAATGATTTATAACAAAAGGCTCCCCTTTAATAAGGGAAGCCCTTTGCCTAACTTAAACTTATTTAACTAACACAAATATATTTATTCTTTTACCAGTTTAACCGTGCTTACGCGGTTAGTGGTATCGGTAATTTTTACCAGGTAAATACCTTTGCTCAGTCCGCTTACGTCAAAGCTGTTGCCGTTAGCGTTAGACCCGAAGGTTTTTACCAGCTGGCCTGTAAGGGCGTATACTTCGGCTTTGTTTACCGGCGTACTTACGTAGAACTGGTTTGTAGCAGGGTTAGGGTATAGTACAGAGGCAGTAAGCTGCTGTGGTGTTTGTGTACCCAGAGATCCCGGCTTGTTACCGTAAATCCTGAACTCACCCGGCTGTAGTGTTACCGTGCTTACGGTGCTGGCTATGGTAGTGCCATCCATAAGGTTGTACCAGTCTCCGGCTATAGAAAACGATGTGTTTACGGTTTGTGTACCGGTGCTAAAGTTAGCCAGTACAATTACCGCTTTAAGGTTGTTTTCGGTAAGGTTGTTGTTCCAGATATCTATCCTTGGCGTAAGCGTACCCGACGCTATGGTAAACGTAGTGGTGTTAAACACCTCGTTACTCATGCGCAGGTTTAGGATTTTCGCCCAGGTATCATAGATAGCGGTACGGTTATCGTTAGTAGTATATCCTATAGCCGATGGTATAGGCTTAGGGTTAGTACGGCATGATGTATTGTAAGTAGCGTTTTCGCAGTAGTTAATACCATAATCGTAACCAAGCTCGCCAAACTGCCAAAGCATTTTAGGGCCCGGTACGGTAAATAGCAGTGCGCCTACCGCTTTTTGCCTTTCAAGGGCAGTAGCCAGTGTGCGTACGTTGTAGCTTCCGGCAGAGGCACCATACAGCAGGTTTTTGTACATAAGCCTTTCTTCGTCATGGCTTTCGGCATAGCCCATTACCCTTGGGGCAGAGTAGCCGCGGTTTTCAAAATCCAGGTTGTTTATGTTGCTGTTGTCCTGGTAGCCCATGGTAAGCTGGTTAAACTGGCTGTTAAAGTTAGCCCATGGCATTATACCTTTGCCTTCCGCAATGCGGTAGTTAGCCCATTCTACCTCTTCGTTAGCGCTGCCGCCCACACCAAGGTGTTCAAAAATCACGTATTGGTTAGGGTCTACAGCCCACTGATAGTCGGCGTATTGCTTAAGAATAGCTACACGGTCTGCCTGGTAGGCGTTAGTACAGGTATCGTCTGAAGCGGTACAGTTTTGTGTAAAACCTTTGGTAAGGTCCCACCTGAAACCGTCTATGTTAAACTCATTAATCCAGTGCTCTACGGTACGTTTTACATAGTATTGTGTAAGGGCGCTTTGGTGGTTAAGGTCGCTACCTACGCTATATGAGTGCCTTGCCACGGTGTTACAATATGGGTTTTCTGTAGAAGGGTCGCCAAAGCCGTCGCCATCTGGATCTGCTGCCCACATACGTGCCAACGGAGAGCGGCCGTATACGTGGTTAAGGGCTACGTCTAGTATTACCGCTATGCCGTTTTGGTGGCACAGGTCTATAAAGGCTTTCATGCTTTCGGCAGTACCGTAAGACTTATCCGGAGCCATGTGGAACGCTGTGTTGTAACCCCAAGATATGTTTCCTTCAAACTCCATAACCGGCATAAGCTCTATGGCGTTTACATGCAGGTTTTTAAGGTAGTCTATTTTAGCCGAAAGGTTATCCCAGGTTTTAGTAACGTCCCAGTCGCGGATTAGCGCTTCGTATACGATTAGTTTTTCCTTAGCAGGGCGCTGGTAGTTTGTAGCCTGCCAGTTGTATGCCTGCTGGCCCGTTTGCAGTACAGATACTTCAAACTTTTGCCCGGCAGGGTAGGCCGGTAGGTTAGGGTATACATCGCTGGTTATATACGGATCGTCAAAAGGAGATAGTACAAGGGTACTAAAAGGGTCGGCTGTTTTTACAAGCGCCTGGGTGCCGCTTAGCGGGGTTTGGTCTACTACCCAATACTGGTAGGTATAATTTTGACCCGGTGTAAGGCCCTGAAGCTGTAACCAGAATTTACCGGTTGCAGGATCTTTTTTCATGGCATACGCACTGGTAGGGGTGTAGTTGTTAAAGCTTCCCGCTACATATACAAAGTCTTTACCCGGTGCGTTTAGCACAAGGGTAGCTTTTGTATTATCGGCATCGTTATAGGTAATTCCGTCTACAACGCCAGATGGCATTGTTTGGCTCAGGATGCCAGGGTTTACCATAACGTCAAAACTCTTGGTAATTACATTTGTACCCATGGTAGCTACAAGGTCGTAGTGGGTGTTCTCTGTAATGTTACTATGTGTAAAGCTGTAAGAAGCTGTAGATGCATTAGCGTTAATCTCGGTACCGTTAGCTTTAAGGCTGTAGCTTGCATTACCACCGGTATTGGTAGCTGCAATGTTAAGGCTTCCGCCCGAGTTTAATAATGTTGTACTGTTTTCTGCAGGGCTGGTTAGTGTAACCTGAAAGGCGCCTACGTTAACGAAGTAATCTGAACTTTGGGGTGAACCTGTAGCTGCCCTGAATACCACACATATTTGGGTTATGGTGCTGGTAGTAGGAACGCCAAAATAGGTGTAAAGATCTGGAGTAATATCCAGCTTATAGTTAGTGCCGCTTACAAGGGTAAGAGCCGGCTGGGTAGTGTTGTTACCCCATGAGCCTTTTACGTTTTGCCACTGCGCGCCATCTACGGTAAGGCCTATGTGGGCATAAATAGTACCTGTATAGGTAGCAAGTGGTGTGCCTGCCTTGTTAAAATTAAGGGTTATAGGAGCGGTAGGTATACCCGGAGATGGGGTGGTGGTTACCTGTGCCTGAACCAAAACAGACAGGAACAATAAAATAAGTAAAGTAATCTTTTTCATTGCTTCGATTTTTTATTAAAAGGGGGCTGCAAAAAACAGCCCCCGGGTTTTAATCTTATAACAGATATTAGTTTATTGGAATAAACAGGTATCTTCCGTCAAGGTCGTTAAACCATACCTCGTAGTTACCTGCTGTATCTGCAGTTACAGGTATGTTAGGATCGCTTGCGTTAGCACCTTTTCCGGCAGGGAAGCTGTTTGCGCCCCAGCTGTTTGTCCATTGGTCATCTGCCCTGAACTTTGTTCCGCCCACACCAAGAGTTATGCTTGCAAGGTGCCATACGTGAGGGTTATCAGTAGAGTTTGTAAGGTTTGTATCGCTATCCCATGCAGTAGGTGTAGCGTCGCCCAAGATACCAATGTTGTATGTAGGTGCCGCAGAAGCATCGTACGGAGTAACACTGTACGTGTTGTCAGCAGTGTTTACTGTAACAGTATAGTAACCTGCAGTAGCAATCGATATTTGTTCAGGGTCGCTTCCTGTACCATCGTTAACGCCTAAAACTCCGTCTCCGCTAGAGCCGTATTGTGGCTGCCAAGCTCCTTTAGTGTTAAGGAATTTAAGGCCACCTGCTTTAAAGTATCCTGTAAAGTAGAATAGATCTTTGTTAGCGGCATCCCTAAATAGCGGTGTGTTACCGTTGTTGTTGCTCCAGCCGGCTTCTGTAGCGTCTCCTACCATGTACATTTGTTTTGGAGGCACAACGCCTGTAAACGGAGTTACGCTTATTTCTACCGAGTTACTGTATATAACCTGGTCGCCTACGTGAGCTTTTACCCTTACATTAAATGTAGCAGGAACATCTGGAGTAGCGCCAAGTGCTGTAACAGCATCATTAAGTATACCTCCTGTAATTGCAACCTGTGTAGTACCTACAGTGGTAGCAAATACGTATGGTGTATCAAAGTTTTGGCCTGCTACGTCTATTTCAAGGTCGTAGTTAGCTATAATGCCTTCGCCAAAGCTGGCTGCAGACCAAACAAAACGTTCTGCAGTAGCCTCTTCAGTTTCCTGGGTAAGAACGTATGAGTTGCCTTCTTCCGGTGCAGATAGTACTACATTACCGCTGGCTTGTACCACTGGCCTGTTTTCTACATCGTCTGAATTACAAGATACGGCAAATATGGCCAGTATCGCTATGATGGAATTTTTTATAGTTTTCATGTTATTTTGAGCTAAAATCTTACGTTAAAATATTAATATCCGGTGTTTTGTTGCAGTAACGGGTTAGCTGCTAACGCTGTTAATGGTATAGGGAATAATTTCCTGAAGCTAGGAGTAGGGCTACCATTTTTAGTATTGCCTTTCCACTCCCATACGTATGATCCACCTGTAAATTTGCCAAAACGGATAAGGTCTGTTCTGCGGTGTCCTTCCCAGTGTAGTTCACGGCCCCTTTCATCCAGGATGAAGTTTAGGTTAAGAGAACTTACATTAAATGCATTACTGCCATAGGCACGCTCCCTAACAAGGTTTAGGTAGTTAACTCCCTGCGCTGTATTAGCGCCTGTTCTTGCAGCACACTCTGCATACATAAGGTATGCATCTGCAAGCCTGAACATAGGGAAATCCGTATCTGCAAAAGTACCCGTAGCGTCAGATCCTTGTGCACCTGCTGCTGTAACGTTTTTCCATTTTGCTATGGCATAGCCATCAGAAAATGTAGATATATCGGCTATTTCGCGTTTTTGGCCGTTTGTATAGAAGTTAGCACGGTCATCCGGAGCGCCTGCCTCAAACTTATCTACAAAATTAGCTGTAGTACGCACACCGCCCCATCCGCCGGCAACACCAAAGTCTGTAGGGTTCATGCTGCCGCCTATAGGAGCATGTACAAGGAAGGTAGTACCACCGTAGGTTTGGGTTTTAAGACCGTCAAACGCTATTGCAAATATTACTTCGTTTTGCGCGCCGTTACGGTCGTTATCTGCTAAAAATAGCTCATCATAATCGGTGTGTAGCGAGTAGCCTGCACCAATAATGTTGTTTAGTGGCGTAAAGGCATCGTTAAACCTGTCTGTACCTATGTATACCTGCGCGTTCATGTACAGTTTTGCTTCAAGCATCCATGCTGCTGCCCTGTCTGCCCTTGGGTAATCGTTTGTACGAGGCTCTTTCAGTAGAGGTTCTATTTCTTTAAGCTCTTTTTCTACGAAATCAAATACCTCGCGGGTAGTAGCCTGCTCCGGTAAAAAGTAATCTGTAGGATCATTTTCTGTAACAAGGCCTACGCGTCCGCCAAAAAGGTCTATAAAATGCCAGTAGCTAAGCGCTCTTAAAAAGCGTGCTTCTGCGCGGTACAGCGCAATTTTTTCCTTTGCAGCGGCATCAAGGCCACGTGCAGCCAGTTTTTCATCTGTACTCTGCCTTAAAAACTCGTTACAGTTTTTAATTTCATAGTCTAAACGGCTCCAGGTAGCACTGATAAAGTTATCGCCTGCAGACCAGGTTTGGTAATGGAAGTCTTTAATAGTTTGGTCATTCCAGCCTATAACAGCTTCGTCTGTTGTAAGTTCCTGCATGTACCAAAGTCCGCGTATGTACTGGCTAAAACCTTCGTCTATACCAGAGATGTCCGGAGAACCGGCAGGGCCTGTTTGCCCTGTGGTGGCAAAGCCTGCATATAGTTTTGCAAGGGCTTGTGTATATCCTTCGGGAGTGCTGTACAGCTCATCTGCGGTAGGCAGCGATGCTGTGGCAGGGTCTGACTGATCCAGCTCGTTAAGGCACGAGGTCAGCGAAAGCGACGCCAGTAGCAGTCCTGTAAAAAGTTTAATATTAAAATTTTTCATAGTGCGGTCAATTTTTTAAAAGTTCAGGTTAAGACCAATAGTGTATATGCGTGGCCTAGGATATAGGTTGTTGTCTATACCGCCGGCAATTTCAGGGTCAATACCTTTATAAGGAGTGATTACAAATACGTTTTGCACGGCACCTGTAAGCCTCATGGTTGTACCCTGGTTAAATACATCGTTAAAGGTATAGCCCAGTGTTACGTTATCCATCCTTAAGTACTCTGCTTTCTGTATGTAGTAGTCAGACAGGTATTGTGGCCTTACAAATCCGGTTTCAAGTACATTAACGGTCATGTTGTTAAGGTACGAACCGTTTGTAGGTATGCCCGTGTTACCGTTACCGGTGTTAGAAGCTACGTTGTTGTAGTTATAGTTACCATAGCTACCGCGGAAACTCATGCTTAACCACCAGTTGCCTACAGTAAGGTCTGTGTTAAAACCATAGAAAACATCAGACTGTGGTTTGTGGAAGCGGTACATATCGTCTCCATTAACAACGCCGTCTTTGTTACGGTCTACATAAACACCTTCAACCGGTTTGCCGTTAGCGTCGTACGCTTGCTCAAACACGTAGTAAGAGTTTGGCCAAAAGCCTACCTGGTTGTTTTGTATCGTAGAACCTACTCCGCCACTAATACCGCCTGTAAGGTACCCAGGGAAGTTTGGTACTTTTTGGTTAAACAGGCTTGTGATTTCAGAGGTTTGCCACGTTACGTTACCACCCACTCTCCAGGTTACTTTGTCATTTTTAATAGGGTAGGTATCTACTGAGAACTCTACACCTTTGTTTTTCAGGTCACCAATGTTGTAGTAAGACCTGTTAGAGAAGTTAACACCCTGAGGGTTTTGGGCATACTGTATAAGGTCTTTAGTAGTACGGTCATAGTACTCTAATGAACCTGTAATGCGGTTGTTAAAGAAACCATAGTCAACACCTATGTTGTAGGTTGTAGTTTCTTCCCACTTAAGGTTTTTGTTGTTAGGTAGTGGGGCTGCCGTAGTAGAGTAAATAGGGTTACCGCTGGCATCATATCCTACAAGGTATTGTGCAGTGTTATTACTTACTGTATATAACGGCACTGATGGGTAAAGTGCGCCTGTATCCTGCTGTCCGGTAATACCCCAGCTGGCACGGATTTTAAGGTCGCTAACCAGTTTGCTGTCAGCAAGGAAGCTTTCCTCTTTTACTTTCCACGCAGCAGAAGCAGCCGGGAAGTAACCCCAACGGTTGTCTTTTGTAAAACGAGATGAACCATCTGCCCTGAATGAACCGTTTAAGATATACTTATCTGCAATGGTAATAGTACCCCTGCCAAAGAACGACTGAAGGTTTAGTACATTGTTGTAAGGTAAACCAGGGGTAGTTAGGTTATTCTGGTAAGAATAGCTTGATGATGATCCCTGGTAGTTGAAGTTCTGGTAGTTGTAACCGCCGGTAACATCAAAGTTTGTTTTTATAGACTCCAGGTATTTAGTGTAGTTAAAATACAGGTCCATAACCTGGATTTTGTTTGTACTGCTGTTTGTGTAAGAGTTACCAAATTCACCAGGAACAATATAGTCTAGATCTGTATTACCATAGGTACGGCCGCTAGCGTAGTCGTAACCAAAGTTAGCAATCAGCTTCATATCTTCCCAGCCGTGGATTTTGTAATCAAGCTTAGCGTTACCTATACTACGGAAGTTATTACCGTAATTGTGTATTTGGTTTAGCATGGCTACAGGGTTGCGGCTTGCAAGGGTTTCAAATGTAGTAGAGTTAGGTTTTGTCCATTGGAAGTATGTACCATCTGCATTACGTACCGGTTTTGTAGGGTCAAATGCAATGGCAGCACCTATAGCACCTCCGTTTGCATAAATGTTATGCATTACAGATGATTTGTTGTTTACTTCCAGTTTAAGGTGTTTGTCAAAGAAGTTACCTGTAAGGTTAGCACCCAGGGTAGTTCTTTCAAAACTGTCGGTTTTAAGGATACCGTTCATGTTAGTGTATCCCATAGACGCCCTGTAGGTAAGGTTGTCTGTACCGCCCTGAGCAGCAATGTTGTGGTCTGTACCGGTAGCCGTGCGGAAAATTTCCTTTTGCCAATCTGTATTAGCAGTACCAAGCAGCGCTATCTGATCTGCAGTAGCACCGTTTTTAGGGTCGTTTACATACGCCCTGTACTGGTCTGCGCTAAGTACATCAACTTTTTTAGCAATTTGGTATACCTGGTAGTTACCGTTGTAGGTAAACTTCATTTCGCCACTTTTACCTCTTTTTGTAGTGATTATAACCACACCGTTACTAGCGCGTGAACCGTAAATAGCGGTAGCGGCAGCATCTTTAAGAATGGTCATGCTCTCTATATCATTCTGGTTAATGGTTGCCAGCGGGTTACGTCCGCCTCCTGCGCCACCACCACCGTTTTCCAGTGGAACACCATCAATAACATAAAGAGGGTCGTTGTTAGAGTTTAATGAAGATCCGCTACGTATACGTACCGTAGAGCCAGAACCCGGAGCACCACCGGCAGTAGTAACCTGTACACCGGCTGCGCGACCTTGTATTAACTGTTCTGCACCTACAATAGGGCCTTTTTGAAACTGCTCTGCATTAATGGTAGTAACCGCTGCAGAGTTGTTCTTTTTAGTAGTAGTACCGTAACCAATAACTACCACCTCTTTAAGTTGGGTAGTTTCTTCGGCAAGTTTTACATCTAAGGTTTTCTGGCCTGTGTACGATACCGTTTGCGAGGCATAACCAATAAATGAGAATATAATACGGCTTCCGCTTTTTACGGCCGGTAGGGTATAGTTACCGTCCATGTCTGTGGAAGTACCGTTTTGCGTACCTTCTACCAATACGTTTACGCCCGGTAGAGGGTCGCCTGTAGTGTTATCGCGTACTGTACCTTTTAGTGCTCCGGTTTGCGCCCAAAGCCCTAAAGGTAGCATCAGCAATAACAGTAAAAACTTCTGATACATAGTTTTCATACAAGTTGTTTAGGTTAAATTTGCGTTTTTGTATAGCTTAAAAAATCACTTCACGAGTTAAAATTATCTAAAAGGAGTTTAGGAAAAAAACGTTTTCGCCAAACACCCCTTACTACAACGTTGTCGTGTTGAAAACTTTCGATAATCAGCCCGTTAGAAGCGATGAATATTGAGTTTTTGAAAATATAAAATCAATACATTTTCAATTTCATAAATAAATACCACATTAGATTTAAAATTGTTAATCCTGTGGGTTATGGGTACTTATTAATGTGTGTGAGTTTTGCAAATAAGTTTGCGTGAGTTTTGTGAGTTTTTGCGCGTTTGGTTTTCTACATAGGCTATTTTCGTTTATAATTATTTAAAAATCTGAGATATTGGCATTATACAAGCCGTTTTAATAGCAATAAGCAGATTTTTATGGGTCAAAGCTTGGGTTATATTTACGAAATTATATCATTTATGGTTTATAACATACCGGTACCTACCAGTTTATATCGGTTTACCTACCACTTTTCAAACGATTTCGTTTCGTTAATTGCTGTTATAAAACTGTTTCTTAAGCACAATATGGTTTTAATAGGTTGTAAAACAGTAAATTTGCCTCTTTAACATCCCGTGGCAGTATTTATGCATTTCTGCCTTATATTTGTAAAAAGCACCCTTTGCGCGGTGCCAACGCGCCGGGTTGACTCCGGCCACATATACTCCTCTATACAATATGAAAAGACAAGTTACCCTGAAACAAATAGCCAAAGAGCTCGATGTGTCTATAAGTACGGTTTCTAAATCGTTGCGTAACAGCCCTGAAATAAGCGAAGACACCCGTCTTAAAGTACAGGCATTTGCCAAACTGTATAATTATAAGCCTAATAACATAGCGCTGAGCCTTAAAAATAAGAAAACCAAGACCATAGGTATTATTATCCCCGAAATTGTACACCACTTTTTTGCCACGGTAATCAGCGGCATAGAGCAGGTGGCAAACGACCATGGGTACAACGTAATTGTGTGCCTTAGTAACGAGTCGTTTGATAAAGAGGTAATTAACATGGAAATGCTGGCCACCGGCAGTACCGATGGCTTTATTATGGCACTTAGTAAAGAAACCCAGCAAAAGCGTGATTTTCACCACATACAGGAAGTAATAAACCAGGGTATGCCGGTGGTGATGTTTGACCGGGTTACTAACGATGTACTGTGCGATAAGGTTATAATAGACGACCAGCTTGCTGCCTACGAAGCTGTAGATTACTTTATAGGTAAAGGGTTTAAAAAAATAGGCCTTATAACCACGGTAGACTACGTAAGTGTGGGTCGCCTGCGTACCGATGGCTATGTAAACGCCCTGAGCGACCACGGCTTAGCCATAGACGAAAGCCTAATTGTAAAAATTGAAGACATAGACGGCTGTGCGAGTAAAATAGAAGCGCTACTGCGTGATAACAAGCCCGACGCCATATTTGCGGTAAACGAATTGTTTGCGGTAACAGCCATAAAACTGGCCTCAAAAATGGGTATACGCATACCTGAAGATCTTTCGGTAATAGGGTTTACTGATGGTATTATTTCGCAGTTTAGCAGCCCTGCAATTACTACCGTGAGCCAAAATGGCGAAGTAATGGGTGGGCGTGCTGCTAAGCTACTCATAGACAGGCTGGAATCAGAGGAAGAGGAAACAGGCGAGCCGGAACATTACCGTACCGAACTCATAGAAACCCACCTGGTGGTGCGCGAAAGCACAGAATAGTTTATTCGGTTATTTGATAATTTGGTTATTCGGGGGAGGGGGAGCTTCGTTGCTTTGATTATCTACGTAACCTTTGCTAACCAAGTCCACAAATAACCGCATAACCAAAAAACTACGACAACCTTGTAGTTTTGGGTAATAAACTTAAAAACAGTATATTAAAAAATATAATTCCGCCCATATTGGCGGAATTTTTTTTGCCCTATGTGAACCAACCGATTAAAAAACCATTATATTTGTGCTGATTATCAAAGCTTAAAATTTCACTTCACACAATTAAGTTTTGATAAGCTACGCGCTTATCGTATTAATAATCATTAAATTACGATAATGGAAAAGCGTAAATTAGGCTTCTGGGAAATCTGGGGCATGAGCTTCGGTTATCTCGGAATCCAAATGGGCTTTGCGTTACAAAACGCAAACGCCAGCCGTATCCTCCAGATTTTTGGTGCAGATGTGCACACCCTTTCCTGGTTCTGGATCATTCCGCCACTTATGGGACTTATAGTACAGCCGGTTATTGGCCATTACAGCGACCGCACCTGGACACGTTTCGGGCGCCGTAAACCCTATTTCCTCGCAGGGTCGCTACTGGCAGCTCTTGGCCTTGTATGTATGCCGCAGGCGGGTGCGCTTACCGCCATTATGCCCGCATTGTGGGTAGGGGCAGGCTTCCTTATGATAATGGATGCCTCGTTTAACGTAGCCATGGAACCCTTCCGTGCACTGGTGGCCGATATACTTCCGGCAGACCAGCGTACCCTGGGTTTTAGCGTACAAACGGCCCTTATAGGCTTTGGAGCCGTAATAGGCTCATGGCTCCCGTATGCGCTAACCAACTGGTTTGGCGTGTCTGATGCAGCTACCGATGGTGGTGTACCTTACCATCTTATTTTATCTTTTATAATAGGTGCAGCGTGCCTTTTGGGCGCGGTACTGTTTACCATTGCTACTACAAAAGAATACTCACCCGAGGAAATGGCAGCTTTTGAGGCCGCTAGCGGTGAAGTTGAGGCAAAGGAAGAAGCTCATTCTATAAAAGACATTTTTACTGATTTTGCTAAAATGCCACAAACCATGCGCCAGCTTAGCTGGGTGCAGTTCTTTTCATGGTTTGGTTTATTTGGCATGTGGGTATTTACTACCCCTGCCATAGCACACCACCTTTATGGTACCCCGCTTAAAGAGCTTAGTGAATTTACCCCTGCAGAAACTGCCTTGTACAATAAGGCGGGAGACTGGGTAGGTATCATCTTTGGGGTGTACAACGCCGTTTCGGCGGTTATAGCGCTGTTTATACCGGCTATTGCCCACAAACTGGGGCGTAAGAAAACCCATTTCTATGCGCTTATTATTGGTGGTGCAGGGCTAATATCAGTGTATTTTGTTCCAAATCCTAACTGGCTTATCCTTTCTATGGTGGGCGTGGGTGTGGCTTGGGCCAGTATACTGGCTACGCCGTATGCCATACTTTCGGGTGCTATACCGGCCAGGAAAATGGGTGTTTACATGGGTATATTCAACTTTTTTGTGGTAATACCTCAAATTGTAAATGCCATTATAGGCGGCCCTATGGTAAAATACCTGTATGGCGGTAATGCCGTGTATGCCATAGTGGCGAGTGGTATCTCGTTTATTATTGCGGCATTTTTTGTAACCCGTGTAAAAGACACCGAAGACACAAAAGCATAAAAACCAAAATTTTTCCCCAAACGTTTTTGAACTAACTAAAATGAAACAAAAAGCATTCATTTTCGACCTTGATGGCGTAATTGTAGATACGGCAAAGTACCACTACCTGGCATGGAAAAAAATTGCCAACCGCCTGGGTATTGATTTTACGCACGAACATAACGAACTGCTAAAAGGCGTAAGCCGCGTGCGATCGCTCGAAATTATACTGGGCCTGGGTAACATACAGGCTACAGATGAAGAAAAAGAAAGTTGGCTTGTAGAAAAAAATACCGATTACCTTAACTATATAAACAACATGCAGGCCGATGAAATCCTGGATGGCGTGGTGCCTGTACTGGATTGGCTTAAAGCCAATAACCAGCTTATAGCACTGGGTTCGGCAAGTAAAAACGCGCGTCCTATACTGGAAAAAGTAGGCATACTGCACTATTTTGATGCTATTGTAGACGGCAATGATGTAACCAATGCCAAGCCAGATCCTGAGGTGTTCCTCAGGGCGGCGCAGCTGCTGGGCAAAACACCTGCCGACAGCATTGTTTTTGAAGACTCCATGGCTGGCGTGGAAGCGGCTAACATAGGCGGCATGACCAGCGTAAGCATAGGCGACCCGGCCGTATTGCAGGGGGCGCATTACAACTTTAGCTCTTTTGACAAGATAAACACACATTTCCTAGAAAACCTTACAAACAATTAAGCTACTACACAATGAACCAGGATTATATACTACCAGACAATTGGTCGGTAATTGAAGAAGGATTTGATGCAGAGAGGGTACGTTCATCCGAGAGCCTTTTTAGCATTGGTAACGGCGCCATGGGTCAGCGTGCCAATTTTGAAGAACAGTATAGCGGCCACACGTTTCAGGGCAGCTATATAGCCGGGGTATATTATCCGGATAAAACAAAAGTGGGATGGTGGAAAAACGGCTACCCGGAGTATTTTGCCAAAGTGCTTAATGCGCCAAACTGGATAGGCATAGATGTAGCAGTAAACGGCGAGGTACTAGACCTTGCCAAATGCAGTGTGGTAAATAACTTCCGCCGCGAACTAAATATGAAAGAGGGGTGGTACAGCCGCTCTTTTGAGGCAGTGCTGCAAAACGGTACTGAGATTAAAGTGAATGTAAAACGCTTCCTTTCGGTAACGGAAGATGAACTGGGCGTTATAAAATACGAAGTTACCCCGCTTAACCGTGCGGCGGTAATTACCTACGCACCGTATGTAGATGCGGGTGTAAAAAATATGGATGCTAACTGGGAGGAAACCTTCTGGGAACCTACCGGGGTGCAGCAGGGCGTTAACGAAGGTTTTGTAACGGCACGTACGTTTAAAACCAGGTTTGGCGCGGCTACCTATATGCACAACAGCATTTTCTTAAACGGTAACGACATAGAGGCCCTGCCGGTTGCTGCTGAGGCTACCGAAAGCAGGGTGCAGTTTACCTACAGCGTAGAGGCAAACCAAAACGATACCGTAGGTATTGTAAAATTTGGTGGGTATACGGTAACACTAAACCATGCCGAAGATGCTTTGATAGATGCTGCAAAGGCGGTTATTGCTTCGGCGAAAGCCAAAGGGTATGATGCGCTGCTTGAGGAGCAAAAACAGGCCTGGGCGGGCATTTGGGAAATGGCAGACATTACCATAGATGGCGACGTAAAGGCGCAGCAGGGTATCCGTTTTAATATTTTCCAATTGAACCAAACCTATCTGGGTAAAGACCCAAGGCTAAACATAGGCCCTAAGGGTTTTACCGGCGAAAAATACGGAGGTTCTACCTACTGGGATACTGAGGCGTACTGCATACCGTTTTACATGGCTACAAAAGACCAACAAGTGGCACGCAACCTGCTTACGTACCGCCATAACCAGCTGGGCAAAGCCATAGAAAATGCCGAAAAACTGGGCTTTAAAAACGGTGCGGCACTGTACCCTATGGTTACCATGAATGGCGAGGAATGCCACAACGAGTGGGAAATTACCTTTGAGGAAATTCACCGTAACGGTGCCATAGCCTTTGCCATTTACAACTACTACCGCTTTACCGGCGATTACAGCTACATCCCTGAAAAAGGCCTTGAAGTACTTATCGGCATAGCGCGTTTCTGGCACCAAAGGGCTACGTTCTCATCGCACAAAAACAAGTATATGATACTTGGTGTTACGGGGCCAAACGAGTACGAAAATAACGTAAACAATAACTTTTATACCAACTACATTGCGCAGTGGTGTATACGCTACGCGGCAGAGCAGCTAAATGTGGTTAAGGCGGATTACCCGGCAGACTATGCCCGTATTATGGACATAGTAAAACTAGATGCCGAGGAGCTTGCCTCATGGAAAGAAGTAGCCGATGGTATGTACTTCCCGTACAGCGAGGAGCACGGCGTGTACCTGCAGCAAGACGGTTTCCTGGATAAGGAACTTGTTCCGGTAAGCCAGCTCGATCGTTCTCAGCGCCCTATTAACCAAAAATGGAGCTGGGACAGGATATTGCGTTCGCCATACATTAAGCAGGCCGACGTGCTACAGGGCTTCTATTTCTTTGAAGACCACTTTAGCAAGGAAGACCTTGAAAGGCATTTTGATTTTTATGAGCCGCTTACGGTACATGAAAGTAGCCTTTCGCCATGTGTACACAGCATACAGGCTGCGGTACTGGGCAGGATGGAACAGGCCTATACGTTCTATCTAAGGACATCGCGCCTGGACCTTGATGATTACAACAAAGAGGTAGAAGAAGGCCTGCACATTACCAGTATGGCAGGTACGTGGATGAGTATAGTAGAAGGCTTTGGCGGTATGCGCGTTAAAAACGATACCCTGCACTTTGAACCGAAAATCCCGGCGCAGTGGAAAGGCTATTCGTTTAAGATAAACTTCCGCGGGCAGGTGCTTAAGGTTTCGGTTCAGGCCGAAGCCACGCACTTTACCCTTGAGGGCAGTAACGAACTGAACGTCGTGGTAAACGGCGCTACAGTAGCCGTGAAACCAAACGAGCTGGTTACTGTGTAGTTTTCCCATAACCTGCAAGGTTTCTAAAACCTTGTAGGTTTTAATTAATATCTGAAGTTGAAAAGCTTCGTAATAAATAGCTACAAGGTTTTAAAAACCTTGCAGCAGAACAAACAACAACAATGAAAAAACTACTTTACATAGCATTACTGGGCACAGGCATAGCCTTTGGCCAGGTACAAAAAACCGAACCTCCGTTTTGGTGGAGCGGCATGCACAACCCGGAGCTGCAGGTAATGTTTTACGGCAAAAACATTGCCCAGTACAAACCTGAAGTATCCGATGGGGTGGTGGTTACCAATGTGGTAAAAACTGAAAACCCTAACTATGTGTTTGTAACCATAGATACTAAGAACGTACCGGCAAAGGAGCTTACCTTTTCGTTTAAAAACGATAAGAACAAAGTGGCTTTTACCCAAAAGTACGACCTGAAACAGCGCAGGGAGGGTTCGGCGGCACGCGCCAGCTATACATCGGCGGATATGATGTACCTGCTTATGCCCGACCGTTTTGCTAACGGTAATCCTGCTAACGATGCTACTAAGGCTACCACCGAAAAAGCTGACCGCAGTGCGGTAAACGGACGCCACGGCGGCGACATTCAGGGTATTATAGACCACCTTGATTATATTCAGGAGTTGGGTGCTACGGCGGTATGGAGTACACCGCTTTGCGAGGATAATGATCCGCGGGGCAGCTACCACGGTTACGGCCAAAGCGATGTGTATAAAATAGATCCGCGCTATGGTACTAACGAAGATTACCTTCGCCTGAGCAGTGAGCTTAAAAAGCGTAAAATGAAGCTGGTGCTGGATTATGTTACCAACCACTGGGGTGCAGAGCACTGGATGTACAAAGACCTGCCTACCTATGACTGGGTACACCAGTTTCCGGGGTATTCGCAGAGTAACTATCGTATGACTACCCAGTTTGATACCAATGCAAGCCAGGTAGATAAAAGGCAGTGTGTAGACGGGTGGTTTGTACCTTCTATGCCCGACCTTAACCAAAGCAATCCGCTGGTATTAAAATACCTTACGCAAAATGCCATTTGGTGGATAGAATATGCAGACCTGGATGGTTTCCGTGTAGATACGTACAGCTACAACGACAAAGACGGGATTTCTAAATGGACAAAAGCCATTACCGATGAGTATCCGTACTTTAACATAGTGGGCGAGGTGTGGATGCAGAATCCTGCGCATATGGCCTATTGGCAAAAAGACAGTAAAGTGGGAGCCATAGAAAGCTTTAACTCACACCTGCCCAGTGTAATGGACTTTTCGTTATACGATGCCCTGCAATGGACATTTAACGATGATAACTCGGGTTGGGATAACGGCATGCAGCGCGTGTACAACAACTTTACTAACGACTTTTTGTACCCAAACATAAACAGCATACTGGTATTTGCCGAAAACCACGACACCAACCGCATTAACCAAAACTATGCGGGCGACTTTAAAAAGTATCAAATGGCTATGGCCTTAGTGGCTACAGTGCGCGGTATACCGCAGTTGTACTATGGGTCTGAAATAGGTATGGCGGGCGATAAGGGTAAAGGCGATGGCGACATACGCCGCGATTTTCCGGGTGGCTGGAAAGGCGATAGCAACAACGCCTTTACTAAAGCAGGCCGTACGGCAGAGCAGCAAAAGTTTTTTGACTTTACCTCTAAGCTGTTTACCTGGAGAAAAGGGAAAGATGTAATTCATAATGGTAAAACCATGCACTTCCTGCCCGATAATAACGTGTATGTGTACTTCCGCTACAACGACAAAGAAACTGTAATGGTGGTGGTAAACAATGCCGCAGAAAACCGTACCTTTAAAACGGCACGCTTTGCAGAGGGTATTAAAACCTTTACAAAGGGTATCGATGTTATAAGTGGTAAAGTGGTAGATGTTACTAAAGATATCACCATAGAGCCAAAATCAGTACTGGTGCTGGAATTGAAATAATTTTTATTTAAACCGAACATTTCAGGTATGAAAAAACTATTAGTAGGAGCCTTTATTCTGGGAGCTTTTTTTGCGGGGAACGCACAAAAAAAGAAAGCTCCTGTAAAACCGGCCAAAGCCCGTACCACAGCGGTTAAACCCGCAGCAACCACACAAGACATAGCCCCCATAAGCGATGCCGTGCTGGAACAGGCGGTAATCTACGAGGCAAACATAAGGAACTACTCTAAAGAGGGTACATTTAATGCTTTTACAAAAGATATCCCGAAATTAAAGCAGCTGGGGGTAAAGGTGCTTTGGCTTATGCCGATATATCCTATATCTATGACCAGGCGTAAGGCTACAGCAGATAAGTCTATAGAGGATATTACTAACCCGGAAGAAAAGAAAAAATACCTGGGCAGCTGGTATGCCATAAGTGATTATACTGCCATAAACCCTGACCTTGGTACAGAGGCCGACTTTAAAAAACTGGTAGCTACAGCGCACGCTAACGGTATGTATGTAATACTGGACTGGGTGGCTAACCACACCGGCTGGGATCATAAGTGGATAAAGGAACATCCGGAATATTACCAGAAAAATGCTAAAGGCGAAGTTACCGATCCGCTAAACCCTGAAACGGGCGAGCCATGGGGCTGGACAGATGTGGCACACCTGGATTACAGCAACAAAAAGGTGTACGAGCCCATGAAAAACGAAATGATGTACTGGGTAAAGCAGCAAAACATAGACGGTTTCCGTTGTGATGTTGCCGATAACGTACCCCAGGATTTCTGGGACTGGGCTACACCGCAGCTTCGTAAGGTAAAGCCGCTGTTTATGCTTATGGAAAGTGAAAAGCCATACCTGTTTACCAAATCGTTTGATATGGGCTACGGATGGGAAGCACACCACCTGATGAACGACATGGCGCAGGGTAAAAAGAACGTGGCTGACTGGGATAAGTTTATCAATAAATTTAAGGAGAAGTACCAGAAGGACGACTACTTTATGAACTTTACCAGTAACCACGACGAAAATGCGTGGCATGGCAGCGAGTACGAGCGCATGGGTAAGCACACCGAGTTATTTGCAGCCCTTACCTATGTAATGCCGGGAATGCCGTTGATTTATACCGGGCAGGAATTTGGCAACACAAAGAGTTTGAAATTCTTTGAACAAGACCCTGCCAGGCATGATAACGACAAGATGTTTAACTTTTACGAAAAGCTTGGTAAGTTAAAAAACAACAATCCTGCACTTGCCGGAGCTAAAAATAGTGCGCGGTATGTGCGTTTACAAACGGGGGAAGACACTAAGATACTTGCCTTTTATCGCGAAAGTGGTAAAAAAAGGGTATACTTCTTTGCCAATTTTGCCGATGAGGAAATTCCTTTCGAAGTAAAGTTAGACGGAGAGTATAAAGATTATTTAACCGGCGAAAAGGTAGTGTTTCAGCAAGGTGCAAAAGTGGCTTTAAAGCCATGGCAGTACTGGATATTAGTTGATTAACTATTAAAATTTATGCTCCTTATAACCAAAAAGGAGCTTTTTTTGACTATATTTACTATAACGTTTTCACAACTCTAAATCCTTAATTCTATGATGAAAAGATTACTTTTATTAGTAACGTTGTTTACGGCGTTTACCAGTGGGGTGGTAGCGCAAAACCTTGTAAGCATCATTGGTGCCTCTACTCCTGTGGGGTGGACGGGCGACCTTGACATGACCACCACAGATAATGTAACGTACACCTACAGCGGCCTTGTAATTTCGGTTCCGGCATCAGACCCGGGTGTTAAATTTCGCCTGGATCACGCCTGGACTACAAACTGGGGCGCTAATACATTCCCAAGCGGTGTAGCTACACAAAACGGCCCGAACATTCCGGCTACCAATGGTACGTATGATGTTACCTTTAACCGTGTAACCGGTGCTTATACTTTTGCTCCGGTAGGGGTTACGTATGATACAGTTACACTTATGGGAGGCGGTGCTACATACACGCTTAGCACAGCAGATGGTGTTAACTATACCTACCAAGGGCTTACACTTACCGCAGGTGAGTATATGTTTAACATTAATAATAATGTTATGGTGGGCGGAACCACCTTCCCTTCGGGTACGGCATCTGAAGGTATATCTATAAATGTGCCTGCAGGTACCTACCAGTTAACCTGGAATAACGATACCATGATGTATAACTTTGGTTTCCCGGTTATAAGCCTTATAGGTAGCGCTGTAGACGGTACCTGGACTACTGATATAGACCTTACTACTACAGATGGTATTACCTATACAAAATGGGGCGTTACCCTGCTTGATGGCGGTGCTAAATTCAGGCAAAGCCACGCATGGACAATGAGCTGGGGATCGGCTGATTTTCCTTCGGGTGTAGCTACAGAGGGTGGTGCAGATATCGCCGTAGTGGCAGGTACGTATAACATTACCTTTAATGTAATGACAGGAGCTTACAGCTTCGGGCCTCCTGTGGTAAGCCTTATTGGCTCAGCCATTGATCCTGACTGGTCTGTAGATATTGACCTTGAAACTACCGATGGTGTTAACTATTCTAAGCCGGCTGTTGTGCTTAACGATGGTGCTATTAAATTCCGCCTTAATCACGCATGGGGTGTAAACTGGGGTGCAAGTGCGTTCCCGTCTGGTACTGCAACACAAGATGGTAACGACATCCCTGTTGCCGCAGGTACTTATGATGTTACCTTTAACCGTACTACAGGTGCGTTTAACTTCCTTATTGTGGCCGGTACAACCAGCGTAACTAAAGATAGAGTGGCTGCTTACCCTAACCCTGCGGCAACCGCATGGAACTTTAATGCAGGTAGCGCTGAACTTACAAATATTAAACTTACCGATATTACCGGTAAAACCGTGGTGAACCAAGCCGTAAACGGAGCTACAGCTACTGTAAGCGCTACCGGCCTGGCTAATGGTGTGTATTTTGCTACTGTAACAGCAGGAGGCCAAAATACTGTAATCCGCGTGGTAAAGAACTAAATTTCTTTCATAGCGTTTTTTAGTGATAGTTTTTGTAGCCCGGGCAGTAATGTCCGGGCTTTTTTTATTTGCCCACTGCACAAGTTTATAAATCCATACATCCGCGAATCCACCAATAAACAAAACCTTATCTTTGCAGCAAACATACTATACCATGCTTACCATAGGCCACAGAGGTGCCAAAGGCCACGTTACCGAAAATACTATTGCATCGTTTGCCAAAGCCCTGGAGCTTGGCGTACAAGCCATAGAGCTAGATGTGCATGTATGCGCCACAGGCGAGCTGGTGGTGTTTCATGATGTTACGGTAGACCGCCTGACTAACGGCACGGGGGAGGTGGCAAAGTTTTCGCTGGCCGAACTAAAGGCGCTTGATGTTAGGGGAGGGCATAGCGTCCCTACATTACGCGAGGTGCTGGATTTGGTAAACAGGCAATGCCTTGTAAACATAGAAATGAAAGGCAGGCACACGGCACAGCCGGTCAGCGCTATTATAGAAGAATATATTGCGAAAAGCGGGTGGACGTATGCTGATTTTATAGTGTCGAGTTTTCAGTACGAGGAGTTAAAGGACATGAGTAGCCTTAACCCAAATGTTCCGCTGGGAGTACTTACTGAGGCAAGCGTACACCAGGCATGGGGGTGGGCCGCCGCCTTTAATGCCGTGGCGCTGCATCCGCACTACACCCTGCTTACCGAAAGCAATGTAACCAAAGCCCAAGAGGCGGGTTATAAAATATATACTTTTACCGTAAACGAACCTGCCGATATAGCCCATATAAAAGCCCTGGGCGTAGATGGTATTATAACTGATTTCCCTGACCGAATATGAGCAAACAATACGATGTAGTAATAGCCGGGGGCGGTGCCGCCGGATTCTTTACCGCCATAAATATAGCCGAACGCAACCCAAATCTAAAAATAGCTATACTGGAGCGTGGCAAAGAAGTACTGGCTAAAGTGCGCGTATCTGGCGGGGGCAGGTGCAATGTTACCCATGCGTGTTTTATACCTAACGAGCTGGTAAAGTTTTACCCGCGTGGCGAACGTGAGCTAAAAGGTCCGTTTAACCGTTTTTGCAGTGGCGATACCATAGAGTGGTTCGAAAAGCATGGGGTAGAACTAAAGATAGAGGAAGACGGCAGGATGTTCCCCGTAACCGATTCATCGCAAACCATAATCGACTGTTTTTTGGCTGCAGCCAAAAAATACAACATACACATACTTACCGTACAGAGCATACAATCGCTCTACCATGCGGATGATTACTGGAAAATACAAACCCAGGACGAAACGTATATAGCACCAAATCTGGTAATGACTACGGGCAGCAACCCCAAAATGTGGGATATGATGGCCGGACTCGGCCACACCATAGTACCGCCGGTACCATCACTTTTTACGTTTAATATAAAGGACCCGCGTATAAAAGATCTTATGGGGGTTTCGGCAGTGGCTGAGGTAAAGGTAAAAGGCAGTAAGCTAAAGGCATCTGGCCCTACGCTTATTACCCACTGGGGTATGAGTGGACCGGGTATTTTAAGGCTATCGGCATGGGGCGCCAGGGAACTTGCCGATAAGGATTACAGGTTCACCATACTGGTAAACTGGCTGCATAACGTAACCTTTGAAGAATGTGAGGAAACCCTGCGCGAACTAAAACTGGAGCATGCTAAAAAAACGGTAGCTAAAAAGAGTCCGTTTGATTTTCCTAACCGCCTTTGGGAGAGCCTTACCCGTGCGGCAGGCATTAGCGCAGAAACACGCTGGGCCGACCTAAGTAAGCAGCAGCTTTATAAATTGGCTACAGAGTTGGTTCAGGGGGAATATGCTGTTAACGGTAAAAGCACGTTTAAGGAGGAGTTTGTTACGGCCGGGGGCATAGACCTGCGCGAGGTTAACTTTAAAACCATGCAAAGCAAGCTGCACGAGGGCTTGTATTTTGCCGGCGAAATACTGAATATAGATGCCATTACCGGAGGGTTTAATTTCCAAAACGCTTGGACAGGCGGGTTTATAGTAGGGGAGAGTATAGCAGGAGTTTAGCCGGGTTAGTATACAAAAAAAGCGCAGATTATAAACCTGCGCCCTGTATTTGTGTTTGTAGTGTATATTTTTAAACTAAGAAGCTGCGTTTACTTTCTTCATTTTTCCGGTAAGCTGCATCAGCATAAAAGTAATAAAGAAGAAAATCACCACGCTAATGGCAAGCTGTATGGCAAGGTTGCCCAACTGCCCCACGCGGTTAGCCGCAATGTAGTGCGTATGGGTAAGCGATACCCATAGGTCTAACACCGGCTGCGATGGCAGTATAAGAATCAGTAATGCAATTACTATAAGTAAAATGCGGTGTGTGTACAGTTTTTTTATCCAAAGGAGCTGTGTAAGTATAAAATACAGTACCGGCCCGTAGAAGATAACCCATCCGTAATTTTCAAGGTTACCGCCCTGTATGCTTACATTAACACCGTTTGCCTGCGGTTGTTGCAGCGCGTACAGGTTGTACATAAGCGGCAGTTGCAGTATTAGGTTTAGTATGCCGGCAAGGCGAATGCCCTGTATGCCCTGTACTATAAAAAGTTCTTTAAATGCAATGCCTTTAAGGTTGCCCGTTTTAATCAGGTGGAATAAAGCAATAAGTATCCCAAAACCCATAAACATAGCGGTAAACAGGGTTTGCAGTATTGCAGTAGTAGTAAGATTTTCCATTTATATATTAAAACTGGTACACCACCTCTACCTTATGGCCTTGAAGTGCGCTTTTGGCACGGTCTATATCTGGCGCAAAGCCCAGTATGTAGCCGCCACCACCAGATCCGCACAGTTTCAGGTAGTAGTCGTTGCTTTCTATGCCTTTTTGCCACAGCTCATGGAAACCTTCCGGTATCATAGGTTTAAAGTTGTGGTAAACCGTTTTGCTCAGCTGCTTTATGTTGGCAAACAGGCCTTTGGCATCACCGTTAAGGAAATCGGCAATACAGGCATCAGTATATTTAAGGAATTCGTTTTTAATCATGGTACGGAAGCCTTGATCCTTAAGGCTTTCCATAAAAATCTGCACCATAGGGGCAGTTTCTTTTACAATACCGGAGTCTAAAAGGAAGATAGCGCCTTTGCCCTCTAGGTTTTGCATAGGTATGCCTGTGGCTTCAATGCTTTCGGCAGAGTTAATAAGGATAGGGATGCTCAGGTAGCTGTTTAGCGGATCAAGACCACTGCTGGTACCGTGGAAATAACTTTCCATACGCCCAAAAATCTTTTTAAGCTTTAGTAGTTTTTCCTGGGTAAGGTTTTCCAGTACGGTGATTTTATCTGTGGCGTACTGGTCGTAAATAGCAGCCACAAGCGCGCCACTGCTGCCTATGCCGTAGCCTTGCGGTATGCTGCTGTCAAAATACATACCCGCTTCGGCATCGCGTTTCAGTGCATCGATGTTAAAGGTTACCAGTTCAGGTTCTTGTGCCTGAAGGTTTTCCAGATAAGTGGCAAAGCCACGCAGGCTGGCATTACTCTTTTTAGCCGCTTCGGTATCAGTATCGGTAAGTTTTAGCCCACCGTTATAAAAGTTATACGGAATAGATAAACCCTTAGAACCTTTGTTAATGCCGTGCTCTCCGAAAAGTAATATTTTTGAGTAGAATAATGGACCTTTCATCGTTGTGTGATTGCTATCTGTTTTTCGATGTAAATGTACGTATTTTTTTGTTATCAGGATGTGTGTTAACCAATCTTTAATTTACAGGTTTGCAGCACCGTAACCCACTTGGTCTTCAATGTACTGGGCGTTTTGGCAGTAGGTGGCTAAATCGGATTTTATAAACCCTGTAACTGCCTCGCGGTTTGCCTGCGGATACAGCACGTGTACATTAGCTCCGGCATCGAGCGTAAAGCATACTGGTATGCCGGTTTCGGCACGGAACTCCCATATTTTATTAATGATTTGCAGCGTGTTTGGCTTCATCAGTATAAAGTACGGGTTGCTGGTCATCATCATGGCGTGCAGGGTAAGGGCCTCGCTCTCGGTTATTTTTATAAACGCGTCGGTATCGCCGGTGGCAAGCGCCGTTTTCATAGCGCTGAGGTTAGTATGCGCCTGTGCAAAACGCTGTTCCGCAAAGGGGTGCCCGTGCATCAGGTCGTGCCCCAGAGTAGAGCTTACCTGTTTTTCGCCTTTGTCCACCAGTAAAATAGTATCCTGGTAGGTAGTAAACACGTCGGCTACGGTGGTATATTCTACGCCGTAGAGGTCGGTGCTGCCCGGAGTTTCAGCATGGCTACCCCATATAACCACATTACCCGTAACACTGCGGCAGGCGCTTCCGCTGCCCAGCCGCGCCAGGAACGATGCTTTTTGGTCAAAGTATTCCTGTGTCATACCCGGATTCAGTAGGCGCTCCAGGCTCATAAGGTTAACGGCAAGCGCCGCCATTCCCGAAGCCGACGAAGCTATACCGCTGCTGTGCGGAAACGTGTTGTGGGTATCTATAGTAAAATGATACTGTGTAAGGGACGGCAGGTAGGGGTGTACGCGCTCAAAAAACTTTTCAATTTTCGGGCGGAAGCTTTCCTTCGGCTGGCCTTCAAAAAGCAGGTCAAAAGAAAATGCGCCATTGTCTTCCTTTGGTTCAAAAGAAAGTTTTGTTACCGTTTTACAGTTATTAAGCGTAAGGCTTATGCTGGGGTTTGCCGGAATTTGGTTGGCTTTTTTACCCCAGTATTTTACAAGGGCTATATTGCTGGGTGCACTCCACTGAAAGCTGCCGCTTTCGGCAGTGGCGGTATACGGTTGCGGTATAAAATCCTGTACGGATGCCATGTGTTTTTTGTTTTGGAATTGCAAAGATAGGGTTTTGGGTTTTAAAGTTGCTGCTATCCGCGGATCATAACAAACATAGTAAAAAATAATACTGAACCATTGCGCATATCATTATTTATCGTAATATTGCGATATAGTAATAAAGCAATGATATGGGGATTTCTAAAACCGAACATTTTACTGAAGCCCAAAACCGCATGGCGGCCATTATGAAGGCGCTGGGCCACCCCGCACGTATAGCTATTATAGAGTACCTGCTTAGGGTAAACAGCTGTATTTGTGGCGATATTGTAAACGAGCTGCCCCTGGCACAACCCACAGTTTCGCAACATCTTAAGGAGCTGAAAAACGCCGGGCTTATAAAAGGCAATATAGAAGGTACTGCTATTTGCTACTGCATAGACGAAAATGCCGTGGCATTGCTTACGCAGTACTTTGGTACTATGCAGGCCTCGCTGAAATGTAAAAAGGATAACTGTTGTTAAATTGATATATTATGAAACTTTCTGAACTTAAATCAATACTGGAAAACGCCGCTGATTTAGCGTTTTACCTGGAAGACGGCACCGCCGTGCCACAACATTTCCACGTAACCGAAGTAGGTGCGGTAAACAAGCATTTTATAGACTGCGGGGGTACTGTGCGCACTGAGTACACGGTTAATTTTCAGCTATGGAGCGCTAACGACACAGACCACAGGCTGGCTCCCGCAAAGCTGCTGCACATTATAGCGCTGTCTGAAGATAAACTTGGCCTTACCGATGGCGAAATAGAGGTAGAATACCAGGCGGGTACCATAGGTAAATACGGACTGGAGTATAACGGTAAGCACCTGGTGCTTACCAGCAAAAAAACAGCCTGCCTTGCTGAAGACCAATGCGGTATACCCGCGGCCAAGCCAAAGCGTAAATTAAGCGAATTACAGGCGCAACAAAGCTGTGCGCCGGGTTCGGGGTGCTGCTAGGTATGGATGCGCAGGCCAAAAAACGCCACTACCGCAAGTGTGCTATTATTACCCTTTCGGTGGTGGTGTTGCAACTCATTTTCGGGTGGGATGCCAAGTTTTTTATCATTAATATCATTTGGTTATTTGTATAGTTTTTATGGAGAAAAAGAACATTTTAGTACTATGTACCGGTAACAGCTGCCGCAGCCAGATTGCCGAAGGTTACCTGAAACATTTTGCCGGAGAAAAGGCTAACGTGTACAGTGCAGGGGTAGAAACCCACGGCGTAAACCCTAAAGCCATAGCTACCATGGCCGAAGATGGTATAGACATAAGCAATCATACCAGCAACAACGTAGATGAGTATACTAACATAGCGTTTGACTACATTATTACCGTATGCGACAATGCCAAAGAGCGCTGCCCTTACTTTCCATCGCAGGCGGTGCGGTTCCATTACAACTTTCCTGATCCGGCTAAGGCTACCGGAACCGATGAGGAGGTGCGTGCGCAGTTTGCCCACGTGCGCCAATTGATTAAAGATTATTCACGGGATTTTGTAGAAGATAATTTGTAACAATTTTACATGTGGCTCGTCTAAAACCAATAATCATCAATCAAAAACCACATGAAGAAATTTTTACTATTCACGGCGGCATTCATTACCCTCGCCCTAAATGCCCAGCAGGCAAAACTGTCCCAAATAGACAGCCTGTTTACCAGCCTGAGCGCTAAAAAACAATTTAACGGTAACGTGCTCCTGGCAGAAAAAGGCAACATCATTTACCAGAAAAGTTTCGGCCTTCGTGATGAAGCCCGTAAGCTGCCGCTGGATGCCAATTCGGTTTTTGAGCTGGCATCGGTATCTAAGCAGTTTACCGCTATGGCTGTAGTATTGCTACAGGAAAAAGGTAAGCTGCAATACGATGACAAGCTGGGTAAGTACCTGCCCGAACTCGCGTTTTATAAAGATGTTACCCTGCGCCAGCTGCTTAACCACACCGCGGGCCTGCCGGATTATATGGATCTTATTAAAGCCAAAGGCGACACTACGAAAATATGGACCAACAAAGACATGATTGCTCTTTTTGCCAAAGAAAAGCCTGAGCCTGTTTTTGCTGCGGGGTCTAAATACGAGTACAGCAATACGGGCTACGCGTTGCTGGCTTCGGTTATAGAAAAGGCTTCGGGGAAAACCTACGCCGATTTTTTACAGCAGAATATTTTCAGGCCGCTTAAAATGAACAGCACCTTTGTGTACACCCGAAGGTTGTCGCCAAAAAAAGTAGACAACTACGCCTACGGCTACGTATACGATAAAGCGCATAAAAAACAACTGCCAGATGATTTGCCGGAGTACCATGTGGTGTGGTGGCTGGATGGCATAGTGGGCGATGGTACCGTAAACGCATCGGCACCTGATTTACTAAAGTGGGACAGGGCGCTGTATGCCAATACCCTGGTGTCTAAAAAATCTATGGAACTTATACAAACCCCACCAGCATTGCCTAACGGTGAAAAAACCAAATATGGTTTTGGCTGGGTAATAGATACGAATCCCGATTACGGTAAGCTTACGGTGCACTCCGGCGGATGGTTTGGCTACGTAACGTTTATAGAGCGCGATATAGATAATGATAAAACCATTATTATCCTGCAAAACCATGAAGAGGGTAAGCTGGATTTCTTAAAACCGCTACGCAGGCTTATGTACGGTAAGGACGTTGAAAAACCTGATACTAAAGAAATAACGCTTAGCCCGGATAAGCTTACCCCACTGGTGGGTAAGTACCTGCTGGGACCCGGCATTGTGATGGAAATGAGTGTTGTAGAGGGCACGCTGTACACCCAGATAACCGGCCAGCCAAGGTTTGAGGTGTTTGCCGAAAGTGAAACTAACTTTTTCCTTAAGGAGGTACCGGCAAAGCTGGTGTTTACTAAAAATGATAAGGGTAACGTAACGGGGCTGACCATAAAACAGGGAGGGCGTAATATACCGGCCACTAAAATGAATTAATCAATGTAGCAATGGGTTAATGTAACAGTGTAATAATTTATCAATGTAGCAATGTAGCGATGGGTTAATGTAACGATTAATTTGGTTGTGCTTAATAAATATAAAAAAACCACAGATGTTCTGTGGTTTTTTGTTGTATGTTGTGGTGTAAATTTCTTATCCGTGGTATACGCGCGAAAATACGATTTGCCCATCCTTAACGTCAAATACTTCGGCTACAGCCATGTCTTCTTCGCCTTCTACCTCGCGTATGTATTCTATAAAAACGCGGTCGTTGTTAGCCGTTACAGTAAGCAGCTTGTAAAATAAAGAGGGTAGCCTGTTATAAGCGCCCTGCCACCACTCATGCAGTGCCGGGCGGCCTTTAACCAGTCCGTTTGTTTCGGGTTTGTGTACCTTCAGTTTCGGGCTAAAGTGCTCGGCATCTTCGGCATACAGCCCTACCAGCCTGTTAAGGTCGCGGTTGTTAAAGGCATCTATCCACTCGTGTGCTATCTGTTCTGTGGTAAGCATTACTGTGCGTTTCTTATATTAATGATTTCCTGATCTGTAAGGAAACGGTAGTTACCCCTTGGCAGGTTCTTTTTGGTAAGCCCGGCAAACATAACGCGGTCTACCTTAAGTACATCGTAGCCAAAACTTTCAAAAATAGCACGTACCACCTTTACGTTTGGCGTGCGCAGTTTAAGGCCTATTTCTGATTTAGGCTGGTTGTCTATAAAGCTTATTTCGTCTATAAACAGGCGGTGCCCATCCAGGGTTACGCCCCCTTTTATCTTTTCAAAATCTTCGGCTTTCAGGGTACGGCTAAGCGATACCTGGTATATTTTAAACGACTTTTGGTTGGGTTGCGAAAACTTGCGCAGCAAATCGCTATCGTTAGTAAACAATATAAGGCCTGTTGTGTTTTTATCCATACGGCCCACCGGCTGCAGGTTAGCCTTGCTGGCACCCTGTATAAGGTCAAACGCGTTTTTAGCGTCGCTTTCGCCCGTTGTAGAAAAACTCTTAGGCTTGTTTAGCAGCAGGTATTCTTTCTTTTCGGGAGTAATACGGGTACCGTCAAACTCTACCACATCGGTTAGTTTTACTTTGTAGCCCATTTCTGTAACCACCTCGCCGTTTACCTTTACATTACCGCTTTGTATGTATATGTCGGCATCGCGGCGGCTGCACATACCGCTGTTAGCTATGTATTTATTAAGGCGAATTTCGTCTTTCTCGGTTTCTACTTTAGGTTTTGCCTGTTTGGTTTCAAACGGCTTAGGGCCTTTCCCTTTAACAAAGGCTGCTTTGCGCACCGGGCGGTCGCCGTTAGGTGCTCCCGGTTTTTCTTTACGTCCGTCAAAAGGCTTATTGCCGCCATCATTTTTCTTCCTGCTGTTGCTGTTTCCGTTTCTTCCGGTTGTTCCGCCGCGCCTGTTGTTATTCATTCTGATAAAAATTTTTGCAAAAGTAAGCATTTTAATCATGTAAAGCAGAAAGTTTTACAGTGCGCCGTGAACCAATGTTTTAACATAGAATCCATATTAGAATATTGCTTAGTGATGAAACTTGCAATGTTTTATATTTAACATTTGATTAACATTTTGTTTCAAAAATCTGCTTTTGTGGTTTTAAGTTAATTTTCTACTAATATTGTAGGGTTGTGGTGTTTATCCCACTTTACAGTGCAGCAGCATATTAAAAGGACAAGAAGTAGTATGGAGAAGAAGAATATTTTAATACTGTGTGGGGGCAACAGCTGCCGTAGCCAAATGGCGGAGGGATTTTTTAAATTTTATGCCTGCCGTGAGGCTAATGTATACAGCGCAGGGCTTGAAACTAAAGGCATACATCCGCAGGCGGTAGCCGTAATGGCAGAAGAGGGCATAGACCTTCGCGGCCATAGCTGTAACCATGTAGACGATTACAGGGATGTAAAATTTGACTATGTAATCACCGTGTGTGATATAGATGAACGCTGCCCGGTGTTCCCGGAACGTGTACAGCAGTTCCATTATAATTTTCCTGACCCGGTTGCCACAACCGGTACCGATGAAGAGGTTGCCGAAGCCTTCAGGAAGGTGCGAAATGAAATTAAAACCTTTGCACAAAACTTTGTGGCCACCCATATATCCTGTTAAACCCGATTGCAAAATTACGGCGGCTTTTTCTGCATAGTACTGAAGGCTGTTATTCAGTAAAATTACTAACGGCTCATTAAACGGGTGTAAAGGGTATACATTGTTGCTTTTTGATGTAAAAGCGGAAGAATAATGTGTAACGTGCTGGTAATCAAAAATACGTTTTTTGGCGTTGTGGAACATTTACCACAGTTTTACGGTATATTTTCAGGAAAAAAATATACACTTTGCGGAATATTACCCCTTTGCTAAATTACTATAGCCAATGTAGTTGGTTGTCTCAAAAAAATAAAAAAGTCCGAAACAAATCAGTTTCGGACTTTTTTATTTTGTTCGACTTATGGCTTAATTTTTCATGTTTGCACCGGTAGGTACTTCGTGGTACAGTCCGCGTTTTTTTAGCAGCGGGATGATGCTTGGGTCGCTACCCCTAAACGTGCGGTACATGGCAGCAGGGTCTGCCGTGAAACCACGTTCTAATATGTTAGTCCTGAAAGAGGTAGCCTTCTCTTTATTGAACAAAGAGGTTTCCTTAAACGCTTCAAAAGCATCGGTATCCAGCACGCCACTCCATATATAACTGTAGTAGCCTGCGCTGTATCCGCCCGCAAATATATGGCTGAAATACGTACTGCGATAGCGCGGTATTATGCTGTTAATCAGGTTAATCTTCTTCATTGCCTCATCCTCAAACGGGGTTACGTTTTGGGTTATGGGCTTTGTAATGGTGTGGTAATCCATGTCTAAATAGCTGGCTGCCAGGTATTCTACTGTTGCAAATCCTTGGTCAAACGTAGCTGCCTGCTGCATTTTTGTTGTCAGTTCGGCAGGCAGGGGCGCTCCGGTTTTATAATGCTTTGCATATAGAGTAAGTACTTCAGGTTCAGCAGCCCAGTTCTCCATAATCTGCGATGGAAGCTCTACAAAATCAGTAGGTACACTGGTCCCCGAAAGGCTCTCGTAGCGTACATTACTCAGTAGTCCGTGCAGCGCATGCCCAAACTCATGGAAGAAGGTACTGGCCTCATCAAACGTAAGCAACGAGGGCGTGTTTGCAGTGGGCTTGGTAAAGTTACATACAATAGAAATTATAGGTATAATGCGCTTACCGTCAACGGTTTTCTGCTTGCGGTAGCTGGTCATCCAGGCGCCGCCCTTTTTGCCTTCCCTAGGGAAAAAGTCCATGTATAACAAGCCCAGCAGCGTACCGTCTTTATCGTGTACTTCCCAGGTAGTTACATCTTTATGATACACCGGTACGTTTGTAACCTGCTTAAAACTAATACCATACAAGTTGTCGCATACGGTAAAAATACCGTTTCGTACGCCATCCAGGCTAAAATATGGTTTAAGCTCCTGTTCATCAAGGCTATAGCGGCTCTTACGGATCTTCTCCGTGTAATAACGCCAGTCATACGGCTGTACAGGGCCTTCTATCTTGTCAGCCTTCATAAGCTGTTGTATGTCAGCTTCTTCCTGCTTTGCTTTTTCAAGGGCAGGTTCCCATATCTGGTTTAGCAGCGTGTATACTTTATCGGGTGTCTGCGCCATGCGTTCTTCCAGTACGTAGTCAGCATGTGTCTTGTAACCAAGTAGTTGTGCGCGTTCCATGCGCAGGTTAGCCGTTTGTATAATGTTAATACGGTTATCGTGGGTATCGCCATTGTTGCCACGGTTTTGATACGCCTTCCAGATATCCTCCCTCAGTTTACGGTTATCAGCATATTGTAAGAAAGGCATTACACTGGCGTTTTGGAGTGTGAAGACCCATTTGCCCTCTTTGCCTTTGGCTTTTGCCTCTTCGGCAGCGGCAGCTATAACGCTTTCCGGTAGTCCTGCAAGGTCGTCTTTATTGTCTATAACCAACTGATATCCATTGGTATCTGCAAGTACATTATCGCCAAACTTAAGCGATATTACCGCCAGTTCGCTGTTTATTTTGCGCAGGCGTTCCTTCTTATCGGCGGGTAGCCCGGCACCGTTCCGTACAAAAGCTTTGTACTTACGTTCCAGTAGTTTAGCATCTTCACTGTCTAGCTTAAGGTCCAGTTGGTTATCCCAAATCTGCTTTACGCGTGCAAACAGTTTTTCATTCAGGTAAATGTTATCGTTATGCTTACTGATTTCTGGCGCTATCTCCTGCGCTATCAGTTGCATTTGTTCGTTTGTTTCGGCAGTGTTGAGGTTGTTAAACACTGTGTATATGCGGTTTAGCAATTGGCCGCTGTCTTCCAGTGCCTGTATGGTATTTTTAAAATCAGGCTTTTCGTGGCTGTTTGCTATGGCGGCTATTTCGGCATCGTGTATACGCATGGCCTCTGTAAGCGCCGGCTTATAGTGCTCATTTTTAATAAGATTAAACGGCGGGGCGCCATACGGGGTATCCCAGGTGGCCAGCAGCGGATTATCGTCGCCCAGGGCCCCGGTTTTGTTCTCTTTGCAAGACATAAACATTCCGGTTACTATTAATATTAGTGCTGTTTTAGCAATTTTGGTCATCATTTGTAAAGGTATCATTTCTATGGGTTACCCCAAAATTTTAGTATCGGTGAATTGTTTTGGCAAATTACACCATAATGCTTTCTTAAAGTATTAAAGGCGCGTTAAACCTGTTCTTTTTAACAGGGAAAAACCTAACTTTATTGTGTAGTAAAGTATAGAATTATGAAAATATCAGCCAAACATATAGCCCTTAAAACGCTGAAATGGTTGGGTATAACGGTAGTGGTAGTATTGCTGCTGCTGTTTTTGCTGCCCATACTGTTTCCGGGCAAAGTAGAGTCGGAAGTAAAGAAACTGGCTAATAAAAGCCTGGCCTCAAAGCTGGAGTTTAGCAACACCAAGTTATCCTTTTTTACCCATTTTCCATCGCTTACCGTGTCTATAGATAACGTGTCGCTCATGGGGTCAAAACCCTTTGAGAACGATACTCTTGTGCGTGCCCGGCAGGTAGCACTGGGCATTAACCTTAAGCGCCTGATTTTTGACAACACCGTAAAAATAGACGAGCTTTATGTAGACGATGCCGTTATAAACGTGCAGGTTAACAAGCAGGGGCAGGCGAACTATAATGTATACATCAGCCCGAAAGACACGCCTAAAAAACCTACCGACCCTGAGGAAGGCACCGCTATACAGTTTGACCGGATTGATTTTTCGGACTGCCATATTACCTATAACGACCGCTCTGCCAATATGTTGGTAGATGCCCGCGGGTTTAATTACCTGGGGCGTGGCGGTTTTACCAAAGATGTTTTTGACATGGAGACTGACGCTAATATAGATGCCATAGACTTTTATTACAATGGCGTTCCGTACCTGGAACGCAAGGAGGTACATGCCGATCTTATAACCCGGGTAAATACCAATGCGCTTTCGTTTATTTTACAAAAGAATGAGCTGCGTATTAATGAGCTTCCGCTGGAGTTTACGGGGTTTTTTACCATACTTAGAGATGGTTATAACATAGGTATAAACGCCGCCAGCCGTAACACCACGCTAAAAGATATTTTTAGTGTAGCGCCCCCGCAGTACCTTACCTGGATGGAAAAAACCCGTATAGAGGGCGATGCCGACCTGCGCTTTACTTTTAAAGGCAGGTACAACGCTGCTAAAAACCAGCAGCCTGATTTAGGCATGGTGTTTAAGGTAAATAACGGTGTACTGGCGTACAATAATACGCCTGCTTCCATGGAAAAACTTCGGGTAGATGTTAACGCTACATTGCCGTCGCTGGATGTAAACCGTATGGTACTCGATGTTAAAGCGTTTGATTTTAACATTGGCAAAAACGGCTACTTTAAAGCCCTGCTTAATACCAAGGGCTTGGAAACCATGGCAGTGAAAGCTGATATAAAAGCAGCACTTAACCTTGCTGAGCTCGACGCTACACTTGGCCTGCCCGATGTAGACCTGAAGGGCATGCTGCGTACCGATATTGTGGCTAACGGTACCTTTAACGCTAAAAAGCGCCTGTTCCCTAAAACCAAAGGCAGCATAGACCTTAAAGGAGGATGGCTGAAAACATCGTATTACCCAAACCCTATACAGCGTATTACCCTGGTAGCTAATATTACAGATACCGACGGTACGTTTGGCGGGTTAAAAATGGCGCTTACCCCGGCAAGTTTTGAGTTTGAAGGTAATCCTGTTTACGTGAGCGCTACTGCCGAAAACCTTGATGATGTTTTGTATACCTCCCGTATTAAGGGCGAGCTTAATGTAGGGCGTATATATAAGGTGTTTAAACGTAAGGGACTAAATGTAACCGGTTATGTAAAAGCCGACCTAAGCCTTAACGGCAGGCAAAGCTATGCCACAACCGGGCAGTACAGCAAGCTGGATAACAGGGGTACACTGCTTCTTAAAGATATAAAAACCCGTAGTGACTTGTTTCCCAAGGCATTTTATATAAACGAGGGGTTGTTTAGGTTCCAAAATGAAAAAATGTGGTTTGAGCGTTTTACGGCGCACTATGGCAAAAGTGATTTTGCGCTAAATGGCTACCTGCGTAATACTATTAATTATTTTATTAGTGGTAAAGGCACGCTGCATGGGGAGTTTGGGCTAAAGTCAAAACTGATAAATGTAGATGAGTTTATGGCGCTGCAACCCGCTGATGCTGCCAGCCCGGCTGAGAGCAAAGCCGATGCGGCAAAAGCTTCGGTTAAAAAAGACCATCCTAAAGCCAGTGGGGTAGTGGCTGTACCGCATAACCTTGATGTTTGGCTTAAAGCCGATGCTAATGAGGTGGCATATAATGGCCTGCTGCTAAAAAACCTGACCGGAGGCGCGGGTATAAGTGGCGGACAAATGTACCTGAAGGGCGCGAAGTTTGATATTATAGGATGCAAAGTGGGTATAGACGCACGTTATAAAAATGAGTCGGCGGTGGCGGCCAATTTTGATGCACGCTTTACCGCTAAGGATTTTAATGTAAAACGCGCATATAATGAGTTACCTATGTTTAGGGAAATGGCCACCGCGGCAGATAAGGCAGAGGGCGTTATATCTATTGACTATACCATAAAGGGCGACCTTGATGCTAACATGGCTCCTATATATGAGTCGCTCCACGGCGGAGGTACCATAACGTTGCGTGATATTAAGGTAAAAGGGCTTAAGATGTTTGGTGCCATTAGCGAGAAAACAGGGCAGGGGAGTATTAACAATCCTTCCTTTAAAGACATAGTGGTGCACAGTACCATTAATAATAATGTAATAGACATAAAGCCGTTTACTTTTAAGGTGTCGTTGTTTAGGCCTACCATAAAAGGTACTACCAGCTTTAACGGCCTGCTTGATTTGCGCGTACGCCTGGGGTTACCGCCTGCAGGGCTTATAGGTATACCCATAACGGTTACAGGCACGCACAGCCAACCGAAGATTAAGGTGTTCAGCAAAACCGGTAAAGCCATTAAGGAAGCGGTGTACGATACCAAAACCAATAAGGTAATAAGCGAAGAAAAAGTGACGAAAGAACCGGATAAGAAGGAGTAGTTAACGGGTACATAAACACAAAAAAGGCGGTTTCAAATCCTGAAACCGCCTTTCGTTTTTGTTAGGCATTAATTGCCTCTACCTTAATATCATTGTCGTTGAGCATATCCTTAAGCATGTTTTCTATACCGCTTTTAAGGGTAAATGTACTGCTGGGGCATCCGCTGCAGGCACCTTGCAGTATTACCTTAACGCGCTTGTCGGCCTCGTCGTAGCTTTCAAAGGCTATGTTGCCGCCATCGCCCTGTACTGCAGGCTTTACATATTCTTCCAGGATGTTTATAATACGTTGCGATGTAGCATCGAGATTGTCAAAGTAAGCCTCCTGCTGTTTTTCTGCAGCCGGTGTTTGCTGAATCAACGATTCGTCTATTACCGTGTTGCCATCTTCTATGAACGAACGGATATAAGAGCGCACTTCGGCGGTAATCTCATTCCAGTCGGCCATGTCATATTTTGTAACCGAAATATAATTTTCGTCTATAAATACTTCTTTTACAAACGGAAACTTAAACAGCTCACGCGCCAGTGCCGATGGAGCGGTTTGGTCTATGTTTTTAAACTCGGCCATGGTTTTAGTAAGCAGTTTATTGCTTACAAATTTCATAACGGCAGGGTTTGGTGTACTCTCTACATATACGGTAACGGGTACTTTCTTTTTTGCTTCTTCCTGGTTTTCAATTAAAATCTGGCCGCCGTTGTTTACAAAATTCTCTATCTGTTCGGCTACCTCGTCCTGAACATCAGTCCATTCTACAATGCTGTAGCGTTCTATGGCTATAAAGTTGCCCGATATGTAAACGGTTTTTACAAACGGCAGGTAAAACAGCTGGCGTGCCAGTGGGCTGTCTGCGGTATCGTCTATATTTTTAAACTCGTAATTAGTGCGGCTTGCTATGAAGTCGCTAAACTCAAATTTTATGATAGCAGGGTTTTGAGTGGCCCTTATGGTGACTTTTTCCATGATGCGTATTAAAGTTTAGGCAAAATTACGACAAAAACCAATAGTATGGCATCTGTAGCTTACTCATATTATAGTATAGTAAGCACGGTGATTTATAAAATTTTGAGTTGTACAGGCGGTCGTAACGTAGCGCTGAACGATTGATTATAAACTTTAACACATTACAGTTTGGTTTAACATACCGTTAAGTTTTTAAGGATTGCATTTAATTAGGTAAATTTTGTAGCTGTTTTATGAAGATTAGTTAAATTATACCCTAAAATGTAAAAGCACTTTAAAGTTAACAGCAATTTTTATAATAATATTTAGATTGACTATTGAACCTATGACAAAAATTTATATATTTGACCGCTAAGGAAAATTACTGTTTAGTAAGCTCGGAACACAGGGCTTTTGTAGGGTTACTTATTGCTTATTTGGGCGGTAACTGCTGCAAAGCCTGACTAATAAAAAGCACAAATTTCATTAAAACGATCAAAGGTTAACATGAATTTTAAAAAGGTTTATCTCATTTTTGGATTATTTTTAGCCCAAATGTCTTTCGGTCAGGAAGGTGTAGCTGTATATTCAGACTACCTGTCAGACAACTATTACCTGATTCACCCGGCTATGGCAGGTGCCGCAAACTGCGCCAAAATACGTGGTACAGCACGCCAGCAATGGTTCGGACAGAAAGATGCACCACAGCTGCAAACGCTAAGTTTTAACACATCATTAGGTGAGCAGTCTGGTATTGGTGCTATCGTTTTTAATGACAAAAACGGTTACCACTCTCAAACAGGTGCCAAGCTTACGTACGCTCACCACATTAAATTTTCGAGAAGCGATTACGATTTGAACATGCTTTCATTTGGTATGAGCGCCGGCCTTGTACAAAGCCGTCTTGATGAAACAGAATTCCTTAACGGTCAGCCTTTTGATCCAAATGTTAATGGTGGTGTTGTACAAAAAGATTCTTATTTTAATGTAGATATTGGGGCAGCATACCACTTCCTTGATTTCTATGCCATATTTACTGCTAAAAACGTAATTAAGAGTAAAAGGGCACTATACAGCGATGTAGAGAGTAGTAACCTTACGTCTTACCTATTATCATTAGGTTATGTGTTTGCACTGCCGGATGATACCTGGAGCCTGGAGCCATCTGTTATGTTCCAGTCTATTACAGAGACTACAGAGAAAACTATCGATGTTAACCTAAAAGCCTACAAAGAACTTGACTTCGGTCGTGTTTGGGGAGGTCTTTCATACCGTCGTAGCCTTGATGGCGCGCAGTATACAGACAGGGCAGGTAACTCAATTAAAGAGCAATATATGCAGTATGTAACACCAATAGTGGGTGTTAACTATAAAAACTTTATGTTCTCTTACACCTACTCGTATTTAACAGGCGATGTTAAGTTTGATAACTCAGGTTTCCACCAAATTACCATTGGTCTTAACCTGAACTGTAAAAACGACCGCTACGAGTGTCACTGTCCTGCAGTTAATAACTAATTATAGAGCAGATATTATTAATTCCGTCCCGAAATTGTATATTTCGGGACGTTTTTTTTTGCGTATAACCCAAACTTAATTACTCATATTTATGGCTCTTATAAAACCGGTTAGGGGTAAAAGCCCCGTGATTCCTGAAGATTGTTACGTAGCAGAAAACGCTACCATAATTGGAGATGTTACCTTTGGTGCTGAGTGTAGCGTATGGTTTAATGCCGTGGTACGTGGCGATGTACATTATATTAAAGCGGGCAATAAGGTAAACATACAGGATGGTGCGGTGATTCATTGTACCTATCAAAAACATCCTACAGAGATAGGTAACAACGTATCAATAGGTCATAATGCCATAGTACACGGTTGTACTATCCATGATAATGTACTTGTGGGTATGGGCGCCATAATTATGGATGCCTGCGTAGTGGAAAGTAATTGTATTATAGCTGCCGGTGCGGTAGTAACCCAGGGTACCCGCGTAGAAAGCGGTACCATTTATGCCGGTGTGCCGGCAAAGAAGGTGAAAGAAATAAACGCATCTGATTTTGCCGGCGAAATAGCGCGTATATCAAACAATTATGTAATGTATGCCTCTTGGCTTAAAGAAGATTAAAACGCCGTTTTTTCGGCCTTAAAATCATTGCCGATAATACTTTGCAGCACCGCTGTGTCTGCGTTGGTATAAAATGTATTAGTCCCTTTATGAGGGGTTGTATTAAGTAAGCCGTGCTGTTGCAGTACGGCTTTCGTTTGTTTTGCCACGGCCTCGCCGGAGTCTATTATTTTTACCGTTTCAGGCAAAATTTCTTTTATCTGCGGAATAAGGTAAGGATAGTGGCTGCACCCCAGTACCAGATAATCTATATTAGCCTTAATCATAGGTTCCATATACTCTTGCAGCAGCGCGGTCATTTCCGGGGAGTTTATTTTGCCACTTTCAATTAAAGTAACAAGGTTAAACCCCACCTGCTCTATAAAATTGATGCCGCTAAATCCCGCTACAGTCTTATGGAAAAGTTCACTGCTTAGTGTGCCTTTTGTAGCCAGAATGCCCACGTTACCGGTTTCGGTATGTATGGCAGCGGGCTTTATAGCCGGTTCTATTCCTATAAATGGAACATCAAAATGCGAACGCATTTCCTTAATAGCATTTGTTGTAGCAGTATTACACGCCACCACAATAATCTTGGCACCCTGCTTAAGCAGGTACTCTGTATTTTTAAAGCTTAGCGCTATGATTTCATCTTTGCTTTTTTGCCCGTACGGGGCATTAGCCGTGTCGGCCAGGTAAATCGTATCTTCGTTAGGTAAAACGGCATGGATTTCTTTCCATATAGAAGTCCCTCCAATACCCGAATCAAAAAGTCCTATAGGTTGTGTGCTTTTATCCTCCATAGTACAAATATAAAAAAAACGGCCTAAAAAGGCCGTTCCTGTTTTACATCGTAAATACAATGTTATGCTTTTGGTTCTTATTTAAAACCAAGTTCTTTTTTAACGTCTGCGCTAAGATCCGGACCATCAGCCACAAGTACACCTGCACCAATTGTAGAATCTAATACGTACTGATAACCTTTAGCTTTAGCCACTTTTTGTATTGCTGCTTTAGCTTTTTCAAGGATAGGTTTTACAATAGCTTCCTGCTTAGTTTGTAGCTCTTTAGAAGCGTTTTCCTGGTAATCCTGAATCCTTTTTTGCATATCCTGTAGCTCTTTGCTGCGTGTTTCATTTACAGCATCAGTAACAGTAGTTGCTTCTTTTTCGTACTGGCTTGCTTTTTTCCTGAATTCCTCAACCATGGTTTTGTATTGGGTTTCGTAACCTGCGCTTAGTTTTTCAAGTTGCGCTTTTGCGGCTTTCATGTCAGGTGATGCATCCATAAGTTCGCTAACGTTTATGTGTGCTACCTTAGCCTGAGCAGAAGCTACCTGACTTGCACCTACAAAAAGCATGGCTGCTATTAATAAGGTTTTAAGTTGTTTCATCGTGTAAAAAGTATTAATTATTAATTTTTTGTTTTTAGTTTCCTTTTAATTTCAATTTAATCTTTATCGTTTAAAGATCCGCCATCGGTAGTGGTAGGTTTAGGCTTTTTAGCATCCTCACGTGCTTTCGCTATAGAGTCGCGTTTTGCCTGTGCCTGTTCTTTCTTTTTGGCAAGAGCCTCCTGGCGTTCTTTTATTTTTCTGTTGCGTTCCTCAATCACCGCTTTCCTTGCTGCCTCACGGTCTTCTGCTGTGGCACCTGCAGGTTTTGCAGTAGTGTTTTGTGCAGGCTTATCTGTAGCCTGTTTACCTGTTGTGGTAGGTGCGTCCGGCGTTTCGTCGTCTGTGCTGTTTATGTCATCTTTTCCACCGGCGGGGGTATTACCTCCGGTTGTTGTGGGCTTGGCAGCAGGTTTAGCCGTTTTAGCATTATTACGCGCTTCCTGGCGTTCTTTTATCTGCTGCTCCCTTTTTTCTTTTGCTTCCTGGCGTTTTGCTTCGGCGGCGGCTTTACGCTCTTCCAGTGCTTTTTGCCTTGCTGCCTTTTTCTCTTCCAGTGCTTTTTTGCGGTCTGCTACTTCAGGGTCGCTATCCAGCTCGTCCTGTTTTTCCTGTTCTTCAAGTTTTTTAGCCTGCTTGCTGTTTAGTTTTTCCTGTTTAGCGGCACGGCTCATGCGTTTTACAATCAGGTCGCTAAGGTCATGCTTTTTAGCTGCAAACAACATGGTAAGGTCAGACGACCGGTCAAAAACAAAATCAAGTTTACGCGTTGCAGAAATTTCCTGTACTATGGTAAACACTTGGTCTTGTATTGGCTTTACTAACACCGCCTTTTGTGTTATGAGCTCGCCTTTTGGGCCAAATTTCTTTTCCTGAAACTCGCTCATATCTTTTTCCTGCTGTGCTATTTCCTCTTCACGTTCTTCAATAAGTTCCTTTGTAAGCAGTGGCTTTTCGGTCTGAAGGCTTTCTTTAAGACGAGTTATTTCGTTCTTTTTAGCATCCAGTTCCTGCTTCCACTTAGCGGCACGCTGCTCCAGTTGGCTTTTTGTTTCGGCATAGCTGGGCACTTTGTCCAGTATGTATTCCATGTCTATGTAGGCTATCTTAATGCCTTTGGTCTGCGCGGTTGCAGTTAATGCAGCGCCCAGTGTGAGCAGTAGGACTAAAAGTTTCTTCATAACCTTCATTCATTTACTTATTAGAAAATATCATGCCAATTTTTTTAGAACTGCTGGCCTATGATAAAGTGCGTTTCCCATCCGTTTGGTTTTTGGTAGCCCGGAAGCGGGTCAAACCCGTAACCGAAGTCGATACCCAGCATACCGAAGGCCTGCATAAATACCCTAAGACCAAAACCTGCCGAACGTTTTATATCAAAAGGCTGGTAGGTACTAAAACCACTCCATGAGTTACCTGCTTCGGCAAATACAAGCGGGAAAATAGAGGCTTGCGGCTTAAGCGTAATAGGGTAACGTAGTTCTAGTGAGAATTTATTGTATACCGTAGCACCCACCTGGGTACCGTTTACATACGGGCTTAACGACTGGTTAGGATAACCCCTTAACATAATAACCTCGCGGCCATCAAGCGCGTAGTTAGCCATACCGTCTCCTCCAAGGAAGAATCGCTGGAATGGTACAAGGCCCCTGTCTCCGTTATACGCGCCCATCCATCCGAATTCAGCAAGCATACGTAGTACCAGTGCATGATCTGGTGTTCCCATTAGCTTGGTATACCAGTCTCCTTTAAACTTAAATTTATAATATTCCAGCCAGTTAAAGCGCTTTTGGTCAATTTTAGACTGGTTTACATCTGCCGTGGTATAATCGTCTGCCCTGTTTCCGTTTACATCTATGTAATCACCCGGAAATATGGTTTGACCATTTGGTCCCTCGTAAGACTCTGTTGTAGTATTTGTTTTTTTGTACTCTGCCTGATTTTTCAGGTCGTTATAATCTACCCCGTTAACCAATGAGTACGGGAACGTAGTAGAGAAACTTGCTGTAAACAACGATCCATAAATAGGGAAGATAGGGTTTCGGCCCCTGTTGTTACGGGTAAGTTCTATAGTGTATGCCAGGTTACGTGAGGTACCATTACCAAAGGTGAATAAACCAATGTTATAGTTGCTCAGCGCATAGTACTGGAAGGTAAGCGAGTTAGACAACGTCATAAACATATCTGGTGAGCTAAGTCTTTTAGATATACCCACTGTAGCCGACGATATGGTAAAGCTCATGCTGCGGTTAACATCGCGCGTGCTGTAGTTGTACGAGTACTGCTTACTGTGCGATAGTGACGTAAATAACTGTATTGGTTTTTTGCCTCCCATCCACGGCTCTGTAAACGATAAGCTGTAGGTTTGGAAATACGTACTACCCTGTAGCCTAAGCGACAGTTTTTGTCCGTCTCCCATAGGCAGCGGCTTGTACGCATCCTTCTTAAACATATTGTTAGCAGAGAAGTTGTTTAATGAAAATGCCAGCGTACCAATAAAGCCACCACCACCGTAACCACCCTGTAGTTCTATCTGGCTCGATCCTTTTTCGGTAACGTGCCATTCTACATCTACAGTACCCGATGCAGGGTCAGCGTTTTTAACGTCTGGGCGAATGGTCTCGGCATCAAAGAAGCCCAGTGCACCCAGTTCGCGTATGGTGTTAACTACATTTTCCTTGTTCCACTTTTGTCCCGGCCTTGTGTTGAGTTCGCGGTAAATTACCTTATCGTTGGTTTTATCATTACCTACTACCGTAATTTTGTTAAAGTAGGCAATAGGCCCTTCTACAATACGGATTTCAAAGTCTATGGTGTCATTAGCTGTTTTAACCTCTACCGCGTTTATGTTACTAAACAGGTAACCGTTGTTTTGGTACAGGTTAGTAATGTCGTCGGCATCCGGTTTAGGGTTAGCCACGCGTTCCTGTAACAGTACGCCGTTGTATACTTCGCCTTTTTTAATGCCCAATACCTGCCCAAGTTGCTGGTTGTTGTAAATGGTGTTACCCAGGAATTTAATATCTCCAAAGTAATACTTACGCCCTTCCTCTACCTGAATATCTATGGCTACCCTGTTTGTTTTAGGGTTGTACACTACAGTATCTTTTATAATACGGGCATCCCTGTAACCTTTTTCTTTATAGCGGTCTATAAGTTTTACCTTATCTTCCTTGTATTTATCTGCAATAAATTTACTTGGCTTAAACAGGCGCAGCGGGTTGGGGAAAGCTACTTCCTTAGTGTCTTTCATCGCTTTTTTCAGCTTAGAAGACGATATTTTTTCGTTTCCGGTAAAGTTTATTTTACTGATTCGTACCTTTTTACCCTTATCTATATTTACCACCATTTTTACCGTATTGGTACTATCCGGTATTACGTTAACGTATACCTTGGTGTTGTAGTAGCCGTCTTTACGATACTTATTTTCAATATAGTTTTTAGTATTGGTAATAAGGTTTTCGTTAACGGTTTTTCCTTTCTTAAGTTCTGTATCTTTAAGAAGGCCCTCAATTTTACCTTTTTTTACACCCTGCATCTTTACATCGCTTAGCTTAGGAAGCTCTATAATATTAAGGTCAAGGAAAATAGAGTCGTTACGAATGTCGTTTACGTAAAAGTTTACGTCGCTAAAAAGATTTAACCTCCACAGCTTTTTAATGGCGGCACTGATTTCTTCGCCGGGTACATTAATGTACTGTCCTTTTTCAAGGCCGGTAAAGTTTACCACCGTATTTTCGTTATACGATATTTTTCCGCTTACGGTAACCCCGCCCAGTATGTATTTTCCGGGTTCGGGCCTGTTTTCGCCCAGTATGTCGGTTTGCGCTTGGGCAGTAAGCGTTGCAAAAAATAAAAATCCGATAAATAATGCAATGTTTCTTAGAAACCTTACTTTGTTATTTAAGCTGTTCACTGGTTTTTCCAAATCTTCTTTCACGTTTTTGATAGCTAAAAATTGCCTTATGCAGGTCTTCTTCCCTAAAATCCGGCCACAGTACATCGGTAAAATACAACTCAGCATAAGCGGCCTGCCATAGCAGGAAATTACTTATGCGCTGCTCCCCACTGGTGCGTATAACCAGGTCTGCATCTGGTATGTTGTGGGTGTACAGGTGTTTTTGTACTGTAGCTTCGTTTATGGTAGCTATATCTATTTTGTTTGTTTGTACTTCGTTACAAATTTCTTTAATGGCACTTACCAGTTCTTCGCGGCTACCGTAGCTTAATGCCAGGGTAAGCGTCATGCCGGTATTTTCTTTAGTAGCCTCAATTACTTCAAACAACTGCCTGCGTGCCTTTTCGGGCAGCATGTGTGCATTACCTATGGTATTAAGGCGAATGTTGTTTTTTTGCATGGTAGGCAGCTCTTTTTTAAGCGAATTCATAAGAATGCTCATCAGCGCGTCTACCTCCAGCTTTGGCCTGTTCCAGTTTTCTGTACTAAAGGCGTACAGGGTAAGGTAGGCTATGTTTAATTTTGCACAGGCTTCTACAGTTTCCCTAACCGACTTTACGCCGTTTTCATGGCCGAAAGCCCGCAGCATACCTTTCTGCTTGGCCCATCGGCCGTTGCCATCCATTATTATGGCTATGTGCTTCGGCAAATTGCCGGTATCTGGCGTAATGGTTTTATTCATTGGTGTTTTATTAATCAGAACAATAGCATGGCTTATCGCCAAAGGTGTACGATATTGTAAAGGCAGTAAACACATACCAGTCATTACTGTTAGTGTTGCCAAAACGTACGGCATCGTACTTATTGTCGGGCGGGTTACTGCCATCCAGGTTGTCTGTAAAGCTGTAGCGTACACCGCTTTCCAGGCCTATAATCCAGTCCCTTGATACGTGGGCTTTTATACCCACTGTCATAGGTATGGCAAGGCTGCTGCCGTTGTCATAATCGCGCCCTTTGTTTTTGCTTGTGTCCCTGTACAGCTCATTATACCACGCGTACGCCAAACCTGTGTATATGTATGGTGTCCATTTAAAGTGCTCCTCGTGCAGGTTAAAGTCAAAGAAATTGAATTCAAGCCCTAAAGATAACTCTTTTATGGTATTTTTAAACTGATACCCCCTTAGTTTCCTGCCGCTTACATCGCTGTCTGCATCGTCAGACGATATGCGTCCGTAGTTAAAAGCCGCCCTCCACGAATGGCGCGGGCTACGGTTCCAGCGGTAGTATACACCAAGCGCCATGTCTTTTGGCTTAATGTAATTGGTAGGGCCCACGTCGCCTACATAGTTAGCGCCACCGGCTATTAACCCGAACTCATTTATCTGGGCTTCAGCCGAAAAGGTTGTAGCTATTAACGCAGTTATGTACAGCAAACGCTTCATTTAAACAAAAATTGGGTGCAAATATAACAATATAGATTTTGTAATACGCCTAATAATTAGACATTTTACCGCAGCTTTACCAGCATATTCCGATTAATACTGAGTTGAAAACGGCAGAACACCAAAAGTAGTATGTACAGATATAAAATTTTAGCCTGTTAATTCCTCTTGTCTTCACCCCAAAGCAGCTTTTTGCGCAGTGTATCAAGGAATTTCTCTTCGGCAAACTCTACAAGGTTTATTTTAAAATTGGCTTTTTTAACAGTAATCACGGTTTCTACATCCAGCCTTATAATACGCGAATCCAGCGAAACAAGGTGCTGCTCCTCCCGGCTGCTTACGCGCAGTTCTATCTCGGTATCATCGGGTATTACCAGTGGGCGGGCGTTAAGGTTGTGTGGTGCTATGGGGGTTATTACCAGGCTGTTTACCTCGGGCATAAGCAGTGGGCCTCCGCAGCTAAGCGAATAGCCAGTGCTGCCGGTAGGTGTGCTTAGTATAAGGCCATCTGCCCAGTAGCTGGTAAGGTGGTCACCGTTTAGTTTTACCTCCACAGTAATCATAGAAGTGGTGTCGCGGCGGCTTACAGTGATTTCGTTTAGCGCAAAATCAAGGTCTTCCAGCTGGTCTGTGCCACCGGGGTAGTGCAGGGTAAGCAGCGAGCGTGGCGATATTTTATATTTATTTTCGAAGATAAGCGGCAGCAGGTTTTCTATGTTTTCCTGCTGTACTGTGGCCAAAAAGCCCAGCCTGCCCGCGTTTATACCTACAATTGGTATGTTTTTGTTGCGCACAAACGTGGCGGCGCGCAGCATGGTGCCGTCTCCGCCTATGCTTATAAACAGGTTAAACCCGTTGTTAAGCTCCTCGTGGTCTGTAAAGGTGGGATAGCTTTCCTTAAGGATATTCCTCTCGCAAAGCACGTTGTAAAAATTGTATTCAAAAACCACTTCAGGGTTGTACTGCCCGAAAACCACCATCATTTTTTCAATGATTTCATCGGTGTTTTCTTTGTAGTACTGGCCGTAAACAGCTATTTTCATAACTATATATTAAGGTACTTATCCAGGTAATCAGATCGGTCTTTCAGGGTATTCAGGTACGCATCTTCCTGATGCTCTGTAACAATGCTGTAATTGTACCTGCGGAAGGTTTGAATAATTTCACTCAGTCCGCCCAGGCTTATCTTTACGGTTATCTGCACGCGGTCTCCCTCTGCCTCGCTTATAAAAGCGCCCAGCAGCCTGCCGTTGTTGCTCTCTACAATTTGGGCTACTTCGCTCATGCTGTATTCGGTAATACCTTTTTCTACTACAAGTATGCCGCCTTCTTCTTTAAGGAAAGGGGTTTCATCAAAAAACCTTATAATATCCGTTATTTCATAATAACCAAGGTACGAATTTTCTGCGTTGAGCACCGGTACCAGGTTAGTTTCATTTTTGGCAAAAACCTCAAGTACATCCAGCCACATGGTGGTGTTCCGTACAAAAAAACGCTCAAAACTATAGCGCATGTCGCCTATGGGTTTTTCTATATCCATAAGTTCAGTATCCTCGCTTATGGCGCAACCTATGTACACGCCGTTTTCCAGTACAGGAAAGTGCGTAAACGGATATTCGGCAAACAAATCCTGTGCATCGGCTACAGAATCTGTAGTGCGCAGGGCTTTTATATTAGTGTTAAGGAAGTCGGTAATTTCGTTCATCCTGAGGGTTAATTTATATGCAAAATAATCAAAAATAAATATAGCTTCCCCTATATACTTTGTATTTTTGTGCATCTGTTAACTTTTAACATCTAAAAATGACGAAACTTAGCGTAAACATAAATAAAATTGCCACCCTAAGGAATTCGCGCGGGGGTAATGTGCCAAACCTTTTACAGGTAGCTGCCGATGTGCAGAAGTTTGGAGCCCAGGGAGTAACCATTCACCCAAGGCCCGACGAACGACACATTCGCTACAACGACGCCCGCGAACTGGTGCCGGTGGTGTACACGGAGTATAACATCGAGGGTAAACCGGTGCGTAAATTCATTGACCTGGTTTTAGAAACAAAACCTACACAGGTAACCCTGGTACCCGATGCTGATGATGCCATAACCAGCAACGCCGGATGGGATACCATAGCCCATAAAAGCTTTCTGCAAGAGGTAATACAGGAGTTTCAGCGTAATGGTATACGTACCTCTATTTTTGTAGACCCTGTACTTAAAATGGTAGAAGGGGCCAAAGAAACCGGTGCCGACCGCATAGAACTGTACACAGAGGCTTTTGCCCACGAGTACGGATTGGGTAACCACGCCGGCATAAAGCCGTATACGGAAGCTGCAGTACTTGCACGCGAACTTGGCCTTGGCTTAAATGCCGGGCACGACCTTAGCCTGGATAATATTAAATTTTTTAAAGATAACATACCGGGGCTTTTAGAGGTATCTATAGGCCACGCGCTTATAGCGGAGTCGCTTTACCTGGGATTAGAGAATGTGGTAAACATGTACCTTCAAAAACTTAAATAGTATGCTGTACAGCAAAATAGAAGGCGAAGGGAAGCCACTGGTTATTGTGCACGGCTTTATGGGTATGAGCGATAACTGGAAAACACTTTCAGGGCAGTATGCCGCAAAGGGATTTCAGGTGCACGCGGTAGATATGCGTAACCACGGTCGCAGTTTTCATAGCGATATTTTTACCTACGCCGCCATGGTAGACGACCTGGCGCAATACATTAACTTTAACAAACTGGAAAAGGTAGACCTTATAGGTCACAGCATGGGGGGGAAGGCTGCTATGTTCTTTGCCATGAAGTACCCACAGTTGCTTAACAAGCTTGTGGTGGCCGATATAGGCCCGCAGTACTATCCGCCGCACCATCAGGATGTTTTAGGGGCGCTAAATGCCGTTGATTTTACTACTAAGCCTTCGCGCGGCGAAGTAGAGGCTGTAATGGCACAGCACCTGCCCGATGCCGGTACTAGGCAGTTTTTAATGAAAAACCTGTACTGGGTAGAGCCGGGGCAGCTCGGCTTCAGGATTAACCTCCCGGTATTTAATGAGCAAGTGGGCAATATAGGCGAGGCTCTGCCGGAAGACGCGGTGTATAACGGCCCGGTGCTGTTTCTGCGCGGCGACAGGTCTAAATACATACGCCAGGAAGATGTGCCACTCATTGCAAAGCATTTTCCACAATACGAATTAAAAACCGTTACCAATTCCGGCCACTGGATACACGCCGAGAATCCACAGGAGTTTTTGCAGTACACGCTGGAGTTTTTAACTGCATAATTTAAAATGGGCGGTATCAGTTATGATACCGCCCATTTTAATTTTATATTTCATCTTTTCGGCCAAAGCGCGAAAACCAGCGGTTGTAATCGTTAAAGGTTTTCCTTGCTTTGTTGTAGGTTTCGGTATCGCCGTTATCCTGCATTACCCACAGCAGGCTGCGGTAGCGTTCTATGTCGGTTACAATTTGGTTCGCCACAAGGTTTTGGTCTGCAGCCGATAGCCCCCTGTAATACCCCAGGCTATCCTGGTACTTACGGGTAAGCTGTGCCAGCAGGTTGCGGGCTTTTACCTTATCACCAGTTTTGTAATAGCCATTAGCAAACGGGGTTACGGTAGTGTAGTAGCCAAACTGGTCTACCGGCATTTTTTTCATGGCCAGGTCTATTACTTCGCGGGCTTTATCGTACTTGCCTTCTTCTATAAGCGTATCGCTAAGGCGGGCCATATTACTGCGGAATGTAATCCCGTTGTGCCTCGTCTCCGGGTCGTGGTACACTTTAGGGTTACCGCTGTTACCCCAGTCCCAGTGCTTTACCGTGTCGTACGACTTTTCTGTATTAACATAACCCAGCTCATACGGGCGTGAATCTTCGGGTATGGCGGTTTTTACAGGTACAAGTTTCAGCACCAGTCCCTGCGCTTGCAGGTATTCTTTCATCCACCCATAATCAGCATCTTCGTTACTTCGGCCCGAAAAGCAAATGGGGCGCTCCCAGTTGTTGTTGCGTATTATATCCAGCATCGCCATGGCGCCTTTATAAATGGCTCCCTGTGGCAGGTTTATGTCTATGTAGGGAACTATTGAATCATGCTTATAGGCAGGTACTACGTTATTTTTCAGTATTATATTTCGGTTTACCGGGAATCTAACCTTGTTAGTAGGGTAGGCGTGTGCTGTTTTGCCACCTTCCAGGGCTACCTGTGCACGTTTATCGTCAAGATGTACAAACTGCATAAAGGCATTAATATCAATGCGGTCTTCGGTACGCGGATCGTATACAAGGTAATCACGGGTACCGGCGCGGTACTGCTCGTGAGTAAAGGATATGGGCAGAGCTTCAGACTCGTATGCCTTGCGTTTCATCATGTCTATGTACCAGTCGGTATTCAGTAATTCTGTGCACACCACCCGCACATCGGTACGATAGCCCTCTATTTCCTGTGCGTACCACAGCGGGAAGGTGTCGTTATCTGCAGCCGTAAACAATATGGCGTTTTTATCACAACTGTCCAGGTAAGCTTTTGCCAATGCTACTGCCGTGTAGCGGTCGCTGCGGTCGTGGTCGTCCCAGTTTTGCGTGGCCATAAGTACAGGGCCTGCAAACAGTGCCAACCCTATACCGGCAGGAGCCAAAATCCTTACTCTTGAATATTGTGCTATAAAGCGTTGTAGCGCATAGGCGCCAAAGGCTATCCAAAGGGCAAATACATAAAACGAGCCTACCAGCGCGTAATCACGCTCGCGTACTTCAAAAGGTTTTTCGTTTAAAAATATTTTTAATGCTATGCCGGTAAACAGGAACAGCACCAGCAATACGTAAAAGCTTTTCAGGTCTTTGCGGGCGTGGTATCCCAGGCCAATGATACCCAGTACCAGTGGCAGCATATAGTAGATGTTTCGGCCTTTGTTGTTTTGCATGTCTGCCGAAAGGTTTTCCTGAGATCCCAGCCTTGCCTCATCCAGCGGTTTAATGCCGCTCATCCAGTTGCCGTTTAGTATATCGTAAGTGCCCTGCTCGTCGTTTTGCCTGCCGGCAAAGTTCCACATAAGGTAGCGCAGGTACATATAGCCAAACTGGTATTGTGCCATAAACGAAAGGTTTTGCCCTAACGAGGGTTTTTCTACCACAAGGTAACGGCCATAGTGTTTCAGGAACTCATGGTATTCATTATTGCCCAGTTCGCCCTTTTGGTAGGCCTTTTTAAAATCGGCAACAATGCTTTCAAGCTGGCCTTGTGCGTTAGCTATTGCCTGCATTGCCTGGTCTTCCGTTAGTTCTTCTACATTAACCCCTGCCCGGCGCAGGTCTGTACTAAAATCATATTCCGGATTTATTTTAAACTCAGGCGGCCCTGCAAATTCCATATAGTTTACCGCTGCGCTGCTGTTGTGCATGCGGGGTAAAAAGCCTTTATGGGCATTGTCTGTATTTTGCCTGGCGTTTTTATACTGGTTTACAATTTCATATTTACCGGTGATATAGTTGCGCTCGTAATTCGGCTTTTCATCTACATACGGCTGCTCTGCATCCAGCCCGGCATACTCTTCGGTATACATGGGGCCATAAAAGGTCTTTTGTTCCGGGTATTGCTCGCGGTTATAATACGCCAGTAGTTCGGCGGCGTTATTAGGGTTGTTTTCATTTAGCACTACGTGGGCGTTGGCACGTATGGGCAGCATTATCCACGACGATGCCCCTATAAGTACAAACAGCACACAAAGTACGGCGGTGTTTGTTAGTGCCCAGCCCTTCTTTTTAGTGTACGATAACCCGCCCCAAAAAGCGCCTATAACCATTGCAAAAGCCAATATGGTGCCGGAGTTAAACGGCAGCCCGAAGTTGTTTACCACAAATATTTCGGTTTTCCCGAAGAACGCCATGGTGTATGGCATAAGGAATGCAAATACAAAAAACAGCACGGCTATAACGGCTATGTTCGCCACTATAAGGTTCTTAAGGGTTACTTTGCCGTAATTTTTAAAATAGTATATAAGCCCTACAGACGGTAACGTAAGCAGTGCCAGGAAGTGCACCCCAAACGATAGACCTACCAGCATGGCTATAAACAGTAGCCAGCGGTTGCCGTTAGGCATGTGCATATCCCTGCCCCAGCGTAGCCCTGCCCATAAGATAAGTGCTATAAATAATGATGCCAGTGCATATACTTCGGCCTCTGTGGCATTAAACCAAAAACTGTCTGAAAATAAAAAAGCCAGCGCGCCTACCGCCGATGCACCCAGTATCATAAGGTTTTTTTGTTTTGGGTCCTCTGTTTCTTTTGCCGTAACATCGGTTAGCAAAAGGGTAAGCGACCAAAACATAAACAGTATGGTAAAGGCGCCTGCCAGTACCGAAACCATGTTTACCGCAAATGCTACCTGTTTTGCGCTCATGGCAAACCCTGCAAAAACAGCCCCCAGCATTTGGAACAATGGTGCTCCCGGGGGGTGCCCCGCCTGTAACTTGGCCGATGTGGCTATGTACTCGCCACAGTCCCAAAAACTCATAGAGGGTTCTGCTGTGTTAAAAAAGACCGTAAAAGCTATAGAAAACAGCAGCCATCCGGCTATGTTGTTCCATTGTTTAAAGGTAAAGTTTTTCATTAAGGTGTAGTTTTTGCTGGTTACTAAAACGGATAACGGTACGGAGCAGAATTTATTATTTTGTGCCAAACAATTCGGGTCGATAAAAAAGTTAGTTTTAAAGCCAAAAAAGTGCAAAAAGTTACGGGATTTTATTTACTGTTTTACAGCAAGTTAAATTTTTGTTCCGCATTTAGGGTAAAAAAATGATGATTTTTTTTGCTTCAGCATTTGCAAAACTCAAAATATGTAGTACATTTGCACTCGCAATACGCAACCAAGATGGTCTATGGTGTAATGGTAACACTACTGATTTTGGTTCAGTCATTCTAGGTTCGAGTCCTAGTAGACCAACTGGTGAAGCCTCCCAATCGGGAGGCTTTTTTATTTTAAGCCTTTATGGGTTTAATAGTTCCCTCAAAATTTTTGCTATGTTAAGCGCATCATCTACCCCGCGGTGGTGGGTGCCTTCCAGCGGAAGCTGTAACCGCTCCAGCGCGCCTGCCATACCGGTTTCGTGGCTCAGTTTATGCGTTAGTGCAAAAAGTGTTTTTACATTAATATGCGAAGGCCCAAACGGATACCCTATTCCCATGGCGCTGCACTGCCGCTGGAATTGTTTTTGGTCATAAGCGCCATAGCTTGCCCATACCCTGCTTTGGCTAAGGTATTGCTGCTTTAGTATATTGCAGGCTTCTTTAAATGGTATGCCTTCCCGGGCTACCATTTCAGGGGTTATGGTGGTTAGTTTGGTACAAAACGGGCTTACCTCACTGCGTTCCGGGAGTACTATAATGCCCCGATTGTCTGTGATTTCACCGGTTTGTACATTAAGCAGGCAAATGCCTATTTCTATAATGTCATTCTCCATTCCGGGTGGGTTTGCCCCTTCCCAGCACGTGGCTTCTACATCTACCACCACAATTTTGTCTAATAATTTTGCCATAATACATTGGTTAGCTGTAGTAAAGGTAGTTATTTTGGCTAACTTCGTTAACTTAGCTGTATATTGGGCAAAATTTGTTATTTATGGCTAACTTTGCCCTCCCAATATTTCACCAGAGCCTTGATATCTAAAAACACCATAGACACCGTATTTGAAACCGCCCGTGTAGAGGAGGTAATAGGCGATTTTGTGGTGCTTAAACGATCTGGTACTAACCTAAAAGGGCTGAGCCCGTTTAGTAACGAAAAGTCGCCATCGTTTATGGTATCTCCCGTTAAACAGATTTGGAAAGACTTTAGTTCGGGTAAGGGCGGTAACGCCGTGGCATTCCTTATGGAGCACGAGCATTTTAGCTACCCCGAGGCCATTCGCTACCTTGCTAAAAAATACAATATAGAAATAGAGGAAACGGTACAGACCGACGCGCAGAAAGAGCAAATGAACGAGCGCGAAAGCATGTACCTGGTTTCAGAATACGCACAGCGGTATTTTCAGGATATAATGATGAATACCGATGAAGGCCAGGCCGTAGGCTATTCTTATTTTAAGGAGCGCGGCTTTACCGGCGAAACCATTAAAAAGTTTGGCCTGGGCTATTCTCCCGAAGGGTATGACGCTTTTAGCAAAGATGCCCTCGGTAAAGGTTATAAACTGGAATACCTGGAAAAAACAGGGTTTACCATAGTGCGCGAAGACGGCCGTATGGCCGACCGTTTCAGGGGTAGGGTAATGTTTCCTATACAAAGTATGAGCGGCCGCGTGCTGGGGTTTGGCGGGCGTATATTGGGTAACGATAAAAAGGTTGCCAAATATCTTAACTCGCCCGAAAGCGACATTTACCACAAGAGCAAGGTGCTGTACGGTATTTTCCATGCCAAGCAGGCCATTGCCAAAAAAGACAACTGCTACCTGGTAGAAGGATATACCGATGTTATCCAGATGCACCAGGCGGGTATAGAAAACGTGGTGGCATCGAGCGGAACGGCACTTACGCCCGACCAGATACGGCTTATAAGCAGGCTTACCAAAAACATTACGGTACTGTTTGATGGCGATGCGGCAGGCTTACGCGCCTCTATAAGGGGTATAGACCTTATACTGGAAGAGGGTATGAATGTAAAGGTATGTGGTTTCCCCGATGGTGATGATCCGGACAGCTTTGCAAAACGTACCCCACATGATGAGCTGGTGGCGTACCTGGAAAATAACGCGAAAGACTTTATACAGTTTAAGGCGTCGCTGCTTATGGATGAAGCCAAGCAAGATCCTGTAAAAAAAGCCGGCCTTATAAGGGATATGGTAACCAGTATCTCTAAAATACCAGATCGTATTCAGCGTGAGGTGTACATACAGGAAACCGCACGTATCATGGATATAAGCGAGCAGGTGCTGGTAAGTACACTGGCGCAGCTGGCTACAAAAGATATAGTAGAGGCCGATAAAAAACTAAAAGAAGAACGCGCTGCCCAAACCATGAAACCCGTAAAAGATGAGTTTACGGCAGAGCAGGTTCGGATAGATATACTGGATAGGGTAGAGCGAAAGATAATAGAAATCCTTTTACTATACGGTGGCAACACCGAGGAGTTTGAAGATGTGTATATAAAGTTTGATGAGTTTGGTAAGGAGTTTGAACACACAGAACGAAAAGAGTATAAGGTGTACGAACGTATTTACCTGAACCTGCAGGAAGACGAAATACAGTTTGCAAACCCGGTGTTCAGGGATTTGTATAAAGCTACAATAGATTACTACATGGCGCACGAATCACTGGAGGCCGATGCTTTTTTAAATGCGCTTCCGCAGGAATTGCAGCAGGTAGTGGCCGATATATACATGCAGGAAGAACGCTACCACGTGCACGAATGGGAAGAGCGTAAGCAAATACCCGTAAAGCACAAGAATATGACCATAGCGGCGTATACCACAGAACATATTGTAGACCTGCGCTGGCTGCTGCTGGGCAGGCTGGTGCAAGACCTGAAGCTGCAGGTAACACCAGATGGCGATAACATGGAAATACTGATGTCTGTAATGGATTATAACACGCTGGTAAATTACCTGTCACGAAAATTTAGCAGGCTGCGTAGCCACTTCTATTAACAATAAAAACGAAAGCGTCCCCGTAAGGACGCTTTCGTTTTTCTGGTGCGTTTCAGAAGTGTTTTTTAGTGTGTAGTGGTTTCTTCTTTCTCTGACAAGTATTTGTCTTTATACAATTTCAAGGGTCTTAGCCTTGTTTACAAGGTCTACAAGATTAGTAACGTGCAGTTTTGTAAGCAGCCTTAGTTTGTAGGTACTGATCGTTTTTTCGTTCAGGTCCAGCAACTGGGCAATTTCCTTGTTCTTTTTTCCTTCGCTAAGGTAGCGCAATACCTCAATTTCACGAGACGACAGCTTTCGGTAAAGGCGTTCGCTTTTTTTACCTTTGTTAAGCAACGCCAGGTTCTTTTTTACGGTATCGCTAAATACCACCTCGCCGTTTACCACCCTTTTAATGGTACTTTCCAGTTCGTCCAGCCGTGCGCTTTTGTGCACATAGCCAGATACCCCTGCTTTAAGCGCATTAGGTGCATAGATCTGTTCGGCAAGGCTGGTAAAAATTACCACCTTCGTTTCCGGAAAATCATTAATAAGGCTCTTAACATTGCTAATGCTAGTAAGTCCTTCCAGCTCCAGGTCTACCACGGCTACGTCTACTGTTTTTTTGTTTAAAACATCTAAAAGCCCGTCCAGATTATTTACCACTCCCACAAAACTTATCTGAGGATTGTCGTTAAAAAACGACTTCATCCCGTAGTGTACTACCGGATGATTATCCGCAAGGCATAACTTAATCATAATAAGCGTGTTTTGTGTTTACATAGTAGTAAAATTAACCATTAGTTTCTTAAAGTATTGTGAATGAAAGAATTTTATTTCAAATTTTTAGGAATCGTGCATACCGGTATGGGTTGCATCTTGTGTTGATTAATAGTATTCAGGCGTTTATAAATATCAAAAACTTCCTTTTCGCGTCCGGTAAATTCATGGCTTTCGCGTCCGTGGCTGTCCTGTTCCATGGCCCACTCCAGTTCCTCGTAGCTGGCGCCTATCTGGTCTTCATCGCTTCGGTCATCGCCAAAAAGCCCATCGGTAGGTTTTGCTACCAGTATGGTATCTGTAACCCCCAGGTGGCGGGCCAGTATGCGTACTTCGGTTTTGGTTAGGTCGGCAATAGGGCTTATGTCTACACCTCCATCACCGTATTTTGTATAAAAGCCTACGCCAAAGTCTTCAATTTTATTTCCGGTGCCTGCTACCAGGTAGCCGTGTATGCCGGCATGGTAGTACAGGGTAATCATACGCAGGCGGGAGCGGGTATTGGCTTCGGTAAGGTCTGTTACGGCCTGCGTAGCTGCTTTTGGAACCTGCTCTTTAAAGTGCATAAAGGTGCTGGTAAGGTCTGTTTCTACAGACGACACATTGCTAAACTTATCTTTAAGCCAGTTTATGTGTTCCTTGGCGCGGCTTACGTGGCTTTCTGCCTGGTGTATGGGCATTTCCACACACAGTGTAGGCAGGCCGGTTTGCGCGCAAAGTGTTGAGGTTAAGGCAGAATCTATACCGCCCGATATGCCTACAACAAATCCTTTTGTTTTTGCGTTAAGGGCATAATCGCGCAGCCAGTTTACTATATGGTCGTTAATGGCTTGGGTTTCAAATTTTGAATGTACCTCCATGGTCATAATAAATTAAATGGTTGTGCTATATTTGCCATAAAATTAGATAATACTGAGTAAAGAACGTAGCATTTAAAGATCAAAAATGAAAAAATACATAACACTTTCGCTGGCAGCGCTGTTGTTGTTTTCGTGTAAAAATGAAAACAAGGTGGAAGACAAAATAGCCGAAGTAAAGGTAGAAAATGTAAACGTGGTACGTTTTGACGATATGTTTTATAACGCAAAGCCCGCTGATTTGCCGAAACTTAAGAGTGAGTTCCCTTATTTTTTTCCGGAAGGTAACCCCGATGCCGTATGGGAGGCTAAAATGAAAGACTCGTTACTGCAGGAATTGCACAAAGAGGTAGATATAAAATTCCCGAACAACAGTACCCTTGAAGATGATTTTACAAACCTGTACCAGCATATAAAGTTTTACTACCCGCAGGCACATATACCTAAGGTGGTAACGCTTATATCTGAAATGGATTATAAAAACCGTGCGATTTATACCGATTCGCTTGCGCTGGTGTCGCTGGATTTGTACCTGGGCAAAGACCATAAGTTTTATGTGGATTTTCCTAAATACCAACGCCAGGAATTTGAGCCTACACAAATAATGCCCGATATGGTAACGGCATTTTCTTATGGTAAAATAGCACCTCCAAAAGACCACAACCTATTGTCGCTTATGGTGTACTACGGTAAAGAGCTTTACATGAAAGACAAGCTGATACCAGAAACAACCGATTTTAATAAAATAGGCTACACAAAGGAACAACTGGCATGGGCAAAGGTAAACGAGGCAGAGATATGGCGCTATTTTGTAGACAACAAACTCTTTTTTGATGCCGACCCTAAACTGCCAAACCGTTTTATAAACCCTGCGCCGTTTACCAAGTTTTACATGGGGTTTGATAACGAAACTCCGGGCAGGCTGGGGCAGTGGCTGGGCTGGCAGATAGTGCGCTCTTACATGGAGCATAACGACAAGGTAACGCTACAGCAAATGCTGGCTATGGATGCCAAAGTAATATTTGATAACTCTAAATATAAACCCGCAAAATAATGTCGAAATTAATTAAATCTGATATAAAGATTACCATAGAACTGGACGAAAACCGCGTGCCCGAAAAACTGAGCTGGACTGCCCGCGACGGTGGTGTAGTGGCTGAGCCTACAAAAGCTTTTATGCTTAGCGTTTGGGACAGTAAGCCGCAGGAAAGTATGCGTATAGACCTGTGGACCAAAGATATGCCTGTAGATGAAATGAAGGTGTTTTTCCATCAAACGCTGGTAAGTATGGCCGATACGTTTCAGCGTGCTACAGGCGATGAAAAAATGGCCGACACCATGCGCGATTTCTGCGATTACTTTGCAGAAAAGCTGGAACTGAAAACCGGTAAGTAAAAAAATAAGCGACCCAAAAAGGTCGCTTATTTTTTATACAATAGCCAAAAACAGAATGAAGGCCAATGCTATAAGTAAACAGAAAAAACCATTCCAGGTGTTTTCGCTCCAGTTTTTCATTATTTCTTTCATGGTGGTGGTATTAGGTTTTATGACAAATATATATTAAAATCCCTGATTTTCAAAAATCCCTTTGTTTACCTCGTCTATGTAAGCCAGCAGTTCTTCTCGGCCGGTGGCATCTTCAGATGAGGTTATAAAATGTTGCGGCATTTCTTCCCACCCTGCGGCTATGATTTGTTTGCGGTAAGCCGCTACGTGCTGTTGCTGCTTACCTTTACTAATTTTGTCGGCTTTGGTAAATATAATGCAAAACGGTACTTCGGCTTCCCCAAGGTAGTTTATAAACTCTACGTCTATCTTCTGCGCGTCGTGTCGTATGTCTACCAGTACAAAAGCGCATACCAGCTGTTCGCGTTTTTCAAAATAATCGGTTATAAACTTCTGGAAAACCTGTTTGGTAGATTTAGATACACGGGCGTAGCCGTAACCCGGTAAGTCTACCAGGTGCCAGTTGTTATTTATTTTAAAGTGGTTTATAAGTTGAGTCTTACCCGGCCTGCCCGATGTTTTGGCAAGGGAGTTGCGCCCGGTAAGCATGTTTATTAATGACGACTTACCTACATTACTGCGGCCTATAAAAGCATATTCGGGTATCAGGTCTTTTGGGCACTTTGCAGCATCGGAGTTACTTACTATAAACTCGGCGGTATTAATCTTCATGTCATCATTATTTAAGGTGCAAAGATACGTATTTCAGATTTTAGAATTCGGTATTCAGGTTTTTCAGTATAAACAGAAAAAACAAAGGCGCAAAACAGAATAGTTTTGCGCCTTTTATATTTTTAGATTTCGGGTTAAGTTTATTCTGAAATCTACAATCTGAAATCTTAAATTACTTAGCCAATCCTGTTTTGCGAAGCCATTCGTGCATAAGCCTGTTAAACTCATCAGGGTGCTCCATCATGGCGGCATGCCCGCACTTGTCTATCCAGTACAGGGTGCTGTTTGGCAGCAACTTATGGAACTCCTCGGCCACATCTGGCGGCGTTACGCCGTCTTGCCTTCCCCATATTATACCAGTAGGCACGTGCATTTTTGGCAGGTCTTTTGCCATGTTATGCCTTATGGCACTTTTAGCTATAGTAAGGGTTTTAAGTAGCTTTATGCGGTCGTTTGCTACAGCATATACATCGTCTACCAGTTCTTCGGTAGCTATGCTTGGATCATAGAACACCTCGCCGGCTTTTTTCTTTATGTATTCGCGGTCGCCCCTGCGAGGGTAGCTGTCGCCCATGGCGCTTTCATAAAGCCCGCTGCTTCCGGTAATAATCAGGCCAAGCATTTTTTCGGGATACATTTTACTAAAATATAGTGCTATGTGCCCGCCCAGTGAGTTGCCCACCAGTATTACGCGGTCAAAACCTTTGTATTCTATAAAGTCTTTTACCCATTTGGCAAAAGCCTTAACATTGGTTTTTAGTATACTTTGTGTGTATAGCGGCAGTTGTGGTATAATTACCTTAAAGCCGTGCTGCGGAAAGTAGTTTGCCACGCCGTCAAAGTTACTTAAGCCGCCCATAAGGCCGTGCAGTACAATGATGGGAGTGCCTTCGCCGGCCTCGTAATAGTGGTACTTTCCTTCGTTATTGTTGCTATGCATTAGTTTTTATCTGTTTCGTAAAACGGCACAAATATATAACATTAATAGTTACAAAATTACCCTACTAAATTAGTAGGGTAATCATTTGTGTGGTTTCTCCACTTTTTACCACCGCGCGTACCACTTCCTCCCACCGCAATTGGTTAAATAAAGTTTAAAAAATCCTACCCGTAGTGTTCTTTTCGCATTGAAATATCTTTAAATCAGTAGGGTTTCAGTGGGTTTTTGTTGCGTATTTTTCAATATGTGAGGTTTTTTAATGAAAATTTTTCGTAGTGTTTACAAAACCTTGGGATTTAGGGCTTTGGGGCAAAGTGGGAGGGTTAAACCAAAACTTATCAACAAAGTGGGAGTAAGTGGGAGGAAATGGTAAAATTGTTTTATATTTGCTTTGACGTGACCTAAAACATAACTGCTTGAATACCATTATAGGAACATACGAATGTAAGGCTGATAACAAAGGAAGGTTGATGATACCTGCTCCTTTGAAGAAGCAATTGCATGAAGGTGTGGGGACAGGTTTTGTTTTAAAAAGGTCGGTTTTCCAGCCGTGTTTAGAGCTGTATCCTATGGCGGAGTGGGAAAAGATGATGAGTAAGCTAAATAAGCTTAACCGTTTTGTAAAAAAGAACAACGATTTCATCAGGGCATTTACAGCGGGTGTGCGAATGGTAGAAATGGATACGGCGGGCCGTGTATTGATCCCGAAAGACCTGGCTACGTTTGCCGGGATAGAGGGGGAAGTAGTACTATCGTCTGCGGTAAACATTGTTGAGATATGGAATAAAGAGCGCTATGAGGCTTCTATAAATGTGTCTGACGAAGATTTTGCAAGCCTTGCTGAAGATGTGATGGGTAATATAATGGACGACGAAGATGGAATATCATAATCCTGTACTGCTAAAAGAAACGGTAGATGGACTTAATATAAAGCCTGATGGGGTGTATGTAGACGTAACCTTTGGTGGTGGCGGACACTCGAGAGAGATAATGAAACGGCTGGGGCCAAACGGTAAGCTGTTTGCTTTTGATCAGGACGAAGATGCCCAGGCAAATGTGATAGATGATGAACGCTTTACCCTTATCCCGGAAAACTTTAGGTTTCTTAAAAGGTATCTTAGGTTTTATGGTGTTAAAGAGGTAGATGGTATACTGGGAGATTTTGGTGTGTCGTCGCACCAGTTTGATGTGGCAGAGCGCGGGTTTAGTACCCGTTTTGATGCCGGCCTGGATATGAGGATGAGTAAAAAAAATGACCTCGACGCGTATAAGGTGGTAAATGAATACGATGAGAAGGAGCTTAAGCGTGTGTTCTTTGACTATGGTGAATTAAAAAATGCGGGCGCCCTTGCGTATACCATTGTTAACGCAAGGAAAGATAAGCCGGTTGCGAATACAGGTGAACTGAAACAGGTGTTGGCTAGGTTTCTCCCGGCGCACAAAAGCAATAAAATACTGGCGCAGATTTACCAGGCCATCCGTATAGAGGTAAACCAGGAAATGGAAGTGCTTAAAGAGTTTTTAGAGCAAACGGTAGAGGTGCTTAAACCGGGTGGAAGGCTAAGTGTAATAAGTTATCATTCGCTGGAAGACCGTTTAGTAAAGCGCTATGTGCGAAACGGCATGTTTGAAGGGGAGCCGGAGCGCGATATGTTTGGCAGGTTTGAGGTGCCGTTTAAAATCATTGAAAAACTGATAGTGCCCACAGAAGAAGAAATTGCTGTAAACAACAGGGCGCGCAGCGCCAAGTTAAGGGTGGCAGAAAAACTATAATATATATTAAAGTATGAAAGGCGGAATTTACAGTTTGCTGAAAGCAAAGTATCTGGTAGACCAGGGCTCGATGAAAAACTGGCGTTTTATACTGTTCCTGATTTTTATAGCCATGCTTATGATAGCCAATTCGCATAATTATGAGGAAAAGCTATATAAGATAAGTGCAATGGAGAGCGAGATAAAGCAGCTAAGGGGCGAGTTTGTAGACCGCCGGAGCGAGCTGATGAAGTTGAAAATGGAAAGTACCGTAGCGGCAAAAATGGAAGCAAGGCAAGTGTTTCCGGCAGCGGTACCGCCACAAAAAATTGTGGTAACAAAAGAAGAGCAAAAGAATTTTTTTAAACTATTATGGGAATAGAGGATAAAAGTATCTCCTTCAGGGTGTATCTGGTAGCCTTCGCATTGCTTGTGATGGCTATTCTCGTTTCTGTAAAGCTTGCAAATATACAATGGGTGCAGGGAGACCACTACAGGGAACTGGCACGCCAGCGTACAGTAAAGAATTTTACCATCCCGGCTAACCGCGGTAATGTGTACAGTAGTGATGGCAGCCTTTTGGCTACTTCTATACCTAATTATATTGTAAGGTTTGATGCTGTGGCCCCAAAGCCTGAAGATTTTAAGGCAGACCTGGAGCCGCTGGCCGATTCGCTTCAGGCTATGTTTGGTAAACCTGCTGATGAGTACATAGATATGTTTAAAAGGGCCCGTAAGCGCAAAAACCGCTATATGCTGGTAGCAAAGGGCTTAAGTTATACAGAATTGCTGCGTATAAAAAGCTTTCCACTGTTTAAGCGCGGGCCGTTTAAGGGCGGTATTATTACAGAGCAAAAAATTGTGCGTGAGCATCCTATAGGTAAAATAGCCGAGCGTACCGTAGGTTATGAGCGTATAGATGAAGATGGAGATATGCTGTATGTGGGGATAGAAGGGGCGTATGCTGATTATCTTAAAGGTAAAGACGGCCGCCACATGATGCAGAAGATAGCAAAAAACCACTGGAAGCCTATAAGCGATGTAAATGAGCTGGATCCTATAGATGGGCTCGATGTTATAAGTACAATAGATGTGTATATACAAGATATAGCGCATCACGCTCTTTTAAAACAGCTGGAATATTACGAAGCAGACCACGGCTGTGTGGTGGTTATGGAAACCAAAACCGGCTATGTAAGGGCTATAAGTAACCTGGGGCGTGCAGAAGATGGCTCGTATTACGAAACGGTAAATTATGCAGTAGGCGAGAGCCAGGAGCCTGGTTCTACATTTAAGCTTGCCGGGCTTGTAGCCATGTTGGAAGACGGAAGGATAGATACTGCCCAGGTATTTGATACACATGGCGGCGATATTACCTACTCAGGTAAGCACGTACGCGATTCGCACAAAGGCGGCTATGGTAAAATATCGCTGGCGCGTGGTTTTGAAGTTTCAAGTAATACCGTGCTGGTTCAGGCGGTGTACAACAGTTATAAAGACGACCCTAACACGTTTGTAAAGCACCTTAATAACTGGGGCTTAAACAACAGGCTGGGGGTAACGCTAAAAGGTGAAGGTAAGCCCAGGATTCCGCAACCGGAAGAAAAAAGCTGGTCGAAGCTTTCGTTACCTTGGATGGGATTTGGTTACGGGGTAAGCCTTACGCCACTGCAAACATTGGCTTTCTATAACGGGATTGCTAATAACGGCGAAAAGGTAAAACCGCTTTTTGTACAGGAAATCAGGGCGTGGGATAAGTCGATAAAGAAATTTGACAAAGAGGTAATTAACCCTAAAATGTGTTCTCCGGAAACCATTAAGCAGGTAAAAGCCATTATGGCTAACGTGGTAAAAAAGGGTACGGGTTCTAAGTTGTATTCTGAAAACTTCAGTATGGCAGGTAAAACCGGTACGGCACAGGTTAACTACGGTAAAGGAGGTAAAAACAATGGCGAAATGTATTATTCGTCGTCGTTTGTAGGATACTTCCCGGCAGATGAACCGCAGTACTCCTGCATAGTGGTGGTGCACAAGCCACATGTAGCCAAAGGGTATTATGGTGCAGACGTTGCAGGGCCGGTGTTCCGAAGGATAGCGCAAAAAATTTATACCGATGTACCTTCTACCAATAAGGTAAAGCAATTGGATAAAAACATTAAAGAACAGGAGCAATTATATGCTTCTTACTATGATAAAGAGGAAAAAGCCGCTGCGAAACAAAAAGCAGTTCCTAATACAGTGGGCATGAGCGGTATGGATGCTGTAGCACTACTGGGTAACATGGGGCTAAAAGTACAGATAAAAGGGATGGGCAAGGTTAAAAAGCAATCGCTATCGCCAGGCGCCCCATTAAAGAAAAATGAAATTATAATACTGGAATTATCGTGATGCTGTTGCGCGACATATTATACAAAGTAGCCATAGAGCAGGTAAAAGGGGCAACCGACATACCTGTGGCAAAAATAGAGTTCGACTCGCGCAAGGCGGGTGAAGGCGATGCTTTTGTGGCAATACGCGGCACCCTTAGCGATGGGCATCAGTACATAGATAAAGCGGTTAGCCAGGGCGCTACAACAGTAGTTTGCGAAACATTGCCTGATAACGCTGCCGAAGGCATTACTTACGTGGTAGTGCGTAACACCCACGCGGCACTGGCTTACATGGCGGCAAATTTTTATGGTAATTCGTCTGAAAGTTTAAAACTTGTGGGGGTAACCGGTACTAATGGTAAAACCACTATTGCTACACTATTATACCAGTTGTTTAAAAACGCGGGTTATAAAACAGGTTTGCTTAGTACGGTAAAAATAATGGTGGGCGATACAGAATATCCGGCTACACATACCACGCCTGATTCGCTTACCATAAACCGTTACCTGCGCCAAATGGCAGACCAAGGCTGTGATTACTGCTTTATGGAAGTTAGCAGCCACGGTATACACCAGCACCGCACCAGCGGATTGTTGTTTGCCGGGGGTATTTTTACAAACCTGTCTCATGACCATCTTGATTACCATGCCACGTTTGCAGAGTACAGGGATGTTAAGAAGTCGTTCTTTGATCATTTGCCTAAAACAGCGTTTGCCATAACTAATGCTGATGATAAAAACGGCCCGGTGATGCTGCAAAACACGGCAGCAAAAAAGTTTACCTATAGCCTTAAAAGCATAGCCGATTATAAGGCGCAGATATTAGAAAACCAACTTTCGGGTTTGTTGTTAAAAATAAACGGCCAGGAAGTTTGGGTTAAGCTTATCGGTACGTTTAACGCCTATAACCTGCTTGCAATATATGGCGCTGCAGTTAACCTGGGACTGGAAGAGTTAGAGGTGCTGAGATTGCTTAGCGAGCTGGAAAGCGTAAGCGGAAGGTTTCAGTTTATTGTAAGCCCTACTAATGTAACCGCGATTGTAGACTACGCCCATACGCCCGATGCTCTGGAAAATGTGCTTAAGACCATAGAAGACATTCGCACACGAAACGAAAAGCTGATAACCGTTGTGGGCTGCGGTGGCGACAGGGATAAAACCAAACGCCCCGAAATGGCCAGGATAGCCAGCAGCATGAGCGATCAGGCGATATTTACCAGCGATAATCCGCGTAGTGAAGTGCCTGAAGATATTATAGAAGACATGGAAAGGGGCGTAGAGCCACAAGACTATAAAAAAACGGTGGCCCTTGTAGACCGTAAGCAAGCCATAAAGCTTGCATGCCAGCTGGCAAGGCCAAACGACATAATACTCATAGCCGGTAAGGGACACGAAACCTACCAGGAAATACAAGGAGTAAAGCATCATTTTGATGACATGGAAGTAGTAAAAGAATTATTGAGCCAATTAAACAAATAGCAAAGGGAGTATATGCTGTACTATTTATTTCAGTTTCTGGACAAAGAACTAGACATTCCCGGTACGGGCGTGTTTCAGTACATTACGTTCCGATCGGGCATTGCGGTAATACTGTCGCTACTATTGTCTACCATATTCGGAAAACGCATTATTAACTTCCTGCGCCGCCAGCAAATCGGGGAAACCGTACGCGAATTGGGCCTTGAAGGCCAGAGCCAAAAAGCAGGTACACCTACTATGGGCGGGTTGATTATTATTTTTTCAACTCTTATACCCGTACTGCTACTGGCAAAGCTTGATAATATTTATGTAATACTGCTTATAGTAACCACGCTGTGGATGGGTACCATAGGCTTCCTGGACGATTACCTTAAAATCCACAAAAAAGATAAAGAAGGCCTTAAAGGAAAGTTTAAGGTAGTAGGGCAGGTAGGTCTTGGGCTTATAGTAGGTTATGTGCTTTACTTCCATCCGGGGGTTACAGTGCGTACAGATAATGCTAACATAGTGCAGTTTGAACAGGGGCGTAACGTAATCACGCAGGCTCCGGTAGAGGAAAAATCAACAGCCACTACCATTCCGTTCTTTAAAAATAATGAATTTGATTATGCCGAAGCGCTTTCATTTATGGGAGGCGATTATTCCAAATGGGCGTGGCTGATTTTTATACCGGTGGTAATTTTTATCATCACAGCCGTAAGTAACGGTGCTAACCTAACCGATGGTATAGACGGGCTTGCGGCGGGTACCAGCGCCATTGTGGTGCTCACTCTGGGGATATTTGCATTTGTATCGGGTAATATTATTTTTAGTAATTACCTCAATATAATGTATATACCTAACTCCGGTGAAATGACGGTGTATATAGCCGCCTTTGCCGGTTCGCTCGTAGGGTTCCTTTGGTATAACACCTATCCGGCGTCGGTATTCATGGGCGATACGGGTAGCCTTACCATAGGTGGTATTATAGCAGTGCTGGCACTTGCCGTGCGTAAAGAGCTGCTTATACCGGTACTGTGCGGTATTTTCCTGGCAGAAAATTTTTCGGTAGTACTTCAGGTAAGCTACTTTAAGTATACCAAGAAGAAGTTTGGCGAAGGCCGCAGGATATTCCTTATGTCGCCATTACACCACCATTACCAGAAGAAAGGGTATCACGAAAGTAAAATCGTAGCCCGATTCTGGATTGTAAGCATACTCCTGGCCATATTTTCACTGGTATCATTAAAACTAAGGTAATATGAGGCTGGTAATATTAGGCGGAGGTGAAAGCGGTGTAGGTACTGCCATCCTTGGGAAGAAAAAAGGATACGATGTTTTTTTGTCTGACTTTGGGAAGATAAAGAACAACTACAAAGAGATACTGGCACTGCACAAGCTGGCATGGGAAGAAGAAACCCACACAGAGGAGCTGATACTTAATGCCGATGTGGTGATGAAAAGCCCGGGCATACCCGATAAGTCGCCTATAGTCAAAAAGCTTAAGGAAAAAGGCATACCGGTAATATCTGAAATAGAATTTGCCGAACAGTTTAACGATAAGGAAACCATAGGCATAACCGGTAGCAATGGTAAAACCACCACCACGCTGCTTACACACCACCTGCTTAAACAAGGTGGGCTTAATGTGGGGCTGGCGGGTAACATAGGTAAAAGCTTCGCCTGGCAGGTAGCCGAAGATAAGGTAGAGGGTTACGTTCTTGAACTTAGTAGTTTCCAGTTAGACGGGATTAATGATTACAGGCCACACATAGCCGTGATTACTAACATAAGCCCGGACCACCTGGACCGCTACGAATATCAGTACGACCTGTATATAGCCGCTAAGTTTCGTATTACCATGAACCAGACCAAAGAAGACTATCTGGTGTACGATGCCGACGACGAAGCCATTAACAACTGGCTGGCACACAATAAAACAAAAGCAACGCTGATTCCGTTTTCGCTTTCGGGCAATAATAAAAACGGAGTGTATGTAAAAGACGATACAATAGTGAGTAAAATAACTAAAAACGAGTTTACAATGCCAATAACGGAACTGTCACTGGAAGGTAAGCACAATGTAAAAAATGCCATGGCTGCTATAGCGGTTGCACAATTAAAAAATATCAGGAAAAAGACCATCATAGAGAGTCTTTCTAATTTTCAGGGTGTAGAACACAGGCTTGAAAAGGTGCTTAAAATTCAGGGTGTAGAGTACGTTAACGATAGTAAGGCTACCAATACAAACTCGGCTTATTTTGCGCTGGACAGTATGAACACGCCTACTGTATGGATTGTAGGTGGGGTAGATAAAGGTAACGACTACAACGAGCTTATGCAGCTGGTGCGCGAAAAGGTAAAAGCCATAGTGTGCCTGGGTGTAGACAACCAAAAAATTATACACGCCTTTGGCAATGTGGTAGATGTAGTTACAGAAACTACCAGCATGACCGAAGCGGTAAAAATGGCCTCAAGGCTTGCTGAAAAAGGTGATACCGTTCTCCTTTCGCCTGCATGTGCAAGTTTTGACCTGTTTGAAAGCTATGAAGACCGTGGCAAGCAGTTTAAGGCTGCCGTACAAAATTTGTAATTGCGTTCCGGTAGTAAAGGAACAACGCCTAAAGGCAACATTAATGAAGTAGAACATGAGAGAATTAATAAATAACCTTAAGGGAGATAAAGGCATCTGGTCGTTTGTGATTTTGCTGGCCCTTATATCGTTCATGCCGGTTTTCAGCGCCAGTAGTAACCTGGTGTATGTTATAGGCAAGGGTTCTGTAATAGGTTATTTGTTTAAGCATCTTGTACATATATTTATAGGTTTGGCACTGATTTTTTTCGTTCACAGGGTGCCTTACCATTATTACAAAGGGTTGTCTATAATGTTTATGCCGGTAGTAGCGGTATTGCTTATATATACCTTTTTTCAGGGTACGGTTATAGACGGGGCTAATGCCAGCCGGTGGATAAAAGTACCGTTTATAGGGGTTACGTTTCAAACATCGTCGTTTGCCATGATTGTGCTTATGGTGTATGTGGCGCGCTACCTGGCTAAAATGCAGGATAAGGAGTACTCCTTTAAAGCATCGTTCATTGAATTATGGATTCCGGTATTCATCATACTGGCATTGATATTACCTGCCAACTTTAGTACCACGGCACTTATTTTCAGCATGGTGTGTATGTTGGTTTTTGTAGGTGGTTATCCGCTGCGTTACCTGGGCAGTATTATAGGTATGGGCGTATTATTCCTTGCCATGTTCATAGGGCTTGCCAAAGCATTTCCGGATGCTATGCCAAACCGTGTAGATACATGGATGGGGCGTATAGAGCGCTTTACTAATGATGAGCCAAACGAAGACGATTACCAGATAGAGAAGGCCAAAATAGCCATAGCAACCGGTCAGGTATACGGACTGGGCCCCGGCAAAAGTGTACAGAAAAACTTCCTGCCGCAGTCGTCATCTGATTTTATCTTCGCGATTATTGTAGAAGAATATGGCATATTGGGTGGGCTTACGGTACTGTTTCTGTACCTCATGTTGTTCTTCAGGTTCCTTATACAGGCTAATAAGTCAAAGTCTATGTTTGGTAAGCTGATTATAGTAGGCCTGGGGTTCCCTATTATTTTCCAGGCGCTCATAAACATGGGGGTGGCTACAGAGTTGCTTCCGGTAACCGGCCAGCCATTACCGCTTATAAGCAGCGGTGGTAGTAGTGTGTGGATGACATGTATTTCTATAGGTATTATCCTTAGTGTTACCAAGAAAGAAGAAGAAGTGGCACAGGAAGAAGCAGAGAAGCTGGAACGCGAAGCCATATTACAGCAGCTGATAGACGAACACATACAGCGTGAAAAGAATAAGGAAGAAGCCGAAGCACTTGGCCTGGAGCCGAAGCCTGATTTTTCTATAGAAGACAGTGCTAACCCAATGAGGGCGGTAATGAAGTGAGCCACTTAGCTACTGAGTAATTAAGCTTCTTAGCTTTTAAGTGATAGAAAAAAATAAGTTGATAAATTAAAATATGTTGAGAAACTAAGCCGCTAAGCGGCTCAGAGACTCAGTTGCTAAAAAATGAACAAACCTAAATTCATACTAAGCGGTGGCGGTACTGGCGGGCATATTTACCCGGCAGTGGCTATTGCCAATGAGTTAAAGGCGCGTTTCCCGGAGTGCGAAATACTTTTTGTAGGTGCTTCAGACAAAATGGAAATGCAAAAAGTGCCACAGGCCGGTTACAAAATCATTGGCCTTTGGATAGCGGGCATACAGCGCAGGCTTACGTTAGACAACGCCATGTTTCCGCTTAAGCTGGCCAGCAGCCTTTTAAAGTCGAGGCGCATTATTAAAGACTTTAAGCCCGATGTAGTGATAGGCACCGGAGGCTTTGCCAGCGGACCGTTATTAAAAGCTGCATCTGGCATGGGTGTGCCTACGGTAATACAGGAGCAAAACTCTTTTCCGGGCATAACCAATAAATGGCTGGCAAAAACGGCAAGTAAAATATGTGTGGCATACGATAATCTTGAGCGTTTTTTTCCTGCAAACAAAATTGTTTTTACAGGGAACCCGGTAAGGCAGGATTTAATAGATACCGATACCAAACGTGCCGAAGCCATAAAGCACTTTGGGCTTGATCCAAATAAAAAAACATTGTTGGTTTTAGGTGGTAGCCTTGGGGCACGCCGTGTAAACCAACTGATAGATAAAGAACTTGCTTACATACAGGCGCATGATGTACAGGTAATTTGGCAGTGTGGGAAACTGTACTACGATCAGTACAAACACCATAGCGAAAAAGACAACGTTCAGGTGCTGGCGTTCATAGACAGGATGGATTTAGTATACGCTGCGGCCGATTTTGTAGTGTCGCGTGCAGGAGCTTCTTCGGTGTCGGAGTTGTGCATTGTAGGTAAACCGGTAATTTTTATACCCTCGCCAAATGTGGCTGAAGACCACCAAACTAAAAACGCTGAAGCCATTGTAAGCAAAGGCGGGGCAATTTTGCTTAAAGAAGCGCAGCTCGATACGCAGTTTCAACCGGTGTTTGCAGATTTGGTAAGCAACGTAGAAAAGCAGCAGTCTTTGAGCCAAAAAATAAAGAAGCTTGCTAAAGTTAATGCCACAAACGACATTGTGGAAGAGGTGATAAAGTTGCTTAAAAGCTAAACTTTTTTCCACTGATTAAGAAGGATAAATTTATACTGAAATACTGAGTTTGTAAACAGGGTATACACGCCTTGCAGACTCAGAAGCATAAAACGGAGATGGAATTAGCAAACATTAAAAATGTCTATTTTATTGGTATTGGCGGCATAGGAATGAGCGCCCTGGCCCGCTATTTTAAATTCATAGGCAAAAATGTAGCAGGGTACGATAAAACTCCCACCCATCTTACAGACGAGCTGGTTGGCGAAGGGATAAATATTCACTTTGACGACAATACCGGCCTGATTGAAAATGCGTTCCTTGATAAAGAACATACACTGGTAGTAGTTACCCCTGCTGTGCCTAAACAGCATACAGAGTGGAACTATTTTACTGATAATGGGTTTGTAGTAAAAAAACGTGCCGAAGTGCTGGGCATTATCACTAAGGGAACCTTTTCTTTTGCGGTAGCCGGTACCCATGGTAAAACTACCACCAGCAGCATACTGGGGCATATATTGTTCCAGAGCGGTGTAGATGTTACGGCGTTTATAGGCGGTGTGGTAGAAAATTACAACTCTAACCTTATAGGCAGTGGTAAAACGGTAACCGTAGCAGAAGCAGATGAGTTTGACCGCTCGTTTCTGCACCTGCACCCAAATATAGCGTGCGTAACCAGTACCGATGCAGACCACCTAGATATTTACGGAGATACGGCTTCTATAGAGGCATCGTTTCGCGAATTTGCAGATAAAGTAGAAGATAAAAGTAAGCTGTTTGTAGCTACAGGTCTTCCGCTTGAAGGTGTAACGGTAGGTGTGGGCAGCGGAGCGTTTTCGGCACAAAACATTCGCATAGAAGACAGCGCCTATGTATTTGACGTGGTAACACCAACCGGTGTAATTACCGATATACATTTTGGTCTGCCGGGTCACCATAACTTAACCAATGCTACGCTGGCTTTAGCAATGTCGTATACCTACGGTGTTTCGGCTGAGGATATTAAGGCTGCACTGGCAAGTTTTAAAGGTGTAAGGAGAAGGTTTAGCTACCAGATAAAAACTGATGAACTGGTGTATATAGACGATTATGCACACCACCCTACAGAGATTAACGCGGTATACCAGGCCGTTACAGAGCTGTACCCGGGTAAAAAGGTACTGGCGGTGTTTCAGCCGCATTTGTTTAGCCGTACGCGTGATTTTGCTGATGGTTTTGCAGAAAGCCTTGGCAAGTTTGAAAATATAGTGTTGTTAGATATATACCCTGCAAGGGAATTGCCTATGGAAGGCATTACAAGCCAGTGGTTGTTAGATAAGATACAGAACCCTAATAAGAAACTGGTAAGCAAAGAAGATTTGCTGCCGTTGCTTAAAGAAACAGATGCACAGGTGGTAATAACCATAGGTGCCGGCGATATAGGCGAAATGGTACCTGAAATAAAAGCGTTTTTGCATGAAAAATATTAACTGGACAAACATAAGGCTGGTGGTTATGCTGGCGGTGGTAGTTTTCCTGTATTCTTTTTCGGCGTATCGTAATGAAAACAGGAATTTAAAGCAGCCTGAAATCGTATTCGTTGACAACGAGAGTTTTATAACGAAAGAAGACGTTAATAAGTTGTTGAAACAAAATTTGGGCTCACTTACAAGCATTAAGAAAGTTCAGCTAGATTTGAGTAGGGTGGAAAGAACAATCTGTGAAAATCCTATGGTAAGTAAGGCTGAAGTTTACGCCACTGTAGACGGAAAGCTTAAAGCTGAAGTAACGCAAAGAAAACCTGTTGCGAGAGTGTTTGAGGGAGCCAAATCGTTCTATATTGATTATGAAGGCAAAGAGATGCCGCTGAGCCAAAACGAAACCGCAAGGGTTCCGCTGCTTACAGGCAGCCGTGGCCTTGTAGAGGAAAAAAGGCTGAAGCTTTTGCTGGATTATATTTATGATGATGATTTTTTAAAAAAGCACATCACCGGAATGGAAATTTTACCTAAGGGTAATATAGTTATGATTCCACGGGGGTATGATTTTGAAATAATGTTTGGCAGTCCGATTAACATCGACAGGAAATTTGATAATTACAAGGCGTTTTTGCACAACGCCATTAAGGATACATTGACAGAGAAATACAAAACAATAAACCTGAAGTTTGCGCAGCAGGTTGTGTGCACCAAAAAACAGTAATATGGAAAGAGAGAGCATTGCAGTAGGATTAGACATCGGAACAACGAAAATCGTTGCGATGATAGGTAAAAAGAACGAGTATGGTAAACTGGAAATCCTGGGCATAGGGAAATCTAAAAGCCTTGGTGTGGCCCGTGGTGTGGTTAATAACATAACCCAGACCATACAGTCTATACAACAGGCCATACAAGAGGCTGAGTCTAATAGCGGCTATCGTATAAACGATGTGGTGGTAGGCATAGCAGGCCAGCACATACGCAGCATTCAGCACAGTGATTACATAAGCAGGACGAACCCTGACGAGGTAATAGGCGATGCTGATATAGATTTACTGATTAACCAGGTGCACAAACTGGCCATGCTTCCGGGTGAGGAAATAATACACGTTCTTCCGCAGGAGTTTAAAATAGACGGACAAGGAGAAATCAAAGAACCTATAGGCATGTACGGCGGGAGGCTTGAGGCCAGTTTCCACGTGGTAGTGGGTCAGGCATCCAGCATACGTAATGTGGGCCGATGCATTAAAAGTTCGGGCTTAGACCTTTCTGGCCTTACCCTTGAGCCGCTTGCCTCTGCAGATGCAGTACTTAGCCAGGAAGAAAAAGAGGCTGGTGTAGCACTTATAGATATAGGTGGTGGTACTACAGACCTGGCCATTTTTAAAGATGGCATTATCCGCCATACAGCGGTTATACCATTTGGCGGTAACGTGATTACTGACGATATTAAGGAAGGTTGCTCTATTATAGAAAAGCAGGCAGAACTGCTTAAGGTAAAATTCGGTTCGGCGTGGCCAGGTGAAAACAAGGATAATGAAATAGTTTCTATCCCCGGCCTTCGCGGACGTGAGCCAAAAGAAATTTCGCTTAAAAACCTTTCAAAGATTATCCACGCCCGCGTGGTAGAAATCGTAGAACAGGTATTTGCAGAAATTAAGGCGTACGGGCACGAAGATCCGCGCAAAAAGCTGATTGCTGGTATTGTGCTAACCGGAGGTGGTGCCGAACTTAAGCATATAAAGCAACTTGTAGAATATATTACCGGTATGGATACCCGTATAGGATACCCTAACGAGCACCTTGCCGGCAAATCAGGCGAAGAAATTTCGAGCCCGCTTTATGCTACAGCAGTAGGACTTGTAATGAATAGCCTAAGGAACAATACGCTTAGTGCTACACCGCTTGTAGAATTGCAAAAGCCTATGTACCAACAGCCACCGGTAGTAAGGTACCAGCAGCCGGTACAGCTGGTTGTAAATGCAGCTACGACAGCTAAACCGGTTACCCCGCAGCCACAGGCAGCAGTACCACAGCCGGAACCTGTAGCGGTAACAGCACAAGAACCTGTTTTGGAAACGGCATCGGCTACAGCCACTGCTACAGCTACAAGGCCAATGGTAGAAAACGTGATGGAAGAATCGACCGAGAAAAAAGTGAAGAGGTCGTTTTTTGACAAGTATATAGATAAGATTAAAGATTTTTTAGATAACGCAGAATAATAACCCGTTGATTATGATGAACACAGATTTTGGAAGTATTTCGTTTGACTTACCTAAAAACCAGTCGAACGTGATCAAGGTAGTAGGTGTTGGCGGCGGTGGAAGCAACGCAATCAACCACATGTTTAAGCAAGGGATTAAAGGGGTAGACTTTGTTATCTGTAATACAGACAGCCAGGCGCTTCAAAACAGCCCTGTCCCTACAAAAATTCAACTGGGTGTAAACCTAACCGAGGGTCTTGGTGCAGGTGCCAACCCTGAGGTAGGGCAACAGTCTGCTCTTGAAAGTATAGAAGACATAGAAAAAATGCTCGATACCAATACCAAAATGCTTTTTATTACAGCAGGTATGGGTGGTGGTACCGGTACCGGTGCGGCACCTGTTATTGCTCAGCTGGCTAAAGAGCGCGATATACTTACGGTTGGTATTGTAACCATTCCTTTTCAGTTTGAAGGTAAGGTAAGGGGCGAGCAGGCACTTAAAGGTGTAGAGCGTCTTCGTAAACAGGTAGATTCGCTTATTGTTATAAACAATAATAAGCTTAGGGAGGTGTATGGTAACCTTGGCTTTAAAGCCGGTTTCTCTAAAGCCGACGAAGTGTTAGCAACGGCATCTCGCGGTATAGCAGAGGTAATTACGCACCACTACACTCAAAACATTGACCTTAAAGATGCTAAAACAGTACTAAGCAACAGTGGTACGGCCATTATGGGTTCGGCAACTGCTGTGGGCGAAAACCGTGCTAAAGATGCTATTGTTAGTGCGCTGGACAGCCCGCTGCTTAACGATAATAAAATTACCGGTGCTAAAAATGTACTGCTTCTTATCGTTTCTGGTACTACTGAAATTACCATTGACGAAATAGGTGAAATCAACGACCATATACAAAGTGAGGCAGGATACAATGCCAACATTATTATGGGTGTGGGCGAAGACGAAACCCTGGGCGATGCTATTGCTGTAACTATTATAGCTACAGGCTTTAACATAGAACAGCAAAACGAAATTGTAAACAACGAGCCGAAGAAGATAGTACACGCGCTGGAAGAAGAACAAAAAATGGTACACGACCTGTCTAAAAGAACAGTAGTGACTTCATTTGATTTTTCTGCGCCTACAGAGACCAAGCACGAACCGGTTGTGGTTGCTGAGCCTGTTGCAGAAACACGTATTGTACATACCCTTGAGGAGGAGGTTGAGGAAAAAAAGCCAATAGCTGAAGTGACCATAACGGAGCCCGCTTCAGAATTTATAAATAACCTTGATGTTTTCTTTGAAATTGTGGCTCCTGTAAAAGAAACTCCCGCTGCTGCGGTGCCTGTGGCTGCCCCGGTAGTTGCTGTTCCTGCTGCTGCTGCTGCGCCGGTTGTTGCCGCTCCTGTAGCTGTTGCCACTCCTGCTATTAAAGATTTCAGGGATATTGAAGTAATAGATCCTGAGTTTGTAATAGTAGAGAAGAAAGAGGATCAGTTTGCTTTTTCATTTGACCTGTCTATAGACAATGCAAGGAAAGAGGAAAAAGCTACTTACTTTAGCCTTAACGACGAAGCACCTGCTGCTCTTGCTGTAAACGCAGTGCCGGCTCCGCAAGTTAATGAAGGTGGTGTGGTACGTTATTCGCTTGAGGACTATCTTGAAAAAGAGAACGAGTTGTTAAACTCTAAGCCACAGCAAAAAGAGGAACCACTGGCACAGGAACTTCAGTTTACGCTAAGAAATATTTTTGAGCCTGCTAATGAAGCTGTAACTCCGGCAGAACCTGTTGTAGAGCCTGTAGCACAGCAGCCTGTAGCACCAGCTCAGCCTGAGCCTGTAGCGCCAAGGTTTACGCCGGTGGCCGAGGAGATTTCTCCGGTAGAAATGACCATTGAGGAAACCCTTAGGTTACGTGCTGAAGAACGCAGGAGGAAGATGAAGGAGTTTAACCATAAATTCCACAACTCAAGAATTGACGAGATAGAAAAAGAGCCCGCTTATAAGAGAATGGGCATAGATTTAAACGATTCTCAAAGTGCTAGTAACAGGTCGCGCCTGTCGTTAGGATTTGATAGTAATAATGATTTGCAAATCAGATCGAACAATTCGTTCCTTCATGATAATGTAGATTAAACTAACCCGAATGTGAACCTTAACCCGAAAATATAATGATGTTTTCGGGTTATTTTTTTATCTTCGCCCCACAAATAAAACCACGAGTTATGAGTTTGCAATCACAGATCATGGACGCCATGAAAACGGCCATGAAAGAAAAAGATACCGTAGCGCTGGAGTCGCTCAGGGCTATAAAATCAGGCCTACTACTGGCACAAACAGAGAGTGGTGCTAAAGAAGAAATATCTGCTGAAGACGAAATAAAACTGCTTCAGAAGCTTGTAAAGCAGCGTAAAGACAGCGCGGCTATTTACATACAGCAAGGGCGTCAGGATTTAGCTGATCCGGAACTTGCACAGGCAGCTGTTATAGAAAAGTTTCTTCCTGCGCAGCTAACCGAAGAGGAGGTAGAAGCCGTAGTACGCAGAATTATTGCCGAAAATGGTTTTAGCGGTATGGCCGATATGGGCAAAGTTATGGGTATTGCTAATAAAGAGCTTGCCGGTACTGCAGATGGTAAAACAATATCGGGTGCGGTTAAAAAAGCACTGGCTTAAGGAATTTGTTTGAGGCTTAAAGTTTCGGTTTTTGGGTGTTCTGTCTCAAATTGAAGCTTTAAACCTCAAACAAAATAACAGGCCCCATAGTTCAATTGGATAGAATATCAGATTCCGGTTCTGACGATTTGGGTTCGAATCCCGATGGGGTCACTTAATGATTTTGTAAGTAGTTTATTTACATTATTTTAAAACTAAAACCTGTTGTAAATTACCGTTATTTTCCCGTTGATACGTGTTATAACAAGCGTTTTACAGCCAGTTTATAGTTCTCCGTACCGGATACGTGTGTTAACTGATTCTGCTAACTTGTGCATAAGTTCTTCGGTTGGGCTGGTCTTTCCAGTTTCTATTTTGCTTAACCAAGGTTATAGTTTTTAGAGGGATGGCCGGAAGACTTTCCCTTTTTTTATATATTATCCCGTTGAGCATTTTAAATAATGCTGGTTTCAATATTATTGATATTCCTGTCAAAGATAATTTTTTGATATACAGTACTAAAGTTGCAGCGGTTATCTTTGATAGGATTCTTGTTTTATACCCTTCAAAAGATTTCGGATAGTTTCTTTGTATCATAAACTGGTCACATAGCTGAGAGAAAAATGTTTCTATTCTTTTTCTGCATTTTCCAAAAATATAGAGTTGTTGCATATGGTTGTGCTGATTTTTTTGCATCGAAACTTCTAATTTTATCTGGCAGCTTTCAAAAAGATTAAGTTGTTTTTCAGAAGATAAATACCCTCTGTCTCCCAGTAATGTATAGTTTTTAATCTGATGTTGAATATTCTTCAGAGACTATATATCGTGTACTGAATCTGTTGTAATGTCAAGGCTCTTAACCACTCTACTAAAAGAACATACCGCGTGTAACTTATAGCCATAATAGTGTTTTGATTGCGCTGCACAGTAGCCTTTATTTAGATAACTTAAAGGCGATTCTTTACAAATCCTACTTCTTGCTGAACGTGATAACTTACATATTTCTAAAGGTATACCATTCACAATAAAGCAATCTTCAAACTCATTAAAGCAATCTGAAAGGCGTTGTCTTAAATGTTCAAAATACGGAAAAAGCTTTCACCTACGCCTGTTATAAACACTATCTAAATAATTCCTTATTAAAAATAGACATTTTTTTGATTTAGTGGATACATAATTTGTAAGGCATATTTTTGTTAATCGGTTTAACTGTGCGGTAATACATCTAAATATAATGGTAGTGTGTAAAATTTGATTTTTTATATTTTTCATACCTCTTTGTTGTGTATTGTTTGCAATGTGAATATTTTTTTAATAAAATGTTGGGATATAATTAAATTTTTTTTTGTAGGTTTTTTTATCCAAAAAAAAAATAACTTTGCATAAACCAATCTACCAAAGTAAATGAATAGGACCTTAGTACTTCTATCAGTAGTTCTTTTATCTGCATTAATTCTTATCTCTTATATTTTTTATATCCAGTTACCTAAGGTTGGATATGTAAACTTTTCTAAAGTTTTGAATGAATTCAAAATGTCTAAGGATATTAATTCAAATAAGGAAGTTTATGAATATCAAAAACGGGTAGATAGTTTATATTCATCTCTAGAAGCTTCTAATGAAACGAATACTAAAACAAAGATTATGCAACAGCTTATTGCTGAAAAAAATAATCTGGAAATTCTTAGCAATAATTTAATGTCCCAGGAATTAAAAAAAATTAACTCAAGGATTAGAAGTTACGGTACAGATTTTTCAAATTCTAAAGGGTATTCAGTTTTATTGGGATTAGGTCCTGATATGTCCGTTATTTCCGGCGACAGTAAAAATGATGTTACAGAGGAGTTTATATCTTATATAAATAAAAGATATGAAGGAGATCGGTAAAAAACTATTAATGATTTCTTTAATTGTATGCTTTTGCATTAGTTCCTGTAAAAAGGAATCGTCAACAGCTAGAGAAAAAAAACAGAACGAGGTAGAGGAACGATATTATAATTTTCAGGAAAAAGGCTGGAAATCTCTTAGCAATTCCCAAAAGATTGATGATATACATTATACTGCCACTGAGGTGCCACTTGATTACTATATACTAAATTCTCAAGAGAGTAAAGATGTTGTGGTTGCAGATTCCATCAGTAAGGCTAACAAAACTGAGCGCATTATTGAGTTTGAATTTTTACATGATGAGGAGAAGAATTTGTTAGAAAGTAATCTCCTTTCCATGGATTATGAAAGCGCGGTTGAATACATGTCTTTCAATATTTATAAAGACTTTTTTTTGGTTAGCGCACAAAAAGACACTATCCGTTGCCAGGGTGTCTTATTCCAAAGTGCTTATAAGGTTTCTCCGTCCAGTAAGTTGCTCCTCTTTTTTAGTGGTGTAGCACCTAACAGGCCGGTTCAACTTGTTTATGATGATAAGTTGTTTGGAAAAGGTTTGGTAAAATTCAGTTTTAAAGAAAACATTACAAAAATAGTATTATGATCCAACAAATCCGAAAAAGTAAGGTTACTAAGGTTGTGTCTATGTATCTGGCAATGATGATGTTGCTGGAGATTTTAGCGCCTATGAGTGCTTATGCATTAACAGGAGGGCCCGGACAGCCTGAATTTAACTCTTTTACCCCTATAGGTACCTCAGATATGGTAGATCTTTCCAGTGGAGATTTTAGCTATAATATTCCTATTATGGATGTAGGTGGTTATCCTATAAACCTTGCATACTCATCTAATGTTTCTATGGATCAAGAAGCATCATGGGTAGGTTTAGGATGGGATTTAAGTATAGGTCAGATTAACCGCCAGGTTAGAGGGATACCGGATGATTTTGATGGCGATGAAATGACTTACGAGAATAGTATGAAGGAAAACATTACCGTAGGGGGCAAACTAGGTGCTTCGCTGGCTTTTATCGGTATAGGTGAAAATGGAGAAAAAGGAGGGGGTTCAGGTTCAACTATTAATAATTCTGGTGGTTCTCCTACTGGTGGTTCTGGTGGTTCTCCTACTGGTGGTTCTGGTGGTTCTCCTACTGGTGGTTCTGGAGGTTCTCCTACTGGAGGTTCTGGTAGTTCTCCTACTGGAGGTTCTGGTAGTTCTCCTACTGGTCCATCTGGGGGGTCTTCAGGCGGGCCAATACGCACAACAGACTTAGCCGATGGTTTATCAGTTCGCTTAAGTGCATCCTTGGGTGTAACTTTAAATAATTATACTGGTTTTGACCATACAATTGACGTTGGTGCAAACTTTGGATATCCGTTATTAAAATCATTAAGTATAGATGGTGGTATCGGTATCTCCTCTTCGGGCAGTAACGGGCCATCTATTTCTTCTACAGTAGGCCTTGGATACCAAATGGGATTTCTTAAAAATAAAAGTGTTGATTTAGGATTGAATATGGGTACTTCTTACAGTAGTAGAAGGGGTATGGAGTCAATTTCAATAAACAGGTCGTTGAATTTAGGTTATGAGAAAGCAAGAACAGGAGAGTCCAGTAAGAGAGGTTTCAAAGGGGGGGGAGGACTTAATTTTGGAAGTAGTATATCTTTTGTAGATGCGTCGTATACTCCTTCAAGGCGCGCTACTATGTTGTCTGAATGCAATACTTACAGTGCCATGTACACCGGTGAGATGTGGGGAGTAGAACCAGGACCTAAATTAACAGGTTTTAAATCTAAGCAATTTATTCCTGATAATGAAAAAATAACTAAGGAGAAAGCATACGGTTATCAAAATACATTTAAAGCTACAAGGAATGATATTGTAGATTTTAACCGGGAAAAAGATCGGCCTTTTAGTAAAAACACGAAGTCTCTTCCACTTACAAACTATACATATGATATATATACTGTACAAGGCCAAGGAGTAGGGGGAACTTTCAGACCATACAGTAACCAGGTAGGATATATTTATGACAGGCAGGTAAATGATAATTCTAAAAGTAAGTCTTTGGGGTTGGAATTCGGACTTACAAGCCCTAACTTTAAATTTGGTGTAGATGTAGATATTGTAAAGAGTAATAGTCATACAGGCTTATGGGAAAATAATAACAACATACTTCCTAAACTAAGAGAAATTAAATCAGGAAACAGACCGGATTACGAAAAAATATATTTTAAAAATATTGGTGTTGGTAATATTGATGCTGATTATGCAAACAGCTTTAGGGATAAAATAGGTGGTTATAATGCCGTAAGAAATGGTGTTGATGGCAAAGACTACAGTGCAAGCCTAGCGAGCAGGTATGAATTTAAATCTTCGGCTACTGGAATTACTCCAATAGATATAACATCCCCTATAAAAAGGACTAACCGCGCACTTCGTGGACAGGTAATACAAAAGCTAACTCGTAAAGAAGCGACTAAATATGGTTTTGGTACTATATTCAGTAAGCATTGTAAACCATATATACATGACCACCATACTTCCGAAATTAGAATAATAAAAGAAGGAGGAGAGCGCTACGTGTACGGTAGGGCAGCTTATAATATTAAGAAGAAAGAAGTAACGTTTGATGTAAGCGGAAGGTCGTTTAATGGTCACTCAGGTATTGTAACCTACGGTGCTGGTGATAACAGCATAAAAAATAATGCAGGGGGAGATCATTATTTTAATGCTATAACTACTCCGGCTTATGCTCATACTTATCTACTTACTTCTGTGCTATCCAATGATTATTCTGATTTAACCGGAAATGGACCCAGCGATGATGATTTAGGAAGCTATACAAAATTTGTATATAACTCTAAAACAGGAAATACTCCGTATAAATGGAGAATGCCTTATGGAAATATGCAGGCAAATTATGATGAGGGATTGAAGTCAAGTAAAAAAGATGACAAAGGGAGTTATATTTATGGTGAAAAGGAATTATTATATATTGATACCATTGTAACCAAAACCCATATTGCAATTTTTGAGATTTCTAAAAGAAAGGATGGTTACGGAGTTGTTGGTGAAAATGGCGGCGGCGCTATTGGTATTTCAGCCCCAATGTACAAATTAGATAAGATTAAATTGTACTCAAAACCTGAGTTCATAGCTAAGGGGGCTAATGCCATACCCATAAAAACTGCAAATTTTGTTTATGACTATAGTTTGTGTAAAAATGTTCCAAATAATTTTACTGGTACATTAACCAGCAATGAAATATCTAATGACAGGGGTAAGCTTACATTAAAAAAAGTATATTTTACATATGGTAAGTCAAATATGGGTAAATATACACCTTATGAATTTTCGTATGTATCTGCACCTGCTGATTTACCAGATAATTACGATCCTAAGGCGTTTGATAGTTGGGGTAACTATAAACCGAATGACCCTTTGTCTGGCACGGGGGCTCTGGATACTCCTACGAATGGGGAATTCCCATTTACAGAACAAACAAAGAGCAAGGCAGACTTTAATAATACAAAATGGTTATTAAATGCGGTAGATTTACCTTCCGGTGGTAGGTTAGCAGTAAACTATGAATCTGATGACTATGCCTATGTTCAGGATAAGGAAGTTATGCAAATGTTTAAAGTAACTGGTGTTGGAGTTTCTTCTGATCCTGGCGCGGCTTATGTAACAAATACTAATTTATATGGCGATTTTTATACGGATATAGATATTAATCCTTTTTACATATATATAAAACTCACAGGCGCTAACGATGATGTAGTAGTTAATAATATTAATAGTGATGAAGATTTAATTAAACACTACATCAAACAGCTAACCGATAATCCTGTATACTTCCGTTTCCTGTTAAATATGGCGCCTCCTGGTACTTACCAGGACAGGTATGATTATGTTACAGGTTATATGAAATTTGCCGGTGAGTATAAACTTAGAAACTATAATGGAATTAAATATGCCTGTATAAAAGTAGAGAAGGAATCTAAAGGTGATGGATTTTCTAGTTCAAATTTTATGGTAAATCCTATTAGTAGGGCGGGTTGGGAGTTTGGAAGACAGTACTTAAATAATTTGGTTTATAATCATCCATCAGATGAAGTTACGGATGATTTAGGTGAAATCCTTACAAACATTGTACGTGCATATTCTAATATTAAGGATATTTTTAAGTGCCCTAACGGATTGCTCTATAATTCGGGTATTGCTAAAAAATTTGTGGCAGGTAAAGCCTGGGTAAGGCTAATGAATCCTGCTGGGAGAAAGTTTGGAGGCGGATCAAGGGTTAAGAGTATAAAAATTTATGACAATTGGGATGTTATGACCAATCACAATGGTGACGATATTTATAGTGAATATTACGGACAAGAATACAGCTATGATGATGAATCTGCTAACACTTCGGGTGTGGCGGCTTATGAGCCATTAGGTAATAAAGAAAACCCTTTTGTTCAGCCTTTCTATGACGCAAGAGATAGGACAGCAATTTTAGGGCCGGATTTAGAAAATTACGTTGAAAAACCTTTTGGAGAAATGTTCTTTCCTTCTCCCCGGATTACTTATGGTACAGTAACAGTTAAAAATATTGCCAGAGAGAGCTCTGTAAATAATACTGCTGTAAAAGTAAAACGACATGCTACAGGAAAAGTAGTCACCAAATTTTTTACCACTAAGGACTACCCCACACTTACAGAGATGACCGATATGGTAACGAGATATAAAAGTGGTTTTAGTATTAAATTCCCCAAGGGTTCAACCAAAACACATTTAACCTTATCGCAAGGATATACAATCCACATTAACGATATGGACGGTAAAATGAAAGGTCAGTATGTTTACGCAGAAGATAAGGATGATAACCCAATATCTAAAACGGAGTATATTTATGATGTATCGCCTTCAACGCAAACATCTGATGCGGCTAACAACATTAAAGGTAAGCTGAATAACGAAGTTACAACCATAGATCCTAAAGGCAACGTGTCTAAAAGGGTAATGGGAGTTGACTATGACTGCATAAATGATTTTAGAGAGTCTTACATTGAAACGGGGCAGGGAGGTGTAAGCGCAAATATTGCAGTAAATAGTGCGGGGCCTTTTGTAGTTACTTCAGGAACTTTCTTACCTAATTTTTCTGATACAGAGAGTTTAGCACGTACTGCTGTTGTTACAAAAGTTATTAATAGTATAGGCATACTTAGGGAACAGAGGGTTTTTGATGGAGACTCTAATGTTTATACCAGAAACTTAGCCTGGGATGCTAATACAGGAGAAGTACTGGTTACAGAAACTATTAATGAATTTAACGATAAGTATTATACGTTTAATTATCCTGCTTACTGGGCGTATGACCTTATGGGTCAGTCAGCGCAAAACATAGGTACTTCTTGGGAAATTGATTTTTTAGGGGGTGAAAACTATTCTTACAGGTTTTCAGGTGCTCTTTACAAAGCTAAAGATTACCTTACTGAAGGAGATGAACTTTGGGTAGAACCTTATGTGATGAACTATGATGAATCAAGAGAAATCTTTAGGGATGAAATAAAGGCGTATGTAGTTAAGCTTGAAAATAATTTATTTACACTGATTACAGAGGACGGTAAATATATAACAAAAGACCAGGTAGATAAAGCAAAAATAACAGTGATAAGATCCGGACGAAGAAATTTGGCTACCGCAGGTATGGCATCTATAACTTCTATGGTTAATCCTTTAGATAAAGTTGTTAACGGAAAGCTTCCGAATGATTTATTTAAATCTTCAAATTGGTCAGACTACCGTATTGTAAACGCTTCTGCAATACAATATCAGGATGAATGGGCTGCTCAATGCGAATGTAATCTGCCTAAAATGAAGTATGATAACAACGGGAAGTTAACATTTAATTATAAAGATGAAGGCATTTTTGGAGATAAAACATACAATCCTTACAAGTATAATGTAAAAGGTAACTGGCGTCCTAATAAGTCTTACGCTTATCTTACCTCCCGTAATGTTAATCCTGGTTCAGTGCCTAATACTAATGATAATATCTTAATTAGAACCAGTGGTTACTACAACAACTTTATGCCATTTTATGTTTTTGATCCATCTCTTAACAAGTGGTCAATATTTGTTCCGGATAATGCTACAGATCAGCAAACCCGAACGATGTTTAACAAATGGAAATTTGCATCTGAAATAACTCAGTATAACCCTTACGGCTTTGAGGTAGAAAACAAAGATGCCCTTGGTATATATTCGGCAGCTATTTACGGGTATAATTACCGTTTCCCTGTTGCTGTAAGTAGCAATGCTAAATACAGCCAAATAGCCTCAGACGGTTTTGAAGATTATGATTTTAATCATTGTGGTACAGAGGCGCACTTTAGTGTTGAAGGAAGTATTGTGCCTAACCAGGTATATACTACGAAAGAGCAATCTCATACTGGTAAAAAGAGCCTAAAGGTATCTCCGGGTAAAAAAGCCTCAATAGTAAAACAAATAAAGCCTTGTCCTCCGGCAAGTGGAAACTAATTTACCATTAACCTGCCAACTATGAAAAAAATTATATCTTTTTTAATTGTATTATTTGTAGTTAACCTGTCTTCTGCGCAGGTTATAGAACAGGATTTCTCATACTTTCCTCGGATACCAACTACAACTGTGGGAAATTCTAGTACAGTAAATTATACCCATAGTGGAAATTGGCGTATATTTAATGAAGCTGGTTCATTTTCATGGGGGGAATCGCAATTTGGTCCTACTTCATACGGTGAACTTTCATGTTTTGAACAAAGCGGAGGTAAAGACTGGCTTATTTCACCTGTGTTTACGTTACCGGCTGTTACAGAAAGTGAGCTTAGGATTGGGTCATTTTTTTATTCAAATTCACAATTGCCTTCAGGGTCAAGCTTGAAGGTTTTTATTGGAGATAATCCTAATGATGTAACCACAATTAATAGTACTCCAATATTTGAATTTCCTGTAGGGACTACTAATACAGATACTGGTAGGTATAGGGATATCTATTCAATTGAATATTTGCATATTCCTATACCTTCTATATACAGAGGGCAGCAAAAATGCATCTTTTTTTTAGTTGACTGTACAAATTCCAGTTCTTTTAATTCGGATAGTTATTGGGTGTTAAGAGATTTTTCTGTTGGTTGTGCAGCTCCCAGAAATGTGATTGTAGATAAACATTTAAATTCGGTAGATTTTTCATGGACCTGCCCTGAAAACATCTCGCATTGGGAAATTCGAATAGGGGATTCGTATAATAATTATCCTGGTAATATTATAACAGTTAATCAGCCATCAATAAACATAAGCACAAATCATTTGGGCCAGCCATTATCAAGTGGAGAAGGATTTTATCTTAATATCAGATCCGTTTGTGATGATGGGTTACGAAGTGATTGGCAAGAGGTTGGAAGTTATTGCATTCAACCCGGAGAAGAGTGCGAAGCGCCATTCGTTGCTACTTTACCTTTTGTTCGTTATCGTTCCCCCCTAGGATATAACGAATTTATTAATTATTCTTATAGAGGAAGTAATCCATCTAATTGTGGTACTAATGCCTCATTTTATTTTACTGACCGACAAACGATTTACTCATATACCCCTTCTGTAACAGAAGATATAGATATTAAAGTAGTATCGCTGGCGGCATTTGGGATTTTTTTATACGATGATTGTGCCAATCTTCCTAATAATTGTATTGCTTCTGCTACAAACAATGCTAATAATACAGCATTAATATCTAATTTTCATGCTTTGGCAGGACATACCTATTATGCATTGTTAGCTACTCCTGAAACTCCAAAAGGGTATCCAGCTGTATTTACTATGACAAAATCAAATGCCTGTGTAAATGGTATACAAGCATCGTTCACCGCAGTAAGCGATACTAATATTGGTCGGTTCAATGTAAGCACAAACATTCTTAGTTTTGATGGTTCTTTGTCTTTAGTGGCAAAGTGTCTTGTAAATGGAGTTGTTACGGCAAGCCAAACTATAAATGAACTGGGTACTTACCAGTTTGGGCCTTTCAGTGGTATAGATAACGTAAATATTTTATTAGAAAAACCTCAAAATCCTTCCTGTTTTTTACTTAGTAACATATTAACACAGTATGATACTAATGCTTGTGTCCAAACTATTGGTACCGTTAATGTATCCCAATCAGGTAACTGCCAAAATGTTCAGGGTAGCTTACAGGATAGGTCATTATCAAATGTAACACTACAAAATTGCAGCCCGCAGCCTGTTGTAGATGCATGGTATGATTTTACAGCTACTTCTTCAGAACAGCACATTGTACTTACAAGCGGCAGCCTTGGTAATACAAATTTAAAATTTGCAGTTTATAAAAAATGCCCTGATCTAGAACAATTATATTGTTCTTCAGGGTCGCAAGGTACTGTTACAGGATTAACCGTAGGCCAGATATATAGGATAAGGGTGTATGCCACTTCATTTTCTGATAATCTTGATTTTAACCTTTGCGTAAGCGGAGCCGTGACCACATGTGCTGACAATAACCCCCAATTTCCGACGATAAAGCACATGTTTATAAACCTTATAAATCATTTGTGGGTAAATAAGGACCAAATAGCGCAAACAGGCAACGGGTACACATGCAGCCAATTGTCGCTCCTAGCACCTTATATCACAATTGCTAATCCGTCTATAAACAATTTTGTAGCTACTCCTAATTCTATTACGTTTAGTTTTTCAAACCATGGCGGAAACAACGATTTGAAAATTTATTTCCGGAATGCTACCGATTTTATATCAAACTTTTTGTTCATGGATCAGTTCAGTGTGAGTTCACAAACACCCATACGTTCAGTTTCGGGTAACATTGAGAGCTCAGCTGATTATTTAAATAGTTCGGTTGATAATGGGTTTGTAACATTTGTAAATTTTTGTCCTTCAACTACAGAGGTTCGTTGCCTGCCTGAAATGACAGGTAATATTGTAATAGCGGGCGGCGGGTCTTGCGTATCAGCTCAACATCCTACATTATTTACGGTAACTACCAGCCGTCCTACAAATCACTTTACGTGGACATTTACAAGTAACGGAAGTACAATTGAAACTGTTACAACAACCGTACCAAGTATAACAAGAAGTTTTTCTACTTATGGAGATTACCAAGTTTCTGTAGTAGCTGAGGCACAGGGTTGTTCTAATACGTTCCGTTTTATATATACTGTTTCTAAAATATGCCCTGATCAATGTGCCGATAATGTTAATTCTACATTGGTAAAAGGTCTTTTTATTAATTTGGTTAACCATCTTTTAGACTTATATCCGGGGGGAGAAAATATTACATTGCCATATACTTGTCCGCAGCTCACAGCACTGGCACCATATATTAATGATGTAAATCCTGCTATACAGAGTATGAGTTACGACTATAGTACAAATATTTTAAATGTTTCTTTTGGTACGCATTCAGGTTACGATATTTCCATTAAAGATTTAGGTGCTCATGTGAGCGATATCAATATTATTGATGTAACGTCAGATACAAGTTTGGTAACAACACTACCTACAGTATATGAAAATGGCAGTATTGTTGCTAATTCTGTAAGACATGTTAAGTTTTGTAATATAAACAACAATTGCGAGGATTATGCGGCATCTATATTACTTAATACAAGTTGTTTAAATACAGGTAATCTTGTTAATATTTCTTATTTAGCACCCGTAAGCGACATCCAATCCGCTCATTGGACTATTACTCAAAATAATGCGGTTGTAGTAAGAAATGATAATAATAGTTTTACCTATACACTTCCTGCTGCCGGTGAGTACATAATAAGTCTTAAACTTGTGAGGTCAGGAGGTTGTGTAAATACATTTACAAAAACAATTAATATAAATTCTGCATCTACTAATTGTAACCCTATTTGCCAAACTGTAACTAATGTTAATATATATCCTACAGGAGAATGTACGCCTGTAGCCGGTAGTTTAAGCTCTGGTTTTTCATCAAATCCAAATGATATTATATGCGGCCAGCATCCTACTGTAGAAAGATGGTATTCTTTTCAGGCTACTGCTAATACACAACATATACAACTTGCTGCGCCAGGTAATTTAGGCACACAATTAAGATATGCTTTATATACTGGCAGTTGTAATAGCTTGACTCTTATGGCTTGTGGAAACGAAAATCAAACTACGTTAAACAATTTTATTATAGGTAATACGTATTTTGTAAGAGTGTACGCGATTGCAGGAATTAATCCCCCTTTAGATTTTGAGCTTTGTGTAACAGGCCCAACTGCTACTTGTATAGATAATTTGGCTAGTGCAAAGACAGCTAAGGGACTGTTTGTTAACCTTATAAATCATTTAATTGCTAACTCTTCTGCAATACAAGGACAGTCACAGCCATATACTTGCAATGAACTAACAGCTCTGGCTCCGTATATCACAGATGCAGCACCCACTTTAGGTATTTATAATCTTACAGCTACACCTAACTCGCTGTCTTTTAGTTTTGCAAATCACGGTATTGATCGCGATGTTACAGTGTTCATGCAAACACCGGGCTATATTTCTGATTTTGAATATATAGACGACTATTCTGTTAATGGATCTTTGGTAAAATATATTCAAGGTGATGCCAATACCTCTCAGGATTTATTTTACGGTGTACAGAATGAAGGTCGCATCAGGCATATTGATTTTTGTAAAGATATTTCTGCCCCCTGTACCCCTGCTATTACGGGAGATATAATTTTAGCTACTTCGTCGCCATGTATTGTTCAGGGTGAAAGTACTAGTGCCTATTTTCCTGGCATTGAATCTAATGTATCAGTCGTTAGCTGGACCGTGAAAAGTTATGATGGTACATACAGTATGACTTATCCGGGTACGGGTTCTGTAAATATTACTTTTCCTAGCGCTGGCAGCTATATTATTAAATTAATGCTAAGCACGAGCGTTTTTAGTACTTGTTATACTGAAATTTATAAAACAGTAACGGTTAATAGTACTTGTACAGATGTACCTTCACTTACTTGTCCTGAAGATGAATCTCTTTATATAAAGAATTTATATAAAAGTCTTGTTAATCATCTTTTAGATTTATATCCTGCAACACCGGTATCTCAAGGTTATACCTGTGCAGAACTATCTGCGCTTTCGTCTCATTTATCAGATCAGAACCCTGGGATTTATAATGCGTTGTATGACTACAATACAAATACCCTACGTTTCTCTTTTGGTAACCATGCAGGTTACGATGTAGTGGTAAAAGATTATGGGGTGCCAATAGCCGATATTGATATAAGCACTTATACTGTTCCGGAAAATACTATTAATTTAAATACTGTATACGTTAACGGACTTACTGATACTCAAAATGCTGTAAGGCATGTTAAGTTTTGTGCTAGCGATATTGCTTGCCCAGAGTACTCGGTATCAATTGTTGCACCAAACGCAACTGATTGCCTACCTGGAGGATTATCGACATTTACCTATCTTACAAGTGCCCCATCAATATCTACGGTAACTTGGAAACTATTCCAGGGTACAGTGGATGGTACACAATTAATGACAGGGAATGCCGATAGTTTTGCTTATAACTTTACGGAAGGTACCTACACTTTAACATTAGATATTTCTTATTCTGCTTCTTGTAAATTTGGTAGTTCAAGAACATTTACTGTTTTAGCGAATGGAGTATGTGCCGTTCCATGCGAAGGAGCTACAACATTACCGGTATCTTCTATAGGTAACTGTAGTCCTACAACGGGTAGTTTTAGTAATGCTTCATTATCTACTGTTCCACTTACAAATTGTACTCCAGCACCTATTGCTGAAGTTTGGTATGAATTTGTTGCTACATCGTCTGTACATTATATCCAGCTTTCAGGCATAAACGGACAGGAGACACATATTAAATTTGCGCTATACACGGGTAATTGTAACAATCTTACACAGGTATATTGTAGCGATAATATTTCCCAGACGATGGTTAATAACCTTATTCCGGGAGAAACATATAAAGTAAGGGTATATACAACTTCTGTAAATACACCTAACAGTTTTTTAATTTGCGTTTCCGGTTCTGTTTCAACCTGTGCAGACACAAATAGCCGATCGCCGCAGGTAAAACAGTTGTTTATAAATTTAATAAATTATGTAATAGCAAATAGAGATAATCTTCCGCGATTTTCTGGTTTTAACTGTCCTGAACTTATGGCGCTGGCCCCTTACATAGCTGTAGAATCACCTAGAATTTATAGTTTGAGGATAAATAATGATGTTATAACTTTTAATTTCTCTTTAGGAGTATATGGAAGTAGCGACGTTACCATACATATGCCACCTAGTGGATACTATCAGTCGTTTGCCTTTACTTCTACTTTTGATGTAAACCAGTTAACTAGTTTACAATTTGCAAGAACTAACGATGACTATTATCATACTGAAGCTAACTTATCTGGCCAGGTACGTAAAATTAATTTCTGTCCGGACATACCATGTAATACTGTTATTACAGGATTAGTAACTTCAAGCGTAGGTGAATCGTGTGTACTAGCAGGTAGTGCTGTTACATTTACATTTACTACACAAAGTAATGTACAATCTGCTAAAACCTGGATTTTAAAAGATTCTACCGGCAATTTGATTAGAAGCTATGTGGGTTCTGAGTTCTTACTAAACGGTTTAAGCACTATTGGAATGTATGATCTTGAAGTTACAGTGAGTACTGCTTCAGGATGTAGGGAAACTTTCCACAAAGAATTTGAAATTAAAACAAGTTGTGATTCACAAAGTTGTACCGAGCAAAATCCTAATACTATAAAAGCTTTATATCTGGCTTTAATAAATAAGCTTTTAGCTCTATATCCTCAAAATCCTGTTACGTCTCCTTATAATTGTGAGGAGCTTGTAGCACTTTTACCGTATTTAAACACAGATGCAGAAATGCTGTACAATGTACAGTATGATCCGGCTACCCAAATTTTGTCTTTCAGTTTTGGGGATCATGCTGGTTATGATGTAGCGGTTAAAGATATTGGCGTGCCGGTAAGTAATTTACTTTTGTCTGGATTTACTTCAGCAGACCAGGCTTTTATGCCAAGGACTATTTATAACAATGGTCATGTAGAAATGACACATAGCATAAAAGGTGTGGATTTCTGTCAAAGCATTGAATGTCCTTCTATATATGTAAGTATAGAGATGGCCGATGGTCTTTCATGTGTAATGCAAAATGTAGCGAAGCGATTTTTGTTACAAACTACTGCTACAAATATCAATTCATATACATGGAAGTTTCTTGATTCAGATAATACTACGGTATTGTTTTCACAGTCTAACGTGTCTAGTTTAGAGTTTAGTTACCCAACTGCGGGCAATTACCTGATTCAGCTAGACGTAACATACAATAATGGCTGTACAGGGAGCTTTTATAAAAACCTAACGGTTTTACGTACAGGTAGTATTAATAATTGTTCTACCTATTGTACTGAAACCAATGACTTATCTGCAGATGTTAAACAGAAGTATATAGCTTTATTAAATAGGGTAATAACAACATGTTTGGCGGGTAATACTATTGTAAACGGTACGGGTATATCTGAAGTTTCTCAACTTGAGCCATATCTAGTAGATACTAACCCGGGTATTTATAACTTATCGTTTAATACTACAACAAGAATTGCCAAGTTTTCATTTGCTCCACATGGTGTAAACTATGATGTAGAACTCTTTATTCCAAATAAGTTAAACATTCATACCCCTTTTATAAATTTTAGGATACCATACCGCGTAAGTGATGTTAACCTTCTTAACTACAATGCAAATGATGAAGGATTACAAACACTTGCTATCACTTATGAATTGGCTTCAAATCCTTACAGTTTAACGGTTCAACCAATAACTTCATTACAGCATAAAGTAAGGCACGTTGACTTTTGTCCTGGTATTATTTGCATACACCAACCGGGTGCTATAGCTCTTGAAACCGGCTTGTCTTGTGTGCAGACTAATAACGAAATTAAGTTTAAGTATATGGGTAATAGTACTCATATATCAGACTATACATGGAATTTTTACGACAGGTTTGGTGCTATGATTGGTGCACCTGTGCATGGTGCAACTCCTGTTAAAATATACAACGAGGAGGGAACTTATAAAGTTACCCTAAGCATAAGGCTTGATGATGGTTGTTTATCTACTTACACAAAAACCATAACAGTTAGCAATACCTGTACATCTTTCTGTACAGAAACAAACGAAAGATCATCAACAGCAAGTAATGCCTTTGTAAGTATGATTAACGACATATTTACACAACAGTCGTTACCTGCTACAGGCTATCTTAGTGATAAAGTAGACGACATGATACAATTTATTACAGATAATAATCCAAGGATTTATAACGCTGTTTATTCGGGTCAAACCTTATCTTTTTCATTTTCTCAGAATAGCACTTCTCCGGATGTTGTTATAAAAAATTATGGCTTAGTAACAGATATAAATTTTGTTGGTTATACAACATCCGGAAATTATACTACCGCTATTGTAAGCTATGCAAATGGCAGTACTGATACAGCGCAGATAAAGCATGTCAATTTCTGTCCGGCAGCGCCCGAATGTCGTAAACACATTTCTTTTGTACTCGATGAATCGGGTTCTATATCTGAAGAGGAAGGGTCTTATATAAAAATGCAATTGACCAATTTTGTACAACAACAACATGATTTTGGTGCTGAAACTTACATATCTTTTATAGGTATGTCTGATTCAGATAACGATACGCGTCACGATCATATCTACAGTCAGGTTACTACTGACGATCAAGTAAGAGACTTTAAAAATTGGCTACAGCGATATAAAGCAGGCTATACATCCGAAGGCAGACTGAAAGGAATAACGCCCAATTCGGATTACTGGGCTAGTGGTTTAAAAACTGCGATGACTCAGGACATAAGGCCAGATGTTGTAGTAGTGATTACAGATGGATCTCAGACCGCTAACCTGCAAAACCTGAAAAACATAATTAGGGATATTCGCAGTAATTCGCATCTATATGTTTATGGTATAGGCTCTGGTTCATATGTAGATTTAGACCCTCTGCGCCGTAATGCTAATAACGACGCTAATGTTAGAAGTGAAGTTACAGGTAAGCTAATAGCTTCCTTAAAGTATTTATTTGAATTGCCGTCTACTGATTTTCCTGTGAGTAATAGAGATGATATAGACAGGGGAGATTTTTACGAATATGCAAACTTTAATGATATTGCATTAGATAAAACGTATTTTTCAGATAAAATGGCAAGGGCTCACTACGGTTGCGGTGGACAGGTTACCCCAAAAGTGTACTGTGATGACTGTGAAACTTTCCAGCCAGAAAAAGGTAATTATTTTATTACAGGGTGGGTTAAAGAATTAGTAACTTATCAGGTTACTACCTATGCGAACGCATTGGTCAAACTTCGTTTCACAGACAGTGTAGGAAATGAAACAGGCACATCAGTTCAGATTTTTCCTTCAGGAGACATTATAGATGGATGGCAGCGTTTTGCTATGAATTTTAGTATACCTGAAAATACTTCATTGTTTAGTATTGAACTTGTTAATGCAAGCCCGGGTACTCCTGTATTCTTTGATGATATAAGGCTGCATCCAATTGATGGAAGTATGAAAACATTTGTTTATGACCCTGAAACCTTTAAACTAGCTGCAGAACTTGATGATAATAACTATTCTACCTTTTATGAATATGATAAAGAGGGAAGTCTTATAAGGGTTAAAAAAGAGACTTCACAAGGTGTTAAAACAATTCAGGAAAGCCGTTCGGGTAACAAAATAAAAACAACTACGAACTAATGATTAATAATATGAAATATATAATTAATATAGCTTTTGTCATTTTTTTTAGTATTTGTTCTTATTCTCAGGATAAAACTGATGTTATTGAACATGTGGTAAATAAATTTAATACAGATTATCAGTATGAATTCTATACTACTTATAATTTATACAAGACTTATACGAGTTCAACAGTCATTGAAAGCGAAAAAGGGATTTTAAGCCGTAGGGCTAAATCACAATATTATTTTAAATATGGTAATCTGGAATTTTTTTGCGACGAAAAAATTTCGGCTCAAATTGATCATATTAATAAGTCTATTATTGTAGATAATAATATGACTAAAATTCCGGATCAGTTTAACGTAAAAGATATTATCAAAGGGTTTAAAGTAACAGAGACTCAAAAGTTACCTAGTGGATGGAAAGTATTATTATATGCAGATGGAACGGCAAGTAAGTATGATTATATAAAAATAGATTTGTTTGTTAATAGTGATTATACACTTCGGCGACAAGTTTTGTATTATGCAAATGTTGTAGATTTTTCAGAGGATTTTACTAAAAAAAAATTAAGTAGGCCTCGTTTAGAGGTAACATATTTAAAAACTTCAGGTAAGAGTAAACTAAAGACAATTGATTTTAATAAATATTTTGTAATTAAAGAGAAGAAAGTTTACGCAAAACCTGAGTTTAGGGAGTACAAAATAACTGACAATAGAAATTAAACCAACCACTGACTAATAATTATGAATATCAAAAAGCTCATCCTAATTTATAGCTTATTAGTTTGCACAACTGTTTTTGGGCAAATTCAAGAAGTAACATCTCCTTATCTTAGTTCAGGGTCTAATACGGATTCTAACAGAGCTGTTATTTCTAACTCCTTAGCTATAACAGATAATGCATATAGTATTGCAGGCGATACCCATAGAATGGTTTCTTTAAACCCTGCTATACTATTATATCTTGATATAAATCCTGCGCTGGAAACGGATACAAGTAAATTACAATATTATAATTGTAAAGTGGAAGGTACTGTTAAAAGCTTTACATTAACTGGTACAGACACTATTGAAAATTTTAGTTTAAGTATAACGCATGATTTAATTAAAACACGTGAGCAAATTGTAGACCAGGCAGTTTTCAAAATACCGGGTGTACATAAAGCAATATTTAATATAACATCAATTACATTTACTCAGGACGATGGAACTCCAGTTGCTGTAAACAGCTCCCCGGTATATTTAAGGTCAAGGTTTGAGGTACAACGTTTTTATAACCTGGCTCAAAATAACATTGCTCCGCTTAAAGAGTTTCTTATAACATATAACGGAACTACAGAAAATCCTCCTGTACCTGCCAATGGGATTATTGCAGGAGAAAATGAAATTAAAATACAATGGAATAATAATGTTAACTATCCTGCTGAATACTATGAGCTTGAGTGGGCATGGGTCGATAATTTTGGCCCGGATAATAATACATTGGCGTCTTCTGATATTTCACTTTCTGAGGACGAATTCAAGCACAATAGTACCAGGGTTCAAACTAAAGATAATTTTTATTATATACCCCTGATTTTTTCTAAAGGTTATTTTATCTACAGGGTAAGAGCGGTTGGAAGATTTTTAAATGAAATTTCTAAACCTTATTTTGGGCCATGGAGTAGTGGGCAAAATGATAAAGTTTATGTAAGTGACTGGCCAAATGTTTTGCAAATTACGCAAAATTATGAAGGTAACAAAAACTGGCAGTACCAAGCCAGTTTTGCTGAAGACGGGAAAAAGAAAGAGGTAGTAAGTTACTTTGACGGTTCATTAAGAAACAGGCAAACTGTGACAAGAATGAACACTAATAAGCAAACTATTGTAGGTGAAACAATTTATGATACACAAGGTAGGCCTGCAATAGAGGTTTTACCTGTCCCCCTACAACAATCTGCTATAAAATTTTATGACGCACTTAATCTTAACTCCACAGGAAAGCCATATAGTCATTTAGATTTCGATTGGGATCTAGGAAACTCTGTGTGTAATATAGCTATGCCTTCCTTTATGGCAGATACAAGCGGAGCATCTAAATATTATTCAAGTAACAATACACAAAATCCATCTTCTCTTTTTCAGAATTACGTCCCTGTTGCCAACAAATACCCATTTTCTCAAATTGAGTATACCCCGGATAATACTGGTCGGATAAGTCGTAAAGGAGGAGTAGGGGAACTATATCAGCTAGGACACTCATACGGGCTTGAGATGAGATATTCTTACTCTGAGCCTCAACAGATAGAATTAAACCGTCTATTTGGTAGCAACGTAGGACCCAAAAACAGGTACAAAAAGAATACTGTTAAAGACCCTAACGGCCAGTTAAGTGTGAGCTATATAGATCCTAAAGGCCATACTATAGCAACTGCTTTAACGGGAGGCACTTCGGACAATTTAACGTTACTAAAAGACGCACCCAATACCGCTCCTTTAATAACTAAAGTTATTGACCAAAAATCGCCTGTTGAAAATCAATTGGCTACCGGAGCCTTTAATGTTTATAAAGATGCAGTAGTAACAAGTTCTGAGATAGCTTTTGTAACACCTGCTGCTGCTGGCAGTAATGTGCCTTCCGGAATTACGTTTAACTATATTATTAATAGCCAGCCTTATACAGATCCATGTTTAAGTATTTCATATCCGTTTGTCTATAATTGGTATGTAAGCCTTAGAGATATTTGTGGTCGGGATGTATTAACTGGAAACAAATCAGGTACATATGGTGTTTTTGATACAACTGGTACAACGAGCCCTGCAGGTGAGGTTAATAATGCAATGGCTGCCGACGCAGTAACTACAGGCACATATTCACTTTACAAGGAAATCGCTGTAGATCCGCAATCTGTAGAAAATTATGCTAATGATTTTATTTCAAAGATTAAGCAGCAAACAAATCCATGTTATGTAAGTAAAGATATATTTGGTCCTAATGAACCACTTACAGGTTGTGATGTTAGTTGTAAAGTATGCGAAGAGGATTTTGTTAAGCAGTATTTAGATCAGCAACAGGCAACGGCATTTTCTGCATTGATAAATTCTGCTGTAAATCCAGAAGATTTAGGTAACCCTAACGAACGCGAAGCATTAATTGCTGTTGCCAGGAATAACTATATAACCACGAAACTAAAGGCTACATATAATAACGATACATTTTTGTATAATGGCTCACAAGCGCTGTACACAGATGCGGGTGATGGTACTGATTATAGCGAAGTTAACAACTACGTTAATAAGTATAAAACAGAGTTTACAACAGCAATTGTAGACTGTAGGGATTTATGCCTAACAGGCGTTACGTTAAGTAATGCTGCGGTGTATCAAAATATGTTAATATCTGATTTAAGTATTGGTGGGCAATATGGAGATATAACAGGGCTAGGCGATGAAAGTAATTTAACCAATGAAGAGATAGAAAGTAATCAAACTGACGCTTTAAGTATTTACAATGATGAGAATTTGATTTATTACGGTGGATACACTACCCAATCTTTAGGTGAAAGCCCCATATCTGCGATTTCATGGAGACATCCTGTAACCCCATATTTAGATTCTGATGGTAATGAATCGAAAATCTTAATAACGAAGAGAGCTGATGACACCTATTCTCCTGAACCTAAGGATGAAACCGATCTTATTCCTTCGGCAAGTCCAGATCAGTTTTATGTTAAGCCGGAAAAGTTGAAATATGTATATGATTTTCTAAGGGCATACGAGCCTTCATGGGTAAATTCATTACTACCGTATCACCCGGAATATCCATACTATCAATATCATTCTAAAGTTTCAGAAATGCGTTATAACAATATCACGTCTGATGATTTTGATAACACATTACGCAATATAGATACTTTTGCAGATGCATACGCTGGTACGCAGGGTACAGCATATACACTTAACAGCCTAATATGTAATTCAACGGGTAACTGCAATCTTACTGGTTGCACTGTGTCTACAAATGTTTCTCAATTTACTTCTCCAGACCCTTTTTATAATATTAATTATACAGGCGTAGAAGATTCAGCATTATTTAATATTAAAAAACAACTTTTACAATATACAAATCTTTCTTACGAAGGTGCAAGAATAAACAGTACCTGTCTTTCTATGTTTAAAGTTGCCGCATTTACAATATTATATGGTAACCTGCCCAATACATCTCAGGTAGACTTTAATAGTTTAACACCACAGCAAATTAATGCTAATACCTCTATATCTACCGCAACAAAAGACAGGATTTGGCTTTCGTTCAGGGAGAGCTATCTTAATTTTAAAGAAAAAATAAAGTTTGTATATGCATCCATTTATGCAGCAAATAATCGCAGGTATAACGAATGTATTGGAGGGGCTGCAGGCGATGCGGATAACTTTATCACAATGTTTACTCATTATACCCAAAATAATATTTACAGCTCGCTACTTAACAAGATTAATGCTGCATTAGCGTACAATGATACACAAGGAGCGAATGGAGCCCTTTCCATTTGTAGTAGCAGTACCTCGTATTTGTATGCTGATAAAACTAAAAAATATATTTCCCCTAACACCGGTTACAACTCTGGCGCCGTAACTACTGACGGAAGTACCGGAGGAAGTAATGGATCTGAAAATCTAGCCTCAGACGCTGCAGCTCAACTTTACCTTTCTTCTGGTAAATGTCCTCAGGCAATTGTAATGCAGGACTTTTTAAATAGTCTTGTTTCAGGGAATTATGCCTTAAGTTCATTGTTGAATAGGGTAAGTATTACTGATTTACCGTTTTTAAATACCGCTTTTTATACGCAATTAGGAGGAAATGTTACCCTTACAAATCCTGAAATGAGTGGCTCTATAACTTCGTCAGGACAAGTGCTGAGATTAGCTATTGGCAGTACTGGGTATATAGATCTTTCAATTTTACCTGGAGGATCGGGCTGTACCTCTGTAACCTGGAACGATTATGCTCTTAATAGCTTTGTAATTACACAGTTTAAAGACATTTATTATGTGCCGGGTTCATACAATAGCCAAACGGGTACTTTTACTTTTAATATCGTGGCAAAAATAACAAGGGCATCATGTACATCTTCAGCACCTCTCGAAATATTGATTCAGGGTATTAGTAAAATACCCGTTGGAGAATGTGCCTTTGGAAATGCTGCGGTACCGGGTGCTACTGTTTTAAGTAGCGAGTCTATTTCAGGCAACGGTGCTTCGGGTTGCGACAAAAGAGCTAAGTTTGAAAAGGCGCTGTTAAAAATGTTTAATGTTTTAAAAACCAGAGGTGAGTTTAATTCCGACAATTTCATTAATCTTTACAATTCCGAAATATCGTTAACAAATCTATTATATGTAGATACTTATGGTTATAATTTAAGTATACTGCCTGAACTTTTAGATGATGATAGCAAACAGGCGCACTGGTATGTTGATTCAGATATGTACCATATAGATTCTCCTGGTTTTAGTCTGACATTTAATTTAAATGGCGGACTTATTGATACTGGAGATGTAGTGCGTTTTACAAATGTTAGTGTGCAGGGTTCTGTAATTACCATTACCTACATAAATACCAGTGGGCTTGTAGTAAGCGTGCAAGGCAGTTTTACATATACTGATGGGTTTAGCTTTGAGTGTATATGTACACAGGAACTAATCGGATTAACAGCTTTTGAAATAGGTTTTACTAAATTTATAAATGAAACATGGTTAAATAAAGATAATATTATTAATTCACATTATCAACCAAGTAGTTTTTCTTTAATTCAGCCTTATTTCAACTTACACGGTACACCCATTATATCGTTGACTTTTCAAAATGACGAACATTTTCCTAACGAAGAACTTTTATCTATTGGTTTAAGTAGTGGTTGTGGTATAAAGGTAACTATGCCGAGGAACCACCCAGATTACAGATTTTTTTCTAATTTTCGAATTGACCGTGATAGTGGTGTGTTTTTTTTAGATGCTTATTATGATGCCTACTATAATGGTTCACAATATATTCCGGCCGGAACGCATAGAATATCTTTTTCATCTAATTGTTATAATTATGGTACAGCATGTGCCCAGGAAACTTATGAACCGCTTAATAATTTGCTTTTAGAAGTATCAAATAACTATAGGGCTGGTATTTATAGTTTTGAAAGCCAAAATATGGCTGCTTTTTCTGCATATCTTCCAAACACTTCATCTGGAGTGCATAATGTAACTGTAAATGAATATAATTATCAAGGTGTTAATTATACCGTTATGTCATTTACACCTGATGGTGCCAACTGTCCGATTACCGCGAGGTTTCAATCAATGACGGTATCTGATATACCGTATTGGTTAAATGATCCTTCTTATAGTCTTGATGATACTACAAAGACGTATTACTGTGGTAATACCCTTTTGACTCATGATATTAATATGGTAGATAATCGACATTGGGAGATTTATGTTCCATGTTTGCGTTTACCTAATTGTGTTGAATCGCCTGTAACTCCTTGTTATAGTTGTATTCCTGTTGTTCCTTCCCCGGTTACCTGTACAGATGCTTACACAAGGTACTTAAACATTTGTAACCAAATAGGGTATAACATATCTTCAACCTTTACAGCACAAGAATACTGCGATGCTCAATTACAGTATGTAACAGACGATTATATTAATTACATAACTACATTAAGTATACAAAATCCACAAAATCCGTTATTCCTTACGCTTCAACAGTTTGCTTCAAATGATTTAGGGTATGGCAACCCATCTACCGCAAGTGCTATAGCTGCCTTTAGAGAATACTTAACGGTAGATCCACAAATGGGATGGCTTGATTATGTGAAGCATGTTTATATGTATAAAAATGGCGTATGCACATCAAAAGCTATTTTACCGGTTACAGACACGCTAATTACTATAGAGATTGCAGAACCATGTAGCAGTTTTGTTGATGCAGTAAATGAAACTTATAGGCAAGAGTTATCTAACGAATATTATGAGCAGCAAAAGCAATTATTTAAACAGCGTTTTTTAGCTAAAGCTATTGAAAACCTTACAGAAACCTTACAATATTCAGCACCAGATCGTGAATACCAATATACGCTCTACTACTATGATCAGGCAGGTAACCTTTTACAAACCGTGCCGCCACAGGGCGTGGAGCGTACAGATGGTACACAGGAGCCTCAGCATACATTTAAAACACAGTATAAGTATAACTCGTTAAACCAGCTGGTGTGGCAAAAAACTCCTGATGGCGGTACAACAAAGTTTGCCTATGATGATAAGGGTAGGATAATAGCCTCACAGAATGAGAAACAGCAGGTAAGCTTTGATGGTGTGCCACAGTTTGTTCCGTCTTCTAATTATGTAATGGAAAACAACAGGCTGAAAAAAGTAGCGCCGGGCAATGGCTATATTGATGCACATACCGGGTATGTATTACCTGGAGATGGTTTTATTGAATTCTCTTTGCCTACACCTAATAATGTGCCTGGAGTAAATATCTCCCCTATTACTTATACCCGTGGCGTACGTATAGGTTTAAGTTTTACAAATAGTACTAGTATAATTGATACAGGTTATTCTGTTGAAATAGATCAGTTCGGTAACGCTTTTTTTAGGGCACCTAATAATCCTAATCCTTTCAGGAATTTGGGAGCAACAAAAGTATCTGACATTTTTAGGATTGAAAGAAAGAACGGGGTAATAAATTATTATTATAACTATACTCTTCTTGATTCTAAGAGTGCAGGTACAGCGCCAATGCTGATAGATGCCGCTTTATATTATAATAGTGCGACCCCAGTTTCTTCGGTATATGGCCTTCGTTTAGTAAATTATAATACCGCTAATGTTTTTAGCTATACTAAATATGACGCCTTAGGCCGTATATTTGAAGCCGGAGAAATTACCGCAGGTAATAAAGGAGGACTGCCTTATAAAATAAATGATGAAGGGAAACTTATTTTAGGTACCGACGATAACGAACAAAATGGATTTGATGAATCAGCAATAAGTTTTACTAAGCGCGAGGTTACACGTACCATATATGATGTGCCTTACCAAGACTCTGCCTCGTTGTTTAGCCGTTATTCGTGGAATTCAAGAAAAAGAGTTACATCTATATTGTCCTACAATACTATTGCCACCACAGATTTTGAATCTGTTGCATACGATAATGCAATTTTTTATGATTATGACATTCATGGCAACGTAAGAGAACTGGTATCTTATATTAATGACGCGAAGCTTGCCGATGAACACAAACATAAAAATCTTGTTTATGAATATGATCTTATAAGCGGTAATGTTAATAAAGTAACCTACCAGCCAGGTAAGAAAGATCAGTTTATACACAGATACCAATATGATGCCGATAACCGTATTACAAATGTACAAACCAGTAAGGATAATATAATTTGGGAAAACGATGCAAAGTATCGTTATTATGAACATGGTCCATTAGCCCGGGTAGAACTTGGTGATAAAAAAGTACAGGGGCTGGATTATATATATACGCTACAAGGCTGGCTTAAGGCTGTAAATTCTGAAGCTATCGGAAATATTTACGATGCTGGTAAAGATGGTGGTGATGATGTATTTGCCAAAGATGCTTTTGCGTTTACACTTAATTATAATAATAACGACTATACTTCAAGATTTCATTCGTCAAATACTCCTGTAGATAAGATGTTAGCGTATTTCTCTAAAGGTAAAAGTGCCTCTGGAGGTAATAATCTTTATAACGGGAATATTAAAGAAATGGTTACATCATTATTGGGTATTGATGAAAATGTATTACCTACCCGGTTTAGTTATTATAGATATGATCAGCTAAACAGGTTAGCTCAATCATATTCTAAAAAGATATTATATTACCCTAATCAGATATCTGCACAGCCTTTACCTACAGGCTATAACTCTTTTGAAGAGTCGCTTACGTACGATCGAAATGGTAATATTATATCACTTAACCGTAAAGAAAGTCCTACTTTACAGTTTGATTTGCTAAATTATCATTATAAGAAAAATTCTAACCAGTTACTATGGATAAGGGATACTGCGCCTACCCTTGCAGATGCTACTACAGCAAACAGGAATGACTTACCTTATTTAGGACAAAATCCTTATAATTATGAGTACGATAATATAGGTCAGTTAGTAAAAGATTACAGCGAAGGTATTGATATAGAATGGCGCGTTGATGGAAAAGTTAAAAGAATTAATAAAACTGATGGCAGCCATATAGATTTTCAGTATGACGGACTTGGTAACAGGCTGGTTAAGTCTTACACTAACGCTACAGGCGTTGTAACTAATACCTATTACTTAAGGGATGCCCAGGGTAACCCTATGAGTACTTATGTACTTACGGTAGACAGTCAAGGTACAGACTACAGGCTAAAAGAGCAGGATATATATGGTAGCAGCAGGTTAGGGGTGGAAGAAGCAGACCTTAGTCTACTTAGTACACAAGCACCTTCTGCAAGGAGGGTAACAAATGCTTCAACTGCACGTACCACCACGAGCGTTCCTACAATTACTAAGGCAGGTCTTGCCTTTACAGGTAACAATAATACAGCATGGATTGATGATCAATATACGCTCAACTTTGGTGGTGATGGATTCCCGATAACCAAAAAAGCGATTATCTCTACGACGTTTAAAATAGCCGAAACTTTTCCTGCAAATGCTAAACAAAGTGTATTTAGTTTACAGGGTGGCGGTAAAAACCCTAATGATGACAAAGTGTGGAACCGTTCACATATAAAACTTTATATAAAGAAAGTTAACAATGCGTTTAGACCGGTTCTTGAGATTGAGTCTTCAAGAATGGTTTGGAGAAGTGGCCATGAAGGGGGCAGCCTTAATAGGAAGTGGATGAACTACATTGACTTTAAAACTACAAAAACTGTTTTTGAGTTGAGGGAAAATATAAGTAGTATTCCTACCGCAGAATGGGATTTAACGTTAGATTTAGGTTATTTGGGTAACAGTTTTATACCTAAATTAACAATTAATGATAATATATTTACAACTGCAGATTTTAAGAAAACCACTTCTACTATTGTTGATGTAAAGCAAAGTAAGCTCAAGGCAGAAGTTATTGCCCCTAATATTTTTAATACTTTAGGTAAGTATGTAAATTCTTATATGAATTTTATACCTAACACTACTGAGCAAGGTGCACCGCTTCAAATGTGTGAATTTAACTATAAGTATACTGTACAAGGTAATACCGAGCCTTATAATAATGATTTTACCTTTGATTATACCGGCACTAATGCACCAAGTAGAAATAGCACAATCTACTCTACTCAACAGCGACCTATGATTAAAGCAGGGGTAGATGCTACAGCTGGCTATTGTGGCGACGCAGATTTAGACAGTGACGGCGATGGTTTAACAAATAACATAGATAACTGTCCGTTTACATTTAACCCGTTACAGGAAGACCAAGACCATGATAATGTAGGGGATGTATGCGACAACTGTATTCATAATCCTAACCCAAGACAAACCGATGATGACAATGACGGGGTAGGAGACATTTATTTTGAGTTGGATCCGGTAACCAATCGACAAATAATGTACGGGTGCGATAACTGTAACAAAGTACCTAACAACGACCAAACCAACAGCGATAGTGATACCTATGGAGATGTATGTGATAATTGTCCGCGAATTGCGAATGAAGATCAAACCATAGTACCTTGTGCCGGAGACGACCAGGGTAGTGGTACAATTGCGCTTAAAGAGGCTGGATATTTATCAGGGCGTAAGGTAGGAGACAAGCGCTACGAGCTTTCTAATCACTTAGGTAACGTATTAAGCGTAGTTACAGACCGTAAGATGGTAGGAGGTAATGCCATTTTAGCAAGTACGCCTACTTACCTAGATAATTTTAATGTTCCTAACACAACCACACCGGCAGGATGGTTAAATGCAACAGGCATAACCGCAAGTATTGTGGGGAATAGGCTTCAAGTAGTTACTACCGGTACAGCTCAGGTTAAAAAGAATTTTACATTAAAGGCAAATACCAAGTACTATGTGTCCCTTGATGTAGAATTAGGCACCAGTAATCAGGCTTTTACCGCTATGCAGACCAATTACTCACCTACGGTGTATTTAACAAACCCGAATACGATGCAATACTTTGCACAAAATGGTGCAAGGCAGATATCGTATGTAATACAAACCCCTGCAAACCCAATAAATGCTAATGACCCTAATATAAATGTTGGATTTTTATTATCTTACGGCGGCACCGCACCGGCAAACGAGGTTACGTTCTACATAGATAATTTAACCATTACAGAGTTTATAGATAGCCCTACACAAGGGTATAAACCAGATGTGGTAGCGTAC
>NZ_JBKJHB010000005.1:0-274086 GCF_046614455.1 Flavobacterium sp. RNTU_13 | reverse complement strand
ATTTACACTGCCTGCTACGTCTACAAACGGCATTACAGGAACATGGAGTCCGGCTGTAAATAATACTGCCACTACCACATATACATTTACACCAAATGAGGGTCAGTGTGCTACAACTACAACCATGACAGTTACAGTAGGCAACAATATAGTGCCAACATTTACGCAAATTGCACCAATATGTAGCGGAACTTCATTTACACTGCCTGTTACGTCTACAAACGGCATTACAGGAACTTGGAGTCCGGCTGTAAATAGTACTGCCACTACCACCTATACATTTACACCAAATGCGGGTCAGTGTGCCACTGCAGCTAATATGACGGTTGAAGTTACCTCAATAGATACTGCCGTAACTGTATTTTCTAATACTATAACAGCCACTACATCGTCATTAGGCGCCACATACCAATGGATTGATTGTGCTAATAATCAACCAATAGCCGGCGAAACGGATTTCTTTTACGTTGCTATGGAAAATGGTTCTTATTCCGTGATAATTACGGAAAATGGATGCTCGGCAACATCTGAATGTACAGTAATAAGCGGTTTGGGTATAAAACCCGTTGTAAAGAGTAATTGGAAATTATATCCTAATCCTACTTCTGATGTATTATTTATAGATACTAACGAAACTTTGGATATTGTTATTACAGATATGACGGGCAAGACGATAATACACCAAAGACTTAAATTAGGTGAAAACAGTATTAAAGTAAGCAATTTGAGTTCTGGAGTTTATATTGTAAACTCTGATTCAGGAATGCATGCTAAATTCATTAAAAAATAATTACTTCACATACGGCTATCCGAAAAGGATAGCCGTATTTTTTTTGAGTTATTATTCTATTAGATTCAAGTTGATAGTTTTGTTTACAGAAGAAACAAAACAAAGGATGTCTAAATTTGTTTTGCAGACGGTATTGTTACACGCATTTTGTTTCAGTATTTGCAGTATAAACTCTCTATTTTCATACTGTAGTAAAATTTTGATATATAAAATAAGGAAACATTCGGGTTGCTTTGTTAGTTTTGAAACAATAAAACTTAATCCAAAACAAGTAAAAATTAATCCCGCCTACGTATTAGAAGATTATTAATACAGCCATTCAAATCGTAGTAAGGGAGATAAAAGTCCTTTATAGAAATTAGTTGAACAGGGCAGCTTAGTAACTCATGAAATGGAAGTTCTTTTTAAATCAGGTACAAAATTTGTAGTTGAGAACGTTGGCAGAGTAAAGCATCCTGTTAAAAGAGGTGAAACAATCCTTGAAATAATTTTAAGGGAGAAATAATGGATAGCAACAATCAATTAAAGGTATTAACAGAGCGAAATGAATTCTTGAAACCTATTGCCTTCAAAGTATTTAAGACAGATAAAGAACTTGACCTTTACTAAAAAAAGAATAAAAAACTATTTGATGAATATTATGATAATCAGGAGAAGATAGATGCGATAAAGTGGGATTTGATGACTCCAAAACAGCAGGAAGAACATGAGGCGAAAATTAAACTTTTTAAGTTAAAACGTGAACGTAATCTCTGAATCTGGTGTATTTTGGCTCCAATGAAAAAAATTGAATTTTATACTCATCCGATAGTTGGTAAAGAAAATAGACCTACAAGCGACAAATACATAATGTTATCGTACTTCTTATCTGATCTCAGTGATATTAAAACAATTGAAGACACGGTTTCTGAAATTAAACTAGTGCAGAATAACCAAAAAACTTTCGAACAAGTTTTTTCCGATAAACATGGTACAATATCTATCGGTGTTACTGCGGGTACATTTGAGTGTGATGAGGAAAATGTATATCTAATAAGTAACAATACTGATTTAGAGCCAAGTTTAACACTTCCACTACAAGAATTTATCAATATTCTTGTAGAGTGGAAAAATTTTCTGAAGTAGTATGGTTAATATTAAATATTCGGGATTCAGCTATTTAAATCATGTAACTCCGATTTGAAATGGTTCCAAAATTGTTCAGTAAGGACCACCACTACAGGGCTTTATTTTCGAACAAAGCTAGTTAAATCACATAAAACCTGCAAGTTACAGCTTTTCAGGTTTTTTATTTTTATCCCTGCACCATCAAAATTTACAAAAATGCACAAAATTAAAGGTATATTGCCGACGCAATTTTATGCAGTAGAAAAAGTTGCTCCGAGAAGTTAAGAAAATTGCACCGGAAGACAATTTAAGACACTCAACAGAACTTTTACTTAAGTTAAACTCAATTAAACTTCAAAATTACTTTATACCAAAATATCCGTTAACTTATGAAAACATAATCCGTTTTGGCGTCCTTACAAACCTCTGAAAACAGCGTTTTGTTTGTCTGTTTTTGTGATTCTTGGTTCAAGCCTGTACGCCAGTTGTACCCCCAGGTTAAGGAAAAGCCTATAAATAGTGATTTGCTAATTTCTGCATCGGAAAGTAACCTACTTAAAACAACAAATCCAATAACAGAAATAAAACTACAAAAGGCTGCCGATAAGATTAAACTGAAATTTTAGCGAATAACAAACGGCTTACGTGTACTACACATAAGCCGTTTACTTTTTTTAACTCAACTACTTTTTCTTACCCTGATAACTTGGATGGTTCGGGTTCAGCTGGTTCGCATGGTTATCTTGCGCCTGCTGGTACGTTGCGTTAAAGCCTGATGTGCCCGAATTAGCATTGCTAATATCGGCCTGGTGGTTGTTTGGCATAATATTAAAATTTTAAATTATCACCCCTAAATTATCAAATAAAACAACTCGAAAACTACCCAGTATTACATTTACACTTTCTATCGGTTTTCTTATATTTACTCCCTGTTATTTGAACAAAATTTAATGTTTAAAACAAAAAACCAATAACCACCCACCAATATTACCCTAAAGTACAAACACAAAACACATGAGCGAAGAACAAAAACGGCTGCTGGAAACGCAGCTTTGGAACATAGCAAACGAACTACGCGGCAAAATGGATGCCGACGAATTTAGGGATTACATACTGGGCTTTATATTTTATAAGTACCTGAGTGAAAAACAACTGCTGTTTGCTAACAAGCTGCTGGAAACCGAAACCGTAAAAGACTACACCCTGGTAACCGATGCCGAAGACCTTGCCGCCATTAAGGAAGAAAGCCTGCTGCACCTGGGCTACTACCTTAAACCCGGCGAACTCTTTGATGCCATAGCCCAAAAGGGTAACGCCAATACTGAGCACGAAAGCGACTTTATACTGGAAGACCTTAAAGGCATACTAAACAGTATAGAGCAAAGCACTATGGGCACCGATAGCGAAGACGACTTTAACAAGCTCTTTGAAGACCTTGACCTCAACAGCACCAAGCTGGGGCGCAGCGTAGAAGCGCGAAACAAGCTGATAAGCAAAATACTGGGGCACCTTAGCAAAATAGACTTTGAGTTGGGCAACGCAAACAGCGATGTGCTGGGCGATGCCTACGAGTACCTTATAGCCCAGTTTGCCAGCGGAGCCGGTAAAAAGGCAGGCGAATTTTATACCCCGCAGCAGGTAAGCAAGGTGCTTGCCGGTATAGTTACGGCAGGCAAGGCACGCCTGCGCAGCGTGTACGACCCTACCTGTGGCAGCGGCTCGTTACTACTGCGTGTGGCACGCGAGGCCGATGTAGAGGAGTTTTACGGGCAGGAGCTAAACCGCACCACTTACAACCTGGCGCGCATGAACATGATACTGCACGATGTACACTTTAGCCGTTTTGACATAAGGCAGGACGATACCCTGGAAAACCCACACCATACCGAAAAACGTTTTGAGGCCATAGTGGCAAACCCGCCCTTTAGCGCTAAGTGGAAAGGCAAAGACAACCCGCTAAACGAAACCGACGAGCGTTTTAGCCAGTACGGAAAACTGGCACCCGGCAGCAAGGCCGATTTTGCCTTTGTGCAGCACATGGTATACCACCTTGCCGATAACGGTACTATGGCGTGCGTACTGCCCCACGGCGTACTGTTTAGGGGCGCGGCAGAGGGCACCATACGCGAATACCTTATAAAAAAGCTAAACTACCTGGATGCCGTTATAGGCCTGCCGGCAAATATATTTTACGGTACCGGCATACCCACCTGCATACTGGTTATAAGCAAGTGCCGCACCCAGCCCGATAACATACTGTTTATAGATGCCAGCCAGGGATACGAAAAAGTGGGCAACCAAAACCGCCTTACCGAAGACCATATAGATAAGATACTTACCACCTACCGCAACCGCGCCGTTATAGACAAATACAGCCACGTGGCTACGTTAGACGAAGTAGCCGCAAACGACTACAACCTGAACATACCGCGCTATGTAAACACCTTTGAAGAAGAAGAACAAATAGACATAGCCGCTATAGCCACCCAGCTGCACGCGCTGGAAGAAAGCATGGCAGCCACCGATGCCCAGATAGCCGCCTTTTGTAAAGAACTAAACCTACCAACACCGTTTTAACTATGGCACAGCACACTACACCAAAGTTGCGCTTCCCGGAGTTTAGCGGGGCGTGGGAGGAAAAGAAGTTAGGGGATGTGTCTAACTTTTTAGACGGAAGAAGAAGGCCAATTAAACAATCTGACAGAAATAACATAAAAGGTATTTATCCCTACTATGGCGCCTCAGGTATTATCGATTATGTAAATGACTTTATTTTTGATGAAGAAATTATTTTACTTGGAGAAGATGGCGAAAATATTTTATCTCGCAATTTGCCGCTAGCTTTTAAGGTAACTGGAAAATGCTGGATTAACAACCATGCTCATGTTATTAAACCTAACACGAAAGCAAATATTGATTTTTTAACTCAAGTATTAGAAAGGATTGATTATACAAAGTACAATACCGGAACAGCACAACCTAAGTTAAATCAAGATGTTTGTAAAAACATCTTCTTTAAACTCCCCACCCTACCGGAGCAGCAAAAGATAGCCTCGTTTTTATCGGCGGCAGATAAAAAGCTGGAGCAGCTACAGCAAAAGAAAACCCTGCTGGAGCAGTACAAAAAAGGCATGATGCAAAAACTCTTTAGCCAGCAAATACGCTTTAAGGATGATGGGGGTAAGGATTTTCCGGAGTGGGAAGAAAAGGAATTGGGGGAGGTTGGAAAAGTAGTAAACGGTCTAACTTATAGCCCTGAGAATATAAATGAAAACGGAATTTTAGTATTAAGGTCTTCAAACATTAAAGACAGAACCCTAACCTTTACTGATAATGTTTATGTATCTGTTGAAAGCGGCAAATACAACCCTATTGTAGAGAATGACATTTTAATATGCGTTAGAAATGGAAGTAAAAACCTAATTGGAAAAAATGCAATAATTAATAAAGAAAATGAAGGTTTAGCTTTCGGAGCCTTTATGACCGTGTATAGAAGCGATTTTAATAAATATATTTTTCACTATTTCGATACCGATAACTATAGAAAAGAGATTGATAAAAACTTAGGAGCAACAATTAATTCAATAAATGGAAGTGAATTAAAAAGGTTCAAAATTCCCTTCCCCTCCCTCGCAGAACAAACCAAGATAGCGGAGTTTCTTACGGCTATAGATGCCAAGATAGCTGCGGTAAGCGCGCAGGTTGCTGCCGCCAAAGGGTTTAAAAAAGGGCTGTTGCAGCAAATGTTTGTGTAGGTTTTTACCTGTAGGTAAAAACAGGTATAAATACGTATCCGTAGTTTGTTTTTGAAGTATTAAATTTATTTTTAAAGGTGATAATCATGGAAGTTACTATTTCAAACGAAAAAGATTTACTGCTTGAAATTAGCAATTACATTAGGGTTAATCGTGACCGAACTGCGACATATAAAATAACGCTCGGAGAGAATGGTAAAAAATATAGATTTAAGTACAATTTCAGTTTTCCACTAAGTCAGGAGGCGGCTAATGCATTGGAAAGTTTTAAAATTGAAGGTAAATTAAAAAAATACGAATTTGACTTTCATCGATGTATATTTGAGGAAGACGTTCAGATAAATTCACACGATAAAAAATTGAGTTTTTATGACAACTGTATTTTTGAAAAAGGCACAATACTCAATGGTTACAAGGGAGTATTAACGTTTAGCAAGTGTAAATTTAAAGGTGAGTTTAATGCAGAAAATGCAATACTAAGCGGAAAAGTAAAATTTTGGGAATCAGAATTTGAAAGCCAAGCTAATTTCAGAAATACAACATTTAATGAATTAGTCGATTTTTGGAGGGCTACCTTTCATAAACCCACAATATTCTACAAAACCGACTTTTTAAATACTGTAGTATTTTCTGCTGCTACATTCAAGGAAAATGTGCTGTTCACTTACACGCGTAATGAAAAATTAATGCTTCTAAGGGGTACGAAAGCGGAAAAGGGGTTTGATTTTTCTTTAGCAATTATGCCAGGCAAACTTGGGCTTTTTGAATTTAATTTAGAAGATTATAAAGATGTAAAATACTTTACGGATGAGGATGAATATGAGAAAGCAGTTTCTGAATTGGCTATTATACCAATAAAAAATAAAAGAGAAACATTTAGGATTTTAAAAGATATTTTAGAATCGCAAAAGAATCTATCGGAATCTTTAAAATATAAAGCCATCGAGAAGGAAATCTATAGAAATGAGCTGAAGACATTTAAGAATAATAGTAGCCTTAATTGGTGGGGTAAACTAAAAAACTGGTCAAACAATCGTTTTGAAAGATTTAATCTTTGGCTTAACAAATGGTCAAATGACCACGGCAATTCATATGGCAGGGCTTTCTTTTTTATAATAATCGTTGGTTGGATTTTCTTTTATTGCTCTTTACTGTTAACTGATAGATTCTATTTTGTAGGATTTTGCAGAATTTCTGAGTGGGATTTTTCCAAAGGCTTTAAATTATATATGGAATATCTAAATCCAATACATAAATTTGATTACATTGAAGAACCAACAAAGTCAAGCGCATGGTTTTATTTGTTTGACTTCTTAGGAAAAACCTTTGTAGGTTACGGTATTTATCAGTTTATCCAGGCTTTTAGAAAATATAAGTAAACCAATGACCAAACAACCCGAATACATTTTAGAAGAAAACTTAGTAACCCAGCTGGTAGGCTTGGGCTATAAAAAGGTAACCATAAAAGACGAAGACCAGCTTATAGCCAACCTTAAAACCCAACTGGAGCTGCATAACCATACCACCCTTAGCCCGGCAGAGTTTAAGCAGGTACTAAACCACCTGGCTAAGGGTAATATTTTTGAAAAAGCAAAAACCCTGCGCGATAAAGTTGCCTATACTAAAGACAACGGCGATACCGGCTACCTGGAGCTGGTAAACCAGGTACACTGGTGCCAAAACCAGTATCAGGTTACCCACCAGATTACTATGGAGGGTATGTACAAAAACCGTTATGATGTAACCATACTGGTAAACGGCCTGCCCCTGGTACAAATAGAACTGAAACGCCGCGGCCTGGAACTAAAGGAAGCCTTTAACCAAACCGGGCGTTATGAGGGGCACAGCTACCACACCGGCAGCGGGCTTTTTGGCTACGTACAGCTATTTGTTATCAGCAACGGGGTAAATACCAAGTACTATGCTAATGCCCCGCTAAACCAGCGCAGCTTTAAGCAAACCTTCTTTTGGGCAAACCCCGATAACAGCCTTATTACCCAGCTACAGGATTTCGCCAATGTGTTTTTAGAGCCGTGCCAGCTCAGCAAAATGATAACCAAATACATAGTGCTAAATGAGTCGGCCAAGATGCTTATGGCACTGCGCCCCTATCAGTACTATGCGGTAGAGGCTATAGTAGACCGGGTAAAAACCACTACAAAGGCGGGTTATATTTGGCATACCACGGGTTCGGGTAAAACGCTTACCTCATTTAAGGCCGCCCAAATCCTCACTAACCTGGATGAGGTGCACAAGGTAGTGTTTGTAGTAGACCGCAAAGACCTGGATTACCAAACCATAAAGGAGTTTAACTCTTTTAGCGATGGCAGCGTAGACAGCACCACAAACACCGGCGCACTGGTTAAGCAGTTTAGTAACGACACCAAGCTCATAGTTACCACCATACAAAAACTAAACACCGCCGTACTTAAAGAAAAGCACGCTACCCTTATGGGCAAGCTAAAGGATAAGCGCATAGTGTTTATTTTTGACGAGTGCCACCGCAGCCAGTTTGGCGATACCCACAAGCGTATAAAAGAGTACTTTACTAATGCGCAAATGTTTGGGTTTACCGGCACGCCTATTTTTGCAGACAATGCCGCCAAAAACGACCACGGCAAGCGCACTACTAAAGACCTTTTTGAAGACTGCCTGCACAAATACGTGATTACCGATGCTATTAAAGACCAAAACGTACTAAAATTTAGCATAGAGTATATTCGCACCTTTAGAGGCAAAGAGGGCATAGACGATATAGATATAGAAGACATAGACCGCGCCGAGGTTATGGAAGCCCCGCAAAGGCTAAACGCCGTAGCCGATTACATAATAGCCAATCATGCCCGTAAAACGCACAACAGGGCATTTACGGCTATGTTTTGCGTTCAGGATGTAAGTATGCTTACCCAATATTACGACCTGCTTAAAGCCAAAAAACAAGAGGGTAAGCACGATTTAAAAATTGCCACTATTTTCTCGTACGAGGCAAACCCCGATTTAGAGGATGCCGATGGGTTTATAGAGGAGGAAAATTTAAAATTCCTGGGCGAACCTGAGCCGCAATACTGCAAAATACACCCACGCGAAAAGCTGGAAAGCTACATAGCCGATTATAACGGTATGTTTGGCAGTAATTACACCACTAACGAGTTTTACCTGTACTATAACGACATTGCAAAACGCGTAAAACAAAAACAGGTAGATATACTGCTGGTGGTAAATATGTTTCTTACCGGGTTTGACAGCAAAACATTAAACACCATTTACGTAGATAAAAACCTGAAATACCACGGCCTTATACAGGCGTATTCGCGCACAAACCGTATTTTAAACGAAGTAAAGTCGCAGGGTAATGTAGTTTGTTTCCGTAATCTTAAAGAGGCCACAGATAAAGCTATAGAGCTATTTGCCAATAAAGATGCCGTTGAGGTTATTGTGCTTAAACCCTACGAAAACTACATAGCCGATTTTGAAAAGGCAGTAGAAAAACTACTGGAAATAGCCCCAACGGTAAACAGCGTGAACGACCTGCCCAGCGAGGCCGAAATACTGGAGTTTGTTACGGCGTTTAGGGAACTAATGCGCCTTAAAAACGTGCTGGGTACTTTTACCGAATTTACGTTTGATGATTTGCCCATTACAGAGCAGGATTTTGAAGACTACAAAGGCAAGTACCTTGACATTCGAGATGTGGTTAAGAACGATAAAGAAAAGATTTCTATACTGAACGACATAGATTTTGAACTGGAGCTTATACACCGCGACGAGATTAACGTAGTGTATATTCTTAACCTGCTGGTAAAACTTCAAGAAGCTACCAGCAAATCCGACCGCGAAAAGCAGCAGAAAACCATTGCCGATATTATGGCTGGTGATACCAGGCTACGCAGCAAAAAGGAACTTATAGAAAAATTTATACTGCAAAACCTGCCGTATATAGAAGACAGCACCACGCTTACAGACCAGTTTGAAACCTACTGGAATTTAGAAAAGCTACGTGCCATAGAGCACCTTGCCACAGACGAAAACCTCAACTTTGATAAATTACAGGTGTTGGTAGGCAAGTATTTGTTTACACAAAAACAACCGTTACGCGAAGATATTATAGAGGTAATGAACCAAAGGCCGGGTTTAAAAGACCGAGCCACCATTACCCATCGTATTTTAGATAAAATAGTAGACTTTGTAGAAACGTTTATAGAGGGTATGTAGAAGGGAATCAGAGGTACTATAATTGAATGGAGTAAATTATTTGTCCCTTAAATGTAGGCAATTAACTTCTACGGAAAGAATACCGCTAAAAACATGCATTTCGAGTCGCTTTTCTTCGCTTAAAAATGAATACTAGCCAAATGTTCGAGTATTTTTAAAAAAACATAAGCCGCGTTGACGTTCTTTAATCTGTGAAAACACTGCTTTTGTTTATGATTTTCTGTAAACAAGGATAAATATGATGTTTATGGAAAAAACCTACATTTAAATATAATTTAGATGCAATCCGGTTGATAACGTTTATATAAAAAACAAAAACCTGTGCCTCAAAGACACAGGTTTGGAAAAACTATCATGATGTGAAGCGCTAGTTTTTAATAAACTTAACGTTATAACTGCCTTTAGAAGTAGTAATTTTTACAATGTAAATACCCGGTGCAAAACCAGAAACATTAAAGGAGTTTTGCTGCTGAAAATCAGAGGCCATAACACATTTACCACTGACATCATAAAATGCTACAGCGCCAGCATTAATATTTTTGTATGATAATGTTATTATATCAGATGCCGGGTTAGGTAAAAGAGAAATACCGTCTTTCTTTACATTGGTTACACCAGCTGTTACCACCTCAAAATTATAAGTCAGTGTGTTAAGGTTAAACGAAATATTATATGTTCCTGCTGTACAAGGTATATCTACCCCATTTTGGTTAAATATTGCTGTGCCTGATGGCCATGCTGTACCGCCCCAATTGTTAGGCCATTGATCATCTAGCCTAAATTTAAGTCCCCCATCAGTTAAAACGGTATTGTTTAAAGTGTAAATTATTCCATCTGTGGTTTCCATGTCTATATCCGGCCCATCCCACCCCACAGTTGTGGCACTTCCTAATACCCCCACTGATGGGAAAATCTGGACAAAGCTGTACTCTAAAGTAGTGCGGTTAAAGGTAACATTATAAATTCCCTGTACAGCCTGTACATCTACCCCATCCTGATTAAAAATACCTGTTCCCGAAGGCCATGTATCTCCGCCCCAGTTATTCGGCCAGTCGTTATCCTGCCTGAATTTTAATCCTCCATTATTAAGGGACAGATTGTTAATGGTATATACCACGCCATCAGACGTATTAAATAAAATATCTCCATTAACACTTCCCCAGTCTACAGCTGTAGCAGCGCCGCGAATACCAATCACAGGAAACTTATAGGTAAAGCTGTAGGCTTTGGTCTCCAGATTAAATGTAATATCATACACCCCTACCTGCACAGGTACGTCCATACCTCCCTGATCCTGTACGCCGATACCGGAAGGCCACTCGGTACTTCCCCAGTTTAGCGGCCAGCTATTATCCTGCCTAAACTTTAAGCCACCACCGTACAGCGGCATATTATTTAATGTGTAATGTACACCATCTGTGGTTTCCATAGCTATATCAGGCTGGTTACCACTCCATCCTAAACTCGTTGCAGCACCTAGTATACCTACTGAAGGATGTTGTGCCTTAGCAAACGAAACGCACATCAGTGCGAAAAACAAAAGTAATTTTCCTTTCATATTTTACAGTTATTGGTTAAAAATCAAGGCAATTTATATCCCGAATCAGGTTTAAACAGTCTGATTTTTGAACAAAAGTTTAATTGATTGAGATAAAAAAGAGACTTAAAACATAAACAACTGTAAATCACCAAAAAAACTAACATTTTAAAATTAACGAAAACGAAATAGATTTAATTATGTATCATGCAGGTATGATAATGATACAACAAAATCAAACGTTAGAGCAACTTTAAACAGAACATATTATTTAAAAATCGGTATCAAATTCATAATTATTAAATTCGAAAAAAAATACTCGTATTTTTGTTTACTCACTTCCACAAAAACCGCAAAGCTTCTTTATCCTTTACAATTTATGTTTTACCACTCATTAAACCACAAAGCTTTATATAAAATAATGTCTGTACTGTTATTTGCCGTATTGATAGCAAGTACGGTAAGCTGCACGCAAACTGACGGGAAGAAGAAAATTCTCATAGGGTTTTCGCAGGCCATGACTACCGATGAATGGCGGAGGCAAATGAACCAGTCGATGATTGTGGAGGCGTCGTTGCACCCGGAAATGCAACTTGTAATAGAAGATGCCCATAACAATGTGAATGAACAAATAAAGGACATAGAGCAGTTGATTACTAAGGGCGTAGATGTTATACTTGTATCGCCAATAGAAGCAAAACCACTAGATGCAATTATAAAAAAAGCACTGGACAAGGGTATACCTGTTATAGCAGTAGACCGTAAAACCGATAACGAAGATTTTACCGCCTTTATAGGAGCAGACAATATAGAAGTGGGGCGTAATGCAGCAAAATACATACTAGCAAATACTACAAAAAAGGTAAATGTAATTGAAATAACCGGAGCCAATGCCTCCTCTCCGGCATACGAACGCAGTCTGGGCTTTAAGCAGTTATCAGACCAAAATGCGCGAATCAATATAACTGACAGGATAAGGGGGAACTGGGAACTACCATCGGCAAAAAGCCAGTTAAAGCAACTTCTTTTAATAAACAAAAACGTAGATTATGTTTTCGCGCATAATGACCGTATGGCGCTTGGTGCTTACGAGGCCGCTAAAGAACTCGGATTGGAAAAGAGCATAAAAATTATAGGTGTAGACGCCCTTAATACACCTAATGGCGGTATACAACTGGTTAAAGACGGTATATTAGTTGCAACAATATTGTATCCTAATGGTGGTAACGAAGCTGTAAAGCTAGCCATGACGGTGTACAAAAGAGAACCTTTTGCCAAAAACAATATTCTGAATACCATTGTGGTCGATCAAAATAACGCTGAAATTATTGAAAACCAAATGGATAAGGTAGACCAGCAGCAAAAAACTATTGAAGGACAACTTAATGCCATAAAGGTTCAGGAAGAAGAATTTAGCTCGCAAAAACATTTGGTTCGCTTACTGAGTTTTTTCCTCGTTACTATACTAGGCCTTGCGGTGTACAGTATTTACAGCACGGTATCGCTAAAGAAGAAGAAACGGCAACTGGAAGCGTTTAATAACACCGTGACCAGGCAAAATACAGAACTGGAAACCATGGCCGAGCAAGCAAGGAGGAACAATGAAGCTAAGTTTAGTTTTTTTACGGGGCTAAGCCATGAGTTTAAAACACCGCTAACTTTAATTATAAGTTATGCCGAATCGCTTATTGAAAATGACAAGATAAAAGGCACACGTTTAATGGAAGAAATGAAACTTATATATGCCAATTCTAACCGTTTACTACGCCTTATAAACCAATTGCTTGATTTCAGGAAAATAGAAGAGCGTAAGTTTACCCTGCTTGCCTCACGCACCAATATTTATGATTTTACACTGGCGTTAATGACTAATTTTAAAGCAGAGGCTGCCCGGCGTAATATAGATTTTACGATAATATGCGACAACCGCGGCACTGACGTTTTTATAGACAGGGGGCTTATGGATAAGGTGTACTTTAACCTGTTATCTAACGCGTTTAAGTTTACACCAGATAACGGAAAGATTAGTATTTTAATTAAAGAGACCACCTCTCATGTAAAGATTACCTTCCGTGATTCGGGTATAGGAATACCTGAAGCCGAACTTTCTCAGGTCTTCAATCCGTTCTTTAAAGCATCTAACAATACTAAAAACAGTTCCGGAATAGGGTTAAACCTTGCGCGTGAATTTGTGTTGCTTCATAAGGGCGAACTTGAAGTAAAATCCATGCATGGCACCGCGTTTATTTTGTCTTTACAAAAAGGTACCGGTCATTTATCTGTTTCTGAAATAAACAGGCATGAAGAAGAGCTTAAAAACAGTGCACTGCAACTTCAGGACTTCCTGTTGTCTGAGCAGGAAATCGTTACCGTTCCTGCAAAAAACGGCACAGACGAAAAATACAGCCTTCTGATTATAGAAGACCATCCTGATCTCGTGAACTTCCTGGGCAGTAAACTGGGGAGTGACTACCAGGTAACCACCAGCGACGGATCTGACGCAGTAACGCTTGCATTGCAAAACATTCCCGATATCATTATATGCGATATAAACCTTCAGGGTACAGATGGCTTTGAAATAAGCAGGGTTCTTAAAAAAGACCTGCGTACTTCACACATCCCTATTTTAATGCTAACAGCATTGAGCAATAAAGAGTCTATGATAAAAGGGCTACAGTCTGGCGTAGACAGTTACTTAACCAAACCATTCAGCTTATCGGTGCTGCAACGCAGCCTAGAGAACCTGTTGTTTAACCGCGAAAAACTCAGATACTACTATATCAATAATATTTACAAGGTAGACGCAGATACGCGTTTTGGAAATTTAGAGCAGGACTTTATTTCAAAAATGAATGCCTTTATTTCAGACAATATAGATGACCCTAAATTTTCCGTTGAAGAACTTGCCGAAAAAATGCTCGTTTCCCGCGTTCAGCTGTACCGCAAAGTAAAGGCAATACTTGGCATTAACATAAGCGACCATATTAGTAACATAAAATTGGAACGTGCATCAGAGATGCTAAAAAGCGGAAATATTAACGTTAGCGAAGTAGCGTATGCCTTAGGATATTCGTCACCAAATTATTTTTCAACAGCGTTTAAAAATAAATATGGTATATCTCCTAAAGATTTTAAAACTAACGGATAATATCAGGTACTATATCGAAGTATAAATAAGTAACATTTTTATACTATATGTAACATCAGTATAACTACAACGATTTAGATGAAAATGTTTTCGTAAGCATAACGTTTTGATTTTCATAAAAATAAACCATAAGCCTGTCTTAATATCGTTAAACGTTACATCATTGTAACATCAGCGCAGAAGCTCAATTGTGTTTAAAGCTACTTTAGCCATCAGATTAACTAAATTTTTCAACCAATGAACAAAATTATTATCTGGTCGGTTATTGCAGCCCTTGCCGGTTTCCTATTCGGGTTTGACACAGTGGTAATATCCGGCGCTGACCAACAACTTCAAAAGCTTTGGCACTCTTCAGACGCGTTTCACGGTACTGTAGTTATGGGTATGGCCTTGTGGGGTACCGTAGTAGGCGCCATTTTTGGAGGTATACCTACAAACGCAATAGGACGCAAAAATACGCTTTTGTGGATAGGGGTACTTTACTTTATATCCGCCATAGGCTCAGCCATGGCAAACGAGCCTTATATGTTTGCTGCATTTCGTTTTTTGGGTGGTCTGGGCGTAGGCGCTTCTACCATAGCAGCACCGGCCTATGTATCTGAAATTGCCCCTGCAGAAAAAAGAGGGCGTCTTGTAGCCTTGTATCAGTTTAATATTGTATTGGGTATCTTAATAGCATTTGTTTCAAACTATTTTTTAAAGGATATAGGCCAAAACGCGTGGCGCTGGATGCTGGGTATACAAGCTGTCCCGGCAGCTATTTATACCTTGTTAATGCTAACTGTGCCAAAGAGCCCGCGCTGGCTGCTTTCAAAATTACGATACGACGAAGCACGCAAAGTACTCACCCTAATAGACCCAAAGGCAAATATACAAACCCTGATGCTGGAGCAAAACCAGGAGCAAGATGCTGCTCACGAAACCCTGTTTTCGAAAAAATACCGATTTCCTGTGCTACTGGCTTTTTTGATAGCTTTTTTTAACCAATTTTCGGGTATTAACGCTTTCCTGTATTACGCACCGCGCATTTTTCAGGAAGCCGGTCTGGGAGCCAACACTGCCCTATTAAGCAGTATTGGTATTGGTATTATCAACCTGATATTTACCCTTATCGGCGTAGCCCTTATAGATAAGTTTGGCCGCAGGTTACTAATGTACATCGGTTCTGTAGGGTATATTATATCATTAGGCTTAGTTTCGGCAGCATTTTATTTTGGTTGGGGCGGCATGGCAGTGCCGGGGTTCCTGTTCCTCTTTATAGCCGCCCACGCCATAGGCCAGGGTGCCGTAATATGGGTATTTATTTCCGAAATCTTCCCTAACCATATACGTGCTTCGGGCCAGGCATTTGGCAGTTCAGTACACTGGGTACTGGCCGCCATTATCCCTTCTATGGTGCCAGTGCTTTTTACAGCCATAGGGCCTGCGGTAGTTTTCCTGATATTTACCATAATGATGGTTTTCCAGCTACTTTTTGTAATGTTCCTTATGCCTGAAACAAAAGGAAAATCACTTGAAGAACTCAGTGGGGAATTAACACACAATAAAAACCGACAAAGTCATAAAAATGAATACGAAAAAACTTCTACTGTACGGGCTAGCTAGTCTTTATTTTACGGGCAATGCTGTTGCCCAGGAAGCTAAAAACGAAGAAACCTTATATAGGTCAAACTATCATTTTACACCAAAAAACAACTGGATGAACGACCCAAACGGGCTGTTTTATGCCGAGGGGGTATATCACTTGTATTTTCAGTATTGGCCTTACGGAAACACATGGGGCCCTATGCACTGGGGGCATGCCACAAGTAAAGATCTTGTAAAATGGGAAGAACAACCCATAGCCCTCTACCCTGATCGTTTTGGTTACATATTCTCCGGCAGTGCCGCATACGATACGCAAAACAGTAGTCTACTTGGGCAGAACGGCAAAGCGCCTGCCGTAGCCATTTTTACCTACCACGATCCCGTAAAAGAGAAAGCCGGTAAGATAGATGTAGAATCGCAGGGGCTTGCCTATTCCATAGATAACGGGCAAACATGGACAAAATATGATGAAGGAAACCCAATAATAAAAAATCCGGGAATAAGAGACTTCCGTGATCCTAAAGTAAACCGCGACTGGATTAACAACCGCTGGATACTGGTACTCGCCGCGCAAGACAAAGCACAATTTTACGCATCTGAAAACCTTAAAGACTGGAAATACCTTTCTGATTTCGGTTTGGGCGTGGGAGCACATGGAGGCGTGTGGGAATGTCCGGATTTCTTTCCGTTAAAAGTAAAAGGTACTAATGAAATAAAATGGGTACTACTGCAAAGCCTTAATCCCGGTGGGGCGAATGGAGGTAGCGGAACTCAGTATTTTATCGGCGATTTTGACGGTAAACATTTCACGCTGGACAAAACCTTTGCCCAAACCCTGAGTACAGAAAAAGCGGCATGGCTTGATTACGGACGCGACAACTATGCGGCAGTAACCTGGGGTGGAACTCCGGACGAACAATACAAGCGATACCTCATAGGCTGGATGACAAACTGGGACTACGCTAATGTGGTACCTACACAAACCTGGCGTGGTGCAAACACAGTGGTTAGAGAACTGGAACTTGTAAAAGACAACCAGGGTTACAAGATTACTACTATACCGGTTAAAAACCTTGAAAACTATATTGTTAACACTGAAGTACAGAAAAAAATTTCGGTTAAAAAAAGTGCTGATATACTAACTAAAAATAAGATCGACTTTACTAAAGCTGACATCAGTCTAACAATGAGTCAACTAAAAAAAGGTATGTATACACTAGTACTATCTAACGAAGATGGTGATGAACTTCGCTTTGGCATAGATAACACAAAAGAAGAACTTTTTGTAGACCGTTCTAAATCAAGTAATGCCACGGGGTTCCACAAATTTACCGCATGGGGTTCTAAAGCTAAACTCGAGGGCTTGCAAAAGAAAACCAAACTAAGATTTTTACTTGACAAAACGTCTATAGAGCTGTTTTATAATGACGGGCAAAAAGTACTAACAGAAATATTTTATACTAAAAGCCCTTTTACCAGACTAAGTATAGAGAGCAACCAGAATTTTGAAATAGACAATCTTACTATCAATCAACTTGATTTTAAATAGGCTATAACCTTTAACCAAACTAAATATGAAATGTAACATTATTTTTTTCCTCTGCTTATGGTTTCCTTTGCTGGCCACAGCCCAAGGAATAGAAGTAAAAGGAACTGTGCTATCTGCCGAAGACAATATGCCTCTTCCGGGTGCGTCGGTAATCATAAGTGGTACATCGGCAGGAACAACAACAGATATCGACGGTACATTTACCCTTAAAAATGTGCCGTCAACAAGCCAGCTTACCATAAGTTTTGTCGGCTATCAACCGCAAACGATTGCAGCGGCTCCACAAATCAATATTACTCTGAAGCAAGACCAAACCGAACTGGAAACGATAGTGGTTACCGGCTATTCCAGCCAAAAAAAGGCAGACATAACCGGCGCAGTAGCAGTGGTAGATATGGCAGAAGCCAATAAGCAAAAACAACCTAATGTAGTACAATCATTACAAGGTCGCGTTCCCGGTGTACGCGTAAGTACAGACGGGTCTCCCAGCGGGGGTAATACCGGTATTGTAATTCGGGGTGTAGGTACGCTTAATAACACCGCTCCCCTACTGGTAATAGATGGTGTGCCTACAAAATCAGGCATGCACGAACTTAACCCAAATGATATTGAAACCATACAGGTACTTAAAGATGCTGCCTCGGCAAGTATTTACGGGTCACGGGCCAGCAACGGTGTAATAATCATAACCACTAAAAAAGGTAAAAATGGCCGTATGCGTATCAATTTTGATCAGTACACATCGATTTCATCTTATGCTAACAGGACTAAGGTTTTAAATGCAGAACAATTCGGGCAGGCATTGTGGCAGGCCAACGTTAATGATGGCATAGACCCAAACAACAATAACCTAAGCTATAGATTTGACTGGAGCGTAGCAAACGGCCGCCCCACACTTAATAAAGTGTTAGTTCCTGAATACCTGGATGCTGCACAAACCATAAAATCATCAAATACAGACTGGTACGACGCTATATCCCGCACGGGAATTGCCCAAAGTTATGACTTGTCTGTATCTAACGGATCAGAAAAAGGAAACTACGTGTTCTCATTAAATTACTATAACAATGAGGGGATCGTAAAAACTACCGAGTTTACACGTATTTCTGCCCGTATGAACAGTTCATACAAATACTTTAACGACAGGCTTACCATAGGGGAAAACTTTAGTATGAACCGTACCCGCGAGGTAACAGACCCCGGTGTATTAGACCCTGCCCTGAGGGCCTTACCTATTATACCCGTACACACGGTAGACGGTGCCGGCTGGGGTGGCCCCGTAGGGGGAATGAATGACCGCCAAAACCCGGTGCGTCTTTTAGAATACAATAAAGACAATCCATACAAATACATCCGTTTATTTGGCAATGCCTTTGCTGATCTTGAGGTAATTAAAAACCTACATGTAAAATCCAGCTTCGGAATTGATTACGGGTATTACAATAAACGTACCCTACAGCGCAGTTACAAATCAGGATATTTACAAAACAACCAAACATCGGTAACAATAGACCAAAGCGTAAGCGACAAATGGACGTGGAGTAATACAGCCACCTACAATTTTGACTTGGGCAAAAATCACTTTAACATCCTTGCCGGTAACGAAATGTACAGCGATACCTTTGACAATACAACGCTTCGGAAAAATGACTTTGTTGTAGAAACTCCTGATTATATGTATCCTGATGCAGGTACGGGTGAATCGTTTACCAGTGGTACTTCTACACGTTATAAACTGTTGTCTTATTTCGGCAAACTTGATTATGATTATGCGGGGCGCTACCTGGCTTCGGCTACTGTGCGCCGTGATGGTTCATCTCGATTCGGAAAAAACAACCGTTTTGGTACCTTCCCTGCCGTATCTGCGGGATGGCGTATCAGCGAAGAAAATTTCCTTAAAAACATAGAAAATACACCGGTATCTGATCTTAAACTGCGTGCCAGCTGGGGACAAACCGGTAATCAGGAAATCAGTAATAACGCTGTATATTCCTTATTTCTTGCTAACTACGCAGGGGGCAGCCCTACATGGGCCACATCTTACGGAACTGCGTATGATATTAACGGTAACAATAACGGGCTGCTGCCATCGGGGTATATTGCTACACAAACCGGAAACGACAACCTGAAATGGGAAACCACTACACAAACTGATATAGGGCTTGATTTCGGATTCTTTAATCAAAAGCTAAGCGGATCTGTAGATTATTATATGAAGAAAACAAGCGACATACTGGTACAACCGCCTTATCTGGGTGCCATAGGCGAAGGTGGTAACCGTTGGGTAAACGGTGCCAGTATGGAAAACCGCGGCTGGGAAGCACTGCTTACTTACCGTAACCAAACCGATAGCGGATTTAAATATGAAATAACAGGCAACTTTTCTGCTAACCGAAACAAGATTACCAAGCTACCGGCTGCAGTAAGAAACAACTACGGAGGAAACGGATTAGACGACAATATTTTAGGAAGGCCAATTAACTCAATGTACGGCTACGTAGCAGACGGGCTTTTCCGAACCCAGGATGAAGTGGACAACTACGCAGACCAGCCCGGTAAAGGACTGGGGCGCATACGCTACAAAGACCTTAACGGAGACGGGATTATAGATAACAAAGACCGAACGTGGATAGGTAACCCCAACCCCGGTTTTCAATACGGTATAAATGTAGCCCTTAGCTATAAAAACTTTGATTTCACAACGTTTTGGGATGGCATAGGGAATGTAGATGTAATTAACAGCAAAAAATACCAAACTGACTTTTGGAGTGTAGACGACGTAGGGTCTAATAAAGGTACACGACTTCTTAATGCGTGGAGTGTAGACAACCCCAACTCATCTATACCGGCTCTTACAACCGTAGATCGTAATGCCGAAAGCAGGTTTAGCACCTACTACGTAGAAAATGGCAGCTACCTTAAATTACGCGTATTGCAGCTGGGTTATACCGTACCAAAATCTATAGCCGAGAAATACAGCCTTGAAAATTGCAGGCTGTACGTAAGCGGGCAAAACCTGTTAATTATAAACAGTAAAAATTTTACCGGGGTAGACCCTGAAAGCCCTGCTTTTGGCTATCCCCTTCCTATGACGTTTACAGTAGGTATTAATGTATCTCTTTAACTAAAATCATCATGAAAAAAACTATATACATGGCCAGCCTTCTTGGCCTTATGCTTACAGCTTCCTGTACCGATTTCCTGGACAACAGCCCACGTGGCGTGCTGGATGAAGAACAACTGGTTACCCCACAAAATGTTGACGGGTTTGTTACCGCCGCCTACTCGGCATTAGGAAACGACCATTACGATACTCCGTTTAGCTTATGGCCTTACGGAAATGTAAGGAGTGATGACGCTTACAAGGGCGGCAGCGGTACCAATGATATACAGGATTTTCACTTCTTTGAAATATCTAATAATATCCGTCCTGATTTCGGCGAGTTAGATGCCTTGTGGTACCAGCATTACGTAGGTATTTCAAGATGCAACAAAGCCTTAAAGGCACTGGAACAACTAAACGAATCTCAATATCCACTAAAGCAGCAACGCATAGGGGAGATGAAATTTATAAGGGGCCATTTTTATTTTATGCTGAAAATACTGTACAGGAACATTCCTTACATTACAGAAGACATCCCTGCCGAACAATATTCCAGCATAAGTAATACAGACCTGAACAACGAAGAGCTATGGGAAGCTATAGCCAAAAACTTTGAAGATGCTGCAGCACTGCTACCCGAAACACAGACACAGGTGGGGCGCGCTAATAAAACGGCTGCTTACGCTTACTTAGCTAAAGTGCGCCTTTATCAGGCTTATACCCAAGACGAAAACTATAATGTAACGGGCGTTAACCAGCAGCACATGCAGCAGGTTATTGAAGCTACGGGACAGGTGCTGGGTAAAGCCAGCCTTGAACCCGATTTTGCCAATAACTTTCTTCCGGGGCAGTATGAAAACGGACCAGAAAGTATATTCTCCATCCAGTTCAGCAAGGACGATGGCACGCTTTATGGCAGGCTTAATTACGGAGATGTGCTTAGTTTACCGCAAGGCCTTGGCTGCTGTGATTTTCATAAGCCGAGCCAAAACCTTATGAATGCCTACAAAACAACAGCAAACGGGTTACCAATGTTTGATTCTTTTAATAACACAGACCTGGATTATCACGCGTTAGATAATAACAACGTAGACCCACGTTTGTACCATACCGTAGCACTACCGGGATTACCCTGGAAATACGACCCTGAGTACACGTACGTTGAGGCATGGAACAGATCGCCTTCTACATACGGATATACAGCGTCTTTAAAAGAAAACGTTCCTGTAGGGTGTAACTGTACGGTAAACATAGACCCTTTTTACGGCAATGCTAAAAACCGCATACAGATACGCTATGCCGATGTATTACTTATGAGGGCAGAAGCACTTATAGAGACGGGGCAGCAAGACCAGGCGCTACCACTCATAAACCAGGTACGTAACCGTGCTGCAAACAGTACCGGCTTAATATCAGGCTACGCTACAAATACGAATATTAGCCCCTATATTAACGGCCAAAACTGTACCTGGACTCAAGATTTTGCAAGGCAGGCACTACGTTGGGAGCGCAGGCTGGAATTTGCTATGGAGGGCAGCCGCTTCTTTGATTTGGTGCGTTGGGGTATTGCTGATGAGGTAATGAATACCTATTATGCCGGCGAAAAATCAAAACGCGCGTACTATAACGATGCCTATTTTGACCGTAACAAGGAAGAATATTGCCCTATACCACTGGCGCAGATTAATTTTAGCCAGGGGGTATACCACCAAAATCCGGGTTACTAACCACAAAAGAAAACATTATGAAAAAAATATATAAATTAGGATTCATAGCCGCATTGTTGCTACTCTTTGTCACACTTTTCTCATGTGAGGATGGATTTGACAACACGGGGTTTGAAACCAATGTGCCGGTAAGCGTAACTTCATTTAGTATAGCCGGCACTGAAGGGAATATTAACCAAAGTACCGGTGCTATAAGCGTAATATTACCTTACGGAAGTAGCCTTACTAACCAAACTGCTGACGTAGGATTACCTTCGGGTGCTAGTATAAATATAGACTTTAGCCAGCCTTTAGATTTTTCACAACCGGTAAATTTCAGGGTGGTAAATGGTAACCTGTATAAAAATTATAAGGTCACCGTATCAGTAGCCTCCCCCATTATTAGTTTTAAAATTAATGATGTTGCGGCTACTATAAACAATACCTCACGCACTATATTGCTTACGTTACCTCCGGGTACGGACCTGACAGCACTGCAACCCGTTATAGAACTCAGTGAAGGTGTAAGTATTTCACCGGCCTCAGGGAGTACCATAGATTTTACAAATCCTGTGGCGTTTACCGTAAGTACTGCAAATACATCTGTTATCTATACGGCTAGCGTAACGGTACCTGTTGAAGGGCTAAAAGTAGCTTTTCTAGGAACTGCCGCAACACGTGAGGCCATAACAAACATGGACGAAAAAACTGCCTGCGACTGGCTTTTTGCTACTTATCCGGGAGCGCAGTATCTTTCATTTGCACAAATTAACTCGGGCACCAGCCTTACAGATATAGATGTTATCTGGTGGCACTACGACAGCGCTCAGAATCTCCCATCAATAGCACTAAACCCTACTGTAACAGCAGCGTTGCGTACTTATAGGGCTAATGGAGGCAATCTGTTCCTTACTACTTTTGCCACCCAATATGTAGATGCATTAGGCATAGTGCCTTCAGGCAAAGGACCGAATAATGTTTTTGGCGATTTTCCACCTAATGGCGGAATAGATACGGCAAACTCGTGGGGGATTACCTTTGCGGGCCACGAAAGCCACCCTATTTTTCAAAATCTTGAAACGTATGACGGTAATAAAGCAAACCTTTTACAAAACGGCACCTTCAGGCTTAACCATACCGCTTGGTGGTTTTTACCGGAATGGGGAGGTTATGGCGATGGTGCCGGATGGCGCTCCCAAACGGGTGGTGTTAACCTAGCTAGCGAAGCATGGGATACAGGCCTTAACGGCCGTGTAGGTATAGCAGAATGGGGCGATACAGATAAAAATGTGGTAATTATTGCTTTTGGAGCATACGACTGGTATAATGAAGCTGACAATAACGGTAACCCAAGCCAGCCAAATGCTTATATAAACAATATTAAAACCCTAACGCAAAACAGCATCAATTACCTTATAAACAACTAATACTGCTATGAATATAAAACATATATACCTGTTACCTGCAATGGCTATAGTGCTGATGTCCTGCAATAGCGACGACAAATACATTGGAGGCTCCATAATGGGCGGAGAAAGCGCAATAAGCAGCATATACCCTACCCCACCATCGCAATGGATGGGTGGTACCAATCCGTACTTTAGCGCCGGTTATACCGGAGACCCCATGCCTTTTTATGAGGATGGTACGTTTCATGTATACTTTTTGCATGATGCAATAAATAAGCCTGCCGGTAAGGGTTTCCACGACATACACGAGTACTCCACAACAGACCTGGCTCATTTTGATTACAAAGGCCAAATGATACCATACGGAGAACAGAACGAGCCTGATTTTGGCGTAGGTACCGGCTCTATGATTAAAATAGGTAACACGTATTATTTTTACTACACCGGGCACAACGAAATTGCTTCTTATATAGCCAACAACCCGCGTGAAAGCGTATTGCTCGCTACAAGTACAGACAGGGTCCACTGGACCAAACAAAGCTCTTTTAAGATGACAGCCCCATCAGGTTATTATAATTATGATTTTCGTGATCCACAAGTATTTAAAAACCCGGATGACGGTAAATACTGGATGCTGGTAAGCACGCAGACCGATCCATCACGGAAAGCAGTTTTGCTTAAATTTACATCGGCTGATCCTACAACCGGCAACTGGACGCCCGAGGGGCCGTTATACACCACAACAGCAGAAGACAACTATCTTATGATGGAGTGTGCCGATGTTTTTAAAATGGGCAGTTACTGGTACCTTACCTTTAGTGAAAACTGGAGTAATAGTAAAGGTACCCATTACAGAATGGCTACTTCAATAAACGGCCCATGGACAAAACCGTCAAACGATATGCTGGATGGGGAATACTACTACGCTGCCAAAACTGCATCAGATGGAAATAAGCGTTATGCTTTGGGGTGGACTGCCCGTAAGGCTCCGGAAAATGATGCCGGCGGCAAAGAGTGGGCAGGTAACCTTGTAGTACACGAAATAGTACAGAATGCAGATGGTACTCTTGGACTAAAAGCCCCTGATGCAGTAAATCAATTGTTTACCCAATCGGCGGCTATTACTGTACAAAATACATCGGGTAATGTAAGCCAAAACAGTACTACGTTTACCTTAAATGCTTTAAGTAGTAATGCTATAGCCACTTTTGCATCGTCAGGCAAAAAAATGAAAGCCACTGCGCAACTTACATTAAACAGTACATCGGGCTCTGCAGGTTTCTTTTTCAATGTAAGCAACAGTGCACAGTACAAAATTATGTTTGAGCCGCAACAAAATCGCATAGCAGCCTACAACAGTAACGGCGATATGGTAACCCGAGTTCCCCTTACCATTACACAAGGCAATGCACACAATATAAATATGGTTGTGGATGGCAGTATCTGCGAACTTTATGTAGATGGCAAAACTGTACTGAGCAACCGGATTTACGGACGCGATCAGCAAAGCTGGGGACTTCTTGTAACCGGTGGAGCTGAAGCTACGTTTGGTGCACTCGAAATTAAAAAACCATAAAACACACAAAAATGAGTATTAGTAAAAAAATAAAGGCGGTATCTTTTGGAGAAGTGCTTTGGGATGTATTTGCCGATGGTAAAAAAATAGGTGGAGCACCGTTAAACCTTGCATTACGCATGCAGAGCCTGGGTTGCGAGGCGGCCATGATCAGTGCCATTGGTAACGATCAGGACGGGGAAGACATCATAGAGTATGTTACCCGAAAAGGCCTTGTTACTTCAGGAATCATCACGGTAGAAAATTATCCTACGGGCTTAGTGCAGGTATATGTAAATGAACGAGGCAGTGCAAGCTACGAAATAAGTTACCCATCGGCATGGGATAAAATATCCCTTAACGCTGAAGTTAACAATATAGTTAACGCGGCAGATGTACTTATCTATGGAAGCCTTGCGTGCAGGGACAATGTTTCAAAATCCAGCCTGTTACAATTGCTGGAACTTAACGTGTATAAGGTATTCGACGTTAATCTGCGTCCGCCACACTATAGTACGGAAACCATTTTACAACTGATGAAAAAAGCCGACTTCATTAAATTTAACGATGAAGAGCTTATAGAAATTGCACGCAGTTTGGGCTCGCAAACTCCCCTACTGGAAGATAACATAGAATTTATTGCCCATAAAACGGGCGTTAAAGCTATATGTGTTACAAAGGGCAAGCATGGAGCTACCTTATTGTGGAACGGGGAAAGTTATAATAATAGTGGCTACAAAGTTAATGTTGTAGATACAGTAGGTGCCGGCGACTCTTTTTTGGCTACGCTGATAATGAAACTACTGGCAAACGAAACACCGCAAATTGCGCTAAACTATGCCTGTGCCATGGGGGCTCTCGTAGCATCATCAGCAGGTGCAAATCCGGAGATTAGCGCCGAACAAATTGAAGAGTTGACTTTAAGTGTACCTTAAATTGGGTTGGATATAGTTAAAGTTTGGTTTTTTTAGGAAAGCTGCCTCTTTGAGGCAGCTTTTTTATGTAATTGAAAAATCTATCAGCGAATAATTTTAGCCCATGCAGGTTACATCAAATAAGTATTTTACAAAATCATTCACAGTTTCAGGGAATTCTAATACGCTGAAAAAACTCTAAAACCATATTATGCAAGTAGTAGTAACTTTATATTTAAACTTAAGGTTAGTACAAAAAACATCCAACCGCCTCTAACATTTTAAGGCATGGTATTTGAAATTAAAACCAGTAAAATTGCACAGTAACTTTTAGGTAATCCTTGTTTTTAGGAGCTGATTAATAGCATATTTGAGTAACAAATCAAGTACAAGTTTAAATAACTTTACTTACCTCTTAGACCACTTTTTAAGGAAGTTATTTTCGAATAAACAAATAACAGGATTGTATTTAAAAGCGTACTAACTGCAAGAACTTTAATATGAAAAATATACAGTACGCCATTGTAGATATAGAAACCACCGGGGGGAACGCCGGGGGCAGTCGTATTACAGAAATTGCCATAATAATACATGATGGTAATACAGTTTTAGAGCGGTTTGAAACACTGGTTAATCCGCAGAAAGAAATCCCGCTGCCCATTTTTGCACTCACAGGAATCACTAATGATATGGTTAGAAATGCTCCCGTATTTGAACACATTGCAAAAAAAGTATACGACTTATTATCAGGACGCGTGTTTGTAGCCCATAACGTAAACTTTGATCATTCATTTGTGCGCCATGAACTGGAAAGGGCAGGAATAAAGTGGACAGCAAAACACAAGCTGTGTACCGTAAGGGCAACGCGAAAAATTATGCCAGGGCTACCTTCTTACAGTCTTGGTAAATTATGTCGTTCATTAAATATATCCTTATCGCGTGCCCATCGTGCCGGTGCAGACGCTGATGCTACTGCTGCATTACTATCGCAACTACTTGAATGTGACACCCATGGGTTAATCGAAACAATGATAAAAAAAAATGCGCAAGATCAACGCTTGCCGCCTAACCTGCCGCCGGAAGATTTTGACGCACTACCAAGTAAGCCCGGTGTGTATTATTTTTATAGTAAAGATAAGAGAGTGGTGTACGTGGGCAAAGCAAAGAATATTAAAAAGAGAGTGGCGCAGCATTTTACAGGCCACGCCGTTACAGCACAGCGGCAAAACTTTTTGCGTGATATTTACGGAATTTCATTTGAAATTTGTGCATCAGAGTTTATGGCTTTGTTATTAGAATGCTGCGAGATAAAAAAACTTTGGCCCATACACAACAGGGCACTGAAAAAGTTTGAGCCGAAATTTGGATTGTATAGTTATGAAGCACGTAACGGATATAAATATTTGGCAATAGGAAAGATTTCAGCGTACCAGGGTTACATAGAAAAGTTTCACTCGCTGCACGAAGGGGTAAATATGCTTTTAAAACTTGCCGGCGATTTTAATATTGATCATCGGTTTGTGCATTATGGAACTACCTCAGAAGGTGTCGTGATTAGGAGTATCAAAGAATTACCTCCTGTAACTTACCATAACGAGGCGGTAAATAACGCGTTGCACTTCATTGAATCATCGCGTACCACCTATGCCATTGTAGATAAGGGTAGAAATAATGAAGAACGGAGTTGCGTGTGGGTAGAAAAAGGTCAATTTTACGGTATGGGATACATCAGCAACGATGTCAATATAACTGAAATATCTGAACTAAAAGAGTACATTACACCTTATTCCGGCAACGGGTACATTATGCAACTTATTAATGCCTATGTACTTAAATACCCAAGGAAGGTTTACCTACAAAACACACATTTGTAGACATATGTTTTTAAAACTATCAACCTCAAATAGCATCTTAACTCAATATTTATGCTCTAAATACAAAAGTTAGATAAAAAACAACTACTTTTGTTTAACTTTTAAGAAAAAACATTAAACAAAAAATACACAGCACATATTTGCAATAGCCTATGAAAACGGAAAAACCTGACAATATTGTATTTTCTGATGAGCACGGATACAACGCCCGACTTTTACCGTATGCAACCAATGTGGGCGCTCCGGTGATTAAGACTGACGACCTTTCGGGATGGAAAACTACCGGAATAAATCGTGTAAACAAGGAACTGGAAAGTAAGTTTAATGAGTTGAAGGCACAATACCAAAATCTGATAGAAGAATTTCGCTGGAATGAATTGCTATACAACGCCAAATTTTCTTTTGAGCCGGTTGTAGGAGAAATATACCACCTGTATAAAGATACAGATGGCACTCATTTCCTTTCTTTAATTGCTCCAGGTGAATGGAATAGAGAATATTTAGGCACCTTTAAGCTTAATAGTGATAGAAAATGGATATTGTTACACCACGAAAGCAATATTATATAACAAACTTTGCCACATATGGAAACGAAAATAAACTTTAAAAGCGCCGACCTGATACAAATGGAAAAACAGTTTCGGGTTCATTTTATTAACAGCTTGGGCGGCTTTAAAAGTGTGGCATTGGTAGGTACAGCTGATGCCTCAGGTAGCACCAATCTCTCTGTTTTTAGCTCGTTTTTTCATATTGGTGCCCATCCGCCTCTTATAGGAATGATTTTTCGGCCAAGCCCACCCGAGCGCGACACCATGAGGAATATCCTGAATACCGGATTTTATACCGTTAACCACATTAACGAAACCATTTACAAACAAGCACATCAAACATCAGCCCGATACGATAAAGAAATTTCCGAATTTGATGTTACAGGCCTAACCAAAGAATATAAAAATGGCTTTTTAGCGCCTTTTGTACTGGAAAGTAATATACAGTTAGGGGTGGCATTCAAAGAAAAAGTAGACTTACTTATTAATAACACCACAATGGTTATTGGTGAAATCATCGAAGTTTTTGTACCGGAAAACTGCCTTTCCCATGACGGTTTTATAGACCTGGAAAAGGCAAACTCAATAACCTGTTCTGGGTTAGACAGTTATCACAAAACCGTGCAATTAGACAGGCTTAGTTATGCAAAACCAGATAAGCCAATTATATCATTGCTTAATAAGTAATTTATCAGCAACTTAGATCTTAGGCTACGCCATATCTTTATCATTTCAGTAAACTACTGCTCCCGTACGGAATTTCAGCAGTTTTTTATACTAAAAAAGGGAACATTGATTAATCAACATTCCCTTTAGTATTTCTATAGGTATTTCCCTACAGCAAAATATACAACAAGCGTGCGCTTACAATAAGTGCAACAGCAATTTGTATATACATTATTAATGTATCTTTTGTTTTAAAAGAACGGTAATGAGCGTATCGTTTTTTATTGTAACGTTCGTTCACTACAGAATCAAATCCGGCGTAGGTTAGTAGTTTTTTCATAGCTTACTTCATTAATCATTATATTCTTCTATAAAGTTAATATTTTTTCTGTTATCTGCAATAATAAAAACAAAACACAACTCATTTTAACCCAAAAATTAACATTTATTGCATTTTATTCACCTTTCCACTGTCGGGAAATAATGTTTTATCGCTGTTTTTGAAATTTATATGGTTTGGTTACCTTTGCCGTTTATTATTTGAAACAAAAGTGGCTAAACAAATAGTTGTACTGATTGGGGGTCCGGGGAGCGGAAAAACCACACTAATAGATAAACTTACAGAGAAAGGGTACTTATGCTACCCTGAAATCTCAAGGGAAGTAACCCTGGAAGCGCGAAAACAGGGAATAGAACAACTGTTCCTGGAGAGGCCTTTACTTTTTAGCGAGTTGCTGCTTGAAGGCCGGAAAAAGCAATTTAAAGACGCCGCAGCCGAAGATGCTGATATTGTTTTTATAGACCGGGGAATTCCTGACGTTTTAGCCTATATGCATTACATAGGTGACGCTTATCCACCGTTTTTTGACCAGGCGTGTAAAGAACACGTATACCATAAAATTTTCTTTTTGCCGCCCTGGGAAGAAATCTATACCGCAGACGATGCCCGATATGAAAATTACGAGCAGGCGAAGCTTATTGCACTCCATTTACAGGAAACCTACCGTAATTATGGCTACGATTTAATAGAGGTACCTAAAGATACTCCTGAAAACAGGATTATGTTTATTTTAGAGGAACTTGCCCGATAATATGCAGGAAGCTTTACAGATACTTAAAACACATTGGCAGCACGATAGCTTTAGGTATCCTCAGGCAGAAATAATAGCGTCTGTATTACAGGGCAATGATACCTTTGCCCTACTCCCTACCGGTGGCGGAAAGTCTGTTTGCTTTCAGGTGCCGGCACTCATGCAGGAAGGTTTATGCCTTGTAATTTCTCCACTGGTTGCCCTTATGGACGACCAGGTGAAAAACCTGAAACATAAAGGTATCAAAGCCGTAGCGCTTACCGGGGCTATGCCTTTTGAAGAAATAAGTAATGAACTGGATAATTGTAAGTTTGGCGGCTATAAGTTTCTATATCTTTCGCCGGAAAGACTGCAAAATGAGTGGATTACAGACCGTATCAAAGAGCTGCCCATTAATCTTATTGCGATAGACGAAGCGCACTGCGTATCGCAATGGGGACATGATTTCAGGCCTGCCTACTTAAAGATATCCAACCTAAAAACACATTTCCCAAAAATTCCCTTTATTGCTTTAACAGCATCGGCAACGTTACAGGTTCAGGAAGATATTATAAACCTACTGTCCCTGCGCAGCCCGGCGGTATTTAAAAAGTCGTTTGCCCGCGAAAACATTGCCTATATGGTGTTTGAGTGCGAAGACAAACTTGGTCGCCTTGCACAAATACTAACAAAAAATTCCGGGCCTGCAATTGTTTACGTAAGAAACCGCAAAGCCTGTAATGATGTATCGCGCCAACTTACCAGCATGGGATTTGGAGCAACATACTACCATGGAGGCTTAAAACAGCGCGAAAAAAAGGCCAATATGGAAGCCTGGGTTTCGGAAAAGCTCCCTGTAATGGTGGCGACAAATGCCTTTGGCATGGGTATAGATAAACCTAACGTAAAAACCGTTACCCACATCCAGCTACCCGAGAACCTTGAAAGCTACTACCAGGAAGCCGGCAGGGCGGGCCGAAACGGTGCCAAAAGTTTTGCCACGGTTTTACTGCATCACACCGATATTGCAATGGCTAATGCACAGTTTCTGGACGGGTTGCCAGACAAAACTTTTCTGTCACAGGTGTACAAAAAGCTGAACGCCTTTTTCCAGATTGCCTATGGCGAAGGTACGGAGCAGGCATATCCGTTTAATTTTACCGACTTCTGCAAAAAATACAACTTCCCCTCAGTAACAGCGTTTAATGCATTGCAGTTTTTAGACCGGCAAGGAGTATTAACCCTAAGCCAGGAATTTACAGAAAAAGCGTACGTACAGTTCCTTATTTCCAGTAAAGAAGTCATCCGTTATAATAGCCTTAATCCTGCCGATGAAGCCGCTATTTTAGTGCTTTTACGCACGTATACAGGCATTTTTGATAACGAAACAGCTATTAATAGCAACAGTGTTGCAACCAAAGCAAAAATAACAACAGAAAAGCTGATTGAAATTTTAAACAAACTGCACGCCTACGGGGCAATTTCGCTGCGCATGACGGGTAATGACAGCACCATAGTATTTAACGAAATCAGGGAAGACGACAGGACTATAAACCGCATATCAAAATTTTTAGAGCAACAAAATAACCTTAAAAAAATGCGATTTGAAAGGGTTATCTCGTACGTAACCGATAATCAAAAATGTAAAAGCAGAATCTTACTGGAGTACTTTGACGAAACCGATTCTAAGGATTGTGGGATTTGCTCGTATTGCATTACACAAAAGAAAAATAAAGATAATTCGCCCGACGTAACTGCCAAAATTATACAACTGTTAAGCAGAAACCCATTAACTTCGCAGGAAATCCAATATGCATTGGGACTATCGTCTGAGCAAACAATAATGGCGTTACAGTTGCTTTTAAATGCCGGAAAAATTGCCATTAACACTAATAATAAATATACCCTTGTACCATGAACAAGCTTAAGATAATTTTTATGGGTACGCCCGACTTTGCCGTAGGTATACTCGATGCTATATATCAGCGTAATTATGACATCGCCGCCGTTATAACTGCACCTGATAAGCCGGCAGGCCGTGGCCAAAAAATAAAATTCAGTGCCGTTAAAGAATATGCGCTGGAAAAAGATCTTAAAATTTTACAACCTACCAATTTAAAAGACGAGCCGTTTTTGGCCGAGCTTAAAGCAATGGGAGCAAACCTGCAGGTTGTGGTGGCGTTCCGCATGCTTCCTGAAGCAGTATGGAAAATGCCGGCTCTGGGCACGTTTAACCTGCATGCATCGTTGTTGCCGCAATACAGGGGCGCGGCACCTATTAACTGGGCTATAATAAACGGAGAACAACGCACCGGGGTTACCACGTTTTTTATAGACGATAAAATTGATACCGGAGCCATGATACTGAAAGAAGAAACTGAAATAAAGCCCGACGAAACTGCCGGCGAGTTACACGACAGGCTTATGGAACTGGGTAAAGATGCCGTTGTAAAGACCCTGACGCTGATTGAGGCCGGTAATGTGGTTACTACGATTCAACCACAGGATGAAGATATAAAAACGGCGTATAAACTAAATAAAGACAACTGCAAAATAGACTGGACAAAACCCGGGGCAACTATTTTTAATCAAATACGGGGGCTATCGCCCTACCCTGCCGCGTGGACTTACATATCAGACAAAGGTGAGGAATGGAATGTAAAAGTGTACGAAACGGAATTTACCCCGGTTTCCCATACACACCATACCGGTATGCTGGTTGTGGAGGGTAAACAGATAAAAGTTTTCACTACAGATGGTTTTATTACATTAAAAAGCCTGCAAATGCCGGGCAAGCGCAGGATGAACGCATCGGAATTGCTTAACGGTCTTACCTTTACACCCGAAGCTAGGGCTTATTAATCCCTAAAAATCCCTGTAGAATTAGGGATTCCGAATAAAACAAGTATGATTATTAACATTCTGGCAAAAGTTATTAACAATTAAAACCAAAATGTTATAAATTAGTTGCTTGGTATCTAAATCCTGCTAAATTTGTAGAACAGGAATTGGAAAAAAGATAATTTTTAACCAAACAATTAATTACATTTTATTATGAACAAATCAGAATTAATCGACGCGATTGCTGCTGACGCAGGTATTTCTAAAGGCGCAGCGAAGAAGGCTCTTGAATCATTCGTGTCTCACGTTAGCGATAGTCTTAAAGGCGGAGGCAGGGTGTCTCTTGTAGGATTCGGCTCATTCTCTGTATCTGCCAGGGCAGCAAGGGAAGGTAGAAACCCTCAGACCGGTAAAACGATCAGCATCGCAGCAAAAAATGTTGTTAAGTTTAAACCGGGAGCAGAACTTGATTCTCACGTAAACGGATAAACTGACCAAAAAATTATAGAAAAAGCTTTCCACCAGGAGAGCTTTTTTTATTTAACAGCATTATTATTTTACAAATTGGTTTTTTTTTGTTAAATTCAAACCAAAATGTAAGAGCATGATTTCAATAAAACCTCAAAAAGGCCATTTGCTTATAGCTGAGCCATCTGGGCTCGGAGACCTTTCTTTTAATCGCTCGGTTGTGTTACTTGCAGACCATGGGAAAGAAGGATCTGTAGGTTTCATTCTTAACAAACCTCTTGAATACACAATAAATGACCTTCTGCCAGAGGTTAACGCACACTTTAAAATATACAATGGTGGGCCTGTAGAGCAGGATAACCTGTACTTTATACACAATGTCCCTGATCTTATAACCGACAGTATTGAAATCTCCAACGGTATATACTGGGGTGGCGATTTTGAAAGTGCTAAAGCGCTTATAAATGCCGGAAGCCTGTCTAAAAACAACATCAGGTTCTTTTTAGGGTATAGCGGATGGTCTGCACAACAGCTTGAAGCGGAACTTCAGGATAATGCCTGGATTGTAACACCAAACGGTTACAAAAGCGATATTATAGGTAAATCAAGCTCTTCTTTCTGGAAAGAAAAAATAATGGAACTTGGCGGAGAGTATGTAATATGGGGTAACGCGCCGGAAAATCCTTCTTTAAACTAAAATAAAGGGTATTATCCCAGCCTCACTTTTGCGTTAAGGCGCTTTACCAATTCTTTAGACAGGTCTGATTTATACGTTTTTTTACGGTAACGCGTAACCGGCTGTATACCTGTGATTACATTGGTAATAAAAATTTCATCTGCTTTTTGAAGGTCAAACGGAGATATAGATGCCTCTACAAATTCTATACCTTCTATTTTCTTAGCTATTTCTATCAGCTGTTTCCTCATTATACCGTTAAGGCATCCATCAGAAACAGGGGGCGTTACCAGCCTATTCCCTGTAAGCATAAATACATTACCCTGTATTGCCTCAATAACATTTTTATCATCATTAACCATCAGGCAGCTGTTATAGCCGTTTTCAGACGCAAATATTGCCGCTGTGGTATTGAGTATCCTGTTGGTAGTTTTAATCGTAGAAACAAGCTGTTTAGTAATATAAAAGTCTTTATAAAGTTCTACTTCGTACTCAGATTCATTTACCGCATACAATAGCGTTTCTAGGGGTTCTGCAGTAATGACGAACTCCGTTTCGTTTGTTTCAGGCGTATACTTACCGCCCGGCTTTCTGAAAAAAGTGATACGCACTCTTGCCGATGCCGAAAGATTAAGTGCAGCAACAATACTAAGCACCTCGGTTTCCATATATTCCAGTGTAAAATACAACGGTATTTCCATACGTACAATGCGCAGGGAAGCCATTAAACGGAAGTAGTGATCTTCAGAAAACAGCACTTTGCCATCTAGTACCTTAAGGGTATCAAAAATCGCGTCGCCGTACAAAAATCCTCTGTTAGCCTCTAAGCTTAAACCTGTTGTTGGTACAATATTTCCGTTGTAATTTACCATAAAAAAAGCCCTGAAAAAATTCAGGGCAAATATACGCTATAAATATTCTTTTACCTATACAGAGCCTAAAACATGTTTAAGATCTGATATTTGGTTTTCCCATAACTGTTTAGATTCTTCCACATCGTTTTGAAGTGCAAAATCAGTTACCAGTAACGATACGTCTTTAGTAATTTCATCTACAAGTATTTTCATTTCAAAGAAGTACTCACCGTCTTTATTATTATCATCTACCCATCTGAATTTTACTTTTTCTCCGGTTTTTTTAGAAGAAAGGCGTGCCTTTTCTTCGCTGTCATTCCATATAAAAGTAAAAAATTCTCCTCTTGAGTTTACATTATCTGCAAACCATTCTGAGAGACCCGAAGGCGTAGATATATATTGATAAAGTAGTTGTGGCGATGAAGTTATAGGAAATTCGATTTCGTATTTTATTTTTTCGTCCATTGTCATCTAAATTTTCGGAAATATATAATAATTAACATACAAAAAAAAACATTTCAAAAAATAAATTTTTCTTGAAAAATATGTTTGGAGAAAAAGAATATTGTTCTATATTTGCACCCGCAATCAGGAAGCAAATATGCTGACTGAATAACCGAAAAAATGGCGAGGTAGCTCAGTCGGTTAGAGCGCAGGATTCATAACCCTGAGGTCACGGGTTCAACTCCCGTCTTCGCTACAAAAACAAAGGCTTTCAGAGAAATCTGAAAGCCTTTTTCTTTATGGTATAATATAAGTATTTATAGATCTAAAAATGCAACTGTTTAGTTATTGATCGTACATCTGTAAAAAATGTACACCAATCTAATCCTGCTTTTGCTGTTCCTTTCTGCGTTGTTCTATGCGGTCGTCTACATATTCAATCTGCGTTTTACCATGCGCCGACGGCCTGCCGAAACTGTCTAGATTTACCATAGTAATATTATCTACCGTGATAATCTTCTCCTGGGTCATTTTGTTACGCACTTCACACCTAAGACTTAATGAGGTGCGCCCAAACCTTACCACATCTATACCTATCTCTACAATATCGCCCTGCTTTGCCGATGCCATAAAGTTAATTTCACTCATGTGCTTGGTTACAATCCGCTGGTTTTCCAGTTGAATAATAGAGTATAAAGCAGCTTCTTCGTCAATCCACTCTAAAAGCCTGCCACCAAACAAAGTACCGTTTGGGTTTAAGTCTTCAGGCTTTACCCACTTGCGCGTATGAAATCTCATAATTTATATTTTTCTATTGCCAAATTTACTATATCATCATGGTCAAATGCTAACAACGGCAGGTCTTTAACAGAAAACCATTTCGCTTCCTCTGCATCATCGGCCCCTGTTGCTTCTGTTCCGCCCGGCGCAAAGCCTGCATACACTACAGAAACCGTATGGTGCCGAGGATCGCGCCCGGGTTTACCAAAAGCCCCCAGTTGTTCCATTTGCTCTATAACTACACCTGTTTCTTCTAAAAGCTCGCGCTTTGCAGCATCGGGTAAATCTTCATTCTCATCAACAAACCCACCCGGAAGCGCCCATTTACCCTTATCCGGGTCTTTCAGGCGTTTAATAAGCAGTAACTCATACCCGGTCTCAGCTTGTCTGAAAACTACAGCATCTACCGTAACAAATATTTTTGATGTCCACATATATCTCTCTGTCAACAACGATTTATCTTAATTAAAAATCTTTACAAGCATTTCCTTCAGCAGGTCGTCTGCCGGGAGCGAATTAGCCCCTACCCCTTTGCTTTTAACATCAACATCGCGCAAAGCGGCAACTATGGCACTTACCTTTCGCATGGGGTAGTTTCGGGCAGCAATTTCATAATCCTTAATAAAATAAGGGTTTACCTTAAGCACTTTTGCTGCCTGGTTTTTGTCTTTTAGTCCATGATATTGCAGCAGTTGCGTAAAGAAACCAAACACCAGGCCCACCGTCATAACTAATGGATTGTCTTTAGGGTTTTGGGCAAAATATGCCGCTATCTTATATGCCTTTAACTGGTCGCGCTCACCTATGGCCTTGCGGAGCTCAAACACATTATAATCTTTGCTTATACCTATATTTTCCTCTATATGCTGTGGGGTTATGGTACTGCCTTTTGGCAGAATAATAGCCAGTTTTTCCAGTTCGTTGTTTATTTTACTTAAATCTGTGCCCAGGAACTCCACCAGCATAGCGGCAGCCTTAGGGTCGATAGCATATTGCCGGCCCGAAAGTACGCGTTTTATCCAGTCGCCTACCTGGTTTTCGTACAGCTTCTTACTTTCAAAAACAAGCCCTTTTTTCTCAGCTACCTTAGTTACTTTTTTACGCTTATCCAGCGTTTTGTATTTGTAGGCTATAACAAGCACTGTAGTAGGCTGTGGGTTTTCAAAATAGCTTTCAAACTTTTCTATGGTACGCGAAAGCTCCTGTGCTTCTTTAACAATAACCACCTGGCGGTCTGCCATCATGGGGTATCGTTTGGCGTTAGCCACTACATCTTCTACCGTAACATCTTTACCGTAGAGCACCATTTGGTTAAATCCTTTTTCCTCTTCGGCAAGTATGTTCTGTTCTATGTATTCTGTAAGTTTGTCTATGTAGTAGGGCTCCTCGCCCATAAGGAAGTAAAAGGGCTTTATATTGCCCTGCTTTATGTCATTTACAATTCTTGTAACTTCGTCCACCGTGCCTGTATATTGATATATGATTGAAAATACTACCTTTGCGCCATGCAAAAGCTGAACTTTCCGGAATACGCTTTCCGTTTCAAAAATACGGAAAATAAAGTAGCGATTTTCGACGAAATCCGTAAAAAGTTTATCATTCTTACCCCCGAAGAATGGGTAAGGCAGCACGTGGTACACTTTTTACTTAAAGCAAAAAACTTCCCGAAATCGCATGTAAACGTAGAAAAAGTAGTTAAAGTAAACGGCATGAATAAACGCTACGATATAGTGGTGTACCGCCCAAACGGAACCATACTGCTTATTGTAGAATGTAAAGCACCCTCTGTAGCTATAAGCCAGGCAACTTTTGACCAGATAGCCCGTTATAACATGACACTTAACTCCGGCTATCTTATGGTTACAAACGGATTGAATCACTACTTTTGCCAAATGGATAATGAGGCCGAACGCTACATTTTTTTGAGGGACATACCTCCATACACTGCACAATATGAATAAAACAGCTGTTGTAATACTTAACTGGAACGGCAAAGCACTGCTTGAAGAATTTTTACCCTCTGTAATAGCACACTCTGCAAACGCTACTGTTTACGTGGCAGACAACGCCAGTACCGATGACTCTGTAGCGTTTTTAGAGCAAAACTACCCAAGCGTAAAGCTGATTGTAAATAGCGGTAACTACGGGTTTGCCAAAGGGTATAACGAAGCATTAAAACTTGTTGAAGAAGATATATACGTATTAGTAAACAGCGATGTAGAGGTAACAGAAAACTGGCTGAAACCTGCCCTTGCACTCTTTAATGCTGATGCTGAAACAGGTATAGTGCAACCTAAAATATTGGACTATAAAAACAAATCCATGTTTGAATACGCAGGTGCAGCAGGTGGATTTATAGACAAGTACGGCTATCCGTTTTGCAGGGGTCGCATTTTTGAGACCATTGAAAAAGACCATGGCCAGTATAACCAAACTGCCGAAATTTTCTGGGCGTCGGGTGCCTGCTTTTTCATACGGAAAAACGTTTACAGAGAGTTAGGCGGGTTTGATGAGGATTTCTTTGCACACCAGGAAGAAATAGACCTGTGCTGGAGGGCTTTTAATAAAGGCTACAAGGCAGTATTTTGTCCAGAATCGGTAATTTATCATGTTGGCGGCGCCACATTAAGTACGGCTAACCCGCGTAAAACGTTTTTAAATTTCCGTAACTCGCTGTGGATGCTACTTAAAAACTTGCCTACTGCAAAGTTATTCCCTGTATTATTTGCAAGGCTTGTGTTAGACGGTATTGCAGGTATGCGCTTTTTAGCTCAGGGCGAGCCTAAACATTTTTTAGCGATATTAAAAGCGCACTACTTTTTTTACGCGAAGTTATTTTATTTCTTAAAGAAAAGAGAATCAAACCAAAAGCGCCATTACTATAAAACAGATAGCATAGTTATTAAGTATTTTCTTAAAAACGGCAAGATTTTTGAAGAACCTATTAACAATACTTTATAGCACCGTTAGCGTACTATTTAGCATTTAAGTACTACTTTTGTTAAAATTTTAAACCGGTTAGATATGAGAAGAGCCATCCTGACACTTTCATTAGCAGCCCTTACGCTTACATCGTGCGGCAGCAAAAAGAAAATCGCCGCCCTGGAAGCGAAAAATAAGGAAATTCAGGACCTGCTAAATGCAGCAACAATGAAACTTAATATGTGTTTATCTGAAAAAGACCAGCTGAACAGCCAGGTTGATTATCTGAAAAAGTCGAACTCAGACCTTATAAACACAGCGTCTAACATGACAACCCTTAGCTCTAAAGGAGCTGCCAACCTTGAGAAATCGCTGGAAAGCTTAAAGGAAAAAGACCTTAAAATTACCCGTTTACAAGACGCTCTTACCCGTAAAGACTCTGTAACGCTGGCGCTTGTAACAAGCATTAAACGTGCAGTAGGCGTTAACGACCCTGATATTGAAGTAAACGTAGACAAAGGTGTTGTATACATTTCGCTTGCCGATAAACTGTTGTTTAAAAGCGGTAGCTACCAGGTTACAGACAGGGCTAAAACTATCTTAGGAAAAGTAGCTAAAATAGTTCAGGACAAGCCTGATTTTGAATGTATGGTAGAAGGCCACACAGACAATGTGCCTATTAAAAACCCTGTATTACAAGACAACTGGGATCTTTCTGTTAAACGTGCTACCTCTATTGTACGCATCCTTCAGTCTGATTTTGGTATAGATCCTAAGCGCCTTGTAGCATCTGGCCGTGGCGAATATGTGCCGCTGGTAGCAAACGATACCCCGGAAAACCGCGCTACAAACAGGAGGACAAGGATTCTTGTACTGCCTAAAATCGATCAGTTTTATGATATGATTGAAAAAGAAATGAAAAACCAGCAACAAGGTACTCAGAAATAATCTGTTGCTATTTTCTATTATACAACAAAGCCGCCCATTTTGGAGCGGCTTTGTTATTTTATATAATGGTAGATTTACCAATGGTTTTATTGTCTAAAACAGGGGCCGGTATTTCTTTTTTAAGGATATAGCTTTCCACAAAATTCCCCACGTCTTGTGTGGTGTATATGCTGTTTGCCACAATATCCGGGGTACTTACACCCTTTTCTATACTGTAAGACACGGCCTCTTTTATAAGCCCTGCTTCATGATACATATTAAAATGCTCCAGCAGTAAGGCTGCAGATAATATAGATGCTACGGGATTAGCAATGCCTTTACCGGCAGCTTGGGGATACGACCCGTGAATAGGCTCAAACATTGAATGCACTTTACCCACCGAAGCAGATGCCGCCAGGCCGATACTCCCCCCCAGCACACTAGCCTCGTCAGACAATATATCGCCAAACATATTTTCAGTAAGCATTACATCAAACTGGGTAGGATTTAGTATCAATTGCATTGCTGCATTATCTACAAATAAAAAATCAAGCGCAACATCAGGATAGGTAGTGCTCCCAATTTCGGCCACTACCCTTCTCCACAACCGCGATGTTTCCAGCACGTTAGCCTTATCTACCAGTGTAAGTTTTTTACGTCGTTTTTGTGCCGCACGAAACGCCATATGGGCTATACACTCCACCTCTTCCTGGCTGTAGCTACATAAGTCAGATGCCTGGGTTTTATCATCGCTCAGTTGTTTTTCACCGAAATAAATCCCACCCGTAAGTTCGCGGTAAATGGTAAGGTCTACACCGGCAACGCGCTCCGGACGCAGCGGCGACTGGTTTACCAGTTTAGGGTATATGGTTGTAGGGCGGATATTAGCAAACAGTCCCAACTCCTTACGTAGCCTTAACAAGCCTTGTTCTGGCCTTACCGGCGCTGTAGGGTCATTATCATACTTAGGATGGCCTATTGCACCAAACAGTAATGCATCGGTAGTTTTACAGAGCGCAAGGGTATGTGGTGGCAGCGGATCATTAAAGGTATCTATAGCAACGGCACCCACAGGCGCTTCCTCATATTCAAAGGTATGGTCGTATTTTTTTGCCACAGCGTTTAACGCCTTTATGGCTTCTTTAGTAACTTCCGGGCCTATACCGTCTCCGGGCAATACAGCAATTTTAAGTATCATAATTCGGCGTTTTTCTGTTCAAATTCAGTTATCGCATCCAGCCTGCTTACCAGGAAATCTATATCATCATAACCATTAAGCAGACATAGTTTCTTATAAGGGTCTATATCAAAATGCTCGCTGTAACCTCCAAAGCTAATCGTTTGCTCCTCAAGGTTTACCGTTACAGGCGTAGCAGCATCTTCTGCAACAGCAGCAAAAACAGCGGTTAAAAAATCTGGGCTTACCTGTACCGGCAGCAGACCGTTATTGAGGCTATTCCCTTTAAATATGTCGGCAAAATAGCTCGACACAATCACCTTAAATCCGTAACCCGAAAGTGCCCACGCAGCGTGTTCGCGGCTGCTACCGCAACCAAAATTATTTCCGGCAACCAGTATAGTACCCTTGTAAATAGGGTTATTAAGGGTAAAATCAGGATTCGGGTTATTATCTTTATCATAACGCCAGTCGCGAAACAGGTTATCTCCAAAACCTGCCTTGTCTGTTGACTTTAAGAAACGGGCCGGGATAATCTGGTCGGTGTCTACATCAGCAATATTAATTGGCACAACCGTATCGGAGTAACTAACAAACTTTTCCATTAATTAAGATTTGGGGTATAATCAATAATTTTACCTTCTATAGCTATGGCAGCGGCTGTTAGCGGGCTCGCCAAAATAGTACGTGCGCCCGGTCCCTGCCTGCCCTCAAAGTTACGGTTGCTGGTACTAACACAGTACTCGCCGGCAGGTATCTTGTCTTCATTCATAGCAAGGCAAGCCGAACAACCCGGCTCACGTATTTCAAAACCGGCTTCGGCAAATATTTCAGTAAGTCCTTCCTCTTCAATTTGCTTTACCACCTGCTGTGAGCCCGGCACTATAAGTGCCGTAATGTTATCTGCCTTTGTTTTACCCTTTATATAATCTGCCACCGCACGGAAATCTTCAATGCGTGAATTGGTACAACTGCCTATGAATACATAGTTAATGGGTTGGCCTATCAGCGTGTTTTTACCGGTAAAGCCCATGTAAGCAAGTGCTTTATCAGACGAAGCATCTACACTCTGCGGAATGGCATCGGTAATTCTTATACCCATTCCAGGATTAGTACCGTAGGTAATCATAGGGCCTATTTCTTCGGCAGCGATGAAATATTCCTGGTCAAACACGGCGCCCTCATCGGTACTAAGGCTATTCCAGTAGGCTTTTTTCTTTTCAAACTCCTCACCTTTCGGGGCAAATTCACGTCCCTGCACATAAGCATACGTAGTATCGTCAGGGGCAATTAATCCTCCGCGCGCACCCATTTCTATACTCATGTTGCACACGGTCATACGGCCTTCCATCGACATTTCCTCAAACACATTGCCGGCATACTCGCAGAAATAGCCTGTACCGCTATTGGTACCCAGTTTAGCAATGATATATAGAATAACATCTTTAGGGCTAACTCCTTTTTTAAGCGTGCCGTTTACATTAACACGTAGTGACTTTGGCTTCTCTAGTAACAGGCACTGACTGGCAAATACCTGCGCTACCTGGCTGGTACCTATACCAAAGGCAATGGTACCAAATGCACCGTGTGTAGAGGTATGGCTGTCGCCGCACACTATGGTCATGCCCGGCTGCGTTATGCCAAGCTCCGGCGCTATAACGTGTACAATGCCGTTATACCTGTGCCCAAGTCCATAAAACGTAATGTTGTGTTTATTACAGTTTATGGTAAGTTCCTCTATCTGCTTGCGCGACATTTCATCCTTTATAGGCAGGTGCTGGTCTTTAGTAGGCGTGTTGTGGTCTGCCGTAGCCACAATTTGCTCTGGGCGAAAAAGCCCAATCCCCCGGCTTTCGAGCTCTGAGAACGCCTGAGGACTGGTTACCTCGTGTATTAAATGTTTGTCTATATACAGTATCTGTGGACCGTTTGGTATGGTTTCTACCACATGGGCATCCCAAACTTTGTCAAATAGCGTCTTTTTCATTGCTTAGTAGTTTATTTGCAGCCTGTTTTTAGAAAGCGCAATGATATGGTGCAGGTCGTTATCCTGTACCTGTTTACAGTTATCGGCAAACTTAAGGAACTCAAGGTAAATAATATCCAGGTCGTTCTTGGTAAGTTCGTAGCCTATTTTTTTAGCGGTATATGCTAGTGCAGAACGCCCACTACGCGCCGTAAGCACTATAGACGATTCGGTAACGCCTACATCGGCCGGGTCTATAATTTCGTAGGTTTCACGGTTCTTAATGACCCCATCCTGATGAATACCTGAACTGTGCGCAAAAGCATTTTCACCTACTATAGCTTTATTAGCCTGTACCGTCATGCCCATTTCCTGAGACACCATGCGGCTTAAGCCAGTAAGCTGCTGCGTTTTTATATTGGTAGAAAGGTGCAGCGCAGGGTGCTGGCGCAGTATCATAACTATCTCTTCAAGTGCTGTGTTACCGGCACGTTCACCAATTCCGTTAATGGTACACTCTATTTGGCGCGCGCCGTTTATTACCCCTGCTATCGCATTGGCTGTAGCCAAACCAAGGTCGTTATGGCAATGACAGGAAAGTTTTACTTTTTCTATGCCTACCACATGATCTGTAAGGTATTTTATTTTGGCACCGTATTCGTCCGGAAGGCAGTAGCCTGTAGTATCCGGAATGTTAAGCACAGTAGCTCCTGCTTTTACCACAGCAGTACAAACTTCTGCAAGAAAAGCGTTATCGGTACGACCCGCATCTTCTGCATAAAACTCTACATCCGGTGCAAAATTTCGTGCCAATTTTACCGCCTGCACAGCCTGTTCTATGATTTTTTCGCGGGTTGAATTAAACTTGTGTTTTATATGAGAATCAGATGTGCCAATACCCGTATGTATACGTGGCCTTTTTGCATATTTAAGAGCTTCGGCCGCTACTTCGATATCTTTTTGTACCGCACGGCTTAATCCGCAAACGGTAGCATTTTTTACAAGTTTTGCAATTTCCTCTACCGAATGAAAATCACCCGGACTGGAAATAGGAAACCCGGCCTCAATAATATCAACGCCCAGATTATCTAGCGCATCGGCAATTTTCAGCTTTTGGGCTGTATTTAGTTTACATCCCGGGACCTGCTCTCCATCGCGAAGCGTAGTGTCGAAAATATCAATATGCTCTGTACTCATAGTTTCTCGTGGTTTTAATCTGTAAGCGAAAATAAACAACTCATTTCCAGAGTATTTTTATATAAAATACCATTTACGACACCTAAAAACACAAATAAAAACACAAAGTATTTAATATCAAACAGTTAACATAAATAATTTTACGAAATCTAAATTTATTATGCACTCATAATAATATAAGTGTAGAAATGATTTTTAGCTATATTTGATGAACCGAATTTATGCGGAATGAAGAATAAAACACAACTTACAGATAATCTGTTTATACTTATAAAATCACTTTCCGCTTCAGAAAAGCGGCAGTTTTCTTTGTTTGTAAACCGGCTTCAGGCCAATACCGACAGTAAATTTCTGCATCTGTTCAAAGTATTGTCGGCTCAAAAGGAATATGACGAGCAAGCATTACTTAAGGCCACCAAGATAACCAAGGAACAACTGAGTAACGTAAAAGCGCACCTATACAACCAGATACTTACCAGCCTGCGGCTAAACCCCAGCAAACGTAATATACCGCTGCAACTGCGTGAGCAATTTGATTTTGCCATGATACTCTACCGAAAGGGTTTGTACCAGCAGTGCCTTAAGCTACTGGATAAGTTAAAATCTCAGGCGATTATGTACGAGGAAAAGAACCTGGGCTACGAAATTCTGGATTTAGAAAAAATAATTGAATCTCAGTACATAACCCGTAGCCGCAGTAATCGTGCCGATATACTTATAGAGCAGACCGCCGAACTTAGCTACCTTAACAACATAGCAAGCCAGCTGAGCAGCCTGGCGCTGGATATGTATAACATATTCCTAAAACACGGCTATGCCAGAACCGATGAGGAAGCGCAACAGGTATCTGCTCACTTTTTTAAGCACTTACCTGATTATGCTACTGATAAACTTGGGTTTAGGGAGAAACTGTGGCTATACCAGTCGTATCTTTGGTATAGTTTTATAACCCAGGACTTTATAGCGTGTTACAGATATGCTACCCGCTGGGTAGGTTTGTTTGAAAAAAACCCGCACCTTATTACCGTACACCCTGTTTTTTATATTAAGGGCAACCACTACGTACTGGAATCACTGTATTATCTGAACAGGGTAGAACAGTTTGAAAAAGCGCTGGACAAATTTGAACAGATACTTGGTAGTGAACCCATACCGGAAGACGATAACATTATTGTACTGTCGTTTCTATATGTGTATGCTAATAAGCTGAACCTTCGTTTTATGAGGGCGCAGTTTAGTGGTGGCGAAGCACTTTTGGAAACCATCCATAAAAAGCTTGAGAGGTATAAAGATAAGATAGATGACCACCACGTTATGATACTTTACTACAAAATAGCGTGTTATCATTTTGGTACGCAAGAATATGCAAAATGCATCTTATTTTTAAAAAAAATAATAAACAGTAAAACCACACAAATCAGGGAAGACCTTATGTGCTTTGCGCACATGCTTAACCTTGCTGCTCATTACCAAGCAGGGCTTGATTACAGGCTGGAAGCACTCATAAAGTCTACTTATAACTTCCTGATAAAGATGAACGACTTACACGGTGTACAACGCGCTGTAATTGAATTCCTGAAGGGGTTATCCAACGTATCACCACTGCTTATAAAGCGACGGTTCATTGAGCTATTGGAAAAGCTTAAAACCTTTGAAAAAGACCCGTTTGAGCGCAGGGCATTCCTTTACCTTGACCTTATTTCGTGGCTTGAAAGTAATATTTATAATAAACCTATAGCACAGGTGATTGCCGAAAAAGTAGCGAAACGGCAACCGGAAACGTAATCAATACTCCATATAAAAAATTCAAACAAAAAATCCCGTTCCACTTTCGCAGAACGGGATACACTAAATCTATTGGGTAATTAAAACAAAACTCTATTTCAAGGGTGCTATTCCCTTATGTGTTGGTACTGTGGGCTTAATACTTCCATCGGCATTAAACTCCAGTTTGTCTATGCACACTTCCCTGTGGAAACCGGCGGCATCGCCCATGGTAATCCCTTTAGGATAAGGAAACCTGTGATACACTATGTACCACTCGTCTTTGCCGGGTATTTGCAGCACCGAATGGTGCCCTGTACCGTAAATGCCAGCGTTGGCATCTTTACTTATTACAAGATTATCTGCAGGTAGAGCCCATGGCCCTAATGGTGACCTAGAAGTAGCATAATGTACTTGGTAATCAGGGCTTCGGGTATCATTTTCAGACCATGTAAGATAATAAGTACCCTTGCGGTAAAACACATACGTACCCTCGTTGTAGTTCTTGGTCGGTGTAATTACTTTAACCGTTTCAGGCTTTATGGTAACCATATCAGCATTAAGCTCTGCCACGGCACAGTAACCGTTACCCCAGTACAAATAGAATTTTCCGCTAACCGGATCCCTAAACACATCGGGGTCTATTTCCTGGCCTCCCTGCTGACCGGCAGGCCTTGTAGCTACTATAGGCTTACCACTATCTTTAAACGGTCCTGTAGGGCTATCTGAAACGGCAACGCCTATTTTTTGCGCTGCTGTAAAATAGTAGTAGTATTTATACTTTCCTTTTTTAACCTCTTTTTCAATAATGCAAGGTGCCCACGCATTACGGTTTGCCCAGCTTACCTCTTTACCGAGTGTTATAATCTTCCCTTCATCTTTCCAGTCTGTAAGGTTTGACGATGAGAATACCTTAAAATATGTACCCGACCACCCATCAAAACCATCGCTGGTAGGATACAAGTAATATTTTTTGGTCTTATTAGAGTATAAAATTTCAGGATCGGCATAATACCCCTCCAGTACCGGATTGTTATTAACCTGAGGCAGATTGGCCGGAGTTCCCCACTTTGTCAATAACCTCTTTAGCTCTGTACGGGTAATGGGCATTACGGTACCATGCCTCGGGTTAAAGTCCATACTTATTTCACTATCAATTAGCGAAAAATGCTCGAGGTCAGTGCTCTTTGTAAACTGGTATTTGCCTTTCATGTACACATCATACATCAGTATAAACGTTTCCGAACTGTTTAACTTAAATCCCCCCGCCCCTTCTACACTCTCTGTAGTTTGTTGCAGGTACTCATCTTTCTCTGTCCAGTTGCCGGAAGTAAGACTTTTCGTTGTGGCAACTTTAATACCGTTTGTACCGCCTTCGGTTTTGTAGAACAAATGATATATACCATCTTTTTCTACAATATCGCCATCAATGCACGCGCGTCCCGACTTTGGTTTAAACAGCACTTTAGGAGCGCTTTCTAAACCTGTAAAAGATGCATTGGCATACGCATAATAAATAATATCAGGCCCATTGCCATGCTGCATAGAAAAATACACCATGTACTTATTCGCGGCTTTATCATAAACGGTTTGCGGTGCCCATACACGCTTTAGGTCTTCATTACCGGGATATAGGTTTTGAATGTTTACCACAGATGATGTCCAGTTTACTAAATCAGGCGATTTAAGCAACACCATAGCGCGGTTACTGTCCCATCCTTTAGAGGAAGTCATATCGGTAACCACCATACGGAATACACCATCAGGTCCACGCATAATATGAGGATCGCGTACACCACCGGTTGAGCTGATTTTTTTAGAGTCTATAACCGGGTTATTACCATTTAAAGCGTAATAATGATAACCGTCCAGGCTTACACCAAACCTAACGGCCTCCTCCTCTACATTATTACCGGTAAAGTACGCAAAAAGGTAAGCTACCTCATCTTTAGGCCTGCTGTCGGTTTGCGCAACAGCAGGCTTAGATAAGGCAATTAGTGAAAGTATAGAAAAGATGATTTTCTTCATAAATTATTTTACTGTAATGGTAGTTTCTACAGGCTTTAACCACGGGCTGGTAAATTTAACTGTAACCGTCCCGGCTTGCCCAGTTGCCTGGATATAAGCCAAAATATGGCCGTGTAAAACACGCTGTACATTATCCGTATAGTCAGTCATATCGCTGTTATTGCCCGCTTCAAGCCCTAACAACGTACCCGGACCACTAACTGTACAGGTTACTTCATTATCAGACAGCATTACCGGAACGCCGTTTTCATCTACCACCTGCAGCAATACCTGTGCTACACCTTTGTCTTTATTAATTAGAATACCTTTTTGCTTAATAACCATGGCAGAAGGCTGTTTAGATGATGTTATGGCATAGCGGCTAACTTCTTTACCGCTAGCATCAAGGCCAATAACCTCTAGCTTACCTGCTTTGTACGGCACATCCCAAACGATAATTCCCGTTTTTTCATCATACGGTTTTATCTCGCCTACCTGCTTACCGTTAAGTTCCAGGCGCGCTTTAGCCGCATTGGTATAGGCAACCACACGAATGCTTTCTCCATCTTGGTAGTTCCAGATGTCCCAAGCATCCTTAGACGGTTGTTTCTCGTTTTGTGGCGTAGGGTATGTACCGATGTATGCCATAGGCTTATCTGACCAAAGCGACTGTCGGAAATAGCCGCGAGGCTTTATTTGCCCGGCAAAATCTACAAGGCCGGAATAGAACCCGCGTGAAGGCCACGCTCCCGACTCCCCAAGGTAATCAATACCCGTCCAGATAAACTGCCCGAATATATGTTCATTATTTTTTACTGCCAGCCATGGCTCCAGGTCGTGCACGGTTTCGCTACCGTATATAACACGCTTAGGAAATTTTTTATGGTCTGAAACATATTTGCTCTCGGTGTAGTTATACCCGGTAACGTCTATAAGGAACGGATACTCCGTTTCGTTACTCATAGCTACTCCGGCAAGCCCTGCCGTTGTAGGGCGTGATTTATCAAACTTCTTAACTACATTAACTAGTCTTTTGGCAATGCCGCCTAATCGCATGGCATCTGGCGCATCTTTTTTATAGCCTCCGTAGGCAGGCTGGCCAAAACCGTCTTTACCACCATCAAGCACAGGGTGAGAGTAAGGGTCGTTAGGATAATCCACCTCGTTACCTATACTCCATCCCCAAACAGAAAGATGGTTCCTGTCCCTCCGTACCATGTCTTCGAGGTCTTTTTCAGCCCAGTCGGCAAAAATATCATAAGACCCCTGGAAACCCGGAGTACCTTTGTTCCAGCCGGTTATCCATTTACGCTTAGGGTATTCCCACTCATCATAAGCCTCGTTAAGTACCAGGATACCCAACTCATCGCAAAGTTCGTAAAACACCGGCGATTGCGGGTTATGGCTGGTACGAATAGCATTAACGCCAATAGTTTTAAGGGTTTGAAGCCTTGTTTTCCAAACCTCCTCTGGCACTGCAGAACCCAGTACCCCGGCATCATGGTGAAGGCATACACCTTTCATCTTCATCCATTTGCCGTTAAGGGCAAAACCTTTATCAGGGTCAAATGTAAACGTACGGAAACCGGTTTCTGTAGTGGTGGCATCTATCTTTTTGCCATCCTGTAAAACCGTGGTTTTAAGAGTGTATAGGTTTGGTGTGTCAATGCTCCACAGTTGTGGGCTGCTTACATTTAACTTCGTAGCTACCTTGTCTTTGGCATTAGCCGCAACAGTTAACTTTTGCGAACTTTTAGCTACTACCTTGCCGTTTTTATCAACCAACTCATTAAGTACGGTAACACCGGCTTTTTTAGACAGGCCGTTTTCTATTTCTACTTCTACGTTCAGCGTACCGGTAGTACCTTTAACCTCAGGGTAGGTATACACCCCCCACTGGTTTATGTGTACCGGATTAGCGTATACCACATATACATCGCGGTAAATACCAGATCCGGTATACCAGCGTGAATCAGCACTTTGGCTATGGTCTACACGCACAGCAATGGTGTTATTACCACCAAAATTAATATATGGGGTGGCATCATAGCTAAACGATACGTAACCGTTTGGTCTTTTACCCAGCGAGTGCCCGTTGATAAAAACTTCGCTACGGTTATATACTCCCTCAAAGTACAGGTACACTTTCTCACCTTTCTTTGCAGCGGGTACATTCAGGTTTTTCCTGTACCATCCTATACCTCCCGGCAAATACCCGGTACAACTCGCCAGCGATGGGCTAAGCTGGCCCTTTACGCTCCAGTCATGCGGTACGTTTACATCCTGCCAGTCAACATCATTAAAAGCAGATTCCTTGGCTTCCTGTTTGTCTTCCAGTGCAAACTTCCAGTGATCATTTATTTTTTGTGGCTGCCCAAACGAAACCTGACCCATAGCGGCCATCCATGTAGCATTTAAAGCAGCAAGTAATATTTTAGTCCTCGTATTCACTATTCTTGGCTTTTGATTGTGATAATGTTAATTCCTCTTTCTTCAATAATTCTATGTTACAGTCCTCCTGTAGTAATTGTAACTATGCTACGCGCCGGCACTTGTATTAACTGCCCGTCTGCAACGGGTGCCAACTGTAACTCCTTATCTGCTGCGGTTATGTACGCTTTAAGACCTGTAAGGTTAGCGGTGGTCTTTTTAAGATTAAACGATACTGGCTGGGTAGAAGCATTTACCACAACAGTTACCAGGTTACCCGTTTGCGGATCTTTGTACGCCGAATACAAGAAGTTTTGGTTTAGCGCATCGCCTTTACTGTTGTTTATTTTCACCCTCTTATATCCCGGCCTTATAAAGCGGCTGTAGTTACCCAGCGCCCATAACATTTTACTTTTGTAATAGTTTCCGTCTTGTTTTTGCTTGTCAATGTAGATTAGCCCGTCCTTGTAATCGTATGGAGAAATGGCCAGCCACCAGTGCCATGCACTTGCATTACCAACTGCCAGGTCTGTGTGTATAACTTTTGCCAGATATAATGCCGCATCTATACCTAAATCCCTGCCGTTGCCGTTAATTTCACCGGCATTATCACCAAGTATGCAATACTCAGACATCCAGTAACGCAATCCGTTTACCTGCCCTACTGCGGATGCCAGTTGCTGCCTTTGGCTTACAAGTGTATTAAATGGTGAGGTGGTAAAATAGCTGTGACCTGCAACGGCTTTTTCCAGCTTAGATAAACCACCTACATAGTTTGATGACCCTGAGGTAAACAAATCCTGTAACTGGTTTGCCCTGTTTGGTTTATTACCCGTTTCATACAAATAGTTGATTTGAGCGGCTTCTGCAAGGCTAATGGTTGTGGCGAGTCCTTTATCTTCTAGTTTTTGGTTAAGAAGTGTGGCTATTTGCGCAATTTCGTTGTTATAAAATGGTGTGCCTTCCTGCCCGCCATCGTTCCAGTCCCATTGAGGTTCATTCATAGGGCTTATATAATTTACAGCAAGCCCTTTGGTTTGCAGCCCCTGTACCACATTTGCCAGATAATCCGCATAGGGTTCAAACTTATCAAATGCAAGGTTAGAGGCTATACTGCCCGAGCTGCCGTAGGCTTTACCGTTTCGGGTTAGTGAAACCGGTGGGCTGTTAGGAAAAACCAACAGCTTTTCTACACCAAAGCTTTTTGCCTGCTGGGCAAACCATACCTGTGACTGCTGCTTATCCCAGTTGTAACTGCCATCGGCATTAAGAAACGATTCGGCCCTTCGCCATTCATCTCCAATGCCACTGGCGCTACCCTGTTCTGCGCTGCCCGCACCAATGTTAAACCTCCATAGCGAAAGCCCTATACCCATCGGGTTACCCGATGCGTCTTTGTCTTTACTAAATAATAAAGAAGCTATTGCGTTTTTCTTAGTCTCCGGCCAACTCCCCACAAACTGGCACGACCAGGCATCTGAAGCACCAAAATGGTCTATGGCCTGATACGTAACCGCATCGTCTATGGTTAGTGTAATTTCTTGTGTGGTTTCTGATCCTGTAGAAGACTTAGCACTTTCTCCGCTACTGCATGATGCAGCCAAAACCGCACATAGCGAAAGTGCTAAACAATTACCTAAAATGTTGTATTTCATTCTTTTTGATGCAAGCTGTTATATGGTACAAAAGCCGGGGGCACTAATGCGCCCCGGCTCTTTAACCCAAATTCATTAATAGTTAGGATTTTGTTTCAGTTTTCCGTTTGAAGCCTGAATCTCTGTCCTAGGTATAGGAAGCCAATAGTGCTTAGTACTAAAACTCTTACCTTGTAATGCCACTTTACGCTCATAGGTAAATGTACCGTTAGAAAGTTTAGTTACATTAATACCGTAAGCCGGTGTGTTTTCTATTACATCTGCTGTCATCCAACGCCTTACGTCGTAGAAGCGATGCTCTTCAAATGCAAGCTCTATCCTTCTTTCATGGTGAATACGCTCACGCATATCGCTCTGAGAAAGTCCGGCTGGCAAATCAGGCATTCCTGCACGCTGCCTTATGGCATTTATTGCAGAGTATACGCTGGCATCTGGTCCTACTGCCTCGTTTTGCGCTTCTGCATAGTTAAGCAGTATTTCTCCGTAGCGGATGTAAATCCAGTTTTGAACACCTGCTATACCCCAAGGGTTAATAATAGGCAGGTCTTCACGCATAAATTTCCTTAGGTAGTAACCTGTTTTACTCGTGTTCCAGTTATCCGGTCCGTCGGCGCTGTCGCGTCCGCCCGGGCGGAAGGTTTCAATACTTCTGTCTTTGTACGACGCCCCGTTAAACAATACTGTTTGGTAGAAACGTGGATCCCTGTTAGAATACGGGTCGGCAGCATGGGCCGGGTTATCCCAACTGAATGTACTACCGTCGGCCATTTCGTAATCGTCTACAAGGTTTTGCAGCGGAAGGTTACCTCCCCAGCCGCCATAACCGTTAGGACCATTAGCAATTTCCAGTGCCAAGTGCAGCGCACTTAGGTTGTAGAACCTTGCAAAAATATATTCTGAGTTACTGCCCTCTGTAGTGAACAGCTTATCGTAACCACCTTGGTACAGGCTATAGTTGCCCATGTCCATAACTGCTTTTGCAGCAGCAGCTGCTTCGGCCCACTTTTGTGTACTACCGGCACCGCCTGTGTATAAAGGACTTGCTGCGTATAGTAGCAACCTTGATTTAAGCGCTAGCGCGGCACCTTTTGTAGCACGGCCTTCGCCATACTGGCTTCCCGTGCTTACCGGAAGGCCGGCAGCAGCTTCATCCAGTTGAGATACGGCGTAAGCAATACCTTCAGCCACAGGGCGACGGTCAAACAATGATTCATCTGTAAAATCGTCATTCAATTGAGATACTTTATCGCCTATTAGCACTACTTCCCCGTAGTTTCTTATAAGATCAAGGTAACGGAATGCACGGATAAATTTAAGCTCTGCAATAAGGCGGTTTGTACGTTTTGTACTCATACCCACCTCATTTATCCTTGCAAGAGCGTAGTTCACTTCGCGGATGCTGCGGTAGCTCCTTGCCCATATAGTACCGGCAATACCCAGGTTTTCAGGAGATAAACCACCTTGTTGTATTACCCACGTATTATCGTCGTTATTATATATAGATTCGTCTGTAATAGAGCTCCACATACCGTACTCAAACCCGCGGCCAAAACCAGGCTGGTTAGAGTCGCCTTCCTTGTTTCCAAGGCGTACGCCCATATAACGGTTTATAACATAATTTTCAAAAAGCGTAGAGTCTGAGAAAACAGCAGCGTCAGACAAAACACTGGTAGGCTTTGTATCCAGGAAGTCTTTTTCGCAGCTTACCAGCACGGCAGATAATGCCATGATACCCGCTAAAGACTTAATCATATTTACTTTTTTCATAGTGATTTTTTTAGAATTGAACATTAAAACCTAAGTTTATAATTTTCTGTTGCGGGTAAAACTGTGCACTTTCGCTGCTTCCTTCCGGATCGTAGTTTTTCACCTTAGAAAGCGTAAACAGGTTAAACGCGCTCGTGTAAACCCTAAAGCTTGAAATTCCGTAAGAACTTAGCATATCTGAAGGGATAGTGTAACCAAGCTGAACCGTTTTAAGCCTTACGAAAGAAGCATCGTTTAACCAGAAGTTGTTACGGTATAAACCACCACTAACTGCCGATGAAGCACGGTCGCTTACACGTGGATAGGTACCACCTGTGTTTGTAGGGCTCCACCTGTTGTTAGCCCAGTCGCTGTAGAAGTTACCTACGCTACCGCTTTCTGCCAATACATACTGACTTACCTGCGCCTGACCTGCAAATACTATAGAAAGATCAAAGTTTTTATAGTTAGCATCGGCTACTAAACCAAAGGTCATTCTTGGTATATTACCGTATTTGGTACGTGTTTTATCATCTTCTGTAATTTTACCGTCGCCATTTACATCTTTGTAAATAAGGTCGCCTGGTTGTGCACCTGTTACGTGTGGTGAGTTATCTACCTGCTCTTGTGTTTGGTAAATACCTACAGCTTCGTAAAGCAGGTATGTATTCCATGGCTTACCGGTTTGCTTTTGATAATCAAGGGTACCTGGTGCCTCGTCTATATTGGTAATTTTATTCTTGGTGAAGGTAAAGTTACCTGATAGTCCCCATGTAAACTCACCTGTGTGATTGTAACCAAGGGTAGCCTCAATACCTTGAATTTTAATACCTCCTATGTTTTCTTTTGGTACAAGCGGATTTTCTCCGTAAGGGTTTACAATACCTGTAGATCCAGGAATTGAACCGTTCCTTGCCCAAAGTATTTTAGACCTGTCTTGTGTAAAGTAGTTGACCTCAGCCGTAAAGTTTTTAAGAAAACGGGTGTTGATACCAAAGTCTATCTTGGTAGCTCTTTCCCATGTAATACCAGGGTTAGCTAGTTTTTTAAGATCTACGCCCGAAGTAAGTACTCCTCCTACTACATACCTGTTGTTAAAGCCATAGTTGTCATAGTACTGAAAAGGTTCGGTGCTATCGTTACCCAGTTGCCCCCATGAAGCACGGAATTTAAGATCGTTAATACCCTTTACATTATCTGCAAACCAGTTTTCTTTAGAAATCCTATATCCCATTGATACAGAAGGAAAGAAACCATAACGACTATTTGATGGGAAGAAACTAGATCCGTCTACCCTCATTTGAATATCTGCGAGATATTTTTCTGAATAGTCATAAGCAATTCGGCTTATGTAACTTTGCCTTGTATAACGTGTACTACTACCCCAGTTATTTTGGTCTGTAGGTGCAGCACCTCCCTGGCTCAATTCAGGAGTTTCTATGGTTGGGAAATGCCTGCGGTATGCTCCAAATCTGTGCCAGTTATTTTCGCTTTGTTCATATCCCACAAAAGCATCAACATTATGGCTACCAAGCTGACGCTTATAGTTTAGCTTAATGTTATACACTTCCATGCTTTGGTTAGTTTGTTCTTCGGTAAGTGCAGCCTGTTGCTCTACACCACCTACTATATATGACGTATAAGTATTGGCGGTTTGATCGTAGCTGTATAAATTATAAGGTTTTGAAAACGCTTTAGAGTAGCTTTGGCTAACATCTGACGACATAAAACCATCTACCGAAAGTCCTTTTACAAAACCAAAATCATAGCTCGCCCTAAGTATGCCGTTAAATACATAGGTAGGGTTTTCGTTAGTACCACCAGCATTAGTTACCATCATTGCAGGGTTGTTAAGCTCTATACCCCTTGTAGGCGACCCGTTAGGGTTGAAAGCAGCTACAGTAGGATATGCCCTATATATAGAACGGAAAATATCTCCCGCGCCGGTAATTGGGTACACCCTGTCTTCTTTCCTGCCCGATAACGATACGCCTACTTTAAACCTGTCGCTTACTTTAGCATCTATATTAGTACGTACGTTGTACTGGTCATAGCTTGTAGCTCCGTTTTTGTACAACCCATCCTGAGACAGTTTACCAAGAGAGAAGAAGTATGTAGTGTTTTCGCTACCACCCTGCACATTAAGGTTATGCTGGCTTTGTAGCGAATAATTTTTAAGCGTTACCTTAGCCCAGTCTGTGTTAGGATGGCCTACCGGATCTGAACCATCGCGGAACTTTTGAATATCTGCATCAGAATAAACAGAGTTTAATCCAGCAGAATGGCTATTATAGTAAGCAATTTCGTTTACAATCTGTGCATAGGTTGCTGCATCGGCCATATCCGGTAAACGGGTTGGAGACGAAAAGCCCTGGTCAAAGTTATAACTCACCTTCATTTTAGAGCCTAACTTACCTTTTTTGGTCGTTACAAGGATAACACCGTTTGCAGCGCGCGCTCCGTAAATTGCAGCAGACGCATCTTTAAGTACAGTTACACTCTCTATTTCCTGTGGATTAAGCCTGTTAATACCCCCTATTTGTGCAGGTACACCATCTACAACAATAAGCACGCTGTTATCATTCATGGTATTAATACCACGTATAGCAATGCTGGAATCGTCGTAACCCGGTTCTCCGGCGCGGTTACTGGTTACAACACCCGATACTCTACCTGCAAAAGAGTTAGATACGTTTACTGCCGGCGACTTAGCCATAGCCTTACCGTCTATCTCAGATATAGATCCTGTAAGTGTAGCTTTCTTTTTAGTACCGTAACCTACAACAACAACTTCTTCCAGTTCTTTGTTATCATCTTTAAGGGTTACGTTTACAACAGTTTCGCCTTTAACGGCTATTTCCTGTGTTTGAAATCCTATACTACTTATTACAAGTACCGCGTTAGCCGGTAATGAAGGTAACTCATAGTTGCCATCCAGGTCTGTACTAACCGCCATTGTAGTACCTTTTACCACTACGTTAGCGCCCGGTACAGGCATACCGTCTGCAGAGGTTACTTTACCTTTTACCGGATTTTGGTAGTAGGTTTTGTTATACGCAGAAGAAAGTGGCGAGGCAGCACTTGCAACACCTGTACTTAAACTCATGCACATGAGCAGTAACATTTGCCCCCGTACACTGTTTGTTGATTTTAAAAGCGTAGTTTTTTTCATAAATACTTAAAGTGTTTTAGGTAGTCCCCGCTTTTGTTAGGGAGCTAAGGTTTAGTTTTAGAGGTTAATCATTTTTAAAAAAGTTTCCTGATGTTTTTAGGTAATGGATTGAAAATTTATGTTCGCTATTGGTTAACTAACTTTAATACTGTTATGGTTATGGAGGAGATGTTTCTTTAAAATAACCTGCCCGCGATTAACTCACAAAACACCACGGGCAGGTGTAAAAAACCAAATATTAACTCCAAACTTTATTTAAACTCATTTCATTTGTCTCTTGCTTGAAACTGCAATCGTTTTTGCTCTATAACTTTTTACAAAAGCATACTTAAACGTTGTAGTTTGTGTCAACATTAGCAAAGTAACGGGGGTAAAAACGTAAAACACATTGGTAAATTAGAAAAACATAGGGGGTAAATTCGCAATGAAAAAACTACAATACATTGATTTTTAAATACTTAAAATAAAGCAGTGGTTTATAACCAATTTACCCCCTAAAAAAAACGTTAAAAAAATAAAAAAACGTTTTCGTAATATATTTTACCTACAGGTAAACTAACATTACAAAAACGTTTGGTGATTAAAAACTGCTTTCTATTTAATAAGATTAAGATCTTTATTAAAAGAGCCTTTATATTTTTTAATATATTCTGATGGTGTAATGCCAAATAGCTTTACAAACTGCTGCCTGAAATACTGCTGGTCTTCAAATCCTACCTGGGCAGCTGCCTGTGCAATATTTAAATCCTCTGTAAGCATAAGTACTGCTGCCCTTCGTATGCGTACCGAACGTATAAAGGCATTAAGGGTTTGCCCGGAAATAAGCTTTATTTTATCGTACAGGCTCCTGTGGCTCATACCCATTTGTAACGCAAATGACTTTATTGTAAAGTCTTCGTTATCCAGGTTTGCCTCTATAATATCTACACATTTCTTTATAAAGTCACGGTACTCCGCAGGTACTTTTGTACTGTTATCTGTACCCGTAACACTATCAAGAAAATAGCTTTTAAGGCTACTGCGGTTTTTAAGCAGGTTATCTACCTTGGCCAGAAGAATATCACTGTCAAATGGCTTGGTAATATAATCGTCTGCCCCCTCAGATATCCCCCTTAAATGAATTTCAGGGCTCGATGTAGCTGTTAGCAATATAACGGGCAAATGATTTAACTCCGGTGTTTCCTTTATTTTCTTACAAAGCTCCAGCCCATCCATACCGTCCATAGAAATATCAGATATAATAATATCGGGTACTTTTTTTAGGGCTGTGTCATAGCCGGAAATTCCGTTTTCTGCCGTGTAAACAATATATGAAGCTGTAAACAGGCTACTAAGGTACGCGCGTATCTCAGCGTTGTCGTCTATAACCAGAACCGTTTTCTTGTCTGTAACAATATCTTTTACATCTTTAATTGTAAGATCTGTAGTTCCCTGCTGCTCAGGAGTGGCATCGCCTAAAAGTTCCTCTACGAGTTCAGACATTTTTGGGCTGATAACATTAATAGGAATATCGGCAAAATGCTCATACCCTTTGCGGAACGTAAGGCTAAAAGTACTGCCTTCCCCCTGCGTGCTTGTACATGAAACCGTTCCATGGTGTTTCTCTGCAAAATATTTTACCACAAACAACCCTATACCGAATCCGCTGCCTGAAACCGGCCTGTTGTTAACCCTCCTGAACTTTTCAAAAATATAAGGTAAATCATCGGGCGCTATACCACAGCCTGTATCGGTAACGCTAACTTCAACGTTATCTTCACTTACTTTAAGGGCTAAGGTAATGCTGCCGCCTGCACCGGTATGTTTAAACGCGTTAGACATAAGATTAAACAGTGCAATCTCTATCTTTTCATAATCGCCAAATAGTACCGTTTTTTTTCTGGGTAATGAGAGTAAAAACTCTATCTGTTGTTCGCGTGCCTGATTTACAAAGCATTGGTATACCTCATTGCACAAATGATTGAGGTTTATAGAAGAAACCTTTAAACCATCGGCATCACTTTCTGCCTTCCTGAAAAGTAGTAGTTGATCTACCAGGCTCAGCAGCCTACGCGCATTTCTGTGAGCCACAGCTAAATCAGCCGGGAGATCAGGGTTCTCGTCTACAGGCTTTTTAACTGCACGCTTCAACGGATTGATTATAAGCGACAAAGGTGTACGGAATTCATGTGAAATGTATGTAAACATTTCCATTTGTTTCTCGGCCAGTTCTTTTTCCTTTTTACGTTCCATCTGCGCCAGCTTTATTTTGTAGCGCATTTGTTCTTTGTTTTTACTGTAACGCAAATAGGCGTATATGGCACCTACAAACATGCCAAAATATAAAGTATACGCCCACCAGCTTCTGTACCAAGGCGGTAAAACATGTACTGTAAGCAATGATGCTGGCATGTTCCATGCCCCATTTACATTCTTTGTTTTTACTTTAAAAACATAAGTCCCTTCGGGTAAGCGGGTATAATTTGCCCGGTGTGCCTTATCCGTATAATTCCAGTGTTCATCCCAGCCATCAAGATAATAGGCATAGCTTACCTTGTCGCTGTTAGTAAAGTCAGGCTCTACAAAATCAAGTGAAATGGTGGTTTGGTCATAAGGCAGCCGTACAGCCTTTATAGCACCGTTTTTTGCAGCAGCAACGTAATCTAAGTTTTTTTCAACCGACTGGTTGTTAACTGCTATAGCGGCTAACAGAATATTAGAATCGGGTTTTTTGGCAGTAACTTTTTCGGGGTAAAAACTATTAAATCCACGTATGCCGCCAAATAAAAATAAACCATCAGATAACACTGTTGCAGCATTAAAACTAAACTGGTTGCTTTGCAGTCCGTCGTTTACCGAAAAGTTCATAAACAATTTAGCATCGGGGTCAAAACGGCTAAGTCCATTATACGTGCTCATCCATAATTCTCCCTGCTTGTCTTCAAGAAGCCTGAGAATGGTGTTCCCCGGAAGCCCGTTTGTGGTAGAATAACGTTTATAAGCACCTGTTTTGGTGTTAAACAAAAGTAAGCCTCCCTCTTGGGTACCCACCCAAAAACGTCCTTTACTATCCTGCAGTACGCTGCGTACGGGATAGCCAATATTAAAGGTTTGGTATTTCCTGCTTCCGGAATCTATACAGAAGAGATTGGTGTAATTACCCGCCCAGATTTTACCATCGGCTGTTTCGGTAATACACTGCAGATTTTTTATATGCGGGTTAAAAATTTCAAACGCATTTTTGCTTTCATTAAAACGATAGAGGCTGCCCTCGTTTGTAGCGCTGGCCCAGATTCCGTTTTTTGAGTCTTTAAAAACAAACCAAACGTTTCGTTCCATTTGCTTTGTTACAGGATTGTAACATTCAAAATAGTCTGTTGTTCCCTTAGCAGGATCTAACCGAACCACCCCCCCGGACCACGCCGATACCCAAATCCTGTTTTTAGCATCGCGTACAAGTCCCGTAATAAAGTTGCTGGTTAGCTTGTATTTGCTGTTTGCTGATTTTGTATAATCAGTATAGGTATCTGTTTTTCTGTCCCAGTAGCGCAAACCTGCGCCGTCTGTACCTATCCAAACATTTTTATGCTGGTCTTCGCAAAAAGACAGGATAAAGTTCTCTGTAAGATTATTGGGATCGGCACCTTTGTATTTATGTGTGGCAAAAAAAGATGGTGTAGCACTAATTATACTAATACCGCCCCTCAGGGTACCTATCCATTTGTTACCTGCTTTGTCTTTACAAAGGCCATACACCGCATTACTTTTTATTACCACCTGTGGGTAAATATCCTTATAAGGCACAGCGGTTTGCGTGCCTTCCTTTACAGCATACAGCCCATTACCATCTGTAGCCACCATAAGGCAGCGTTCGTTTAATAAAAGATTAGTTACTGCAGCTTTCACGTAATTAGATGACAGCGTTTTAGTAAGTGGATTGTAGCAGAATAGCCCTTCATCAGCACCTATCCAAAGCGTACCGTTTCTACCCGGCTGCATACAGTTTGCCTTTACATTCATTGGCTCAACTATCGTAAGCTGATTAGTAGAAACATCAAAACGGCATAAGCCTATATTCCGAACAAATACCCAGGCAAAGTGCTGTTCCGGCAAAGGCTGTAATGCAAGGACGTCAAAATCTGTACGGGTTGACTTTCCGGTCTTAAGTACCGCTTTGTTACCCGTTAAACCCGTGCCGTTAAAGAATAGAAGCCCGTTTTGCTGTGTACCCACAAGCATACCAAGCCTGCCAAAACTCTTTATTTGATGTATGTCCCCATTTACTGTTTTAGTTACTTTTTTATCCCTGAATTTTAAAGGTGTAAATACCCCCGTTACCTGATTAAGTACGCAACCACCCTTGGCAGTTCCTATCCATATATTATTATCAGCATCGCCGCAAAGGCTGTATACGTTATTACTTATAAGCGAAGTAGTATCGTCCAGGCGGTTTCTAAAAACCTTAAACTCGTAACCATCATATCGGTTTAACCCATCGTACGTACCTATCCACATAAATCCATTAGTATCCTGGTACAGGGTAAGTACGGAGTTATTAGAAAGCCCGTGGGCAATATCAAAAAATCGTACCGGGTATTCCTGTGCTTTTAGTGTGGGTAAGATAAGCAGGCAGAATAAAACCCGGAATAACCTAAGTGTTTTCATACAATTTAAAAAAATTTACCACAAGTGAGGTAAACATGTGAGGTAGTTATGTGCCAAATTAACACTTATTTAATAAAAACACAAAAAAACATGACTAAAATTACACTTGATTAATTTTTACAATATTATTATTACAGGTTACGCAACGAAATCGTTTTACAAAACAACTATCAAATCAACAGAAGATAACATACTCTATGTTAGTACATTGACACAAAAACGAAATGAATTAGCAAAGCAGTTGCGTAAAAACCCCTCCTCTATTTTTCCAATTTACCACCGTTGGCATTATGGGTGTATACTATACATTTGTAAAAACGCATAGCTTTTTTAAAGCCGCGTTTAAGTTATAGAACCAAACGGATTAATATGAAAAAAGTACTACCTGTTGTGCTTATGGCAGCAGCGCAAATGCTCACCGCACAGCAAAACGAATGGGAAAACCCACAGCTTACAGACCGGAACAAGCTGGAGCCTCATCCGCAGTTTATTATTTACGGAAACGAAAAAGATGCATCACAAGGTAATGCCGAACTTTCGCCATGGTATAAAAGCCTTAACGGCACCTGGAAATTTAATATCGTGAAATCGCCTGCGCAACGGCCGCTTGATTTTTATAATCCAAATTTTAACGATACCAACTGGAGCAACATAAAAGTACCCGGAAACTGGGAATTGCAAGGATATGATATTCCTATCTATACGAATATACAATACCCTTTTCCTAAAAATCCGCCTTACATAGATGACAAGTACAATCCGGTGGGCACGTATCGTACTCATTTTTCTGTTCCGGAAAAATGGAACGGCCGAAACATTGTCCTGCATTTCGGTTCCATAACCGGGTATGCCCGTATTTTTATAAACGGAAAAGAAGCCGGGATGACTAAAGCCAGTAAAACCGCCGCAGAATTTAATATCACCCCTTTACTAAAAAAGGGCAATAATGTAATGGCGGTTCAGGTTTTTCGCTGGCACGACGGAAGTTACATGGAGGATCAGGATTTCTGGAGGCTTAGTGGTATAGAGCGCGATGTTTACCTTACAGCCTTGCCGGCCACAACCGTTTGGGATTATCAGGTAAATGCCGGGCTGGATGATACGTATAAAAACGGCACATTATCTGCTACGGTTAAGGTTAAAAACTTTAGCAAGACTTCAGGGCAGCAAAACGTTACGTTTACGCTTAAAGATGCTGATGGAAAAGAGGTGTTTAAACAGGTAAAGAAAGTAACCACGAAAGATGGAACCATAAGTTTTGATACCAAAATAATTGGGGTGAACAAGTGGAGTGATGAAACCCCTTACTTGTATAACTATACCATCAGCTGGAATGGTACAAACTCTGAAACCGATGTGATTACCGGCCGTACAGGATTCCGTAAGGTAGAGATAAAAGATGCCCAACTTATGGTAAATGGTAAACCTGTTATGGTAAACGGGGTAAACATCCACGAGCATGATCCTGTAAACGGACACGTACCAAACCGGGAGCTTATGATGAAAGACCTGGCACTAATGAAGCAAAACAACATAAATACCATACGTATGTGCCACTATCCGCACGATCCGTATTTTTATGACCTTTGCGACCAATACGGGTTTTACGTTATTGACGAAGCCAATATAGAAACCCACGATATGGGTAGTGAACCCTATATAGAAAATCGTGAAAAACATCCTGCCTATTTACCTGAATGGGGCAAAGCGCACCACGACCGTATAGAGAGGATGGTAGAAATTGATAAAAACCACCCTAGTATTATTGTATGGAGTATGGGTAATGAGTGTGGTAACGGTCAAAACTTTTACGATGCCTACAAGTGGCTGAAAAAGCGCGATAATTCCCGCCCTATAATGTTTGAACAGGCTATGGAAAACGAGGATACTGATATTGTAGCCCCTATGTACCCTTCTATACAATACATGAAGGAGTATGCTGCCAGTAATAAAACACGACCATTTATAATGTGCGAATACAGCCATGCAATGGGTAACAGTAACGGTAACTTCCAGGAATACTATGATATTATTAGTAGCAGCCCTAAAATGCAGGGAGGCTGCATTTGGGACTGGGTAGACCAAGGAATTACAACAAAAGACGACAAGGGTGTTACTTATCTTGCCTACGGTGGAGACCTGGGCAGCAAAGACCTTCATAACGATGAAAACTTCTGTGCAAACGGATTGGTAAACGCTAACCGCATTCCGCATCCCGGGCTATCTGAAGTAAAAAAAGTATATCAGGACATTTCGTTCTCGTTAAACAATAAAACGTTAACCGTAAAGAACCTGTACAAGTTTATAAATCTTTCAGGATTCAATTTTAAGTGGGAGCTTTTAAAAGACGGCGTAAAGGTTAATGAAGGAACATTTAACCTTAAAACCGAAGCCGGGCAGCAATCCCAGCAGCCACTTAATTTTACTACAGATACAAAAGGTGAATACTACCTTTCGGTATACGCTTATACAAATACACCTACTACGCTGGTACCCGCAGGCCATGAACAAGCAAGGGAGCAGTTTAAAATCAGTGGTGATTACTTTAAAGATATACAAGTGGCAGATAAAGGAAAACTTTCAGTAAAAACTAAAAATGAGGTCCTTAGCTTTACATCTGGCGATGTTACCGGCAGTTTTAATACCAAAACAGGCGAGTTTATAAGCTATAGCAAAAAAGATAATGCAGGAGCCATAACAGCTTTCCCTATTCCATATTTTTGGAGGGCTCCTACAGATAATGACTTTGGTAGCCAGTCACAAAAGAAACTTGCTGTTTGGCGCTTTGCTCATAAAAACCCTGTACTAAAGAGCGTTACCGTAGGCAAGCAGGATAAAACGGGGCAAACCGTTACTGTAAACTATCTGCTTCAAGATGCCAATGTACCGTATACGGTTACCTATTTAATTAAAAACAACGGTAGCATAGAGGTAACAGCCAGTATAGACTGCACAGGTAAAAACCTGCCTGAGCTGCCGCGCTTCGGGATGCGTACGGAGTTGGCAGGAGAGTACAAAAACCTAAACTACTACGGCAGAGGGCCTTTAGAAAATTACAGCGACCGTAATACGGCGGCTTTCCTGGGTACGTATACAGACGATGTAGCCAACCAGTTTACGTGGAGCTACATAAGGCCTCAGGAAAACGGATACAAAACAGACACCCGCTGGATTACACTTACCAATGAAAAAGGCAACGGGATTTACATAACCGGTAAACAACCGCTGAGCTTTAGTGCGCTTAACGTAAGTACAGAAAATCTGGATCCGGGGCTTACTAAAAACCAAAAGCACACCAACGACATTAGGGTTGAAGACAAAGTGTACCTTCACATAGACCTTGCCCAGCGTGGTGTGGGAGGAGATGACAGCTGGGGCGCGTTACCGCATGAACCCTACAGGCTATCTGCCCAAAAATACAGCTATACCTATACCATTAGCTTAAAATAACACTGCATAAATAGTAAACAGCCGCCGTAAAGTAAATGCTTTGCGGCGGCTTTTTTTATTTACAATGCCTCTATTTTAAAGCCGGCTTTTTTTACGGTTTCTACTATGCTATCCTGTGGCAGTGCGGTTGTAACCGTAAGTACTTTATCAGGATTATTAGTATCTACATTCCAGTTTTCTATACCTTCTACGGCATTTAGTAACGGCGTTACTTTTGCTACACATCCGCCACAGTTTATAGAGGTTTTAAATTTCAGTTGCTTTTCCATATTACTTATATCTTTTTAAATTTTAATAATAAACTATTACTCACCACACTTACACTACTTAACGCCATAGCCGCCCCGGCAAGCATAGGATTAAGTAAGAATCCGGTAAAAGGATACAACAGTCCCGCCGCTACAGGTATACCTATTACATTGTAAACAAAAGCCCAGAAAAGGTTTTGCTTTACGGTAGTCATTGTAGCTCTGGATAAGTGTATGGCGGCAGGAAGCCTTAATAAATCCCCAGAAATAATGGTCATTTTTGCCGTCTCAAGCGCCACATCGCTACCGCGCCCCATGGCTATGCTTACATCGGCCTGAGCAAGAGCCGCACTGTCGTTAATACCATCGCCCACCATGGCCACGATGTTACCTTTAGCCTGTAATTCGTTAACAAAATGCAACTTTTCCTTGGGCAATACGCCGGATTTATAGTACTGTATACCGGCTGCAGCTGCTATGCTTTTTGCAGCAAACTCGTTATCTCCGGTAAGCATATATACTACTATGTTATCTTCAGTAAGCCGTTTTACTGCCTTTTCAGAGGTATCTTTTAATAAATCCGCCACGCCAAAAATAGCTAACACACCACTTTCATCGGCAAAAAAAACAACAGATACAGGGTTTTCCTTAAAATTGTCCAAGTAATTTTTTACGGTCTCATCTAAGAAAACCCTATGGTCTGATAACAAGGCTTCATTACCCACCAAATAGGTTTTGCCACCATAAATTGCCACAACACCCTTACCTACAATATTTTCTATTTTAATTCCCTCTACCATTTTAGCTCCTTGTAAATGCTGCACAAGTGCTTCCGCTAAAGGGTGAGCTGATAGTTTCTCTATGCTGTATAATATATCAGCTCCTTCTTTTGAAGACGTAAACCATTTTGATTGTATAACCATGGGCTTGCCCTGCGTTAGTGTGCCTGTTTTGTCTAAAACTACCGCAGTAACCTTACCGGCCCGTTCCAAGCTTTCGGCATCTTTAATCAATATACCAAGCTGTGCCCCACGCCCCATTCCTACCATTAAAGCAGTAGGAGTAGCGAGCCCTAACGCGCAAGGGCAGGCAATAACCAGTACCGTTACCATAGCCATAACCCCTTGGGTAAAGCCGTTATCTCCACCAAGGATAGTCCATAATGCAAGGGTAATTAACGAAATTGCCAATACTACCGGAACAAAAATTCCTGCTGTTTTATCTACAAGGTGCTGCACCGGGGCTTTACTGCCCTGTGCCTCCTCTACCATTTTTATGATCTGCGCCAGTAACGTATCGCCCCCAACTTTATCTACCTTAAAGCGGAAGCTGCCTTTTTGGTTAAGTGTACCTGCCAAAACCTTATCGCCTTGCTGCTTAGCAACAGCAACGGGTTCTCCGGTTATCATGCTTTCGTCTACATAACTGCTTCCCTCTTCCACAGTACCGTCTACCGGGATTTTATCTCCCGGTTTCACCAGTATAAGGTCGCCCATGTGTACCTGCCCCAACTCTATTTCCTCTGCTGTACCCAACCGGAATACCGTAACGGTTTTTGGCTGAAGCGCCATGAGTCCTTTTATAGCCGATGATGTCCTGGCTTTAGCCCTGTTTTCTAACAGTTTGCCTAATAGCACAAACGCTATCACCACGGCAGACGCTTCAAAATAAACGTGCGCGTGTAAACCCCGCCTGTGCCAAAAATCAGGAAACAACGTATTAAATACGCTAAACATATAAGATACCCCGGTACTTAACGCTACAAGAGTATCCATATTGGCCATACGGTTTTTTGCCTGGTTATAAGCACCTTTAAAAAACTGCTGCCCATAATATGCAACCACAGGGGTAGCTAGTAACCACATAACGTATGGCGCCCACGCAAGGTGCATTAAAGCCGGAACCATACCAATGATAACAAGCGGAGCCGAAAAAATCAACGCGCCTATAGTTTTGTTTTTTAATTCGGTATAATGCCGCTGCTCTAATTCCGCAAGGGTATCTGCGGTATCTGCGCCTTCTCCTATAAGCAAATCAAAACCTACAGACTGTAATGCTGTTTTTAAAGATTGCGGGCTGGTTATACTGGGATCAAATTCAATGGTTCCCTTGCCTGTGGCAAAGTTTACCGAGGCACTGGCTACGCCGGGTTGCATGACTAAAACATCCTGGCTGCTGGCAGCACAGGAAGCACAGCTCATATTAAGCACCGGATATATTTTCTTTATTGTAGATGGCATTAATCGTTGTAATTTATACTACAAAATTACCTCTTATGCCGGCGGAAGTGTTATAATTTTCGGGAAAGGTTTTACACCTTTTTGGTAACCGCATCGAGTGGCAGTCGCTGTGGAGAGGTTTGTGTACGGAAAGCAGTAGGTGTTATTCCAGTAATTTTCCTGAACTGGGCAGAAAGGTGTGCTACACTACTATATCCTAAAGTATCGGCAATTTGAGATAGCGTTAGCTGATTGTATTGCAGCAGTTCTTTTACTTTTTCTATTTTTTGAAGGATAATGTACTGCTCTATGGTAATGCCCTCATTAGCAGAAAACAGTTTACTGAGGCCCGAATAATCTTTATGTAGCTCTGATGCCAAAAGCTCTGAAAAAACTATACTGTTATCGCCGGAATGATGGATATGATTAATAATTACCGATTTAATTCGGTCTATAACCTGAGCCTTACTATCCTCTAAAAGCTCGAAACCCTGTATCTGTAATTTCTGCCTTAATTCAGCCAATTGTGTTTCACTAGGTTCCGTAAGAATAATGGCTTCTCCTAGCTGCACACTTTCGGGTTGTAGCTGCACTTCATCCAGTACATTTTCTACTGCCGTAATGCAGCGCGGGCAAACCATATTTTTAATGGAAAGTTTCATAGCGTAAAGTTACAGGAAAATGTAAAGTCCTGCCTTTAGGGGGCAGGACTTTTTTCAAATTAACTAAAATAAAGTAAATCAGCGTTTACATACCAGAATTTATATTTAGAACTGAGCCGTTTCGGTACTGTCTTTCATGGCTACTGTAGAAGCCGTACCAGCAGTTACTGTATTCTGCACGGCATCAAAGTAACTGGTACCCACAAAGTTTTGGTGTTTAATGGCTTTAAATCCATGTTGCTGTAGTGCAAACTCACGCTCCTGCAGTTCGCTGTACCCGGCCATACCACGCTCTTTATAAGCTTTAGAAAGCTCAAACATACTGGTGTTTAGCGCATGGAATCCGGCAAGGGTTATAAACTGGAATTTATAGCCCATGGCAGCAAGCTCTTCGCGGAAGGTTTCCATTTCCTGTACAGAAAGTTTAGCCGCCCAGTTAAACGATGGCGAGCAGTTATATGCCAGCATTTTACCCGGGAATTTAGCATGTATTCCTTCGGCAAACCTGCGTGCCTGGTCAAGATCCGGCGTAGAAGTTTCCATCCATATTAAGTCGGCATACGGCGCGTAAGACAAGCCACGGTCTATACCCTGCTCTACGCCGCAGTTTACGTAATAAAACCCTTCAGAGGTGCGCTCGCCGGTAATAAACTTATGGTCGCGCTCATCTATATCACTGGTAAGCAAGTTAGCAGCATCGGCATCAGTACGGGCTACAATAAGTGTAGGTACTCCCATAACGTCTGCTGCAAGGCGAGCTGCAATAAGCTTATTTATCGCCTCTTGGGTAGGTACTAAAACTTTACCTCCAAGGTGGCCACATTTTTTAGCCGATGAAAGTTGGTCTTCAAAGTGTACACCTGCGGCACCGGCCTCAATCATGCCTTTCATAAGTTCGAAGGCATTAAGGTTACCGCCAAATCCCGCCTCAGCATCGGCTACAATAGGCACAAGATAATCTTTCTTAGGAGTAATTTTATTTACACTTTGTATCTGGTCTGCGCGTAGCAGCGCACTGTTTATACGTTTTACCACAGCAGGTACGCTATTAGCCGGGTAAAGCGACTGGTCCGGGTACATTTCGCCCGAAAGGTTAGCATCGGCAGCTACCTGCCAGCCACTAAGGTAAATAGCTTCCAGCCCTGCCTCAACCTCTTGTATGGCCTGATTGCCGGTAAGTGCACCAAGACCTGCAACAAAAGGCTGGCTGTTTAATTTGTTCCAAAGGATGGTAGCACCTCGGCGTGCTATAGAATATTCAAGTTGGTACGAACCCTGAAGTTCCACTACTTTCTCTGCAGTGTACGGCCTTTCTATACCATTCCAGCGAGGATTTGTAGCCCAGTCTGCAATTAAGGCTTGAATTCTTTCTTCCGTTTTCATAATTTTGCTTTGCTTTAAATGATTATTGCTAGTTATTTAAACACGCCTGCCTGTATGTTGCCGCATACGGCAGGCTTTTTTATTTGGGTTAACTTTGTACGTGATTAGTCGATATAATTATACGCTTCCAGGGTTAAGAACTCCGCGGGTTCTTCGGCCAGTACCAACTTGTTAAAAATGGCAACCGCTTCATCAAACCTGCCTTTTTCAAAGCGTTCTGCACCTACATATTCTTTAATATTATCCAGTTCCTCGGCTACCCAAAGTTCATATAGCTCAGGGCTCAGGTGGGTGCCGTTGTCTACGGTAATGCCTGCCTTTATCCACTGCCACAGCTGCATACGCGATATTTCGGCAGTGGCAGCATCTTCCATAAGGTTATACAGTGCCGCCGCACCCGTACCGGTAATCCAGCTTTCTACATACAGTATACCTACGTTAATATTCTTACGTACACCCGTTTCGGTAATGGTACCTTTAGGCATTTCTAAAAGCTGGCGTTCTGTAACCGATACGTCGTTTCGTTTAATATGGATATGGTTTTTGGTATGCATGTTTTCATTAAATACCTTCATAGCCACCGGTACAAGAGCAGGATGCGCTACCCAAGTACCGTCGTGTCCGTTTTTAGCCTCGCGTTCTTTGTCTGCCTGCACTTTTGCAAATGCCGCTGCATTAGCCTCTTCGTTGTTTTTAACGGGAATTTGCGCTGCCATGCCGCCTATAGCATGGATGTTGCGTTTGTGGCAGCGCTGTATTACCCTTAACGAATAGGCCGCCATAAATGGGGACACCATGGTTACCTGATCCCTGTCGGGAACCATAAAGCCGGGATGTTTTTTCAGTTTTTTGATGTATGAAAAAATGTAGTCCCACCTTCCGCAGTTAAGCCCGGCAATATGATCCCGAAGTTCGTATATGATTTCGTCGAGCTGAAAACTCGCCGTTATAGTTTCAATAAGCACGGTGGCTTTTACTGTACCACGCGAAATATTGAGGTATTGCTGAGCAAATACAAAAACCTCGTTCCACCACCGTGCCTCTTTATAATGTTCCAGCTTAGGCAAATAAAAGTATGGGCCTGAGCCGTTATGGAGTAAATTCTGTGCATTATGATACAGGTAAAGACCAAAATCTACAAGCGAACCGCTCATATTTTGCCCGTTTACCTTTAGGTGTTTTTCTTCAAGGTGTAAACCGCGCGGACGTACCAACAATACGGCGGTCTTATCATTTAATTTATACTGTTTACCATTTTGTTCCAGGCTTATGGTTTTGTTTACAGCATCGCGCAGGTTTTGCTGGCCTTCCATAAGATTAGCCCAAGTAGGCGAGCAACTGTCTTCGAAATCGGCCATAAAAACGCTGGCGCCGCTATTGAGGGCATTAATAACCATTTTACGATCTATAGGCCCGGTAATTTCAACCCTTCTGTCCAGCAGATCCTCAGGTAATTTAGCCGCAGTCCAGTTGCCGTTACGCACATAATCAGTTTCCGGCGGAAACGCAGGGTAAGCCCCTCTATCAAACTCGCGCTGGCGTGCTTCGCGGTCTGTAAGCAATCCCAGCCTTTTATTATTAAAATTTTCATGGAGCGCCGCGAGGAACTGTAATGCCCTTGGGGTAAGTATTTCACTGTAAGCAGTTCCGGCTACCGTTACTTCGCTTTTCTTTACGTTAGTTTCCATACTGAAATGAGGTTTGGGTTAAAGTACATGGCAATATTAAAAATTTATTTTTTACAAAACAAGCGAACGTTCGCTAAATTTAAAAAATAAATTATTACTTGTATTTCCGCTAAAAAATGTAATCTTTGCATTTATGGTTGAAGAAGAATACATACGCCTGATTTTTGGGCTAAAAATGAAACAGATACGCACAGAGAAAGACTTGTCGCTTTTTGGCTTGTCTAAAAAGACAGGGTTGTCTAAATCGTATCTTAATGAAATTGAGAAGGGTAAAAAGTACCCCAAACGAGATAAAATTTTACAAATTGCCGATGCACTTGAAACAAGTTATGACCACCTGGTATCGTTAAAGCTGGATAAAAACCTGGCTCCGATAGGCGAAATACTGCAATCGCGCTTATTAAAAGAAATACCCCTGGATCTTTTTGGAATCCGCGAAAGCGACCTTATAGACATTATAGCCGAAGCCCCTGTAAAGGTTAATGCCTTTATAAGTACACTTATAGAAATAGCCAAGCACTACAATCTTAGCAGGGAGAGTTTTTTCCTGGCGGCGCTGCGCTCCTACCAAGAAGCACAAAACAACTATTTTGACGATCTGGAAAAGAAAGTAGAGCTTTTTGCGAAAGCCTATAATATAAACCTCGATGAAAAAATAAACCCAAAAGAACTGGAAGACATACTGCGCGAAGAATATGGCTACAGCTTTAATAACGATGCCCTTAGCCAGTACACAGAACTTACCAACCTTCGCTCTGTTTTTGTGCCTGAAACCAAAACCCTACTACTTAGCCAAAGCGTAGATGAATCGCAGAAAACTTTTATTTATGCCAAAGAGATAGCCTACAACTACCTGGGCATACAAGACAGGCTTTATACGTTTTCATGGATAAAATTTGACAGCTTCGACCAGGTGCTGAACAATTTCTTTGCCTCTTATTTTGCCGGGGCACTTATTATACCGAGGAAAAGACTGGTGGCTCAGCTTAAAACATTTTTATCTCAGGAGGACTGGCAACCCGAACTGTTACAGGAAATGATGGCGTCATTTACCGGATCTCCCGAAACGTTTTACCAGCGCCTTACCAATATATTACCGAAGGATTTTAATATGCGGAACATCTTTTTCCTAAGGTTTTCACATAACCCGGCAACGGATGATTTCCGTTTAGAAAAAGAACTGCATCTTACTAACCTGCAGGAACCTCATGCCAACGAAAATAACGAACACTATTGCAGGCGTTGGGTTGGCTTACGCACGCTAAAGCAAATAGCAGCCTCTAAAACCAAGGCGGCTTTTGGGGCACAGATTTCGCAGTACGTAAATACCGATAATGAATACCTTGTGCTTTCATCTTCTATGGAAGACCCGTTTAGGGCAGGAAAATACCGTAGCATAGCCTTGGGCATACTGCATAATAAGGATTTGGTTAACAAGGTTCCTTTTCTTAAGAAAGACCCTATTACCCGTATGCTGGTTGGGGTAACCTGCGAGGGATGCGCCATAGAAGACTGCAGCGTTAGGGCCGCTGCCCCTACCCGACTGCAAAAAAAAGCACAGAACAGGCGTACGGAGGAAGTAGTTAATGAGCTGACAGCACGCTTTAGCAAACCACAATAAACCCCTGATTTACAAAACATAAACTCTGCTAACAGATTTTAAATAAAAAGCCTAACTTTACAGGCTAATTTAAAGCTGCGAAATGCGGCATTTTACTGAATGAAATTTGAAGATCTTAACCTTATAAGCCAACTGCAACAAGCGCTAGCCGATGAAGGCTATGAAGCGCCTACACCCATACAGCAGCAGGCTATACCACATATTATAGAGGGCACAGACCTTGTAGGCTGCGCACAGACCGGTACCGGTAAAACAGCAGCTTTTGCTATTCCTATAATTAACAACATCCATCGCATTGTGGGTTCTGCCAAGAAAGTGAAGTACATTCGCGCCCTTGTGGTTACCCCTACGCGCGAACTGGCACTACAAATTGCAGAAAGTTTTAACGCCTACGGCAGGTACACTAACATAAGAACCATTACCATTTTTGGCGGGGTAAACCAAAACCCACAGGTAGAGCAGTTAAAGAAAGGTGTAGATGTACTGGTGGCAACTCCCGGCCGACTACTGGATTTATACAAACAAGGTTTTATTAACCTGGATCACCTGCACACCCTTGTACTGGACGAAGCCGACCAAATGCTGGACATGGGTTTTATAAATGATGTAAAAAAGATTATAAAACTTACCCCTGACAACAGGCAAACCCTACTTTTTTCGGCTACTATGCCATTACCCATCAGGGAACTTGCCGATACGTTTCTTACCAAACCGGAATATGTTTCGGTAGCGCCTATATCTTCAACTGCCGAAAAGGTAAAGCAGCAACTGTATTATGTAGAAAAGTCAGACAAGCACAGGCTACTGTACCATCTTATCCGTAACGAAAACCTGAGTAATGTGCTGGTATTTACCCGAACAAAACACGGTGCCGATAATGTGGTAAAATCACTTAAAAAACACGGTGTAGAAGGCGGTGCCATACATGGAGATAAATCGCAAAGTGCACGCCAAAGGGTACTTGACGCTTTTAAAAACAAAGAAATCCCTGTACTGGTAGCTACAGACATTGCCGCACGTGGCATAGATATAGAGAGCCTGCCTTATGTAATAAACTTTGACCTCCCAAATATACCCGAAACCTACGTTCACCGTATAGGCCGTACCGGAAGAGCGGGTAACAGCGGGCTGGCTATTTCGTTTTGTGGTAAAGACGAAATACCTTACCTTAAAGATATTGAAAAACTGATTCGCTTAAAACTAAAGGTGATTGAAGGGCACCCCTTCCCGCACAAAGAGGAAACACCTGAAAGTAAAGCGAACCCGCCAAAACCTGATTTAAGAAACAAGAACAAAAACGCCGGTGCAAAAGGCAGTAAACCTAAACCAGGCAACAGCAGTTCAAGAAAATCTGAAGGGTCTAAAAAAAATAAAAAGCGTTGGTACTAAAACCAACGCTTTTCTGTTTATATGTGTAAATTTGCCGTGGAAACATATCACCTGAAATGAAAAAAATAACATACCTGTTTTTATTATTCACATCATTAGTTGCTGTTGCGCAAACGCCGCAGAAAAAATCTACTGAATGGGACACGCTGGACCAAACTTTTTTAAAAGTTATTCAGTCACTAATAAAAGAAGACAAGCAGGCATTTTTACAGCTTTCCCTAAATAGCGTAGACTGCCCGGACTGCCCGGAAGTAGATGGTTTTACGAAAGACGGTGCATACCTGCCTGCCGATGTATTCTTTTTCATAACATCGGAGTTTTTTACTAAATCACCTATTTACAAAGCACTGAGCACACGCGGGTATACGTTTACATCTGCAACAATTAAAAAATATAAAGCGCCTGCTACAGGCAATATAGCTAAAGACACCAAGGTGTACGACGTTTGGGTAGATACCTATCTGCCAAACCAGTTAGCCAAAGGGCACAAAGGCACAGGGCACTCGTTCCGCTTTGTAAAAATAAACGGTAAGTTTAAGTTTATTGGCCTTTTGGCGTCTGAAAGGAATTAAATGCAGCCCTGTGCTGCATTTTTTGTTGAGTAAACCATATCTACTTATAACGAAATACGCGTACAATTATTAACATCCCTTAGTCCAAAATAAAAGTAGCGTAAAAAACAGATACCTTTCAAAAACAACAAGATAAATGAAACAATTATTTATTGCACTGGGTCTTATCGCGGCACATACAGTGTCCGCACAAACTGTTGTAAGGGCCATGACCTACAACCTTCGGCTGGACGTAAGCAGCGACGGCGAAAACAAGTGGGACAACCGCAAAAACCTTCTGGCAAAACAAATAGAGTTTTACGAACCCGACTTTTTAGGGGTTCAGGAAGCATTACCACAACAAATGCACTATCTGGACAGCACCATGACCGCCTATGATTTTATAGGCGTAGGCAGGGACGATGGCAAGGAAAAAGGCGAGTTTTCGGCAATTTTTTACAACAAAAGTAAATTTAAAGTACTGCAGCAAAGCACTTTTTGGCTGTCTCAGCATCCTGATAAACCAGGGCTTGGGTGGGATGCCGCCTGTAACCGTGTATGTACGTACGGACTGTTTGAGAACCTGAAAACAAAGAAGAAATTCTGGATTTTTAATACACATTTTGACCATATAGGCACCGTAGCACGTATGGAAAGCGCAAAACTAATTTTGGCTAAGATAAAAGAGCTAAACAATGCTAATTATCCGTTTGTACTTACCGGCGACTTTAACCTTAAGGAAGATAATGAAAGTATAAAAAAAATTACCGAAACGCTGTATGATGCAAAAAAGGTAGCCAAACTTAATCACGGCCCCGAAGGTACATGGAACGCTTTTGACTTCTCAAAACCTGTTACTGAAAGGATTGATTATATTTTTATACCAAAAGACAAAAACGTATCGGTAAAAAAATATGCCACGTTAAGCGATAATAAAAACTTAAGGTATTTTAGCGACCACCTTGCAGTACTTGCTGACATAGAAATCAAATAAGACAGTTTCCCTTACAATAAAACAGCCCGGGTTACATAGGTAGCCCAGGCTGTTTTATTTCTACTTTCTACGTCTTTCCTTACGATAATCCCATGGTGGTGTAGGGTTGTTATCTGCCCAAAGGCCAAGATGTTTTTCCCGTGCCTGGGCTTCATAATCATCCAGCTTTGCGTTATCACTATATTGCTTGTAGTGCCACGCAAACCCGGCCTTTATCATTTGTTCGTTTACATTAGTACCTTCCTGGGTAGTAATTTTCCCTACTATACGCCCATATCGATCTCTACCTGTATTTATCACAGTAACAGTTTTACCAAAACAAAGGTCAGAAGCGTACTGCTTTGCCTTCATACCAAAAGCCTGCTTCTTCTCCGGGCAGTCTATTTCAGCAAGGCGTACACGCTCCGGCACGCTATCGTACAACACCTCAAACGTATCGCCATCCTTTATACCGATAACTTTACCTGTAAATGTATCAAGCTCACGCAGTACCTTAGGCTTCTTAGTGCTATGGCTTTTATGCTGTTCCGGAGCCTCAACAGGCGCAGGGTTTGTACGGCGTTCTTCATTTCGCTGGGTTAGCCTGCCCAGGTTAAACACCAGCAAAACAATAGCCAAACCAATGGTAACTAAAGCAATACCGCCCTTTTTGTTCTGCCTTGCCATACGTTATAGTTTACGTAGCATATCAGTTTGGGCATACACCTCACGCAGTATGGCTTCGTCTTGCTCTGTAAAAGTAACATTGCGCCTTGCCATTACTTCACGTGCTGTTTCAAATGCTTTTTCGGGCTCATAGGTAGTCATTCCCTGAGGGCCGCCCCACGAATAACTCGGTATAAAGTTACGAGGATAGCCACCTCCAAAAATATTGGCGCACACCCCCACTACAGTACCTGTATTAAACATGGTGTTTATACCACTCTTACTATGATCGCCCATAAAAAGACCACAAAACTGAAGTCCGGTTTTTATAAAACTATTTTTTTCGTAACTCCACAGCTTTACAATATCATAATTGTTTTTAAGGTTAGAATTATTAGTATCAGCGCCAAGGTTACACCATTCACCAAGAACTGAATTGCCTAAAAATCCGTCGTGGCCCTTATTGCTGTAACCAAACAGTACGGAATTACTTACTTCGCCTCCTATCCTGCACTCTGGGCCCACGGTAGTTGCCCCGTATATCTTGGCTCCCATCTTTACCACAGCGCCTTCACAAAGCGCAAAAGGCCCGCGGATTATAGAGCCTTCCATAATTTCGGTATTCTTACCTATATAAATAGGCCCTGTGGAAGCATTAAGCGTTACGTATTCAAGTTTTGCGCCTTCTTCAATAAATATATTGTGTGGCGCAATGGTGTTTACACTTGCAGGGATATCCTGTGACTCCCTGTCGGCAGTAAGTAGTTCAAAATCCTCACGGAGTGCTGCATCGTTCTTTTTAAAAATATCCCAAACGTGCTCTATCTTTATAACCTCGCCATCGAGCTCTAAAACTTCATACTCATCAAAATCAACATCTTCCTGCGTATCGTTTGTATAGAAGGCCACAACTTCGTCTTCAGAAAATATAGCCTGGTTAGGTTGTAGCTCGCGCACCATCTCCGCAAGTATGGCATTTGGCAAATAAGCACTGTTAATAAGCACGTTTTGCTCCATTTCTACCATGGGATATTTTTCTCCCAAATATTCTTCGGTTACTGTAGTAGTAGTGTAACCCAGGTAGCGCTCCCATTTTTCGCGTATGGTAAGAATACCAATGCGAATATCGGCAACCGGGCGGGTAAAGGTAAACGGCAGTAAAGCATTCCTTACCGGGCCGTCAAACAATATATAGTTCATCTGAATAAGAAAATTGCAGGTTTAGATTTCAAAGGTAGGAAAAAAAGCCACTGAGTTTTTTAGCTTGTTTATTTACTTAACTAAAAACATTACTAACCTGATAAAGCCATCACACCAGATGTCCAAAAACAAAAAAGCCTCCCGAAAACGGAAGGCTTTTGTATTGATAAGCTAAAATTACTTTTGGAATTTAGCGTATTTGTTTTTGAATTTATCGATACGACCGGCAGTGTCAATAAGTTTAGATTTACCAGTGTAGAAAGGGTGTGAAGCACGAGAGATCTCCATTTTCACTACAGGGTATTCAACACCTTCGTGGATAATTGTTTCTTTAGTGTCAGCAGTAGACTTAGTGATGAAAACTTCGTCGTTAGACATGTCTTTAAAAGCTACAAGCCTGTAAGATTCCGGGTGGATACCTTTTTTCATTTCTTTTCGATTTTATTAATGCTGCATCCTGTTTCGCGGCTTCCAATTTGTTACTTCCGGAAGGTGTAAACCACAAACACAGCTTTTGTTGTTATTTTACATTAAATTCAGGCAGCAAAATTACACTTATTTTTTTAATATCAAACCCTGCAATATATTTTTTATTAAATGTAACATAACGCCGCAACTTGCTACCTATATAACGAGAATTAGTATATTTGTCAGTTCAAAAATCAAAAACAACTTAGCCATGAGTGAATTTACAACCAAAACACCTGTTACTACTACAAAAGCGGCTTCAAGCTACGGAGTAATTTTCGCAATTATAATGATTGCAGAATTTGTAATCGCTTACGTAGCAGACATAGACGCCACCGAAAATGCGTGGGTAGGTATTGTTAACGGACTACTAAACAACCTTATATTGCCCGTAGTATTTATATCACTTGCTGCTAATTACTATAAAAAGGCACACGGCGGTTATATAAAATTTGGCGAAGTAATTAAAACCGGTGTTACCGTGGCTGTTATAGCTGCAGCAATCTTTGCCTTGTTTAACATAGGCTTTAATCTTGCTGTACCAGAGGCACAGGCCGAAATGATTGAAAAAATGAAAGCGGCTCAAATCAAGGCTAACCCACAAATGACGTCCGCACAATTAAAAATGGCTATGAGCATGGCAGAAACCTTTATGAAGCCTTACATAGCTTTTCCATTCACCATTTTATTTTTCGCATTCTTAGGATTAATTTATTCACTAATAATAGGCGCTATCGTTAAAAAGGAAAATCCTTTTGGCGATGTAACCCCCCAAGACGTAAACAACATTGGGGCAGAATAACTGTAAATGAACATATCTATAATAATTCCCCTTCTAAACGAAGACGAATCGCTTACTGAACTTCACAGCTGGATTGTGCGTGTTATGCAAGAACAAAATTACAGCTATGAGATACTTTTTATAGACGACGGCAGTACCGACTCGTCTTGGGATGTGGTTAAAAACCTGTCTACTAAAGACCCTAACGTTAAGGGTATGCGCTTTTTACGCAATTACGGCAAAAGCCAGGCGCTGCATGCAGGCTTTGCACGTGCACAGGGCGATGTTATTATTACCATGGACGCTGACCTGCAAGACAGCCCCGACGAAATACCGGAACTATATAACATGGTTACCTCAGGCGGTTATGACCTTGTAAGTGGCTGGAAGAAAAAGCGCTACGACTCTGTAGTTGCAAAAAATCTGCCCAGCAAGCTTTTTAACTGGGCCGCAAGGCGCACCTCTGGCGTACACCTGCATGATTTTAACTGTGGGCTAAAAGCCTACAAAAATGCCGTAGTAAAGAACGTAGAGGTATCCGGCGAAATGCACCGTTATATACCTGTACTCGCTAAAAATGCAGGGTTTGCTAAAATTGGCGAAAAAGTGGTAATACACCAGGCACGTAAATATGGTACGTCTAAATTTGGCATGAACCGCTTTGTAAACGGCTTCCTCGATTTAATTACCATTTGGTTCCTGTCTAAATTTGGGAAAAGGCCTATGCACCTTTTTGGGGCTATGGGCGTAGTTATGTTTTTAATAGGCATGTTTTCGGCAGCCTATATAGGTTTCCTGAAACTGTACAAGCTGTACCACCATGAAAAAACCATACTTGTAACCGATAACCCTTGGTTTTATATAGCCCTTACTACAATGGTTATAGGTACCCAACTTTTTCTGGCTGGTTTCCTTGGCGAAATAATTCTTCGCACAAAAAACAACGAAGAGCGTTATAAAATCAGCGAAACTTTATAATTTTAAGACTTGATCAACGCGTTATAAAAAAACTAAAGAATTATGGAAATCGAAAAAGCTTTACTGGATAAGGTAAATGTGTGGCTAACACCTGCCTTTGACAGCGAAACGCAGGCGGCCATTAAGGGTTTAATGGAAACATCGCCTAAGGAACTTGAAGATGCATTTTACCGTAACCTGGAGTTCGGAACCGGTGGTATGAGAGGTGTTATGGGCGTGGGTACTAACCGTATAAATAAATATACGCTTGGAAAAGCCACCCAGGGACTTTCTAACTACCTTAAAACTTCTTTTCCTGGTCAGGAATTAAAAGTAGCTATAGCATACGACTGCCGTAATAATAGCGACACCCTAGCTAAAGTGGTAGCCGATGTATTTTCGGCAAACGGAATTAAAGTATTCCTTTTCTCTGAGTTGCGTCCTACTCCTGAGCTTTCTTTTGCTGTACGCCACCTGGGGTGCCAGGCAGGTATAGTACTTACAGCATCGCACAACCCACCGGAATATAACGGTTATAAAGTATACTGGGCAGACGGCGGACAGCTAGTACCACCACAAGATAAAGAGCTTATACAGGTTATAGAGGCTTTAGAGTACAGCGCTATTAACTGGGATGCTAAAGAAGACCTGATAGAACTTATAGGAGATGAAATAGACAAGGAATTTGTAAAAATGGCATTGGTTGCGGCATCGTTTAATACCGCTGCTGAAGCAAGAAAAAACCTTAAAATAGTATACACCCCGCTACACGGAACATCGGTAAAACTTATACCGGAACTGTTAGAGCAGGCCGGTTACAGCAATGTACACATAGTTGCAGAGCAGGCAGTACCAAACGGCAACTTCCCTACGGTAAAATCACCAAACCCTGAAGAGCCGGAAGCGCTAAGCATGGCAGTAGCACTTGCAGATCAGTTGGATGCAGACGTGGTTATAGGTACTGACCCTGATAGCGACAGGCTTGGCGTAGCCGTACGTAACGGTAATGGTATAATGACCCTGCTGAACGGTAACCAGACTATGGTACTAATGACCGAGTTTTTGCTTAGCGAATGGAAGAAAAAAGACAAGCTAAACGGCAAGCAGTTTATAGCATCTACCATTGTATCTACACCTATGATGCACGACCTGGCTTCGGCATACAATGTAGAGTGTAAAGTAGGCCTTACGGGCTTTAAATGGATTGCCAAAATGATTGTAGACTTCCCTGAACAGGAGTTTATAGGCGGTGGCGAAGAAAGCTTTGGTTATATGGTAGGCGATAAGGTGCGCGATAAAGATGCTGTAACCTCTACCCTACTGCTTTGCGAAATTGCCGCACAGGCAAAAGCTAATGCCAGCTCACTGTACCAGGAGCTCCTAAAACTTTCGGTTAAATACGGATACTACAAAGAGCACCTGATTTCTATTACCAAAAAAGGCAAAGAAGGGGCTGCTGAAATAAAACAAATGATGATAGACCTGCGCGAAAACCCGCTGAAAGAAATCAACGGGCAACGCGTTATTATGGTAGAAGACTATCAGGCATCTACTGCACTTAACCTGCTTGACGGCACTAAAGAAGAACTTACGTTACCTAAGAGCGATGTACTTATTTATTACCTTGAAGACGGTAGTAAAATCTGCGCACGCCCTAGCGGTACCGAGCCAAAAATTAAGTTTTACTTCAGCGTTAACGAAAAGCTTGACGACGTGAAGAACTTTAAAGCGGTTGAGGCTTCTCTTGACCAAAAAATACAGAATATTATAGCCGGTATGGCACTTAACTAATGGATGATAATTTTAAGAAATTAATTCCATATACTAAAAAGTACAAAACCAACATTGTTTTAAATGTTACGTTTAACGTATTATACGCGTTATTCGGAACCTTAGGGATGGTGTTGGTTTTCCCTGTTTTAGACGTACTTTTTGGTAATGGGGAAAAGGTAACCCAGTTACCTAAATATACAGGTCTGCTGGAAATTACAGACTACGCTAAAAAAACACTGTTTTATTACGTAACCCAGCTAGATCCTTCAGATGCGCTACTGCTTACAATATCGTTAGTAATTATAACCTTTTTACTAAAAAACCTTTTTAACTTTCTGGGGCTGCAAAACCTTATGAAGTTAAAAACAGGCGTACTGCGCGACCTGCGCGACAAAATGTATAGTAAAATTGTGGAGCTGCCTGTATCCTACTACTCCGAAAAGCGTAAAGGCGATGTAATGGCCCGTATGCTGGGTGACGTAAACGAGGTACAAAATTCATTTTTTGCCATACTGGAACTTATTGTAAAAGAACCGCTTACCATTGTATTTTCATTGGTAGCCATGTTTAGCATAAGCTGGAAGCTTACGTTGTTTGTATTTATCTTCATTCCCATTTCGGGATTATTGATTTCTAAAATAGGAAAATCGTTGAAGGGCCAGTCTATTCGTGCACAGCAGGAAAACGGTTTCCTTATTTCTATAGTGGAAGAAACCCTAAGCGGACTTAAAGTGGTAAAAGCTTTTAATTCTGAGGGGTATTTTAAAAATATATTTACCGGTTCTACAGACAGGCTGTATATTCTTACCAACAAAATTGGAAAGAAAAACAACCTTGCCTCTCCCCTTTCCGAGTTTATGGGGATAGTAGTAATATCTGTACTCTTATTTTATGGTGGTAACCTTGTGTTGGTAGACCACTCACTTAAAGGATCGTTGTTTATAGCCTATATAGGCCTTGCGTACAACATACTTACACCCGCCAAAGCCATTTCTAAGGCCATGTATCAGGTAAAGAACGGTATTGCTGCTGCAGAACGCGTTTTTGAAGTTTTAGAAACCCCTAACGTAATCGCAGACCGTAAGGGTGCCGAAGACATCAATACGTTTGAAAAAGGCATTTCGGTTAAAAACGTAACGTTTGCCTACAATGAGCACCCTGTGTTGACTAATTTTTCACTGGAAATACCTAAAGGCAAAACCGTGGCACTTGTAGGGCAGTCAGGATCAGGCAAGAGCACCATAGCAAACCTGCTGTTACGCTTTTACGATATTGAAGAAGGAAGTATAAGCATAGACGGCCACGAAATAAAAGATGTAACCTTACAATCGCTACGCGAACAATTTGGCCTTGTTACCCAAGACAGCATAATGTTTAACGGCAGTATAGCCGATAACCTACGCATAGGTAAACACAACGCCACTGAAGAAGAAATTTATACCGCGCTTAAAATAGCCAATGCACTTGAGTTTGTAGAACGCCTTCCGGAAGGTATAGAAACAAACATAGGCGATTCTGGCAGCAAATTATCAGGGGGGCAACGACAACGCCTTAGCATAGCGCGTGCCGTGCTTAAAAACCCTCCTATCATGATTCTGGATGAAGCCACATCTGCACTGGATACCGAGAGCGAAAGGCTGGTACAGGTAGCACTGGACAATATGATGCAAAACCGTACCTCTGTTGTTATAGCGCACAGGCTGAGCACCATACAAAAAGCTGATGTTATTGTAGTTATGAAGCACGGTAAAATTGTGGAACAAGGTACTCACGACCAACTTTTGGCCCTCGATGGCACCTATAAAAAGTTGGTAATGCTTCAGTCTTTTGAATAAAATCATCAGTGTATGCGATTATTCAGTTATTCGAAAAACCCTTAAAATAATATATAGCCGCAATAATGCGGCTATATTTTTTGAACTAAAAAATTACAAATCATAATCATTAAAGAATGATAAAAGCCATAATATACGATTTAGATAACACCATATTCCCTGTACCTGCCATAGGAGATAAATTATTCGGACCTCTGTTTAACCTGATTGAAAGCACAGGCAAACACACCGAAAATATGGACGCGATACGCTACGCAATTATGCGTACCCCGTTTAGGATTGTAGCGCAGCGAAATAACTTTAGCCATTCGCTTACCCAGGCTGGCATTGCGCTTCAGGAAACGCTTTTTTATGATGAGCCTATAGCTACGTTTGAAGATTATCCCCTAACCCGCTCCCTGCCCGGAGAACGTTTTCTTGTCACTACAGGATTCGACAAAATGCAAAACAGCAAAATAGACTGCCTGGGTATACGTAAAGATTTTAAGGAGGTGCATGTGGTAAACCCGGTTATAACCACAAAGAAAGATGTATTTAACGATATTCTAAAACGCTATGGCTACCAGCCAAATGAAGTACTTGTTGTAGGTGATGACCCTGAAAGCGAAATCGCAGCCGCGAAGGCACTGCAAATACCTACTGTTATATACGACCCTTCGGATTTATTTCCTGCTGATGCAGCAGATTTTAAGATAAAACACTACTCCGCTTTAGCTGATATAATTTCTAATTTAATATAATTATAATTTACGCAGGCGCTGCATTTAGGTTTTTTGCCGTATCTTTAAATAAACCTATCTTCTAGTTATAAAAATGTACGTAGAGAGCCCTAACATTACCCTGCCCGATCATGACACTATAGTATGGAAGTATCTGGATCTTTCTAAATTCCTTGATTTACTAATGTGCAGGCAGCTCTTTATGGCTCGGTCAGACAAGTTTGAAGACCAGTACGAAGGCACGTTTAGCGAACCTACATTTGAGGAGATGAAACGGCTTTCTGAAAATGATCCAGAATTTTTAGACCGATACAAAAATCTGCGTAAAAATATAGTGGTCAGCAGTTGGCACATTAACGAATACGAGAGCTACGCCATGTGGCAAATTTTTACCAAAAACAGTGAGGGGCTTGCTATACAAAGTACGGTAGGAAGGCTTAAAGAAGCCCTGCGCCCTGAACTGGACTACGAGCAACATATAGGCGATGTAAAATACATTGACTACAAAAAGGAACTGATCCCATTTGACAACGAATTTTTCCCGTTTTTATTTAAGCGTAAGAGCTTTCAGTACGAGCGTGAGGTGCGCATAGTTACCAATACCAGCAAATACGATATAAACGTACACGAAGGGCTTAAAATCAATGTAGACATCAATCAGCTTATAGAACGTATATATATTCACCCTAAGTCAGAAAACTGGTACAAACGCCTGGTAATAGAACTTATGAATCAGCTGGGATTTGATTTCCCCATAGAAAAATCAGACCTGGAAAGCGACATCCTTATTTAGACCTTAATCTCTTCATATCTTTATAAAAAATGCCACTAATTAGTGGCTTATATTTTCTACGGCTTTAGGATCATGCTTGTGCTTAAACATTATAGCAAAGGCAATGGCAATTACTAAGGCATAGGCTGCAAACGCCAGCCAAATGTTATGCCAGTCCTTCATCATTACCGGTGCACTAAAGGCACCATCGGCAGTAACCTGTACACCGCTGTTTTTTACTACTTCAAGCATTTTGGCGTTATCAGGGGTGGTACCTAAAAACGACGCCAGCCCTGAAGCGTTGTTATAAGACAAGGTAAAGTATTTATCTATTAACCAGCCAGCAGTAAAGCTACCTATTACCGCGCCAAAACCGTTAGTCATCATCATAAATATTCCTTGTGCAGACGAACGTATTTTAGCACTGGTTGTAGTTTCAATAAATAAAGAACCGGAAATATTAAAAAAGTCAAACGCCATACCGTAAACGATACAAGACAATATAATCATCCACAGCCCGTTAACAGGATCGCCAAAGCCAAACAAACCAAAGCGCAGTACCCAGGCAAGCATGCTTATAAGCATAACCTGTTTAATACCAAAACGCTTAAGAAAGAATGGAATAGCCAGGATAAATAATGTTTCTGATATCTGAGATATAGACATTATAATGGTTGAGTATTTTACAACAAACGAATCGGCATATTTAGGATAGTTTTCAAACTCGCTTAAAAACAAATCGCCATACGCATTAGTAAGTTGTAGCGCGCCTCCTAAAAACATTGCAAAAATGAAAAACAATGCCATTTTGTACTGCGAAAAAAGACCAAAGGCATCTAAGCCCAGCGTTTCCATTAAGTTAGCATTGCTTTTTGTATTCTGCGGTTTACATGCCGGTAATGTAAGCGCGTAAACGCCAAGTATCACAGCCGAAATACCGGCAATATAGAATTGAAATTCAGAAGCTTTACTTCCTGTAAGGTTAGTGGTCCACATGGCAGCAATAAAGCCGATGGTACCCCAAACACGTATAGGTGGGAAATCTTTTACAACATCACCCCCATTATTTTTAAGCAGTGTGTAAGATATGGAATTACTTAAAGCAATAGTAGGCATATAAAAGCACATAGCTACTAACATAACGCCTACAAATACAGACGGTGACGATACCTGGGGTATGTAAAACAATACCGCGGCATACAAAATATGAAGTACGCCGTATAACTTTTCGGCATTAACCCACTTATCCGCTATGATTCCGGTAAGTGTAGGCATTACAATAGATGCGATACCCATAGTACCAAAAACAAGACCGAACTGTGTTCCCTCCCAATGTTTTGTTCCAAACCAATAATTAGCAATTGTTATAAGCCATGCCCCCCAAACAAAAAATTGCAGGAAGCTCATAAGTATCAGGCGGAATTTTATGCTCATAAATATATTTTGTGTCTTAACGTTTTATTAACGGACGGTAAAACTATCAATATTTTTTGTTCTACAAAACAACCGCGCCGTTAAATTTATAACGTTAGAGTAGAAAGCGGAATATTATTGAAGATTTATTGTTAAACCAAATAAACTGGTAGCAGCCGCAATGGTGTAACGGGAATAAGAATAATCAAAACGAAGTGTATTAAAGCGCACAGAGAATCCGGCAGAAATCCCTGCAAAGGTGCGCTTATCAGCCAGTCCCAGTTCCTGGGCACGCCTAAAGTTGTACCCACCGCGTATATTAAAACTCTTACCCGGAAATAACTCGGCACCTACAATTACGTGGCGCATGGCATTGTTAAAAAACGAAACCTTTTCTTTTGTAACCGTACCGTCAAGGTCTTCCGTTGCACGGTTAGGGTTACTGAAGGCGATGTTCCATTGCTGGAGATTTTCAAGGGTTAAATGCCAGCGTACCGGCACATTTTCTACCTCTTGGCTTATCCCGGCTATAACCTCTAACGGTAACGGCTCATACAACCCTGCATAGGTGGTAAACTGTGTACCGATATTCCTTACGGCTAGGCCTATGTTTATATCGTTATCTTCATCTATGTAAATACCGCCAATATCTACTGCGCCACCCCACGAATTATAGGTGTCAAGCGCAGAGGAAATTAATTTGGCGTTAGCCCCAATATGAATGTCAGTATAAGGAATATTATAAGAATAACCGAAGGAAAGTGCTACCTCGCTTCCGGTAAACGACCCGGTACTGTTACCGGTGTCATCATAGCCGGCAAAACTGCCATAATTTACATAGTTTACCCCTACGTGGAAGGTTTGCACATGGCGATCGTACGTATAGGCATACGCAGCGGTACCGTATGTAATATCACCGTAATAGTTGCCATAGTTTACGGAAAGATGGTTGTCCATCTCCGGGTTAATGGTAGCAGGGTTAAACGTACCCTGGTTAACATCGTAATCGTACAAGGTTACAATTTTTCCACCCAGTGCCGCCTGCCTTGGCGATGTAATCAGATTAAGAAACTGATAGGTATACTTACCTCCAATCTGGACGAAAGATGCCGTGCAAACGAAGAGAAAAATGTATAGATATCGGTTTTTAAACATTGTGATTACGGCGTGGTATTGCAAAGTATAACGCAGTTGCGAAGATATTATTTTTTAAATAAAAAAACGGCTAAGAATTTTAGCCGTTTTTATTTCATTTTAATTGCTGGTTACAGCGTTTTTGCATTTTTTACCTTCTGATCGGTAATCGCATATTTTATTACTTCATCCATGTATTTAACATAGTGGAAGGTAAGACCTTCTAAGTAGTCCTGTTTAATTTCGTCTATATCCCTGCGGTTTTCTTCACAAAGAATAATTTCTTTAATGCCTGCACGCTTAGCGGCCAGTATTTTTTCTTTAATACCACCTACCGGCAGTACGCGCCCACGAAGTGTAATTTCACCTGTCATGGCAAGGTGTTTCTTTACACGCTTTTGCGTAAAGCTGGAAACTAAAGAGGTAAGCATAGCAATACCCGCACTTGGTCCGTCTTTTGGTGTGGCACCTTCAGGAACGTGTATGTGCACGTTATAATTACCAATAACTTCAGGACTTATACTAAACTGCTCTGCATTCGCCTTGATATATTCAAGCGCTATGGTAACCGATTCTTTCATTACGGTACCGAGGTTACCGGTCATGGTAAGCGCGCCTTTACCTTTACTAAGAATAGATTCTATGAAAAGGATATCGCCGCCTACGCTGGTCCAGGCAAGCCCTGTAACCACCCCAGCAACTTCGTTGTTTTCATACTTGTCGCGCTCCATTTTTGGTGCTCCCAGTATCGTTACAACATCTTCCTCAGTTACTTTAACGTTGTACTCCTCCTCCATGGCAATAGACTTGGCAACATTTCGCACCACGCGGGCAATTTGTTTTTCCAGTCCACGTACACCACTTTCGCGGGTATAACCGGTAACAATTTTTTCAATTTGTTTTTTGCCCAGGTTAATGTCCTTGGCACTTATACCATGTTCTTCAATTTGTTTCGGCAGCAAGTGTTTTCTGGCTATTTCTACTTTTTCTTCAATAGTATAGCCAGTCATGTTTATTACCTCCATACGATCGCGCAATGCAGGCTGTATGGTGCTCATGTTGTTTGAGGTAGCAATAAACATTACCTTGCTAAGATCGAAGCCCATTTCAAGGAAGTTGTCATAAAAATCCTTGTTTTGCTCCGGGTCCAGCACTTCAAGCAACGCCGAAGAAGGATCTCCGTTATGGCTGCTGCTCAGTTTATCAATTTCATCCAGTACAAAAACAGGGTTAGCCGTACCCGCTTTTTTAAGGCTTTGTATTATACGTCCGGGCATGGCACCTATATACGTTTTACGGTGTCCACGGATTTCAGCTTCATCCCTTAGTCCGCCCAGCGATATACGGATATATTCCCTGCCCAGTGCCTCTGCCACTGACTTACCTATACTTGTTTTACCTACACCCGGAGGGCCGTAAAGACACAATATAGGCGATTTCATATCTTTTCGCAGTTTAAGTACGGCAAGGTACTCTATAATGCGTTTTTTAACATCTTCAAGCCCGTAGTGATCACGGTTAAGTATTTTATCGGCACGTTTTAGGTCAAAATTATCCGTGCTGTATTCGTTCCAAGGTAAATCAAGCAGCAACTCTATATAATTCCGCTGAATGGCATACTCTGCCACCTGCGGATTCATACGCTGAAGTTTACCCAGTTCTTTTTCAAACTGCGTTGCCGTTTTCTCGTTCCACTTTTTGGTTTTACCCTTGGCACGCATTTCTTCAATTTCCTGATCATGGCTTACACCTCCAAGTTCTTCCTGAATGGTTTTCATTTGCTGATGCAGGAAGTACTCGCGCTGCTGCTGATCCAGGTCTGACCTTACTTTGCTCTGTATGTCATTTTTTATCTCAAGTTTTTGCAACTCAAGATTCATGTAGCGCAGGGTTTCAAGAGCACGGTTTTTAAGGCTGCTTATGGTAAGCAAATCCTGTTTTTCTATAACCGTAAGGTTCATGTTGCTCGATACAAAATTTACCAGGAACGAGTCGCTTTCAATATTTTTAATGGCAAATGTAGCCTCAGTAGGAATATTAGGGCTTTCTTTAATAATCTGTATAGCAAGATCTTTAATAGACTCTATGATGGTAGAAAACTCACCATCACCTTCCTGTGGCCTTTCCTCAGCAAATTCGCGTATCGTTGCCTTTAGGTAAGGCTGTTCCTCGGTTACTTCATCGATCTCAAAACGCTTTTTACCCTGTATGATAACGGTAGTATTACCATCGGGCATTTTAAGTACCCGTAATATACGTGCTACAGTACCCACAGTGTGTATATCGGCAGCACCGGGTTCTTCTACACGTTCGTCTTTCTGAGCCACAACGCCTATTACCTTACCTTCGGCATTGGCATCGTTTATAAGCCTTATAGATTTGTCTCTCCCCGCTGTAATGGGAATAACCACCCCAGGAAACAACACCATGTTCCTTAAAGGTAAAATAGGTAACGATGCAGGCAACTGCTCATTATTCATTTCTTCCTCGTCTTCCGGCGTCATTAACGGAATAAGGTCTGCATCGCTATCAAGTTCGTGAAGTGACAAACTGTCAATATTTATTATCTTTTGTTTTGGCATATCTTTATGTAGGTCATTTTGTCATACCTCGTTTACAAAACCAACTGCTCAACCACCTGAAAATCAAACTAAAATTTAGCACAATGTGGTTAAATGAACAGCAGTGCAACGCGGCGCTTAAATAAGGCAATCATTGTGCCAATGCTCATTCTGCCTTTAATTTATCTATACAAATAAGATAAAGCAGTAAAAGTAATAAGTTAGCACAAAACATAAAATTGTTTTACTATATAAATCGGCCGGGCTAGCCTTATTTTTATAGCTTTGCAAAAGTTGTTTTAAACCCGAAAAATACCCACAAAATTGTTTTTCAGCGCTGTTAATGCAACTACTATAACACCCAAATTAATTTAAGAACATAATGAGTTTTTTAAACGTAAACAAAATCACTGCATTAGTGGTGTTTGTGCTTGCATGTAACTTTGCCCTGGCACAAACCGTTAATTCACCTGACAAAAACCTTTCGGTAACATTCAGCCTTAACAGCGGTGTGCCGTATTACAGCCTTTCATACAAAGGTAAAGCTGTTATTAAAACCAGTAAACTTGGTATCGAGGCTAAAAATGTGCCATCGTTTACCGGTGGTTTTACCATTGCAGATACAAAACAGGTAACGGTAGACGAAACCTGGCAGCCGATAATGGGCGAACAAAAAGACATAAGGAACAACTATAACGAACTGCTGGTTACCCTAAAACAGTCTCAAAATAATAACCGCTCTATTAAATTGCGTTTCAGGGTGTTTAACGACGGGCTTGGCTTCAGGTATGAATTCCCTAAACAAGACGGTCTTAGCTACTTTATTATTAAGGAAGAACTTACCGAATTTCAGTTGGCCGGCGACCATAAAATATTTTGGATACCGGGCGATTATGACACCAATGAGTATGCCTATACTACGTCGAAAATTTCGGAAATTCCGGCCCTTCAAAAAAAGGCTACCATAGAAATTAACGCGCAGCAGCCTATACCTACCCCATCGGTGCAAACCCCAAGCATGATGAAATCAGCAGACGGGCTTTATATAAATATTCATGAGGCGGCGCTTATAAACTATCCGGCCATGAGCCTTAACGTAGATGCTGCCACACAAAAGATGAGCGTACATCTAACGCCAGATGCTGTAGGGAATAAAGGCTATATGCAAACCGAAGCTACTACACCGTGGCGTACCGTTATAGTAAGCGATAAAGCTACAGATATCCTGGCTTCTAAGCTTATCCTTAACCTTAACGAGCCTACAAAATACAAAGATGTAAGCTTTATTAAGCCTGTAAAATACATAGGCGTATGGTGGGAATACTTTGTAGCCGGCCGCAGCACGTGGGCATACGGTAAAGAAAACAATGTAAAGCTGGGCGACGATTTTAGTAAACTTACGCCAAACGGAAAACACGGTGCTACTACACAGAGGGTAAAAGAATATATAGACTTTGCCGCAAAACATGGTTTTGATGCCGTACTTGTAGAAGGATGGAACATAGGATGGGAAGACTGGATAGGCAACTGGAAAGAGGAAGTATTTGACTTTGTAACGCCTTACCCTGATTTTAATGTAGCCGAACTAAAACAGTATGCTGCTAACAAAGGAGTAAAAATTATAATGCACCACGAAACCTCTGGTGCTGCAACGAACTATGAGCGTAGGCTGGACAGGGCTTTCCAGTTTATGAAAGACAATGGGTACACCGCAGTAAAAAGCGGTTATGTAGGGCAAATAATCCCGCGCGGCGAACACCACGACAGCCAGTGGATGGTAAACCACTACATACACGTAGCAGAACGTGCTGCGGATTATGGCATTATGGTAAACAGCCACGAGGCGGTGAGGCCAACCGGGCTTAACCGTACTTACCCGAACTGGATAGCACAGGAAAGCGCCCGTGGTACTGAGTTTGAAGCCATGGGTGGCCTTAACCCTGAACATACTACCATACTACCGTTTACACGCCTTATGGGTGGCCCTATGGACTTTACCCCGGGCATTTTCCAATTGGACTTGGGATACTACGGCACCGGAAGCAAGCAGCACGTAAATACTACACTTGCCAAGCAGCTTGCATACTATGTAACCATGTATAGCCCGCTACAAATGGCAGCCGACCTGCCATCTAACTACGAGCGTTTTCCTGATGCGTTCCAGTTTATAAAAGATGTTGCTATAGACTGGGATAATACGTATGTACTGGAGGCAGAGCCTGGAGACTATGTTACCATAGCCCGTAAAGCAAAAGGCAAAAACGAATGGTACATAGGTAGCGTAGCCGATGAAAACAGCCGTACCGCAGTGGTAGACTTTAGCTTTTTGCCAAAAGGAAAAACCTTTAAAGCTACCATTTACGCCGATGCTACAGATGCCACGTGGAATAATAGTAAACAACAAAGTTACACTGTAAAAGAAATCACTGTTAACGCTAAAACCAAACTAAAACAGTTTGTAGCGCCGGGCGGTGGCTTTGCTATAAGCGTAAAATAAAAAGCACCAAATACACAATACTGAAGGAGCAGCGGAATTACTATTTTCGCTGCTTTTTTTGTTTAAGTAAGTATCAGCCACAACTTTAACCAATATACAAGGCAAAAAACGGAGAAAATCAGTGTTTCAATATTTACTGATTATAAGCAACTTATCTTTAAAAGTGCTAAAATACTCTAAAAGAAAGGGCATTTAGAGTAAAAAGCTTACAAAAAATCATAGATTTGCAACCCATAAAATAAATTAAGATGAAAGACCTATTCGAAAAAATTACTGCCGAATTTGAAGCGTTTCAAAAAGATGCAACTGCACAAATAGAAGGTGGCAACAAAGCAGCCGGTACACGTGCACGTAAATCAGCTCTTGAGCTAAGCAAACTTATGAAAGACTTCAGGAAAGTTTCTGTAGAAGAATCTAAAAAGTAAGACAAAAACAAAAAGGGCTTTTTCTGATGAAAAAGCCCTTTTTAATATGATATCTTCGGTTTTTACTACATACCGTAATCAACGTCAAATGTACCACCTGTAATATTATATATTACTTCTCCGGCATCATTTTTCACCGTAAACTGATAGGTGCCTGCAATGCGGTTATTTGAATTACGGGTTATTCCTACTGTACCTTCGGTAACTTCGTGCTCTATACCTTCAGCATCTGTAAATGTAAAATGAACCGGGTTAGCGGTATCTGAAGATAATGCATAACTGCCTGGTATTAGTGTTGTAGACAGCGTAGGTGTTATGGCATGATCCGGACCTATAGCAGGAAAGTTTACTGTTTCCCCAGAACCTACGTCAATAGTTGTAACATAAGCTATACTGTTTTTATAATCGTAAGCTGTACCGTTTATGGTTGCCGTCATAACATCTCCATCTGCGTTTTCTGTTGTATAAGGAACGTTTGTAAATACACCGTTAGTAAACTGCTTTGTATCTGTTTCATCTACACCCTCTCCCACAAAAGTAAAGGTACCCGATATTGTGCGGTTTGCCGTATTAATTTCCGTTACTTTAACTGTAATATCAACATCGTTACTGCTGTACCCTACTTCGTCTGTAGCACTGGCATAGTAGGATGCAAAGGCTTTTGATCCAGTATAATCGCCTACCTGGTATCCGTAAACCTGTATAGCAACTTGTTTTCCACTGGCGTCTGAAGTATATATTTTTATCATACCTATGCCAAGCGTGGCAGTTATAGAAGTAGCCGTATAAGTAGTATTAGCAACATCTACCTTAAATAACCCGGTACTGGTAGCAGAAGTTGTAAACTCTATATTGGTAAATACACCGGAGGTAAAGCTTATGGGAGGATTACTGCCTGACGCTACGCTGTAATACCCTGTAAAGGAAAATGTTCCGCTTACTTTGCGCGTAGTAGCGTTGTATGCTAAAATTTTAACCACGCCATTTACTGTGTTATCTGCCGGATTAGTAGTACTATAATAGCCTATTGCCGAAGAATTGGCAACATATTTAATGGCAGGATTAGAATACTCCCCTACCGCTGCAGGAACCGTTATGGTAAACATTTTACCGGTGGCATCTGTAGCAGTTAATGTAAGCTGGTTATTAGCCACAATACCCGATGTAGCCGAAGCCTGGTAAAGATCTGCACCTATATTTACCTGAAATGCAGCCGTGGTATTATTATTACCTCCATTATTTGCCAGTGCAGGGTCTACAGGCTCGGTGTTACAAGCGGTAAAACCTATGGCCACCAGCACTAACCACATAAAAGACAGTACGTTTATTCTTTTCATAATATAAATTTTAAACCTCAAATATAGATTTTAAATTACTAAGTAAGGCAGGTATCACTAAAAAAAAACAATGTAAACCCCTGCGACAGAAGATTTAGATAGAGTTGTCTAAAATAAATTTCCAAAAAAAAGAGTCGCCCAGGCGACTCTTTATATATTAACTTTATAGAATTTTAATTAAGAGTGTACGAGGTAAGGTGCAAATATGTATCTCCACCAGTTTGGCTACTTGCTCCTTCGGTTTTAATCATACCCACGTCTTTAGCATACCAGTTGTAAATGGTATATTGTGCAGTCTGATTGATAGGGAAGCCAGCAATTTGCATACGTGTGTTTTGCACATGCTTAACTTTTATCACATCGTTATATGTAGTGTTCCCCACTGTTACAGAAACTCCTTTTTCCATAATAGTAAACGTATCATTGTAGGTCATAGACATAAAGTTTCCACCTACATCGTATGTGTAGTTTTGAACCGTAGTACCACTCCAGGTTCCGTTTACAGGAAGGTTATCTCTTAAAATTTCTACTTCCATAGGGGTAACTGTCATGTTTACACCTTCCTGAGCAGTATAATCAGTTTCTACACGTTGGTAATAAGAACCATTTTCTTTACGGTAATATACAGTAGACACTCCTATATCTTCAATTCCGTTTGACGCGGTGTATGTTTTTTCTACCTTATAATAAAGTTTACCGTTAATAGTGGTTGTAGCAGCAATTTTCACCGGTCCGTTATTATCTGCATCATTACTTTCGTAATTCCAAACATTATTAATAGCTAATGGAAAATAATCTCCCGAAGAGGTTCCGCCTCCTCCGTTGTTATTTCCTCCTCCATTGTTTCCGCCACCATTATTGTTGCCTCCACCGTTGTTACCACCGCCACCATTATCTGTAGCTGTAGAAGAAGAATCAATAGGTTCTGTGGTACAAGAAGCCATTACCAATACGGTACAGGCCGCAAAAATTTTAAACAGGTTGGTTTTTTTCATTATTACTTAGTCTTTGATTTATAGCGCAAATATATACTTTTTTTTAACTTCTATTATCCATTTTCTTGTCACGAGGCACTCTTATTAACAGTAAAATGCCCACAACAAAAAATACCGTTAAAAAAACCACCGAATAGCGCATGCTCCCAAACATTTGGTCCACTGCGCCATATAATCCCATCCCTATAACAATACCTATTTTTTCAGTAACGTCATAGAAACTAAAGTAACTGGCAGTGTCTGTGGTTTCAGGTAAAAATTTACTGTATGTACTGCGCGAAAGGCTTTGAATGCCGCCCATTACAAGTCCCACAAAACCCGCAGTGATATAAAAGTGAACCGGTAGTGTAACAAAATAGGCAGAAATACAAATTATTGCCCAAACCACGTTAATAAAAATAAGTGCTTTTATGTTACCTATTTTAGCGGAAAGCTTAGAAGTAAGCACCGCACCTGCAACAGCTACGAGTTGTATAAGCAAAATACTGATTATAAGTCCCATGCTCTTGGCACTATTATCTGCCCAGGCAATTTCTTCCGCACCAAAATAGGTAGCGGCAAGCATTACAGTTTGTACTGCCATACTGTACACAAAGAACGCACCCAAATAACGCTTTAACGTACGGTTATGTTCCATTTGTCCCCATACCTTTTTTAGTTCCCTAAACCCATTAAGCAATACCTTAGATGTAACTTTGTTCTCAGCCTTATTGCCTTTTGGCAAAAAGTAATAGGTGTACTGGCTAAATACAATCCACCAAACACCCACTGATACAAAAGACCATCGCATTACCTGCATTTGCTGATCCTCTGGCGAACTTAACAATACGGCAAGGACAGCAACCAGCAATACCACACTACCGATGTAGCCCATAGAGTATCCTTTTGCACTAACCCCATCCTGTTGATCTGGGTACGCCACGTCTGGTAAATACGAGTTATAAAAAACAAGGCTGCCCCAAAATCCTATGAGGCCCATAAGGTAGGTAAACAGGCTAAAATAAAGATTGTCTTTGCTAAACCAGTACAGCCCCACGCACGACAGTGAGCCGATGTAACAGAAGGCTTTAAGGAAATTTTTCTTGTTGCCGGAATAATCTGCCACACCCGAAAGAAATGGTGAAATGAACGCCACAATAAGAAATGCCAAAGCAGTGGTAAAACTCATAACCGCAGTACTCTTCATTTCAGTACCAAATATAAGTACCGGCGTACCTTTGGGAAATGTTATATCATAAAAAATAGGAAATACAGCCGAGGCGATTACCAAACTGTACACAGAGTTAGCCCAGTCGTAAAAAGCCCAGGCGTTTAGCAGTTTCTTACTGCCTTTTTCAAGTTGCGCCATATATGGTCATGGTTTTTATGTAATCCAAAACTAAACTTTTTTTTCGACTTGGATATAAGCACAAGATTAAATCACAAAAAACTAAAGCCACCCTTAGCGGGTGGCTTTAAATATTCTTTCAAATTGAAAATGCAGTTATGTTTCGTTTAATAAAAGTTTTGCATATTAAAACTTCGCGCCAAGTTTTGCCGCAGTTGCTTTCGCCGCAGGAATCTCTCTCTTTATGTTAGCGATACGTGTAGCATCACTTGGGTGAGTACTTAATAGCTCAGGAACCGATGCTCCACCTGCCTTAGCAGACATTCTTTGCCAAAAATCAAGTGCTTTGTCTGGATTATACCCTGCAATAGCCATAAGGGTAAGCCCCACTTTGTCAGCCTCGCTTTCATGACTCCTGCTAAACGGAAGTAATGCGCCATACTGGCTACCTACACCATAAGCGGTTTGCAAAATTTGCTGCGTTGTTGAACTTTTACCCTGAGTACCCGCAGCAAGAGCTGCTGCGCCCAATTGCTGTGCCATATCTGCTGTCATACGTTGCCCCCCGTGGTTAAGCAGTGCGTGAGCAACCTCGTGCCCCATAACGGTTGCTAATCCTGCTTCATCTTTTGTTGTAGGCAATATCCCTGTGTACACAACAATTTTTCCGCCCGGCATACACCATGCATTGAGTTCATCACTCTGCACAAGCTTATATTCCCACTCATACCCATTTAAGTATTCCGACTGACCCACCGAAGCAAGGTATTTTTCGGCAGCCGCTTTAATTTTTTGCCCCACCGAGGTTACTAATGCAGCTTCTTTAGTACCTGTAACTACTTTATTCTCTTTTAAAAACTGGTCGTACTGCGTAAATGCTGTAGGAAACAGCTGACTGTTAGGTACAAGATTAACTTGTTTTTTACCTGTAAACGGATTTGTGCTACATGCCGCTACTGTTAGCATGAATGCACCTGCAAAGGCGATATTTATTGTTTTCATGGTGATCTGTTTTATGTACTAACGCAAAATTAAACAATAGAATGATAAAATTTTTAGAAAAAAATTCCTACTAAGTTAAAGTATTGCAAATAAACAGATTGCCAAATTATATGCATGCATTGTAAATTGAAACACTAAAATAAGTAATTTTAGTATCTCAATCTGCTACTATGAAACCTACTGAAAATAAATACAACGGCACCGTGAAAGTTCCTAAAATACTACTTGCAACCGTAAAAGTGCTAGAAGCTACATCGCCTAAACTTGCAGCAAAATTTGCCACAAAACTCTTTACGACTCCGGTAAAACATGCGTTACCAAAAAGAGAACAAGAGATGGACAGAAATAGTATGCAGGAACGGGTTAGTGTGCCTGAAATAGGTAAAGAAATACACGTATATAGTTACGGTACAGGAGAAAAAAAAATATTACTAATTCATGGCTGGAGCGGAAGGGGAACACAACTGTGCAGTATAGCAGATTGTTTTGTAAAAAAAGGGTACACCACCATAAGTTTTGATGCGCCTGCACACGGTAAATCGCCGGGAAAAACAAGCGACATGACCGAATTTATAGCGGCGATTTTAGAGCTTGAAAGAAAATTTGGACCATTTGAATATGCCGTAGGACATTCACTTGGTGCTATGGCCTTACTGAATGCCATTCGCCTTGGCATGAAGACAGATAAGGCAGCGATAATAGGAAGCGGAGACATAATAAAGGATATCATGGATAGTTTTTGGAACAAACTGGGCATGGAAGTTGCTACAGGTAACCTGGTAATAAAAATGCTAGAAAAAAAGTTCGGGAAATCCATTAACAGTTATTCTGCGTACGTAGCAGCAACAGAGGTAGTAATACCAGTTCTTGTTATTCACGACCAGGATGATAAGGATGTGCCGGTAAGCGCTGCGTACCATATAGCGGAACATTTAACCGAAAGCCAACTTATGATAACGCAAGGCTTAGGGCATCGAAAAATATTAGGCGACAAAATTGTAATTAAAGAAATTCAAAAATTTTTTGGACTATGAAAAACTTGATTTTAATATTGGTTTGCGTTGTAACGCTTACTTCCTGCCAGGGACAACAAAAAAAAGCGGATAAAAAAACTACAGAAAAATCTTCTGCAAAGACTGAGAAATTTGCCATAACAAAGACAGATGATGAATGGCGTACACAGCTAAGTCCGGAGCAGTACGATGTTCTTAGAAACAAAGCTACAGAACGCCCTTTTACAGGCGAGTACGATGAGTTTTTTGAAAAAGGAATGTATGTTTGCGCAGCCTGTGGAAATCCCCTCTTTAAAAGTGACAACAAATATAATTCTCACTGTGGGTGGCCTTCATTTGACCAAGCCATAAAGGGTTCGGTCATCTATGAACATGATAAAAGTTATGGCATGGAACGTACAGAGGTAATGTGCGCAAAATGCGGTGGACACCTTGGTCACGTTTTTGATGATGGGCCTGCAAAAACAACGGGCCAGCGTTACTGTACCAATTCAGTATCAATAAAGTTTATCCCTGCAGAAAAATAGTAGTGGTTAAGCAAAGTTTAAAAACCTGTGGATTTTGCTTTAAAGCATGTAAATTAGCAAGAAAACAAAACTAGACATAATGAGCGACTATAATATTAAAAAGACAGAAGAAGAATGGAAGCAGCAGCTTGGTTTAGAGCGATATAAAATACTTAGGCAGGCTGGTACAGAATTTCCACACTCTGGTAGCTATAATCTGCATTTTGAAAATGGTACATATTGTTGCGGTGCCTGTGGTGAGCCGTTATTTGAAAGCAATTCAAAATTTCATTCAGGATGCGGCTGGCCATCATTTGACGAGTCCATTCCCGGTAAAGTGGAATATAAAAAAGATAACAGTTTCGGAATGCAGCGAACCGAAATACTTTGTGCGAATTGCGGCAGTCACTTAGGCCATGTTTTTGATGACGGACCTACAGAAACAGGCCAGCGCTATTGTGTAAATTCGCTTTCGATTGACTTTAAAGAAGACCCGACTAGTTGATATGGATCTTTTTGACGATAAGGATTGGGGTGAAATATTAAAGCCGCTTATTGAAAAATACAGGAATCATAGACACCCATTACATTATGGCAATATTTATCAGCTACTAGTAATGGTTATTTTAAGTGCGCAGGATAGAGACGATCACATAAACAGTTTAGCTCCCGCTATTTTTGACAGATACCCCACTATTGACACCTTAACAGAGGCAAATCAAAATGACCTAACTCAGCTATTGCAAGGGGTAAGATATCACAACAATAAAATAGAATGGATATTACAAACGGCGAAAATCATAAAAAGTAAAGGTTATATTCCTGAGAACATGAAGGAGTTAACCACACTTCCTGGCATAGGCAGAAAATCGGCTAATGTTTTATTGCGTGAAATGGGTAGGCCATCGGAGGGCGTGCTAGTAGACTTACACGTATTGAGAGTAGCACCTCGCTTAGGAATAACAAAAGCTACAGTTGCAGACACCATAGAAAAGGATCTTATGAAACATGTACCTAAAAATTTATGGGAAGATACAGGTTTGAGCCTCTCATTTTTGGGAAGGGAAATTTGTAGGCCAACAAATCCTAAACATAACGAGTGTATACTTGCCGACAGTTGTGAGTGGTTTAAATCAGTCGTTAAGTCATAAAAAAAGGTTCTTTAAAGAACCTTTTTTTATGACTTAACGAGCTTGTTTTTTCTAAAATAAAAAACGCTAAATAACACCGCTGCAATAGCTAGATAAATAATCTTTCCATTAACAGGAGTATCCGGATTTTCAAGAGGATTACCCGATTCATCCTCAGCAGTTGAACCTTGTGCAAAGCAAATAAATCCGACTAACAGGAAAACAACTGAAAAACACCATTTTAAAATATTCGTTTTCATAATTTTGGGGTTTAAATTATTATCATTGCAAAAATACATTTTTTTTATTATCGTACAAATTTTAATTAAAAAAGATTTTTGACTAAAAAGTCTATATAGAACTGATACCAAAACGTCTTTTTACAAACACATCAAATTGACACTAAATGCTCTAGATAATGGTAATCAATACCAAAGGTTTTCTTTATGGTTTGTAACTCTGCAAGTATTTCTTGCTTACGTAATATTGGCACACTTTGCTTTAAGGCTGTAATCATTACATTTTTAGGTGTATTTACATCATCAATAAAAGAAAACACTTTTACTTTATAACCAAAATACTCCAAAATCAGGCTTCGGATACCATCGGTAATCATCTCGGCCTGCCTTTCCATAAAAATGCCATGCCGTGTTAAAAAACTTACTTCATTTTTTACCCTATTTTTTTCTATAGCACGTCTTATCTGTTTATGACAACAAGGAGCCACTACAATAAGTGCAGCGTTACTGTTTATACCCTTTGCGATGGCGTCATCGGTTGCCGTATCACACGCATGTAGTGCAATAATTGCATCAGGTAAAACTTCAGGATTATAACCATCTATAGTATTCTCTACAAAAATAAGATTGTCCATCCCACTGTCGCCTGCAATCCTGTTACAAAGCATTACCATATCTTCTCTAAATTCAACTCCCGTAACCTGTGCCGGCAATTTTAATGTATTAGTAAGATAATCAGTCAACGCAAAAGTAAGGTAGCCTTTACCAGATCCCATATCAGCGACCGAAAACGGTTTATCTGGATTCGGCTCAATTTGCTTCAGTACAGGAGCTAAAAGCTCTATGTAGTGGTTTATTTGCCTGTACTTGTCCTGAGCATGTTTATACACTTTACCGTTAGCATCGGTAACCCCAAGTGCTTCCAGGTAATGCTTTCGTCCTTCCTGTAATGCCCGTTTCTTATTACGGTCGTGTAGTAACTGGGGAACAGCTAAAGGCGGATCATTTACAACATTATCCTCACGCCATTTTTTACCTGTAAACTGTATGCGCGTAGTATTGGCTACTGAGAAAAGATTTGCAACTCCAAAACCGTTATCAGGATTTTCCAGCCATTTTCCGATAAGCCTAACACCTTCTTCAATTTCAAAATTTTTAGTGATGTCTTTTGTCTTGTACCTGTACGTAAAAGACAGCATGTAGCGTTGTTTAATCAGTACCGGACGGGCAATAACCTGTTTTAAAGCCGGTTCTTCTCCTTTATAATTTCCTAAAGTAATCTTTACAAAGCTATTATCCGAAATGTGATTTTTTAAAGCCGTTACAAAACCCTCTACAACCATAATGCATATTTTCTTCGTGCAAAAATACCATTTTATTTAATGGCCTGCCAAACTTAAGTCAACAGCAGCAAGGGCGATAAAATAAAAATTAAATTTTACGAAATAACGTAAAATAAATTCGAAACCAAAATCACAAAACACTAATTTACAAAGACTTAACGCATTGGAGAAATAATGGCAGACTACCTTACAAATAAAATAAAAACCTTGTTATTATGAAACCATCAAAAAACTTGTTATCGCCAGATAACCACGCATTAGTACTTATCGACTTTGAAGGTCAAATGGCTTTTGCTACAAAAAGCATAGAAATGGCTACTTTACGGACTAACACAGCCATTATTGCAGGGGCGTCTAAAATCTTTAATGTGCCAACCATTGTTACCACGGTTGCCGAAGAAAGCTTCTCTGGCCCAGTATTTCCTGAAGTAGAAGAATTTTACCCACAGGCTACGTCTGGTTATATAGACCGTACCACCATGAACACATGGGAAGATGAAAATGCTTATAAGGCAATTACCGGCACAGGTAAAGCAAAACTTGTACTTGCGGGCTTGTGGACAGGCGTTTGTATTGTAGGACCGGCACTTTCTGCGCTTCACGAAGATTACGAAGTGTACGTAATTACCGATGCTTGCGGAGATGTAAGCACCGAAGCGCATGAACGCGCCATACAACGCATGATTCAGGAAGGTGTAAAACCCATAACGTCTATTCAATACCTACTGGAACTGCAACGCGACTGGGCACGCCAGGAAACCTATGAAGCGGTTACAAACCTTATGAAAAAATATGGCGGAAGCTATGGGCTTGGTATACACTACGCGCACAATATGCTAAAGCACTAATATAAAACAGCACCTGTCTCAGCCCCTCCCCTTACTCCAAATGATTATGAAAGCCCTTTACGCAATAATTCTTTATCTCTTATGCAGTGTTGTGCTTAGCGCACAGCCGTTTAAGCTGTTACGTTACGACGAAGATTACAGCTACCTGAAGGATTCAGCGCGTTCTGCATATCAACGGTTTAAATATTTTCCGATGAAAAGCGAAAACAACTTTTTTATGTCATTTGGAGGGGAAGCCCGGGCAGAGTATGTAGATTTTAACAACGAAGACTGGGGAAGGCTAAATATAGGTCACAATTCCTTTTTACTACAACGGTACAACCTGCACTCCGACGTACACCTGGGCAGCAGGGTAAGGATATTTGCCCAGTTGCGGAGTGCATTACAGGACGGACGCAAAAACGGGCCTCGCGGCATAGACGAAGATCGCCTTAACGTACAGAATCTTTTTGCAGACATTACAGCTTGGCAAAAACAACAGAAAAAAATATTGTTCAGGTTAGGAAGGCAGGAAATGGATTATGGTTCGGGGCGATTAATTTCAGTCCGTGAGGGGCCTAACGCAAGGCTATATTTTACCGGAGCTAAGGCTATGTATACCTCAGCACGTATATCGGTTGATGCTTTTGTAATGATGGCAGACACCACATACCCAGGTGTTTTTGACAATAAACCTACCAAACAAATCAACCTATGGGGAGGTTATGGAAAAATCATTTTCCCGGCAGCGGGCAACCTGGATGTATATTATATAGGCATACGCCGTGATTACTCGCCTTATGAAGAATGTACAGCCAAAGAACTGCGCCATACCATAGGCGGAAGATTTTGGCGCTACGGCGGTGGATTTATTTACAATGTGGAAGGCGCGTATCAGTTTGGCAGCTTTGGTAAGGGCAATATAAACGCCTGGACCGCTTCCGCTGACTTAGGGTATATGTTTGAAAATACATTGTTAAGGCCTACCATTAACTTAAGGCATGACTACATTTCGGGCGACAAACGTGCCGGAGATGGTAACCTGCAAACCTTTAACCCTATTTACCCAAAGGGAGGATACTTTGGGTTCAGCCCGCAGATAGGCCCTGTAAACCTCATAGACATTCACCCTTACGCCACATTAGATGTTTTAAAATCCCTTCGCCTACAGCTGGATATAGTATATAACTGGCGCTATTCACTGCAAGATGGCGTATACCGCCCCAGCGGAATTTTTAACCGACCCGGAGCAACCTCCACTAAGCGTTACATAGGTACAGCTTACCTTGCCGGGTTAACCTATACATTAAATCCCTTTGTGGGTTTTACCGGCGGAGTACAGTACTTTAAAACCGGCGCGTTTATAGAAGATATTATACCAAATGCAAAAGACGGGCTATTTATTAATGCCCGTGTAACCATCAAATTCTAAATTCCATCTACATTATGAAAACAATTAAACGCTTTAAAAATTTTGCAACAATAATAGCATTGTTGCTTGTATTTGCCACATCCTTCGCCCAGGATAAAATGACTGCCATAGGTACCTCAAAAATATGGGGTACCGTAGAAAGTGTGGCTGTAGAAGGCTTAGTACAAGGACCATCGGCAGCAAAATCAGAACTTCAGGTAGCCTGTGTTTTTGAATACACCGAAGGCGATATTTTTAACTCCCCTCCTGCCCTTCCTGCCCAGCTAAACGGGTTGGTTCACCTGGACGATGCTTTAAATCATCAGCTTACCGAATTGCGTAAAGCAGGAAAATTTAACGGACACGCGTTGGAAACAGTTTTGTTAACCCCTGCAAAAGGATTGCTTGGCGCGCCAAAACTGCTGCTTATTGGCCTGGGCGACCGTAATAAATTTAATGCTGAACTAATGAAACAGGTGGGCAGCGTAGCCACGAGAGAGGCACTACGCCTTGGGGTAACGCATTTTGCCTTTGCCAGCGACCTTAAAGACGCAGGAATAGATTCGCCAACCGCTAAAGTGGCAGAATATGTTACAGAAGGAATTTTTGAAGCATATCGCAGCGAACTATGGCTAAGAGCACAAGACCTTGCTCACTTTAAACCACTTAAAAAAGTTACCCTGCTGGCGGGTCCCGCCTTCTTTGAAGTGGCCGGACAGGGAATTAACGAAGCCATAAATAACCTGAAAAAATAGCACCATGAAAGCTGACCTTATTCTTTACAACGGAAAAATATACAGCCATGTACCGGAAAACAAGGGTGCTACAGCTGTTGCCATTAAAGACGGCAAATTTATAGCTGTAGGTACTGATAGCGATATTATGACTTTTAGCACGGCATCTACCCAAATCATAGACCTGAAACAAAAACGTGTGGTGCCGGGTATTAATGACTCGCATATTCACCTGATACGAGGAGGGCTTAACTATAACCTGGAACTAAGATGGGACGGTGTACCCTCTCTGTCTGATGCTATGCGTATGCTTAAGGAGCAGGTAGATATAACCCCATCGCCACAATGGGTACGCGTGGTGGGCGGATGGAGCGAATTTCAGTTTGCCGAACGCCGTATGCCCACCCTTCAGGAAATAAATGAAATAGCACCCGATACACCGGTTTTTATATTACACCTGTATGACAGGGCTTTGCTAAATGCTGCCGCACTAAGGGCTGTGGGCTACACTAAAGATACGCCAGCTCCTCCGGGAAGCCATATAGAACGCGACAGTAAAGGCAATCCTACAGGCATGCTTATAGCTACACCAAATGCCCTTATACTTTATTCAACCCTTGCAAAAGGCCCTAAATTGTCGTACGAGCACCAAATAAATTCTACGCGGCATTATATGAAGGAGCTTAACCGGTTTGGTATTACCAGTGTAATAGATGCCGGCGGTGGTTTCCAAAACTTTCCGGACGATTACAAAGTAGTTAACGAACTGAATGAAAAGAAACAGCTTACCGTACGTATAGCATACAACCTGTTTACGCAACGCCCTAAACAGGAGTTTGAAGATTTTAGCGACTGGATAGACAACGTTAAACTGTACCAGGGCGACGATATGTACCGCCATAATGGTGCCGGCGAAATGCTGGTATTTTCAGCTGCTGATTTTGAAGACTTTCTGCAGCCGATGCCTGATTTATCCGAAAACATGGAGGCCGAACTCGAAAAAGTTGTACGCCTTTTGGTAGAAAACCGCTGGCCTTTCCGTTTGCATGCCACATATAATGAGAGCATAACGCGTTTCTTAAATGTATTTGAAAAAATAAACCAAGAAATTCCTTTTAACGGATTGCCGTGGATTTTTGACCATGCCGAAACCATAGACGAGCACAATATAGAACGTGTAAAAAAACTGGGCGGCGGCATAGCCATACAAAGCCGCATGGCTTATCAGGGCGAATATTTTACAGACCGCTACGGTGCTGTAGCCGCCGAAAGCACCCCTCCGATTAAAAAAATGCTGGAAATGGAAGTACCGGTAGGTGCAGGGTCTGACGCTACAAGGGTGAGCAGCTACAATCCATGGGTAGGCATGTACTGGCTTACCGCAGGTAAAACGGTAGGCGGATTGCAGCTGTATCATGACACCAGGCTAGACAGGCAAACTGCTTTAGAACTGTACACCAGGGGCAGCGCATGGTTCAGCCAGGAACAGGCAAAAAAGGGCGATATTAAAACCGGTATGCTGGCAGACCTTGCCGTACTGGACCGCGACTACTTTACTGTATCTGAAGAAGACGTAAAAAAAATAGAAGCAGAACTAACAGTAGTAGACGGCAAAATAGTGTATGCTAAAGGCGATTTTTCATCATACACTCCCCCTGTTATACCTATACTGCCAGACTGGTCGCCCACAAACAGCTATAACGGTTACTACAGTGCCGATGTACACGGTAAAAAACTTAGCAGCAATAATGTAACCGCTACGCCCCACAACCACAATCACGTAGCCAGTACCGTACATAACTGTGCAGGAGCCTGTAACGTACACGCGCACGATCATAACAAGGCACGTATGAGCAACATCCCCGTAAACAACTACACTGCTTTCTGGGGAGCCTTTGGCTGTTCATGTTTTGCTTTTTAAAAAACACACGGTATGGAAATCTTTAATTTCATCTTTTTTTCTGATGCTGGCAGCCCGTTTAACAACGCAGCACTCCTGGTTTTCAGGGTGCTGGTTGCCCAGCAGCTGTTTAGGGTACACGGCATGAAAAAATTCAGGCTGCAAAACGGAGAGCGCGAAGTGGTACCTAACCCGCTTCACCTGCCCGAAAAACTAAATGGCCTTGTAGCCACCTTTGCAGATACTGTAGTCCCTATACTTATCATAGCAGGATTTGCTACCCGCCTGGCCGTATTACCTACCATAGGCGTTACCGCTATAGGCTACCTGGTAGTACACCGTAATGATTCGGCCGAAGTGCGCGATGTGCCCTTTATGTACACCATTGCATTACTGCTATTACTGGCACTGGGGGCAGGAACTTACTCTTTAGACAACTATATACTTAACCTTTTAACCCCCTGATATTATGGAAACAAAAATTGGCATTACGCCATCGGGCATGGCCGAGGTAGCTAAATCGCTTTGTACACTACTGGCAGACGAAACTGTACTGTACACCAAAACCCGAAACGCCCATTGGAATGTAGAGGGTTACGACTTTTACAGCAAGCACTTGTTTTTTGAGCAGCAGTATAACCAGCTTTCAGAAATCATAGACAGCGTTGCCGAACGCATACGTACACTGGGCCATTATGCACCGGCAACATTAAAGCAATACTTAGAACTAACGCACCTTACTGAGGCTAAAAGCGAAAATAACGACAGCCTGGGCTTTATTAAAGAACTGCTTATAGACCATGAAACTATAATTATCAGACTGCGCGAGAACATTAATTTGTTTGCAACGGGATTTAAAGACTATGGCACCAGCGACTTTATTACCGGGCTTATGGAAACCCACGAAAAAATAGCATGGATGCTTAGGGCGCACCTTAAATAATAAGCTATGGACACCTTAAAAAAAACAGGTACAATTACCCTGCTGCTGGCGCTCATTGCAGGCTATTGTGATACGGTAACCTTTGTAGCTGCCGATGCCATATTTTCGGCACACGTTACCGGTAACTTTATTGTATTTGCGTACCAGCTGGTAAAAGGATCAGAATGGCAGGCATGGATTAAGCTGCTTACATTTCCGGTATTTATACTATCGGTAATTGCGGGCGGGCGCATAGGTGCAGCACCTAAAAACCGCTACAGGCTGTTGCTTTTTGAGGGTTTAATCCTGCTCCTAGCCGCTGTAATAGCTATACTTAGCACACAGCAAAACAATAACTGGTTAGTATATGTAGTCGCTATGGTGGTAGTATGCGCTATGGGATTACAAAATGCATTTGGAAAACTGTATGCTAAAGAAACCCACGGCCCTACAACCATGATGACAGGAAACGTAACCCAGGCATCGCTGGATCTGGGAACATTGTTTAAAACAGGTTTTAACCACCCTGAAGCGGCCCTTAGCCTTAAAAAACAACTGTATGCAATATTGGGCTTTTTGGCAGGCTGCTTTTTAGGTGCTATTGCGGGCAAACTGTGGGGGCTACCGGTAATTATACTACCCGGGCTACTGCTTATTTACTGTTACATAACCCGCCCTTTAGAGCAGGCCTCATAGGCATTTGCTGATTTACGTACAAACGCGTACCTTTAACATGAAAACACTACACTTTTTCCCGGCACTCTCTTTACCGCTTATTCTAGGGGCTGTTATAGTGCTGCTCCTACTGATGTTAACTATGCTTTGGCAGAAAAGCCGAAAAGCGGCAATGCATTACACAAGTCAGGCGGCACTTTTTGCCGCAGAAAAAGAGGGATTAAGCCAGCGGATAGGTACACTTGAGCATGAAAAGGAGTGGCTGGAGCAGGAAATACATCATAGGGTAAAAAACAACCTGCAAATTGTTATGAGTTTGCTAAACAGCCAGTTGGCTTACTTAATTAGTAACGATGCCATTGCAGCCATACAAAACAGCCAAAACAGGCTCCACGCCATGTCGTTAATACACCAAAAGCTCTTTGAAACCCAAACCCTGTCCTGTGTAGATATGTCTTGGTACATTTGCGAAATAATTTCGTATCTACGCAAAACCTATGATACCGGTAACCGGATAAACTTTACCGTAAATACGGCGCCGGTACAGCTTGATGTGTCGCAGGCTGTTCCGCTGGGGCTTATACTAAATGAGGCACTGAGCAATACTTTACTGCATGCTTTTCCTAATGGCAAACCGGGCCAGGTTAATGTAGCGCTGGAACAACGCGACGGAAAAAACTACCTGCTGCGCATACAGGATAACGGGCTAGGATTACCACTCCATGAAACACCTGAGCATTATGAAAAACTTGGTTTTAGCCTTATGAAAGGACTTGCTGAACAAATGGATGGAAAATTTCATATAACTTCGGCAAGCGGAGTGCGCATAACCATAGAGTTTATAAAAAATACAGACTGATACAGCAACCATAGCAAAATGGAATACAAAGAAAAAATACTGATCGTTGAAGATGAGTTTATTGTAGCAAACGATTTAAAGATGATCCTTAAAAAGGCCGGATATGACGTGGTGGGCATTGCTGCCTCTGCCGAACAGGCAAGACAGCTTGTAGCAACGAAAAAACCCGACTGGGCACTGCTGGATATTATGCTTAAAGGCACAGAAACAGGCATAGACCTGGCACACGACATAAAAAAGCAGGGGCTGCCTTTTCTTTTTATTTCTGCCAATACAAACCAGGCTACACTGGAAGCTGTAAAAGAAACCGAACCGTATGGTTTTATGGTAAAGCCGTTTAGGGAAAAGGATTTGCTTGTAATGCTGGATATAGCCAAGTATAAGTTTGCGCTTCAGCAAAAAAACAATACACCGCAAACGGGCGTAGACTGTCAAAACACCGCTTTTAACGGCATTGTGGGTAAAAGCAAGGCGCTTACCGATGTGCTGCAAAAAATAGGTCTTGTAGCCCCTACTGATACGTCGGTACTGGTGTTAGGAGAAAGCGGTACCGGTAAGGAACGTATTGCGCAGAGCGTGCACGAAAACTCACCCCGAAAAAACAAACCGCTGGTTGTGGTAAACTGCGCCGCGCTACCGCTTTCGCTTGTAGAATCAGAGCTGTTTGGGTACGAAAAAGGAGCTTTTACAGGAGCTAACAGCAAGCGTATCGGTAAATTTGAGCAGGCAAATGGTGGTACACTGTTTTTAGACGAAATAGGCGAACTGCCACTTGATGCCCAGGTAAAGCTGCTGCGTGTACTACAGGAAAAGGAAATAGAACGCATAGGCGGAGAAGAATCGGTAAAAGTAGATGTGCGTATTGTAGCTGCCACTAACCGTATTTTGGAGCACGAAGTGGCCGAAGGACGTTTCAGGCTCGATCTTTATTACAGGCTGAATGTGTTTCCTGTACAGCTGCCCCCTCTTAGGGAACGCAAAGAAGACGTGGAGGTGCTGGCATTGCATTTTATACACAAGTACGCCTCACTGGCACGAAAAAATGTAACAGGCGTTACACCGCTCGCGCTAAAACAGTTAACCGACTATTCATGGCCGGGAAATATACGCGAGCTGGAACACCTTATAGAGCGCAGTGTACTGCTTTGCCCCGGTACAGAGATAGAACAATTTAACCTTAACATACCAACGGCTCCTGTCGCCGTTAGCGAAAAAGAAACGCCAAGTGGCGCTTTGCTTTCACTTGAAGACATGGAACGCGAACACATAATGGCAGCACTAAAAATGTGTGGCGGAAAAGTGTTTGGCGCAGGCGGTGCTGCCGAAATGCTTAAAATAGCTCCGGCTACTTTATATGCCAAAATGAAAAAACTGGGTATAAAGCAGGAATACTTTTAACAGAAAATCTATTGGTTCCAAAAAATGCGGAACATTAACTCCGGCATAAAAGCCGGTTAACTAAAACAATTCATCATGAAAAATAAAATCCAAGGGCTGCACCACATTACAGCCATAGCAGGCAACGCTAAACAAAACCACGATTTTTACACTAAAGTACTTGGTCAAAGGTTGGTTAAAAAAACCGTAAACTTTGACGATCCCGGAACCTATCACTTCTACTACGGCAACGAACAGGGTACGCCCGGCACGCTGCTTACGTTTTTCCCTTGGGAAGGCATCGGTAAAGGTTCGGCCGGTAACGGTATGGCTACAGATATTAGCTACAGCGTACCTGCCGGTAGCCTAGATTTTTGGGAACAACGTTTTAAGGAACATAATGTTAGCTTTGGAGCACGCGAGGAGCGCTTTGGCGAAACGTATCTTCCGTTTACAGACCCTGATGGCTTACAACTGAGCTTTGTAACACCCGCCACACCAGACAACCGCGTTCCTTACACTACTGAAGAAATTGGTGCAAACGTGGCTGCCGTTGGTTTTCATAGCACCACACTTAGCCTGGATAAAATCGCGCCCACCGCTGCTATATTAACCGATATTTTTGGATACAGGTTACTTTCGCAGGAAGGGAACCGATACCGCTATGTAACCGACGAGGTAGAAACCGCTAATTATATAGACCTTCTTGAAATACCCGGTGGGAAACGCGGTTACAATGCCGGCGGCACTAACCACCATGTGGCGTTCAGGGTTACAGATGAAGAAAGCCAAATGGCACTAAGGGAACGTATTGTGGAAAAAAACCTTGGTATAACTCCAAAAATAGACCGTGATTACTTTTATTCGTTGTATTTTAGGGAACCGGGCGGGGTATTGTTTGAAATAGCTACAGATAATCCGGGCTTTACTGTAGATGAGCCGCTTAGTGAACTGGGTACACATCTTAAACTGCCTAAACAACACGAATACTTAAGGGAGCGCCTGGAGCAAACCCTGCCTAAAATAGACTAACATGGCCGAAATAAAACTGGAACTTGATGACCGCCTGCATGGGGCATTTAACCTGTACGAAGACGAAAGTAAAACAGGCGAAATGGTAGTATCTGTAAAAAACAATATACTAACCGTGTACCACACTGAGGTGGCTGAAGCCGCATCTGGTAAGGGATACGCCAAGGAGTTACTAAACGAAATGACAACCTACGCACGTGCCAATGGTTTTAAGGTGCGCCCACTGTGCCCTTATGTGCATGCGCAGTTTAAAAGGCATCCTGAAGAATACAATGATATTTGGCTAAAAACAGACGACAATGAATAATACAATAATAACAGGCTCACCACTTAACCAAGACAGCAAAGTACTGATTATGGTACACGGGCGTGGGGCTTCGGCACAGGATATTTTATCTGTAGCAAACTATTTGAATGTAGAGGGTTTTACGCTAATAGCACCACAGGCTGAAGGGCACACATGGTATCCGTTATCGTTTTTAGCACCCACAAAAAATAATGAGCCTCATCTTTCTGCGGCATTACAAACCCTGGATGAAACTGTTAAACACGTGTTGTCTGCCGGGGTTACTGTGGCTAACATTTATTTCCTGGGGTTTTCGCAGGGAGCCTGCCTTACCAGCGAATATACCACACGTAATGCCAAACGCTACGGCGGCATTGTTATGTATACCGGTGGACTTATAGGCGATGTAGTAAACACGGCTAACTACAAAGGGGACTTTGCAGGTACTCCTGTATTTATAGGCACCAGTAACCCTGATTTTCATGTACCGGTAACGCGGGTGGAAGAAACAGTAAAGGTTATGGAAAAAATGGGGGCAAACGTTACGCTGAAAATTTATGACGGTATGCCGCACACAATAAGCCAGGACGAAATAGACACTACAAATCAATTGATGTTTTAAACAAAACGTTATTTGGTTTACATTTACAAAAGAGAACTTTTCGGTTCTCTTTTGGTTTTATAATTTAACACTGATTAAAAACCTGCACTCATGCAACCACAAAAACCATCGGCAGCAGAGGCCCGTATGGCAGCCATGCAAGAACGAGAAAAGGAATTGCAACTGGTGCAATCCCTTTCCCAGGGGTTACTTTCTGTAAACAGCCGCCCCGATTTTTTGCGGTTTGCATCTGCAAACCTGCAAGAGCACATTGGCTATAGCCAAATGGTTATTTGTGTAACAGACCGCGCTGAAAAAGAGTACACGCCTTTAATCCACACTACCGATACGGCTAATACTGCATTAACAACCAGTAAAATCCCGGTTGCAGAAGGCTTTTTTGCAGATGCTATGTCTTCTGCCGATCCGCTAACACTGCCGTTATTCAACCTCAACGCTAAAAAACAACCGTTGCCCGGTTTTATTCAAAAAGCCATGAGCAATGGCATGCGTGAGGTGGTTGTTTTCCCACTACATCATCAGGAAAATAACCCGGCCGTAGCCTACCTGTTCTTTTCACGCCCCGGAATGTTTTCACGTCCTGCGCAACGGCTTCTCAGAAGCCTTAGCCTGCAGCTATCGCTAACCGTTTCGGGTATCATACGAAACCTTAACCAAGACGTAAACTCTTTGGGTACTGCTACTGACCAAATTGAAACAGAAAGCGCTCTTGGTATTACAAATGGTTTAATCATAGGAAACAGCCCAGCCATAAATGCCGTAAAGCAACTTATAAAAACCGTAGCCCCCACCACTACCGGTGTGCTGCTCCTTGGCGAAAGCGGCACCGGAAAAGAGGTAATTGCCGCTGCTATACATGAAGCTTCGGGCAGGCGTGGCAAAAAAATGATAAAAGTAAACTGTGCCGCTATACCCGAAAACCTGATTGAAAGTGAACTTTTTGGGCACGAAAAAGGAAGTTTTACAGGAGCAGTACAGCGTAAAATCGGCAAATTTAAGTTGGCCGACCAAAGCACGCTTTTTTTAGACGAAATCGGGGAATTACCCCTTGTGCTACAAACCAAGTTGCTACGTGTATTACAGGAAAGCGAATTTGAACCCATAGGCAGCAATACCACAATAAAGGTAAATGTGAGGGTTATAGCTGCAACAAACCGCAATCTGTTAAAGGAAGTTGCCGAAGGGCGTTTCCGTGCCGATTTATTTTACCGGCTAAACGTCTTCCCTATTAATCTTCCGGCATTGCGGGATCATAGGGAAGACATACCCGCCCTGGTAAATTATTTTATAAAAGAATACTGTACCAGAAACAAACGAAAGGCACTTACCATAGCTTCAAAAACACTGGAAACGATGCAGTTATATCCGTGGCCGGGAAATGTGCGTGAACTAAAACACTGCATAGAACGCAGTATATTACTGTGCGAAACAGGCACAATTACAGCAATTGATTTTCCTGAAATAAAAGCGCCAAACACCGATGACGAAACTTTAGAAATAAAGCCTTTGCACGAAATAGAACGCGCCTATATACTCAGGGCCATAAAAATATGTAATGGCCGCATCTCGGGGCCAAATGGGGCTGCCATACGTTTAGGGCTGCCACATACCACGCTTATTTCTCGTATGCAGAAACTCGGGATTTCTAAAACACACACATCAGGTAAAGATAAGACCAGTTAAAAAGCTCCTTCAGGGAGCTTTTATTTTTTAGCATACATAATATTTTACGACATTTCGTAAGCATACGCTTTCTTAACAAAGCATAAATTACTGAAATACAAGTATTTAATTAAAGGGTATTTATTTAGGAAAAGGTTATATACAATTATAATCCCTAAATCAAATAACAATGATTACTAAAGAAATTACCCTCAAAACTTTAATCATCGGTGTCGCAACACTTTTTGCCGGCACATTAGCCTCAGCGCAAACCGCAGTACCTGCTGCGCAAGATCCTAATATTAACAGGGAAACAAAAATATTCCTGAATGCGTTAAACAGTGGTGGCGGTAAGCCGCTTGAGCAGATGACACCACAAGAAGCACGCCTTGTGCTGGTAAATGCACAAAAGTCGGTAAGCTATGACTATGCTGATATTGAGGAATATGAAAAAACCATACAACAGGATGGGTACACTGTAAAATTGCACATTGTAAAACCGAAAGGCGCTAAGCCCGGCCTGCCTGTTTTTATGTTTTTTCACGGTGGCGGCTGGATCCTGGGCGACTACCCTACCCACAAAAGGCTGGTGCGCGACCTGGTAGTGAGCAGTGGTGCTGTAGCTGTATTCCCTGATTACACCCCATCGCCTGAGGCACGCTACCCGGTGGCAATAAATCAGGCCTATGCCGCTACCAAATGGGTAGCAGGCCATGGTAAAGAAATTGGCGTAGATGGCACAAGGCTTGCAGTAGCAGGTAACAGTGTGGGCGGAAATATGGCTGCAGTGGTAGCATTACTGGCTAAAGACAGGAAAGGCCCTAAGCTACGCTTTCAGTTATTACTTTGGCCGGTAACCGATGCTGATTTTACACGTACATCGTACACCACCTTTGCACAGGAGCGTTTCCTTACCACGCCTTTAATGAAATGGATGTGGGATAACTATACTACCGACCCGAAACAGCGCAGGGAAAAATATGCATCGCCACTGCAAGCGTCTTTAGAAGAGCTTAAGGGCTTACCCCCTGCCCTTGTTCAGGTGGCAGAAAACGACATATTGCATGACGAAGGTGTGGCGTATGCCCGTAAACTGGACGAAGCCGGTGTACCTACTACCATTACAGAGTACAAAGGGTTTATACACGACTACGGAATGCTAAACCCGTTAGCACACATACCTGCTGTGCAAACCGCTGTACAGCAAGCGGCATCGACCCTTAAAGTGGCTCTTTTTAAAAAATAACCGTTATTTTAAAACAACCTTTAGCCGGCTCTGCAACAGGGCCGGCTTTATTAAAAATTATACTACTATGAATACTGCTCAACCTTCTTTTGATACCGTAACCGAAGCGCTGCAATGGCTAAACACACAGGGCTTTACCCATGATTTAAACCTGGAGGCCGACTGCCTGAGTTTTGACAATGGCAAACAGACGCTTACCCCGGAAATGTTTACAGTAACCTATATGTTCCGTTTTGAAGGCGATACTGATCCCGGAGATGAGGAAATCGTATACGGAATAACTTCTGAAATACACGGGATTAGAGGTGTGCTTACCAGCGCTTTTGGCACCTATGCCGATACTGCCACCACAGAGATGATTAAGAAGTTACGATAAAGCACTGCGCCAATAGATACGGTTAACAACTTTTAATAGTATATTTTAGTACCTTGCAGCGTTCGTATCTTCTTATCTATGACAAAAAAAACCAGCGCAGTACGTTTTATAACCTCCACTTCCGGCTATCAGAAATTATTAATTGCACTTGCTGTAGCGGTATTGGTTTTTGGTATAACACAATTTACACCGCTTAGTGTTATTACCGGCATTTTAATGGGCTGGGATGCTTTTTCGCTGTCGATGATAGGCATGATGTGGACGCTGTTTTTTACAGCAAGTGCTACAGAACTTAAGGAAATTGTACAGAAACAGGACGAAGACATTAGTACCATATTTGCGGTGGTACTTACTTCGGTGTGTGTAAGCTTTTCCGGGGCGTTGCTGCTGGCGTTTAGTCCGGCAAGCCATAACACGGACGAGATATGCCGAACCATTGCCACCATTTTAGCCATAGCATCGTCATGGGGCTTACTGCATACCATATTTACAGTACGGTATGCGCACCTATTTTATGACGACAGTATTGAAAAACACAAAGACAGCGATAACGGTATTGATTTCCCCAATAACGAAATACCCGATTACGTAGACTTTGCTTACTTTTCATTTGTAATAGGCATGACGTTCCAGGTTTCAGATGTAACCATTTCGTCTAAAACCGTTCGCCGATACGCCTTGCTACACAGCCTTATATCGTTTATTTTTAATACGGTTATAGTAGCACTTACCGTAAATATAATAGCGGGGCTTAAAAAATAAAAGGAATCCGGGTAGCACTATTTTTAAAACGGTTCTGCCGCTTCAAAAACTACTTCTTTACCTGTTTCCGGATGTATAAATTTCAGGTACGCAGCATGTAGGTACAAGCGGTCTGAAGCAGACCCGTACAAATCATCGCCCTTTATAGGCGCATTTAACCCAAGCTTATGGGCAGCATGCATCCGTAGCTGATGGGTACGCCCTGTATGCGGCCAAAAATGGACTTTTACAGTGCCATCTGCATTACGGGCGATAACTTTATAGGTGGTGTGGGCGCGTTTGCCAAACTCAAAACACACCAGTTGGTACGGCCTGTTATCGATATCGCCGCGAAGCGGCAGGTTAATATCCCCCTCGTCTTCAGGCACATTACCCTGTAATAATGCGGCATAACGCTTGGTTACCGTACGTTTTAAAAACTGCTTTTGTATGTCTTTATGCGCTGCCTTTGTTTTTGCCACCACAAGCAGCCCCGAGGTAGCCATATCCAGCCGGTGAATAATCAGTGGCTCTATAGTTTTAAAAGCATATTTAAGGCGTGTGTAAACAGAATCAGATACAGCAATACCCGGGACCGATAGTAATTCATGCGGTTTGTTTACCACAATAAAATGATCATCTTCGTACACCACATCCAGTTGTTTACCTTCTCCCGGATTTAGTAAAAACGGATTCTCATCGGTGGTTATCCCTTCCAGCATGTGCTCTAAAATGGGCTTGCATTTACCTGTACATGCTGGGTAATATTGTCCGTGTTTGCGCACTTCAGATTTTGGAGGGGCTCCCCACCAAAATTCCGCCATAGCAAGCGGGGTAAAACCGTGCTGAAACGCGTATTGTAAAAGTTTGGGTGTAGCACACTCCCCGGCAGCGGCAGGCGGCTTACCAAAAACAGTATTGCTAAAAATATCATGCAGGCTTTTGTTTAATCCGTATTGGTTTAAAAACGCGTATTGTTCAAAAAGCTGTTGCTGCAAAGCTGCTGATTTCTCTTTACGCTCTTTTTTAAGCCGTTCTATTTCATTTGAATATAAATCAAGCTTTTCTTTTAGCAGCGCAATACGGGCATCCCAGGTTTGGATTAACACATTAAACCGGTGCTTATCGTGCAGGCTGTGTTTTATCATCAGTGCTTCAAATTCAGCATAGTCAGCCGGGCTAAGAACCGCTTTTTGGGCGGTGCGCTGCTGTTTCCGTTCACTTTTGTTTTGCTTCACATATTGTTTAAATACCTCTATTTCAGCAGCAGCATCAGTTTCCAGTTGCAGCAGCTCCTGCTTTAATGCAAGGTAGGCATCGTCCGTCTCAATTTGCTTTACCTTGTCGTTTATACTGTTTAAAATGTATTGTTCCTTCAGGAAAAAACTATTTTCTTCTAACATATCAAACACCGGAGGTACAAAGCGGTCGTGGTCGTTTGAGTTGGCCAATTTACCTGAAAAAGCCCACAAGTGGCCTACCCTTCCTAAGGTGTCTTTGACAACAAGAACGCCAAACATTTTCCCTATAGGCTGGCCTCCTTCCATATCATGGGTAAGACCGAAATTATGCCCTTCTACAGATGATGTGATGTATTCCTGCAAGGCACTTGCTGCCTTTACAGCAAGCGGATGCGGTTCGTAAAAAAACGGAAAGGTAAATCGCTCAGGCAGTGTATGGTGCTCTAAGTCGGCAGAGGAAAAGTAGTTTATACGGCTGTTAACAAGCGTATCCAAAGCAAGTATTTTTTTTGCAAAAGTACAACTTAATTATACCCTAAACAATCTTCTTACACCGCCATATAGTGCTAAAGTGTTAATTAAAAGGCGGCTTATGCATAGTGGATTTTATGGCATGTAGCTGATTACCTCTAACAATATTTTTTGATTGTAAACCCTTACCTTTGTAGCACAACACACGGATTGATTTATGGAGAACGAAAAGTTTATATTTTGCCTTGAGGCAGTTAAAGACATTACAAAAGAAACCATAACAGAGGTTTTTAATAATTTACAGCAACTGGCTGCCAGCCAGGGGATAGACAGTATTTACCAGACCTGCGACACTATTGAAGGTTTTGAAGACAGTATGAATGCCCTGTTGTATGACGACCATAACTTTAAAAGTTACGAAATTATTTACCTTGTAATGCCCGGCCAGGAAAACAGTATTTGTATAAACAACTATTATTATAGTATGGAAGAAATAGCTGAACTGCTGGATGGTAAAATGAAAGGCAAAATTGTACATTTTTCTAATGCCAAGGCACTGGACCTTACACCCGAAGAAGCGCAGTACTTTTTAGATGTAACACGTGCCAAAGCAATATCGGGTTATGGAGAAGCTTCTATAGCGAATAGCAGTAGCGGACTGGACAGGGTATTTTTTAGCCTGTTTGAAGACGAAGACGATGTGGAAGAAATCGTTGAAGAACTGCATAGAAAACATTATACCTTATGTAAACTCCTTGATTTTAGGATGTATTACAATCTTTAGCAATTCTTAAGAAATGCAATTATGCATTGGTACTATCTTTGAAAATTGAAAATGAAAATAAAATTGGCTGGCAATTAACAACAACTTTACCAAGGCAGCCTTTTAAGTTTTTAACCGTTTAGTTATTTAGTACAAACCCTGTTCTATACATTTGTACCGTAGATGAAAAAATTGTTTGTTAAAATATGTATTTGGCTGTTTATAGTTTTTACAGGCGCTACAGGTAAACTGAACGCTAGTGAGAGTGGTATGCATACCAAAACTTTTACGCAAACAAACTTTTCTGCAAATAACCAAAACTACAGCCTACCTGTTTTTGAATCAAGTTTTAAAACGGCTTTTAAACCTTCAGAAAAATCTATTGATAAAATAGACCCTACAGATACTGAAGACGAAGAAGACGAAACAGGATCTTACAAATCGCTATCGTTTAAGAAACTTGCCGGAATAAGCGGCTACTATATTCCTGCACACAATATACTTGTACCACAGTACAGTTTCAGTACACTGTTAAAAAACCAAAGCTTACACTACTGTAAGCTTTTGGTGTATATACCTGCCGGAAAACGCTACGTTCTTTTCCGTGTCTTCAGGATTTGATTTAAATCCATCTTAAATAACTGTTTATCAAAACAGTTATCATCATCCTTTTAGTATGTGTATTTTGTCGGTAACCAAAGTTTATACAGACTTACCCCTTATTACCGAAATCACCTTTTGAATTTACACAACACCATTTTAATATATCATTTTAAGAAAGTTGTACTTTTTTATTAAACAAGTAAGTAATTATGAGGAAATTCGTATTGCTGGCAGGCGTGTGTGCCCTGCTGCTTAGCACCAGCTGCCAAAAGAAAGAAGAAGAGAAAAAAGAGGAAACAAAGTTCCTTGCTACAAACCCTGTGCTTAAAGACACTACCATTACAAAAGACTATGTGGGCCAGGTACGTTCTATACGCCATATAGAACTGCGCGCACAGGAACACGGTTACGTAGAGAAAATATTTATAGATGAAGGCCAGCACGTAAAACAGGGCCAGCTGCTTTTCCAGATTATGCCAAACCTTTACAGAGCAGAAATGCAAAAAGCAGAAGCAGAAGCTAACTATGCTGAAATAGAATACAAAAACACTAAAAGGCTTGCCGAAACTAACGTTGTAGCTCCTAATGAGCTGGCAATGGCAAAAGCCAAATGGGACAAGGCTAAAGCGGAACTTGCCCTTACTAAAGTGCACCTGCAGTTTACAGAAATCAGGGCTCCTTTTGATGGTATTATAGACCGCTTCCACGTAAGGCTGGGCAGCCTTGTAGAAGAAGGTGACCTGCTGACAGAACTGTCTGACAATAGCCAGATGTGGGTGTACTTTAACGTACCTGAAGCAGAATACCTGGATTATAAAACCAGCCTGTATAACGATAAAAATAAAATTAAAGTAGGCCTTAAAATGGCTAACGGCAAAAATTTCAGCCACATGGGTGTGGTAGAAACAGTAGAAGCCGACTTTAATAACGAAACGGGTAACATTGCCTTTAGGGCCACCTACCCTAACCCTGAAGGGCTGCTTAGGCATGGTGAAACCGGCAACGTTACCGTAACACAGCCGTATAAAAACGCTATGATCATTCCTCAGAAGGCTACATTTGAGGTGCTTGAGAAAAAATATGTGTACGTTATTGATAAAAATAACGAAGTTAAATCAAGGGAAATCGCCATTGCTGCTGAGCTTCCGCACATATTTATTATAAGCAAAGGACTTTCTACAGGCGATAAGATACTTCTTGAAGGCCTTCGTCTTGTAAAAGAAAATGAGAAGATAGAGTACAAAACAGAGAATCCTGAGCATGTACTATCTCACCTTGAACTGTATGCCGAATAATCAGTACAACTAAAAAACAAAAAGGAATGTTTACTAAATTTATACAACGTCCTGTATTTGCAATCGTAATTTCTATTATGATTGTGTTTATGGGAGTGCTGGCAATTATTCAGTTGCCCACAGCACAGTTCCCCGAAATCGCACCTACTACGGTAAATATATTCATTGCCTACCCGGGTGCAAGTGCCGATGTACTTGTAAAATCTACCCTTATTACGCTTGAAAACTCTATAAACGGTGTTCAGGACATGAGGTATATGGCTACCGATGCTACAAGTGCCGGTGAAGCTACACTAAGGATTATTTTTGAACCGGGAACCGACCCTAACCAGGCGGTAATCAGGGTAAAAACAAGGGTAGACCAGGTAATGCCACTACTACCCGAACTGGTACAGCGCGAAGGGGTTGTAATTACCCCTATTCAGCCGAGTATGCTTATGTACGTAAACCTTTACGCCAAAGACAAAAGCATGGACGAAAAATTCCTGTATAACTACGCGAGCGTAAAGATGCTTCCGGAAATTAACAGGATTAAAGGTGTGGGCCGTAGCCAGATCTTGGGTTCTCGTACCTATGCTATGCGTATTTGGCTAAACCCGGAGCGTATGCGTGCGTACAACGTATCTGTAGACGAAGTTATGCAGGCTATGGGTGAGCAGAGTATTATAGGCCGCCCGGGACGTATTGGCCAGAGTTCGGGTATACAGGCACAATCGCTGGAATATGTACTTACCTACAAAGGGCAGTACAATGACCCAAAACAATATGAAAACGTAATTATACGTGCCAATGCCGATGGTGAGGCTATTCGCCTTAAAGACATAGGCCGTGCAGAGCTGGGTAGTGAGTTCTTCGATATCTACTCAAACCTCGACGGACACGCTTCTGCATCTATAGTACTTAAACAAAACTACGGTAGTAACGCTAACGAGGTTATAGAACGCGTTAAAGACAAACTTGCCGAAATGAAGGAATCATTCCCTCCTGGGCTTGATTATAAAATTAGCTATGACGTATCTAAGTTCCTTGATGCCTCTATAGAGCAGGTAATAGATACCCTAAGAGATGCGTTTATCCTTGTGGCGCTTGTAGTATTTGTATTCCTGGGCGACTGGAGGTCTACGCTTATCCCTATTCTTGCGGTACCGGTATCGCTTGTAGGTGCATTCTTTGTAATCCAGTTCTTTGGTATATCAATAAACCTTGTAACACTGTTTGCACTGGTACTTGCTATTGGTATTGTGGTAGACGACGCCATTGTAGTGGTAGAGGCCGTGCACGCCAAGTTTGAGGAGTACCCGCACATATCGCCATATAACGCCGTACGTATGGTACTTGGCGAAATCAGCGGCGCGATTATAGCTATTACAGCGGTAATGGTATCGGTATTTATCCCTATCTCGTTTATGAGTGGCCCTGTGGGTACCTTCTACAGGCAGTTCTCTATAACCATGGCCAGTTCTATTGTAATTTCGGCTATTATTGCACTTACGCTGACTCCGGTACTGTGTGCCATGCTGCTTAAAAACCACCACGGACACGAAAAGAAAAGCAACCTGTTTACCCGTGCGCTGGATAGCTTTAACCGTGGGTTCGACAAGCTGACAGGCAGTTATGTAGCCGTACTTAAGCGCATTGTAAGCCTTAGGACGTTTACATTTATAGTACTTATTGCATTTTGTGCCGGTACTTACTTTATAAACAAAGTACTTCCTGCCGGGTTTATACCGAGTGAAGACCAGGGTACCATATACGCCATTATACAAACACCTCCGGGATCTACGCTGGAAACTACAAACCAGGTATCGCAAAGGCTGCAAAAAATTTGTGAAGACATAGACGGTGTAGAATCAGTATCATCGCTTGCAGGTTACGAGATTATGACCGAAGGTCGTGGTAGTAACGCGGGTACCTGTCTTATCAACCTTAAACCATGGAGCGAAAGGAAACATAAGGTAACAGAGATCATGGAAGAACTGGAAGAAAAATCAAAAGGCCTTGGGGCTAAGATTGAGTTCTTTGAACCACCGGCCATACCAGGTTTCGGTTCATCAGGTGGTTTCTCTATGCGTCTACTCGATAAAAATACCACTACAGACTATCAGGACTTTGATAAGATTAATAAAAGTTTTATGGAAGAACTGGGCAAACGTAAGGAGCTAACCGGTTTGTTTACCTTCTTTGCTGCTAACTACCCTCAGTACGAACTTGTAATAGATAACAACCTTGCTATGCAAAAAGGCGTTTCTGTAGGTAAAGCCATGGAAAACCTAAACATATTAATTGGTAGTACCTACGAGCAGGGCTTTATCAAGTTTAACCGTTTCTTTAAAGTGTACGTGCAGTCAGACCCTAAATTCAGGAGACTGCCTACAGACATCCTTAACCTTTTTGTGAAAAACGAAAAAGGCGAAATGGTACCGTACTCAGCGTTTATGACACTTAAAAAAGGACAGGGCCCTAACGAGATTACACGTTACAACATGTACAATTCTGCCGCTATACAGGGCTTACCTGCCAGCGGTTACACTACAGCCGATGCTATTGCTGCCGTACGCGAAGTAGCTAAGAAACTTCCTAAAGGGTACGACATTGCATGGGAAGGCCTTTCTTATGACGAGTCTAACCGTGGTAATGAGTCACTTTACATCTTCGGTATTGTACTTGCGTTTGTATACTTTGTACTTGCAGCTCAGTACGAGAGCTTTATCATTCCGCTTGCTGTAGTATTCTCACTTCCTGTAGGTATATTCGGTTCGTTCTTTATGCTAAAAATGATGGGGCTGGAGAACAACATTTATGCACAGATTGGACTCATCATGCTTGTGGGTCTGCTTGGTAAAAACGCGGTACTTATCGTGGAATTTGCCGTACAGAAACGACAGGAAGGCCTGAGTATTTTTGACGCCGCTATTGAAGGTGCCAAGGTACGTTTCCGCCCTATCCTTATGACCTCGTTTGCCTTCATTGCAGGTCTTATCCCACTTATCGTAGCCAGCGGTGCAGGTGCCATAGGTAACCACACACTGGGTTCGGCTGCACTTGGTGGTATGTTCTTCGGTACGGTATTCGGGGTACTTATAGTACCGGGCTTGTACTTTATATTTGGTAAGCTTGCCGATGGCAGGAAACTGATTAAGTACGAAGACGAAAATCCGCTTTCAGAGCACCTTGCACATGCCATTGATGATTTTAAACAAGTAGATGAAACCGAATAACCATGCAAAAGAAAATCATATATAAAAGCCTTGCCGCAACAGTAGTTGCGGCAACCTTTACCGCCTGTAGCCTCCCTGGGGTGGTACAGCGCGCAGAAAATAAAAATACACCTGCACAGTACGCTGCCGGTGCTGTAACAGACACTACCAGCACTGCTGCTACTAAATGGAAGGAATATTTTGCAGATGCTAACCTGCAGGAGCTGATTAACACTGCCCTGACCAACAATCAGGAGCTGAACATTACCCTACAGGAAATAGAAGTAGCCAAGAGCGAAATCCGTGCACGTAAGGGGGAATATCTTCCGTTTGTAAGCCTTGGTGCAAGTGCCGATGTTACAAAGGCATCGCGCAATACTACACAGGGAACGCTGGAACATAATCTGGAAATCGTACCGGGTAAGGAAAACCCTGAACCACTGCCAAACTATATGGCCGGCCTGCGTGCCAACTGGGAGATAGACGTTTGGAAAAAACTGCGCAATGCCAAAAAATCGGCTGTAAACCGCTACCTGGCTTCTGTTGAAGGTAAAAACTTTATGGTTACTAACCTGGTTGCTGAAATTGCCAACTCGTACTACGAGCTGCTTGCCCTTGACAACCAACTGGAACTGGTAAATCAAAACATCCAGATTCAGACAAATGCGCTGGAAATTGTAAAAGTACAGAAGGAAGCCGCACGTGTAACAGAACTTGCTGTAAAACGTTTCCAGGCTCAGGTACTTAATACACAGAGCCTTCAGTACGAAATAAAACAGAAAATTGTAGAAACCGAAAACCGCATTAATTTCCTTGTGGGCCGTTTTCCTCAAACTGTAAAAAGAAGTTCGGGCACTTTTGCATCACTTAACCCTAATATGGTTAAATCAGGCATACCGTCTCAACTACTTGCTAACCGCCCTGACATTAAACAGGCTGAGTACGAACTGGAAGCAGCGAAACTTGATATTAAAGTGGCTAAGGCACGATTTTATCCTCAGCTTGGGATCTCTGCCGGTTTAGGTTACCAGGCGTTTAACGCCAGCTATTTGGTAAAGCCGGAGTCGCTTATATACACCCTTGCCGGAGACCTTGCCGCACCGCTTGTTAACCGTAACGCCATTAAGGCTGCGTACATAACAGCTAATGCCAAACAGGTACAGGCAGCTTATAACTACGAACAAAAAATACTTAATGCCTACATAGAGGTAGCAAACCAGCTAAGCAAAATAAGCAACCTGGACAACAGCTACAAACTTAAATCGCAGGAAGTAGACGCCCTAACCCAGTCGATAAACATTTCTAACGACTTGTTTAAATCGGCTCGTGCCGACTACATGGAGGTTTTAATGACACAGCGCGACGCACTGGAGTCTAAGTTTGACCTTATAGAAACCAAGATGCAGCAAATGAATGCAATGGTTAATGTATACCGCGCGCTGGGTGGCGGATGGAAATAGCACACACACCACTTATTACTTACTTTAGGAAGGCCCCGGATGTATATCCGGGGTTTTCTGTTTTATAAATGTATTGGTGTAAACAAAACCTGGGCTTTACGCTATTGTTGCGTATTTATTTCCAATTTGTAACCCTTACCACGCACCGCTACAATACTAATGTTAGGATCTAGTTCCAGTTTTTTCCTGAGTTTAGAGATAAACATATCCAGGCTTCGGCCCACAATAACCCCTTCATCTTCCCAGATTTCCTTTTGCAGCCTGCTGCGGGCTATGGTTTCGTTAGGCGATACCGCAAATATAAGCAGCAAACGCGTTTCCGTCGCGGTAAGGTCTGTATCTGTCTCATGTATTGTCAGCTTCTTATTTTTGGCATCAAACAGTACAGCGCCTAGCGATATCAATCCGGTATCATCGTCAGATGTACTAGATTTTTTTGGTTTAAAAGACGTAAAAGCCATAAACCCAAAAACGGCTAAAAATGGCAAACAGGCTATCCAGTATATATTTTTAGAAGCAATAACGGCTGGCTTAAATTTGATATTAATGTAGTAACATGCTTTGGGCTGTTTTCGCCCCTTACAAGGTACAATGTTATCCTTTATGCTTTCAGATATACTATACCCATACACCATGCGCGAATTATTACAGTTATAAACACTAACGATATAATCCTGCGCAAATGCTTCTTTAACCAATAAGCGCCTGGTGGTGGCTACTAATAATTCAGGCTGAAAACTAAAATTATTCTCAAATTTTATCTCGTATTCGTTTTCAGAAATCTTTTCTACAGGTAGTACTCTTGATGTGCTGTCTCCTGATTGCAACAGAAGTTCATGCCCCAACCGTCGTAGTAACACTTCTCGTTTCGCTGTTATAAAATCATCGTCATCACCCAAATTGTACGCTACACAAACCCCAGAGATGCATACTATTACTAACAGAGTAAGCAGTGTTTTACGTTTTTTATAGGGTATATTTTGGTTAGTAAACATGCTGTTCGTGTTTTATTTACAAAGTTTACATTTTAATTTACAATCTAAACACCTCAGGCAGTAAAATAACAGAGTAGCTTCGTGGAATCAATTTTAAAAAACATGAAAAATAGAAAATTTACGCAACTCCTTTTATTAAGTGCTAGCGTTTTATTGCTGCTGTTCCTGCAAAGTTCTTTTGCCAAAATAAACAAAACAGACCAAAAAGGTGCAAACCACAAATCGTTTGTGAAAACTGCACCTCAGTTTGCATTAAGCAATGCAAATAAAAACACCAAGGCGCATAAAAACCTGATTTTAAAATCTACAGACGGCGGAACAACCTGGCAGGACATTAGTAACACCGCACCTGTGATGGACCAATCTGCATTATACTATGCGGGAGCAACAGGATTTTACGTGCAGGCAAAAAATGCGCTATACTCTACCAATGATTATAGCCAAAAAATGGCATGGACAAAAGAAAACATACCGGGTTTTGTAAACCAACAACCTATCCCCCCAACCATGATTGCCTTTAATAATTCGGGTACTGTAGCCTTTAATTATGATGGTAGTATGTACACCAAACAAAACGGAACTAACAATTGGCGACCCTTATACGCCAATTTTAAACGAAACGCACTCCGCAATGTTTTTGAAACTTCAGGCGGGGTGGTTTTCCTTAGTTATGATAACGGGCTTTACAGGTCTACTGACAAGGGTAAAAGCTGGCAACAAGTAGAAAAAGGCAGGGTAATAAACATTGCCGAATCAGGCGGAGTGCTTATTGCAACCGGTAGTGATGGCATTATACGCTCTACAGATAATGGTAAGAGCTGGAACCTGATAATAAATGATGGCGGCGCCGGAATAGATGTAGCGCCGTATACCGGAGGATTTTTAGCCATTTCTTATGATACTGCAGCAAATAGCAGAAGGATCAGGATTTCTAAAGACTATGGCGAAACTTGGCAACTAATAGACAAAGGCCTTAACCCTTCTCCGCACATTAAATCTATTATACAGATAGGAAACTATTTAATATGCGGGCATCCTGACGGCGTACTACGATCTGCAGACGAAGGCAAAACGTGGGAACTTATTTACCCCGGTATTGCAGAAAAAGTTTTTAGCGTGTACAGTTCGGGCACTGTTTTATACGCAGTAGCAGGGATACCGGGTTGCTAAACAATATGCAACCATAGCTCAAAAAAAAATTTTTAGGTTATAGAGGAGTTTAAAACAATTATACATACCTGTGTAACAAATGTAACCAAGCAGAACCCTGCATTACATTACATTTACAAAAAAAAATACAGTTATGTTCGGATTATTAAAAAACCTGTTTGGGAATAATAAACCCACAGAAATACAACCCAACGCTTTTATAGTAGATGTACGCTCACCCGGCGAATTTGCTTCCGGCAGTGTAAAGGGCGCGGTAAATATACCGTTAGATAACCTTCGCAGCCAGCTCGCCCGGTTTAAAAGTAAAGAGCAGGTAGTAGTGTTTTGCCGCAGCGGTATGCGTAGCGCCCAGGCAAAATCTATACTGGAAAGCAGTGGCATACAAAACGTAGTAAACGCAGGTGGTCTGGGCCAGGCACAAGCGTTACTAAGCCAGTAAATACAAGAAATCCGTGTAACGAGTACGTTACACGGATTTTTTATCTTGAGCGGGATTTAAGTATCTGCTCTATATCTTCAAGGGTAAAACCTTTTGCACGTAGCAAAACCAAAAAATGGAATAACAAATCAGCCGACTCGTTTTTAAAGAGTTCGTCGTTGTTGTCCTTGGCTTCAATAACTACCTCAACAGCCTCCTCGCCTACTTTTTGGGCTATTTTATTAATACCCCGCTTTAATAACGAATTAGTATACGAGTTTTCATCGCCGCTCTCGGCACGGCTTGCAATGGTTTGCTCAAGCTGGTACAAAAAACCTTTGGTGCTCCCCTCACCAAAACAGGTTTGCGTACCCGTATGGCATACCGGGCCTTGCGGTTGCACCTGAATCAGCAGGGTATCGTTATCGCAGTCTATTTTTATATCCTTCACCGTAAGATAGTTGCCCGAAGTTTCTCCTTTTGTCCAAAGCCTGTTCTTGCTACGGCTAAAAAACGTTACGCGCCCTTCCGCCTGTGTTTGGGCAAGGGCTTCTGCATTCATATAGCCCAGCATAAGCACCTGAGCGGTGGCAGCATCCTGTATAATAGCGGGAATCAATCCTCCTGTTTTATCAAAATCGGGTTTTATCATCGTACAGATATATTTTGTTGCTTTAAGTAGTTTTTCAAATCAGGAATGGCAAGCTCATCATAGTGGAACAGGCTCGCTGCCAGTGCTGCGGTAACATCGGTTTGTGTAAAAACCTCCGCGAAATGCGCCTTACTTCCTGCCCCTCCCGATGCAATTACCGGAATATTTGTTACGGCACACACCTCGTTGAGTAGCTCTATTGCAAAGCCGCTTTTGGTACCGTCCTTATCCATAGAGGTAAGCAGTATTTCGCCCGCGCCCAGTTGTTCTGCCTGTTGTGCCCATTCGGTTACTGAAAGCCCTGTAGCAGTACGCCCGCCACTAACGTATACCTCCCAAAAACCGTTGGTACGTTTTGCATCTATGGCAACCACCACCGCCTGGCAGCCCAGGTTATCGGCTATCTCCTTAATCAGTTGAGGATTTTTTACCGCCGATGAATTTAGGCTCACTTTGTCTGCACCGCTCCGAATAAGATATTCGGCATCAGCGGCGGTGTTTATACCTCCGCCCACGGTAAACGGTATGTTAATTTGCGAAGCCACTTCGGTAACCAGTCCCGCAAGGGTTTTGCGCTTTTCTACCGTAGCGGTTATGTCCAGGAATACCAACTCATCGGCACCTTCCTGTGCATAGCGCGCCGCCAGCTCCACAGGGTTACCGGCATCGGTGAGTCCCACAAAATTCACTCCCTTTACTACCCTGTTGTCCTTAATATCCAGGCAGGGAATTATCCTTTTCTTTAGCATAGCGCTCTCAGTTGGGTTAGTGTAATGTTTCCTTCATAAATCGCTTTGCCAATGATAGCACCGGCACAACCCATTTCCTTTAGCTTGTACAGATCATCCATAGTAGTAACGCCTCCGCTGGCAATCAGCCCCACATTGGCCTGTTCCAAAATCTCCCCATAAAGTTCAAACGAAGGGCCTTGCAGCATACCGTCTTTACTAATGTCGGTACAAATAACCGACTGTATTCCCTTCCCGGAACAGTCTTTAATAAAATCAACTACATCAAGGGTGCTTTCTTCCAGCCAGCCACTAACCGCTATTTTCCGGTTACGGCAATCGGCCCCCAGAATAATTTTATTGGTACCGTATTTTTCAAGCCAGGCGTACACGGTTTCCGGTTGCTTTACGGCAATACTGCCCGCAGTAACCTGAGCTGCCCCACTACTAAAAGCGGTTTCTATATCGGTATCGGTTTTAAGGCCTCCGCCAAAGTCAACAGCAAGTTTTGTTTGACTGGCAATACTTTCCAGTACCTTATAGTTAACAATTTGCCCCTGTTTGGCTCCATCAAGGTCTACCAGGTGCAGGTACTGTATACCGGCATCTTCGTACATTTTAGCCACCTCAAGCGGGTTCTCGTTATAGGTTTTCTGTTGTGCATAATCGCCCTGGGTAAGGCGCACGCACTTACCATTTATTATATCTATAGCCGGAATAATTTTCATAATTCTAAAAAGTTTTTTAGTAGCTGCGCTCCAACAGGCCCTGATTTTTCGGGGTGAAACTGTACGGCATAATAATTATCTTTTTGCAATGCCGCGCTAAACGGCTGTATATACCGGCATACGCCTGACGAATTATCGCTTAACCCGGCGTAATAACTGTGTACAAAATAAAAATCGGCATCTGGTACTATACCTTTAAACAATGTACTATCAAGATGCTGAACCGTATTCCAGCCCATGTGAGGTACTTTGTCTTCCGGCAGAAACTTTAGCACATCAGTATCAAAAATTCCCAGCCCTTCGGTTTCACCTTCTTCCGAAAAACAGCACATTAACTGCATGCCCAGGCAAATGCCCAGCACGGGTTGGGTAAGATTTTTAATTACCTCATCCAGTCCGCGCTCCTTAAGGTAAGCCATAGCCGGAGCCGCATGCCCCACCCCCGGAAAAATTACTTTATCCGCAGCGTTCAGTTTTACAGGATCATCGGTTACCTCGCATCTATAACCAAGGCGTTTTACAGCATTTTCTACCGAGAGCGTATTCCCCGCATTATATTTTACAATGGCTATCATAGTGTTCCTTTTGTACTGGGTATGTTATAATTATTGGTCTTAGACACCGCCATGCGTATGGCTTTCGCAAACGCCTTAAATATGGCTTCTATTTTGTGGTGCTCGTTGGTACCTTCTGCTTTAATGTTCAGGTTGCACTTTGCAGTATCGGTAAACGATTTAAAAAAGTGCAGGAACATTTCGGTGGGCATTTCCCCTATTTTTTCGCGTTTGAAATCGGCATCCCAAACCAGCCAGGGCCTTCCTCCAAAATCAATGCCTACTTGTGCCAAACAATCGTCCATAGGTAATAAAAAGCCATAGCGTTCTATCCCCTTTTTACTGCCCAATGCCTGTAAAAATGCATCGCCTAGCGCCAGTGCAGTATCTTCAATAGTGTGGTGTTCGTCTACCTCAAGATCGCCTTTTACATCAATAATAAGCCCTACTTCTCCGTGACGCGATACCTGATCGAGCATGTGGTCGAAAAATGCCAACCCGGTATTTATCTCCGTTTTACTGTTATCATCAAGGTTTACGGTAACGCTTATATTGGTTTCATTGGTCTTACGTACCACGCTACCTGTCCTGGGCTTTTGCTTAAGGTAGCGGTAAATCGCATCCCAACGCGTTTCGCACAGCGTCGCACTAGCGCAGTCTGTACCAATAAAAATCGACTGGCACCCGAGATTTTCTGCAAGCTGCACATCGGTAAGCCGATCGCCTATTACAAAACTGTTGGCCAAATCATAATTGCCTTTTATATAGTGCGTCAGCATACCCGTACCAGGCTTGCGGGTAGGCAGGTTGTCCTCAGGGAAACTACGGTCTATAAGTACTTCGCTAAAGCGGATGCCTTCGTTTTCAAACGCCTGTATTATTTTGTTTTGGGCAGGCCAAAACGTAGCTTCCGGGAACGAAGCCGTACCAAGTCCGTCCTGATTGGTAACCATAACCAACTCATAATCGAGTTCTTTTGCTATTTTCCCCAATCCTGAAAACACACTGGGATAAAACTCCAACTTTTCCAAGGAATCCAGCTGATAATCAACAGGTGGTTCTATAACAAGGGTACCGTCGCGGTCTATAAAGAGTACTTTTTTCATAATTACAGGGACTTTAGGGTATTGATGAGTAAGGTGTTTTCTTCCGGTGTACCGATGGTGACGCGCAGGCAACCCGGCACTACGGTATTACGGTTGCGCAAGATGATGCCTTTTTGTACCAAGGCGCTGTAAATACCATCGGCATCGGTTACCTCAACCAATACAAAATTAGCATCGGTAGGATATATTTTTTTGGTGATGGGAAGTTGTGCCAAAGCGTTAACAAGGTTCTCTCTTTCGGATAACAACACCTGTTTTTGTTTTTCCACAGTATCAGCATTTTCAAGGGCGGCAAGTGCTGCCTCATAGTTAATGCGGCTGATGTTGTATGGTGGTTTTACTTTATTAAACAAGTTTATAACGGGTGCATTAGCAAAAGCCAGCCCAACCCGTGCAGCCGCCAAACCCCAGGCTTTGCTAAGGGTTTGCAACACGACCAGGTTAGGATATAGTGCCAACTTTTGCGAAAGTGAAGCGGCATTGGCAAAATCAATATACGCCTCATCTACCACCACAATACCGCTGAAGTTTTGCAGTATGGTTTCAACATCGTTCAGGAAGTTCCCTGTTGGGTTGTTTGGCGAACACAGGAAAACCAGTTTTAATTGCCCGTCTTTTAATAATGGTAAAGCAGTATCAATATCAATCTGGAAATCATCGGTAAGCGGTACTTCTATAAGCGACACATTATTAATATCTGCCGATACCTTATACATACCATACGTGGGCGTAAAGGTAAGCGCCTTATCCTTGCCTGGTTCGCAGAAAATACGGAAACACAGGTCTATGGCCTCGTCACTACCGTTGCCTACAAAAATGTTTTCTGCCGAAACACTTTTAATTTCTGCCAACTTATCTTTCAACTGCTTTTGTAGCGGATCCGGGTAACGGTTTAGCGTGCCAAACGGGTTTTCGTTAGCATCCAGGTAAGCGGTAGCAGTTCCTTTAAACTCATCGCGGGCAGAACTGTAGGGCTTTAAAGCCAATATATTTGGGCGTGCTATTTTTTCTAAACTAAACATTCTGCAATGATTTTAAACGGATGGTTACTGCATTTTTGTGTGCCTGTAGCTGCTCGGCGGCTGCCATGGCTTCTATAGCGGGGCCTATGTTCTGAAGACCCTGCGCCGTGATTTTCTGGAAGGTTATTTTCTTTACAAAACTGTCTAAAGATACCCCGCTATAGTTGCGGGCATAGCCGTTTGTAGGCAGGGTGTGGTTGGTGCCACTGGCATAATCACCGGCGCTTTCGCAACTGTAGTTCCCGATGAAAACCGAACCAGCATTGGTTACCTTTTCTGCCAGAGCATCGGCATCGGCGGTAGCAATAATAAGGTGTTCTGGGGCATACCCGTTACTAAACTCTATGCAGCTTGCAGTATCGGGCAATACAATAATCCTGCTGTTGTCCAGTGCCTTTTGGGCAACAGCCTCGCGGGGCAGTGCCGCCACTTGTGCATTTATTTCGGCAAGTACACTGTTTCCAAAACCCTCACTGGTCGTTACAAGTACCACCTGACTGTCGGCTCCGTGTTCGGCCTGACTTAGCAGGTCGGCCGCCACAAACGCAGCATTAGCGGTAGTATCAGCTATAACCAGCAGTTCGCTTGGTCCCGCAGGCAGGTCAATCGCTACCCCGGCGGCAAAAGCAGCTTGCTTGGCAGCGGTTACGTACTGGTTACCTGGCCCAAAAATCTTATCTACCTTAGGAATGCTCTGCGTACCGAACGCCATTGCGCCAATCGCCTGTATGCCACCTACTTTGTAAATTTTGCTCACTCCGGCAAGCTGTGCCGTGTATAGTATAGCCGGATTGATTTTACCTTTCTTGTCGGGGGGTGTGCACAGTACAATTTCGGCACAGCCCGCTATAGCAGCCGGAACCGCCAGCATAAGCACGGTAGAAAACAACGGCGCAGAACCGCCCGGAATGTAAATACCCACTTTTTCTATAGCACGGCTTTCGCGCCAGCAGGTAACGCCCTGCATAGTTTCTATTATCTGCCTTTCTTGGTTTTGGGCAGCGTGAAATTTTTCTATGTTTCCTTTAGCTAATTGAATAGCAAGTTTAAGTTCATCGGGAACAACAGCCGCTGCCTCCTGAATTTCATCGGCAGTAACTTCCAGAGAATTAAGAGTTACGCCATCAAAAAGTTGGGTATACTTGGCTACCGCTGTGTCGCCATTTTGTTTTATTTCGGTAAAAACTTGTTGTACCAAAGTATTTAAGTCCTGCACATCGAGTGAAGGGCGGGCAAAAAGGTTTTGCCATTGGGTTTTATCGGGGTTGAGTATTTTTTTCATTGTTAAGTCGTAAAGTTGAACGTTTGTAAAGTCATAAAGTTTGCTGTACTTATTAGATTGCTTCGTGGTACCTCCTCGCAACGACAGATGGAACTACAAAATCATTTTCTCCACATTAGTAACCAAAATTCCCTCAGCACCAAGGGCTTTCAATTGGTCAATAATATCCCAAAAAGCATCCTCGCGGATAACCGAGTGTATGCTGCTCCACCCCGCTTCGGCTAAGGGAAGTACTGTAGGGCTTTTCATGCCGGGCAGTATTTTTATAATTTCGGGGATTGCTTTATCAGGAGCGTTAAGGAGAATGTATTTGTTTTCGGCAGCGTTTTTAACCGACTGTATACGAAACAATAACTTATCTAATATTTGTTGTTTTTCGGCAGAAAGATTAGGATTACTTATAAGTACCGCTTCGCTTTTTGTAACTACCTCAACCTCTTTAAGACCGTTGATTTGCAGGGTACTTCCAGTGCTTACTATATCGAAAATACCATCGGCAAGGCCTATTGCAGGTGCTATTTCTACGCTACCGCTTATGGTTTCTATCGCAGTATCCAAGTTGTTTTGGTCAAAGAATTTCTGAAGGATTACCGGGTAGCTGGTAGCTACTTTTTTTCCACTAAAATACTGAGGGCCTGCATAGTTGGCATCTTTAGGTACGGCTAATGAAAGGCGGCATGAAGCAAAACCCAGCTTTTTTATAACCGTTACATTTTTGTCTTTTTCCCAAACTTCATTTTCGCCCAGCATGCCTGCATCGGCTACGCCCTCTTCTACGTATTGCGGAATGTCGTCATCGCGCAGGAACAGAACCTCTATGGGGAAATTCGGCGAAACAGCCTTAAGCCTGCGCTCTCCGTTAGAAATTTTAATGCCGCAATCGGCAAGCAGTTGTAGTGATTTTTCGCTCAGGCGGCCACTTTTCTGGACCGCGATTTTTAATATACTCATTTTTAGTGTGCAATGTGCCTGAGTAACGGAGCGGGGCGTATGGGAAGGAAAATAAAGCCAAACAAAAAACCCGCCTGATTACTCAAACGGGTTTGTGGAATATTTTAGATTACTGCCATATCATTTCCTCCTCGCGTTTGAGCCAGTGCTGAAATGATGATGATGCAGTTGATTAAATATCATATTTTTTTGTCTGTTTTGACTCAGGCAAAGGTATAAAGAAAACTTTTTAAGAACCTTAGCTTTTAACAAATATTTTTATAACAGCCAATATCTTATTGGTTACCCTTAGCGTAATCAGCAAGGAACTGCGCTAATCCTAAGTCGGTTAGCGGGTGTTTTAGTAAGCCTGTAATGGCACTAAGCGGCCCTGTAATAACATCTGCACCTATCTTGGCACAGTTTACAATATGCATAGTGTGGCGTACAGAAGCTGCAAGGATTTCTGTTTCAAAACCGTAGTTGTCATAGATTTCACGGATTTCTTCAATCAGGTTAAGACCATCTGTAGAAATATCGTCCAGGCGGCCTATGAATGGCGATACGTAAGTAGCACCTGCCTTGGCAGCAAGAAGCGCCTGCCCTGCAGAAAACACAAGCGTAACGTTGGTTTTAATACCTTTATCTGAAAAATATTTACATGCCTTAATACCCTCTTTAGTAAGCGGAAGCTTTACCACAATACGCTCATGCAGATCAGCAAGCTCCTCGCCCTCGCGAATCATGCCGTCGTAGTCTATAGCAATAACCTCTGCACTAACATCGCCATCTGAAATGTTGCAGATGTCTACATAGTGCTTCAGGATATTATTTTTTCCGGTAATACCCTCTTTAGCCATAAGCGACGGGTTAGTAGTTACCCCATCAAGAACACCAAGTTCCTGGGCTTCTTTTATCTGTGCAAGGTTTGCAGTATCAATAAAAAATTTCATGTTGTGTTATTTTATGTTTAAAAACAGGTACAAAACTACAATTTATAATGGTTCATAAGCATTTTTTCGTACACTTTATCGGGCAGGATTTTCTTTAATACAATAGAAAACTTTTGCATAAACGCCCCTACCCTGTAATGCACTTTTGGTTTCCCTGCCTGCATAATGGCATAAACGGCTTCTGCCATTTCAGCCGGGTCGCTGCCGGTGTCTACGTGCTCGTTCATGGTTTTTAAGGTGTTACCGTAAGGTACTTCGTAAGCAGAGCCTGTAACAAGAGGCGCGTGGTATCGGCCTGCAGCAATATTTGTGGCAAAATCGCCCGGAGCTACTGTGGTAACGTTGATGCCAAAACCCTTAACCTCCATGCGTATGGCCTCTGAAACCAGTTCTAAAGCACCTTTTGATGCCGAATAAACACCCCGGTACGGTAGGCCCATATAGCCCGCAATACTGGTTATATTAATAATAAGGCCACTTTTTTGGGCGCGCATTTGGGGCAAAACGGCTTTCATTACCTCTATGGGGCCTATAAAGTTCACTTCAAAGTTGTTGCGTATTTCATCTGCGGGGATTTCTTCAATGGGGCCGGTTATGCCTACCCCTGCATTGTTTACCAGTACATCTATAGCTCCGGCTTCTGCAATAACCTGATTCACTGCTGATTTTATGCTTTCGGCATTGCGCACATCAAGCGCTACGAGCGGAAACAACGAGCCTATTACGGTTTTAGGATTGCGGCTGGTGCCGTACACCTTATAGCCTTTTTGGTGCAGGAACTCTCCTATAGACTTCCCTATACCCGACGAAGCACCGGTTATAAATACTACTTTACTCATTTACGTTGTTTAGAAATTTGATGTTTTTGTTTTTGCGGAGCTAAAATACCAAAAGTTTGGCATTCCGTTACAGCCTGTAAGGCGTTATGCGCCATTTAGCCCCTTTGCTAAGTTTTGTCCATTGTTTTTGCCAAAAGCCCATACGTTTGTAAGCGCGTTTTTCCTCCGAAAGATTATAAGGCAGTATTTTATCGGTTTCTGCAACTAATACATTCAATGGCGTACTGCTGTGATATTGAAAAAAATGCGCAAGCACCTGCCTGAACTCCTTAAAATACCAATAATGTTCTACCTCTTTTTCCGCCGATACAGGTACCGCCAACTGCTGAAAGTAATAGTTGAAGGCTACCTGTTCCAACACGAAAATATCTGACTTCTGGCAAAAAGCATCGGTAAGTTCCAGCACTTTTTGTAACACGTGAGCGTATTGGGTAGAAAAACCTATAACCCCTGCATTCCAAACCTGTAGGGCACTGGTAATGTGCAAAGACTGCGATTCTGAAGGGATGGTGAACTCCTGATTTTCCACAAAAAACGCCCGCATCTTACGGGCTACATTGCCCTTGCCGGTAGCAAGTGCGCCTTCTGCCTTGTGGAATACAATGCCACCCTGTGCTATAGTAGTAAATAAATATTCGGCATTTTGGGTAAAGTGGGTATCGGTATCGCAGTATAGTATGCTTCCTTCAAACCGCGTACAGGCATCTTGCAGGGCTTTTATCTTTAACCTGTGGTTAAAACCCGATGCGCCTTTCCACTCGGTTATGGTTTCGGGCGAAAGCCCTACATACACCACTCCCTGTGGTAATCGGCTGTTGAAAAATGCTTCATCATCGGTATACAATACCACCGTAATATTGTTACCGGCATGGTACTTATAAAACGACATCAGCGCGTACAAAGCCTCCTGGTTGTATTGTACGCCGCCGTAAACAAGATATACAAGATACTTCATGCCGCTGTGTTTTGTGTGAAGATACGAAAGGTGTATAAACAAAAAAATCCCCTTACGGAGATAGTGCAGTAGTTCTCAAAAAAAGAAAAAAATGGCAAGCTACCTACATCGCACCGCTACAACCGCTTACCTTTGCTGCGTTCCCACCCTGGAGGAGTCTGCAGGAGCTGGTCGTGTAGGACTTGCCGGTGCAAATATACAACCATTTTATATTTTTGCAAGTGTTGTTGCCCAATAATAAACAGCATCGTATATTGCTACAATATTTAAACACATCAATGAAAGCTTCTAAATTATTATTTGCCACTACATTAGGCGTGGCTGCACTGGCTGTAAGCAGCCTTGCAATTAGCTGTAAAGGCAATGAAAAAACTGAAAATAATTTATTCAGCATCGATTTTTCTAACATAAAAGGCCAGTATAAGCCCGGTGAAACGCTTCCGTTAACCCTGCAAAATCCCGAAAAAAAGCAAATAGACTCTATAGTATACTACCTAAACAATGAAAAGGTGGGTACCGTAAAAGGTGATGCAAAGCTTGATGCCATACTGAAGGAAGGCCGCCTGGGCTACCAAAACATAAAGGCACTGGTTTATTATGAAGGGCAAAACGCCGAAGCTACCGGACAAATAGAAGTTATAAGCCCGGTAAAGGCAAAGATGCTTTCATTTGAACTTGTAAATACCTACCCGCACGATACGGGCTCTTATACACAGGGGCTTGAGTTTTATAAAGACACCCTTATAGAAGGTACAGGCCAGTACCAGCAATCTGTACTGCGCAAAAATGATTACAAAACCGGAAAAGCTTACAAACAGATAAGCCTGGATGGGAAGTACTTTGGCGAAGGAATTACCGTATTTAACAACAAGATTTACCAGCTTACTTGGAGGGAAAACACCGGATTTATATACAATGCGGGCAACCTGAACAAAATAAAGGAGTTTCAGTACTTTAAAGACATACAGGGATGGGGACTTACCCACGATGATAAAAACCTGTACCAAAGTGACGGGTCTGAGAAAATATATAAACTAGATCCTGAAACGCTTAAAGAGGTGAGCTCGGTTAACATATATGCCGAAGACAAAAAGGTAAAAGAGCTAAACGAGCTGGAATGGGTAGATGGTAAAATATATGCCAACATATATCAAACCAATACCATAGTGCTACTTGACCCTGTTACAGGTAGCGTGGAAGGCCTGCTTGACCTAACAGCGTTAAGCGAAAAAATAACCCGTACCCCGGAAACCGATGTACTGAACGGTATAGCCTATAACCCTAAAACCAAAACGTTTTTTGTTACCGGTAAACTGTGGGACAAAATGTTTGAGATAAGGATAAAATAATTTTTCAATTTGAAAATCTACCAATTTGAAAATTATATACAACACAAAAGGCTGCCCATTGGCAGCCTTTTGTGTTGTATGTGGTGTCTGTCATTGCGAGAGAGGTACGACCGCGGCAATCTAATTAACCATATAAAGCAATATTTTAGATTGCTTCGTTCCTCGCACTGACGTAATGGATAAAACCAGAGTCTACTCTTAGTGAATCTCTTACTTTATGACTTTAGACTTTAGACTTAAAAAAGCCCCTCTACAGACAGGTACCTCTCCCCTGTGTCGTATGCAAACGTAAGCACGGTAGCATCTTCAGGAACTTCAGCAAGTTTTTTACTAACGGCCGCCAATGATGCCCCGCTTGAGATACCTATAAGCGTACCCTCCTCACGGGCTGCACGGCGTGCAAAATCAAACGCTTCGTCTTTACTAACCTGAATAACACCGTCTATAACACTACTGTTATAAATACCCGGCACAAATCCTGCACCTATACCTTGTATGGGGTGTGGCCCGGGAGCACCTCCGCTTAACACAGGCGATAATTCTGGCTCTACGGCAAACACCTTAAGGTTTGGCCATTTCTTCTTTAAAACCTCGGCTACCCCTGTTATGTGGCCTCCTGTACCCACACCGGTAATTATATAGTCTATACCGTCAGGAAAATCAGCTATGATTTCCTGAGCCGTAGTACGGCGGTGCACATCGGTATTGGCAGGGTTATCAAACTGGCTTGGAGACCACGCGTTAGGCGTACTTGCCGTAAGTTCGGCAGCCTTTTCTATGGCGCCCTTCATACCTTTTTCGCGCGGGGTAAGCTCAAACTCCGCCCCGTAAATAGACATTAGCCTACGGCGTTCCACACTCATGCTTTCGGGCATTACCAGTATCAGTTTATATCCTTTAACAGCTGCCACTAATGCCAGGCCAATACCTGTATTACCCGATGTAGGCTCTATTATAACACTGTCTGGCGTAAGTATGCCTTTTGCCTCGGCATCTTCTATCATAGCCAGGGCTATGCGGTCTTTAATGCTGCTGCCGGGGTTAGTACGCTCCAGTTTTGTCCATACATTACGGCCGGGAAACAGTTTATTTAACTTTACGTGCGGCGTGTTGCCTATGGTTTCAAGAATGCTGTTTGCTTTCATATATCAATCTATCTTAGTATAAATATTAAATTACAAAATTTAAAGGTTCCGGAAACACCTCTTTGGTTTTTATGGTTATTTCGCTTTTGTGGTACACCAGCGAGTCATCGGGCACCGAATGCGTAAGCCAAACGTTACCCCCTATTACACTGCCGTGCCCTATAAACGTGGCACCACCCAGTATGGTGGCGTTAGCATAAATGGTAACACCATTACCTATAGAAGGGTGTCTTTTAGTGTCGGCATCCTGCTTCTGCACACTCAGTGCACCCAGCGTTACCCCCTGGTACATTTTTACATCGTTACCTATAACAGAGGTTTCCCCAACAACTATTCCCGTACCGTGATCTATAAAAAAACGCTTGCCAATTACAGCACCCGGGTGTATATCTATACCGGTTTTTCCATGTACATATTCACTTAACATACGTGGCAAAACAGGCACCTGCAAAACCCATAATTCATGCGCAAGGCGGTACACAGAAATGGCAAAAAAACCGGGGTAAGAAACCAGTACTTCCGAGCGGGATTTTGCCGCCGGGTCATACCTGAAAATCGCTTTTAAATCGTCCTCTAAACCGGCATGGATTTCGGCTGCTTTTTGGTGCAGTGTAACCACAATTTTTTCCGCTTTTTCATCGGCCACGCCAGATAAAATCAGTAGCTCCCTAAACGTGGTTTCAAGCTCTTTTTCACGCTGCACAAAGTAATCATAGTCGGCAAACTGGGGCCCTATACAAAACAGCCACTGGAACAAATCTTCCATCCATTTACCTACATGGCGCATGTCTGGCAGCACACCGCTCTTAAGGTAATTTGCAATGTAAATAGGGTGTTTCATTTTTATAAAAGTTATGGATAGGGCAGGCGTTTTTACTTAATGCTGTTCTTACAAAAGTAGGAATAATTTTAATTACCCTACTACGTAAGTAGAGTAATAACGCTGTTAAATTTGTGTCAAACCACACTAATATGAGCGCAAATCAGCGTAATTTCAACCTACAAAAAAAATTGATGCCCGTTGTTTAATAATGTAAAGTTAAGGATTAAATAAACAAATTAAAAATACTGGTTATCAAATTTATAAATACTTACTATAGAAATTATTTATGATGCTTTTCGCAACCGTTTTCTGTTAAAAAAATGTTAATACGCTATTTAAACAAACGTTTAATTTAAACGATTGTTTAATTTTGTATCGAAATTTAAACCTATTGTTATGGCTGAATTTAATGATAAGCAAATCGAGATTTTGCAGGTTGCCGAAAGGCTCTTTGCAGAGGAAGGATTTGACGGCACCTCTATACGCGCCATAGCGCGTGAGGCGCATGTAAACATTGCCATGATCTCGTATTATTTCGGTTCAAAAGAAAAGCTGCTGGAGGCACTCATCACCTACCGCACCAGCGATATGAAAGTGCAACTCCAAAACATTTCTAACGAAAATGTATCGCCTCTTGAGAAGATAGATTTACTGGTAGACCTCTACATAAACCGCATTAATAAAAACAAGTGTATGTACCAGATTATGCACTTTGAATTAAGCACAAAAAAGCGGATCATAGAGATGGAAAGCTTTATGGAAACGAAGAGGGAAAATGCCGAAATTTTTAAGAAAATTATTGCCGAAGGACAGGTACAGGGAGTGTTTAGAAAAGACATAAATGTAGACCTTATTCCGGCTACCGTAATGGGTACGCTGGTACACTTCCGTAGCAACAAACTTTACTTTGAAAAAACCATGGGTTTACAAACCGATGAGGATTTTGAGCAGTACATAGAAACACACGTTACACATCACATTAAACAAACTATTAAAGCGCTATTGGCATATGAACATTAAACAACTGCTGCCGTTAAGCCTGCTGTTGCTAAGCGCCGCGGCACTGCGCGCCCAGGAAACAAAACTTTCGCTGGACGAGGCCATAAACCTTGCAGTAACCAAGAGCACCGAAGCAACCCTGGCCGATACCAAGGTAGCCACCTCTAAACTGGAAGTGGACAACGTTAAGAACAACGTATACCCCTCTTTAAAAGTATCCGGATCGTATTTAAGGGTGTCTGACCCTACCCTAAACCTTAAAGTGCCCCTGGGCAGTAGTTCGGGTACTGATTCAGGTAGCGGTACTGCTACGGCAAGCCCTACCATAAACAGTGCTATGTACGGCTTTGCCAATGCAAGCATGCCGCTGTTTTCGGGCTTTAAACTTAAAAACAGTATTGCAGCAAGCGAAAACGCCTATAAGGCAGAAACCTATTCGGCTGCCGGTACTAAAGAACAAATAGCATTGCAAACCATAATGCTGTATACAAACCTGTACAAGGCACAGCAATCGGTTACACTCATTGAAGAGAACCTTAAGAGTGCCCGCCAGCGTGTAAAAGATTTTACCGCAATGGAACAAAACGGCCTTATAGCCCGAAACGACCTGCTAAAGGCACAACTACAGTCTAGCAACGTAGAACTATCGTTAGAAGACGCCAAAAAGACTGTAGCGGTGTTAAACTACCAGCTTGTTACCCTGCTACATTTGCCGGAAGGTACTAAAGTGGGCGTAAATGACAGCTACTTTAAAAACAGCGGCAATCTTAGCCCTGCCGTAACCGAAAACGAAGCCATAGCACAACGCAACGACCTGCAGGCACTTCGGTTTGCCGAAAAAGCTGCCGAAAGCAATATTAAAATAGCCAAGGCAGACTACTACCCTACCATAGGGCTTAGTGCCGGGTATGTGTACCTAAACGTGCCTCATTTTGTAGAGCTGTACAATGCGGCAAACGTGGGTATAGGCGTATCTTATGATATAGCAGGCATATTTAAAAACAATAAAAAGGTAAAGGCTGCCGAAAGCCGCAGGCAAGAAACCCGCCAGCAACTGGATTTGCTTACCGAGAATGTAAAAGTACAGGTACAGCAGTCGCTTGAAAATTACAACCTGGCAGTAAAGCAAAACAGGGTATATACCGAAGCGGTAACCCAGGCCGGTGAAAACTACCGTATTGTAAAAGACAAATACGACAACGGACTTTCGGATACAAACGACCTGCTGGAAGCCGATGTGCAACAGCTTCAGGCAAGGCTTAACGAAACCTTTAGCCGTGCCGATATAACCTGGCGTTATTACGAACTGCTTAACGCTTCAGGAAAACTTACCTCATCATTTAATCTTACACAGAACAAATAATTCATCTTAGTCATGGAAGAAAAAAAGAAAACCAATAAAAAATTCCTCGGCATATTTTTAACGTTCGCCATACTGGGCGGTGGTTTCGGGGTGTACAAATACATACAATCACAATCGCACGAAACTACAGACGACGCGCAGATTGAAAAAAACATGAACCCTATTATACCACGCGTTACCGGATATGTTACCAAGGTACTTGTTAAAGATAACGACGTGGTTAAAAAAGGCGATACACTTTTTATAATAGACGATAAAGACTATGTTGTAAAAGTTGAAGACGCTAAAGCTGCCCTTGCCGCAGCAGAAAGCAGTTTCCAGGCAGCTAAGGCTGATATAGGGGGTGCTCAGGCTAACATTTCGGCAAGCGAGGCAAACGTACAGTCTAACCGTGGCAATATTGAGGCCGCTAAGGTGCGCCTATGGAGGGCTACTAACGATTTTGAGCGTTTCCAAAACCTATACAAAAACAGGAGCATAACAAAACAGCAATTTGAACAAGCTGAAGCTGCTAAAAAGGAAGCCGAAGCACAGCTTAAGGTACTTCAGCAAGCTGAAGCTGCAAGCAAAAGCCAGCGTAATGCCAGTGTAAGTCGCAGCGCAGTAAGCAGCAAGCAGACTGATGTAGCCAAAGCCAATATAGAACGTGCAAAAGCAGCTTTAAAAGCAGCCGAACTTAATCTAAGCTATACCGTAGTTACGGCTGCGGTAGACGGTCAACTAGGTACTGTAGACATTCAGCCGGGGCAGCTTGTACAACCGGGACAAGCATTGTTTTACATTATAAACAACGAAGCGGCATGGGTTGTGGCTAACTTTAAAGAAACTCAGCTAAACAAAATGACACCCGGACAAAAGGTAACCATTAAAGCAGATGCCTATCCCGATTTAGAATTTGAAGGTACAGTAAGCTCATTCAGCCCGGCTACCGGTGCACGTTTTTCGCTACTACCGCCAGATAACGCTACCGGTAACTTTGTAAAAACAGTACAAAGGCTTCCTGTAAAAATTACCCTTACAGAAAATAACGACAAGGAGAAAGTAAAACTACTTCGCCCGGGTATGAACGTAGAAGTAGACGTACACTTAAAATAATAATATGGCCGGAGCAGCAACTGTAAGCAACGACCTGGTAGAATACGGTTTCAGGCGGGTTATCATTACGATAACTGCGGTACTGTGTGCCCTGCTCGAAATTGTAGATACTACCATAGTAAACGTTGCGTTAAACGAAATGCGCGGTAGCCTTGGCGCCACGCTTACCGACGTAGCCTGGGTAATTACCGCCTACGCCATTGCAAACGTAATAATAATCCCTATGACCAGCTGGCTCAGCCAGCAGTTTGGCCGCCGAAACTATTTTGCAGCCTCAATTGTAATTTTTACCATAGCCTCTTTTTTGTGTGGTAATGCCACAAACATTTGGGAACTGGTAGCCTTTCGTTTTATACAAGGTATGGGTGGCGGTGCCCTGCTGGTAACAGCACAAACCATTATTACCGAAAGTTATCCGGTAGAAAAACGAGGTATGGCACAGGCTATATATGGTATGGGTGTTATTGTAGGCCCTACCCTGGGGCCACCACTTGGCGGATGGATTGTGGATAACTACCACTGGGGGTGGATTTTTAACATTAACGTTCCTTTGGGCATAATAGCCACCATACTTACGCTTATATACGTACGAAGCCCTAAGTACGGGGAAAAAATGAGTGCAGACAAAGTAGATTGGTGGGGTATTTTATTTCTTGCTGCCTTTATAGGATCGCTTCAATTTGTACTAGAGCACGGACAACAGGACGACTGGTTTGAAGAACCGCTTATTGTAATCATGTCGGTTATCAGCTTCTTTGGGTTTATAGCCTTTATATGGCGTGAATCAGTATATGAGTACCCTATTGTTAACCTAAAGGTACTTAAAGATAGTAACCTACGCATAGGTACCATAATGTCATTTATCCTTGGCTTTGGGTTATTCGGGTCTACCTTTGTAATCCCTATTTACACTCAGTCTATACTGGGCTGGACAGCGCTCGATGCCGGATTACTGCTAATACCAAGTTCACTTGCCACGGCATTTATGATGCCTATTATAGGACAGCTGATACAAAAAGGTGTAAAACAACCTTACATGGTAGCACTTGGGTTTATGGTTTTCTTCCTCTTTACGCTTTGGATGTATAATATTATGACACCCGATACCGGTAAAGATGCCTTCTTTTGGCCACTAATATTACGTGGTGTAGGCCTTGGGCTGCTATTTGTACCCATTACCACAATGTCGCTTAGTACGTTAAAAGGGAAAAGCATTGGCGAAGGAGCAGCTTTTACCGGTATGCTCCGACAGCTGGGAGGTTCATTTGGTATTGCCATTATCAGTACGTTTATTACCCGTTTTACACAATCGCACCGTGTAGACTTAGTGGCTAAAGAAAGTGTTACAGATTTTGAAACCCAGCAGCGCGTACAAATCATGGCGCGTGGATTTGCCTCAAAAGGCATACCTATGAATGAAGCTATAGATAAGGCGCACAAGGCCATGGAGTTTTCTGTTATAAAACAGGCTACAGTGCTGGCATACATGGATATTTTCCTTTACCTGGGTATATTGTTTTTAATATGTATACCATTCATTCTGCTCATTAAACAAGGAAAAGGTAAAGTAGATATGGCTGATGCCATGCACTAACCATTTCAGATTGTAGATTTCAGAATTCAGATTTTTTCGGGAACCTGATTCTGGACTTCTTGTAACTTTTAATCTTAACTATCTATATATATCCTGAAAAACCTGCCGTGACACTTCCATGCCGGCAGGTTTTTTTTAAACCCGCACACACACCACTTTTTATACATCATCATCACATCTTAAAATGAACAAAAAATACAATCACTACAAGGTAACCCTTGAACACGTTTACAGCCCTGCCAACGAAGACCTGCACCGCCGTATAGAGGTGGTTTTTGATAACCACGACAACCTTTTTAGCATTATTGACCTGATGCAGCAAAAGGATATGTTTGGAGATATGGGGCAAAGTACAGAATTTGCCATTGGCCTTAAAATGATGGGCGAAGTAATGCTAAAAAATAAAGACAATGCATTGTTTGATGAGTTTATGCCTGCCTTTAAAGACTTTATGAAAAAACTTAAAAGCAGTAATTAATTTACAGCTGCAGTTTAAAGAAAAGCCCGTAAAAATGAAAACATTCATTTTTACGGGCTTTTTTTATTTGGGACTTACCTGTAGGATTCCCCGATATATTTCTTCGTAAGATTCTTTAAATCGCCACCCCTTTTCCCATTCCTTACCATTGTAGTACAAAAGGATCTCCCCGGAATAAAAGTCTGGGCGGGCTCTTCTTGTTATTTCAGGATTACGATAATGAAACCGTATAGACAGAATGTCTTTTTCATTCGGTTCATAGTCAAAATCAAAACAATAATCGGTATTCAGTTTACGTATTACACCTTCGGCATCGAGTTCACCTGTAATTTGGTGAGGGCCGGGGATATACTCAAACATGTCGATCTCGGGGATATATTCGGATACATATCTGGATATATTCCAGCTATATACCGTATCGGTATACCCTTTCATTAATTCGTCCCTGTTTCTCCTATTGATATTAACACGCTTTTTTTCATGGGAAATCCACGGGTCATACTCGTCAATAACAAACTTAAGGTCAACATCCATAATTAATTCAAGTTGCTAGTTTTTGCTTTTTACTCTATATAAACTACACCTTCAGCAATCAACTTACTGTTACAGCCATAATATCGGTCTCTAATCCATTTATCATTGTTAAAAATGGCTTGCATCCAAGATTCTGTGTCCAAATTAGACCTATCCGGATGATGGTTGGTAGAAAAATCCACAAAGCAATACTTAATGGTTACAAAATCACCTTCGGCAGGAAGGTAATCCAGGTTACCAAAGCACTTCCAGTCATTAAGATTTCTTATAAAATCTTCACTGGTAATGATTCCCACAGCAGGAAAAGTCCTGAGATCCGGTTGAAAATCAAAGCTGCTATACAGCTCCTCTCCTAAATAACGTTCAAGACTCCAGGTGTATACATATTGGGGTTCTATGCTGTCTCTAATTGATTTATACCTACGTGAATTACGATTTGGCACCCCTTTAAGCGGATCATGGCGCACAGGGAATTCCTCCTGTTTAAACAATAATTCCATTACCTTGTAAACACTAGCGTATTACCCTTACTCAGCTTATCGTCGTACGCATAGCCCTCATAATTGAAACCCTTAAGCCCTTTTAGGGTTTTTACGTTGTTTTCTACAATGTAGCGTACCATCATACCCCTAGCCTTCTTGGCAAAGAAACTTACCATGCGTAGCTTACCATCTTTATAGTCTTTAAACTCCGGGGTAATTACGGGTACTTTAAGCGCTTTTACATCTACCGAGCCAAAGTATTCCTGGCTGGCAAGGTTTACAAACAACTCGCCATCAGCAAGTTCTGCATTCAGGGCTTCGGTTACGGTTTGTTTCCAAAACTCATACAGGTTTTTGTTTTCGCCTACGGGCAGGTGCGTACCCATTTCCAGGCGGTAGGGTTGTATAAGATCCAGCGGTTTCAGTAACCCATACAATCCCGAAAGTATGCGAAGGCTGTCTTGCAGCTTGTTTACCTTGGTTGCCGGTAGCGAGTAAGCATCGAGCCCCACATATACATCACCACTAAAAGCATACACGGCAGGGCGCGCGTTTTTAGTGGTAAAGGGTGGCTGCCATTCCTGGTTGCGCTGCCAGTTGAGATGTGCCAGGTTATCGCTAATATCCATCAGGCTACTTAACTCAGATGGCGTTTTATCTTTAATTGCAGCATGCACTTCTTTGGCCTGAGCCAAAAAAGCGGGTTCGGTATGTTTCTTTACAGGAAGTTTTGTTTCAAAATCCAGGGACTTAGCCGGAGAAATCACCATTTTCATAGGGAATGTATTTTTACCAAAAATACTTTGTAAAACTCAGCGGTGCAATATTGCAGCATAGGATTTTGTTATACCTATATATGTTTTGTGAAATATGAATGCTAATTTTCGATAAAATTCATTTTTAATCATAATTAAAAAATACTACCTTAGCTTTTTTAAATAACGACTTACTACTTTTAAGTATAAAGATGTTGTCGCGGTGAAAACCAAGGCGACCCGAACGGCAAAAGCCCCATTAGTGGGGCTTTTGTCATTTTAGTCATTATAAAAATTTAGTATTGAAACAGCCTTCCCTAATACATCTTACATTTGAATTTTAACAATATTATGAATGTAACAAAATCGCTAAGCCTTCGTCATATCAAATAAAAACGCGCCTGATTTTATCAGTTAGCATTATACCAATCACACAAACCTATGCCAGAAAACATTATTGAAACAAACGGCCTTACGTTTTTCTACTCTAAAGACAGAAAAGCGCTCGATAACGTATCGTTAAACATCCCGAAAGGCGCTATTTATGGTTTCCTAGGGCCAAACGGTGCCGGTAAAAGTACCACCATGAGGCTACTCACCGGGATTTTACCCGAACAGCAAGCGTCTATTAAACTTTTTGGTAAACCGCTTGAAGAGCAGTTACCACACGTTTTCAACCGTATTGGCTCGCTGGTAGAAAGCCCCGCCCTGTACCTGCACCTTAGCGGTTACGACAACCTGCGCTACATAGCGCAACTGCGTAATATACCCGAGGCAAAAATACCGGAGGTTTTAGAGCTGGTTAACCTACAGCGCGATGCTAACCGCAAAGCCAAACAGTATTCGCTGGGCATGAAACAACGCCTTGCCATAGCTATGGCGCTGTTAGGTGAGCCGGAATTACTATTGTTAGACGAGCCTGTAAACGGCCTTGACCCTAACGGTATGCGCGACATTCGTCAGTTACTGGTAAAGCTAAACAAAGAAAAGGGCATTACCATATTTGTATCGAGCCACCTGCTGGCAGAAGTAGAGCGTATGTGTACCCACGTGGGTATAATAAGCCACGGTAAACTGCGGTTTGAAGGCACGATTTCTGAACTTGCTGCGGCGTCCGGGGCGTGTCGCGTACAGCTAACCCTGAAAAATGCGGCCGAATGGCATACAAAATTACTTACCGAACATCCGGGTGTAATCCATGAAGCCGAAAACCAACTGGTGCTGGAACTGGCAGACCGGGAAGATATTCCGGCCTTTGCACGGAAGCTTGTAACCGCAGGCGCAGAGATTTATGAACTTAAGGTGCTTAACGGCCTTGAGGAATGGTTTATGTCTTTAATCAACCAAAAATAAAACCAACACTGATTATGAATACGTTTATTACTGCCCTTAAGGGAGAATATATAAAAAAGAGGGGCACCGGGCTGTATTGGCTCGCCTTTGCTATGGGGGCGTTTATGCCTTTGCTGTATGCCGTAGTTACTATTGTAAAGTTTAAAATGGGTACGCAGAATGCAGACCGCATTCCGTACAACTATTTTACAGAATACATAGGGGAAATGCTGGGCGGATATTCTCAGTTCTTTTTCCCGCTGTTTATTATTATAGCGGTGAGCCGCCTTACACAAACCGACCATAAAAACGGTGGCTGGCAACTTATGGAAACTATGCCCATAAAACGTTGGGATATTTACAGTGCTAAACTCAGCATGGTACTAACGGCTAACCTTATCTCCATACTGTCTTTGATTATTATCAGCTTTGCAGCAGGTAGTTTTGCGCTGCTGTTTATAGAAACGCCTAAGGTGGCTTCTTTTTCGTTTGAGTTTGTACCCATTTTAGAAATAGTACTGAGGCTGTTTGTAGCAAGCTTGTTTTTTACCTGCCTTCAATATATGATTTCGGTACTTATTACCAGCTTTGTGTGGAGTATACTTATAGGGTTCTTTATGCTGCTGGGTTACCTGTTTTTAAATGTATTTAAGGTAATACCCGGGTGGTATCCACTGGAAATATTGGGCCATGTAGGCACGTATGTTAAGGGCAGCGAACTGGGCTACCCTATAACCGTAACAGAAACGGCATCGCTGGTACTGGCAGTGCTGGCTATGTACATAGGATTTACCTGGTACCGCTACAAAGGCTTTAAATCCGCTTTTATTACCAGCGGTAAGCGTATGGCTTATACGGCAGGCGTGCTTGCAGTAACCGTGGCGTTAACTTACTTTATGTTTAGCCCAAAACAATCAGAACGCTACCACAAAACCATATTAGCCGGTAAAATAGAAAGCAAACAGCAGTTTACCACCATAATAGTTACAGACCCTTTTGTAAACGACACCGTAGCGGTAATCCCGGTAAAAAACAATACATTTCACCATGAAATTAAGCAGAATATAGCACTTGGGGTATACAACTTCTCTATGAACGGACTTGGGTGGACGGAGTTCATGGGGCCTAAAGACAGCATATATACCGATGTAAAACAAAGTGGAAAAGTAATAGAGGCAAAAGTTACCGGTACCCGCCTTGCCGAAAACTCATTTAACGAACAAAACACGCCTGAGTTCAGGATGAGTAGCATATATATTGAAAACAGCGAGGTTGAAGATACCGAAGTTTTTGCTAACCAGCTATACGATGACTGGAAAGACGCCATGGCTGAGACTACAAAGTTTCGCACGGCAGATAACTACGTACCAGGCGATGATTTTGTAAAACAACAAAAGCAACTGCAAACCCTTGAGTTCTTAAACGACTGGCAGAAATTTGTAAGCATGCGCAAAGTAGCCTATCCTGGCAAACCTACTCCCGAAAATGCAGGGATTAAGGAAATTAAAAATATGGTACCGCTAAACGATGTGGGCCTGTTATCTTTCGAAAATTACTTTACGTATGTGCGTAGCCTTATGGTACTGAAAGACCGTACCGAAACCGACGATAATACCAAGGCGCTTACCGCCATAGCCCAACTTAAACCGGGTGAGTTTAAAGATAAAATGCTTTTATGGCAGCTGCGAAACAGCCTGCGCGAAGCCAGCAATACCCAGGAGCGCGTTGCCCTTGAACAGTCGTATGGTACACGTTTTGCAAACCCACGTTTTACGCAGAATATTATGGAGCTGTCTGCTAAGCTTAACAATATTGAAAAAGGCAAGCCTGCCCCGGAGATAGCACTTACTAACTTACAGGGTAAACCCGCAACACTGGCACAGCTTAGGGGCAAATACGTGGCAATAGATGTATGGGCTACCTGGTGCGGGCCATGCAGGCAGGAGTCGCCTTATTTTGAAAAACTTGCCATTAAGTACAAGGGCGAAAATATACAGTTTGTGGGCATTAGTACCGACCATCAAATAGACAAATGGTATTTTGAAGCCAAATTAAAGTCTTCAAGCGTTTTACAGCTCCATGCTGCAGACGATAAAACATTTAGCAACGACTATGATATACAAGGCATACCCCGTTTTATTTTAATAGATAAAGAAGGTAAAATAGTAAATGCCGATATGCCCCGCCCAAGCGATAAAACCTTTGAACAGGTTATCCGCAGAGAACTGGGACTAAAAGAATTATAAATACTATACACAGCCACTCTACGGAGTGGCTTTTTTTATGGGCTGTTTTTTACAACGGCAATCCTCTTCGTAAAATAATTCTACCTTTGTTTAAAAGCAACGGCATGCTAAAACTATTGCAAAAACATAAAGCTACATTACTGTACGGCACAGCACTCGCGCTGCTGTTACTGGCTATGCGCTGGGCAGAATACCGTTTTGTAATTATAAGCAATACGCAGGATCTGTACACAGGGTTTATTGCACTGCTATTTATGGGGCTGGGCATTTGGGTAACGCTAAAACTTGCCAAACCTAAAAAAGAAACCATAATAATAGAAAGAGAGTTGCACTCAGCTGCTCCACAAACCTTATCAGACAACCACGACCTTAGCAAACGCGAACTGGAAGTGTTGCAACTTATGGCTGCCGGGCATAGCAATGCTGAGATTGCCGAACGGCTTTTTGTGTCGCTAAACACGGTAAAAACGCATTCGTCTAAAATTTATGAAAAGCTCGATGTAAAGCGGCGAACGCAAGCGGTAGAAAAAGCCAAACAGCTGGCTATCATAAACTAAACATTAGTCATACTTTGGTACTAGTACTAAAAATCATACTTTAGTATGAGGAAAACATTGTAAAAAGTCTGCAATTTTGCCCTTTAATCCTAAAAAACAAAACACATTTTATCATGAAAAAAAGTATCATTATTCACGGGCTTATAGGCGGATGTATAAGTATACTGGGCTTCTTCTTTATGGAATTGTACAACGGCAACTCACATAACGATATAAGCATGATGGTGGGCTACGCGTCTATGCTGGCCGCGTTCTCACTTATATTTGTTGCCATTAAAAACTATCGGGATAAGCAAAACGGAGGTGTAATCAGTTTTGGCACCGCGTTTAAAAACGGCCTGCTTATAGCCTTGGTTACCTCTACCGTATATGTGGTGGCATGGCTTATTTACTTTACGTATTTTAGTCCTGATTTTATAGAGAAATACGCCCAGGCCACATTGTCTGCAATGGCTAAGGAAGGTAAAAGCCCAGTGGAAATACAAAAACAGGCAGCTGAGATGAAAAAGTTCGCCGAGATGTACAAAAATCCGCTTATAAACGCGGCAGTTACCTACACTGAGATATTACCGGTAGGTATTATCGTGTCGCTTTTGGCTGCCCTAATCTTAAAGAAAAAACCAAATCCCGAAACGGATGAACGTGCGGCATTTTTAGCCGAAAGACAGTAATTCAACAAAAACAAAATATGGGAAAAGTAACAGGCTTTGGAGGGCTTTTCTTCCGTTCTAAAGACCATAAAGCATTGGCAGAATGGTACAATAAACACTTAGGCATCAACGGCATGGCTTGGCAACAGGAAGCCGGCCCCACAGTATTTGCACCCTTTAAGCAAGACACAGGGTACTTCGGTAACGATAACCAACAGTTTATGATGAACTTTCGTGTAGAAGGGCTTGATGAGCTGATTGAACAACTAAAAGCCGATGGCGTACGTGTAGACGAAAACCGTATGGAAGAATCGTATGGTAAATTCGCCTGGATATACGACCCGGAAGGCAATAAGGTAGAGCTTTGGGAACCCGCTGCTGAGTAGGTTTACCCATTAATACAGCCATGAATTTCACCCATATCATCAAATCGTATTGATGTAAGTGGTAAAATTCGTGGCTAACTTCTTATTTTTGTGTAAAACCTTTCGCACACATGGATCCTTTCACCCAGATAAACAAGAACATAAGCCGGTACGTAAACTTTTCTGATGAAGAACTGGATATTTTTAATTCGCTTTTAGAATACAAGAAAGTACCAAAGAAAACCATAATGCTTCATGAGGGCGACATTTGTACGTTTGAAGCGTTTGTACTAAAGGGCTGTGTGCGTAAGTATTATATAGACAGCAACGGTTTTGAGGTAATACTGCAATTTGCCATAGAAGATGCGTGGGTGGGCGATATATCGAGCAGCGCGTTTGACCAAAAACCCAGCAAGCTGTATATCGAAACCCTGGAAGACTGCGAGTTCCTTATGTTTAACCCCGAAACAAAGGAACAACTGTTTGAGTTGGCTCCCCGTTTTGAACGGGCTTTCCGTATACTGGTACAGCGCCACCTTGCCGTTACCCAAAACCGCCTTATTAACACCATAAGCAAAACAGCACTGGATAAATACCTGGAGTTCTTAGAACTGTACCCTACCCTGCCCCAGCGTGTGGCACAGCACTATATAGCGTCGTACCTTGGCATATCGGCAGAGTTCCTGAGCAAAACCAGGGCTAAGCTGGCTAAACTGTAAAGGCTACTCCCACTTCGTGGTAGTACCGTTGTTTCTGTCCTGCGCATCAAGGTACTCCTTGATTTTACGCTCTTCCCAGTCATTCCCAAAAATAACCCCCATCCCGAAAGTATTAAACGCATGGCACAATACCCCTATGCCCCAAAATATGGCTGTGCTAAATGTTTGGAACGACCAAAACTCCTGTTGTTCCTTATGCAGGTATTCGCCTTTGTAAAAGGACATAACCAACAGTGCTGAATTTACCACAATATATATTGCCAGGTGCTTATAAAAGCCCTTTAATGCCTTTACTTTACGGCGCGCACGCTCTTCCCTGAGTTGCTCTGTAGATGTTATATTTTGCATAGTATTGTTAGTATTATTAACGTTTATTCCTGTATTTCTGTATGCCCTTTTCAATGCTTGTTGTTCTCTCTTCTCGGTAAAAAACAGCCGATAGCCAAATACACCCACAAAGTGCCCTAAAAGTGCCAGCCCGCCCAAAACAAAGACCACAGCAAAACTGGTGTTCCAAAAATCAGGGTGCACATAGTGCCAGTTACGGCTGCCTACAAAGAGAAGTGCGTTAACCGTAATCCAGGCGATAAGATGGGTATAAAAACTCTTAACACTTTGTAACCTGTTATAGGCCCTTCCGGTACCAGACATCGGTTCAGTTTTCATGGTTGCCAATTTTATTTTTCAGTTGATTATCAAATTGTTGTTCGGTCTCCATATACTCACGCATTTTGCGCTCTTCCCAGTCTTTGCCCAGCATAAAAGTAAGCCCGAAAGCACTCATGCCGTGAAACGCAAGCCCTATACCCCAGCCCAGTGCCGGATACAGGAACCAAAGATGCTCGCGTGATGTAGCAAGATTCAAAATAAAAAGGCCTGTAATTACTATACAATAGCAGGTTAGGTTATAGTAAAAGCCTCTTATTTCCTTTACTTTCTTTTTTGCCCTGAAATAGGCATCCTGTTCGTTAAAATACTCATTCATAATATAATATTTTTTAGGTTGAAACGCATACGCAGCAAGGTGCATAGCATTATTTAACCTGTGATTTGATTTGATGATTGAACTTCCCCCGGGTTACTTTACAGTATTCTTTTCTTCCCGGGCTATGTACTCGCGCATTTTACGTTCTTCCCAGTCTCTACCCATAAAAGGAATAAGATTAAATACCTTTAGCCCCTTTATAACCAGTGCGGTACCCCAACCTAACAACGAGAACCAAAACCAGTGGAATTCCGGCGAAAAAGTAACATTAACAATAATGAGTATAGGAATTACCACGCAATATGCAGCCAGGCCAATGTAAAAGCCTCTTAATTCCCTAACTTGTTTCCTGGCCCTAACGTAGGCCTCCTGTTCATTATATATATTCATAACAGATTTATTTTTAAGGACTTGCATTATACCTAAGCCCTATGATTTGATTGATGATTGAACTCCTTTAACTCTTCAGTTTAGCTACTGCCACTTATTGTTACGCTCGCGTTCTACGAGCTCACGTATTTTACGCTCTTCCCAGTCTTTGCCCATAAAAGGCATAATATTGAACACGGTAAGCGCATGTGTCCCAAGCCCCAAGCCCCAGCCAAACGCCGGCCAAAAGAACCAAAGGTACTGCGGACTAGTAATCAGGTTAAGAACGGCTAAGCTGCTGATGATAATAACATAAGAAAAAAGGTGGCCATAAAAACCTTTAATGTTTTCTACGTGTTTCAGGGCTTTATTGTAGCGATACTGATCGCCGGTGTATACGGGTTCCATAATAGTAACTTGTTTAGTAAGCATGGGTAACTTAACGGTAAAATTTTTGTCGTCCTGTTCTATAACCACCTGGCGGCGGCTTATAATGGCGTAGCGGCTTATAATGTTCTGAAGACCAACGCCCCGGCGGTCTTGTAGTACCTCTTTTTTCTGCAAATCGTTTTGTACTACAAGGTAGCCGTCCCTTTCAAATATCCTGATATGCAGGGGCTTCTGCTGGCTTACCACGTTGTGCTTTACTGTATTTTCCAGCAGCAACTGCAGCGACAACGGAACCACCATGGCATCGGCATTCACCAGGTTATCAGGCAGTTCGTAAAACAAACTGTTTTCAAAACGCATCTTAAGCAGGTTCATGTAGGTTTTGGCAAACGCCAGTTCCTCGGCCACGCTAACCAGCTCTTTATCCTTCTGTTCCAGTACATAACGGTACACTTTACTGAGCGATGTTGTAAACCGCTGCGCGCTGTCGGGGTTCTCCTCTATGAGCGAGCTGAGCACGTTAAGGCTGTTAAACAAAAAGTGCGGATCTATCTGGTTTTTAAGGGTTTCAAACTTTGCCGAGGCCGTACCCGCTATGATTTTCTGTTGCTTTACACGGTTCTCCTGGTACTGCTTGTAAAAGTAAAACGCGTGCAGCGAAAACGTAACCACAAGCAGTATAACTGTGGCCACATAAAAGTTCTCAATACGCTCTTGTTCAAAATATTCCGTTACAGACTTGCGTGCTATGAGCACCTCCTCAAACATGCGCAGCAGTACTAAAACCACCATAGAGGCAGAGAACGAAAGCACAAACCCGGTTATAAGGCGTTTTGCCGAGGTGCGCGACCCATCGAACCAGCGGTCCATAAGCACGTAAATACCTGAATTAGTGAAATGTAGCGCATACGTATAGAGCATTATGTAAAAGAACCTGATAAGCAAATAACGGTCGGGAGACAGGCGGTAGCCCTGAGCCATACTCATGAGTATCAGGACAATAAATATTATAATACCCAGTACCGTAGACCGAATAAGCTCTTTTACAAATAATCTCATAACACGTTATATTACAAAAACTTAGCGTTTACTTTTTAGCCGCACACTGCGCCTGTGCCGCCACAGCGCGGTCTTTACCCCAGTTAGGATGAAACGGCGTTTCGGGCTTAAAGTTATCAAATAATCCCAGCGAACGCTCTACCTCTGCGCAAATAGGTTTGGTATCGTTGCCAAAGTACTTGGCAGACCCCAGGTCGTACTCAGCTTTAGAGAACACAACCCTCGGGTTATTAGGGGCTAAGACCATAGCCTTGGCGTAAATCTCATTAATCTTAGGGCCGTATTTCATGCCGTTTGTCATAGGGTCGTACACGAGCCAGGCGGTGTAAATCATGGCTTGCATAACCAGCAACTCAGGGTTGTTTGCAGACAGTGCGGTAGCCGCATCCTGAGCCGTTTGTGCCTTGGCCAGCAGGGCGCTGATTTTGTCTTTATCCTTGGTTTTAAACGCCTCTGTAGTGTTTACCAAAGCCACGTAATACCCTGGCAACCAGTTGTCTTTCTCGGCTGAGGCTATGCGCTCAAACAAGGCCGAAGCCTCGGCAGACTTGCCCTCGCCCCAAAGGGTAAAGGCCTTTTTCATACCGGTTTCGTACTGGGTTTGGGCGGTAAGCAGGCTGCATATAAACAGGAATGCGGTGGTAATAATACGTATCATAATTGTCAGATTTTATGGTTGTTACATTTTGATGAAGCAAAGATGCAAACAATTTCCGTCCGTTTAAAATACGAATTACCGAATTGTAGAAAAACAAGGATGAATTGTAGTTTAGGGCGACTTTAAGATAACAGATGAGAGATGACAGACAAAAACCGTACACCAAAACCCCTTTTGCCTGTTACCAATCACCCCGCCCTATTTTTGTCTTATTTGAATAAATGTATCGTTTTTTACAGCGATTATTCTTCCGCTTTTGGTGGGCTTTTTTCCTGATTTTAACACTTAGCAAGATGTTATATACCAAATCATTACCATTATTCTTCCGCAATGCCCTGCCGGAAACCGCCTGTTTTAGGGGGAGATATTCCGCAGGGGGTAAAATACTGTATATATCTATTTAGCAGCACACCCGCCATACGCATAATTATAACAGGTAGTACTGAAGAAATGGGTTCAGTACGGGGTGTGGTGGTTTGTGGTAATTTTGTGGAAAGATGTATGAAAATTAAACTTTTATATACTATATTTACACCACCAACTAACCAAATCAAACATGCTTACAAACGAAGAAGCTAATCATTTGTTAAATCTTGAGAAATTTTTAAAAGACCCCAATCAGGTTATTGATTTGAGTCTTAAAAAGAATAGTATTGATTTAATTTCACAAAAGGATGCACTGCCAAGTTTTCGATTAGAGATAATCACAAATCAAAAAGTAATTTTAAAAACAACCTTACATCACTTAGAAGATACTAACTTTACTGGATTATTAAGGATTGACTTCAAAGGAGGCCACAGAAATCCTGAAGAATTAAATCATTCTGTCCCTGAGTTTTTAAGAGAGTATGTTGGTAGATGGTTAGACCCTAACGAACCTCATATTCATTATTATGTTGAAGGATATAGACCTCTAGCTTGGGCAATACCAATCAGTCGTACAGATTTTCCTGTAAAAACTTTGGAGAACACTACAGATTTATATGACCTTATATTTAATTTTGCAAAGATGATTAATATAAAATCTCATCTTTCACTACAACAAGCTATATTTTGAACTGGATAGATACATACGTTGATAATTACTATAAATGGTTAAGAGAAAAAACATTTATTCATCAAGATGAATCAACAGATTGGTCATTGATTAATACTCCTTTTATAGGTGCATTTAATGATACTATTGATATCTATGCGAAAAAGAATGGAAGTCAATTAACTTTAAGTGATAATGGAGAAACCATATCAAATTTAGAATTACAAGGAGTTCACATCCAAGGCTCAAAAAAAAGGAGAATCTTATTAGACCAAATTCTGCTCAATTACGGTATTAGAGAAAGTAATGATGAATTATATATTGAAACAAACTTAGAAAATTTTTCACAATCAAAACACAAATTGCTATCTGCGATAATTGAAATTAATGATTTATATGTCTTATCTCAGGCAAACGTAAGCTCTATTTTCAAGGATGATGTTAGAAGCTATCTTGAAGAATTAAACGTAATCTATACTCCAGATTTTATCTCAAAAGGAAGCACAGGCCTAGAGTTCAATTTTGATTTTCAGATTGCTCAAAAAAACAAAGAAATTGTCATCAAATCATTTAATTCGGTTAATAAGTCAAATATCCCTAATTTTTTATTCTCATGGGACGATATTAAGCACGTGCGTGAAAAAATAACAAAAAAAGAAGTCTCTGCAATTGCTATAATTAATGACGTTGACAAAGAAATAAAACCTGAATTTTTAGATGCCTTGAAACAAAAACATGCCGATTATATTTTGTGGTCTCAAAAAGATAAGGAGGAAAGTCGAAGACTTATCTTAGCAGCTTAACACCTTTTAGAGATTTTAAATATATAAATTTTAAGTTTATCATAAGCAACAATCGTTTTTGCAAGAAATATCACGCTCCGTACCATCGTTCGCAATGACGAAACGGATGGGGCTAATTTCACGCTGCTTTCTTCACGCAACGTCTTTGCGAGGAGGAAGGACGAAGCAATCTATTTAGGTATGCAGGCATTAATCTAAACAGTTTCGTAAAGACTGCCGCGCTCCGTACCTCCGCTCGCAGTGACGAAACGGATGCGGACTAACTACACGCTGCCTTCTTCACGCAACGTCTTTGCGAGGAGGAACGACGAAGCAATCTATTTAGGTATGCAGGCATTAATCTAAACAGTTTCGTAAAGACTGCCGCGCTCCGTACCTCCGCTCGCAGTGACGAAACGGATGGGAGTAACTCAACACGGCTTTCTTCACGCAACTTCCTTGCTAGGAGGAACGACGAAGCAATCTATAATTGACTATCAGAGAAAATCCTCTATACGGTAATACAAATCCTCCCAACCCGGATTAATACTTTCAATGAGTTTAACTTTCTTTGCCCGTGAACCGGCTTTAATCTGTTTTTCTCTGGTTATTGCATCCTCAATCATCTGAAAAGCCTCAAAATACACCAGCTTATTAAGGTTGTATCGCGCCGAAAATGAGTCAGGATAACGCTTTTGTTTGTGTTGGCTTATACGTTCGTGCAAGTCGCTTGTTACCCCGGTATAGAGTACCGTATTATTATGATTCGTGATTATGTAGACAAATCCAGGTTTCATGGTGATTGGTTTAAGGTGCAAAATACGAAAATTTTAGACTGCCGCGCTCCGTGCCTCCGCTCGCAGTGACGATGCGGATAGTGTACTAACTTTACACGACTTTCTTCACGTAACGTCTTTGCGAGGAGGAACGACGAAGCAATCTATTAAAAGGCATTAAAAAGACTGCCGCGCTCCGTGCCTCCGCTCGCAGTGACGCAACGAAAAAAAACAAATCCACCTATCCACAAATCCCCTTATAACCTATCCAAAAAATCGCTATATTTGCGCACATTATAAATTTTTAATACTAATGATAAATATTACACTGCCGGACGGTTCGGTAAAACAGTTTCAGTCGGGGGCTACCCCCTACGATGTGGCCGTAAGCATAAGCGAGGGCCTTGCCAGGAATATAATTTCTGCATCCTTTAATGGTACCACTGTTGAAACGAAAACCCCACTGACCACCGACGGCGCATTAGTACTTTATACATGGAACGACAAAGAGGGCAAAAAAGCATTTTGGCACTCTACCAGCCACGTTATGGCACAGGCACTGCAGGAGCTGTACCCGGGTATTAAACTTACCATAGGCCCTGCGATTGATAACGGTTTTTACTACGATGTAGACTTTAACGGACAAACCATTACCGATAAAGACTTTAAGGCCGTAGAAGACCGCGTACTGGCCATATCTAAAGAAAAGCATGAGTTTACCATGCGTTCGGCTACTAAGGCTGAGGCGCTGGAATATTATAAAAACGAGCAAAACCCGTACAAGGTAGAGCTTATAGAAAACCTGGAAGACGGTACGATTACCTTTTGCGACCACGCTACCTTTACTGACCTTTGCCGTGGCGGACACATACCGAACACAGGCATTATAAAGGCGTTTAAAATTATGAGCGTGGCGGGTGCCTACTGGCGCGGTGACGAAAAGAACAAACAGCTTACACGCGTGTACGGTATTTCGTTCCCTAAACAGAAAGACCTTACCGAGTACCTGGAGCTGCTGGAAGAAGCCAAGCGCCGTGACCACCGTAAGCTGGGCAAGGAGCTGGAGCTGTTTACCTTCTCTCAAAAAGTGGGTCAGGGACTTCCGCTATGGTTGCCAAAGGGTGCTGCCCTGCGCGACCGTTTGGAACAGTTTTTGAAGAAAGCACAAAAGAAAGCCGGATACGAGCAGGTAGTAACCCCGCACATAGGCCAGAAAGAACTATATGTAACCAGTGGCCACTATGCTAAGTATGGCGCAGACAGCTTCCAGCCGATACATACCCCTGCCGAAGGCGAGGAGTTTTTGCTAAAGCCAATGAACTGTCCGCACCACTGCGAAATTTATAACAGCAAGCCGTGGTCTTACAAAGACCTGCCGAAGCGTTATGCAGAATTTGGTACCGTATACCGTTATGAGCAAAGTGGTGAGCTGCACGGGTTAACTCGCGTTCGTGGGTTTACTCAGGACGACGCGCACATTTTCTGTACGCCGGATCAGCTTGATGAGGAATTTAAAAAAGTAATCGACCTGGTACTGTATGTATTCGGTTCGCTTGGTTTTGAAAACTTTAGCGCACAGGTATCGCTTCGCGACAGGGAGAATAAAGATAAGTACATAGGTTCTGAGGAAAACTGGGAGAAGGCAGAAAACGCTATTATCAATGCAGCAAGAGACAAAGGTCTTAATACTGTGGTAGAATACGGCGAGGCTGCATTCTACGGCCCTAAGCTCGACTTTATGGTGAAGGACGCCCTGGGCCGCCAGTGGCAGCTGGGTACCATTCAGGTAGATTATAACCTACCGGAGCGTTTTGACCTTACGTACAAGGGCTCAGACAATGAACTGCACCGCCCGGTAATGATTCACCGTGCGCCGTTTGGTTCTATGGAGCGCTTTATAGCCATATTGCTTGAAAATACTGCCGGTAACTTCCCACTTTGGTTAATGCCGGAGCAGGCTATCATATTGTCTATTAGCGAGAAATATGAAAATTATGCCAAAAAAGTTTTGGAATTGCTGGAAAATCACGAAATTCGCGCTCTAATTGACAACCGTAACGAAACGATTGGTAAAAAGATACGCGACGCGGAAGTTCAAAAAATGCCTTTCATGCTCATCGTAGGCGAAGAAGAAGAGAAAAACGGTACCATTTCGGTACGTCGCCACGGGCAGGCAGGCAAAGGTAACCAGACGATGACTATTGAAGACTTTGCTGCAATGGTGCAGGAAGAGATAGATAAAACGCTGAAACCATTCTAAGTTTAACTTAAAAATTTAAGAGCCATAGCTATTAGAAACAACAGGGGGCCACAGCCCCGCGTAGAAAAAAAAGATCCACACAGGATTAACGGCCTTATCCGTGTGCCTGAAGTAAGGCTTGTAGGCGACAACATAGAGCCGGGTGTATATCGTACATCGCAGGCGCTACAGTGGGCTGAAGAGCAGGAGCTAGACCTTGTAGAAATATCTCCAAACGCCGCACCGCCGGTGTGTAAGATAATGGACTACAAGAAGTTTCTTTACGAGCAGAAAAAGCGCGATAAGATGCTTAAGGCCAAGAGTACACAAATCACTGTGAAGGAAATACGCTTCGGTCCTCAGACCGATGAGCACGACTACGATTTTAAGAAAAAGAATGCCGAAAAATTCCTTAAGGAAGGCAGCAAGCTAAAGGCGTTTGTGTTTTTTAAAGGCCGTAGTATCATCTACAAAGAGCAAGGGCAGATATTGCTGCTAAAACTTGCCCAGGAACTTGAAGAATGGGGTAAGGTAGAATCACTGCCGGTTCTTGAAGGTAAAAGGATGATTATGTTCATAGCGCCTAAGAAAAAGAAAGCATAAGTTACGTAAAAGGTCGAAGGTCTTAAAGTGAAAAGTCATAAAGCCGATAAATGCTGTTTAAGCTGATTGAGCCCATGACTTTATAAACTTTATGACTTTCGACTTTATGACTAAAGAAAAGTAAGTAAGATAAATTCAAAATACAGGAAGAAAATGCCTAAAATGAAAACTAAATCCAGTGCCAAGAAACGTTTTCAGGTAACTGGGTCAGGAAAAATCAAAAGGAAGCACGCTTTCAAAAGTCACATCCTGACAAAAAAATCTACTAAGCGTAAGCTTGCCCTTACTCATGCTACACTTGTTCACCCAAGTGATGAGAAGAGCGTAAAACAACAACTTAGGATTATCTAATTAATTCCTTTGTTTGTTTCGGTTAAAACAAGTTATAACCCTGGAGTATGGCCTTTAAGTCCTCAAACAAGTAATTAAACGGGGCGCCTGCTACAAAAAACATTAAAATTATGCCAAGATCAGTAAATTCAGTTGCATCTAGGGCTCGTAGAAAAAGAGTTCTTAAGCAAGCCAAAGGTTTCTTTGGAAGACGTAAAAACGTTTGGACAGTAGCCAAAAACGCGGTAGAAAAAGCAATGGTTTATGCTTACCGCGACAGAAAACAAAAAAAGAGAAACTTCCGTGCACTATGGATTATGCGTATTAACGCTGGTGCCCGTCAGCACGGTCTAAGCTACTCTCAATTCATAGGTAAGGTAAAAGCAGCAGGTATAGAGCTAAACCGTAAGGTTCTTGCAGATCTTGCTACTAACCACCCTGAAGCGTTTGCTGCTATAGTAAACCAGGTTAAATAAGAACGTACGTCTAACAACATATTTATCTTACTTACACAAACTCCTGCCTATGGCAGGAGTTTTTTTGTTATATTACCTCATACAAAACCAACAACCGGATTAATCATAAAAGTATAAGTACAACGTTTATGGAGGATGCAGCTTTGAGAAAGTTGCAAACGAACATACCGCGCGTAGCGCAGCGCTGCAAGACGAACTGGGGCTTAACATGTACGACTACGGCGCACGTAATTATGACCCTGCGCTGGGTAGGTGGATGAATGTTGACCCAAAGGCAGAAACAAGTAGAAGATTTAGTCCGTATGTATATGCTTTGAATAATCCTGTTTACTTTATTGACCCTGATGGGATGCAGGCGGATGATTGGTATATGAATAATAAAACTAAAAGCCTAGAATGGCATTCTGGCACAGGCCAGAGAGAAGGATATACTAATTTAGGAAGTGAGAGAACCGTTGATTATAACAATATGTCTTATAGATTAAATTCTGACGGCTTATTTATTGAGTATAATTGTTCTGACCCTAATAACACAGGAACTACATATAGCAGTGGTTCGAATACTATGATTCCTAATACAGAAATTGAGATAAGTAGTATAGATTTTAATTTTTCAATAAAAGACAGAATTTCACTTTGGTGTACGGATAGGTCTGGTGATGTAGATGGACTTAAAGGTACAACTAAGGAATCCGTAGAATCCTCAGAGATTCCAGGTATTGGTGGAAGTGCACCTAACCCACGTGAGATTTCGGCTTTTGGAAAATTAGTCACTTTTTTTAGAAATTTATTATATGGTGCCAAAGCTGGTGGTACTACTGCTGGTGTTCCAGGACGAATAGATACAATAAATACATTGTCCAATTCCAATGAAGAAGCAAACAAAGAAGAAGAAAAGCAAGTTGAATTTGTAAGAACTGCTTATGATGAAAAAACAGGTAATAGTACATACGTAAGAAAAGATATTTATGATGCCCGACAAAAAAAGTAAGATTAACAAAACTAGATATTTAAAAATAGTAATGTTATTAGTTGTATTATGCATAATAATAACTTACATATCTTCAAAAAAAGAGACGATTTATACTCTAAAACAATATGATTCAAAAGGAAATTTGTCTGGTACAAACGAATATATAATTAGAAATGGTGACACAATCATGCATGGAAATTTTGTAAATTATAATGAAAGAGGAGTTAAAATTGCAGAAGGAAAGTTCATTGATGGTCACGTAAATGGTGTATGCAAATATTATTATAATAATGGCAAAATAGAAACACAACAGTTTAAAAAAGACAAGATTACTCTTGAAAGTATTAATTATGATTTAAACGGATTAATTACTAATTATATTATGTGCGACAATTTTGGAAGATGGGCTTTTAAAATTAGTTTTGATAATAAAGGGGTAACTAAATATGAAGGAAATCCTTTATTAGAGATATATAAATATAAATATAAATATGCTCATAAAGAACAGTTTAAAATCACAGAAGAACAACATTTAAAAGTTGGGGGAAAATTAAAATATAGTTACATTGTGGCTAATATTCCTAACGCAAAACGTAGTTTTAAGATAGAAAACTTAGGTATTGATAATTCTAAAATTAAGCGAACTCAAAAAGCCGTTCTCCCTGCTCAAATTGATGTCCAAGAAGTATTAATTAAAAAAGGTAAAAATACAATAAGAAGTATTGTTTCTTATAAGTTCAACGATAATGTAACACCTATTTTTACAGATACACTTTCTTTTGATGTTAATGTAAACTAGGAGGAGGTTCAAATTAGATGTTTTCAAGAAAAATATATTTTGTTTAGATGAAATACAAAATAAAATCTGAATTTCAAAATTAACCACAAAGGCGACCTTCGGGTTGTCTTTGTTGTTATTAATGCTTTTTCTGGCTTTTGAAAAAGCATATTCTAACCCAGTACTTAAAGCCCCCCCGAGCTTCTGGGTTAATCTTTAATATAAAACCGCTCTACCGCCTCCTTACTACTCGCCATATCCTTACCGTAAAAATCGATATACTCCACGCTCGATGGTAATTTGCCCATTTGTAAAAACAAACGGCCCAGCATAAGGTTTTTACCATTTGCGCTTACAAACACATGTGGCACATTATCGGCACCCAACTTTGCAGTTAATATTTTTTCAGGATACGCCGCCAGTGTAAAACTACACTGCGTAGCCGTTACCGATGTAACCGTAATGCCATACGCCATTTTACGCTGTACCGGGCTTAACTCATCGCGTACGCCTTTTTTAGTACGTTCATACGTAAGGCGGTATACATCTATGGGGTCGGCCGTATTTATTTTACCCGAAGCAGTAATGTTAAGATCATACACAAACGTATTGTGGTTGTTGCTGTGCTGTATGTAAAACAGCCGGTATTTACCCGCCGGCGGCACAGGGTAACCCTGCTGGGTAAAGGCGGTAACCATAAAGAACAGCAGCAGCACGGTAAGCAGTTTCTTCATAATGCAGTATTGGTTTATATAAAGGTAGCATTTTCCTGTAGCCATTCCACGGCAAAAATGTTAAGAATTCCTGTCGGGATAAAAAACTACCTCCCCTATTTTGTACCTTAGCCATAGCAACCAAACTACTATTATGTCATTAACAAGGCTAAAGTTTAAGTTCGGCCAGTGGCTGGAACACCGTATTAAATACATCGGCACCCTGCTCAGCAACGCCTTTGCCCTGCTTATAAGCGTATTACTGCTCTTAACAGACTACGGCATCGACCTGAGCAAAACCATTAACGAAGCCGAGGTATACAGCAGGCTATCGGGTGTGGCAAGCATTATGGTATCTATTGTAATAGGCATATCGCTTACCACATTCTCTGTAATATTTGTGGTAATGCAGCTTGCGTCATCGCAGTTTTCGCCGCGCATCCTAAGGCATTTTTTGGCAAACGATGTGCGCGTGCAGCAATACATTGGCCTGTTTATAGGCACGGTTGGCCTGTGTGTTATCCCTATGGCGGTAAGTGCCTTTACAGGCAAGCCGTTTACCATTACCATAACATCGGGCATAGTGCTGGCACTGTATTGCCTGGTATGGAGCTATCCGCGCATGATTACTTACCTGAGCGTAAACATGAACGTGGCCGCCATAGCCGACAAGGTTAAGGGCGACACGGTAAATGAAATTAACGCGCTGTACCCCGAAGACTGGCAGCCGGGCATGCCCATGCTGTATACCCCACTAAAACCAGAACCAAAATGGTTTACCCTCTCTATTAAAAGTCCGCTTAAAAGCGGCTACCTGGAGCATATTAACTATCTGAAGCTCGAAAAATATATCACCGCGCTGGCAAAACATTATCCCTGGAGCAAAGACCTGGTACTGTACCAGCGGCCTATAGTGGGCGAGTTTATCATGCAGTGGGCATCGGCACTCATTACCCTGCAGTTACCCGAAACCCCTACCCGGGAGCAGCAAACAACCCTGGAACGCCTTATGGGCGAAATTATAGACGATGTATTTACCATAAATACCTTTAGGAGCTACACCCAGGATATTAACTTTGGCGTACGTAAACTGGTAGACATAGCCATAAAAGCCATATCGCCTGCCGTTAACGACCCTACTACCTGCCTTAACTGTATAGACCAGCTGGGCGATATCGCCCGCAACCTGCAACTTAAGGCTTATCCTTCTGCGGAGGCGCGGCAGCTGCAATCTAAAAATATTATTGCCAATGAGTTTAACTTTGAGCAGCTGATTGACTTTTGTTTCGACCAGATTTTTCAGTGGGGCAAAGAAGATCCTACGGTGGTGCGCCGCCTTATACAAACCCTGCGCCTGTTGGCAGAAAATGCCGAGAATCCTTATAACCTCATGGTACTGATTAAGCAGGTAAACGACATGGAACTGCCCGAACTGTACAGCGATACCAGCGTTAAGGAGCGCAACATTAAAATTTCTAAAGAAAAAATAGAAGGAATACATACCTCCCTGCGTCATTTTGAGCAAGCAGCAAAACAACGTATTGATTATCTTAAAAGTATGGAGCGTTTACAGTACAAGGCAAAAGGCTTGCATTGCGAAATTGAGTCGGCTGAGGAAAAAGCCATTGCTTATTTAATTAAGTATATAGAAAAACCCTAATGCCCCGTAGCATTTTATAATTACTTTTACCACCATGAAAAAACTACTCTCTGCCCTATTCTTATTTTGTGCCATGGCACTACAGGCACAGGACATGAAAGCCCTGCAAACCGATGCCCTGCGTATGTACAAGAACACCACTGCCGGAAAATACGAGGCGCTGCTGGCGGATACCTACCCTAAAATTTTTGAACTGGTACCCAAAGAAAAAATGCTCGAGGTACTTAAAAGCACCCTTAAAGGGAACGGGTATGTACTGGATATACTGGACACTCCACCCAACTTTAAGTTTAACGACATAAAAACCGTAAACGGTGGATATTATACGGTAGTAGATCATGACCTGCTAATAAAAATGACATTTACCGAACCGCTTAAAGGTATTGAGGCTAAGGAAATGATTAAAAACCTGAAAGCCTCCATGAAAACAGATGACGTTACCTTTAACCCCAGCTTTAACAGCTTTACCATAAAAAAGCGTGGCGACATACTGGCCATATCAAATAGTGTAACGGGCGGTAAATGGAAATTCCTGAACCGTACCAGTCCCGCAATGATGAAAAAAGTACTGGGCGAAGAAGTGTGCAAAGCACTGAACATACAATAAAATACATCAAAACAATAATGAGGCTTCCTGTTAAACGGAAGCCTTTTTTGCATTTAGCTCCTGTTAAAATAGCGGGTAAAGCGTTTAAAAAAGTTATCTTTGTAAAAACCGATGTTTTATTGCCCTTAACTTTATTACACGCCTATGGAATTGTACTATACCCTATCAATACTTATTGTTTTAGCCAGTTTTTTTGCCTACCTTAATGTACGGTTTTTAAAACTGCCCTCTACCATAGGTGTTATGGTTATAGCCATGGCGGTATCTATAATGCTGGTAGCTACCGGAAGCATCTTCCCAAAAACATTGCACGGCCTTTCAGCGCTTATTAATAAGTTCGACTTTACAGAGCTGCTTATGGGTGCTATGCTGAATTTCCTGCTTTTTGCGGGCGCCATACACATTAATATTAAAGACCTGCGCGAACAGCGGGGCCCTGTGGTGGTGTTCTCTACCATAAGCGTGGTAATTTCTACCTTTGTAGTAGGTACGCTGGTGTATTTTATCCCCATTAAAGGGTTAGAAATCCCATACATTTACTGCCTGCTGTTTGGGGCGCTTATTTCCCCTACAGATCCGGTAGCGGTACTCAGTATTTTAAAACAGGCCAACGTACGTAAATCCCTGGAAACAAAAATAGCCGGCGAATCGCTTTTTAACGATGGTGTTGCGGTAGTGGTGTTTGCGGTAATATTGCAGCTCGCCGAAGGTAATGCATCAGACCTCACTCCTATGCACGTTATATGGCTATTGATTAAAGAGGCAGGTGGCGCATTTGTACTGGGGTTAACCCTGGGTATTACGGCGTCTCGCGCCATGCGAAAGGTAGACGACTATAAGGTATCGGTACTAATAACGCTGTCTGTAGTAATGGGCGGGTATTTAATAGCGCGCGAGCTACATATATCCGGGCCGCTAACCATGGTATTTGCCGGGATAATGATAGGTAACCTGCGTAAACGCTTTGCCATGAGTGCCACTACAAAAGACTACCTGGATAAATTCTGGGAACTGAATGACGAAATTTTAAACGCCATATTGTTCCTTATCATAGGCCTTGATTTACTTATGATACACAACTTTAACAACTACTGGATACCGGGTTTTATTACCGTGGCGCTGGTACTGATAGGCAGGTTTATTTCGATATGGCTACCTACCAAAATTATTAAATTCAGGGAAAACTTTACAAAGGGCACCATAAAAATACTGGTTTGGGGTGGCCTTCGTGGTGGGGTTTCCATTGCGCTGGCACTATCCATGCATGATAACCCCTATAAAAACTCGCTTATAGCCATTACCTATTTTGTGGTGGTATTTTCTATAATAGTACAAGGGCTTACCATAGGAAAGGTAGCCACAAGGATATTACAACGCGAAAACGCCTGCAAACCTAATTGCTAAGGAAACGTACTTTAAAACGCCCTGGAAAACATCCTAAAGGTTATCCGGTAAAATTTTGCCGGGGTTAAGGATGTTATTAGGGTCAAAAAGTTGCTTAATACCTTTCATAAGCTGGAGTTGTACCTCGGGGAAAGCGATATCCATAAAATTCTTCTGTACATAGCCAATGCCGTGCTCGCCGCTTAGCGTACCTTTTAAAGATACCGTAAGCTCAAATATGTCGCGAATGCCTTTCGGTACTTCCACCTTCCAGTTTTCGTCGGTCATATCGCCTTTAATAATGTTTACGTGCAGGTTGCCATCGCCCGCGTGACCGTAGCATACCGACTGAAAGCCGTATTTTTTGCCAATAGCCTTAATCCCCTCCAGCAATACCGGAAGTTCATAGCGCGGCACCACAGTATCTTCTTCCTTATAAACCGAATGTGATTTTACCGCCTCTGCTACCGTACGGCGCAATTTCCACAGCGCGTTTTTCTGGTCTTCGGTATCGGCAAACAGTATTTCATCAATATCAAACTGCTCTACCACGCCCATAATTTTTTCCGCCTCGCTAAACAGCACATCGGGGTAATTACCGTCTACCTCTACCAGCAGGTGCGCCTGTACGGCATCCTTTATATCGATACTTACATTATCCAGGTACCTCATCCCCCAGTCTATGGCATCGCGCTCCATAAACTCCAGCGCGCTGGGCACAATACCCGCCCTGAAAATTTCGGCAACAGCCTCGCATGCCTGCCCCGCCTTAAAAAACGGTACCAGCATTAATACATTATGTGTAGGCTTAGGGATAAGTTTTAATACAATCTTAGTAATAACCCCCAGGGTGCCTTCGCTGCCCACCATAAGCTGGGTAAGGTTATAGCCTGTAGAGTTTTTAAGCGTATTAGCCCCGGTCCAAATGATTTCGCCATTCGGCAGTACCACCTCCAGGTTCAGGATATAGTCTTTAGTAACGCCGTATTTTACGGCACGGGCGCCCCCGCTGTTTTCGGCTACGTTACCCCCTATAGAGCAGCTCCCCTGGCTGCTGGGATCAGGAGGATAAAACAACCCTTTTTCCATGGCGGCCTCGCGCAGTACCTGTGTTATTACCGCGGGGCCTGCTATGGCCTGTAGGTTTTTTTCGTCTATTTCAAGCGATGTAAAACGCTCCATACTAAGCCCTATACCACCGTGAATACTCAGTGCACCACCACTAAGCCCTGTGCGGGCACCTATAGGCACCACAGGGATTTTATACTCATTAGCCAGCCTCATTATAGCCGAAACCTCTTGGGCTGTACCCGGCTTTACCACCACAGTAGGCGGAAAATTATAATCTTCGGTTTCGTCGTGCCCATAGTTTTTACGGGTTTCTTCGTCGGTAAAAACGTAGTCAGTACCCATAAGGGTTTGTAGTTGTTCTATAAGAGGATTGCTTGTGGTAGTACTCATGGCAGTATGTAATTACAAGCCAAAAGTAAGGTATTATTGCGTAAAGCAAAAACGTTTACCGGCAAATACTAACTCCCAAAAAAATACCTTTTCTTTCTTGGAATCAACCGGTCTACAGAATACTTACCGCTACCCGTAACCAACAGGAATACGTATATAAGCAGGTACAGTATAGCCAGCTCCTGCGCTTCTAAGCCTTCGTGACCGTGTACTATAAAAACTGCTACAGCCATAGTGGCAATTAGTGGCAATACAACAAGCCTAGTGGCAAACCCTATGATAAGTAATGCCGAACACAGTAGTTCGGCTATAACAGCAATGACAAGCGTAGTGTTTTCGCCCAGGCCTATAGGATCGGCAAATTTTATTGGGCCGGGTTCCATTAAAAGTTTGTATTTCATAATGCCGTGGGTAAGCATAAGGCCGCCTACCACAAGACGGAGCAGTAAAAGCCCAAAACTGTTCAGGCTTTTATCTATGGTACTTTTAAAAATCCACATAAGTTCTTCAGTTTGTGTGTGTGTGTTAATGGTGGCATAAATTAAGATTTTTTTTACAACTTCGACCAGCCAAACAAAAGATTAACACTGTAAACCAAATAATTATGATTTTTTCAGTAAAGTGCGGTAAACAACCGTGCATAGCAGCTACTTTTAAGCCTACAGGTAGGCCCTGATACCGATTTGATTATGATAATCTCAAACAATGCCCCATCACATCAGTAAGTTACAAAACTTTTACCAATGTTTTAGTATATAAAACCATGCAGCCATTGTTAAAAAAGATAACGGAATGCCTATGCCTACCATCATTCCGGCGAGGCGCGGCTTTAATCCGTGGCTCGATGCCAGTATGGCAGCCGTAATCATAGATGGGGTAGCTGCTTCCATTATGGAGATGTCTATGTACTCTCCCTGGGCACCCAGCACCTTTTTGTAGCATATAAAAAACAGGAGTGGTATAAGTATGAGCTTGGTAAATAGTCCCAATACCAAAAAACCCCAGTGCTTGCTGCGCTTTTCTATTTTTAGCTGAAGCCCTACCGCTACAAGGGCCACGGGCGTAATACACGCCCCGAGTTTTTGCAGAACGGGCTGCACTACATCTACAAAATCATAATGAAGCAGGTTCATAACCGCGCCTGCCATGAAGCCTAAAAACGGCGGAAATGTAAATACCCGCCTGGCAATGGCCGATGCCGATGGCGTACCGCTGGAATACAAAACCGCTACCAGTACCCCTACCGTAGAAAGCATTACAAAAGTACCGGGCTGGTCTACCAGTATGGCGGTTTCCAGTCCTTTTTTGCCATACAAGGCTTCGATTACCGGAAAGCCGATAAACGATGAATTAAGAAAACCTCCCGTAAGGATAAGGGCGCCCTGTAGCTTTTTAGACCACCCGAAAATTTTACCCAGCGTTGCAAAGAACGCCCAGCTGAATAGCACGCTAAACCACCCCACCCCTACCGGATACAGCAGTTTTTGACTGATTTCTATTTTGGGGATATAGTACAGCGACAGTGCCGGGATAAGCAGGTAAATAACAAACTGGTTTAGTGCTACGTGGGCATTGGCAGGCATAAAGTTTTGCCGGCGCAAAAAAATACCGGCTAACATGCAAACAATTATAAGGATAATGCTATCCATAAACGGTGGTGTTTTTAGTGCTGTAAAGGTACAGTTGTATATCAAAGTACAGATGTGATCTTCGTCAGTTTTGCAAGAAAAACTTGGCAGCTTCCGAAAATTCTTTTTAATTTAGTAACAAATAATATTACAGAATGATATCCGGAAAGTTTGCCATAACCATACACATACTCACGCTTATGAGCAGGCGCCCGGACGAATATTTGTCTTCAGACTACCTGGCGGGTTGTATCAATATTAACCCGGTATTGGTACGGAAAGAAATCAGTAATCTTAAAAAACACGGTATAGTAGCCTGCCGCGAAGGGAAATTTGGCGGCACCAGGCTGGCGCGCCCCGCAGGCGAAATTACCCTCGAAGATGTGTATAACAGCACGGTAGAATGTGTGTCTTTAGGCTTTGCCAAAAACGACCCCAACCCTGAGTGCCCAGTAGGCTGCCGTATAAATGAAAGCCTTGATAATTTATACCAAAACATAAACAACCTTATTTGCTGTGAACTGAAAGGCCTTACGCTGGAAAACTTCAGCAGGCAGTTTGCCGCGCAAACCGTATAACCGAACACAAACTGAAAACACAAAATAACATGAAAGTAGCAATAATAGGCGCCACCGGATTTGTAGGGGCGGCTCTTGTAAAAGAATTTTCGCACCGCGGCCACAGGGCTACAGCCATAAGCCGCCACCCGAAGCAAACGCTTCCGCAGGGGGTTACCGGTGTAAAGGCAGATATATTTGATACTGATGACTTAGCCGAAATGCTTAAAGGGCATGATGTAGTAATCAGTGCTTATAACCCGGGATGGACAAACCCTGATATTTATGTAGATTATCTTAAAGGTGCAGACAGCATACAAAAAGCCGTAAAAAAAGCGGGCGTTAACCGCTTTATTGTTATAGGTGGTGCCGGCAGCCTGTTTGTGGCTCCGGGCATACAGCTTATAGATACACCTAAGTTTCCTGAGGAGTTTAAACCAGGGGCTAATGCCGTACGCAAATACCTAAAAACCCTGCAAGAGGAGAAAGAGCTTGACTGGGTATTTTTTAGCCCGGCTATAGAAATGCACCCGGGTATTACTAACGGGCGTACGGGTAACTACCGCCTTGGGTTTGATAGCCCCGTGTTTGACGATAACCACCGCAACACCCTGTCTGTAGAAGACCTTGCCGTAGTTATAGCCGACGAGGCCGAAACACCGCGTTTCCGCAGGCAGCGTTTCACCGCAGGATATTAACTCGGTTTATTGTGCTGTGAACTCATAAAATATGGAAGGAGTGGTTTTATACCGCTCCTTTTTTTGTTATACACCTACCCTATTTTCCTTACAAATACCGCTGGGCTGTAATCGTTTACATACATCCCGAAATAGGTATACTCATCCGTTTGTACGCGTGACATACAAATGTTTAACACATTGGTTTTACCATCGCCATCCATATAAATGTAATTTGCCACAGCATCATATCCACGCAGCTTGTATGCAGATACCAGCTTCCCGAAAGCATCCCAACTTGATTTTCGTACTTCCAAATACGTTGTACGTGCATTTTCAAGGTCAAACATATTAAACCCGTGCGGTTGCGCTATTTCTACCGTACCAAAGTTGGGCTCTAAAAATTCTATATAGTGCTTCATAAAAACAAAATTGAATCAGGGAACAATTTTAAGAAATAAATCTTAATTTAGAATATTTTCTTAGTTAGATTTTTTTAACAATCTGATGTGGATAATTTTACCGTGTCGTAAAAGCCAGGACGACTTAACAATTTACCGCTAAAAACCGTACTTTTACACAACAAAATGAAGCTGCGTGGACAATACCCAACTCCCTCATAACAGTGCCCTGAGCGAAATACACGGCGTAAACCAACCCGAGAGTGTAAGCCCTTTGGCCATAGAACATGCCATAAAGCGCCGCACGCAGCCTACGGCACAGGAGCTGGTAGCTGGAATTTTAAACGGAGACAAAACCGCGCTGAGCCGTGCCATAACCCTGGTAGAAAGCACTAACCCACAGCATCTTGAAAAAGCAAACAGCGTTATAAACGGGTGCCTGCCCTACGCTAATAAGTCGGTTCGTATTGGTATTACAGGTGTTCCGGGTGTGGGCAAGAGTACATTTATAGAGTCCTTCGGTAAATACCTTACGGCACTTGGCAAAAAAGTAGCAGTACTGGCTGTAGATCCCAGCAGTTCGCTGTCGCACGGCAGCATACTGGGCGACAAAACCCGTATGGAAGAACTGGTTAAAGACGAAAACGCTTACATACGCCCATCGGCCTCTGGCGATACACTGGGCGGTGTGGCACGCAAAACCAGGGAAACCATAATCCTTTGCGAAGCTTGCGGCTTTGATACCATAATCATAGAAACCGTAGGCGTTGGCCAAAGCGAAACCGCGGTACACAGCATGACGGATTTCTTTCTGTTGCTGCAAATAGCCGGTGCCGGCGACGAACTACAGGGCATAAAACGCGGCATTATGGAAATGGCCGACCTTATTGTGATAAATAAAGCTGATGGCGATAATATAAAACGCGCCCGCCTGGCTAAAACCGAATACAATCGTGCACTGCACCTGTTCCCGGCAAAGCAATCGGGTTGGCAACCCAAAGTGGCAACCTGCAGCGCGCTGAACCATGAGGGTATAGCGGAAGTTTGGCAACAAATAAACGAGTATTTTGCAACTACCCAGGCCAACGGTTTCTTTAACCAAAGGCGGCAGGAACAAAACAGCTACTGGCTTACCGAAACCATAAACGAGCAGCTAAAACAGGATTTCTATGCGCGACCTGAAATTGCAGCACTACTTGCAGAAAACAAAATAAAAGTAGAACAGCACGCACTATCGCCATTTGCGGCGGCGCAGCAATTACTGGAAGCATATTTTAAACTAAAGAAGTCATAAAGTCGAAAGTCATAAAGCCGAAAGGCTATACGGACTGGAATATAACATTTAATAAAAAACATCCATACAATGTCAGAAATCACAGCCGACACACAGGCAAAACACTATACATTCATAAAAAACATAGTTGCGTCTAAAACGGTATACAGCCTGAAAAACGACGAAGGATTTGCCACGGCGTACTCTAATGAGTACGAGCATGAAGATGGCGAACCCGTAGAAATCATCTGCTTTTGGTCTGATGCTAAATCGGCTACAGCCTGCGCAAAAGACAGTTGGGATGGGTTTACATTGGCCGAACTTACCCTGGAAGACTTTATAGAAAACTGGTGTGCGGGCATGTACGAAGACGAGCTGCTTGTAGGTTCTGAATTTGACACCAATATGCTTGGGCAAGAAATTGAACCGCTGGAGGTTATCCTCCAGATATTGAATGAATCAGACAAAACCGGTGTAGCATTAGAGTTTCAGCAATATGAAAGTGCCGATGAACTGCGCGAAATAGTAAAAGAACTCATAGGCGGGTTTTAAAACCTACCGCAACACCTCTGCCCCAATTAAAAACGTAATGCCATGCTAAAAAACCACATAGACATACGTCTTAAATACGAAAAGTTTGTAAAAAACGTATGTGCTACTGGCATAGTGTATGCGCTGGAAAGCAAGACGGGTATTGCCCGCTCGTCTTCTACAGAATATGAAGACGATGAAGGAAACGCCATACCACTTACCTGTGTGTGGTCTCAGGCAGCCTACGCTCGCGCCTGCGCCACAAACGGCTGGCAAGGCTATGCGGTAAAAGAAATCCCGTTAAACAAGTTTATGGAAAACTGGTGTGTGGGCATGCACTACGATGGTGTACTTACGGGGGTAGAATTTGACAGCGGTATGTTTGGCATGGAAACAGAACCACTTGAACTCCTGGCTGATATTATTACCGAACTGAAAGCTACAGAAAAAGAGGTTGAACTCGAAAACTATGAAGACCTTACCGAGCTAGAAGAAATTGTAAAACAATTTTTAGATGATATGTAGGCAGTGATTTGGCCACTTTAAAAACAAGACACGGAAAAAACGCCTACCTTTGAACCCATTGATGCAAAAGAGATAAATGGCTAAAGTAAAAACAGCATTTTATTGCCAAAACTGTGGTACCCAGTACGCCCGCTGGCAGGGACAGTGTAACGCCTGCAAGGAGTGGAATACCATAGTAGAGGAACTTATAGTAAAAGAAGACAAACCGGGCTGGAAAGCCCCTACAGGTGAGGTAAAAAAAGCTCCTAAACCACTTCGGATTACAGAAATAGACAGCGCTACCGAAATCCGTATGGATACCGGAGATGGCGAACTGAACCGTGTTTTGGGTGGCGGGCTGGTGCCGGGTTCGCTAACACTTTTGGGTGGTGAACCGGGTATTGGTAAGAGTACGCTGCTATTACAAATTTCGCTAAAGCTGCCATTTCGTACGCTGTATGTAAGCGGGGAGGAAAGCCAGAAACAGATAAAAATGCGTGCCGAACGCATTACCGCACAGGCCGATAACTGTTTTATCCTTACCGAAACCAAAACACAAAATATCTTTCGGCAAATTGAGGCGATAGACCCGGAAGTGGTTATCATAGACTCTATACAAACGCTGCACAGTGATTATATAGAAAGCAGTGCCGGAAGCATAAGCCAGATACGCGAAACTACCGCTGAGCTTATAAAGTTTGCCAAAGAAAGTAATGTACCCGTTATACTCATAGGCCACATTACTAAAGATGGTTCTATTGCCGGGCCCAAAATACTGGAACACATGGTAGATACGGTGCTTCAGTTTGAAGGCGACCGCAACCACGTGTACCGCATACTGCGTTCGCTTAAAAACCGTTTTGGCTCTACTGCCGAACTGGGCATTTACGAAATGCAGGGCACCGGCCTGCGCGAGGTAAGCAACCCCAGCGAAATACTGATTTCCCATAAAGATGAAGAACTCAGCGGTACCGCCATAGCCACTACTATGGAGGGTATGCGCCCGCTAATGGTAGAAATACAGGCACTTGTCAGTACCGCAGTATATGGTACACCACAGCGCAGTACTACGGGTTACAATGCCAAACGCCTTAATATGCTGCTTGCCGTACTGGAAAAAAGAGCCGGCTTCCGCCTGGGCGCGAAAGACGTTTTCCTTAACATTACCGGGGGTATTAATGTAGATGATCCTGCTATAGACCTCGCCGTAGTTGCCGCAATACTAAGCAGTAACGAAGACATTCCGGTGAGCAAAGGCTATTGTTTTACGGGAGAAATAGGCCTTAGTGGCGAAATACGCCCCGTAAACCGTGTAGACCAACGCATACTGGAGGCTGAAAAATTAGGTTTTTCTACTATTTTTGTATCGAAATACAGCAAGGTTTCCTTGAAAAATACTATTATTGACATCAAACAGGTGGGGCGCATAGAAGATGTTGCCGGCTACCTTTTCGGATAAAGAATGCGACGACGTATCAATTATAAAAAACTAACCCGCAGGCTGATAATTATATTAGCCATACTGCTGGTACTTTTCGGAATATTGTTCTTTGCCTTCCGCAATATGGCACTGGAACAGGTTTTGGCACGTGTAAAAACCAAGGTAGCCGAACGTAATGCCGAATTTGTGGTTAAAGAAGCTTCTTTCAGCGGTATTAACGGCATTACCATGAAGGGCGTAAGCCTAAGCCCTAACGGTGCACCCCAACTCCTGAAGATAGAAGAAATCAATACCAGCCTTAGCCTGGGCCACCTGCTTGTAGGCGACGTACAGCTGGGCACCCTGCACATGAAAAACGGCTATGTGCAAATGGTGCGCGATAGCCTTGGGTGGAATTTCCGTGGGCTTATACGCAATAAAAAAGACAAGGACGAGGAAGTAACTAAAGATACCGATTACGCAGACCGCGCTTACAGCCTGCTAAACAAGGTGCTTAACCTTGTACCTACCGATATGGAGCTGAACAACCTGGAACTCCGGGTAGACGATAACGGGCACAAGCTGAACCTGAAACTGGACAATACTAAACTGGCCGATAACCAGCTAAAAAGCACCCTACGCATTACCGAAGATACCATAAGCCAAACCTGGAAAGTAAACGGTATGGCAGACCCTCGTGGGCATAAATGCGACCTGAAGTTTTTCAATTCAGATACCAGCCGTATTGTGGTACCGTATGTGGCAAGGCGTTTCAACATAAAAAGCGGCTTTGATGCCATTAACCTTAAGGTAGACGAAATAGAAATGAGTGGCGGCGAACTGCACATAGAGGGTTATGCTTCCATTAAAAACTTTATGGTAAACAACCGCCGCATAGCCAGTAAGGATGTGGTAATAAATAACGCAAGTTTTGACTACCGCCTTCGCCTGGGCGAGCGCTACATAGAGTTGGATTCGGCAAGTACAGTGCAGCTGAACAAAGTGAAACTACATCCTTATGCTAAATTCAGCACAGAGGAAGACACCATATACCAGTTTAAGGCTAACATACCAAAAATGCAGGCGCAAGACTTTATTACCTCGCTGCCTACCGGTTTGTTTACACACTTTGAAGGCATGGAAGCCATAGGAAGTTTCGGCTACAGGCTGGATTTTCTGTTCAACAAAAACAAGCCAAACGCGCTGGTGTTTGACAGTACCATGGAAAAAGACGGCCTGGAGATTACAAAATACGGTGCAGCCGACCTTGCCAAGCTAAACGGTACATTTACCTACCGCGCCATGGAAGACGGCAGGGCGCAGCGTGCCATTGTTGTAGGGCCATCTAACCCTAACTACACGCCAATAGGCAGCGTATCGCCTTACCTGCGCAAAGCGGTGCTTACCAGCGAAGACCCTTCGTTTTTCCGCCACCGTGGGTTTATTACAGAGGCATTCCGCCAGAGTATTATCCAAAACATAAAAACAAAGAAGTTTAGCCGTGGTGCCAGCACCATAAGCATGCAGCTGATAAAGAACGTATTCCTTACCCGCGAGAAAACCCTTTCGCGTAAAATGGAAGAAATACTACTGGTATACATACTGGAAAATCAACGTGTAGCCAGCAAAGAGCGTATGCTGGAGGTGTATTTTAATATCATAGAATGGGGGCCTGATGTTTATGGTATAGGCGAAGCGTCGCGCTATTATTTTGACAAGCACCCAAGCAGCCTGACCCTGGACGAATGTGTGTACCTGGCCAGCATTATACCAAGCCCTAAAAAGTTTATGTATAAATTTGACAGCACGGGTAACCTGAAAGGCTTTGCGCTAAGGCATGACAATTACATAAAAAATATAATGCTGCGTCGTGGTATTATTTCTGCAGGAGATACGATAGCACAAAACGGAAATATAAACGTAACCGGCCGTGCCCGAAACAGGCTGCCGCTAAGCCGCGAACATATCTTTGTGAACGACTCTATAAACGTAGACCAGTTTTTTGAAAACCTGGGTAAACTGGCGTATTAAGAGTTTAGTTGATGATGCGGTTATTGGGTTAGTCGAAAAAAAAACAGCTGCCACTAATTGCACTAATTTCCACTAATTAATTGGTGTTAATTCGTGTAATCAGTGGCTAAAACAATCAGAAAATGGAATTTGCAAAAGTTATACTTAATAAAGGAAAAGAAAAATCAGTACAGCGTAACCACCCGTGGATTTTTAGCGGTGCTGTGTATGGCGTAAGCGAAGAACTTACCGACGGGCAAATGGTAAACGTTACCGATACCCAGGGAAATCATTTGGCTACCGGTTTTTACAGCGATAAAGGCAGCATAGCGGTGCGCGTACTTACTTTTGCAAACGAAACTTTTGACGATAGCTTTTGGGCAAAACGCTTTAAAGCCGCGTGGGAACTGCGTATGAAATTGTTTTCTATAGCGGAAACCAATGCATTCCGGCTGATACACGGCGAAGGCGACGGCATACCGGGGCTTATTATAGACTATTACAACGGGCATTTTGTGGTACAGGCACACTCTACCGGTATTTATTTTAAAATGCAGGAAATAGCCGATGCCATAAAAACTACCTTCCCGGAGTATTGCGAAACCGTGTATTGTAAGAGTTCGCAAACATTGCCTAAAACAGGTACCGATTACCATGTATATGGCTCGGCTAACGATACTGTAGCCAAAGAAAACAACATACAATTCCACGTGAACTGGGTGGAAGGCCAAAAGACAGGCTTCTTCCTGGATCAGCGCGATAACCGTAATCTGCTAAAAAAATACTCGGCGGGTAAAAAGGTACTCAATACGTTCTGCTACACAGGCGGGTTCTCTATTTACGCCATGAGTGCCGGGGCGGAGCTGGTTACCTCAGTAGACATTTCTGAAAAAGCGGTAAAACTTGCCGACGAAAACATGCAGCTAAACTTTCCGGGCAGCAACCACCAGGCAGTGGCGTCTGACGTGTTTGATTACCTGAAAGCCAATAAAAACCTGTACGACGTTATTGTATTGGATCCCCCTGCTTTTGCTAAAAACATAAAGAGCAAACACACCGCTACACAGGCTTACAAACGCCTTAACATTGCAGGGCTTAAAACCATAGGACAGGGCGGTTTCCTGTTCACATTCTCCTGCTCGCAGGTTATAGACGATGTATTGTTTTATAATACGGTATCGGCAGCGGCTATAGAAGCCGGGCGAAAAGTACGTGTGCTACACAAATTATCTCAGGGGCCGGACCACCCGGTAAATATGTTCCACCCCGAAGGATCTTACCTTAAAGGATTGGTGCTTTATATAGAGGAGTAGTTTTTTTGGTGATGCGGTTATTTTGTTATTCGCAAATTGCAGTATAAAATTAGATTAAAAGTATATAGAAGCCGGTAGAATAATTTATAAATTATTCTACCGGCTTTTTTACTTCTTTAGATATTCATCACGGTATTTCGAAACCTCGTCAAAACCCAGCACCACGCCATCGGGCATTTTAATATAAAGGGTATCGTCAAAAAAAAAAATTATCCCCTCTCCCAACCTTTCCCATAAAATAGTGCTCTATATAAAAAAACATAGCACTATGAAATATTTTAACCAATGGCTGTTTCTGCTTACACTACTTATAACAGCAACCACACAGGCACAAAAACCGGTTTACACCAATGCTAAGGTTTCGGCAGCTACCGTATACTTTAACGCCGCCGAACTTACCCAAAACGCCACCGCTACCCTACCCGCAGGTACCAGCGAAATTGTGGTGAAAAACGTGGCGGAATACATCTATGAAAATACAGTTCAGATAGGCGCTCCGGCAAGCGTTACAGTGCTTTCGGTACAGTTTACCCGAAATTACATGGGCGACCAGCCCGTAACCCAACCCGAATCGGCTGCCGTGAAAAAACTGCGCGATAGTATCGTTACTATTCAGGCAGAGCTTGATAAGCTGGTAACTCAGCGCAACAACGACCAGAAAACCCTGGACCTGCTGGATAAAAACCAACAGGTAGCCGGGCAAAATACCGGCCTTAGCGTTACTGATTTGGTAAAACTGGTAGACTATTATCGCGCCAAGCGCAACGAGATTACTGCAAACCAACTTTCCCTTGCACAAAAGGAAAAGAAACTTAACGAGCGCCTTACGGCTATAAACGAAAAGATAACCGATGCTACCGCCCCTAAAGATACTGATGCCTATAAAGGCAAGCTGGTGCTTCAGGTAATGTGCGACGTAGCAGGTACGTATCCGTTAGAAATCAACTACCTTACCCAGGGTGCATCGTGGTCGCCTTACTACGACTTGCGTGCCGATACCAGCAGCGGCCCGATTACCATGATGTACAAAGCCCAGATTACCCAAAACACGGGTATCGACTGGAAACAGGCTAAGCTTACACTAAGCAGTGGCATGCCCAACCAAAGCAGCCAGATACCGGTACTTTCGGCTTGGTTTTTACGATTTGGAGGACGGGTAATCTACGGACGCCCTAATGCAAACGTGATGAATACGCTACAAGGTCAGGTGCCGGGGCTTCAAATAACTTACGGTAGTGGAGCGCCAGGGGCAAATGCATCCGTTAGCATAAGAGGAATGTCGACAGTAAGTGCAGAAACTTTAGAGAAAAAAGAACTCGGGGATTATACTTCAGTAAACGACAATCAAATGAATGTTTCGTTTATCATAGATGTACCGTATGATATACTGAGCAATGGTAAGGTGCACAGCGTACGGATGAAAGAAATAAAACTACCGGCAAGCTACCGCCACTATTCGGTACCAAAGCTGGAACAGGAAGCTTTCCTTATGGCAGAAGTTACCGACTATGGCAAGTATAACCTGCTACCGGGCGAAGCGAATATTATTTTTGACGGTATGTACATTGGTAAAACCACCATTAACCCGAACCAAACCGGCGACACGCTTAACCTGAGCATGGGCAGGGATAAAAGGATTACCGTAAAACGTGAAAAAGTAGCCGATAAAAGCGGTACTAAGTTCCTGAGCAGCTACAAAGAACAGACGTTTACCTACGAAACTACCATTCGGAACAATAAAAAAGAAGCCATTAACCTAATGCTGAAAGACCAGTACCCGGTAAGCACGGACAAGGAAATTGAGGTTACATTGCTAAAAGACGATAGTGCCAAAGCCAACCCTGAAACCGGGGTACTTACCTGGGAACTGAAATTAAATCCCGGCGAAACCAAAAAAATACGGATAAGCTATAAGGTAAAATATCCTAAGGATAAAATTATAGCCAACTTATAACACCAACCTACCAATTATAATAGTGCCTTAAAAACGGTAAGCCTTCGCCCTGCTTTGGGCGGAGGCTTATTTATATTATGTTAAAGCGCAATAGTTTATTACGTTAATATTTGTAGCTTTAACACAGGACAATTAACAAAACCAATGCTATGAAAAAACAACTACTCACCGCGCTGCTGCTGGCAGCGGGTTTTTGCCATGCGCAGGAATTTGCCCTTACCCCTTTTGCAACCGGGTTTAACAGGCCACTTGAAATCGTGCACGCCGGCGACAGCAGGCTGTTTGTGGTAGAGCAAACCGGGAAAATAAAAATCCTGAATGCCGACGGCTCTACCAATGCTACTCCGTTCCTGGACATTAGCACACTTACTACCAGCACCAGCGAACGTGGTCTGCTGGGTTTGGCATTCTCTCCTGATTATGCTACAAACGGGCGGTTTTATATTAACTATACTAACCTGGAGGGTAACACCGTTATAGCGCGCTACACCCGTAACGCCGAAAACCCTTCGGTTGCCAATGCCGAGGGCACCATACTGTTAACCGTTAACCAGCCGTTTAGCAACCATAACGGGGGCTGCCTGCGCTTCGGGCCCGATGGTTACCTGTACATAGCCATGGGCGATGGCGGCAGTGGCGATGACCCTCAGGGCAACGGACAAAACATAAATACGCTTTTGGGTAAAATGCTGCGCATAAACACCGAAATAGACACAGAGGGCTACGGCATACCGCAGGATAACCCGTTTGTGGGCATAGATGGTGCCGATGAAATATGGGCTACCGGGCTGCGCAACCCCTGGAAATTTTCGTTTGACCGCACAGCAGGAAACATCTGGATTGCCGATGTGGGACAAAACGACCGGGAGGAACTCAATCGTGTAGCAGTAACAGAAGGTGGTATTAACTATGGATGGCGTTGTTATGAAGGTTCATTACCTCATATTACAGGCGGTTGCGCTTCGGCAGATGCCTTTACCATGCCTTTCGCCGAGTATGGCAGGGCGGATAACGCATGCTCTGTAACCGGGGGCTACGTGTACCGTGGCGCTATGTACCCTGATTTAGCGGGTAAATATGTTTTTGGCGACTTTTGCAACAACCGCATAGGCACAGTAGATAATGCGGCTAACATCACCTGGAGCAACTCTTTTATGGGTAACTTTGCTACTTTTGGCGAAGATAATTCCGGAGAATTGTATGTGGCAGGCATAAGTAACGGCACCGTATATAAAATTGCCTACGGTACGCCGGCGGGCATTGCAGGTGCTAATTTTGCCGCAGTTAAATTATACCCTAACCCGGCAACGGACAACCTTACTGTAGATACAGCAGGTGCTGCACTGCCAATACAGGCAAAAATCTATGACCTGAGTGGTAAACTACTCCATAGCACTACCATACAACAAAACGGGCAACGTATAGACGTAAGCGCTTTTTCGGCGGGGTTATACCTTACCGAGATTACAAACGGCAGTAATGTAAGCAGACAAAAAATAATGATTGACTAAATCAGCGCAATCTATTTTACAGGAATATAAATGGCTTCTTCACTATCGTTGGAGCCATTTTTGTATTTATCGCCAAGTATTTCAAAGTGAGGGCGGCGGTCTAAAACGTAACCCGACTGCGGTAGCCATTCGGTTAGTATATACCTAAATACGTCATCTCCGTTCGCAGGATTACCTTTGTATTGAAACACAGCATATTTACCCTCATGTATTACAAACGTATTCATATCCTGCGGTACGGCTGCTCCCGGCTGCACCTGTACAGCGGCGCATTTGGTAAAAGCAGTAGTGGGGTTAAAAGAATCGAAAAATCCTTCGGGGTAATACTGTACAGAGAATAAGTCGTTATTAAGAGCCTCAACTTCTTTTCTCCTGGGCATAAATTGTTGCCAAAGTATTGCGGTGGTATTTTGCGCGAAACTCATATCGCTACTCATCCCAACAAGGTGGGTTTCAGGGAAAATAATTATTTCGGGAACGGAAAGATTAATAGTATTCATTCTCTATTTTTTTAATGCACTCCTCTTTATCATTACGTATTACCTTTACCTCACGCAGGTTGTGCTGGGTATTAAACTTGTTTTCGTAGATAACTACCGTTTTCTTTGTAAAATCCTGTTCTTTCAGCGGATTGCCATACTCGTCATACAGCCCCTCAAAAACCACAGTGCCGTTTTCAAACACTTTTTTACTAACCGGAATATTATTTTCAAAGCGACAGATAATCCGCTTTACTTCTTTGCCATTTTTTAGCGTGCGTTCGTCTATTACATTTCCATCATAATCGTATACAATAACCTTAGTTACCGTAGGTCTTATAAACGGAGGGGTAAGAAACTCTTTTGTTACCATATTGCCCTCACGGCTTTCTTTCACTACTTCAATTACCTTAGCATCCTTACGGGTAACGGCCTCAGACGTGCGCTGCGGATTGTTATACGTAACTTCCTTTACCGTAACCCCTTCGGGTGTAGTAGTAATATGGCTGAGCAACTGTCCTTTTTTGTAGGTGTAGGCTTCGTCAATGTCCATTTTACCCTTTACCATACGCCTGTAATGCACCAGGTCGCCATTTATATATTCGCTGGTGGCATCGCTTATAAGCGTATCATTGCAAATACGTTGCACACGCGTTACCTTATCTTTATCGTAGGTGTAAAGGATACGGTTAACTACCACCCTGCCTTTGGTATCGGTTTGCTTGGTAATTTCTTCGGTGGTTTTCCCCTTTGGGTTAAATAAAAACGTTTGCTCCTCGTTTGTGCAAAGATCAATTATATGTTGGCGTTTCAGTTTAGACTGTGCAAAAACGCTGCCCGTTAACAACAAAAAAAGAAGACTGGTACGTATTGGTTTTCTCATTTTTATTCAAAACTGTTGATTGGTGTAAATGTATATTATTTTATAACTATTTCGGCACAAATACCACACCACAAGTAGTGTTAAATAACCTATTTTTTAGCAGAAGTATTGCAGCGGCTAAAAAAACTGTATTTTTACCAAAACACAATGTATGAAGAACCTGCTTTTGGCTGCATTTTTTATCGTTACCGGATTTACCTACGCACAACAATGCAGTGACGCGGCTACCAAGGAAGTACAAAAAAAGCTCAACGAAGAATATGCTAACCCAAAGACTTCACCGCTACCCAAAAAAGACCTTAAGAAATTTAAATCGTTAGATTTCTTTACCATTAACCTTAAGTACTGCGTTACCGCTACCGTAACACGCACCCCAAACGAAAAACCGTTCTACATGGCCACTACCGATGGGCGTAAATCGCAATACATTAAATATGGCGAAGCGCACTTTACCATAGATGGAAAACCCTATAAGCTGAATGTATACCAAAGCCTTAGCCTGATGCAAAAAGAGGAATACAAAGACTACCTCTTTCTTCCGTTTACAGACGATACCAATGGCGAAACCACCTATGCAGGAGGCCGTTACATCGACCTGAAGTTCCCCACCGGAAACACCCTGCAAATAGACTTTAACCGTGCGTATAACCCGTACTGCGCCTATAACCACGACTACAGCTGCCCCATACCGCCGCGTGACAATTACCTGGAAACCAAAATAGAAGCCGGCGTAAAAGCCTATAAAAAGTAGCCTTATGGCATAAAGTGCTGCAAGGTACGCCAGTATTTGTCTTTAAAAATATCGAAGGCAAAATCATACGCATACGGAAATTCCTGCTCTATCAGCCACATAATTTTTGAAGGCTTGCGGAATTCGCGGCACGCAAAATAAATGTCGCGTGTACCCCTGCAGGTTTCATGTGCCAGCCACAGGCAGCCATCTGTAGCCTTAAGCCGTTCTATAAGGTGGTCTTCAAACGCGTTTAGTATATCGTTAGTACGTTCATCGGGCATATTACCCGCAGGGTCGTATGCTACAGTAACCCGCAGGAACCACGGGTAGGCCACTTTGCCCTCCCATTCCAGCAAGTGGGTATTTACGGTAGCAATGGCTATTTCACCTTCACCCAGGTCGGCCTGCATTACAGACACGCCATCTTCCACCCCATCAGGAAACTGCCCTTCGTACTTCTCTACGAACTCTTTTTCCCGCCACACCAGGTAGCTTTTAAGGCGTTCTATATCTATAAGTTCCTCTTTTACATCGGCAGGGGCTTTAAAATCCAGGCTATCTATGCTGGTAATGCTGTTCAGTTCGCCCAAATAATGCTCCAGGAATATGTATGCCCCACGGATAATGTCATCGGCATTATCTGCCGTGTAATCATCGTGTACTATAACAATATTAATCTCATCGGGGCAAAGCGGGTCTTCTATGGGGTAAAACCTCAGCGTTTCGCGGTTAAACTTATACCCATCCATAGACACGCGGCAGTTTTCCACATCGTGCGGGGGCTTAAGCGCCGTAAAACGCCATCCTTTAAGGGCCGGGGCAGCAGCCACTAGTTCCTCGGCAAACACTATGTTTTTTACAAAACTGTCGGCGGTAATAATAAGCTCTGCCGTATGTTCATCGTACATACCGCATAAAAACCAATAGCCCGGCCTCAGGCTGTCCAGCTTGGGGCCAAGTTGGGTAAAAAATGCTTCCTCCACATTCTCGCCCTTAGCCACGGTTTTGTAAAATGCCTTATGATGCTTTTTAAACCAAGCCCAAAACTCAGCATTGGTCTTTATGGGCGCTTCTTCCTTTTTCCCGAAAATACGGGCAATAAATTTCTTCAAACTTTAGTGTACCGTTATATAAGGTTTTTAACTTCCTCAAAGTTTAGCCCGCCGTAATTACCACTACTCATAAGGAGCAGGGCAGCGCCGTTAGTATCATATTTCAGTTCGTACAGATACTGCTTAAACGCCGCCGGATTAGTATATATAATAAGGTCTTCGCGGTTAAATGCCGTAGCTATCTGCTCGTAGGTAACTTCCTCAAGCTGCTTGATTTTTACCGCATCCGGGCTGTAAAACACCACTGCCACATCGGCTGCATCAAGCGCGCCGCGGTACTCCTTAAGAAACTCCGCGTTAAGGCTGCTGTACGTGTGAAGCTCCAGGCAGGCAATCAGCGTACGGTCAGGGTACTGCTCCTTAACCGCCTTTGTAGTAGCGGACACCTTGCTTGGCGAATGCGCAAAATCTTTATAAGCAACATTTTTACCATTTTCGGCAATTTTTTCAAGGCGTTTGCTGGCACCTTTAAAGGTAGCTATGGCCTCGTAGAAGTCTGCTTCGTCTACACCCATGCACTGGCAAATCCATTTGGCGCCGGCAAGGTTGTTCAGGTTATGTGCACCAAACACCTCTATGGGCATAGGGCCTTCGGGTGTGGATAGCAGTGTAACGCCGTTTTCAACCGTGTATTCCGGCGTGCTGTACGGAATACGGCGAATAGGATTAGTAGCTGCTTCAGATATACGTTTTACCTCAGGGTCATTTTCGTTGTATACTAAAATACCACCGTTGGTTATCTTTTGGATGAAGATTTCAAACTGTTCTACGTAGTTATCAAACGTAGGGAACACGTTTATGTGATCCCAAGCAATGCCGCTAATCAGGGCAATATTGGGCTGGTACAGGTGGAATTTCGGCCTGCGGTCCATAGGAGAGGAAAGGTACTCATCGCCTTCAAGAACAATAAAGTCGTTATCTGATGTAAGGTGTACCATGGTATCAAAACCTTCCAGCTGTGCTCCCACCATGTAATCTACTTCTATGTTGTGGTAGTGCATTACGTGAAGTATCATACTGGTAATGGTGGTTTTACCGTGGCTACCGCCTATAACTACGCGGGTTTTGTCTTTACTCTGTTCGTATAAAAACTCGGGGTAACTGTATATTTTAAGGCCCAACTCCTGCGCTTTTAAAAGCTCAGGGTTATCGGCTTTGGCGTGCATGCCCAGGATTATGGCTTCTATATCGGCCGTAATACGCTCCGGAAACCAACCCAGTTCGGCGGGCAGTAAGCCGGCTTTTTCCAGGCGGGTACGGCTGGGTTCAAAAATGGCATCGTCGCTGCCGGTTACCTGATAGCCTTTGTGGTGCAGGGCAAGTGCCAAATTGTGCATGGCGGCGCCCCCTATAGCGATAAAATGTGTACGCATTTTTATGGGAAGTTTCGTATTGTAATATTACGCCCAAATGTAACGAATAGATTTTAAAAATGTAAATTTGGGAATGACTAATAACCAAGCACCACAATGAAAATAGCTAAAGAATATGAAAAACATATCTTTTGCCTAGAAGGCAACTGGGAAGACGATTTAAGAAATAAGAAAAGTATAAAACCTACTCTCACCTACCTAACTGATTGCTTTAATATTGAAAATATTCATAGACATTGTGCAACAAAGGATGAATTTGAATATTACATAGATCAATATGATAAGTATAATGAATATTCTATATTATATTTTGCTTTTCATGGAAATCCTAATGGGATAAGTTTAGGAAAAGATGAAATCACATTAGACTATATTGAGGAAAAATGCTATGGGAAGTTAACAAATAAAATTGTCCATTTTGGAAGTTGCAGTTCGTTAAATATAAAAAAATCCAGAATCATTGAATTTATAAACAATACTAAAGCATTATGCGTTTCCGGATACAAAACAGATATAGATTTCAACAAAAGCACAGTACTAGATATTTTATATTTCGAAAAATGTCAACATTATAAAGACATTCGTTGTATTGAAAGAGATATGAAACAACAATATAAAGCGCTCCTGAACTCTCTTAAATTTATCATGTTATACGATTAAACTATTATGCAACAAACCATTGGAACTTTATACGTAAAAAGCATCTTATACCACCACAAACAAAAACACCTACAAGGTTAAAAAAACCTTGCAGGTGTGGTGCCCTTAAATCCTGCAAGGTCTTAAAGACCTTGTAGGTATAAAAAGTTCAACTACATATAACCGAGAGATTTTAAAAATGTAAATTTGGAGGGAAAATAACCGACCTAAGAAATTTCATCTTTAATAAAATGCAACAAGCCATACTTTCTAAACTTGCCGAAACAGAAAAACAACACAATATAACCGTACTTCACGCTGTGGAGTCAGGTAGCCGTGCCTGGGGCTTTGCATCGCCTGACAGCGATTATGACATCCGCTTTATTTACAAAAAACCGGCAGATGAATACCTTACACTTTGGGAAAAACCAGATGTAATAGAATTTATGACTGCTGAAGACCTCGATGGTTCGGGTTGGGATTTGGCAAAAGCCTTAAAACTATTGGCTAAATCTAATGCACCACTTATAGAGTGGCTTTTCCCTCCGGTTACGTACCGTAGCAACGATGCTTTCCTGGCACAAATGCAGGTGTTTGCCAAAGACTGCTTTTCGCCCATTGCTACATTACACCATTACCTGGGAACCACCAAAAACTTTATGGAAGTATGCGAGGCCGAACGGGTAAAACTGAAAAGTTATTTTTATGCCTTACGCTGTGCCCTTGCCGGGAAATGGATTATAGACAACAATAGTATACCCCCTGTGGCTTTTGCAGAATTATTGCCGCTTGCTCCGGTAAATGTACAGGAAACTATTACCGAACTTTTAGAAATAAAGGCGGGACAGGAGGAAACCTATTTTCACCCACGTGAGGAGCTGATAACGACTTACCTGCAACAAACCGTAGTATACAATCAGGAACACGCCCAAAAACTGGGGACAGGAAAGAAAATTAATGCTGAACTCGAAGCATTTTTCAGGGAAGAAATAAAACGCTGATGACCATACAGGATTTAAAAGATAACAACCTTATATTATTTGAAGCCATTGCGGGCAGCAAATCGTTTGGGTTAGAAACGCCCGAATCGGACACCGATATCAAAGGCGTTTTTTATATGCCGAAAGCGCTCTTTTACGGTATGGAATACATACCGCAAATTAGCAACGAAACGAATGATGTAGCATATTATGAAATAGGCCGCTACATAGAGTTGTTAACCAAAAACAATCCAAATATACTGGAACTGCTTGCTTCCCCTGCCGATTGTATCCTATACAAACACCCGGTTATGGAGCGTGTTTTGATTTCTGATTTTTTGTCAAAACTTTGTAAAGACACGTTTGCCGGATATGCCGCAACCCAAATAAAAAAAGCACGGGGACTGAAAAAGAAGATTGTAAATCCGCTGCCAAAAGAACGGAAATCACCCCTTGATTTTTGCTACATACTTAAGGGTTATAATACAATAACGTTAAAGAAATGGCTCGCCGAAAATAACCTTGCCCAGGAAAACTGCGGGCTGGTAAACATACCACACTCTAAGGATGTGTATGCCTTGTTTACAGACAACAATGGTTCATTATGCTATAAAGGCATTATAAAAAGTGAAGATTCAAACGAAGTGTCGTTATCGTCTGTTCCCAATGGAGAAACCGAAAGCGCCTATATGTATTTTAATAAGGATGGGTATTCTAATTATTGCAAAGAATATCGCGAATATTGGGACTGGGTAGAGAAACGGAACAACAACCGTTACAACACCAATATGGAACATGGTAAGCAGTACGATTCCAAAAACATGATGCATACCGTAAGGTTGTTACAGTCGGCATTGCAAATTTTAAGTGAGGGTTCGTTAAACATACGTGTTTCAAACCGGAATGAACTTCTTGCTATTAAAGCAGGCCAACTACAATACGATGAACTGCTTGAACGGGCTGAAAAACTTCTTGAAACCATTGAACAAGTAACAAAGACTACGAAACTACAGGAAAAACCCGATGTAAAACACGCGGAAAAATTGTTAGTGGAAATCAGGATGGAACTTTATACGTAAAGAGTATCTATACCACCACAAAACAAACACCTACAAGGTTAAAAAAAACCTTGCAGGTGAGATGCACTCAAATCCTGCAAGATCTTAAAGACCTTGTAGGTATTAAAATATACTATTACAACCACAAAAAAAACCGCCCCTCTCAGGGCGGTTTTTAAGTACTTTGATATACGATTAACTATAAGTAACCCCAAAATCAGTGTTGTTATTTACATCTTTAGTTTCTTCCACTTTTATGGTCTTAACCTCGATTTTAGGACCAAAAGCACCATAAAGATCAAATGCTTTTACAAAATCTTTCGGGAACTTAGCTAACAGACTGTCCACGATTTTTTTAATCTTGGCTTTATTTTCGTTGATTTTAACCTCGTTCTCGGTATAGTTACTAGTATCCATACCCGCTATTAATCCGTCATTAGTAAAGTTAAGTGCAGACAACATATCAATGTCGCTCTTAAAAGTCATCATATCTACACCAAAAACAGCTTTTACACCCTCAGCATTTTTTAGTAATTGCTGTAAAATGTCACCTGTTAATGCAGTAGTGGTTTTAGACTTAACTACAAGCAGATAGTCTGCAGGATTAATTCCTGAAACTTTGTAATTACCCTGAACATCTGCTGAGCCTTCGTAAACCGCTGGTTCAGCACCTTTGTCCAGGTTAAACACTTTAATTGTAGCACCTGCATCCGGCTTGTTACCTACGTAATCGTTAAACTTATAGTAAACATTACCAGAAACCGAGCCTGGCTCTTTTTTACATGACACAAATAGAAAAGAAGCCGCTAAAGCGATTTGTAAGATTTTTTTCATTGTTAGTTGATTTTTTTACATTATTTAGCAAATATAGACATTATACCGAATAATCCAAATACTGATACAAAAAAACCGCCCCTCTCAGGGCGGTTCTTATTATCTAAACGCTATTATTTTAAAGTGTAAAACTTACTTCACAATAGTCATTTCATCTACAATGTGCTTGGCACCGGCAAACTTGTCTATAACCCATAGCACGTAGCGAATGTCTACGTTTATGGTGCGCTGTAGCTGGTGGTCAAAAATAACGTCGCCAGCCATAGCCTCTATATTACCGTCAAACGCCAGGCCTATGAGCTCACCTTTACCGTTCATTACCGGCGAACCCGAGTTACCACCTGTAATGTCGTTATCGGTAAGGAAGTTAACCGGCATATAGCCTGCTTTGTCTGCGTAGCGGCCAAAATCTTTGGTTTTATTCATTTCAATAAGGCGTTTCGGCAGGTCGAATTCCTCATCGTTTGGCTTGTATTTGTTTACCACACCCTGTAGTGTAGTGTAGTAGTTTTTAGCCGCGTCGTTACGCTTATCGGCAGGCAGGCTGCGTACTTTACCGTAAGTAAGGCGCATGGTGCTGTTTGCATCCGGGTAGTACTTGGTTTTAGGGTTGCTTTCGCGAAGCCCCTCTACCAGCAAGCGGAATGCCCTGCTATAATCATCGGTAAGTTTTTGTAACTCCTCAGACTTGTTATTAAAATGCGTAGACAGGTCTAAAGAAAGTACCGTAAGCGGGTCGTTTTGCAACGCCTCTGCCGAAGGATTTTTTAGCCATGCCATAAGGCTTTCCTTGCTACCAAAAATACTCGACGCAAATGCCTTTTCTATCCACGCTTTGCTGTCTGCTTTAACTACATCTGCTGCCTTAGGTGCTACAGCGTACCCGGCAGATTTGGTTACATAAAGGTTAAGCTCAGCTGCAAGTACATCTTTTTCAAGAGGTATGTATAGTTTTTCATACGTTTCTGCTATTGCTTTTTCAAGCTCCGGTTGCATTTCAGCGCGCTTTGCAGCATCTGCTTTGGCAAAAGCCGATAGCGTTTTGTTCATCCTGGTCGGCAGCATGGCCATGTTACTGGTGCGGAACAGCCCGGTAAGGTAGTTATCGTGGCGTGCCTTTTCGTTAGTTTTGGCGTAGTAGTTTTTAAGTGTGGTTACTACCGTACCATATTTTTCTTTGTTCTTAGGGGTGCTGTTTGCCCACTTGTCAAATTTTGCCTCGCCGGCAGCTTTTGTAGCGGCGGTTTTGTGCTTTGTAAGCGCATCTATCATACCCTGGCGATTTTTCCAGTAGTTAGCCACCTGAGCGTATTTACTGGCATAATCAAGGCGTACTTTGGTATCCTTATCCATATACACCTTCATGCGGTCCATGCCCAGTTTGCTGGCTTCTACCCATGCCGGGTAGGCAAACTTTACGTTTTGCTCTATACCGCCACTTGGCATCCAGCGGTTAGTACGGCCCGGATACCCCAATATCATGGCAAAATCATTCTCCTGAACACCTTTAAGGCTTATCTTAAGGTATTTTTTAGGATGAAGCGGTACGTTGTTTTCAGAATAGTCAGCCGGGTTACCCTCTTTATCGGCATAAATACGGAACATAGAGAAGTCGCCCGTGTGGCGCGGCCATTCCCAGTTATCCGTATCGCCACCAAATTTACCAATGCTCTCCGGAGGGGTACCTACAAAGCGCACATCTTTATAATCCTGGTATACAAAATAGTAGTACTCATTACCCTGAAAAAATGAACGTACAGATACGGTGTATTTACCACCTTCTGAGTTTTCTTTTTCAATAGCGGCAATTTCCTGGTTAATCGCTTTTTCGCGCTCGGCTTCGGTCATTTTATCGTTAACCTTGCCCAGTATACGCTTGCTTACATCGTCCATACGAACAAAAAAGCGTACAAAAAGGCTCTTAGGCTTTAATTCGCCCGCCTTGTCTTTAGCCCAGTAACCATCGTGAAGATAGTTAGCCTGTGGCGAACTCAGTTCGGCAATGGCGTCATAACCACAGTGGTGGTTAGTAAGCACAAGGCCATCTTTACTGATAAGTTCTGCCGTACAGCCACCGTTAAATTGTACTACGGCATCTTTAAGGCTGTGGTGGTTAATGCTGTAAATTTCTTCGGCTGTAAGTTGCAGCCCCATTTTTTGCATATCGCGGTGGTTAAGACGCTCTATGAACATAAGGAACCACATACCCTCATCGGCTCTAACCGGTGTAACCAGTACAAAAGCCGTAAGGAAAAGAATGAGTTTTTTCATTTGTTTTCGGATAAAGTTAAATTTCGCTGTGCTGTTTATTACATTTTTGCGATAAAAAGCCTTGCGAAGATACTTTATTTTACGAATATGGTAAAATGTTTTTTCGATGCGCAGCTCGCAGTACCTACTTTAAAAGTTGTTCATACAATAAAAAAAACAGAAACCTGCATACCTTTAGGGCATACAGGTTTCTCGCAAACTAACGTAAACAAATACAGCGTGTGGTCTACAATTTAGCGTACACCACGCTAAAATATGATGACGTGCTGAATGATGTAGCGGTAGGATTAGTAGCCCATGATGGTGTTACCATATTCATACTGCCACCATCACCGTTCCAGCACCAGCCTAAAACGGTCCAGCTTTTGGTTTTCGCATAGTCTACAATAGCCGACCAGTTAGCACCCGAACCTCCCTGGTTACCAAACTCACCTATCATACAAGGTACTTTAGCCGTTTCCATAATATCTATGTCTGATGTGTTCATGTAGCGATTAGCGCCCTGATTGTAAGAACCCGGGTATATGTGCGCCGATAATACAATTTTAGTATCGGTAATCTTGGTGCCGTTTGTACCCAGTACGGCATTAGTAGCGGTGTTTGCCTCCTGCCCCCAGCCGGGTATATCTATAATAATATTGCCGCTGTATACCTGCCTTACAATAGCTATAGCACTATTATAAGCCGAAGCAAAGTTGTTAGAGGTAATGTTGTGGCTACCCCATTCGTTCATAAGGTTTACGGTAAAAGAACCCGCTGCTGCAAGGGTGCTGTAATTTGTTTTCCACCAGTTAGCCGCCGCTGTTAACTCCGCTGTGCTGTCTGAACCTAACACAGCCGATTTATGGTAGGTTACAATTACATTAAACCCGTTGCTTTTAGCCTGAGATATCCAGCTTACCGCCTGGCTTACTTTATCTGGCTCTACCTCTATACGTACAGTTTTAATTTTGGTTTGGGATTTCATTAAAGACCACCCAAAATTAGGGTTGCCATTATTGTAATAAGAAGGTTGCAGGTTTACACCGTTGCCAAAAAGTGTGGTGGTACCCTTAGCAGTAATTGATGACCCTGCACTTTGTTTTACTGCTTGTGATTCCTGACTGGTAGCAGCATCATTTTCGCACCCCGAAAGTAGTGCGGTAGCTACCACACAAAAAGACATTGCGAAATTGGTAATTTGTTTTTTCATAAATTAAAACGTTTTAGTTGTTGTTAAAATCAAATTTATTAACATTAAAACGATATAATTTATACTAAAAACACAAAAACAGATGTTATTATTTCAATTAGAAATATTTGTAAAACAGATATTTCGAGCGTGTAAAATTATGCTATATGTAACAAAAAACCATAAAAAAACCGCCTTGTAATAAGGCGGTTGTATAACTATATATGTGAAAATTAATTATTCTACAGTGGTATTAAGCATTTTCCAAAGCACATCTTTAAGCTCTGTAAGTCCCTGCTGCGCTACAGACGATATCATCATGTATGGAATATCTTTAAACGTAGCATCAAGATTAGATTTCATTTCTGCTGTAAGCTCTTCATCGAGCATATCGCATTTAGAAATCACAATTACACGATCCTTATCCAGGATTTCCGGATTGTAACGGCGTAATTCGTCCAGCAATATTTCATACTCTTTTTTAATATCATCGGCATCGGCCGGGATAAGAAAAATAAGTATAGAATTACGCTCTATATGGCGCAAGAAGTAGTGGCCAAGCCCTTTACCTTCGGCTGCACCCTCTATAATTCCGGGAATATCGGCAATTACAAAACTTTGGAAATCACGATACGCTACAATACCTAAGTTTGGCTTAAGCGTAGTAAACGGATAGTCGGCTATTTTAGGCTTTGCAGATGTAAGCACACTAAGCAGGGTACTTTTACCCGCATTAGGGAAACCTACAAGCCCCACATCGGCAAGTACTTTTAGTTCCAGCAGCACATCAATTTCTTCTGCAGGCATACCTGGCTGAGAGTAACGCGGTGTTTGGTTGGTACTGGTCCTGAAATGCCAGTTACCCAAGCCGCCCTTACCGCCTTTGGCAAGTATTTTTTTCTCACCATGCTCGGTAATTTCAAACAAAACTTCTCCTGTTTCCTGGTCTTTAACCACGGTACCCAGCGGCACTTCTATGTACTTGTCCTCGCCATCGGCACCCGTACTGCGCGAACTACCTCCATCGCCTCCGTGACCTGCTTTAATATGGCGTGCAAATTTAAGGTGAAACAACGTCCACAGCCCCTTGTTACCCACAAGAAATACGTGTCCGCCACGGCCACCATCGCCACCATCGGGTCCTCCTTTTTCTATAAACTTCTCACGGTGAAGGTGTGTAGAACCCTTCCCTCCCTTTCCGGAAGACACATATATCTTTACATAATCTACAAAATTCCCCTCTGTCATCGTGTTTAAAGTTTACTATTCAAGGTTTAAGGGCGCAAAGGTACACTATTTTATTGAATTTTAAAGCGTGTACCAGCGGTTAGTACAGGTACAATCACAGTGCGGCTATATTATACTTTTTTTGACAACACCGCAGCATTATGGTATGTATATTTGCAACAACAATGGTACTTTTATGAAAATAATCCCCTTACAGTTTGGCGTGTTCCGCGTAAGTAAAGAAAAAGAATTTACCCCGAAAAATACACCTCTACAACCCGGAGAAAGCGGCTACCTTACTATGGCGATATGCCCGTTTTTGGTAGTGCTGCCTAACCAACTTATACTTATAGATGCCGGGCTGGGCACAATAGAAAACGGCAAGCCTACCCTGCTACGTCTGATTGAAGAAGCGGGATACAACCCTGCTGATATAAATATGATCCTGCTGAGCCACCTGCACAAAGACCATATAGAGGGTTTGGGCTATTTTAAGGAGGGAGCGTTTATACAAAACTTTCCGCAGGCTAAAATATATTATCAGCCGCGCGAACTTGATTATGGCCTTACGCAAACCGAAAGCCATTCGTTTAGCCAAGAGGTGCTGCAAGCCTTTGCACAATTACCTAATCTGCACCCCTTGCATTACAACAGCGGAAATATTGGCAACCATATTACCTACGAAGTTACAGGAGGACACTCACCCTTTCACCAAGTGTTTTGGATAAAGGGTGGAAATGAAACGGCTTTTTACGGAGCAGATAACCTGCCCCAACGCGCCTACCTGAAATTTCATATTGCTTACAAAACCGATTATGATGGAAAAAAAGCCATGGAAGACCGTATCAAATGGGAGCAGCAGGCAAAAGAAAATAATTGGACGGTACTGTTATACCACGATACTCACAGCATTATTCATTTAAATTATAATTAAAAGAAACACACTACAAAACCTTGCTGTATGTACACCTTAAACGGCAAACAAGCTTATTTCTGCTAGTTTTAGTGCTTTTGTCTATACCGTGTCTATACTCAATTTTTAATTATGATTTTTTTAATACGTATTTTTGTACCTTATTGATGAACCTTCTGTTCGGTTCATTTTCGAGTCCCCTCGATAAATGCTATTAACCCCTACCTTTTCAGGTGGGGATTTTTTTTGCAAAAAAACCACCTTTACAACACTACGTTGCAAAAATGGTTTCATATAAATTATCTATTTAAAAGCTGCTGTTTACAGGCTACTCTTTTAAAGAGCGCACCCTTACCTTATTTATCTTTACGCCATCCATGGCTACCACTTCAAGCTCAAAAAGATTCCAGGTAAGCTTTTCGCCCTCTTTTGGGATGTAGCTCAACTCTGTCATAATAAGGCCGCTTACGGTAGTAACCTCGTATTCGTTTATAAGGTCATCAAGGTCAAAATACGTAAGGAAGTCGTGCAGCGGATAATGCCCGTCTACCAGCCAGCTTCCTTCGCCCTCGGCTACCAGCTTAAACTCGTCTTCATAAAAATCAGCCGCATCGCCTACCAGTGCCTCAAGTATGTCGTTAAGGGTAATAACACCCTGAAAAACACCATACTCATCAGTTACCAGTGCATAGTGCACCTTGGTCTTTTTAAAAATTTCGAGCGCCTTGTAGGCAGATGTATGCTCTATTAAATACACCGGCTCTTTAATAATATTGGTAAGCTTAAAGCCCGGGGTTTCGTAATTGGCAAAAATATCTTTAAGCAGCACTACCCCCATAACCTCGTCCAGGTTATTGCTTTCGCATACGGGGTACATACTGTGCAATTCTTCCAGCATTACCTCCCTTATCTTTTCCTTATCAAAATCAGGGCTCAGGTAGCTTACAGATTTACGGTGCGTCATAAGCGAGTTTACCTTACGGTCGCCTATATGAAACACGCGCTCCATAATATCGTGCTCTATTTCCTGCACTTCGCCGCCTTCGGTACCTTCTTTTATAATCGCCTTAATTTCCTCCTCCGTTACTTTTCCATCTGCCGTAGGGCGAATGTTAAACAACTTCATAAGCCCATCGGTACTTACGGTAAGCAACCATATAAACGGTGCGGTAATTATGCTTATGTATTTCATAGGCACAGCAACCAGCTTTGCTATGTTTTCAGGATAGGTAAGCCCTACCCTTTTTGGCAGCAGCTCGCCCAGTACTAACGAAAAATACGTAAGCACCACCACCACTATACCAACCGATAACTGATTAGCATACGGCTTAAGAGCGGCAAACCCTTCTACAAAGGCGCGCACGTCATCTGTAACGCTGTCACCCGAGTATATACCGGTAAGTATGCCTATAAGGGTAATACCTATCTGTACCGTACTCAGGAATTTGTTTGGCGCATTGGCCAGGTCCAGCGCGGTCTGTGCGGCGCTGTTTCCTTTCTTTGCAGCGGTTTCAAGGCGGTTTTTCCGTGAGGAAATCAGCGCGATCTCGCTCATGGAAAATACCCCGTTAAGGATAATAAGGAATAATATTATGGCTATTTCCAATCAGGTATGGGTTTAGTTAAGACTATCTATTACCAGGCTCAGCCTTTCGGTAACTTCCTGTATAGAACCTATTCCGTCTACTTCGTAAAACTTCTTTTGGTTCTTATAAAAGTCGGCCAGCGGCGCGGTTTTATGGTTGTATTCCTGGTAGCGGTTACGTATCAGTGCCTCGTCCTGGTCATCTGGCCTGCCACTGGTTTTTCCGCGCTCTAAAAGGCGTTGTACAAGTACCTCATCATCGGCCTCAAGGGCTATGGTAGCGGTTACTTCCCAACCTTTAGAGATAAGGAACGCGTCTAGCGCTTCGGCCTGGTGTACGGTGCGGGGAAAACCGTCAAACAAAAAGCCTGCAGTACCTGTATGCTTTTCTACCTCATCCTGAAGCATTTTTATGGTAAGAGAATCAGGCACAAGATCGCCGGCATCCATAAACGCCTTTGCCTGCTTGCCCAGTTCTGTTTCGTTTTTAATATTATAACGGAAAACATCTCCTGTGCTAATGTGCGTAAGGTTGTACTTTCCTTTCAAAAAATCGGCCTGGGTGCCCTTTCCTGCGCCCGGCTTACCGAATAATACAATGTTAATCATGGTTATAAATTTATAGGGTTTGGGTTAAGATACTATTGGTGCAACTGGTATACTTCGGGCAGGTTGCGTCCCAGCCCGTCGTAGTCAAGGCCATAGCCTACAATAAATTTGTTTGGGATTTCAAAGCCTATGTAGTTAAGCAAAATGTCTTTTTTATAAGCCTCAGGCTTAAAGAAAAGCGTAGCCAGTTTTAGTTGCTTTACACCCGCCTGGCTAAACATTTTTACAAGTTCCTCTACCGTGTTACCGGTATCTACAATGTCTTCTATAATCACCACGCTGCGGCCTTCCAGGTTTTGGTTAAGCCCTATAAGCTGCTTAACTTCGCCGGTAGTGCCCATCCCCTCATACGATGCTACTTTTACAAAACTTACCTCACACGGGGCGGTATAGTGTTTTACAAAATCAGAAACCACCATAAAAGCTCCGTTTAGCACACCTACAAATACCGGTACTTCTCCCTGCATATCTGCGGCAACCTCTGCGGCAAGTCGTTTCAGTTGTGTGTTTATTTCTTCTGCCGAAATAAACGGTTCAAATTTTTTATCGTGAAGCTGTATCACTTTAGTTCGTGTTGTTTTAATAAGCCACAAATATACTAATTGTAATACAGCCAATACAGTGGCATGCGTATTTTATATTTTTTTTACAATTGTTAAATTAAAACTAATTTTCAATAAGTTAACAGCCTCTTATCGCACGGAAATGTAATTTTAACGGTATATAACAATTTTCCGCATACTCATTTTCTGCCTATGAAAACCACATTGTTACCTCTTTTAGCTACCGTAGCACTCCTTACCGCAGGATGTAAGGAGAAAAAAATAACCAACGAAGAAAAAGAACAGGCTAAAGCCGAAGGCTCCGTAACCGTAGAAACCGCCATAGGGCCACTTACCCTGCCCGCGCCGTACAGCACCGAAAGCGTAGCCAAAAACAGCAAAATTGTAGACTGGCCCGAGGGGCAGTTGCCAAAGGTTCCGGAAGGTTTCACCGTAACAAAGTTTGCGGGCGACCTTAAAAATCCGCGCAATACGTATGTTGCGCCCAACGGGGATATTTTTGTAGCCGAAAGTAACACGCACGGGAGTGCCGACCGTATTACACTATTTAGGGATGCAGATAAAAACGGTACGTATGAAACCCGTACAATATTTGCCGAAAAGCTAAACCAGCCTTACGGGTTACTAATACTTAAAGATAAGTTTTACATAGCCAATACCGACGGTTTATACCAATACCCATATAAAACAGGAGATACTAAACTTACAGGCACGGGTAAGCGCATTGTAGACCTGCCCGCAGGTGGCTACAATAACCACTGGACGCGAAACCTTATAGCCAATGCCGATGGATCTAAGATTTATATATCGGTAGGGTCTGCCAGTAACGTGGGCGAACATGGAATGGATACTGAAATCCGCCGTGCTAATATCCTTGAAATTAACCCCGACGGCTCTGGCGAAAGGGTATTTGCATCGGGTATACGTAACCCTGTGGGTATGGACTGGAACCCTGTTACCAAGCAGTTGTGGACAGCCGTTAACGAACGCGATGAACTGGGCGACGGCCTGGTGCCTGACTATGTAACATCGGTTAAAGAGGGTGGGTTTTACGGCTGGCCGTATTCTTATTATGGAAAAATTGAGGACCCGCGCCTTAAAGGCCAAAAGCCTGAACTTGTAGCAAAATCTATTATACCCGATGTACCCGTGGGGGCACACACAGCATCGTTAGGGCTAGCGTTTTATAACAACAATAAATTTCCTGAAAAATACCGTAACGGTGCGTTTGTAGGCCAGCACGGCAGCTGGAACCGCAGTATACTTAGCGGGTATAAAGTTGTGTTTATTCCGTTTAAAGATGGTAAACCAGCCGGAGCACCGCAGGATTTCCTTACGGGCTTTATAGCCGATGAAAGTAAAGCCACCGCTTACGGCCGCCCGGTAGACGTTACCCTGCTACCCGATGGTTCGTTACTGGTAAACGACGACAGTGGCAACACGCTTTGGCAAATCAGTGCCAAAAAGTAACCCTGTGCATTATTTCCCATTATATCCCTTTAAAGACCTGCGGTTAACCATCCGCAGGTTTTTTATATGCCTGAAATTTGACTTGCTGTTAAAAACAAAAGGAAAATCTTGTATAAATTTAAACGCTTATATTCGGGCTGTAAACATAAAGTTCCTATTCCCCTATGATAAAAAAACTACTTCTATTGTTAATGCTGCTCATTGGCTACAGCCAAATGATGATTGCTCAGGATACTATTAGAAAAAAAACACTTCCTATATTAGCAGTCATTAAAGCTCAAAAAGATACAATACTAAATTCCGATAAAAAGAAAAATGACATTACTGATTATGCAAAAGGAATAAAAATACCCGACCTTAACGAGGTTGTAATCTCAGGTTTCCACCTAAACGACAGCCTGCAAACCGTACCCGCTGCCGTGAGCGTGTTAACCAACCTGCAACGTAATAACAATACAGATATAGCTCCGCTACTAAATACGCTGCCCGGGGTGCAAATGCAGAGCGGCGCACTGAATACCAATCGGATTTCCATAAGGGGTATTGGTGCGCGTACTACCTATGGAACCAACAAAATAAGGGCGTTTTACGGCAATATTCCCCTTACTACAGGCGATAGCGAAACTACAATAGAAGACATAGACCTGGAAGCCATACAAAAAGTAGAGGTAATTAAGGGGCCATTCAGCAGTATATACGGCGCGGGGCTTGGCGGTGCTATACTCATCGACCCGAAATACACACTAAACAATGGCAACACCGCTAAAGTGAGTGTTACTGCGGGGTCGTTTGGGTTGCTAAAATACACTGTGAATTACGGTTACGCCACCAACACAGGTAGCCTGAATATTAACTACCACAAACTGCAAAGCGACGGCTGGCGCGATAATAGCAGCTATAACCGTGAAGGGGTTACCCTTTCCGGAGATGTTTTCCGAAAGGAGAAAAGCAGGCTCACGTATTTTGGCAATTACACCTATCTAAAAGCCTATATACCCAGCTCTGTAACAAAGCAAAGCTTTAACGAAAACCCTAAGGCAGCAGCGCCTACCTGGGCTGCAAGCAAGGGCTACGAACAGTACAACAGCGTTATGGCAGGGCTGGCATATGAATTTGAGTTGGCACCCCGGTTAAAAAACGCCACATCAGTATTTTTTAATAACAAAGATAGTTACGAACCCCGCCCGTTTGACATTTTGAGCCAAAACAGTACCGGCTACGGCGGGCGTACCCAGTTTACCGGGAGACTGGAACCGGGCGGTTTAAAAACTACCTACATTGCAGGTTTAGAATACTTTCGTGATGGTTACAAGGGCCATACGTATGAAAACCTGTACCAGCAAAACAACGGTAACGGTACCCTGCAAGGGCTTCCGCTAACCGGCGATAAACAGCAGCGTCATTTTATAAACGCCTTTGCGCAGCTACGTGTGGAGTTTACCAAAAAGCTTGAAGCACAGGCAGGTGTTAATTACAATAAAACAGCTTTCGGCCTAGACACCACCTTCCCTACCGAAAGCCGCAATAGCGAAAACCACAGCTATAAGGGCATTGTGGCGCCACAGCTATCGTTGCTTTACAAACCCGCTAAGACCGCTACGGTGTACGCATCGGTAAGCCGGGGGTTTTCGCTTCCGGCAATATCAGAAACGCTTACTGCAGATGGTACCATAAATCCGAACATTAAACCCGAAAGCGGATATAATATGGAGGTTGGCAGTAAAATATACCTGTTAAACAACCGCCTGTATACCGATGTAGCAGTGTATCGTATGGAAATAAAAGACCTGCTTGTAGCCCAGCGCGTAGGCGATGATCAGTACATAGGTATAAATGCCGGTAAAACACTGCACGAAGGCGTGGAATGGTCAGTGCGGTTTAGCCATGCTGTCGCAAAAGGATTTTACCTTACACAATATGCCTCAACATCTGTGGGAAGATACCGTTTTATGTCGTTTAATAACAACGGCACAGACTACAGCGGAAACAAACTTACGGGGGTACCATCTACAAAGGTAAACGCCGGATTTACGCTTGCCATGCCGCTAAAACTGTACCTTACTGCTGATTATTACTACACGGGCAGCCTCCCCATGAACGATGCCAACACCGCTTTTGCAGACAGCTACAATTTACTTAATGCTAAAATCGGTTGGAGTTATTTCCGCGAAAGTGGCCTAAGTATGGGGGCAGCCTTTGGCGTAAACAACCTCACTAATACGCATTACGCTTCCATGGTATTGGTAAACGCTACCGGAACTAACCCGCGGTACTACTATCCGGGGCTGCCGGTTAACTATTATGGTAATGTGATGGTTAGCTACACGTTTTAAGCAATGTCACACAATGTCACGCAAGGTGTCACGCTTTATCAGACAAAAAATAAACAATAGCTACACAACCTTTTTAATTTTACGGTATCTATCCAAAAAAAGTTTTTTAAGATAACTATTAAAAACCGAGACGCTATGAAATTAAAATTACTCGTGTTACTGTTGCTTTGCAGCGTAACAAACATTTTTGCACAAGGTGCCGTAATACAGGGCGATGAAATGCTTTGCCCAAACAGTACCGGAACAGCCATTGTAATGGGCTTTATACCGTATGATACCTACCAGTGGCAGGTTAAGCAATATGGAGCTACAGAATTTACAGATATTGAAGGTGCTACTAACTCCACCTTTACTTACGATGCTTACACGTACAGCGTTACTACCATTCGTGCTAAAGTTACCCAAAACGGCGAAACGCTATATTCTAACGAGCTGTTTATAGACAGCATGGTGTTCTTACCAATATATTACAGCACAGAAACCACCGGCAACGTAACATTTGACCCCGATACCCTTAGCTACGTACTTTGCGATGGAGCCACTGTGGTAAACACCGTGGGCCAACCTTACACAAACGTGCAATGGTACAAAGATGGCGAACCTATAGCTGGTGCCACTCAACAATCGTATACTATTACAACACCCGGCACATATTATGCCGTTGCGGCCCCAGAAAGCTGCCCTGATAGCATACAGACCACATTAACCTGCTCTGTAGTAGCCTGTTCAACATCTGAAGTTGTAGCCCCGGTTATAGATGGCGATTTAATGCTTTGCCCTAACACTAATGGTACTGCGCAGGTAACCAATAACCAAACCTATGATACGTACCAGTGGTACTTTAAATACTGGTTCCTGTCAGATGATTTTGCTCCTATAGAGGGCGCTACATCGGCAAGCTTTACTTACGACTGGTATACCTATGACCAGGCATTATTTAAGCTGGTAGTAACCCGAAACGGACAAACATACGAGTCTAACACCATACAAATAGACAGCCATAACTGGGCCGGGCTTTTAGTTACGCATAGCTTTAACGAGGATGAAGTATACGTAAATCCGGATAATGGCAACTTTATGATGTGCCCGGGCAGCACTATACAAAATACTGTAGGCAGCCCGTACACCATAGTACAATGGTATAAAGACGGCGAACCTATAGAAGGTGCTACCGCTACAACCTATACTTTTACTGAACCGGGAGTATACACCGTAACGGCTGCCCCCGCTATTTGCCCAGAGAGCACATCTACTACACCCGAAATTGTGGTAGAACTAAGAACAGATTGTGAAGCAGGCGTAAATAACCCTTCGTTTGCAGGTAACATAACCCTGTACCCTAACCCTGCAAGCAGCATTCTAAATGTTCAACTAAACAACAACGCTACAGCAGATGCCTATGTTATATATGATGTTACAGGGAAGCAACTTGCTACAGGAAGCCTTAACGGTAACCTTAACGGCATAAACATAGACAACCTTGCCGCAGGAAGCTACCTTATTAAAATAAGCAGTGCTAACGGGCAGGCGACAAGGATGTTTGCAAAACAGTAATTTTCCACATTAATTTAGATAGTTTTAGCGGGACAGTTTGTCCCGCTTTTTTTATTTTTGGATAAGCCGATAAAATATGGAAAACCGTTTTATAACCGACATTTCTGCCAGTACAGCGCACCGCCCTTCGCGCGAAGGATTGGCTACGCGGGTTTTAAACGATATAAACCTCTTGCCGGTTTTGCTTGACGTAGCTTTTAATACGCAGGACAAAAACCACCACAAGGCCTGCTGGATCATGGAATTGGTTTTTGAGAACCAAATTTCGTTGCTGGATGCGTACCTTGAAACTTTTTCTACCAGGCTAAAAGATTACACTCACGATGGGGCCATCCGTTCGGTTTCAAAAGTGTGTTTGTTCCTGGCTAACCGCTGGGCTACCCAACCTACTACCCTATCGGCACAACAAAAAGAACTTGTTACCGAAGCGTGTTTTGACTGGCTTATAAATCCCGCAGGAAAAGTAGCCAACAAGGCCTACGCTATGCGCGCACTCTACATACTGGGCAAAGATACTGAGTGGGTATACCCTGAGCTAAAACGCATACTATCTGAAGACTTTTCTGCACACAGCGCAGCATATAAGGCCGCCGCAAAAGAACTCTTGCAAAAGATGAAATTATAAGTACCTTGCACGTGCTATAACACATCTTTTCTATGAACGGAAACTTCAGTAAACCGCAGATAGCGGTACTAAAAGTAGTTACTAACCTTACCTTTTGGGTATTTGTTGCCATAACCGCTGGTATTCTCCTGGGGCACTTTGCACCGCAGCAGGCGCTTAAAATGGAACCGGTAGGCAAATATTTCATTGAACTGATAAAAGTTTTTATCGGACCCATAATCTTCCTGACCATAGTACTGGGCATAAGCGGCATGGGCGACTTACGCAAAGTGGGCCGAATAGGCCTTAAATCCCTGCTGTATTTTGAAGTAGTAACCACGTTTGCACTAATCATAGGTATAGGTGTGGCGTATTTGTTACAACCCGGCAGCATAGACCGCAGCACACTACCCATGCAGGATGCCACTAAGTTTACCACGCAGGCATCTGGATTTAGCTGGGTAACGTTTTTTATGGACAACCTTACACTACAAGTGCTGTTAGCAGCCATTATTACGGGTATTGCCCTCAATTTTTACAACCGTCGCGAACAGGTAATTGCGCATTTGTATACCGCTTCTAAATGGGTTTTTAAAGTACTGAAGTGGGTAATGTACCTTGCGCCCGTAGGTGCTTTTGGGGCTATGGCATTTACCATAGGGAAGTTTGGGCTGCATACCCTACTGCCATTAGCCAAACTTATGGCATGCGTATATGTAACCATGGCGGTGTTTATATTTGGCGTGTTAGGCAGTATATTGCGCTATTACAAAATGAGCATACTCAGGTTTTTAAAGTTTGTAAAGGAAGAGCTCATCTTAATATTGGGTACATCGTCTTCTGAAACAGCGTTACCAAACCTTATGGAAAAACTCCAAAAAGCAGGGTGCAGTAAAGAGGTTGTGGGCCTTGTGGTACCTACAGGCTATTCTTTTAACCTCGATGGTACGTCTATTTACCTGAGCATGTCTGTTATCTTTCTCGCACAGTTGTACGATGTGCATTTGTCGTTCGCAGAAATCCTTACCATCATTGGCCTGCTCATGATAACCAGTAAAGGCGCGGCAGGGGTTACCGGTAGTGGTTTTGTAGTTATGGCCAGTACACTTACCGCCATACATAAAATTCCTGTAGAGGGACTGGCATTTTTACTTGGCGTAGATAAATTTATGAGCGAAGCACGTGCTATTACAAACTTTATAGGTAATGGCATTGCCACCCTTGTTATAAGTAAAAGCGAAGGCGAAAATCCCAATATATACCAGCCTTTAGTAGACGAATAAAAAATTAAACGTTTTTTCTTACAAAAAACAACTACTATAACGTTATAGAAAAGGGTTAGGGTACGGTTTTTTAACAAAAAGATAGCGGTATTTTATTCAATCCCATTACAATTTTTCAGTAAAAAATTCATATAGATGATTATTTGATAAAAACACACCACTGGTTATCAATGATTGATATTTTATTTACTTTAGTAAAAGATTTAAATACCATTTTAAAGTTCGCTGAAGATAGGGTTTACAGAGTACTGCAACAGGGTAGTGACGATGGGGAACGACACTATATACCACCTGATCCAGGAAAAGTAACCGGAAAATAGGCTGAAAGAATGATAAAATGCAAACAAGCAACTTTCTTCTTTTTAAAGGCTCGTGACAACCACGAGCCTTTTAAATTTTATACCCGCCCCAAGATTACTTCTTCTCTTCGTCTTTAGCATCATGATTATCGTCAAAACTGAATTTACGTAGCCTAGGCGCGCTGAAAAACGTAATGGCAATAACCCCCAGTGTAAGGCAGCCACCGGTAACCACTGCGCGTACCGTACCCAGCCAGTGCGCCATAACCCCGCTCTCAAAATCGCCCAGTTCGTTACTGGAACTTATAAATATGGTATTTACAGAGGCTACCCTTCCGCGCATATGGTCTGGTGTTACTAATTGCAGTATAGTACCACGCACTACTACGCTTACTGCATCAAACATTCCGCTTAGCAACAGCATAAATACAGAAAGAAAAAAGTTTGTAGAAATGCCGAACACAATTATGCTAAGTGCAAAGCCTGTAACCGCCACAAAAAGCTTTTTCCCCGGATTTGTTTTTAGCGGCAAAAAGGCCAATATACCCAGCGTAAGCAAAGCACCTACCCCGGGGGCGGCACGAAGTATACCAAAGCCTACTTCATCTACATGAAGTATTTCTTTTTGATACACCGGCAAAAGCGCTATGGCACCTCCAAAGAGTACCGAAAACATATCCAGTAATTGTGCACCAAGCATTTCTGGGGTTTTTAATACAAAGCGTATACCCTGCGAAAGGCTTTCCAGTATCGGCTCTTTTTCTACTTTACGTATAAGCGGCTTTGTCTTAATGTATAGTACAGGGAACAATAACAATATTTGCACCACGGCAACTGCCAGCATCCCGGTTATAACACCATCTAACGCTATCATTACACCCGCTGCTAAGGGCCCGCCGACAGCACCGATTTGAAAGGCCATACTACTCCAGCTGCTTCCGTTAGCATACAGTTTACGGTCGCTTACCACAAGGCCAAACAACGCGAACAGCGACGGGCCTAAAAACGAACGTATGATACCTCCGGCAAACACCAATCCGTAGATAGCATACAGCGTAGTTTCTTTACCCAAAGCATTGAAAGAAAACGGGGTTGTAAGCGCAAAAAGCGAAAGCCCAAGCGCTATATAACTGCTTATGCCCAGTAGCACCATTTTCCGTTTTTCGTTAAGGTCTACATAGTGGCCGGCAAACAAAGAGCAGCCTATTGCGGGGATAACCTCGGCAAGGCCTACCATGCCCAGCGAAAGCTTATCGTTTGTAAGTTGGTACACCCAGTAAAATATGGTAGTGCTTTGCATATTCAGCGCAAAGAACAAACCAAACCTTACGCAGAGATAAGCGAGAAATTCCTTATTTTTTAATACTGGGTTTTTCTCAAAAAAACCCGGTCGGGATACGCCGCTTGTATCGTTATCCATACAGTTTTTGATTTACCTGCAAAGATACACCTAAGCTAGTAACCTAAGGTTAGAAAACACTTAAGTTTTATTGTCTAAATTCCGGTGTGAGATAAAATACGGTATCTATAAAATAAAGTACCCCGTTGTAGGTTAACACATTTTCGTCGTGTAAATCTTCCAGGATTATTCCTAAATCAGGATTAAAATAATCGTTTCTCCTGCTATTTATAAAACCGTTAGCTTCCAGGAAGTTTCTTACTTCAGCCAGGTCAGTAGCACTGTTTACCGAAACAAAAGGCTGCTTTACAACAGCATACAGTATTTGCTTTTCTAAATCCTTATTATAGTCCTCGGTAAAGCCTACCAATTCATACGCGGTATCGGGAAAGAAGTAATTATGCAACAGCAGATTATTAAAATAATCTACCCAACAATCATAATATATGGCATCGTTAAGCTTAACAACGTGTTTACCGTCGTGAAGATAAACACGTTGCTCTGCTCCCTGACTAATGTACTTAGAAAAGTCGAGGTCATTAATCCAAAGATTATGTTGGGAAATATATGCCGTTAATCTCTCTGTTTCTTGTACTTTGAGACGCTCTGATTCTGCAATTCTTTGGCCTGGTTCCTCGCCTTTTCTAAGGTAACCGGTAATTGTTTGGATAAGTAATCCATGCCTAACCTGGCCCTTTCCTGAAATGACATTGAGTAACTCATCTTTCATTGAATTATTTAAGTAATGCAAACATATAAAATTTAACCTATAAAATCAAAAGTGAATCTGCTACTTAAACAGAACATCACCCCCCTGCCTTAAGCCTGTCCAGCAAGGTTTGCAGTTTTACGGTGGCGAACCCTGAGCTGTGATCGCTGAGCCCATACGGAATAATAAGATCCTCGCCGTGTACAATAGAGCCGCAGCTATATACCACATTTGGTACGTAACCTTCGCGCTCATCAGGGTTAGGAATGATAAGTGGGTCTTTTAGGCGCCCAATTTCAATGGAAGGGTCGTTAAGATCTAATAACGATGCACCTATACAATAACGGCGCATACTGCCGACAGAGTGTGTAATGATAAGCCATCCGCACTCGGTTTCAATAGGCGATCCGCAATTACCTATCTGCACAAACTCCCACGGGTACTCCGGTGCCTGAATTTTAATAGGGTCGTCCCACTCGTTTATGTGGTCGCTGTACATAAGGTAGTTGTTCCAGCCGTCTATGCGGCTTAGCATGGCATATTTACCATTTATCTTTCTGGGGAACAGTGCCAGGTTTTTATTTTTAGCCCCTGATCCGTTTAGCGGACTGGTCTTAAACTCGTAGAAATCAAATGTTTTAAGGAGTTTTGGCATTATGTGGTACCCATCGTATGCAGTGTACGTAGCATAATAGGCTACCTTTCCGTTTTCATCAGTAAATTTTACAAAGCGGGCATCTTCAATTCCCTTGCTCTCAAAATCAGAAATCGGGAAAATAACACGGTCGCTAATATCAGTATCCTTACTAAATGTAATACGGCGGTAACTATCGCTTAGTGCCAGTATCTGGTTAAGGTCTAACAGTGTAGCAGGATCAGTAATTTGGCTCCGTGCTTCATTTACCACCCTTTTCAGTTGCTCATAATCAAAACGGTCTTCCAGTTTTTCGGTAACCATTTGCAGGAACTGATCGCTTATATCGGCTTCGCTGGCTTTGGTAATAAACAACCGTTTGTTGTAGACCAGGTTGTGTATTTTTTCGGCTTCATCTATATAATTACCGGCCGGGATTACGGTAATGTTACAGTTCTTGTCTATAATTGCCCTACGGAATACAACAGAACTTACGTGCCCCTCGCCTACTGCCCTAAAGCTAATAATTACCCTTAGCTGTCCTTCTTCAAGGTTGCCCTGATCCGGATCTGGCACTATACTGGGATTAAAAAATGCAGCCGATTCTATAGAATACTCATGTGTAAAATAAGAACCTATGAGCAACTTACAGTCTTCATCAAGGCTTTTAAAATCATAGCCTGCCATTTCTATATACGCCCTTACACGCTCGCAGTTACGCAGCAGTTTACGGGTTATATTACGGTGACGCTTAGAAAAATCCTGAAGTAATGGCGATATTAACGACCACACTTCATCTTTATCCAGCGCCATTATTTTTTTTACCAGTTCTATAGCGCGTTCTTCCCCATTAAAAAAGAAGCGCGCTATAACGCGCTTGGTATCGGGTAGCACCTTTACTGGTTTTCTTTCTACAGTAAGTCTCATACAGCGGTATTTAAGTTCAGATAGTTTTGTAAGAAATATTGTAACCCCTAAAATACGAATATATTAGCATACCCAAATGCTAAATAAAAGTGAAAAATACTACAGGAATTTGCCGTTGCTTTATGCTCATTTAATAAGTATCTTTGCGCAAACAACAACACAATGAACTACTTTTCTTCCGGATTTAAACTCGGCATACTGGGTGGCGGGCAGCTGGGTAAAATGCTGCTTACCGAAACCCGAAAATTTGATATTCAAACCTATGTGCTTGATCCGTCGGCCGAAGCACCGTGCAAAATAGGCAGCAATGTATTTATACAGGGCAGCCTTATGGATTTTGACACCGTGTACAACTTTGGCAAACAGGTAGACGTACTTACCTTTGAAATAGAGCTGGTAAACATACAAGCCCTGGAAAAGCTGGAAGCCGAAGGAGTTAAGGTATACCCCTCGCCCCACACCCTGAAACAGATACAGAACAAAGGGGCGCAAAAAGATTTTTACAGCGCGCACAACATACCTACTGCTCCTTATAAACGCTTTGAGTCTACTTCAGTTCTTAAAGAAGCTGCCGAAGCGGGAGAATTTACATTCCCATTTATCTGGAAAAGCACCGAAGGCGGCTACGATGGTAACGGCGTTAAGGTAATTCGCAGCATAGAAAGTTTTGACGGCCTTGCCGATGTACAGTGCATAGCCGAAGAAATGATAGCCTTTAAAAATGAACTTGCCGTAATAGTGGCGCGAAATCCGGAGGGCGAAATAAAAACCTACCCTGTTGTAGAAATGGAATTTCACCCAGAGGCTAATCAGGTAGAGTATGTTATTTGCCCTGCCCGTATAGATGATGCGGTTGCAGAAAAAGCACGTGCCATAGCCCTTAATGTGTCGCAGGCATTTAACCATGTAGGCTTACTTGCCGTGGAAATGTTCCAGACACAGGACGATGAAATCCTGGTTAACGAAGTGGCCCCAAGGCCACACAACAGCGGGCACTATTCTATAGAAGCGAGCTACACCAGCCAGTTTGAACAACACCTGCGTGCCATACTTAACCTACCGCTTGGCAATACCGACAGTAAGGTAGCAGGCATTATGGTAAATCTTGTGGGTGCCGAAGGCTACAGCGGTAACGTAGTATACGAAAATATAGAGAAGATACTGGGCAAAGACGGTGTTACCCCACACATTTACGGTAAAAAGGAAACCCGACCGTTCCGTAAAATGGGCCACGTAACCATAGTAAACAGCGATATAGCCGAAGCCCGAAGGATTGCAGAGGAAGTTAAGAATACGATTAGGGTAATTAGTAAATAGGTTATGCGGTAATTCGGTTATTTGTTAGTTCTATGCCACTTCACCCTAAACTACAAACTATAAACAATAAACCACAAACTCGTCAGAATGAAAATAGGAATCATCATGGGCAGCATATCGGACATGCCGGTAATGCAGGATGCCATAGACATATTAAAGGAATTTGGTATTGAAACTGAGGTAGACATAGTATCTGCCCACCGCACACCGGAAAAACTGTTTGAATACAGCACTACCGCACATAACCGCGGGGTTAACGTAATCATAGCCGGCGCAGGCGGTGCAGCCCACCTTCCGGGTATGGTAGCCAGTATGAGTCCGCTACCCGTTATAGGCGTACCGGTAAAATCAAGCAACAGCATAGACGGATGGGACAGCGTACTTTCTATCCTGCAAATGCCGGGTGGCGTACCCGTAGCTACCGTAGCACTTAACGGTGCCAAAAATGCCGGTATACTCGCAGCGCAAATACTGGGCAGCCACGACAAGCTGGTACAGGCAAAAATCATAGCCTACAAACAAGGCCTTAAAGAAGCGGTGATAAAAGCTTCAGACAGCCTAAAGAAATAAGACAAAGCCAGCCTGAAAAGGTTGGCTTTTTTGCTGGATGCCAAAATGTCTTCCACCTGCATTCGGAATAGTTTTTGTATATTTGAGAGTATAAAAATTGTGTTATGGATATTAATGAAAAGAAAATAAAACTTGCGATAAAGATATTGGAAACGGAAGATGCCTCATTAATTGAAAAAACATTAGTTTTAATTGAAGAGTATAACTCATCCACGGAGAAATAAGTAATCCTTATGTCGGTATTTTTTAAATTTCTAGCGCTTATTTTTCTTTTCACTACAACTATTTATTCACAGAATTTTCCTTCTGAGAAACAAGCGGATGGTTTTATCGCTGCACTTCAAAAACAGAAAGTAGATACAATCTGTACATTAAAGCACGATGCGGTAGGATACATAGGTGGAAATTATGACGGCGATTGTCCTAAAACAGAGAAAACCGCTTACATATTTTGGAAAAAAGATGGTAAAACATATCTGACCCAAAAGAATAACTGCAAAGAATATCCCGTTATTGAAATTAAAGATGACCAATTTTGGAACATATATTTCGAGAGCAAGGAGCTTGTTGCAACACAAAAAATTAAAGTCCCGGAAGTAATTGTAAAAGATAGTACTGGTACTCATATCCACAAAACATTATCATTTCATTACTCATTTAAAGAAATAGCACTTTACACAAACGGCAAAAGGGTTTTAGATGATAAATCTCCCGACAACTTCTTTCATAAAAAACTCATACACAATAGAAAAAATATCAATTACTCTTATAACACGTCAACAGTTATCTATAAGTTACGGATCGCTTTAGATAAAATCATCAAAAATTACAGTAAGCGATTCGTCGCGTTAAAATAATTTCAAGACATTAATTTTAACATGAACATACTCACTCAAAAATTTACTACAAAGCACGATACCGCGCCCTTTGGCAGCATAAAAACCGAAGATTTTTTACCAGCATTTAAGGAAGCCATTGAGGCAGCCCGCAAGGAGGTTGATGCCATAGCCCACAACCCTGAGGCGCCTACTTTTGAAAACACTACCGTAGCCATGAGCTACAGTGGCGATACGCTGGACAGGATTTCGAGCATCTTTTTTAACCTGCATTCTGCGGAAACCAATGATGAGCTGCAACAAATAGCCCAGGAAGTTTCTCCCCTATTGTCAGAATTTGGGAATGACATCCGCCTGAATGCCGATTTATTCAAGCGCGTTAAAGCCGTGTACGAGCAAAAGGACAGCCTTAACCTTACACCGGAACAAACTACCTTACTGGATAAACAATACAAAGGCTTTAGCCGTAACGGCGCTAACCTGCCCGAAGATAAAAAGAACCAGCTTCGTGAAATTGACAAGGAACTGAGCAAGCTAAGCCTGGAGTTTGGCGAAAACGTACTGAAGGAAACCAACGCGTTTACCCTTCACATTACCAACGAAAAAGATTTGGCGGGACTACCGGAGGGTGCAATTGAAGCGGCAAAAGAAACCGCTGCAAGCCAGGAAAAGGAAGGTTGGGTTTTCACACTGGATTACCCCAGCTACGTACCGTTTATGACCTATGCCGATAATCGTGAATTACGCAAACAACTTGCGCTGGCTTTTGGTGCAAAAGGGTTTCAGGATAACGAACAGAACAACGAAAAAATAGTACTGCGCATAGCCAAGCTGCGTCATGACCGTGCCCAACTTTTAGGGTACAATTCGCATGCGCATTTTGTGCTGGAAGAGCGCATGGCAGAACATCCGGATAAGGTAAAATCGTTCCTGAATGACCTGCTTGCCAAAGCCAAGCCCGCTGCGGAGCGTGAGTTTGCAGAGCTTTCGGCATTTGCAAAAGAGCTGGATGGTATAGACCAACTTCAAAAATGGGATGGTGCCTACTACAGCGAAAAACTGAAACAAAAACTGTTCAACCTTGACGATGAAAAGCTGAAACCGTACTTTAAGCTGGAGAACGTACTAAACGGCGCCTTTACTATAGCGGGCAGACTGTATGGGCTTACGTTTGAGGAGGTAAAAGACATAGACGTGTACCACAAGGACGTTACTACTTATGAGGTTAAAGACGAGAATGGCGACCTGGTGGCTATTTTTTACGCCGATTTCTTCCCGAGGAAAGGCAAGCGCAACGGTGCCTGGATGACTTCGTTTAAGAACCAATATGTGCTAGACGGCGTTAACGAACGCCCGCACGTAAGCATCGTGTGCAACTTTACCAAGCCTACCGCCAGCAAGCCTAGCCTGCTAACCTTTAATGAGGTTACCACGCTGTTCCATGAGTTTGGCCACGCGCTGCACGGCATGCTGGCTAACACCGTTTACCCAAGCCTGAGCGGCACCAGCGTATACTGGGACTTTGTGGAACTGCCAAGCCAGGTTATGGAAAACTGGTGCTACGAGCCGGAGGCACTTGCCCTGTTTGCACACCACTACGAAACCGGAGAAATTATCCCGATTGAATACATTAATAAAATTAAAGAAAGTGCCAGCTTCCAGGAGGGTATGGCTACACTTCGCCAGCTGAGTTTCGGGTTGCTGGATATGGGTTGGCATAGCGAAGACCCAAGCCATATTACCAGCCTTAAGGATTTTGAAACACAGCAGTTTGCCCATACCTCACTGTATCCTGATGTAAAGGAAAACGCCATGAGTACGGCATTCAGCCATATTTTCCAGGGTGGTTATTCGTCTGGGTACTACAGCTACAAATGGGCCGAAGTATTAGACGCCGATGCCTTTGAGCTATTTCAGGAGAAAGGTATCTTTGATAAAGAAACCGCTACGAAGTTCAAGGAATTTGTACTGAGCAAAGGCGGTACCGAGCACCCTATGGAACTGTACAAGCGTTTCCGTGGGCAGGAACCGAAACCGGAAGCGTTGCTAAGGAGAGCTGGGCTTTTGACAGACTAAGAGACAATAGAGATAAGATAATAGACAAAACCCCGAAGAATAACTTCGGGGTTTTATTTTGTACTATAGTCTTAAAAATTAATTTTCAAATAATTTTGAAAGTTTAAAAACTATTACTTATCTTTGGGTTATGGAATTCGGAGAAGCTAAAAATAAGTTCATACAAACCTGGGGCGCACTGGGTAGCCAGTGGGGCATTAATAAAACCATGGCACAGATACACGCGTTGCTTATGGTAGCACCCGAAGCCCTGAGTATGGAAGAAATCATGGAGGAGCTGCACATAAGCCGTGGCAACGCCAGCATGAACCTTCGCGCGCTTATGGACTGGGGCATTGTATATAAGGAGCTGAAGCCGGGCGAACGCAGGGAGTTTTTTGTATCTGAAAAAGACCTGGACGAACTTGCCGTAAAAATAGCGCAGGAACGCAGCCGCCGCGAAATTAAGCCCGCCCTTAAGGTGCTTAAAGATGTGTCGTCATTTTCTAAGGATGATAACTCCACCGAAGCCAAAACATTCAGAGAGCAGACTACCAAGCTGTATGACTTTGTGTTGAAAGCCGATAATATGATAGAAAAAGTTACCGAACATAAAGACAACTGGATAGCACGCCTGGTTATGAAAATAATGCGCTAAAAAATTTTACCTAAATATTTCAAATATTTTTGAAAGTTTAAAACAATCAATATTATGAAAACACTACACTACATTAATTACTTTGCTCTGGGCGTTCCATTATTACTTGGCATAATAGGATGTGCCGATAACGACCTTTGGTTCTGGGCATTATTATCTACTATGCTTACAGGCTTTTTACAGATGCTTGTGGCTTTGTTACTATTACTTTGGATCCCAAAGAACATCCATTTATACATCTATTTCTTTTTTACAATATTATTCTTTGTGCTTTGGTTAGGATTTGAGATTGAATACTGGTTGTTCGTACTCCCAGCCCTATTAGCTATCTATCTTACCTATATATTGTTCAACCAGAAAGATACATTCCACAACCATGAAAACGCTAAAACACCAAACCCTGGTTTATGATAAAGACTGTCCGCTATGCAGGGCATACACGTCAGGCTTTGTAAAAACAGGTATGCTCGATGAAAACGGTCGCCTGCCCTATGCCCACCTCAACACAGAAAATTGCGCGTTTGTAGATGCTAACCGTGCCCGTAACGAAATCGCGTTAATAGACCACGCCAGCAAATCTGTTACATACGGAATAGACAGCCTACTTAAAGTATTGGGGCACTCCATGCCGTTAATTGAAAAGGTAGGCAAAACCAAACCGGTATATGCAGTGCTTAAAAGGCTGTATTCATTTATATCATACAACCGTAAGGTAATCATCCCTTCGGCAAAAAATCAAACCGAAGCACAGTGCATCCCTGATTTTAACCTTAAGTAGCGCATTACTTACATTTTGTTTGGAGGGATAATAATTGCACTGGTACTGTTCCGCTATTCGCAACTTATGAATTACGGAAGGGCTATTCTGCCCTTTTATATAGAGCTGTTTTTAGCCTTTGGGCAAATACCGTTTCAATGGATAGTATTACGGAAAGAAAACAGGGAAACACAGTTTGAATACTTTGGCAACCTGATTACGGTATCGGTGTTTGGTTCGCTCCTGCTAACATTAGGGATAATTGCAAATACAATAATGAACGTTCCTCCTGAGCCTCACACACTGTGTTTTTTAATCACAGCAACTATCATGTTTTTTGAACATCTTCGCAGGGTAGAACTACTACAACTTCCTGTAAAACTTTGTATAAGCTGGCTTAGCTACAGATTCCTGCTACTGCTAGCAGTAGTACTCTATATTTCCATCACTAAATAAAAAATACCATGAAAAAGTTAGTTATTGCCGCAGGAACCGGCTTCCTGGGTAAGGTACTTATTGCCTATTTTAAAGATAAAACCGATGAAATTGTGATTCTCACCCGCAAGCCGTTACCTAATAATGGCAACATAAGGTATGTACAGTGGGATGCCAAGACCCTTACCGGTTGGGAAACGGAACTAAACAGTGCCGACGCGTTGATAAACCTTGCAGGGAAATCAGTGAACTGCCGCTATACCATAACCAATAAAAACGAAATACTAAACAGCCGTGTAGACAGCACTGCCATTTTAGGCAAAGCCATAGCTCAATGTACCCACCCTCCTAAGCACTGGCTAAACGCCTCCACTGCTACAATATACCGCCACAGCGAAGACAAACAAATGAATGAAAACGAAGGGGAAATTGGCAGCGATTTCAGTATGAATGTGGCTAAAATGTGGGAACGTATCTTCTTTGGCATTAATACTCCGCAAACCTATAAAACGGCATTGCGTACCTCTATAGTGTTGGGTAATAACGGAGGTGCATTCCCCATTATGAAAAAACTTGCTATGGCAGGCCTGGGCGGAAAGCAGGGAAATGGCAGGCAATACATAAGCTGGATACATGAAAATGATTTTGCGCGCGCGGTAGCATTTATAGTAACCGAAAAATTAATAGGCCCCGTAAATGTTACAGCACCTAATCCTATTAAAAACAAAGATTTTATGAGTGCTTTGCGCAAAGCGGTACACATACCGTTCGGAATACCTCAACCGGAATGGCTGCTGAAAATTGGCGCAACAGTAATTGGTACCGAAACCGAACTGGTCTTAAAATCACGAAATGTAATACCCGTACGCCTGCAAAAAAGCGGTTTTAACTTTCAGCACAGCACAGCTATTGAGGCGACAAATGCACTGGTGTAAAAGTTACTTTTTAGCTTTGATTCAGATGTGTTCACGCGCTTTAAAAACGCATATTTTGTAACAATTCTCTACCGGATTAGTCGGTTTTGTAACGCGTTTAGAATTGTTCAACCTTTTGCGCAGCAGTAATACCTGTGCGTAAATTCACCACTTTAATAAAATCAAACATACCATGTTAAGTTTAAGTTACCAGTTAGCCGGGATAGCTTCTATATCTCTTACAAAATCCCTTAAATTTTTCTTAAAGCCATTGCCAAGTTTTACATTATTGTAAACAAAACAGCTTTTAACCCTTCCTTAACCTTTCTATTCTCAATGATTTTGAATTTTGGGCATAAACAATTTAAAAAAATACCCTGAGATGAAACAGCGTATCAAATCGTTCTTTTTATTTACAATGTTACTGGTGGCTACCCTTTCTTTTGCACAGGAAAGAATTACCGGCACAGTTAACGATGCCACAGGTGCCCCGCTTCCGGGTGCTTCTGTAGCAGTAAAAAATGGCTCTGATGCCACCTCTACCGATGCTAACGGAACATTTACCTTAAGTACTTCTAAACTATCGGGCCAGGTAGTAATAAGCTTCCTGGGGTACAACAGCCAAACGGTAGACTTTACCATTACCGCGGGAACACCGTTAAATCTTGGCACTATAACCCTGGCAGAAGCGTCGCAGGAACTTGAAGGCGTAGTGATTGTGGGTAAAGGTGTTATAGACCTTGCCCAGGACAGGCGTACACCTGTGGCTGTGAGTAACATAAGTCGTAAGGAAATACAGGAAAAAGCAGGTAACCAGGAATTCCCTGAAGTTATGAAAAACACGCCCGGTATTTATGTAGCCAGCCAGGCAGGCGGTTATGGAGATTCTAAAATGTATGTGCGCGGTTTTGACCAGACTAACACTGCATTTATGCTAAACGGACAGCCTATAAACGGTATGGAAGATGGCAATATGTACTGGAGCAACTGGAGCGGCATGACTGATGTGGCTAACTCTGTTCAGGTACAGCGCGGGCTTGGTTCGTCTAAGCTTGCCATGTCTTCGGTAGGTGGTACGGTAAACATAGTTACTAAAGCCACAGACCTAAAACAGGGTGGTTTTGCACAGTCTATTATTGGTAATAACAACTTTGTAAAAACAACCGCAGGCTACAATACAGGGCTCATGCAAAACGGTTTTGGTGTAAGTGCCATGCTTACAAAGTGGAGTGGGGACGGCTATAACCGTGGTACGTACGGAGAGGGATACAACTATTTCCTGTCTTTTGGGTACAAGGCTAATGACAAGCATTTGTTTAACTTCCTTGTATTTGGCGCGCCGCAGTGGCACGACCAGAACTTTACAAAACCGCTGTCGCAGTACATGCAGTATGGCCGCAAGTACAACAACAACTACGGTTTCCTTTGGGGTGACTACCTTAGCGAGCGTAGGAACTACTACCACAAGCCGGTAGCCAACTTTAACTGGGATTACACCATTAGCGATAAAATGAACCTGAGTACGGTACTATACGCCTCATGGGGCCGCGGTGGAGGAACGGGTAACTGGGGTAATGCCCGTAAACGTACAGACGATGAGCATATTGATTTTAATGCCATATACAAAGCCAACCAGGCACTTACCGATGGCATAGGAAACGTAAGTAATGCTTACGCGATACGAAACTCGGTAAATAACCACGCATGGTATGGAGTGGTAAGTAACTTTAACCACAAAATAACTGATAACTTTAGCTACAACGCCGGTATAGACCTTCGTACCTATAAAGGCACACACTACAGGGAAATATCAAACTTCCTGGGCTTAAGTGGTTTCCAGGTGCCCGGAGCAGGTGTTAAGGGTGGTAACCAGCAATATCCTGATGGGTTTGTGGTAACAGAACAGTATAGCGCTAACCCATGGAGCGCGTTTGTAAACAAACCTGCAAACAACCAAAAGGTTAACTACGATTATGATGAGCGCATAAGCTATGCCGGTATCTTCGGCCAGGCGGAATATGCTACAGACGATTTCTCTGCATTTGTACAAGGTGCATTATCTAACCAAAGCCACGTACGCTGGGATAGGTGGCAGTACACCAAAGAAAACGAAAAATCGGCTAAGGTTACTAATGCCGGTTATAACATTAAAGGTGGTGCAAGTTACAACATTGCCGAAGGGCACACCGTATTTGCAAACGCAGGCTTCTACTCGCGCCAGCCGTATCATGACAATATTTACCTGAACTTTGGTAACCAGGTTAACCCGCTTACTAAAAACGAGAAAATAACAGGGCTTGAGGCAGGATACCGTTTCCGCAACACCTATGTAGATGCCGATGTAAACGTATACCGCACTACCTGGAAAAACCGGGTTACCACTACAAGTACTACCGATGCAGATGGTAACGAAACCTTTGACAACAACTCTGGTGTAAGCCAGCTGCACACGGGTGTTGAGTTAGAATTTACGGCGCACCCTGCAAAACAACTTGATGTAAGGGGCTTCGGGTCGTTTGGCGACTGGAAGTACGACGACAACGTGTACAAACGTAAATTTGACCAAAACCAAAACCTTATCAGCGAAGAAATTGTCGACGTAAAAGATGGTAAAGTAGGTGGCGGTGCACAGAGCGTATTGGGCTTAGGCGCAGTATACAAAATAACCAAAGGCCTTAGCATAGACGCTGACTGGAGGAACTATGATAAACTGTATGCTACTGTAGTTACTAAAAACAACGTAGAACTACCATCTTACGACCTTGTAGATGCCGGGGTTACCTACAGGCTAAACTTTAAAGACAACTCGCTACAGTTCCGTGTAAACGTAAACAACGTGTTCGACGAGGTTTATATTACAGAGCTTACCACTGCAAACCCTGTTACAGACGGTGCCACTACGTACAAAGGCATTAATGTTACAAACAACGGTTTCTTTGGTAACGGCCGCACCTGGAACTTCAGCATGCGTTACAACTTCTAAGATTTTTAGGTAGTTACATATATTCTATTTTAGACAAACCCGACCTTCGTTTGAAGGTCGGGTTTGTTATTTTGAACGCAATCGGTAACTTTATTAACTTATACTAAAACTCTTTGAAACGGTATTTTAAACGATATTTGAATTCGGCTATTTCGTTACGTGCAGTATGGTTTACGCTTTCGAAAACCAATGAAATTATTACAGGGCCAATAATAGTTAAAAGCGTTATAACTATACATACATACGATAAATACTTTATATTGGTGTATAAACGGCTTCCGTAAAATAAATCAGTATATATGCGGTCGTCTTCATTTATATATAATATTCCGTCAGCCAACTCTATAGCAACCAGCTGCTGTAAAGTTTCGGTTTCTGCTACTACAAGTTTTACCTCACTCTCATTTATAAGCGGCAAATCCTTGAAGCCACTCTCCCGAAGATTAAACGTACTGCCATCGGCCAGGCGCGCTATAGCAGAGCTATCTTGTTCTACAACTACTGTCGCCTTAATTTTTTGTACAAAAAACGGTGTGCCAAATTTAGGATTAAATACCTGTAACATTAATCGGTGGTTTTGTTTTGAGTCGAAGATACTAATTTTATCACAGCAAAAACGAACTTATTATACCACTTTATCGGATTCGTTATTACTCAACACAGCTACCCCGATTATGCAGGCGCCAACGATAATGCCTAACGCCACTACGGCACTGCCTGTATTAGCGTTTTCGGTAACTAATACAGGGCGTATTCTTTCGGAGTAACCTCCTCCTCCGGGACTATATTTTTTATAAACCTCATCTACATTATAGCTCTTAGTTTCAAGTTCAGAATAATTAAACATAATAGCCGAAAATACTACCGCAAAAAACAGCAAGCCAATTCGTACGTAATTTCTAATCATAACACGGTTGTTTTGTTGGTTTTAAAAAGTAGTGCAAGGTAATGAAAAATTTAGGTAGCGTGGATTTTCTGTCAATACTATTAAGCAGATGCTTTAGCTATTGTAACTCCCACCCCGCCCTGCGGGCACCCCTCCGAAGGAGGGGAATTGTAGCACAGGAACAGCAGAGTGGTATTCCCCTCCTTCGGAGGGGTGGCTGAAAGCCGGGGTGGAATTCAATAGCACGTATTACACCACCCTATCCAGCAACAACAATAAAACCAACCAAAACACCGGTACGCTCTCTACCCAAAATAGTGTGTAATACTTAGGGCGCTGCGGGGTGGCAAACTGTGTAAATAGCCCCACCATAAGCAGTAGCATTACATTGGCTACCAACTGATGGAAATCGGTATGGGTTTTAAAAAACTCCAAAAAGTAGAATATAGCCAGCAGAAACAGGTTAAGCAACCGTGTGTTTTTTACACCTATTTTTTGCGGTACGGTTTTAAGCGCGGGGTCGTCTACGCTAAGGTCTATGATTTCAAAAATCAAGATAAGGATAATTACAAGCAAAAAGCGCTGGCAAAACTTCAGCCAGGCGTCGTGCCCTAAATCCAGTCCGGCATTAAGCAGCGGCATCAGGGTTGTAACACCTGCCCAGCACAGGGCTACTATGTATATTTTTATCCCGGCAAGGTTACGCAGGTTGCCCCTTGGCGATACCGGTACCGCATACAGCACGGCAAACACAAACAGTACCAGTGCGGCAACCTGAGCCTTTGCAGACAGCATAAAAAAGCACCACGCCCCCACTGTTAAAGCGAACAGGCTTACAGCCAAAACCGCTTTGTAAAACAATGTTTTCGGCGCGCTTTTCCTGAAAACAGCTTCGTACTTTATAAAGTTGTACCCAAACAATGTCCCGAAAAACGCAAAACCTGCCATAGGCGTATTAAACGGCAGCCCAAACATGTGGTAGGTCATTAAAACAAGGCTAAGTACCGCCACTGCTACGTGGATGCTGCCATGGACGTAAAATCTTAACAATCGTTTTAGTATTCCCATACGGTAAAATTAATCAATATCACAAAGGTTATTAACTTGTGTTGAAAAATTCACAAATTGTAGTTTTAAGATCGATAAAAATTTGAATATAAATGATTATTTTTGTTACCTTAAAAAAACAACGCACTCAACACACATGAAAACAGATGCTTTTGCTTTAAGGCACATAGGCCCAAGGGAGGCTGACCTCCAACACATGTTTAAAACAATTGGCGTGGAAAGCATAGACCAGTTGGTTTACGAAACCCTTCCGGACGACATCCGCCTGAAAGCACCGCTTAACCTGGACCCTGCACTGAGTGAATATGAGTACCTAAACCATATTACCAAGCTGGGACGCACTAACAAAATATTCAGGTCGTTTATTGGCCTTGGGTATCACCCTGCCATAGTACCTGCACCTATACAACGTAATATTTTTGAAAACCCGGGGTGGTACACTGCCTATACGCCGTACCAGGCCGAAATAGCGCAGGGACGCCTTGAAGCGCTGCTAAACTACCAGACCACTGTAATAGAACTTACTGGTATGGAAATAGCAAACGCATCGTTACTGGATGAAGGTACTGCCGCTGCCGAAGCTATGGCACTACTTTTTGATGTGCGCAACCGTGACCAGAAAAAGAACAACGTAAACAAGTTTTTTGTTAGTAACGAAATACTTCCGCAAACCTTTAGCGTACTGCAAACCCGTTCTACACCTATAGGCGTAGAGCTTGTGGTGGGCAACCATGAAACCTTTGATTTCTCATCTGACTTCTTTGGTGCCATACTGCAATACCCGGGTAAATTTGGTCAAATATACGACTATGCAGGCTTTATAGCCAAAGCAAAAGAAGCGGGTATTAAAACAGCTGTTGCTGCAGATATACTTAGCCTTACCGTACTAACCTCTCCGGGCGAACTTGGAGCAGATGTTGCCGTAGGTACCACACAGCGTTTTGGTATACCTATGGGTTACGGCGGGCCTCACGCGGCGTTCTTCGCTACAAAAGAAGAATACAAGCGTTCTATGCCGGGCCGTATTATAGGCGTTACTATAGATACTAACGGTAACCGTGCACTACGTATGGCGCTGCAAACCCGCGAGCAGCATATTAAACGCGAAAAAGCTACGTCAAACATTTGTACCGCTCAGGTACTGCTTGCTGTTATGGCAGGTATGTATGCTGTATACCATGGCCCGAAAGGCCTTCAGTATATTGCTAACAAAGTACATGCTGCTGCTGTAACTACCGCCGATGCGCTTAACAAACTTGGCGTATACCAAACGAACACTGCTTTCTTTGACACTATTGTAGTGAAGGCTGATGCCGCTAAAGTTAAGGCTGCTGCCGAAGCTAAAGAAATCAACTTCTACTACATAGACGAAAACACCGTAAGCATATCGTTTAACGAAACTACATCTGTAAACGATGTTAACGATATTATTTCTGTTTTTGCAGAAGCCACAGGCAAGACTGCCGAAACGGTTACGGCACTTACAGAGGCTGTAAACTACCCTGAAAATCTTACCCGTACCAGCGAATACCTTAAACACGATGTGTTTAACAGGTACCACAGCGAAACGGCTCTTATGCGCTACATTAAAAAACTGGAGCGTATGGACCTTGCCCTTAACCACAGTATGATTTCGCTGGGCTCATGTACCATGAAGCTTAACGCTGCTGCCGAAATGCTGCCGCTAAGCTTACCAAGCTGGAACAGCATTCACCCGTTTGCGCCGGTAGAACAGGCACAGGGTTACCAAACCATGCTTAAAAAACTGGAACAACAGCTTAACGTAATTACAGGTTTTGCAGGTACTACGTTACAGCCAAACAGTGGCGCACAGGGTGAGTACGCAGGCCTTATGGTAATTCGTGCGTACCTTAACTCCATTGGCCAAAGCCATAGGAACATTGCCCTTATACCGGCTTCAGCTCACGGAACTAACCCGGCTACTGCGCACATGGCAGGTATGGAAGTTGTTGTAACCAAAACTTCTGAAAACGGAAACATAGATGTAGAAGACCTTAAAGCCAAAGCAGAGCAGTACAAGGATAACCTTGCCTGCCTTATGGTTACCTACCCGTCTACCCATGGTGTATACGAGGCGTCTATCATAGAAATAACCAACATTATCCACGAAAACGGCGGACAGGTATATATGGACGGCGCTAACATGAACGCACAAGTAGGCCTTACAAACCCGGCTACCATTGGTGCTGACGTGTGCCACCTTAACCTGCACAAAACGTTTGCTATTCCTCACGGTGGCGGTGGCCCTGGTGTAGGCCCTATTTGTGTGGCAGAACACCTTGTACCGTTCCTACCGGGTAACCCTGTAATCACTACAGGCGGCGATAAGGCCATTACTGCAATTTCTGCAGCACCTTGGGGTTCTGCACTGGTATGCCTTATCTCTTACGGTTACATTACCATGCTGGGTGCCGAAGGCCTTAAAAGCGCTACAGAGTACGCCATACTTAATGCTAACTACATAAAAGAACGCCTTGCAGGCCACTATGACACCCTTTACACTGGCGAAATGGGCCGCGCAGCGCACGAGATGATTATAGAATGTCGTCCGTTTAAAGCAAAAGGTATTGAGGTTACAGATATAGCCAAGCGTCTTATGGACTATGGCTTCCACGCACCTACAGTATCGTTCCCGGTGGCGGGCACGCTTATGATAGAACCTACCGAGAGTGAGAACCTTGAGGAGCTTGACCGTTTTTGCGATGCCATGATTTCTATCCGTAAGGAGATTGAGGAAGTTTCGGCAGAAGACAAAAACAACGTCCTTAAGAATTCTCCGCACACACTGGCCATGCTTACCGCAGATACATGGAATCTTCCATACAGCCGCGAAAAAGCTGCTTTCCCGCTGGAATACCTTCAGGAAAACAAATTCTGGCCGGCAGTACGCCGTGTAGACGATGCCTATGGCGACCGTAACCTGGTTTGCTCATGCGCACCTATCGAAGCTTACATGGAAAACTAAGAGTTTCTTGATTATACTAAAAAAGCTACCCAAATGGGTAGCTTTTTTTTATGAGTAGCCGTCAATTATTTGTTTAAAGGTTATTGGCCGTTTTATAATAAGCTGCCGTTACGGTAAGCCATTTCCATCCCGCAGTACTATAATCGTAGTACCGTTTATAAAACGTGGCTTTTAACGAGCTATCGTTGATGTATTCGAGTTTTAAAGGCATACCGAACTCCTCGTAATCAGAGAGGTTTAAATTTTCCGGCATTACTAAGTCAATGCCTTTAGTTCTCGGATTGTATTTAAACTGGGCACTCATACCACTTGCAGTAAATATAGTGTACCCCTGAGGTATTCCCGGAGATTCAAAATAGACATTACAATGCGGCAGAGAAAAACTCGCCATTTTTATAAAACCATCTAATACTACTAAATCAGTACGGTAATTTGTAAAATATTCCGGTATTTCGGTCATTAAATCTGTTGAAGTAACCCCGTTGTTATCAAGATCTGCTGCCACGTCAGATGTCATAGAAGTAAATTTGTACCTTCCCGAAAAAGGTAACGAATCATCATCTTTATTATCTTCACTGCAGGAAGTGAAAAGCATCGCGGAAAGACCGATGCAAATAAGCATTTTAAATTTCATGTTGACTGGTTTTGTATAAAGCTACAAGATAGGTAAAAAATGGTAATTTAAAGCCTGATACAAATCATTTTCTCAACCCATATAAATAATAATCTTTGCAGCAAAACAAACACATGAACGACATACAAACCCGCAATGACCTGGAAAAACTACTCTGGGCATTTTACCGCAAACTACTGGCAGACCCATCCATCAATTATATCTTTACACGCGTGGCTCAGATAGACCTTGATGCGCACATGCCTTCGCTCACTGACTTTTGGGAACAAATGCTATTAGAGCGCAACGGCTATAAAAAGAACGTAATGCAAATACACTTGGACCTTAACGAAAAGGAAAAACTCACCGCCGAACACTTCACCATTTGGCTAAATCATTTTAATGCCACAGTAGATGAAATGTATGCCGGCAACATTGCAGAAAATGCAAAAACCCGTGCGCTTTCTATAGCCACAGTAATGCGCGTAAAACTTGCCGACGCACTTTAGCCCGCTGCATATACTCTTTGCCCTGTAACTACCCCCTTGAAACTTCTACCTGTTTAAGAAATGTTTACAAATAAAACCGGTGTTGTGATACAAATAGTTCATTAATTCGGCGTAATGAACCATCTATGCTGATGTTTTTAAAATTATTATGCAAGCATACAACTTTTATGGTGTTTTCACGTTTTTAATGTTTACATTAGCAAGACAGAAACAGAAACAGGAAACTATAATATGAATATTAAAATAACAGGGAGCGGCAGCTACATCCCTAACCGGATTGTGCCAAACATTGATTTTGCCTCTCACCTTTTTTTAGATGAAGAAGGCGTACAGCTACCCTACTCTAACGAGGTAGTTACCGAAAAATTTAAACAAATTACAGGTATTGAAGAACGCCGCTATGCCGATAAAGATTTGCTTACCAGCGACATTGCCTACTTTGCTGCACAAAAAGCTATTGAAGACTCCGGTATAGACCCCGAAACGTTAGATTATATTATACTGGCGCACAACTTTGGAAACGTAAAGCATGGTGCTATACAAACCGACCTTGTACCCAGCATTGCAAGCCGTGTAAAGCACAGCCTCCGTATTAAAAACCCGAACTGTGTAGCGTATGATATTCTGTTTGGTTGCCCGGGCTGGATTGAAGGTGTTACCCAGGCCATGGCTTTCATTAAGTCGGGTATGGCAAAACGCTGCCTGGTTATAGGCGCAGAAACTTTGAGCCGTGTAGTAGACCCGCACGACCGCGACAGCATGATTTACAGCGATGGCGCAGGGGCCACAGTAATAGAAGCTACCGAAGAAGAGGGCGGCATACTGGCACAGGCAAGCGCATCTTTTACGTATGATGAGGCGTATTTCCTGTTTTTTGGCAACTCCTACAACAAAGATCACGATCCGGATGTGCGCTACATAAAAATGCACGGACGCAAAATATATGAGTTTGCCCTTAGTAATGTACCTAAAGCCATGAAAGAATGCCTTGAAAAAAGTGGCGTAGATATCAGTGAGGTTAAAAAAGTACTGATACACCAGGCAAACGAAAAAATGGATGAGGCGATTATACAGCGTTTTTACAAGCTGTATAAGCAAACCCCACCCGAAGGTATTATGCCTATGAGCATCCATAAGTTGGGCAACAGCAGTGTGGCTACCATACCTACACTGTACGACTTGCTTAAAAAAGGCTTACTTAACGACCAGGCGTTACATAAAGGCGATGTGGTTATTTTTGCCAGCGTAGGCGCCGGTATGAACATAAACGCGTTTATATACAAAATGTAAAGGCTACGGCCTATCAGGATAAACAGAAAAGCGGACTTTTTCAGATGAGGAGTCCGCTTTTTGGTTTAGTATAAAATGGCTTTGCGAGGAGGAACTACGAAGTAATCTGAATATCTGATAAAGATTGTTGCACTTCGCTCGCAAAGACGTGCCGGATTAGACTGGAAACTGCGACTGTGACTGAAAACTGCGACTGCGCTCAGTCTTTGCGAGAAGGAACAGCGAAGCAATCTGAATATCTGATAAAGATTGCCGCGCTCCGTTGCACTTCGCTCGCAAAGACGTGCCGGATTAGACTGGAAACTGCGACTGCGACTGAAAACTAAAACACATCACAGTTTAACACCACCTTACCACTCCCCTACGCCTAAAAATTGCCATAAAATCAGTACCTTTGCGTTTTGCACACCTACTCAAATATGCTGAACACAGACGAAACGATTGAAGTGCTTGGCGCACGCGCCCACAACCTTAAAAACATAGACGTTACCATTCCCCGCGAAAAGCTTGTGGTTATTACAGGGCTATCGGGTTCGGGTAAGTCGAGCCTGGCTTTTGACACCATATATGCCGAGGGGCAGCGCCGTTATATAGAAACGTTTTCGGCCTACGCGCGCCAGTTCCTGGGTGGGCTGGAACGCCCCGATGTAGATAAAATAGACGGCCTTAGCCCGGTTATAGCCATAGAGCAAAAAACTACCAGCAAAAGTCCGCGCTCTACTGTGGGTACAATTACAGAGATATACGATTTCCTACGACTTCTTTTTGCCCGTGGTGCCGATGCGTACAGCTACGTTACCGGCGAAAAAATGGTAAGCTACAGCGACGACCAGATAAAACAACTGATTACCGAAAAGTTTAACGGCAAGCGTATTAACATTCTTGCGCCTGTGGTACGCGCCCGTAAAGGACACTACCGCGAGTTGTTTGAACAGATTTCTAAGCAGGGTTTTCTTAAGGTACGCATAGATGGCGAAATCCGCGATATAGAAAGCGGCATGAAGCTGGACCGCTACAAGGTACACGATATAGAAATTGTGATAGACCGCATGGCGGTAGATGATACCGAAGATACTGACAAGCGCCTTACCGAAAGCATAAAAACCGCTATGCATCATGGAGATGATGTAATGATGGTTATAGAGCACGGCAGCGAAGACGTACGCTATTACAGCCGTAACCTTATGTGCCCTACCAGCGGCATATCGTACCCTAACCCGGAACCTAATAATTTTTCGTTTAACTCGCCTAAGGGCGCGTGCCCGCATTGTAACGGACTGGGTACGGTAAACGAAATCAACCTTAAAAAAATAGTACCTAACCCTAAGCTGAGTATAAAGCAGGGCGGTTTTGCACCACTGGGCGAATACAAAAACTCGTGGATTTTTAAACAGCTGGAGGCCATTGGCGAAAAGTTTGGCTTTAAGCTGACAGACGCCATTGAAAAAATTCCAGCGGAAGCCATGGAAATGATACTGAACGGCGGTAAAGAGAAATTTACCGTTAACAGCAAAACCCTTGGCGTTAACCGCGAGTACAAAATAGAGTTTGAAGGCATATCATCGTTCATAAAAAACCAGTTTAACGAGGAAGCATCAGCATCCATAAAACGTTGGGCTAAAGAATTTATGGACGAAATACCGTGTCCGGTGTGCCATGGTACACGTCTGCGCCAGGAATCGCTTTACTTTAAGGTAAATGGCCTTAACATAGCAGAACTGAGCAGTATGGACATAAGCGACCTTTCGGCCTGGTTTGCAGACCTTAACAGCAACCTATCTGAAAAGCAGAAAGTAATCGCTTCAGAAATCGTAAAGGAAATCAGCGCCCGCCTGGGATTCCTGGTAGATGTGGGGCTAAACTACCTGTCGCTTAACCGCAGCTCAGGAACACTAAGTGGTGGTGAAGCACAACGTATACGACTTGCCACACAAATAGGCTCCCAACTTGTGGGCGTACTTTACATATTAGACGAGCCGAGCATAGGCCTCCACCAACGCGATAACGAAAAGCTAATCCACTCGCTGGAGTCGCTGCGCGATATAGGCAACTCGGTTATTGTGGTAGAACACGATAAGGACATGATAGAGCGCGCCGACTATGTTATAGACATAGGCCCTGCAGCGGGGCGTTTTGGCGGGCAAATAGTAAGCAAAGGCACCCCGAAAGAATTACTTAAGGAACATACGCTTACCGCTGCTTACCTAAACGGCGAAAAAGAAATCGCTATTCCTAAAAAACGCCGAGAGGGTAACGGTAAAACCATAAAACTTACCGGTGCTACAGGTAACAACCTTAAAAATGTTTCGGTAGAGTTTCCGCTGGGTAAGCTCATTTGTGTTACCGGTGTTTCGGGCAGTGGCAAGAGTACACTGATAAACGAAACCCTGTACCCCATATTAAACGCGCACTTTTTTAACGCGGTAAAAAAACCGGCACCGTACAAAAAAATTGAAGGGCTGGAGCATGTAGACAAGGTCATCGATATTGACCAAAGCCCTATAGGCCGCACGCCACGCTCTAACCCCGCAACCTATACCGATGTGTTTAGCGAAATACGCACGCTGTTTACCCAAACACCCGAAGCTATGATTCGTGGCTATAAGCCGGGGCGTTTTAGCTTTAACGTAAGCGGTGGTCGTTGTGAAACCTGCGAGGGATCGGGGCTGCGTGTTATAGAAATGAACTTCCTGCCCGATGTGTACGTAGAGTGCGAAACCTGCCAGGGAAAACGCTTTAACCGCGAAACGCTGGAAATACGTTACAAAGGAAAATCCATAGCCGATGTTCTGGATATGACTGTAGACGAAGCAGTTCCGTTTTTTGAAAACATACCGAAGATTTACCGCAAGATAAAAACCATACAGGATGTAGGCCTTGGGTACATTACCCTTGGGCAGCAAAGCACTACACTTAGTGGTGGCGAGGCGCAACGTATAAAGCTGGCTACAGAACTTTCTAAAAAAGATACCGGCAACACGTTTTACATTATGGATGAGCCTACCACGGGGCTTCACTTTGAAGACATCCGTGTGCTTATGGATGTTATTAACAAGCTGGTAGACAAGGGTAACACCGTACTTATTATAGAGCATAATATGGATGTAATAAAACTGGCCGACTATATTATAGACATAGGTTATGAAGGTGGTAAAGGCGGCGGACAGCTGGTAGCTAAAGGTACACCGGAACAGGTGGCTAAAGATAAAAAAAGCCATACGGCACGATTCCTGAAAAAGGAATTATAAAAAATACTATCTTAGCGGGCTTTTTTAAAATTTAACAAAAAGACAAATGGCAAAGGAAAAATATAACAGTGAAGACGAATGGATCCACGAAGGCTTAAAGCAAAAGTCGTGGAATGAAATCAGGGTTAACGACTCTTGGGCTATTTTTAAGATAATGTCAGAGTTTGTAAACGGATTTGAAACCATGGCCCGTATAGGCCCTAGTGTATCTATATTCGGTTCGGCACGTACTAAGCCGGATAACAAATACTACACCCTTACAGAGGAAATAGCCGAAAAAATATCTAACGCCGGTTATGGCGTGATTACAGGCGGAGGCCCGGGTATAATGGAAGCCGGTAACAAAGGCGCACACCGCGGCAGCAGCCCATCGGTAGGGTTAAATATAGAACTGCCATTTGAGCAGCACTTTAATCCATACATAGACCACGATAAAAACCTTAACTTTGATTACTTCTTTGTACGCAAGGTTATGTTTGTAAAATACTCTCAGGGGTTTGTGGTTATGCCGGGTGGTTTTGGTACGCTTGATGAACTTTTTGAAGCAATAACGCTTATCCAGACAAAAAAGATTGCAAAATTCCCTATAATACTTGTAGGAACTGAATTTTGGGGTGGACTAATAGACTGGATAAAAACGGTTATTATAGAAAAACACAACAACGCCAGCCCAGACGACATGAATCTGATAAAAGTGGTAGACACTGCAGATGAAGTAGTTGCGGTAATAGATGCGTTCTACAAAAAATACAGCCTTAGCCCTAATTTTTAAGATTAGCATAAGAGCGAAAAAAATTGTGCCGTACAGTTTTGTACGGCACAATTTTTTTATAACTTTTCAGTTATAGTTGGGCTACGCTGCATTTAAGGCAAAAACAAGGGCCCATAATTTTAAAAAACATTGCTTTGGATAAATTTTACCGTCTACGTTACTGCTTTATACTTTTATTATTCCAGGTTGCTCTGGGGCAGCATAAAATTACCTTAAAGGCAGATTTTGATACAAAAACGCGCCTAATACAAGTAACGCAGGATTTGGTATATACAAATCAATCGGCTGACACGCTTTCACACCTTATCTTAAACGACTGGAATAACGCTTACTCATCTAAAACCACCCCTATGGCGCGGCGTTTTACAGATGAGTTTATAAAGGCATTCCACCTTGCTAAAGATGCAGATCGCGGCAGTACTACCATTAACGCCGCCACAGACCAAAACGGCCTTAACCTTAGGTGGTATAGACCCGAAGAACATCCGGACCTGGTTTACGTACAACTTAACAACCCTATTTACCCCGGTAAATCGTTTACAATACACTTAAATTACACGGTTAAAATTCCTAACGATCGTTTTACACGCTTTGGGTACAGTACCCGAACCGGCAACTATAACCTAAGGGACTGGTACCTGGCTCCGGCACGGTACGAAAGGGGTTTTGTTACAAACAGCAACGAAAACCTGGACGATATTGCTAACGCGCCGGCTGATTACAACCTACAACTACGCATAACACCCGGATATACTGTGTTTTGCGATATGGATAAGTTAGAGGGCGATGCCCCAACTACATACAATGCCACCAACCGCAGCGGATTTAACCTGATAGCAGAGCAGCAAATTAGTACCGAAGTGTTTAATTTTCATGATGCCACGGTGTACAGCAACCTACAGGACAAGCGGGTAAATGGCATAGAACGCAGCATTATTGCAGAAAGGGTGGCGTCTTTCATGCGGGAAAACCTCGGAACAAATGCAGGGGAAAAAGTGATAGTGACACAAGCCGACTATGACCGTAACCCAATTTATGGCTTAAATCAGCTACCGTCGTTTATACGGCCGTTTCCTGATTCGTTTACCTATGAACTGAAATTCCTTAAAACCTACGTTACGGCGCTTTTAAGGAATAATCTGAAACTAAACCCTCGCGAAGACAGCTGGGTATACAGCTTTATGGAAATGGAACTGGTTATGAAATACCTTAACCAGTATTACCCTGACGGGAAACTAATGGGTAGCCTTTCGGATATAGGCATATTAAAAGGACACCATATTTTTAACATTGCCCAAAACGACCAGTACCTGTACGTTTACCTGCTTATGGCACGCAAAAACCTGGACCAAGCACCGGGCGACGACAAGAGTACTTTTATTAAGTTTAACGAGCAGATAGCTAATAAATACAAAGTAGCACAGGGTGTAAAGTATCTTGAAAGCTATTTAGGAAACAATGCTGTAGCACAATCGGTTAAGGAGTTTTATGCCAAAAATAAACAGGAACAGCAAACCAACCGCAATGATATAGAGCTTATTTTACGTAAGCATTCTCAAAAAGATATAAGCTGGTTCTTTGACCATATCATTGATTCGCGCGAGTTAGTAGACTACAAAATAGGGCGCGTTAAACGAGATAAGGACTCGGTAACGGTTACACTAAAAAATGTAACCGGCACACAGGTACCACTTGCCCTTTATGGAGTAAAAAAACGTAGTGTTGTTTTTAAACAATGGATTAATGCCTTTGAAAAAGACACTACCCTTACCCTGCCAAAGCAACAGGCCGACAGGCTGGCTATTAACTACGGGCTGGAAATGACCGAATACAATCCGCGTAATAACCAAAAAACGCTAAAAAGCTTTTATACTAACCGCAGGCCGCTAAAATTTACGTTTTTTCAGGATATAGAAAACCCTGATTATAACCAAATATTTTATGTGCCGGGCTTTACCTATAACCTGTACGACGGGCTTTCGCCGGGTATACGATTCCATAATAAAACCCTGCTGGAAAAACCTTTTATATTTGATGTAAACGGACTATATTCACCAAATACACAGCAGCTTATAGGCTCTTTTTCGTTGCTGTACAACCACTACATCCGTAACGAAAGCCTTTATAATATCCGCTACAGCATAAGCGGTAACACCTACCACTACACACCCGATGCACGCTACTATAAGTTTGTACCTACCATACAGCTGCGCATGCGCCCGGATGATTACCGCAAAAACCAAAAAGAATTTATAACGATAAGACAGGTTATGGTAGAGCGAAGGCCATCGGCATACGTGCTTACAAACACACAAAGCCAAAGCTATTCGGTATTTAATGCGCGCTACAGCTACATTAACAGCAACATAAGCCATCATAACAATGTGAATACCGATATACAGGTGGCAAGCCTGTTTAGCCGCGTATCTGGCGAATACCAGTACAGGCACCTGTTTAATGATAACAGGCAGGTAAACTTACGTTTTTTTGCCGGTGCCTTTATGTACCGCGACACCAGTAATGATTTCTTTAGCTTTGGCCTGGATCGTGCCTCTGATTACCTTTTCGATTATAACTATTACGGCCGGAGCGAAACCACCGGACTTTTTAGCCAGCAGTTTATTATGGCCGACGGTGGTTTTAAATCCATACTCGACAATCGATATGTAAACCAGTGGATGACTACAGTAAACGGAAGTTTTAACATTTGGAACTGGATAGAGTTGTATGGGGACGCCGGACTTATTAAAAGCAAATACAGCAACACCCGCTTTGTTTATGACAGCGGCGTACGCCTAAACCTTGTTACCGATTACTTTGAGCTGTATTTCCCAATGTATTCCAGCAACGGTTTTGAACCATCTCAGGGTAACTATTCGCAAAAAATACGTTTTGTAGTAACACTTAGCCCGGGCACCCTGTTAGGGTTATTTACCCGAAAGTGGTTTTAGTGTAGAACTTGCCGGCAAAGCCCCTGTGTTTTTTAAACATATTTCAGTTTACGGCTGAAAAGAGCAGTTAAAATACATTATTGAAAATTTTAACCCTGATTCGTTAAAAAAAAGACATTCAAATTTAATGCGAAATATTATGATATCTCGCACTTTTGTTTAAATTTGTATTTTGCTCAAACTACGCGATATGACCGGTACAGAAACTAAACACACTCTTTCGTACACTGATTTCAGGGCAGAAGTGCTCAGGGATTACACAACTGCTGTTACCAGCCGCGAGTGCAGCCTTTTGGGCCGCCGCGAGGTATTAACAGGAAAAGCCAAATTCGGTATTTTTGGCGATGGAAAAGAAGTTCCGCAGCTTGCCATGGCAAAGGCTTTTAAGAACGGCGACTTCCGTTCGGGCTACTACCGCGACCAAACCTTTATGATGGCGCTGGGCCATCTTAATGTAGAACAGTTTTTTGCCGGTTTGTATGGGCATGCTTCACTGGAGCACGACCCTATGAGTGCCGGACGCCAAATGGGAGGCCACTTTGCCACCCATAGCCTTGATGAAAACGGTAACTGGCGTAATCTTACACAGCAAACTAACTCAAGCTCTGATATATCTCCTACGGCAGGGCAAATGCCACGCTTGCTGGGCCTGGCACAGGCCAGTAAAGTATACCGTCACGTGGGCGGATATGCCGGAAGCGAAAACTTTTCTGAAAACGGAAACGAGGTAGCGTGGGGTACCATAGGTAACGCAAGTACCAGCGAAGGCCTTTTCTTTGAAACCATTAATGCAGCCGGTGTACTACAGGTACCTATGGTAATCAGTGTGTGGGACGATGAGTACGGAATTTCGGTACATGCACGCCACCAGACTACTAAAGAAAACATATCTGAAGTATTGAAGGGTTTTCAGCGGGATGAAGACCACCAGGGTTACGAAATTATAAAAGTTAAAGGTTGGGATTATGCCGAACTTATAGCTGCCTACGAGCGTGCAGGCGAAATTGCCCGTACGCAGCACGTACCGGTGCTTATACACGTTTACGAGCTTACACAACCTCAGGGGCACTCTACATCTGGGTCGCATGAACGTTATAAAAGTCCGGAGCGCCTGGCTTGGGAAGCAGAATACGACTGCAACGTACAAATGCGTAAATGGATTATAGAAAATGGTATTGCTACCGAAGAGGAACTTGCAACCATAGAAAAAGAAGCCAAAGACCTAGTACTGGAAGGACGTAAAACGGCATGGGCAGCGTACCAAAATCCTATTAAAGATGAACGCGACGGGCTTGTAAACCTTTTAAGGGACGTAGCCGCTAACAGCGATAATAAAATATTTATAGACAAGTACATTAATGAACTTGCATCTATTAAAGAAGTACAACGCAAAGACTTGATTGTTGCTGCCCGTAAAGTACTTAGGATGGTAATAAACGAGCCGGGTAAAGCCCTTTTGGCAACCTGGATTAACAATTACTTTGCAGAAATACAGCCTAAATACAGCAGCCACCTGCACTCTGAATCAGCTCAGAATGTACTAAATGCGCAGGAGGTAGCACCTGAGTATGGCGACAATCCTGAAAATGCAGACGGCCGTATGATTATGCGTAACAATTTTGACGCGCTTTTTGCCAAATACCCTGAAGTAGTGGTTTTTGGTGAAGACGTGGGTAACATTGGCGATGTAAACCAGGGGCTTGAAGGTATGCAGGAAAAGTACGGCGAAATTCGCGTAAGCGATGCCGGCATTCGTGAGGCTACAATTTTAGGACAGGGTATCGGTATGGCTATGAGAGGATTACGCCCCATTGCCGAGATACAATACCTTGACTACCTGCTATACGCACTGCAAATAATGAGCGATGACCTTGCTACATTGCACTATCGCACGGCAGGCAGGCAAAAAGCCCCGCTTATAATACGCACGCGCGGCCACAGGCTGGAGGGTATATGGCATTCAGGCTCACCTATGGGCATGATTATAAATGCACTAAGGGGTATTAATGTACTTGTACCAAGGAATATGACTAAAGCAGCCGGTTTTTATAACACCCTTATGGAGTGCGATGAGCCTGCGCTTGTTGTAGAATGCCTTAACGGCTACCGCCTTAAAGAAAAAATGCCGGTTAACCTGGGCGAGTTTAAAACGCCACTGGGTGTTGTAGAAACAATAAAAGAAGGTACAGACATTACACTGGTATCTTACGGTTCTACCCTGCGCCTTGTAGAGCAGGCCGCTAAAGAATTACTGGAGGTGGGCATAGATGCCGAGGTTATAGACGTGCAATCATTACTACCTTTTGACCTTAACCACGACCTTGTAAAGAGTGTGGCCAAAACAAACAGGCTGCTGGTTATAGATGAGGATGTACCGGGAGGTGCATCGGCATATATACTGCAACAAATTGTAGAGGTACAGGATGGTTACAAATACCTGGACAGCAGGCCCGAAACACTTGCGGCAAAATCACACCGCCCTGCCTATGCTACAGATGGTGACTATTTTAGTAAACCTTCGGTAGAAGACATTTACGAAAAAATATACGGCATTATGCACGAAGCAATGCCTAACAAATACCCTAAGCTATATTAAGCTTAGGGTATTTTTTTAAGGCTTTAATTTTAAATCAAAACCAAGTTATGACTACAAGAGACGAAGGCCTGCTATCCCTTAGGCCCCAAATACCGGGAGCCACTATACATCCACAGGCAACTGCCGAAGAACGTTTTCAGAACGGCACGCTGCGTCCGGTACTAAAAATGCAAAACGAGCTTTTTATTGAGGCTTTCATTAATTACGCCACAAAACAGAAAGGACAGTTTTTTGCCCTTACTACAGATAAAAAACTTACCTACATAGAAAACGCCATACACAAGGACATTAAATTCCGCAATGCTTTAAAGGGCATGATCATAGGGCAGTTTACCCTGAGTGAATATAAAGAGTACATACTAAACTCATCCAACCTGAATAAACGGATGATGAACCTGCTTATAGAACGCCTGAAAGACCAGGTGCAAGTACTCGTAAATCCTGTGGATTATCTATGATTCTTGGCGAAAACGAGTGATTGTTATAAATATAAAATTTATATCGTTTTAGTAATTAAACATTTTTTAACGCCAAGTGTTGCCGATTTAATAAAATGTTGTACCTTTAATATATAAAACAACAATTAATTATGGCAACAACAACTACCTTCCGTTCAAATCGGGACGAATTGGGCGGTACTCAAAGAATGAGCCATACATCCGGTAATTTTGATTTACCCTATGATGACCCAGCAATTGTTAATCCCGCAGAACTCGCCTCATTTCCTAAAATGGTAATGCACAGCGACCACCGTCATCCTGACCACGACAGTCACCTTGTAAACAAAAAGGTAACTCCGGCCCGTGACGGAAGCAACATCGTACAAACCTGGTAGTACAGGTTTACGCATCCACTATTCTACATAAAAACAAATACAAAAACTTTCGGGAGCCGGGAGAAATGCCTACGGTCTCAGGATTTAAGAGTTTAGGGTAAAAACGTACCCGTAAGCAAAAAGCCGGCTTTTCAGCCGGCTCCTTTGTTTATTGTAATAAACAATTACTCTGTTATGTGCTTAAATACAAGCACTTCTTTTACATCGGTAAGCAGGGTTAGCTTGTCTTTGTTTATTTTGGCCTGGTTTACCGCATTAAGGGCATCCATATACTGTTTTTCTCCATCGCCCGGGCAAAACATACGGGTAGCATACACTTTACTAATGTTTATACCTCCCTCTGTATTAAGATTATACACCCCTCCGTAAGAATTACAGCCGTTTTTACCCGTTATTTTTAAGTCAATAGAAAAATTAGCTGTGGGTACACCATTAGCAAAACCGGCATCGGTAGCAGGCTTACCATTAATGGTTTCCAGTTCCCAGTTACCCTGGGTAAGAAACTCGTTATCTGTACTGGCATGGGTGCTACGGCATGACGATATTGTAACAGCCGTAAGGCCGATAAATAAAATTGTAAATAGCTTTTTCATAACATTATTACTTAAGTTGTATTTCAAATTTAAGCAATATTGAAAAGGCTTTCCTGTTAATTAGGATTACTTTAATAATGGTTGAATTACATTTCCCGCAAAGTGCAGTAAAAGCTAAATAGCAGGTAAGCTATAGCAACCCGTTATACTTACGCGTAAACCATTCTGCTGCGAGCGTTACCGCCATAATTACTAAAATCCATACCCACTCTATAAGTGGTGATTTTTTAATAACTTCTTTTTGGGTAGGCTTATAGCTGTCGTTTTCAGCAAGCGCCTTTATAAGATCTTCTACGTTAGCAGGGTAATAAGCCGTTCCGTTTGTATTTTGGGCAAGTTGTTTTAAGCGTGCAAGATCAGGATTTACAAACTGTTTTTCTATCTCAAAATCAAGCACTTCAAACTTCCCGGAATAGCTGGTGTTAGATGTAGCCTCTTTTACCGTAAATGTATATTGCCCGGCACCCAGCCCATCCAGGTTTACTTTGTACTCTTTATTTCCTTTAAGGAAATCATAGTTTTTAGAGGCACCCGTTTTTTTATTTTTTAGTGAAAGCGTAAGGCGCGCATTTTCCTCAAACTCATAGTTTTTATTAAAGTACTCTGCCGAAATGGTTATGGGTTCTCCACTGTTATAAAAACTTTCATGATTAACCACCAGCGATTTGCGCTTTGCATTGGTAGTAAGGAACTGTACGGTTTTATCCAGGAAAATATCAAAACCTTCAAATGTCTTGTTATTTACATGATAGTCTACACGCCATTTCCAAATGTTTTCGCCAAAAAGCATTGCCGAACGTTTAGCTCCGTCTTCACTAAATACCATAAGCGGGCTTCCGGTAGCTACGTTACGTATGCGCGATGACAATAGCACAGAAACGCCTTCCTTAGCTGTTATGGTGCCAAATGGTTGCTGTAGCGGCGGAAAATTGGCAAACCCAATATCTTCCTGGGAGAACAGGCTAAACTGGCTGTTATAATCGGCAAGATAATCTTCACGCTGACCGCTCATCCTGAAACTAACGAGGTTTTGGTACTGGTTAAGCAGGTTATAGTCGGTACTGTTGCCGGTAATGGTAAACGTGTTAAGCCCGGCGCTTTTATTTTGCTCCAGAAACTGCCTGAATGAAGCATCCGGCTGGTATAAAATAAGCAGGTTATAATCAGCAAGCGACTTAATTTCAGATGGTTTAAGTATGGTAACCCTGCGTTGCTTATTGGTTTCAATACCGCGCTTAATGGCTCCCAAGTCCGGGTGATTAACCGATGAAACCAGTGCAATTTCGCTACGCTGGTCTATAACCTCTACCGCAAAGTTTTTTACGTTGTTATATTTGTTTTTTTCAGGCTCAGCAGATGTTATAACGGCTCTGTACGTTTGCACCCCCACTTTATCTGCGTTAAGCAACACGTTTACAACCTGTGCCTTTTTATCCGGCGAAAAGCTAACCGTTTGCTTACTCAGGGTGGTATTACCCTGCATAATGCTAAAAGAAGCATTTACAGCTTTGTTTCCGCTGTACTGCAAGAATACCTCAACCGGAAATTTATTTTTAAGAAAAGCGTATTTATTTACGTTTACCTGCCCTACCCTTAAATCTGTAAATGTAGTGGTGTCGCCAAGCACTACAGGGTAAACAACTGTGTTTTCTTTAAAGCTGTAAATATAGTCGTTACCCACCGTTTGGTTACCATCGGTAAGCATCACTACAGGATACGTGGCGTTACGATACATCTGCTGCAGGTTTTGCGCTGCCTGGTCTATACGGGTTTGCTTTCCTTTAAAATCAGGAGTCTTTCCCGTTTCAAAAGCATCATCAAACGTGTACAACTGTACGTCGTACTTGTCTTTCAGCTGTTTGTTAACTGATATTTTTTCTGCCAGAAGCTTAGCCAGGCTGTCTTGTCCCAGTTCCTTTATAGACTGCGAATTATCCAGCAGTACCGGTAGCGGAGTCTTGGCAATTTGCAAATCCTTATGGCTTACCACCGGATTTATAAGCAGTACAAATACCGCAAACAAGGTAACGAAACGCAAAAAGGCCAAAAAGAAAAGCGTAGTGCCTTTCTTTTTAGCCCTGAAAAGATATTGATAAAACGATAAGCCAAATGCTGCCAGCGCAGCCACAATAAGTAGTAATACCGTTGTTGCAGTCATTTAGTAATATCGCTTATTTAAAAAAATTATTGTTTATGCAGTAATCATACCGCCATCTACGTTAAGCGTTTGCCCTGTTATGTACGCAGACATATCGCTGGCAAGGAAAATACAAGCGTTTGCTACATCTTCAGGCGTACCTCCGCGCTTAAGCGGAATAGCATCTGCCCAGCCTTTTACCACGCTTTCGTCTAGCTTGGCGGTCATTTCGGTTTGAATGAAGCCCGGCGCAATAGCATTGCAACGAATGTTGCGCGAACCAAGCTCAAGCGCTATAGACTTAGTAAAGCCCAGCATACCTGCCTTAGAAGCCGCGTAATTGCTTTGGCCTGCATTACCCTGTACACCTACCACAGAACTCATGTTAATGATAGAGCCTTTGCGCTGTTTAAGCATAGGGCGTTGTACCGCCTTAGTCATGTTGAAAACCGACTTAAGGTTTACCTCAATTACTTTATCAAAATCTGCTTCTGAGATACGCATAAGCAGGTTGTCTTTAGTAATACCTGCGTTATTAATAAGTATATCTACGGTGCCAAATTCGGCAACCACATCGTCTACAAGTTGTTGTGCCTGGTTAAAATCGGCTGCATCGCTTTGGTAGCCTTTTGCTTTAATGCCGTAAGCAGCAAGTTCGGTTTCAAGAGCCTGTGCTGCCTCTACAGATGCGCTGTAGGTAAAAGCAACGTTAGCCCCCTGTTTTGCAAATGCTTCTGCTATACCACGGCCTATACCACGGCTTGCGCCGGTAATGATAGCCGTTTTTCCTTCCAGTAATTTCATAAAATAGCGTTTGTTTTATTTTTACAAAGGCACAAATATAATAAATGTTTTGGGGTACGCTAACCTGATCAATAGTTTTGACAGTTTTAACGGTATATTTGTGTGTACGTTAAAAGTAACAATGTCAAATTCAACCAAAAAAATAATTATACGATCTAGCATAAACTTCATTTCAGCTTTCACAGGAGTTGTGGGTTTTATATTTTGGTTATGGATATTTTATATCACCATAAAAGGAAAAGCCGCAGATGAAACGTCTAAAACTGCACAGTATATATTAGCGGCCTTATTTTTAGGATTTGCACTATGGGCTTTTACTTTAACTGCAAGGAATAAAGTTATTATACTTACCGAAAAACAGCTTATAATAAAATGGCCTTTTCTACTTTTAAAGAAAAACATCTCATTATTAGATATAAACCAAATAACCGAGAAGCCTTACAAAGTGACTTATGAAAGAGATAACATGAAATCAGTTATTTACAATGGTAAAGAAGCGACATTGACCCTTAAAAACGGAAGAAAAGTTAAGTTTAATTCTTTTGAAACATTTGATTACGAAGAGCTTTTAAAAAAACTATACATCGCTAAAAACAGAGCAAAACTAACAACTTAAAATATGAGCACAAAAATCCTGGGCCTGCGTACGGTAGGCTATAAAGTAAGCGACTTAACCGCAGCAAAAAAGTGGTATACAGAAGCCTTTGAAACCGAACCGTATTTTGATGAGCCGTTCTATGTAGGCTTTAACATAGCCGGATACGAGTTAGGGCTTATGCCCGATGAGGCTGTTAGCGGTGATAACGTTATTACGTACTGGGGCGTAGAAAACATAGAAAGCGAATACTACCGCATGCTGGATTTAGGTGCTGCCGAACACGAGGCACCTCACGGCGTGGGCGGAGATATTGCTGTAGCATCTGTAAAAGACCCGTGGGGAAATATCATAGGGCTTATATACAATCCGCATTTTAAATTATAACACAAAGGGCAGCTGTTACGCTGCCCTTGGTTGTATGTATTACTGTTTTAAAAACCGTAGTTGTGTATTGCCCTGCGTAGTTTCTAACTTAAGCAAATAAGCCCCGGAAGCCAGTGAAGACACATTATACGCCGCACCCGATGTAGCAGTAAACACACGCTGCCCAAGCATATTGTATACCTCAGCCCGTGTAACCTCAGCATCCTGTGGCAGCTGCACGTTAAGCACATCGCCGGCAGGGTTAGGATAAGCCGCTACCGTTAGCTCTTTTGGCTGCGGGGTAGTACTAAGTATGGTTTGGTTCGTACCCGTTATAATGTCGTAATGCAGGTTTATGTATGCCGCAGTAACACTAAAATCTACCGGAACCGTAAACGTTTGGTTGTTTAGGTTATTATCCAGCACTACATCCAGCTGCTGGCCGTTAGCCCCTGTAAGGGTTATTGGCACAGGCATTTCAAAGAAGCTTACAGAGGGGTGCGACTGTGTTTGTGATAGTTTTACCGTAACAAACCCCACGCCTGCCGGGCTTACTGTAACCGTATAGGTAGGGTACCCCTGATTATAAACCCAGTCGTTAAAAAACTCCTGAAGGCTACTGCCGTAAGCCTGCTCTAAGTGTTGTTGCAAATCAGGTGTGCGGGCATACCCGTACGCAAGCCTGCTATCGGCAAGGTAATTTTTAACCGCCTGGTAAAAAGCCGTATTCCCCATTTTAAAGCGCAGCATGTGTAGCACCATGGCACCTTTGTTATAGCTAAGCCTGTCACTAAAAATCCTGTCGCTACTCGTGGTATCAGACGGCGTTAAATAAACCGATCCTCCCGCCGAAGAAGTAATGCTCATTATCCTGTATTGTTTCCACACATCAAATCTATCGGAGCCATCCTGGTTCTCTACTACTAAGCCGCTAAGGTAGGTAGCAAAACCTTCGTTAAGCCATATATCCTGCCATGAGCCACAGGTAATTTTATCGCCAAACCACTGGTGGGCAAGCTCGTGTGCTACCAGTTCCCTGTCAAACCCTACCATAAACGATACGGTAGTGTGCTCCATACCCCCACCCCAGTTCCACTGTGCGTGGCCGTACTTTTCGTTCCTGAACGGATACGCTTCAAACGTTTCTTCGTAAAAACGCATAATCTGTGGCGTTTGTGCTAAATAAGGCTGATATGCACTTTGCGTTTCCGGATACAGGTAATTTACTATAGGGAAATTATTTTGCGTACCAGTATAATCTTGGGTATACACATTGTAATTAGTAACTGCAATAGCTACTAGATACGCAGGTATAGGGTAATTGTGGGTAAAATGTGTGGTTTTAAAATTACCGTTTACCACAGCGTCGGCCTGCAGGCCGTTACTTACTGCGGTGTACTGTTTGGGCGCGGTTATGTATACATCCAGCCCTTCTATCTTATCGTTAAGATCTTGTTTACATGGCCACCATTCCATAGCACCGTATGGCTCACTAAGCGTCCATAGCACCGGTACGTTGTTGTGGGTTGTGGTGGTAAAATAGTCGTTACTCTGGTCTGGTGTACCGTTATAAGTTACCGCTACGGTAACCTGCTGCCCCTGTGTAAGCGCATTAGGCAGGGTTATAACCAGTTCACCTGTGCCGGGTTGGCTAAACGAAGCTGCTATCCCCTGAACCGTTACGTTAGTAGCAATAAGCTGGTCAGACATATCAAAAACAACGGTAGTCATTGCTGATTTTGCAGTGATAACGCTGCTTACTTTTCCGCTTATAGAGGTGCTTGCAGGGTCAACGTTAAACTCCAGTGTTTGATGCCCCACATCATAATTGCCTGTATTGGCATTAGCAACAAATGAAGCTAAGCGTGCATGCGCCTTGCTTTCTGCCTGGGCAATTTCATTGGTTTTGTAATCAGAATTATTTAATGAATGTTGCTGTGCTACAGCACCGGTAAAAATTAAACAAGTGTAAAGGAAGCTAAAAGCTTTCATGATATTTTTTTAACAAATATATATAGGTTTTGTTATGCAATGCAACCATAAAAAACATTTAACACAATAAAGTGTAAGTTTTATCTTAATATAGATACTATGCAAGCATAATTAATGCATTATCAGGCACTAAAAGGTAACATAGATCATTTTTAAGTCTAAAAATTATCTTAAATTTGTTTAGCGAAATTTTAAAACAATGGCGGAAATGTGCAACTTTAAGAACATCGTTTTTGTAGACGACGATGAAGATGACCGCATGGTGTTCAGAGAAATACTTCAGCGCGTTTACCCTGAAATTATTTACAATGACTTTGATGGTGCCGAAGAGGCTTTGTCGTTTTTAGAATGTGAATTTATAATGCAACCCGACCTTATTTTCCTGGACATAAATATGCCTGTTAAAGATGGTTTTTTTATGCTGAGATCCTTAAAGAAAAAAGAAAGGCTAAAATCAGTACCGGTGGTGGTTTTTTCTACCAGTAAAAACCCTACTGACATGGAAAAGGCAAAAAAACTGGGTGCAGTAGGCTATGCCGTAAAACCATCAGAAATTGCAGGAATTATGGACGTTATAAAAACAGCATCAGAGAAGATTATCTATTCAGACAACCCCACTAAAAATCTTATGATTTTATAGTAACCTATCTGTAATGAAAGCTATGCCATCCGCTACACGGGTGGCTTTTTTTATACTATGTATACTACAAAACAGTAAGAGTTGTGAAACAAAAGTTAACAAAATATGCCCGCATAGTATCTTAAATTGGTTTTGTTACATCAAAAAAGGATTTCGTTACAAATTTACGTTTTCGTTATTAAAATTTTATTAATACATGTGGTTTATTGCGAAGTCTTATAGTAATTTTACGTCAGAAAATTAGCAATAACCTCATAAAAATCATTAATCATGAAAGCGATCATTAACCCAAACAACGTAAACGATATGAAACTGCTTAAATTTTTCCTTGCAGCCGTTGCAGGTTTTGGGCTGGTGAAAATCTTCGGCTTTTTTAGCGAAGATGAGTTGGACGAAGAAATGGAAGAACTTTACGACGAAGAAGATCATCCGCTATTTGTATAATACATCAGTTTAAACCCCAAATACAGCACAACGGCGTCTTTTTTAAGATGCCGTTTTTTTGTGCGCTTTAATAAGCACCACGATTATTTAACACCAGTTTTAGGTTTCGCAATGCATTCACTAACAAAAAGTTAAACTTCATATTTTGGTGCCATTTTTAAGACATTACTAACACAAATCCCGGTTTACAATGGGTAATTTTAGGGTATAGAAATCAGGAAACTATTTTAATAACCATAAAAAGTAATGCTATGAAAGCACATCATCAACACCCGAGAAACACCCCGAGAAATATCGTACACCAGGCAGACCATGCAGGTACAAGCCCTAACCGATACAGTGACGTAGAACCTAAGAGTAACACTATAAAATCAAAAATCATGAGTAACAAAAAAGTAATACTTGGCGTAGCAGCGGGAGTTGCAGCCCTGGCAGTAACAGCAATTATCCTTAAAAGAAAAGGCTACCTGGATGGCATTGCAGACAAAGCAACAGACTTTGGCAAAAAACTAAAAAACAGGTATAACGATACCAAAGAAGATGCACACAAAAAAATTGACGAAATTGTAAGCAAAAGCAACCAGATTGCTGACAAAGCTGCATCTGAAATTAAATCGGCTACTGCATAATAGCAAAATATACTGCTATACAGCAACAGACCATAAAAGGTACCACGATGTTAACATTATGGTACCTTTTATTTTTTTACCTTTAACCAAAGTAATCGTACCATGAAAGTTTTTTTAACCTCCTGCTCCCTCATAGCATCGTTGTTGTTCCTTGCGGCATGTAAATCAGGTAAAGACCACAATGTAAATAGTAGTGTAGCAGCTGCCAAACCCGTTACAGAGCGCATAGAGGGTAAAACTAAAAACGACACCGTACGCATTGCAAATGACTCTCTGGAATATGAAGTTATAATTATAGACCCCGGGTTTAACACATGGCTATACAGCCGGGCGAAACCAAGGGGCTATTATGGAGAAAGCTACATGAGATCGCGAAACATACAGTGGACTATAGAATGGAACATCAGGGCACGCCAGGCGCGCTACGCAGACATGTATCAAATGCCGATAGATTACTCGGCAAGCATTAACTACGGTTACGAAGTAAATTACCTGTTGTTTAATTACCTGTCTTATTTTCAAATCACCAATAACCAAAGGCTCGGCGGGCTTGTGCCGAGAGATTAATTACGGTATATTTGCCTTGTTAGCCAATCAGGATGGAAAAGTTTAAACAACGTTGGGGCCTTAAGCACAACTACCAGCTGGTAATTATTTTTATAGTATTTGCAATAACCGGTTCTACATCGGCTTATATCTCTAAACCCATACTGGCATGGCTTGGTATTACTAAAACCGATTTGCCTTTGTGGGCCTACTACCTGCTGTACATTATACTCATTTTCCCGGCGTATCAGGTATTGCTTATGTTTTTTGGTTTTATATCGGGGCAGTTTTCTTTTTTTTGGGCATTCGAAAAAAAGATGCTGCGCGGCATGGGGCTGGGCTTCCTGCTTCCTAAAGAGCCTAACAAATAACCTGCATAAAAAAACCACCCGGTTTAGGGGTGGCTTCTATATATAACCTGTACAAAAAAGTACTTAGGATTTCTTTTTCAGCTTACTGGCATAGTTCTTTTTCAGCTTATCCATTTTTGGCGCAATCACCATCATGCAATACGGCTGATTAGGATTTTGCGCGTAATAATCCTGGTGGTAATCTTCAGCCGGATAAAAAGTACTAGCCTTAGAAATTTTTGTAACAACCTTTTTCCCAAAGATATCCTGGTCTGTAAGCAGTTTTATAAAATTTTCTGCTGAGGCTTTCTGGGCATCGGTAGTATAAAAAATTTCGCTGCGGTACTGTGTGCCTACATCATTCCCCTGGCGGTTAAGCGTTGTAGGGTCGTGCGTGGCAAAAAACACTTCCAGTAAGTCTTCATACGCTATAAGGTTAGGGTCGTAAGTAATTTGTATGGCCTCGGCATGGCCTGTGGTACCATTACACACCTCACGGTAGGTAGGATTTGGCACCGTACCGCCTATATACCCCGAAACTACTTTTTCTACTCCCTTAAGTTCTGTAAAAAATGCTTCAGTACACCAAAAGCAGCCTCCTGCAAAAATGGCAGTTTCTGTTTTCTTGTCATCCATTGTTTTGTCTCCTTCTTTTGCTAATTGATTATCGTTTTGTTTTTGTGGCTTAAATGCAGCCATGGGATTACTGCTCCCCTGGCAGGAAATGCCCACAAATGCCAGTAATATAAGCGCGGCTTTTTTCATAATGCTTGTTTGTGTAAAGTTATACCTAAAAAACGTACCGGCAGTATTTCCGGCTATGCATTGATATATTTCTATATACGAAATATTGTGCCAAAAGGGTTTATTTTGCCATAAATAGTTTGTTACTTTGTGTGGCACACTGCCGATACAAACCAGTGATAATTCTGAGCATTAAAAAAACCATGATTGAAGCTACAAACATCCACAAATATTATGATGAACTGCACGTGCTTAAGGGTGTAAACCTTAGCATAAGCAAAGGCGAAATAGTGTCTATAGTAGGAGCATCGGGAGCGGGTAAAACTACCCTGCTGCAAATACTCGGCACGCTAGACAGGCCCGATACCGAAAACGGTTCGTCATTAATAATAAACGGGCAGGATGTATTATTGCTAAAAGACAAGGCACTCTCTAAATTCCGCAACCAGCAACTGGGCTTCATATTTCAGTTTCACCAGCTGTTACCCGAGTTTACCGCGCTGGAAAACGTGTGCATACCCGCTTACATAGCCGGTAAACCAAAGGCTGAAACCGAAACCGAAGCAAAAAAACTGCTGGAATATCTGGGACTTAGCCACAGGATAAACCATAAACCTACCGCGCTATCGGGTGGTGAGCAGCAACGTGTGGCAGTGGCACGGTCATTAATAAACAAACCCGCGGTAATTTTTGCCGATGAACCTTCGGGTAACCTGGATACGGCTTCGGCGGAAAACCTGCACAAATTATTTTTTAAGCTGCGCGATGAAATGGGCCAGACATTTGTAATTGTAACCCATAATGAGGAACTGGCTAATATGGCCGACCGCAAACTGGTTATGAGCGATGGCAGGATACTGATTTAATATTTTTAATGCTTCAACCGACAATTTTGTTCACTCCCAACCCCTTATTTGCGAACCATTTTTGCGTTTGCTAATTTTGCATTATGGAAATGAAACTTAATGCAGAGGATTTGGCTGCTTTTTTAAACGAAAAGGTGCATCAGTACAACCGGCCCGATTTTATAGAAAGCGACCCCATACAAATACCCCACCTTTTTACAGTAAAAGAAGATGCTGAAATAGCCGGATTTCTTGCGGCTACAATAGCCTGGGGCAATCGCAAGATGATAATAAACAACGCAAAAAAAATGGTGGCGCTTATGGGCGAAAGCCCTTATGACTTTGTACTGAACCACAAAGAACACCACCTGGAGTCGCTTAATGGTTTTGTACACCGCACGTTTAACAGCACTGATTTTATTACGTTTGTACAGGCTTTAAAAAATATTTATACCCACCACGGCGGGCTGGAGGCTGTTTTTGCAAAACACCAGCATCAAAACTCACTTCAACCCGCAATTACCGCATTTAAAAAGACTTTTTTTGAAATAGAGCACCTGCCGCGTACCCAAAAGCACGTAAGCAACCCGCTGGAAGGCAGTGCGGCAAAACGCATCAACATGTTCCTGCGCTGGATGGTACGCAACGACAATGCCGGCGTAGACCTGGGTTTGTGGAAAGGCATATCTCCTGCTGCCCTATCCTGCCCTCTCGATGTGCACAGCGGTAACGTAGCCCGTAAACTTGGCATACTCACCCGAAAACAAAACGATGCCAAAGCACTAGCCGAACTGGACACCCAACTACGCCTACTGGATGCCACTGACCCGGTAAAGTACGATTTTGCACTATTTGGGCTGGGTGTGTTTGAGGGGTTTTAATTTCTTCCTCAAAAAAATAACGCGCGCTTCATTTTCAATTTCATTTTCCATATGTACAACATATGTAGTGTATATCTGAAAGACAACAACAAATTAATTGTTTAAAAATCAAATAATTACACACAAATACTCTCATTAAGTTGTAAGAAGGCTGATTAAACAATGTATGTGTTTGTTTACAAAAAAGGTAATTAAGTACATTACATTGACACTAATTTAAACTACATATGTATGCACATAATACAATATAAAGGACAACACAGTAACGAGATAATTATGTCAAAACGTAAAGAAGTACAGAAGTTTTAAAAGAAATAGTAGTGGTAATTATTTCGGTGCAAAGATACGATTTTTATTGCTATAATGCTATCTTTGTAAAACAAAACCGGCAATGATGTCTGCCTTTAACCGCCTTAAAAAGCTGATGACGTCTACGTAATGGCTTAAGCCACAGTAGATGTATTTTATTAATCACAGACATAATATGGAAACCTCAACACCTAAAATTGCCGAAAATCCGAAAACGCTACTCTTTCGCATCTTAAAACTCCTGGCACTAAGCCTGCCTGTAGGTTTTTTGGCGGGTTCTGCTTCGGCATTCTTTTTATGGACGCTTAACTGGGTTACTAATTATAGAGAAAGCCATTTGTGGCTCATAACGCTGCTACCTTTTGGCGGGCTTGCCATAGGACTTACGTACCATTATTTTGGCGAAAGCGTGGTAAAAGGCAACAACCTGCTGCTGGAAGAGTTTCATTCCCCAAAGCAAATTATCCCTTTTAAAATGGCACCGCTGGTACTGTTTGGCACACTGGTTACGCATTTGGTGGGAGGCTCTGCCGGGCGCGAAGGCACTGCGGTGCAAATGGGCGGTGCCATAGCCGATTTGTTTACCAAATGGTTCCGGCTTACCCACCACGATCGTAAACCGCTGCTCATAATGGGAATCAGCGCAGGATTTGCGTCGGTATTCGGTACCCCGCTGGCCGGTGCTGTCTTTGCATTAGAAGTAATGGCACTGGCTCGGGTAAAACTTTGGTATCTCATGCCCTCTTTGGCAGTGGCCTACATAGCCCACTATACCTGCGCCCTTTACCCTGTTACGCATACCCATTACCACATAACAGAAGTACCCCAACTTACCGCTGCAAATATACTGTATGCCATAGGATGTGCTATATTATTTGGCCTTGCGGCGATGCTGTTTAGTAAAACGGTACACTTTTTTAGCGCGCAATTTAAAACGTTTATCACCTACCCACCGCTGCGTCCGGTAGTAGGAGGCTTTGTACTTGCCACAGTAATATGGGCTATGGGCACCACAAAATATATAGGCCTTGGTGTACCTACAATAGTAGAATCTTTTACCCAAATAGAGCCTCTGTATGCATTTTTAATCAAGCTATTGCTTACCAGCTTTACCCTGGGAGCCGGATTTAAGGGAGGCGAAGTTACACCGCTGTTTTTTATAGGGGCTACGCTGGGCAGTGCGCTTTTTTTAGTGGTGCCGCTTCCATTAAGCCTTTTGGCAGGTATGGGGTTTGTAGCAGTATTTTCGGGAGCCACGCATACTCCCTTGGCGTGTACCCTTATGGGGATGGAGCTTTTTGGCACCCAACCGGGTTTGTACCTAGGGCTGGTGTGCGCTGTGGCGTATTTCTTTTCGGGTAGTACGGGGATTTACAGTTCGCAACACGTAGGCGGTGCGAAACGATATGTATATAACAAAATAAAAAGTGCCGCAGATTTTACACGCCGTTCTGAACACAAGCGGTAAAATCTGCGGCAGGTATAAAGTAGGAAACCCTATTATTTGCTGTAAACCTGAGTAAGGTACTCTTTCAGCGTTACAGGCTTTCTACCAATAAGCGCCTCTAAATCGGCTTTACCGGTTTCAAATTCATGAGCCTTTATAGCCTTAGCAAACACGCTTAGCATCCATACAAACATATCAGGCACACCGGCCTCGGTAAGTACAGCTTTGTAGGTATCTTCATCCGGACTCACATACGCTACTTCCTTACCCGATATCTCAGAAAGATAAGCGGCTACATCGGCAAATGAATATCCTTGTTCACAGGCAATGGCATATTCCTTATTGTTATGTCCTTCGGCAGTAAGTACTATGGCAGCGGCAAGCGCCATATCTTCACGTGTGGCATAGGCTACCTTACCCTCTCCGGCAGGGAAAAACACGCCGGTTTCAAATACTTTTTCACCCAAAAACATAGGCACCACATCGGCATACAGGCTGTTGTTTAGCAGCACATAGCCCAGACCCGATGCTTTAAGGTAATCTGCAGTAAGCGCGTGGTCTTTTGAAATGATTTCGGTTGCCGAATTATGGGCGTCTTTTATTTCTATGCTGGTGTAGGCCACCTGCTTTACACCTGCTGCCTTAGCGGCATCTATGGCATTTTTATGCTGGCCAAAACGATCATCAAAGTCATTCGATGAAATAAGCAAAACTTTCTCCACTCCATTAAAAGCCGCCACAAGCGAATCGTAATTTTTATAATCGCCTATGCGTACACTAATACCTTTGTCTGCAAAGGCTTGTGCTTTTTGGGCATCGCGAGCCAAAACAGCTATTTGCGAAGCGGGGATTCTCTCTAAAAGATTGTTTACTACAGCGGTACCAAGCTGCCCTGTTGATGCGGTAACTAATATCATTATTGTTGTATCTAAAAGTTTACTATGAATTGTTTTAAAATCAATACAAACTTATATACATTTGCTATACAAAATATAGCACTATACTTTTAGGTAGCGCTTCCCTTTTGTATAGCATCCTTTAAAAAAACAACAGTATGGAACCTAAAGTTATAGAACTTGAACCCTTTGTACGCTGCCATAAAGAATCTATGCGCCCCATAAAAGACGCACTGGAAGCCCTTAGTGGGAAATGGAAGTTACCCATAATGGTAGCCCTAAGCAGCGGCCCAAAAAGATTTAAAGAGTTATCTGCAGAAATTGGCGGTATAACTGATAAAATGCTAAGCAAGGAACTAAAAGACCTGGAAATGAACCTGCTGGTAAAACGTACCGTGCTGGACACATTTCCGCCTACGGTAGAATACCGCTGGACCGCGCACAGCTACACGCTGGGCGATGTTATGAAAGCCCTTGAAGCTTGGGGAAAACTCCACAGACAGGCTGTTATAGGAGGGTAATACTTTTTACCATATAAATGGGTTGTAAAAAAGTGAGGTAAAATATAAAAGCTGCCTGTTTAAACTGCCAAAAATATTACATAACTTTTTTGGGAGTACTCTAACAGGCAGCTTCTTTGTATTTGTAGCGATTTAAAATACGTCGCTTTCTTTTAGCTTTTCGGTATTGTTTACCAGCTGTAGCTCGTCTATCAGCTTTTGTACGTTTCCGTTCATTACACCATCAAGGTCATAAATGGTTAAACCGATACGGTGGTCTGTAACACGCCCTTGAGGGTAGTTATAGGTACGGATTTTTGCCGAACGGTCGCCACTACTTACCTGACTGTTACGCTTTTTAGCGTCTTCTTCCTGCTTTTTGGCAAGTTCCATTTCGTAAAGGCGCGAACGTAGTACCTGTAATGCTTTATCCTTGTTTTTGTGTTGGGATTTTTCGTCCTGGCACTGTGCCACAAGGCCTGTAGGGATGTGCGTCATACGTACGGCCGACTTAGTAGTGTTTACCGACTGTCCACCCGGACCAGATGAACAGAACAGGTCGATACGTACATCGTTCATGTCTATCTGTACATCAAACTCCTCTGCTTCCGGCAGTACCATTACAGTAGCAGCAGACGTGTGTATACGGCCCTGTGTTTCGGTTTGAGGAACGCGCTGTACACGGTGTACACCCGCTTCAAACTTAAGGGTACCATACACATCTTCGCCGGTTACTTCAAAAATAACCTCCTTGTAACCTCCCGAAGTACCTTCACTAACATCTACCACACTCGTTCTCCAGCCTTTGTTTTCGCAGTAGCGAGAATACATCCTGTAAAGGTCGCCTGCAAAAAGGCTGGCCTCATCTCCACCGGTACCGGCACGGATTTCTACCATCACGTTTTTAGCGTCTTCAGGGTCTTTAGGTATAAGCATAAACTTGATTTCCTCTTCAAGCTGAGGTAGCCTCTGCTTGGCTTCGTCAAGTTCCATCTTAGCCATTTCTACCATTTCGGCATCGCTGCCGTCGGCTATAATTTCCTGGGCTTCCTCCAGGTTACCCATCACTTTTACATATTCATCGCGCTTATCTACCAGCGCTTTAAGATCTTTATATTCTTTGTTCAGTTGTACATAGCGTTTTTGGTCGGCAATGATGTCCGGCTGTATAACAAGATCTGAAACCTCATCAAAACGCTGTTTTATAAACTGTAACCTGTCTAACATACTCATTTCTGTCCTTATTTTGGATGCGCAAAATTACGGATTTTTTTTTACAATTAGTATACTGTATTACAAGGCAAAAAATGTAACGTTAATTACAACCTGCACAATAGCCATTTACCCAGCCGTTACAGTCGTTTAAGCGGTATCCTTCGGGTAAGGCAACTATAATTTGCTGGGGCAGACATTGTACTTTTTCGCACCTAAGACACCTGAAATGAAAGTGATTATGGCTATGCTGTTCTCCATTACAGCCAGCGCATAACGCAAAATAATATTTACCATTATCTGCCTGAAATTTATGTACTAATCCTTCATCGCAAAACCTGTTAAGCACTCTATATACAGTTACACGGTCTATTTCGCCGTTTAACCTGGCAATTATATTGTCCTGACTTAGTGCCGAGCCTTCATGCTTTAACAAATCTAATATAGCTTGCTTTGTGGGGGTATTTCTTCTTTTCATAAAAGCAATTATTGCAACATTGTTGCAATAATATAAAATCTTTTTATCTTTACCAAATCATGCTTAAAAAACAACAGTTTATGTATACATCATTTGAAGTTATTGTTATAGGGGGCAGTTACGCTGGGCTATCGGGCGCTATGGCATTAGGCAGAGCTTCTCGAAAAACACTGGTTATAGACAGCGGAAAACCCTGTAACAGAAACACCCCCCATTCACATAATTTTATTACTCAGGATGGCGAAATACCGGCAGTAATTGCTGCAAAGGCAAAAAAACAGGTAGCGCAATACCCCACTGTAACCTTTATTGAAGACAAGGCTGTATATGGTGAAAAATCCTCATCAGGATTCACAATAACCACGGCGTCAGGTAAAGTCTATGAAACAAAGAAACTTTTATTTTCTACAGGAATTACTGATTTATTTCCACCTATAAAAGGAATTGAGGCTTGCTGGGCTAAAACTGTTATCCATTGTCCGTACTGCCATGGTTACGAAGTAAAAAACCAAAAAACAGCAATTCTCGCAGACGGTGAGGCAGCAGTTCACTACGCAAAACTTTTATTACAATGGACTAAAAAACTTACCATTTTTACAAACGGCACTCCAAATTTTACCAATGAAGATTATGATGGTTTTAAAAAACACAACATTGACATTATTGAGACGGAACTAGCTGAATTAATTCACGCTAACGGAAAACTACAAAAGATTTTGCTTAACGAAGGACGTATTCTTCATTTTGATGTTATGTATTATAAGCCTGCATTTAAAATGCATTGTGATATTCCTATTGAACTAGGCGTTGTAGTAAATGAAACAGGTTACTTTAATGTAGATTTTATGCAAAAAACAAGTGTATCTGGCGTGTTTGCGGCTGGCGACTGTACCGGGCCTATGCGTTCTGTCGCAAACGCTGTAGCAGAAGGCTCTAAAGCGGGAGCAATGATAAATAACGAACTGGCTATCGAAGCATATTAAAAAAACATTAAATTGCGTATACATCAGTCAATAAAAAATATGAAACCAATCTATACTCTTTTAACTTGTGCCGTGCTTGTTACAGCTTGCAAAAGCAATACCGATAAAAAGGCCGCATCTCCAGCCACGCTGCACAGCGCACAGTGGCTGCTGGGCAACTGGGAAAACAAAACACCCGAAGGGCTTTCTACAGAAAACTGGGAAAAGCTAAATGATTCGGTATACCGTGGCGAGAGCTATTTTGTTACTCATAAAAACGAAACCACCTTTGCCGAAACCATGATGCTGGAAAACACCAAGGGTAAAATGACTTACACGGTAACTACAAAGAATCAAAACACCGAGCTACCGGTACGTTTTTACCTTACCGAAAGCAGTGAGGCGCAACTTGTGTTTGAAAATCCGAAACACGATTTCCCAACAAAGATTACCTACACACTGGTAAAACCTGATTCTATTGTTGCAGTTATTTCGGGAACGAGCAACGGCAAAGCAGAACAGGTAACCTTCCCCATGAAAAAAATAAACTAACTAAAAAGGATATGCTTTTTGTTGAAGAAAAAGAGTTTTTAAAAAAAGACTATACGGATAACCTGCTGCCAAAAGCCGAATATGATAATTGCAGCTTTACAAACTGCAACTTTGAAAACGCTAACCTTAGCGGCATCGTTTTTAGCCAGTGCACGTTTACTAACTGTAATATGGGTAATGCTAATGTAAGCGGCAGTGCCTTTAAGGAGTGCGAGTTTAAGGAGTGTAAATTACTGGGAGTACAGTTTCAGGGATGCGATCCTTTTTTATTCAGCGTGCAGTTTACCCACTGCCCTATGGGGCTTTCGTCTTTTTACAACATGAAACTTAAGGGCACCAAATTTATACACTGTAACCTTGCTGAGGCCGACTTTAGTGAGACCGACCTTACAGGTGCCTGCTTTACAGAGTGTAACCTGGAAAACGCTGTTTTTGACCGCACCATTCTGGAAAAAGCAGACTTACGTACCGCCTACAACTTTGCCATTTGCCCGGAAAGCAACAAAATTAAAAAAGCCAGGTTCAGCCGGGAGAATATCCATGGGCTGCTGCACAAATATAAAATTGACATAGAATAGAAAAAGCCACCTTATAAGGTGGCTTTTGTATTTTTAAATCCGGTATTATTTTACCGGTATGTTTTGCAAAATTTCGAGTACAAACTTCCAGTACTTTTGTGCCGACGAAATGCTAGCACGCTCATCCGGGCTGTGTGCGCCTTTAATGGTAGGGCCAAATGAAATCATATCCATATCAGGATAATTGGTTCCCAGTATACCACATTCCAGTCCGGCGTGGCACGCCACTACGTGCGGTTCAGTGCCGTTTTGTTTTACGTAAATATCTTTAAGAACCTCTAGTATTGGCGAATTTACATTTGGTGTCCACCCGGGGTAAGAGCCGGTAAAAGTAACTTCGCAGCCGGTAAGCTCAAACGCACTGCGCAGGGCATTGGCAAGGTCAAACTTACTGGTTTCTACAGACGAACGCGTAAGGCAACCTACATACACCTTACCTTCTTTTACAATAACACGGGCTATGTTGTTACTGGTTTCCACCAGGTTTGCCATATCGGCACTCATGCGGTATACACCGTTGTGCGCGGCATACAGGGCGCGCAGCAACCCTTCCTGTACCCCAAGGTCCATTACTTTAGCGGGTAAAGCATCGGCCTTTTCAATCAGGATTTGCAGGTTAGGCTCTGTGGTTTTAAACTCCGCCTTTATATCGGCTATGAGTTCCTGCATATCCAGCTGGAAAGCACCATCAAAAATATCGCTGATTATAACCTTTGCAAAGCTCTCGCGAGGTATGGCATTGCGAAGGCTACCACCATTTATTTCGGCAACCTGTAACCCCCAGTTCTCAAACCCGTCAAACAACAGGCGGTTCATTATTTTATTAGCATTGCCCAGCCCTTTGTCTATGTCCATACCGCTATGGCCACCGTTAAGTCCTTTTACGGTAATGTTATACGCTAACGAGTTCTCAGGAACATCTTCTTCCTCATAGCCACGTTCTGCGGTAACATCTACCCCACCGGCACAGCCTATGTCTATTTCATCATCTTCCTCAGTATCCAGGTTCAGCAGGATTTCGCCGTTAAGCAAACCGCCTTTAAGCCCCATGGCGCCTGTCATACCGGTTTCTTCGTCTATGGTAAACAGCGCCTCAATAGCAGGGTGTTGTATATCCTTACTTTCAAGTATAGCCATAATGGTAGCTACACCAAGTCCGTTATCGGCACCTAGTGTAGTGCCCTTTGCACGTACCCAGTCGCCATCTACATACATTTCTATGCCTTGGGTATCAAAATCAAATACCGTATCGGCATTTTTTTGATGCACCATATCCAGGTGGCTCTGCATTACTACCGTTTTACGGTTTTCCATACCGGCTGTAGCAGGCTTTTTAATAATTACGTTGCCTACTTCATCTTCTATGGTTTCAAGCCCCAGGCTGTTACCAAAATCTTTCATAAAAGCAATAACACGTTCCTCTTTTTTAGAAGGGCGTGGCACCGCGTTTAAATCTGCAAACTTATTCCAAAGCGCTTTCGGCTCCAGGTTGCGTATTTCGTTGCTCATATTATTGTTCGTTGTTTGTTGTATTTTAGTTAATAGCCTCTATACGGTTTTCAAAAACGTTAATCAGCTTATAATCTGTCGACAGCACCAGTACTTCGGACCACAACCGTGCAAGTACTTCATGAAATTGCTTCATTTTCATGTTTCCAAAACGGATGTGTACAATACGCGGAGGAGGTTCTCGTAACAAAATTTTGTTCGAAAAATCAGCGTCTTTAGTAATTATTGTCAGATTGTTTTCACGTGCATATTCCCATATCTGTGCATCGGGCCACGTGTCGTCAATATCTTTTTGATGTAAATAATCAGCAGAATTCCATAAAGAAAAATGGTACGGCAAGTTTACATCGATAAGATACAAAGCCATTACGCTACCGTTTTTATTACAAAGCTACGATTCATCATATCTGATGCGAACCTAAGGCACGCCGCTATGTCTTCAGGCTCTAAAGAAGGATATTGCAACAATATTTCTTCAGCCGATTCTCCCGCGCCTAAAAATTCTAAAATCGTTTGCACAGCAATGCGCTTACCACGAATGGTAGGTTTCCCGTTGCAAATTTTTTCATCTATGGTTATCCTGTCGGCTATGTATTCCATGGCGTCATCATTTACCACAAAGATAAGAAATAACGAAAAATACTGTTTATATTTACTCAACCATTTTCAAAATCCATGAATCGCACAAAACTGCTTGCCCTATTACTTCCTGTACAGATTATAATAGTAAACATACTTTCTTTTGTTCCTCAGTTTGTAGAAAATTATTACAGTAACGGCATATTTCCGTACATAAGCCATGGCGAGAGGGTTTTGTTTGGGTGGACAGATTTTTCTATTGGCGATATACTGTACGGTACAGCGTTGTTTTTGGCAATACGCTGGCTGTGGAGCACACGCAAAACCTGGAAAACCGGTTATAAGCAAAACCTGTTAAAAATAACGGCATGCTTATCTGTAGTGTATTTTATATTTACCGCGTTATGGGCACTAAACTACAGGCGTGTACCTTTGTACAAGAAAATGGGCATCGAAAAAGACTATACCGAAAAAGAACTTATTGCTTTCACCTACAGGCTTATAGACAAAACTAATGCACTACACCTGCAACTTACACAAAGCGACACTGTAAAAGTTGTAGTACCGTATACCTTAGACAGCATATATGCCAAAGCCCCCGAAGCCTACGCCTTAATGCAAAAAGAGTTTCCGTTTTTTGAATACAGCCATAACAGTATAAAATCGTCATTAATAAGTGTGCCGCTTTCATATATGGGTTTTGGCGGATACCTTAATCCGTTTACTAATGAGGCACAGGTAAACTGCAAGCTACCCCTGTACAACCTGCCTACTACCACCTGCCATGAAATGAGCCACCAGATAGGTTATGCTAATGAAAGCGAGGCTAACTTTATTGGTTTTATGGCCAGCATACACAGTAAAGACCCTTACTTTAAATACTCGGGCTACAGCTTTGCACTGCGGTATTGCCTGGCAAACATAGCCAAGTTTGACGAAGGGCTTGCCAAAAAAATCGCTAAAAAAGTAAACAAAGGCATCCGGAAAAACTTTAAGGAAAGTAAAGATTTTAATGCAAAATATGAGTCGTTTGTAGAGAACATTTTTGAGTACATTTATGATAATTACCTAAAAATGAACGAACAAAAAGATGGACTAGAAACCTACAGCAAGTTTACAGGGCTTATGATTAATTACTACAAAGAAAAAGAATTGTAACCCGTACTGTAACATTTTACATTCGGCATATACCTATAGCATTATGAGTACAACGGGGGAAAAGGAATTTGTAAAGCAGCTTCAGGAACACCAAAACCTGATACATAAAATCTGCAGGCTCTACACAAATGATGAAGATGCCCACAAAGACCTGTTTCAGGAAATTACCATACAGCTCTGGAAAGCATACCCGCAATTTAGGGGCGACTCTAAATTTACTACCTGGGCGTACCGCGTGGCACTTAATACGGCCATAACCCTGTACCGCAAAAAGGGGCGCACCATAAATACCATAGAATTTGACAGTAACCTGCACAAAGTAAGACAGGACGAATACAACTACGAGGAAGAGGAACATATAAAGCAGCTTTATAAGGCCGTACACCAGCTAAATGATATAGAAAAGGCGCTGGTATTTATGTACCTGGAAGACAAAGATTATACAGAAATTGCCGATACGCTGGGAATAAGCGAGGTAAATGCAAGAGTGAAGATGAACAGGATTAAAGGCAAACTGAAAAAACTATTAAACCCCTAAAAAAAGTAATGGACGAACTGGATAAACTAAAAAGCCACTGGCAGAAAAATGACGAGGCGTTCCCTAAGATGTCTGAGGGGGATATCTATGCCATGCTGCACAAGCGATCTTCATCGGCTGTAAAGTGGATACTGATTATAAGCATCCTGGAATTTGTGTTTTGGGGACTTATTTCCGTTGGCAATTCTATTTTCGAGATAACCGATTATAACAAGCTTCCGTTATTTATAACCGTAATGGACAATGCTAACTATTTTATAGCACTTACTTTTATTGTATTGTTCTATTTAAACTACCGCAAAATATCTACAAAAACGCCGGTTAAAGATTTACTGGATAACATAATACGTGTTAGGCGCATTGTAACCGTATATATGGCATACAACGTGGCCATGATACTTGCCGGTATGCTATCGAGCCTGTTTATTATAAAAAGCCAGGATGATTTTACCAGCAGCACTGCAAACATTATAGCCATAGGCATAATAATTATTGTAATATTCATGGTATTGATAGCGGGCGTTTACTATCTGCTATACGGCAGGCTTGTACGTAAACTCAACAAAAACTATAAAGAACTTAAAAAAATATCAGGGCAATGAAAAAAATCTTCTTAACCGTACTTTCATTATGTGTATTTGTTGGCTACAGCCAAAAGACCGAAAACGCCCTGCTATGGAAAATCACCGGAAAGGGTATGAAACAACCCTCTTACCTTTTTGGTACCATGCACCTGCTGTGCGATGCAGATCTTAGCCCGGCTGTAAAAACGGCTATGGATAACACCAAGCAGCTGTATTTAGAAATAAATATGGAAGACCCGGCCCTTCAGGCAAAAATGATGCAGGGAATGATGATGAAAAACGGCCAGAAGATGAGCAAAATAGCTTCTGCTGAAGACTTTAAGCTGGTTAGTGATTTCCTTAACGATAACCTGGGTATGCCGGCAGCTTTGCTGGATAGCTTTAAGCCCGCTCTGGTAGCTACACTGCTTATGCCTAAGTTTTTAGGCTGCGCTCCACAAAGCGTGGAGCAGGAACTTATGGAAATTACCAAACAGCAAAATGAAAAAATACACGGGCTGGAAACCATAGAAAAACAGTTGGCTTTATTTGATGCCATACCCTATGAGGAGCAAATGGCAGAACTTGTAAAAATGGCTAAAGAGGGCGTGGAAAAACAAACAGCTGAGGCTAAAAAGATGGAAACCCTGTACAAAAACCAGGACCTGCAGGGGCTTGCCGCACTAATGACCGAAGAGGAAAACAAAATGTATGGCGCCCATGCCGATATAATGCTTACCGAACGTAACCAAAGCTGGATAGCGGGTATAGAGGCTGCGGCCAAAGAAACCCCTACCCTTTTTGCCGTAGGTGCAGCACACCTTGGTGGCGAAACCGGCGTAATAAACCTGCTCCGAAAAAAAGGATATAAGGTAGAGGCGGTTAAATAGAATAAACGCATCTGCATATTCCATTAAAATCATCAATCAAAAATCAATCAAAAAACGTAATGAAATCCCTTTTAACCTGCCTTGTACTACTGGGCGCTACTGCCGTATACGCACAAGACGAAACCACTAAACAAACCGAAAAAGACTCGGTAGCCATAAAAAACGACCTTAACGAAGTTGTTGTAGAAAAGAAAAAACAGGCGGTAGAGCGCAAAGCAGACCGTACGGTATTCGACTTTTCTGAGCAGGCGTACCTTAATTCGGGCTCCCTTATGGAAGGCCTTAAAAAGCTCCCGGGGCTTATTATTTCAGATGTTGCCGGGATGATGTACCAGGGTAAACAGCTACAGGTTTACATGGACGGCCGCCCGCTTAATATTTACTCTAACGAGCTTACTTCTTACCTGGAAGGTTTACCGGCTAACTCAGTTGAAAAAGTAGAGGTTATTACTAACCCCGGTGCCGAGTTTCCGGCTACATCGGGCGGTGCGATAATAAATATTGTTACTTCTAAAAAAAATAAAAAATACCTTACCGCCACGTATTCTAACGGGTACAGCTATACTAAATACACCACCGGCAGGCACCGGTTTAACAACAGCCTTACCGTAAGCGCGGCTAATAAACTTTTTAGCTGGCAGATACAGGGAGGCCAAAGCTATACCGAAAATTACCGCCGAAACAGTTTTGTAAACGGCAACGTAGTACTGAGCAATAACCTGTCAGACAGGGTTAATAGATACTACTACCTAAAAACAGGGCTTAAGTTTGATTTTAAGGCCGACAGGCTGCTGGTTAACTATGATGTAAACAACAGTGGAAACGATGCGTACATTGCCGCTAACGGCGAAGGCTTTGTGTCTGACGATAAAAGCAAATCGAAATGGAACTACCAGGATGTTATGCTTACCTACCAGAAACGTTTTTCGGATGTAAGTAAAAAACTGGATTTCAGGTTTAACTTTAATAACAGTAAAAACAACTTCGACCAAATTTCGCGCTTGTCAGGGCTTAATGTGCTGGGTAACGATAACAACCAGAACTTTTACCAGTTTAAAACCGATTATACACAAGATGTTTCGTTTTTAGATAAAACAAAAGTCAGTGCCGGTATACTGGGCGACCTGCTCGACTTTGAGGCGATGAACTTTGGGGTAAGAAACCTGGACTACAGGAGGACTTCGGCTGCGGCCTATGCAGAGGGGCAGTTTACCTACAAAAAGTTTGACTTTATAGCCGGCGGGCGTTTAGAGTCGTATAATGTGGAGGGGCATACAAACACGGGTGAGCTGCTCCCGTTTCATAAAACACGGTTTTTCCCTAATGCTACCGTGCAGTATAACATTATAGAAAACGTATATGCCAAGGCAAACTATAACAACAAAATAAGCCTGCCCGACACCAGCGCGCTAAACCCTAACAATACGAATTATCAAAACCCTAATGTGGCAACCTTTGGTAACCCAAATCTTGAGCCTACATTTTTCCATAATTATGAATTGGAGCTTAATGCGTTTCAGTACTTTAATATAGGGTATAGCCTTACCGATGCCAAGAACCAGATTATAAACCGTATTGTAACTACAGAAAACGGTGCGGCAAGCATAACCCAAAACGTACCGAGCATTACCATACGTAATTTTAATGTTGGCATACCATTGCCCTACATGCTGTTTACTGAAGGTTTAAAGAAAACGCTGGAGCTTGATTTTAACCCCGACGAGATAAACTTTATGTATATATATGCCGGAAACCAAAAGCATAACATACCGGGGTTAGATACTAAAAGTATATGGAGTTACAATATAATGTCTCAGATATTGCTGCCGGGCAAGGTTAAGTTTACTACAAACTTTAACACCTCTAACCGTGGCGGGTACTATTACTATTTTAAAGCAAATGCACCATTCAGCCAGCAGCTGGATGTTACGTTTGCCAAAAAGTTCCTTTCAGATAACCTGTCACTATCGTTGTATGCAAACGACATACTGAATACCAACAAGCAAAACCTAAGCATGGCAGGTACTAACTTAACCTATAGCAGTAAATACGATACAAGGCGCATAGGATTTTCGCTGAATTATAAAATCCCTGCAAAAAATAAACCGGAACGCGAAAGCAACCTGCTAAACAGTAACCCGCAGCAAAAACAAAATACTATAGGTAATTAATAAGCATCCCAGCGGCGCTGCTGATTTAGTTCTTCCTGCGCCTGGATTTCCTCCAGTGGTATCACTTTAAGGAAGCTAGGGTGCTGTTCTATGGCGTATTCTATTTTTTCTACGATTTGGTCTATAGACTCGTTGTCGTAATCTATGTGTAGCGGCTCTTTAATTACAAAGGATTGAAAAATACCTTTCTTTTTAAGCCTTAGCCCTTTTTTATCAAACGACCTGCGGAAACCATCTATAACTATAGGCACCACAATAGGTTTATGTTGCTTAATAATATGTGCTGTTCCTTTACGGATGGGCTTAAACGGCTTGGTTGTCCCTTGCGGAAAGGTAATTACCCAGCCATCTTCCAGCGCCACTTTTATATTCTCTGTGTCGTTTGGGTTAACGGCGCGTTTTTCGTCTACATCCTTACCCCCTGCCCTCCAGGTACGCTCTACGCTAATGGCACCGGCATAGGCCAGTATACGTGGTAACATGCCTGATTGCATGGTTTCCTTTGCAGCCACATAGTACAGGTTTAGCTTTGGTTTCCAGAGGTAGCCCACATTATTAATATTGTTTTCACGCCCTTTTAATGAGGCGTTAAACACATGGAACATAGCCACAACATCGGCAAAGTAAGTCTGGTGGTTTGATATAAAAAGGACGTTAGTGTCCGGTAGTTTCCTTATAATGTCTGATCCTTCTATTTCAAGGCGGTTAAACCCGCGGTATCTCCTGTGGGTAAGCATCCCGAATATAAATATCATCCAGCGCTTTAAAAACAGTATGTGCCCGAACGGATTTCTTCTAAATAATCCCATAATTGCATAAAAACTAAGCGCAAGTTACGAAAACGAAATCATTATAGTACTTTTTTTAATACTTCTTTCAATTCGCTAAGCATCATGGCGGTGGCACCCCATACTATTTTCCCATGTACATTAAACGCCGGCACTTTAGAGAGTGGCGCGTAGGAGGTTTCCAGCGATACGCTCTGTACAATACTGTCGTCTACTAAGAGAGAAAGGGGAAGCTCTATGATTTCGGCTACTTCTGCCTCCGCCGGAATAAACTCAGGTTCATACTCCATAACCCCTAAAAATGGCGATACTAAAAAATTACTGGGAGGTATATACAGGGGTGTAAATCCCTGCACTATTGTTATTTCTTCGGGTTTAATCCCCACTTCCTCAAAGGTTTCGCGCAGGGCAGTATAGGTTAGCGTGGCATCTGTAACCTCGGCCTTACCTCCGGGAAACGATACCTGGGCAGAGTGTACCCCTACATACGTATGCCTCTGGGTAAGCACCAGTGTAGCGTCTTCCTGCCGTGGGTATATCAGCATCATAACGGCAGATGCACGAGGATTTTGTGCGGTGTAATACTCAGGCGTTAACGATGGCCGCCTGCCTTCGGGTGCCATAAGTACATGGGCATTAAGCCCGGGAAGTACCTGGTTTTTTATTTTAGGGAGATAAATATTGGTAAAATCAGAAAAAAGCATTCTTTTTGCAGTAAATTCTATTGAATAAAGGTACAAAAAGTACCCCTAAAAAACACCCTGATGTTTAGTAAAGAAGAAGCAGCACAAATAAAGAAAGATTTCTGGACGGCTTTTGCCGATGCCAGCCCACGAAAATGGCTATTGTACGACACAAAAATTAAAGACGTATCGTTTAAATTTTACATCGACAATAAAAAGGCGCAGGTAATGCTGGACATAGAGCCTAAAGACGAAGAAAAGCGCAAAATCTATTATGAGAAAGTAGAGTCGCTAAAAACCATACTGCTGGAGGAATATGTACCCGAAGCTATTTTTGAACGTAACTTTTACCTGGAGAATGGTAAAGTAATCAGCCGCATTTGGGTAGAGCTTACCGGGATTAGCCTTTACAATAAAGCTACGTGGGAAACTATTTTCGACTTCTTTATAGAGCAGATGAACGCCTTTGAGCTGTTTTTCTTTGAATTCCAAGATTACATAAAAGACCTTGAGATAAATACATAAGTAAAAAGCCTCTGCAAATTGCAGAGGCTTTCCTTTTTTAGTTGGAACAGAATATAAATGATGCGGTTATCGCATTAAAGAAAAATGCCCTCTTAGTTCCCGGCCGTCTTCACGGTTTACTACAAACCAGTAATCTGTACTTGGTAGCTGCACTCCGTTAAGTGTACCATCCCATCCATCACTGTTTGATTTCATTGTAGTAACCAGTTTACCATACCTGTCGAATATAGACACATAGAAATCAGGTTCTTTTACCGAGTATTTAATTCTCCACTTATCATTTTCACCATCGCCGTTAGGAGTAAAGAACTTAGGGTAGTTAAGCAGTACAACTTCCTGAGAAGACAACCCACAGCCGTTGGCATCCTTTACAAATACATTGTAAACTCCGGTTTCCAGGTTATCAAACACGTTAGACGAAGTGTAGTCAGTACCGTTTAGTGAGTATTCATAAACACCCTGGCCCTGTACGTTTACTGTAATAGAATTTTTTTCATACGTCCAGTCGTTAACATCTACAGAAGTTATCCTTGGAACCGATGATTTAATTACATCGGTACTTGCCGTAGCCGAACAGTAAGAGCTTCCGTACGCCCTGCGCACCTCTACGCTGTAGTTACCGGCCTCTGTAACGTAAATGGTTTGAGACGTTTGTCCGGTACTCCATACATAAGCATCGAACCCAGCAGGTGCAGTAAGCGCCAGTGTACCATCGTTACAAATCACACCTGTTGTTTCTATGTTAGCTGTTTGGCTTTCACCTACATACAATTTAAACGATGTTACTTTGTGGCAAATGTTTACCTGGTTGTGTTGTAGCCTTACAAATATTTGTTGGCCGTTATGAATGTTAGTAATGTAGTCTGGTAGTGGGTTTACACCGGCATCTGCATCTACTTCGTTATTATGGTACGTAATAGTATACATAGAACTGTATAGCGGCCCAAGTACTTCCTCGTCTTTATCCCTTAACCTGAAGCCTACCGAACTAACCGATACACCAGCTTCAAGACACTCCACAAGGTCTGTAGGTTGCTGTGCATCGCCCATAGAAGGCAAATCGGCAGATTCATACCATTGTGGTATAATATTACCACAGGCATCTTCAATTTCAAACACATACTCGGCCGGTTCTAAGCCCCTGAATATATTGCTTGTACCATTATTAAGGCTAAACGGCGCTCCATTTTTCTTAGAAATACGGAATGCAGCAGCAGTACCGGAGTAGTCTATAACAATGTCTCTTGGTGAACCGGCACATGCCATAGTATACACAGCGTTTATAGAAAGGCCTTCGTAGTATTCAAACTCGCCAAGGATACTTATACATGAAGTATTCTGAGCTCTTGCATTGCTAAACGTTTCAAATCGTTTTACTATCCTGAATTTACCGCTGTAAGCGAGGTTGTTCCTTACACTGTTATTTGAAAGTCGTATTCCGTTGTCTGACACAGGCTCAGTACCTGTAGCATACGTCACAGCAGTCTGTGGATGCCCCCATGTGTCTGTATCAGGAAAATATTTTTGTAACCAGTAGCTTACAGCCTCGGCGCCATTACCATCATCAGTAACTTTTACAGAGAATGTACCACAATTTGGCGTATATACAAACGGAGTTGTAGGTGCAACGTATCCTTGTACCGTTATAGGTAGCTCTTTGGTTACTCCACACATATCCAATCCTTTAACGGCATAGTTACCGGCAGGCAAATCGCTAACGTAAATGGCGCCGTCTGTAGCCAGTGAAGCAGATAAATCGTATGGCAAAGAATGACCAAAGCCAGCTGGTGCAGCAGTAATCTGGGCAGAATAGATAGGTCCGTTACCACTTCTGAAACGTATACCACCTAATCCCGGTGTACAGCCCGGTAATGCAGCAATATTAAATCCTTTATCTTTGTAATCAGGTATTACAACGTTCTTAGGATCATACACAAAACCACAGTCATCTGTTATGGCTATTTTATAAGTTCCTTTAGGTAAATCGCGCATAGATACTGTACCCTGTAGGGTAATAGAGGATGAGGCGTCGTAAGGCAGCGTATGAGTTGCCGTATACTCTGCAGGGGCAGCTAACACGGTAACTGTAACAATTTTTTGTGGTAAAACAGCGATACCGATACCTCCGAATGGTGAAAAACAACCATTATTATATCCTGAGTACGAAGGTACGGGCTTAATAAATTCAAGCTCTAGTGATTGCGTTATAGTACGCCCGCAAGAATCTGTAATTTCTACAACATATATACCAAAAGGCAACGGGTGAGTTTCATCTCCGTAAGCAATATTGCCATCAGTAAAAGGCCCTTGTGGCGAAGTCTGGAAATCCACAGGGTTAAAACCTGCAGGGGCAGACACAAAATTAACAGTATAAGAACCTGTAAACTTAGCGGCACTAAGCTTAAGGAATTTTTGCGCACAAATAGCCTCTCCCGGACTCAAGAGTAGTGACAGAGAAGGATCTACAACATTATCCATCTTAGAATATAGAGATCCGCAATTATCTATCACATTAAGATCATAATCGTAGCTATCTGTTAGGAAACGTGGTACACGTGCCGTAACATCAAAGGAATTTGCATCGCCCGAAGTGAACGTTTGGTTGATCACCAAATTTTGACCGGAAATTGTCATTGGAGATAACACATGCTGTACGGTAACCGGATAATTTATTGCTCCGCCGGTAGAACTAACAGTATTAGATATTGTGATAGAATCACACACTGGCCTGTTGTCTATGTATTGCGTATCGCCAATGGCAAGCCCTCCACTTACTACACTTAATGTATATGTTTTTACTTTAGCTAATCCACACTCATTATAAGCACGAACATTGTACGTACCTGTAGGTAATCCCGGAAATATAGTACCCGCCTGGCGTGGCCTTGTAACAGGACCCGAAATAATTTCGCATTCAGAGATAGTTCCGCTTACGGCTGTAAGCACTAAAGAACCACCGATAGCACAGTTTGCCTGCCTTGTAGATAACGAAAAATTAAACGGTACAATGTGTTTCTGAATCGTAACCTGCACCTCCTTTGTATTAGAAGCGCTATTTAACGACTGAATTGCAACAACTTTATAAGTACCGGCTGTTAGTCCGCCCACGTACGCAGATGCCTGTATAGACATCGGGTTAGTAGATGGAAGCTTGAAAATTTTGTATAACAACTGCGCGCCAGGCGATGTATTAGTCACCGCAAAGTTAAGTGTACCATTTCCCTGGCACGTTTCGTCAGTCTTGTTTACCGTTAATGAAAAATTAGATATTTGCGAAGTAGCCCCCCAGCTACAAAAAAATGCAAATACTGCTAAAAAACGTAGAAATCCCCTCATAATCTATTCTTTTTCTGTTCGTATAATAACTTGCTAAAAATCCCCTAATGGCAAGTATTACTTATTACAATTTTAGAAAAAGCATAGTTTTTATTAAGTGATAAATAACATGCGCGCATTGCACTTAAACGTTAAAAAGTGTAATATCTAAAATATGAATTAACACCCTTTATACATAAGTCGCTCAATATAAAATAGTTGTAATGAAAAATAACTTTGTTATATCTATATTAGATAGTATTAAATTTTTGAATACAATAATTACATCGACAATACAGTGCATTCATCGGTAAAATGGTTAGCAAATTCAGCAGAAATAAGCGTATATACGTCTCCGGAAAACTCAATTTATAACTTAAAAACGCTAATTAAGGTATAAGTTAGATTAAAAGTGAAGCAATAATATACTTCCAATAGTGAGCGACAAGATGAGAAAAGAAAAATCTGACTAGAAAAATATAAAAATATTACTAAATGGGAGATGCGGAAATAAGATAAATTCAGTAAGAAAACTAATAAATATTTGAATAATTAATATGCCGTTACCCAACTAAACTTGCAAATCCTAATAGTAAATATCCATGTGTCAACACCCCAGACATGATCTTCGACGTATTAAGCGGTTAAAAGTGCTGTAGAATTGTTTTGATTAGAAGTAATTTATTGAACATTCTGCTAGCTCCATCTAACTAAAGTTGAATGCTGTTTTAAAACGTATGCAGCAATAAAAATACTAAACAAAGAGCCATTTGTAGCCCTCAAATCGTTCAAGCAAGGATTCCCGGGTAAAGCTACCATCATTTGAGTTGTTTTGACGCTTGTTATGTTGCAAACACCGTGTTCTTGACATTTAGGGGTCGTACCACAAAACGC
>NZ_JBKJHB010000004.1:0-381840 GCF_046614455.1 Flavobacterium sp. RNTU_13 | reverse complement strand
GTGGGAGAGTATGTCATCGCCTTTCTTTTAAAAGCCCTATATCAATAGATATAGGGCTTTTTTCGTTTTATATTAATTAGAGCAGGGTCTATTATGGTGTTTTTTATTTTTAAACTGGACTTCCTTAAAAAACTAATAGCAAACTAAAATCTAAATTCCCACAATATTATTATTGACAAATATCATTTTTTAGTTTGAGTACTGATCGATACCTTTGCAAAATGATAGACTATTTAATCGTAGGGGGGAACTTAGCGGGTATTGCGTTTGCTGAAACAGCTATTAATAACGAAAAATCTGTAATCATTGTATCAGACAAATCGCAAAATTCCAGTTTGGCAGCAGCAGGTGTATACAATCCTGTGGTGTTAAAACGCATGAAACCTACGCAAAATGCATGGGAACACATAATGTATATGAAGCCTTTTTATGAGGCTTTAGAACATAGGTTGCGAATTAAAATAGACTATTCAATTCCTCTTTACAGAAAGTTTGCGTCAGTAGAAGAGCAAAATATGTGGTTTGAGGCGTTCGATAATCCTAAACTGACACCATTTTTACATCCTGAAATTATACATGAAAGGTTTGAAGGAGTGCCCTCGCCCTTTGGTTTCGGAGAGGTACTTCATACCGGATATGTAGATACGGTGGCCCTAATAGATGGTTACTGGAATTATGCTAAGGAGAACAAGATTATGCTTAATGAAACATTCAACTATGAGTCACTCGAAGTAAATGAAGGTTTCATTTCTTATAAGGGTATTTCTGCTAAACATATTGTATTTGCAGAAGGATTTGGCATAAAACAGAATCCTTTTTTTAGCTATTTACCCTTAAATGGTACTAAGGGTGAGCTGTTATTAATCAAAGCGCCCCAACTTAAACTTTCGGTAGGGATTAAAGCCGGATTATTTGTATTACCCGTAGGAGGTGACCTGTATAAAGTAGGTGCTACATACGAGTGGGAAGATAAAACATCGGTCCCTAGTGAGGCTGCAAAACGAGAATTGGTGGAGAAACTGGCGGAAATTATTACCTGCCCGTATGAAATTATAGATCACTATGCGGGTGTAAGGCCCACAGTTAAGGATCGTAAGCCTCTTATTGGTACGCACCCATCATTCAAAAATGTACATTTATTAAATGGTTTAGGTACCCGTGGGGTAATGCTTGCGCCCTATATGGCTAAAGAGCTTTATGAGTCAATAGAGTACGGCATACCTGTTAACAAAGAAAATGATTTTAGGCGTTTCCCTGCTGTTCCTTAATTTTAGTTGAGTTTTCTTTCAAGGTTTTCTATATACATCCTATTGTTTTCGCATATATGTATTAAGGTGTAAGGCTAAAGTGATATGGTTACAGTAAAAGCTGTTTTTCATAATAGAATTTTTAATCAAGTAAGGCATTACAAGCGATTCACAGCGAAATTTTGTTCCTATTCTGTCACTCATTTTCATCACACTTTATAAAAAAATAAAGCTGCATTATATCCAAGGTCATATTGCCTGCAGGTCTCGGACATTTTAACTACATTTGCCCCGTTCCGCGGATTTTGTCTGCGCACATGCATTCCTGCTGATTTTCAGGGTAGAAAACATTGGAAATGCTATTGTTTGTAATGCTTTTTTATATAAGGTTATTACTGCAGTGTGTAGCGAGGTTACGGGTTAATAACTACTTATAATGCTTAATATACATAATTTATCGGTTTCTTTTGGAGGAACATATCTTTTTGAAGAAGTTACATTTCGTTTAGGAGCCGGAGACCGTGTAGGTCTTGTTGGAAAAAACGGTGCAGGTAAGTCTACAATGCTTAAGATACTTTCGGGAGATATTAAATCGGATTCGGGTGTTATTGCCACGGAAAAAGAAGTTCGTATAGGTTTTCTTCGACAAGATATTGATTTTATCCCAGGTCGTACTGTGCTCGATGAAGCCTATCAGGCATTTGTAGATATAAAAATAGTAGAAGCCAAACTAGAGGAAATCAATCATCAGCTGGTTACCCGAACTGATTATGAAAGCGAATCGTATTCAAAACTTATAGAAGATTTAGGCGACTACACCCACCGTTATGAGATTCTTGGCGGCTACAACTATGTGGGCGATACAGAGAAAATATTACTGGGTCTTGGTTTTAAACGTGAGGATTTCGATAAGCTTACCGATACTTTTTCTGGAGGGTGGCGTATGCGTATAGAATTGGCCAAGTTGCTTTTACAAGCTAACGATGTGCTACTCCTGGATGAGCCTACGAACCACCTTGATATTGAAAGTATTATTTGGCTGGAATCGTTCCTTAAAACCTATCCGGGCGTTGTGGTTATTGTATCGCACGATAAAATGTTCCTGGATAACGTAACAAATCGTACCATCGAAATATCATTAGGTAAGGCATACGATTTTGCCAAACCTTATTCGGAATATCTTATTCTTCGCCAGGAAATTCGAGAGAAGCAGCTTGCCACACAAAAGAACCAGCAAAAGAGTATAGAGCATACCGAAAAGCTTATTGAAAAGTTTCGTGCCAAAGCCAGTAAGGCCTCTATGGCGCAGTCTCTTATCAAGAAGCTGGACAAAGTAGAGCGTATAGAGGTGGACGAAGATGACAACTCTGTAATGAGTATTTCGTTCCCGGTATCTCAAACACCAGGCAGGGTAGTGGTAGAAGCCGAACATGTTACTAAAAGTTACGGCGATAAACTGATATTTAAAGACCTGAACCTGCTAGTAGAGCGCGGAAGTAAAATTGCTTTTGTAGGGCAAAACGGTCAGGGCAAGTCAACTTTTATAAAGGCTATTGTAAACGAAATTGACTACAAAGGAACCATTAAACTGGGGCATAATGTACAATTAGGCTATTTCGCACAGAGTCAGGCAGAATATCTGGATGGAGAAATAACGCTGCTGGAAACCATGGAAAATGCGGCTACCGACACCAACAGGATGAAGGTACGCGATATGCTTGGTGCATTTCTTTTTCGTGGTGATGACGTGGAGAAAAAAGTGAAGGTGCTTTCGGGTGGCGAGCGTAACCGTCTTGCGCTTTGTAAGCTGTTGTTGCAGCCTATAAACGTGCTGGTAATGGACGAACCTACCAACCACCTCGACATTAAGTCTAAAAATGTATTGAAGGCTGCCTTGCAGAAATATGAGGGTACGTTGCTTATTGTAAGTCACGACAGGGATTTCCTACAGGGGATGAGTAATATAGTGTATGAGTTTAAAGATCATAAGATACGGGAGTATTTAGGCGATATTAATTTCTACCTGGAGCAGCGCAATATGCAGAACATGCGAGAAGTGGAGAAAAGGGACGTTGTAGCTCCTGCCGCCAAACAGGAAAAACCGAAGCCTCAAAACGCAGAGGAACAAAAAAAAGCCAAGGCACTGCAAAATAAACTTAGTAAAATAGAAAGCCAGATTCAGCAGGTTGAAAATGAGATAAAAAAGGACGACCGCGCACTTGCCGAACACCCTGAAAAGCTCATGGCAGATCCCTCTTTTTTTACAGCCTATGAGCAAAAGAAAAAAGAATTGGACAGCCTGATGCAGGAATGGGAAGTAGTTCAGGAAGAAATAGAAAATGCATAGTACTGCGTTAAAACAGAAAACCCCGCCTTTAAAAAGCGGGGTTTTCTGTTTCATACCGGTTAGTGTTATACCAGTGCATGCCTTGTCATAGCAGCAGGCTGGGCTATACCCATCATTTTAAGTATAGTAGGAGCTATATCGCCCAGTACACCATCGTGTACTTCTTTAATATCGTTATCTACTACAATAAACGGAACCGGATTAGTAGTGTGGGCCGTGTTAGGGCTTCCGTCTGGGTTTATCATGGTTTCGCAGTTACCGTGGTCTGCAATTACAAGCGTAGTATAGCCGTTTGCAAGGGCTGTTTCTATTACCGCCTGTGCGCATTGGTCTACCGCTTCACAGGCTTTAATAGCAGCCTCAAAAACGCCGGTATGGCCTACCATGTCGCCATTGGCAAAGTTAAGGCATACAAAATCTACCTCTCCTTTTTGCAATTCTGCCACTAAAGCGTCTTTAAGTTCAAACGCGCTCATTTCAGGCTGAAGGTCATAAGTGGCTACCTTTGGCGAATTACGCAGTATGCGTGTTTCTCCTTCAAAAGGCTCTTCACGCCCTCCTGAAAAGAAGAACGTTACATGCGGGTATTTTTCAGTTTCCGCTATACGGATTTGTTTTTTACCTGCTTTACTCACTACTTCACCAAGCGTTTCGGTAAGATTACCTTTATCATAAACCACGTGTATACCTTTAAAGCTGTCGTCATAATTTGTCATCGTAACAAAATACAGAGGCAGCTTGTGCATGTTCTGTTCGTGTATATCAAACTGGCTAAGCGCTTCGGTAAGCTGGCGGCCACGGTCTGTGCGGAAGTTGAAGAAAATAACCACATCGTCAGGCGCTATAACCGCAAGCGGGGTTTGTCCGTCTTCGGTCATTGCTATTGGCTGTATAAACTCATCGGTTACACCTTCGGCATAACTTTGCTTTATGCTTTCTACTGCATTAGTGCTAAGTGTGCCTGTGCCATGAACTAAAAGGTCGTACGCAAGCTTAACACGCTCCCATCGCTTATCCCTGTCCATTGCGTAATAGCGCCCTATAAGGCTTGCCAGTTTGGCAGGTGTATTTTGTATAAAGGCCTCAAGGTCTGCAATAAAGGCAGCTCCTGATTTAGGGTCTACATCACGGCCGTCTGTAAATGCGTGTATAAATACGTTATCTACACCGGCATCCTGAGCAGCTGTAACAAGTCCTTTAAGGTGGTTAATGTGTGAGTGAACCCCACCGTCTGACACAAGGCCTAGCAGGTGTACTTTTTTATTGTGCTGCTTTGCGTATGCAAATGCATCGGCAAGGGCAGGCTCTTTTTCTATAGTTTTGTTTTCTACAGCCAGGTTAATTTTTACCAGATCCTGATATACAATACGCCCGGCGCCCAGGTTCATGTGGCCTACTTCGCTGTTGCCCATTTGCCCTTCAGGCAGGCCTACATTAAGGCCATCTGTGCGCAGTGTAGCGTGCGGATATTTTGCAGGAAGGCTGTTTATAAACGGAATGTTTGCATTGTCCGGTGCAGATACTTTAGGATCTGGCGACAATCCCCAGCCGTCCAGTATCATTAAGATAACTTTTTTATTCATCTTCAGTCAATTATGTGTCAGTGGAATATATTTAGCTACAAGAGCTAAATTAGCGCCCTAAAGTTAGTACAATTTGCTATAAACTTGTGTTATAACCCTATTAACTTTTGAGATTTAGTTAAAATAAACTTAAAAAAAATACTGCCATTTTACACTAAAGGCAAGGTTCTTGCGTTTGTTACAGTATGAGGTATGAGTGGCAACGGCGAAAGCGCCCTGCCATGATGAAAGTGTTAAATTGTTGATTTTTAACATGGTCGCGTTTGCATATTAACTTTTTCTTAGCTTAATTGCGGCTCGTTATTAAGAAACACAACTAAAAAGTTCTGATGGTTTATAATTTTTTTACGTCTGTATTGTTTTTGTTTTATTCTTTTAATGGCACATTGCCCAAAAATGAGACTCCCGTAACAGCGCCTGCCGAGGTAAAAACAATGTCAGCTACACAGCAGCTGTATAACGCTATCAGCGCGCATTCGGTTACCATGCCGGGATACGCCTGTTTTGAAAAAGCAGTAAGCGGATTCAATATCCTTAAAGAGCGTGGAAAAATAAAAAAAGACCTGCTTACGGTTATTGATTTTTCGCAATCATCTAACACCAAGCGTTTGTGGGTAATAGATATGGCTACCCAAACCATATTGCTTAATACGCTGGTGGCCCACGGCCGTAATAGCGGCGATGAGTTTGCTACAAGTTTTAGCAATGCAGACAGTTCTTACAAAAGCAGCCTTGGGTTTTATGTTACTGGCGAAATTTACAACGGTAAGCACGGCGAATCACTTAAGCTGGACGGGCTTGAAAGTGGCCTTAATACAAATGCGCGTAACAGGGGCGTGGTAATGCACGCTGCTGAGTACGTAAGCGAAGCGTTTATTAAAGCGCATCGCAGGTTAGGCCGCAGCCAGGGATGCCCGGCATTGCCTCAGGAAATAACAGCAGAAACAATAAGCCTTCTAAAAGGAAAATCGTGCCTGTTTATTTACCACCCATCTTACGATACGGTTTCTAAAATTTTGTCTTAATTTTTTTATATAGCGTTTTTCAGGGGCTTTAAATATAAAGGCTCCGCACTTTCATCCGGATTGGAGGCGATTTTTATCTCCCGTCCGGATGAATTTTTTTAAGGTTGTTTTAAATGCCGGGTTTAATTAAAAAAATCCTGGTTTTTTTAATGATGTAACTTTTTAATAATAAAATGGTTAACGTAGGTGGGTGTAAAAAGTTTAAATTTTTTCGTGCAAACACTTGGATTTAGCCTGAATTATTACATATATTTGCACTCACAAATGCGGAAGTAGCTCAGTTGGTAGAGCTCCAGCCTTCCAAGCTGGTTGTCGCGAGTTCGAGCCTCGTCTTCCGCTCCACAAAAAAAACCGATACAAACGTATCGGTTTTTTTTATTTTATCAATCCTATTTTTTTACTGTGTGCTATGGCTTCGCTACTGTCTTTAAAATAGCAGGTGGCTACGCCCATACTTTCTATATTTTTTACGGCCTGTTCTGCTTTTTCTTTTTTATGCGCGCCGGTTTGCCGTATGTATACAGCTTTTACCGTTAGCGGAAATATTTTGCACACATCTTCGTATAAATAGGGGTCGTGCTGCGAATCATCTCCCAAAAGCGTATATTGTAAATGCGGGTAAAACTCTAGGATATGCTTTATCTTGTCAAACTTATGGCCGTGATTTCCCCTGCCGGTTACTAAAAAGTCGGTAAGGCTTGTTTTAATGTCCTTTAAAAGCAACACTGCGCGTGGTAGCTGATGCTTGGCTGTAAACTTAACGATAAAGTTGTACAGGTTCCACTCGCTGCTGGATACATAGAAAAAGGCATTTTGTTCTTCTTTGTTGTACCTGCCTGAAGTACTTAAGCCCTGGTAGTGCGGCACTACATCTTCAAAAATATGCCTGCTGTTAATGTTTTTAAACAGCAGTATGTATATTTTTTTAAAAAAGTTACGCGTATGCGAAACAAGAAAGGTGTCGTCTATATCTGATATAAAACCCAGATTACCTTCATGCGGACGTACATACGTGCCTTTTTCCCTTATTTCCTCGTTATTATAATAGGTACTTACATAATAGTCGGTCCAGCCGTAAGAAAGCTGACTCTTTAGCGGGATGCAGAATTTAAAATATCCATCTTTCAGCGTTTTTGTGCGTATTTTTTCGCCGTTAAGTTCCAGGAATACTTCTGCATTAGGTATGGTTTTTACACGAAACATATTTAGTATGCTTCGTGCATTTTTAAAGCGCTTCTTTTCAAACTCATAGTCGCCGGTATTGTTCGGGCGAAACACATGCCCAAAAACAATGAGTTCTTCTTCGTTAGCGTAGCCACGGTATAGCCTGAGTATTGGTTTCATCAAAATTTTATCAGTTTTATAAGAATTGCTAAACTAGCTTTTACCTAAATTTAGGCTAAAAAAAGTACATATGCCCTTACAAAAGAAATTTTTGCTAATAATTAACCCTATTGCCGGCGGAAACGATAAAACAGAACTTAAGGAGTCAGTTTTAGCGTATGCGTCTGCCGAGGGGGTAGAAGTTTTTGTTTATGAAACCACAGGTAAGGACGATGAATCTGCCATACAAGACCTGTGCCGTGAACATACGCCTGAGCGTATATTAGTAGCCGGTGGCGACGGCACGGTTAAAATGGTGGGCGAGGCCGTAGAAGAATTTGATGTAATAATAGGCGTGTTACCCGCCGGGAGTGCTAACGGGCTTTCGGTAGACCTGGAATTGCCGCCCGATTTAGAGGAGGTAATGCAGGTAGCGTTTAACGGCAGGGTAATGCATATGGATATGGTATGTATTAACGGCAAAAAAAGCATACATCTTAGCGATTTGGGCATTAATGCTGAGTTGGTAAAAAATTATGAAAATGGTACGGTTCGCGGCAAACTGGGCTATGCATTACAGGCGTATACTACTCTTAAAGAGCTTGGCGATCCATTTAGTGTAAGCATAAACACCGGGGAAGAGGTGTTAGAAACCGAAGCCCGAATGGTTGTTATAGCCAATACCCAAAAATACGGCACAGGTGTAACCATAAACCCGGTGGGGGTAATGGATGATGGTAAGTTTGAAATTGTGATACTTAAAAGTATAGACTTTTCGTTTATTGCAAAGATACTTACCGGTAATATGCCTGTAGAAAATGACGAAAACGTACACATTATTTCAACAGACGCGGCCACGATTACCACTAACGTACCCGTAAGTTTCCAGATAGATGGTGAATATTGCGGCTATGAGCAAAACCTTGATATAAAGATTTTACACCGCCAAATGAAGGTGGCTGTGCCTTAAACAGTAACCGGTACTTCTGCTTTAAACGGGCTGCGTTCATTCCAGCTTACTTTAGGTTCAAAGTACTGGAACAGGCATTCCATAGAGCGGTTAATTATGGGAGACGTGTGTTTTATTAGCCCATATACCGGCTCTGCCTGCGCACCTACAGAACTCTTAATTTCCATGGCCGACCTGCCGTAAATCACGTGGCTGAATTGTTTGTTTATGCTGTAGGCTGCCATGTCGTACAGCATGTTAAGGTACAGCATTTTGTCTTTCTGTATCGTGGCGTCGTATCCTAAAAAGTAAGTGTCCATATCGGCACCGTTTTTAATAAGCGTATTAAAACCCACCAGTTTACCGTCTAAAAAGTAACCGTAAAACCTGAAGTTGTCTCCCAATAGCGTTTTAAACGTATAAAAATGATGCTGGGGCAAATGAAAGGTATTAAAAGAAGCATTACCCGCCACAGTAAGATATAGCTGTTGTATTGTGTTGCTTTGTTGTAAGATTTCATCGCAGCACAGCTGGCGTTTTTCTATGCCAGAAGCCTTTTTGCGCGCACGGTTGTATTGTGTGCGGTATTTTGTACTAAGGTCTGCCAGGTAATCCTCCATGTTATCCCAATGCTGCCTTTTAGAGAAAATCATGTTGGGCTGCGTGCAAAATTTATAATATCCGCTGTAACCCGCTGCTTCAAAATTGGGCAACTCAGCCTCATTAAAATCTTTAATGGTAATCAGGTTTATATGAGTTCCTTTTTGTCGGTACTGTTTTTTAAGCTCCAGCAGGGCGTTCTCAAAAGCCCTAAGCGCCGCAACTTCATCATTTCTGTCGGACAGAAGATAAGCATTTTGCCCGGTAAGCATATTGTTACCTAATACCAATACCTGCGAACTGAACTTTTTAAAGAAGTATTCGCGTAGGCAAAAGCCTTTTTCGCGTTGGCCCAGCGTATTTACACCGTTAAGGTTTATGTACTGTGCCAGTGCAATGCCGCATAGGGCATCACCTTTAAACAGGCCTATAAAATGCGGTGTAAGGTTTTCCGGAGCCGATTGTTCTAAAACCGACAGATACGCGGTAGATAAAAAAATGTTGGGTTGCGCAAGCTTATCCCATTGTTGCGGCAGTACAGCTACCGAATTATATATTTTGTAATGCAGTGTGTGAGTAGGCATACGTGTATAACCTCCACATTCAGGAGGTTATACAAAGTTATAAAAATTTTATTCCCACGCGCAGATGATGCCTCCCATTATTGTAAAGCACAGTACTCTATATTACAAATGTTTTAAAAAACTCCACGGTTTTCTTTGGCTCAAATAATCTACGTCCGTTTCATTGGCATAAGCCTCACGTTCAAAACTAATGTTGCGGTACGCTTCTTTTTGAGTGGGGTACGTAAGCCTGCGGATAAAGTATTCGGTAATGTACCAAAGGTAAAAGGGGAGTACCAAAAGCTCTGCCTGTTGGCGCAGGTGTATACGCTCATGATTTACAAATACGGGATTTTTGGCAAGGCTTTTATCGCGCATGAACACAAAAGGAAACAGGGTAATGCCACTGTAACCTTTAGGTACTAAATATTTTGAGGTAATTAATATCATTTTGTGTAAAGTTCATAAATTTGCGTATATGAGCAACGGATTTTTTGGAAATAAACTAACAGAAGGCGAAGATTATTACCTTTCGCCCGAAGGATATAAAGTATTTACAGCGGCCTATCACCTAAAGCGTGGCTACTGCTGCAAAAGCGGTTGCAGGCACTGCCCTTACGGATTTGACAAGCGTACCGGGGAATTTAAGAAATAGTTGTTGGTTGTTGGTTGTTGGTTGTCAGTTGTTGGCTCCACCCAAACCATTAACAATAAACAAAAACTACAAACACAGAAACATAAAACATGACGTTTAAAGAACAAATACTTGAGGGGATTCCGGCCATATTGCCGCAACCTAAGCCGTATGACCCGGCAGTAAACCATGCCCCGAAACGTAAAGATATACTAAGTGCCGAGGAAAAAAAGCTGGCCCTGCGCAACGCGCTGCGTTACTTTGAACCACAGCACCACGCTGAACTAATAAAAGAGTTTAGCCATGAACTGGAAACGTATGGCCGTATTTATATGTATCGCCTGCGTCCGGATTATAAAATGTACGCCCGCCCGGTAGAGGAGTATCCGGGAAAATCACTGCAGGCGAAAGCCATTATGCTTATGATTCAGAACAACCTGGATTATGCCGTAGCGCAGCACCCGCATGAGCTGATTACCTATGGTGGTAATGGTGCGGTGTTTCAAAACTGGGCACAGTACCGCCTTACCATGAAGTATCTTGCCGAAATGACCGACGAGCAAACGCTGGTTATGTACAGCGGGCACCCTATGGGGCTGTTCCCGTCGCATAAAGATGCACCAAGGGTAGTGGTAACAAACGGGATGGTAATTCCTAATTACAGCAAGCCAGACGACTGGGAAAAATTTAATGCACTGGGTGTATCGCAATATGGGCAAATGACAGCCGGTAGCTACATGTACATAGGTCCGCAGGGAATTGTACACGGTACTACCATTACCGTACTAAATGGGGGCCGTAAAATTGCCAAAAACGGAGAAGGCCTTGCCGGCAAACTCTTTTTAACATCGGGCTTAGGAGGTATGAGTGGTGCTCAGCCTAAAGCAGGGAACATAGCAGGCTGTATTACGGTATGTGCCGAAGTTAACCCTAAGGCCGTACACACACGCCATAGCCAGGGGTGGGTAGACGAGGTGATAACCGATCTTGATGCACTCGTAGCTCGTGTTTTAAAAGCAAAAGAAAACAAAGAAGTGGTTTCTATTGCCTATCAGGGCAATGCCGTAGAGGTGTGGGAGCGCTTTGACAGTGAAAATATTTTTGTAGACCTGGGAAGCGACCAAACTTCCCTGCACAACCCTTGGGCAGGTGGTTATTACCCTGCCGGGCTGAGCTTTGAGGAGTCTAATGCACTTATGGCAGCAGATCCCGCAGCATTTAAAGAAAAAGTGCAGGACTCGCTGCGTAGGCAGGCCGATGCCATTAACAAGCACACGGCTAAGGGGACGTACTTTTTTGATTACGGAAATGCGTTTTTATTAGAGGCCTCAAGAGCAGGTGCCGATATTATGGCTACAGACCACATCCATTTTAAATATCCGAGCTATGTACAGGATATCATGGGGCCTATGTGTTTTGATTATGGTTTCGGGCCTTTCCGTTGGGTTTGTGCTTCGGGTAACCCAGAAGACCTAGCGGCTACTGACGCTATAGCCTGCGAGGTGCTCGAAGAAATGGCTTTAACGGCACCGGCAGAAATCCGCCAGCAAATGGAAGACAACATCCGATGGATAAAAGGTGCGCAGGAAAATAAACTGGTAGTGGGCTCTCAGGCACGCATTCTGTATGCCGATTCAGACGGTCGTATCAATATAGCGCGTGCATTTAATAAAGCTATTGCCGAAGGCAAAATAGGCCCGGTTATACTAGGCAGGGACCACCACGATGTAAGCGGTACTGATTCGCCTTACAGGGAAACCAGCAACATCTACGACGGATCTCGTTTTACGGCAGATATGGCCATACATAATGTAATAGGCGACAGTTTCCGTGGGGCTACGTGGGTAAGTATACACAACGGCGGCGGAGTAGGCTGGGGAGAGGTTATTAACGGTGGATTCGGCATGGTTCTTGATGGTTCTTCAGATGCATCAAGACGCTTAGAATCAATGCTTTTCTGGGATGTTAATAACGGTATTGCAAGGCGTAGCTGGGCGCGTAACGACGAGGCTATTTTTGCCATAAAGCGCGCTATGGAACAGCAACCGCTGCTAAAGGTTACCCTGCCTAATAAGGTAGACGACGCGCTGCTGGGATAGGCATTAAAAAAGTAAGTATTGATAAGTTTTCGGGGTGTGATTGCTATGAACTCATATTAACTTTATTACTGTCATCTTATGAAAATGATAAAAATGCTACAGTTGGTGCTGTTATCGCTGCTTGCGGTAAGTTGTGCCACCATTAATGTGCGGTCTGATTATGACGATGCTGCAAACTTTACCGCTTATAAAACCTACGGGTTTTTAAAAGACGGGATAGATAAGGCTGAAATCAGTGACCTGGATAAAAAACGCATTATGAAAGCCCTGGAGGCAGAGCTTGTAGCTAAAGGCTTTACAAAAAGCGATAAGCCAGATGTGTATGTAAACTTTTTTACCAAAGCTACTAAAGAGGTTAACGTAAACAATTACGGCGGTTACGGCGGCTGGGGTTGGGGTTACGGCTGGGGCCCGTACTGGGGTGGCCCTTGGGGCTGGGGTGGTAATTACACCTCTGTAAGTACGCAAACCGAAGGCACGCTGTATATAGATATTATAGATGCCGGCAAAAAAGAACTTGTTTGGCAAGGCGTAGGTAGTGGAGTGCTTACACAAGACAGAGATAAAAAGCAGGAACGCATTAATGAGTTTGCAAAAGAAATCATGGCGCAGTTCCCTCCGAACAAATAGAAATAATTTATTTGTAATCCAATATAGATAGCCCGGCTGAATTTCAGTCGGGCTATTTGTTTTTACCTCAAAAAATATGGGGTTTACCTCATAAAGTAAAAACCAATGGTTGGGGTGCTTACATTTGGGTTAAATCTGTTACGGATTTAATTACACGTACGGTAAGTGAGTAGACTGTACGGGTGAGTAGTTTTATGTTATCTTAAATTTCATTTATTACTTTGTCCTAAAAGCCACAGCCAAGCTGTGGCTTTTAATTTATGGCATTTGTAATAAAAATCATTTACACGTATAAAATAAGTTATAAATAATCAGTATAGATTGTTATTTATAATAAATTCGTAATTTTACAAAGATAACATTACACAAACACTACGCATGGACGCCGCATTTCAAAGTAATCCGTTAATAGACCGCCTGCCTGCTCATTTAAAACAGTTTATAAAACCTCAGGACTATGAGGAGTATACACCCATTAACCAGGCAGTATGGCGCTATGTAATGCGTAAAAATGTAGACTACCTTAGTAGGGTAGCCCATGAGTCGTATTTAGACGGACTTAAAAAAACCGGTATAGATGTAGACCACATACCCAGTATGTACGGCATGAACCGCATACTTAAGGAAATAGGCTGGGCCGCGGTTGCGGTAGATGGTTTTATCCCTCCAAATGCTTTTATGGAGTTTCAGGCGTATAACGTACTGGTAATAGCGTCAGACATCCGCCAGCTTGAAAATATAGAATACACCCCAGCGCCAGATATTATACACGAAGGTGCCGGACATGCGCCGATTATTGCCAATCCGGAATATGCAGAGTACCTAAGGCGTTTTGGCGAAATAGGCTGTAAGGCCATATCTTCGGCGCGCGATTATGAGATTTATGATGCCATTCGATTACTGTCTATATTGGAAGAAGCAGAAGGTACTCCTGCCGAAGAACTTGAGGCTGCACGCCGCAGGGTAGATGAGCTGCAAAATGAGCCTGCCGAACCCAGCGAAATGGCATTGGTGCGTAACCTGCACTGGTGGACGGTAGAATATGGTCTTATTGGTGCGGTAGATAACCCTAAAATATACGGTGCCGGTTTGCTTTCCTCTATAGGAGAAAGTGCCTGGTGCATGACAGATAATGTAAAGAAGTTACCTTACGATATTAATGCGGCGTATCAGGGTTTTGATATTACCAAGCCACAGCCTCAACTTTTTGTTACCCCTGATTTTGCCCACCTGAGCCTTGTCCTGGAAGAATTTGCCAATAAAATGGCATTGCGTACCGGTGGCCTTAGCAGTGTTAAGAAGCTGATAGACAGTAAAGCACTGGGTACTGTGGAGTTGAGTACAGGGTTGCAAATTTCGGGTGTGTTTAGCAACGTGATTGAAAACGAAGGTAAGCCGGTATACCTGCAAACCACAGGGGGCACTGCGCTGGCATACCGCGAAAAAGAACTTGTGGGCCACGGAATTGATTATCATGCCGAAGGATTTGGAAGCCCGGTAGGTAAACTTAAAGGTATAAACCTTTCTATAGAAGACATGAGCCCGCGTGATTTACGCGCGTATGATATTTACGAAGGTGAAACGGTTACACTTGAGTTTGAAGGGGATATTGTGGTTACCGGCGAAATTATTACCGGAAAGCGGAACCTACAGGGGAAAATTATTCTTATAAGTTTTAAAAACTGTACGGTAACCAACGGCGATACGGTGTTATTTATGCCGGAGTGGGGTATATACGATATGGCAGTAGGGAAGAAAGTAATCTCGGCGTTCTCAGGGCCGGCAGATGTGCACAGCTTTAACCTTGTGGGGCATGTGCCTTCCTCTAAAACCATAAAGGCAAAGAAAACGCCTGAGCGTATAGAACTGGAGTCGTTATACCAAAACGTGCGCGACCTGCGCGAAGGCCGTGCCGCTGCCTTAAGCCTGAGCGACGTATTTTCTGCATTGCAACAAAAGCACAGCGATGACTGGCTGCTTTCGGTAGAAATTGCAGAGCAGCTTCATGCACAAAACAACAATGCGCTGCTGGATGAGGTAGTGGCACATTTAGAAGAACTGAAACTAAAACGCCCTAAGGTATCACACCTTATTACCGATGGGCTTTCACTGATATTTGAAAAAGAAAGTGTTAACTAATCCAAATTTAAAAGGCTCCCGAAAAGGAGCCTTTTTTATAGGGTATAATGGATTACAGTAGCGTACCCATATTTTCATCGTTTACTATTTCACCATTGTATTGTAGTGTCCAGCCCTTACTGTTTGTAAGGATTAATATTTTACTCAACTCACTTAAAAAGCGGTTTTGTGCATTTTTCTTTAGGTTACTGTTCTCTATTTTTTTGCGCATAGCGGCTTTTACCTGCTGATTTATTTTATTGTAATCATCGGTTGTAAATTCATTAAAAGTACTTTCCTGTACATCATAAAACTTAATGTCGGGCGAAATCTTAATTTCCTCCTTTGGCAGGTGGGTAATGGTTATGGTTTTATCTGCCTCGTTGATTTCATATTGCAGTTGTTTCAGGTCGTAGCTTACTGTAGCATCCGTATTAACCACTACAATCGCTTTTTTTTCAAACGAAATATAATCACCTAAATAGCTGTTTTTATCTTTGTAGGTAATTACTTCGCTATAATGCCCTTCGGTTACCACAAGCTTAGAAACGTTTTTAATCTGCTCCTGTATCATAGCCGATTCATCAAACGTAGCGGTATCTCCTTTTTTAAATTCGCAGTACCTAAAAGCCAATAGTAGTATAATCAGGGCACCAATGCCTATAAGTATTTTTTTACGCATTTTTATTTTGAATGTACATATTATTACAATAACAACCTGTTATATCCTCCTTAAAATTTAATATGGGGGTGTAGCTTTTGCAGTGCTTTAACCTTTGAATCCAAGTTCTCTGTAAATTTTTTATGGTTTTCAGTATCTGGGTTAAAAGGGCGGTGGAGCAGGCTTTTTTGTATGTTATCTACCTGCTTCATGGTTTGGAGTGTTTCTTCACTGATCCAGCTTTCGGAAAACCTTTCCCAAATGTAATCAATGGCCACCTGGTTAGGGTGAATCATGTCTGGCGCATAGAAACGATAATCACGAAGTTCGTCCATCATAATTTCGTAAGAGGGGAAATAGCAGCTGTTTATAGTTTGTGGTTTATGGTTTATGGTTTGGTGCAGTGCCGAGATTAGGTTGGCTTTGCTCCATTGGTTTTCAGTAAAACCGTCTTTTATGTGCCTTACGGGAGAAACAGTGAAAATAACCACAGCATCTTTATTAACCGAGTTTATCATTGCCGTGATGTTTTGCAAACTCTGTTTTATCTCATCAACGCTAAGAAGTTCTTTGCTGAATTGTTTTTGAGGTACCTTATGGCAGTTGGCTACCAGTGCCCCGGTTGCCACAAGCCTGTAGACCCATGAGGTGCCAAGGGTTATTGTAATATGTGTGGCGTTTTTTAAGGCAGATTTTAAATCGCCACTTGCCTGGCTAAGGTTTGCTAGTAGTACAGAAGAGGTAGTTGCGCTGAGGTCAGAGTGCGCATCAAAATGATTCCAGCGGTCTGCATGAAAAAAAATATCTTCTTCGGTAAACGGTACATCGTTTAGTGCAAAACGGATTACTTTTTCCAAAGCAACAGGATGAAAAAGTATACCAAAAGGGTTGATGCTAGCGCTAAATTTAAAGTAGTTGAATTTTTCGCCCATATTTACTGCAAAGCAGGAGCCTAAAGAAAGCACGTGGGAATTGTAATTTATTTTAGGATGCCCTTCATGTACAGGCACTACGGTACTAAACTGCATAAAAAAACCTTTATACAAAGGTATCTAAAAAAATCAGGGGTTGAATCATTTTAGAATTCAACCCCCTTGGTTACTTTAGTATGTATATTGCATTACGGTTTGGCTACCATCCGCTGTGGAGGTTGTTGCCGTTACCGGATAGTCCATATTATAGGTGTAGCTGGTAAATGTAGTTACATTTGTTCCGCCCGTGGTGGTTTGCGTTCCGGTAACATTATTTGCCCCGCCTTTGTAGTCAGAAAGTATGAGAATACCGTAAGCGTACAGGTTTTTAAACGGATTATTAAAGTAGTCATACGAGTAGTTTATTACCGTTGTACCATCGTCATATTTTACAATATTTCCATTAGTAGCCATAGTCAGGGTTAGCGTGCGGTAAGGAGTGGTTTGGCTGTTTTCATCGCCTTTCAGTTCTGTTACGCTAACGGTGGTGCCGCTATAGGTATACAATGATCTTACAGAATAGTTTGCAGAGGGGTTAGCCAAGTTGTAGTAATTTTTAACCCTGCCTGCAAAGCCGGCAGCATCATACAGGAATACATCTTTTTCTATCAGACCGCCGTTTTGATAAATGCGTTTTTCGGTTAAATACTGATCTATATAACTGTACGATTCAGATGTTCCGTCGCTGTAAGTAGTTGTTGTAATGCGGTTGCCACTGTATGTGTACGTTGCTGTTAGCTGAGTGCCATCTGGTTTGGTTGTTACAATACGGCTGGGAAGCACCACAGTAACATCATCTGTTGGGGTAGGTGGGGTGTCGTCACTACAAGAAGCCATAGCTATGGCCGCCATAAATAATAGAATCTTTTTCATGTTTTTTGGAAAGGTATTTATTAAACAATTTTCGCAAATATACGTATTAGGTGTAATTTTATAACGATTTCGATGAAAATGAAAAGTGTATAATTTTTTAGTTCCCTGAAGGTTTGTCACGACTCTAGTTATCACGCCCTTGTATACATTGGTGTAAAATAGAGTCTTGATTATTGACTCAAAGTCTTATAAGTAGCAGGATATAGATTTGGAAAACTGGTTATTTTTAATGAAAATAAATGTCTCGCAATGACGCAAAGCGATTGCGGCATGACGAGACAATTAAAAAAATAAAAAAGCCCCTTTGCAAATAGCACGCAAAGAGGCTTCAGTATGTGTTTAAAAGATTACTTTACAAAGTTAACTGCTGCGGCAAGCGCTTCGGCAACGCCGGCAGGGTTTTTACCGCCTGCGGTTGCAAAGAACGGCTGTCCGCCGCCGCCGCCCTGTATATACTTGCCCAGTTCGCGTACTACAGTGCCTGCGTTAAGCCCTTTTTCGGCAACAAGCTCTTTGCTTACATAGCAGGTAAGCATCGGTTTGTCTTCGGTAACGGTAGCTAAAACCAAGAACAGGTTAGTGCCCAGGTTACCCAACTCATAAGCCAGGTCTTTAGCTCCGTTTGCATCAAGGTCCACCTGCTTGGCAAGGAATTTTACTCCGTTTATTTCCTGTAGTTCATTAGCAAGTTCGCCTTTTAGGTTTTTAGCTTTCTCTTTAAGAAGTGCTTCTACCTGTTTTTTCAGCTTAGTATTTTCGTCTTGTAACGATACTACTGCCTTAAGGGTATCCTGCGGATTTTTAAGGGTAGCCTTAATATCGTCAAGGGCTTTTTCCTGCGATGCAAAGAAATCCTTAACCGCAGTACCGGTAATCGCTTCTATACGGCGGATACCTGCTGCCACAGCGCTTTCGCTGATTATTTTAAAGTACCATATATCGGCAGTATTCTTTACGTGTGTACCCCCACAAAGTTCCATGCTGTCGCCAAATTTTATGGCACGTACATTATCGCCATACTTTTCTCCGAACAGTGCCATAGCACCTTCCTCAACCGCCTGCTTAAACGGAATGCTCCTGCGTTCTACAAGCGGCAGGTGTTCCTGTATGCGGGCGTTTACAAACTGCTCTACTTCGGCAAGTTCGGTATCGCTTACTTTTGCAAAATGCGAAAAGTCGAAACGAAGGTAACCCGGACTTACAAGCGAACCTTTTTGCTCCACGTGCGTACCCAGGATGCTGCGCAATGCTTGGTGCAGTAAGTGCGTAGCCGTGTGGTTGCTTTGGCTTTCGGCACGCAGGGTGGCGTTTACCTTAGCTATAAAGCTGCCGTTTACATTTTCCGGAAGCGACTTGGTTATGTGCAGTATAAGGTTATTCTCTTTCTTAGTGTCAAGAACTTCAATGCTTTCATTAGCCGATTGCAGTATGCCTTTGTCGCCTATCTGGCCACCACCTTCAGGATAGAACGGAGTAGCATCAAGTACTATTTGATACAGCACACCGTCTTTTTTAGAATCGATTTTGCGGTAGCGTGTTATTTTAACTTCGTTCTCCAGTTGGTCGTAACCCACAAAGCTTTCGGTGTTGCCTTCCACAAGCGTAACCCAGTCGTCTTTGGCTATTTCATTAGCGCCACGGCTGCGTTCCTTTTGTTTTTGAAGTTCGGCATCAAAGCCTGGCTTGTCGTAGGTATATCCTTTTTCTTTAAGGATAAGCGCAGTAAGGTCTTCCGGGAAACCGAAAGTATCGTACAGTTCAAATGCCTTAGCACCGCTAACCTCAGTACCTTTAGTTTCAACAACTACATTGTCTAGTAATTGAAGTCCCTGGTCCAGGGTACGCAGGAATGATGCTTCCTCCTCACGGATAACATTTGTAACAAGTGATTGCTGTGCTTTTATCTCAGGGAAGAATTCGCCCATCTGAGCAGCAAGCACCGCCACAAGCTCATAAATAAACGGCTCCTTCTTGTTAAGGAACGTAAACGCATAACGTATAGCGCGGCGCAATATCCTGCGGATAACGTAACCTGCACCACCATTGCTTGGCAGCTGTCCGTCGGCAATGGCAAATGCCACCGCACGCACGTGGTCGGCCACTACACGTATGGCTATGTTTACTTTCTCCTGATCCGCGGTAGCATTTTTAGACGTATATTTTGTACCGGTTACGGCTTCAATTTTTTCAATAAGTGGTGTAAATACATCGGTGTCGTAGTTACTCTGTACACCTTGCAGTACCATACAAAGCCGCTCAAAGCCCATACCGGTATCTACGTGCTGTGCCGGTAGTTTCTCCAGGCTTTTATCGGCCTTACGGTTAAACTCCATAAATACGTTGTTCCAAATCTCTACAACCTGTGGGTGGTCTGCGTTTACAAGGTCGCGTCCGCTTACTTTAGCTTTTTCCTCGGCAGAACGTATGTCTACGTGGATTTCGCTACACGGCCCGCACGGTCCCTGATCGCCCATTTCCCAGAAGTTATCTTTTTTGTTACCCAGCAGTATGCGTTCTTCTGGTACAAGGGCTTTCCATATATCCCAGGCTTCCTGGTCAAATGGTACGTTTTCTTCCTTGCTGCCTTCAAATACGGTAACGTATAATATGTCTTCAGGAATCCCGTATACTTTAGTAAGCAGTTCCCATGCCCAGTTAATAGCTTCTTTTTTAAAGTAATCGCCAAAGCTCCAGTTACCCAGCATCTCAAACATGGTATGGTGGTAGGTGTCAAAGCCTACATCTTCCAGGTCGTTGTGCTTACCGCTTACGCGAAGGCATTTTTGGGTATCGGCTATACGCTTGCTTTTTGGTGTGCCGTTGCCAAGGAAAAATTCCTTAAACTGCGCCATACCACTGTTGTTAAACATTAGCGTAGGGTCGTCTTTGGTTACTATGGGGGCAGAAGGAACAATTAAATGGCCCCTTTCTTCAAAAAATTGCAGGAACTTTTTCCTGATATCCTGAGATTTCATGCTCGTATGAAAGTTTGTTTTTTGCTTTAAAAATAGGTTTTAAACGGTACGCACTGCTAATTAATGCTGCCAAAACCGTAACATTTCTTACATTTGCTCGTTATGCAATATACCTTATGGCACGGTTTTTTCCGTTAAGGTGCAAAAATAGAATAATTTAACCACATGGCGAAGGTAAAATATTATTACGACCCCGAAAAGCTGGCCTTTCATAAGATAAAGACCAAAAAAGGGCAAAAAATAGGCGTGGCGCTGCTGTTTATAGTAGCTTCGGCGTTGTTCGGGTTTGTGTGTTTTGTGGTGCTGCTAAATACGCCTTTTTTTGAAACCCCTAAAGACAGGCTGCTTACCCGGGAAATAGAGAACATGAAGCTGCAGTATGAAATACTTAACCGTAAAGCAGCCCTTATGGAAGACGCCATAGCCAGTGTAGAGGAGCGCGATAACAACATATACCGCACCTACTTTAACGCCACTCCGGTACCCGAAGAACAGCGTAAAGCCGGTTTTGGTGGGGTTAACCGCTATAAAGAGTTGGAAGGGTACAACAACAGCGAACTGGTAAAAAACACCACCCGCCGCATAGATGTATTAAGCAAGGAAATTGTAATACAGAGCAAAAGCCTGGACGAAATAGCCAAACTGGCAAAGGATAAGGAAAAATTACTGAGTGCCATACCGGCAATACAGCCCGTGAAAAATGAAGATCTGCGCCAAATGGCATCGGGTTTTGGGTACCGTAGCGACCCGTTTACTAAAATACGTAAATTTCATGCAGGGATGGATTTTAGCGCACGTACCGGAACACCAATTTTCGCTACCGGAGATGGTGTGGTTTCGGCTGCAGATAATAAGATGTCGGGCTACGGCAACAGAGTGCTTATTAACCACGGCTACGGTTACCAAACGCTTTACGGACACATGAGCAAATTTGCCGTAAGGGCGGGGCAGCGTGTAAAACGTGGCGATGTTATAGGCTACGTGGGTAGCACCGGCCGTAGCGAGGCGCCACACCTACATTATGAGGTGCATAAAAACGGATCTGTAGTAAACCCGCTGAATTTCTATTACGGAAATATTTCTGCTAAAGAATACGTATTAATTGCTAAATTAGCTAACCAGGAAAACCAATCGCTTGACTGATGCATATAGACCTGCCGGAAAAACGATATTACACCATTGGCGAACTTGCCAGGGCTTTCGACGTAAATGCGTCGCTTATCCGCTTTTGGGATAAGGAGTTTGATGTCCTTAAGCCAAAAAAGAATGCTAAGGGCAACCGTATGTTTACACCTGATGATGTAAAAAACCTTCAGTTGATATACCATTTGGTAAAAGAGCGCGGCTTTACCTTAGAAGGGGCTAAGGTACATTTAAAAGAAAGCCAGAAAAAGACTATGGATAAGTTTGAAATTATCCGTAAATTAGAGTTGATAAAAACACAATTGATAAACATTAAAAACGAACTTTAATCAAAAAACAATCGAAAACATGAAAAAGTGGTTAATACCTGTTATTGTAATAGTAGCTATAATTGCTATAGCATTCTTTTGGGCTATGGGCATTAAAAACGGTGCCCTTGGTAAAAGCCAGGCAGTAGGAAAAGAATGGGGTAATGTAGAAACAGCCTACCAGCGTCGTAACGATCTTATAGGGAATCTTGTGGAAACCGTAAAAGGGGCTGCTAATTTTGAAAAAAGCACCCTTGTAGAGGTAACCGAAGCAAGGAGTAAGGCTAATTCGGTTCAGGTAGACCCATCTAATGCTACGCCAGAGCAACTTGAGGCTTTCGCGAAAGCACAGGCTAACCTTATGGGGTCTGTTAATAAGCTTATAGGTAATGTAACCATAGAAAAATATCCGGAACTAAAGGCAAATGAAAATTTCCTGAAGCTGCAGGATGAACTTGCTTCTACCGAAAATACCATACAAACACAGCGTACACGCTATAACGAAGTGGTACAGGATTATAACAACTATGTGCTAAGGTTTCCTAACTCTATGTTCTTAGGCGAATACAAAGAGAAGCCTTACTTTAAGGCTGTAGAAGGTGCTGAGAAACCGGTACAGGTTAAATTCTAAAAACTACATAGATATGCCTGTAACCAATGATTTTATAACTGCTGCCGATGAGCAGGCTATTGTAGCCGCCATACAGCAGGCTGAAAAAAATACCAGCGGCGAAATCAGGGTGCATATAGAAAATACATCAGAAAAACCTCCGCTTGAAAGGGCTAAGGAGGTTTTTCATTTTTTAGATATGCACAAAACCGCTGCGCGTAACGGGGTTTTGTTTTATGTAGCCGTAAAAGACCGTTCGTTTGCCATTGTGGGCGACGAAGGGATAGATAAAGCGGTGGAGCCTGATTTTTGGGATTGTACCAAAGACATGGTTATAGAACACTTTAAGGAAGGGCGTTTTGTGCAGGGCCTTGCCGATGGTATACTGCGTGCCGGCGAGCGCCTTAAAACCTATTTTCCGTATGCTGACGATGATGAAAACGAACTCCCAGACACCATATCAAGAGGATGATGAAAAAGATATTTTTATTATGCCTGTTGTATGCAGGTGTGCTGTTACAGCCGGTTGTTGGTTTTGCACAGTTTGAAATACCACCAAAACCAGAAAAGCAAACCAGCGTGTATGACTATGCAGAGCTACTGTCTCCATCAGACAGGAAGATGCTGGAGGAAAAGCTGGTGAATTATGCCGATACTACGTCTACCCAAATTGTAATAGCCATTATCACGTCGCTTAAAGGCGAGGATATAGGGCTGCTAACGCCCAAATGGGGGCAGCAGTGGGGTGTAGGCGGCAGCGAGCAAAACGACAACGGCGTTATGATAGTGTTAGCCAGAGACGAGCGAAAAATCTGGATTTCTCCGGGGTATGGTGTTGAAGACCGTCTTACTGCCGGACAGGTAGGTGAAATGACGCGGGAGGTAATTATTCCGTATTTTAAAGAGGGAGATTACTATGGAGGGCTCAATGCCGGTACCGATGTCCTTATAAAAATGCTTCAGGGCAAATATAAAGCCGAACCTAAGCCGGATAAAGATGGCGGATTCCTGGGTTTCCTGCCGTTAATTATAATAATTTTTATTATCATTATAATTGTTATTTCCCGTAAAGGAGGCGGGGGTAGCGGCGGTCGCAGGGGTGGCCTGGATCTTGCTGATATTTTAATTTTAAGCAGCTTAGGCAGCGGCGGTCGCAGTTCTGGCGGATGGGGCGGAAGTTCCGGAGGCGGAGGCGGTGGCTTTGGAGGCGGTTTCGGTGGCGGCGGCTTTAGTGGCGGCGGTGCCGGAGGAAGCTGGTAATTTTAGTAATGATTATATTTTTTTATTATATTTCGGCCGGAACTTTGTTTCCGGCCTTTTTTTTAAAACCAACAAACTAAATATTATGAAAAAACTTTTATTGTTATTGTTAGTAATAAGCGTTGCAGGATGTAAACCACTTATGCTAAAGTACTATGGTATTAAAGATCCTTCGTTTAAAACAGAAAAACAAATAAAGCGTTATTTGGTTAAAAAAGATATAGATACTACTGCTTTGCTATATCCTAAAAACTTCGATGCATGGGGTCAAATAGTAAAGTTAGGTATGCCCCAGGCTTATTTTTTTAATGCGAAAGGCGAATACGTAAATTACAAAAAATCAGCATCAGACTGTAATGCTAAGGTAGATGGCTTTATAGGAGATCTTAAAAATCTTAATAACGAACCTTCTCAAAAAGACTTTACCATTACGCAAATGTTTAACCGTTTTAACGCTTATCACGGAAAATTGCCGGAAACATCTGGCTATGATGGCTACGTGGTTATAACATGGGCTACGTATTTGGGCAAACTAAATAAAGACAAATCGTTTGAGTGGCTTTCTTCATTAGATAAGGCGAAGGCAAGTGGTTTAAAGATTCAGTACTATCTTGTAAATGGTGACTTACAAGAGAAATGGGGCTTAACCGAGGATCAGAAAAATGAACTTGAAATAAATTAGGGGAATATGAGGAAGCTATTGTCTATAAGTTTGTTGTGTTTGCTCTTAGCTTCCTGCGGGCGAATGATGGTTAAGGCGGCTTTGCTTACGTTTAAGCACCCTACACCGCATTATTATACAAATGGGGATAAAACGATAGTGTTTATCCCTATGATACACCTTAATAAAAAAGAGTTTTATGATGAGGTAAAGCAGTTAAATGATTCGCTCCGTACGCAAGGCTATGTGTTTGTATACGAAAGCGTGGCGGCCTCTAAATCGTTAGACAGCGTTACGCTGGATACCTACAAGCGAAAATTCAGGCGGGTTGTGGGCTTTAATCTTACCAGCTATACCGATAAAAATAATGATGCCATGAAGCGCTATAGGGTAAAGGGTGCTGTAAGTCAGACCATGAGCAATACCGGACTTAGCTTAGACACGGATATTAAGGGCGATGTGAGTATGGACTCATTAGTGCGCCGTTACGAAAAAGAAAAAGGCGAAATTGTTTTGTATGAGTACGACCGCGAAACGCCGCTAAATAAAAAGTACAAAGGTAAACGCCTGCCGTCGTCGGAAAAAGAATACTTGTTAATGACCGTCAGAAACGAAGCCCTTGCCAATAAAATAACCGCGATGCAGGATAAGAAAATCGTAGTATTGTATGGAGCACTGCACCGTAAAGGTATGTACGACAATCTTAAGAAAATTGACCCGAAGTGGAATGAGGTAAAGGCGGAAGAATTAAGTAACTCAAATTAAACCATAACAATAACATATTGTTGCAGGGTTGCCCACCTTTTGCAATCATGTTTATTTAATGCACAGCTTTTTTAATTCGGCAAGTTTACCGTTATAAATATTAGCATCTACTTTGCCCTCTATGCCTATAATTGAGGCCTTGTCTGTAAATTGCCAAAAATCCCACTCTTTACGTATTTCATCTTCAAAAAAGCTATAATTGGCTATCCATAGCGTGTAGCCTTTAAATTCTTTTTTAAGGAAGTCCCCATGGAAACTTTGCCCGCTGTATAATATGGGTTTTACACCATAATGGTTTTCTACCAGTTTTAGCCAGCGTTTCAGCCCGCTTTTCAGGCTGTCCATGCTTTGTCCGTTAGGCATTTTTTCTATGTCTAGTACCGGCGGAAGATCGCCCTTGCTTAGCGTTACTCTTTTTATAAAATTTTCGGCTTGTTTTACAGAGTTTTCGTCAGGGCGGTAATAGTGGTATGCCCCACGGATAAACCCTGTGCGCTTAGCGTGTTTCCAGTTACGTGCAAATTCATTGTCGCCGCGGCGTTTTCCGGCAGAAGCACGTATAAATACAAAGTCCAGCGGGAAATCGCCTTTAGACCGTTCTATACTGTCCCAGTTTATTTTCCCTTGGTAGTGCGATACATCAAATCCAAAAATACGGTCTTTATGGCGGCTTACAATTTCATAAATACGCAGGTCGGCTATCTTTCGCTCTTCCTTTGTAAGTACGGTAATTTGTTTGTTGTTTATTTTATTGAACCCCAGGTACACTAAAACCCCGTGCCTAAAACGGTACGTTCCGGCAATAATAAATGTAATAAGCAGCATATATACCGAATATTTCAGGATGCTGAACGGAGTAAGTCCCTGCTTTTTTTTAGCGGTTTTTTTTCTAGGGGCGGCAGTCCTTTTAGGGGTAGCATTGCCTTGCACCGTTTTTGCAGGTGTACGTTTTGGGGCGGGCATGTTTAAAAAAGAAATTTATGCTTTGTGCCAAAGTTTATTTGTAACCAGCGATACCAGTACATATAAGATAATGATAAGCGGAATGGCAAGATAGTTAAGGAAAAACAACAGCAGTATAGAAAGGATAAGGAAGCTAAACTGTACCTTATTGGTTTCCCAGTTAAAGTACTTCAGCTTTAGCGAAAATAAAGGTATGTTACTATTTAGCATAAAGGCGCTTATAAAGCTTATAGCTACCAGTACGTATGGGTTGCTCAGTAGTTCAAATAGTACGCCGTCTCCATCGCTGTAGGCTTGTATAACCGGCAGGCTCATTATAAAAAGAGCATTAGCAGGCGTGGGCAGGCCAATAAAAGAATTGGTCTGTCTTGTGTCTACATTAAATTTAGCGAGCCTGTATGCTGAACCCAGGGTGATGATAAAACCTGCATAAGGCAGCAGTCCAAGGTAAAAGTTATCGCTTTCCAGGTTTAGTTCGGCCTGCATTTCGGCAATGCCGGCCAGCATCTGGAAAATTGCCATACCCGGTACCACACCGCTGGTAACCATGTCTGCAAGCGAATCTAACTGCAGGCCTATAGGGCTGGATACCTTTAGTGTACGGGCAAAAAAACCATCCCAAAAGTCAAAGAAAATACCCATGCATACCCAAAAGAATGCCATTTGCCAGTTGTTATTAAAAGCGTAAACAAGGGCTACCAGGCCCGATGCAAGGTTTAAAAGGGTAATAAAATTAGGAATGTGCTTTTTCAATGCCATTTTGGTTTAATTTTTCAATGCAAATGTAATACAATAAAGTTAATAGAAACGGAGTTTAGTAATTGAGATTTTTATGTCATATTTGCACAAATTTACCACATTGGGACGATTACTAACTGCTATAGCTGTTTTTGCCGTATTTTCTGTAACTGCACAAACTACCCGTAAATATTCTAACGAATTTATGAGTATAGGTGTAGATGCGGCTGCTATGGGTATGAGTAATGCCGTTACCGCCAGTACCGGCGATGTTACATCCGGGTATTGGAACCCTGCCGGGCTTATGAATCTTACCGATAGCCAGGCAGCGCTTATGCACGCCAGCTACTTTGCAAACATAGCCCAGTATGATTATGCCGCTTATGCCCAGCCTATAGATAACAGCAGCGCATTTGCAGTATCGGCCATACGTTTTGGGGTGGATAATATAATGAATACCACCCAGCTTATAGACAGCCAGGGGAATATAGATTATAACCGGATAAGCCTGTTTTCGGCGGCAGACTACGGGTTTCTTTTAAGCTATGCGCGCAAGGCACCTATGAAGGAGCTAACGTATGGTGTAAATGCTAAGGTAATACGCCGCGTAATAGGGAAATTTGCCGATTCATGGGGTTTTGGGTTTGATTTTGGGTTGCAATACCGTACTAGGGGCGACTGGAAAATGGGTTTTATGCTACGCGATATAACCACAACCTATAATGTGTGGGCCATAAATAAGGCCGAGTACCAAAAGGTAATGGACGCCGTTCCGGGGCAAAACCAGGAACTGCCGGAAACTACCGAAATTACATTGCCAAAAGCACAACTTGGCGTATCTAAAAAGTTTGAATTCCATGGCGATTACGCGCTGTTGGCATCGGCTAACCTAAATATGCAGTTTGCCAAAACAAACGACCTTGTAAACCTTGATTTTGTAAGCATAGACCCGGCTGTCGGGTTTGAGTTTAGTTACCTTGACCTTGCATTTTTACGTGCCGGCACCGGTAACTTTCAGTACGAGCAACAGCTGGACAGCAGCCAGCGGCTTACCTTTCAGCCTAACATAGGAGTAGGGTTTAAGTACCGCGGCGTGCAGATAGACTATGCCTTAACTGATATTGGCGACCAAAGTGCAGCGTTATATTCAAATATTTTTTCTCTTAAAGTAGATTTGGGTATCTTTAGGCGTTAAAAATCAATACCGCAAAACCATGCGTTTTATACCCCGTTTTTCATTTTTACTTCTTGTGTTATTGTATATGTTTCCTGTTTCTTTAAAAGCACAGGGGCAGTTGTCTGACCGCGCATTTGTATCGTTGCTTACCTGCGGGCCGGGCGAGGAGTTGTACTCGGTATTTGGGCATACCGCATTACGCGTTGCCGATCCCGAAACCGGTATGGATGTGGTGTTTAATTACGGTATGTTTGATTTTAATACCCCTTTATTTTACCTCAAGTTTATAAAGGGCGACCTTAAGTATTTTGCATCCGCCGGCTCTTACCAGGATTTTGTATACACGTACCAATATTATAACCGCGATGTTTTTGAACAGCGCCTTAACCTTACCCTGGCGCAAAAACAACAGGTTATAGATGAGCTTGTAGCTACTTTAAATTCAGATAAAAAGTACTACACCTACCGCTATTTTGGGCGCAACTGTACCACTATGGTGGCCGATGTGCTTAACAACAGTCTGAACCCAAAGATTTCCCGGCAAAACGCCGATACCGGGAAAACGTATCGTAAAATAGTGTGCGAAAGATTGCATAACAGCTTTTATGAGAGCCTGGGTATCAATCTTATTTTTGGTGCCAAGACAGATAATGTGCTTGGCGTGCCGTTTTTGCCGGAACAGCTTATGCAGGGGGTAACCCATTCTAAAACGGCAACAGGCCAGGCCTTAACTCCCGTTACCGATACGGTGTATAAAAGTACAACCGTACAAAAAATGTCGGGGTGGAACAATATATACACGTTTTTAGCTGTGTGTGCCTTGCTGATATTTATTTCAAAGAACATAGTGGTAAGGCGTTCGCTTTACGCACTATTGGGGCTTTTGGGCCTGTTTTTTTGTTGCGTGGGGCTTTACTCTTTCCACACCGAAATAACGTGGAATTACAATGCTTTGCTTGTTAATCCGTTGCTATTATTGCTATTGTATTTTAGCTTTGCCAAAAATCAGGATGCCATTAAAAAGACAACCATTGTTATTGCTGTTTGTATTTTGGTGTATCTTGTCTATATGCTAAATAAACCACATTTACTTATGGTGCTTCCGATAGTGGTACTGGTGCTGTCTATGTTAGCACGCGAAATGCTGCCGTTTGTAAAACAAAAATTTCCGTCAAGGAGAAACGCGTAATCCTGCCTTTGTTTTTTTGTTAAATTTGTAGCGTAACGCCAAAACTATATCGCCTTGTTTTCATTTTTTAGTAAAAAACAAAAAGCTACTTTAGCAAGCCTCATACCCTCGGGGTTTGTAGACATACACTCGCACCTGCTGCCGGGTATAGACGACGGTGCTAAAGACCCTGATGACTCCCTTACGCTGATTAATACGCTGAAAGGATACGGTTTTTCGCAATTTATTACTACGCCACACGTGCTTACAGGCGTGTGGAACAACACGCGCGATGGTATATTGGCTACAGAAGAAAAGCATAAGGCTTTTTTACAACAACAAGGCGTAAACGAACCGTTTAAGGCTGCGGCCGAGTATTTAATCGACGATGTTTTTTTAAAGCGGATTAAACAAGAGCCCCTGCTTACCTTAAAGGATAACTATGTACTGGTGGAAATGAGTTACCTTAATGCGCCCATGCAGTTGTATGAAGCCTTGTACGAAATGCAACTGGAGGGCTACCAGCCCATACTGGCACACCCCGAGCGTTATTTGTTTTACCATCATAAGCAGGAGGAATACCAAAAGCTGAAACGTGTGGGGTGCAAGTTTCAGGTAAACCTGCTTTCGGTTACAGGTTATTATGGTAAGCACGTTTGCGATATTGCACAAAAACTCCTTGATGAGGGGATGATAGACTTTGTGGGCAGCGATACCCATCATGAGCGCCACACAGCTGCTTTTCTTAATCCCGTGATACTTAAAGATACTGCCCCGCTTGTTAAGGCAATGGAGAATAATGCCATGTTTGGCGGGGCGTAAGCCTAATTAACGCCTTTTTTGCCTTTCACAATAAATAACAATACCTTTGCACCTGCAATACAAGCCATTGTAACAATGGCTTTTTTTATTAAATGCAGTTTTAACTATGGCACATAAAGCAGGATTTGTAAATATTATAGGTAACCCAAACGTAGGTAAAAGTACGCTTATGAACGCGTTTGTGGGCGAGCGACTCTCTATTATAACCAGTAAGGCACAAACTACCCGCCACCGTATACTGGGCATTGTAAATGGCGAAGATTTTCAAGTGGTACTAAGCGATACCCCGGGTATTATAAAGCCTGCATACGAGTTGCAAAACAGTATGATGGACTTTGTAAAGACGGCCTTTGAAGATGCCGATGTACTTATATATATGGTAGAAACCGGCGAAAAGGAACTGAAAGATGAAGCGTTTTTCAGGAAGATTATCAATGCCAAGGTGCCGGTATTGTTGCTTTTAAATAAAATTGACAAGTCTAATCAGGAGCAATTAGAGGAGCAGGTAGCATTGTGGACAGAAAAGGTTCCGAACGCGGAAATTTTCCCGATAAGTGCGCTGGAAAATTTTAACGTGCAAAACGTATTCAGCCGTATTTTAGAGTTGCTTCCGGAGTCGCCGCCATACTACCCTAAAGATGCACTGACCGATAAGCCGGAACGCTTCTTTGTAAACGAAACCATACGCGAAAAAATATTGCTTAACTACGATAAGGAAATCCCTTATGCCGTAGAGATAGAAACCGAGGAGTTTATAGAAGATGATAACATTATACGTATCCGTGCCGTAATTATGGTAGAGCGCGATACGCAAAAGGGTATTATCATAGGTCATAAAGGTGCTGCCATTAAAAAAGTAGGCACCCAGGCACGAGAAGACCTGGAAAAGTTTTTTGGCAAACAAATCTTTATAGAAATGTTTGTTAAGGTAAATAAAGACTGGAGGACTAATAACTACCAGTTAAGAAGATTTGGGTATAACCAGAAGTAATTTCAGATTTTAAATATTTGTTTCAGGTTTCAGGTTTAAAGTTTCAGGTTGCCACTCAGAACTTTAAACCTGAAACCTGAAACTTGAAACAAAATGACTACTTTTGCAAAAAATTAAAATAAGCTGATGAATAATATCGTAGCCATAGTGGGGAGGCCTAATGTAGGGAAGTCTACCTTTTTTAACCGTTTGATACAGCGCAGAGAAGCTATTGTAGACTCTGTAAGCGGTGTTACGCGCGACCGTAACTACGGTAAAAGCGAATGGAACGGAAAGGAGTTTTCTGTTATAGATACAGGTGGATATGTGAAAGGGAGCGATGATGTTTTTGAAGGTGAAATCCGCCGCCAGGTAGAACTGGCGTTAGATGAAGCCGACGTAATTGTATTTGTTACCGATGTTGAGGAGGGTATTACCCCTATGGACGAGGAGGTTGCTAAGTTACTGCGTAAGGTTACCAAGCCGGTTATCCTTGCCATAAATAAGGTGGATAACGCCATGCGCGAAAAAGACGCGTTTGAGTTCTATAACCTGGGCCTTGGCGACTACTATACTATATCAAGTGCCAGTGGTAGCGGTACAGGTGAATTGCTGGATGCTATTATAGAGGCATTACCAGACCCGCAGCCGGTAGATGAAAATGCCGAGGTGCTGCCTCGATTTGCAGTAGTAGGCCGACCTAATGCCGGTAAGTCGTCGTTTATAAACGCGCTTATTGGAGAGGATCGTTTTGTAGTTACAGACATAGCCGGTACTACCCGTGATGCTATAGACACTACCTACAACCGTTTCGGGTTTAAGTTTAACCTTGTAGATACCGCCGGTATCCGTCGTAAGGCAAAGGTTAAGGAAGATCTTGAATTTTACAGCGTTATGCGCTCGGTGCGAGCCATAGAGCATAGCGACATTATATTACTGGTTATAGATGCTACCCGTGGTTTTGAAGGCCAGGACCAAAGTATTTTTTGGCTTGCCGAGAAAAACCGTAAGGGTATAGTAATCCTGGTTAACAAGTGGGACCTTGTAGAAAAAGATACCATGACCACACGCGATTACGAACTTAAAATACGCGAACAGCTGCAGCCGTTTACCGATGTGCCAATTCTGTTTATCTCTGCACTTACAAAACAGCGTTTGCTTAAAGCACTTGAAACTGCCGTAGAGGTATACGAAAACCGCAAGCAACGCGTATCTACCAGCAAGTTTAACGAGCTGATGCTGCCAATTATAGAAAACTATCCGCCGCCGGCGCTTAAGGGTAAATACATAAAAATAAAGTACTGTATGCAGCTGCCTACGCCTGTGCCACAGTTTGTGTTTTTCTGTAACCTGCCGCAGTACGTTAAAGAGCCATACAAGCGTTTTATAGAAAACAAGCTGCGTGAGCATTATAACTTTAGCGGGGTACCTATAGATATTTACTTCCGCCAGAAATAAAAAACAAAAAAGCGAATAGATTATCTATTCGCTTTTTTGTTTACTGAACTCAATGTTTTTTGCGCGTTCGTGGTTGTAGGTAAAACCGGTAATATTTCCTTGGGCATCTTTCCTGAAACTTAAATCGCCATAACGCGTAGCAAAGGTTGCCTCTTCAGCTTCAATGCCCCAGTCCTGGTCTCCGTTTGCCAACTTCATGTATACAAGTCCCTCCTTAGTAAAAATTTGAACGTTTTGTTTTAGAGCAGCGCTATAATAAGTACCTTCATACATCTTGTACTCTGGTTTTTCGGGCATTGTTTCCACGCGGATAAAGCTTGCCTTTCCTGCACCCTGTTGTAATTGTATACTTTCCGCTTTTCCATTCTGGATGTTTTCAAAAACAAAAACGCCCTGATCTTCTTCAAGGGCAAAAGTATTGTCCTGTCCGTTTGGTTTCAGTTTAACATTAGTACCATCCCAAAGCTGCATAAACGAAAGCACTCCATTACCTTCCTGTATCACTATATACTGCCCCTCGTCCAGTTTATATTTACCGGTATACATGCTAAGGTTGGCTTGTTTTACAGAGCCATTTTTAGCAGTTGGGTAGCGGTACGGGAAGCCCAACAGCCGGTTTACAGCAGCTTTTAAAATATCGTAACGTTTAAAGCTGTCATCATTAGTAAGTATAACCGCTCCCACTTTATCGTCAGGGAAATAGGCTAAAAACGGATGATATCCTTTTACGTCTCCGCCATGCTGTATCATGGTTTTAGACCCGTATGGCGAAATAAACAACCCCTTGGTATAGGTAAGGTTTTCATTTTTATAAGCGTCATCCTGCGTCATTGATTTCCAAAATGCATCACCAAAAACACGGTGCGTTTGCATTTCTGTCAGCCATTTTTGCAAATCGCCCAATGTGCTGTATATGCCGCCACCGCCTACAGCCTTTTGATCGGGATCTGTTGTCTTGTAAGCCCCGTTTTCCATTTCATAGCCTATGGCTTTATGGTCGACGTTGTTTTTTGGTTTGGTAACGTACGCTGTACTCTTCATGCCTAACGGCTTGAAAATATTTTTACGGGCAAATTCGCCAATGCTTTTCCCTGAAACCTTTTCTACAATCTGCGCAAGGCACCAGTATCCCGTATTGCAGTAACTCCATTTTTCGCCGGGGGCAAAATCAGGTTCCTGTAGTACCATCATTTCCTTAATCTGATTGTTAGTATAATCGTCTGATTCCTCTCCTTTAATGGTTGCAAGGATAGGATAATCTTTAAGGCCGCTGGTATGGGTAAGCAGGTGTAATAGGGTTATTTTTTCGGCATAGGCAGGGAATTCTGGTATGTATTTCCGCAGGTTGTCGTTTAGGTTTAGCTTGCCTTGTTGTTGCAGCAGTACTACACAGGCAGCCGTAAACTGTTTTGATGTAGAGCCCAGGTTAAAAACAGTTTCATCTGTAATTTTGATGTGCTTTTCAAGGTTCGCATACCCCGCATGGTTGTTGTACACGGTTTTGCCATCTTTAAGGATGCGTACTGAAAACCCGGGCACCTCTTTACCTTCATACGTTTTTACAATAGAATCTACCGGAGCGAAATAATCTTGCGCATGGGCAAAGAAAGAGGAGGCAAGCAAAGTTACCACCAACAGGGATTTGTTCATTTAGTTGATTTTCTTGATTGATGCGCAAATATAGGTTGTGGATAATGGCGCGGCAAATAATTAACAGGGGTTACTACTTTTTAGTACTTTGGTAAAATAAAAACCGCCTTGAGAAATCAAGGCGGTCTGTATAATATTGGTGTTAATCTCTATAGTTTACTCAGCACATTTTAATGCACACTTTTCTCCATCAATGGCGGCTGAGATAATTCCACCGGCATAGCCCGCTCCTTCGCCACAAGGGTATAAGCCTTTTATCTGGAGGTGTTGCAGTGTTTCGGCATCGCGTGGTATACGTACCGGAGATGAGGTGCGTGATTCTGGGGCGTGCAGTATGGCTTCGTTAGTAAAATACCCTTTCATTGATTTGCCAAATTCACGGAAACCTTCGCGCATAGTTTGGGTTAAAAAGCCCGGGAATACCTGCCCTAATTCTACCGATGTGGTACCCGGTACATACGACGTTTTAGGGATGTCTGCTGAAAGTTTACTTTGCGAAAAATCAACCATACGCTGAGCCGGTACACGCTGGGTGCCGCCTGCTGCGTGGAATGCTTTCTGCTCTATTGCTTTTTGGAATTCCATACCGGCAAGGGGGCCAAATTTAGCATACGGTGCAAAGTCCTCCAGCTTAAGCTCTACTACTATACCACTGTTTGCGGTATCCTGGTCGCGTTTGCTGGGGCTCCAGCCGTTAGTAACCACCTCGCCGGGGCTGGTGGCACATGGTGCGATAACACCACCAGGGCACATACAGAACGAGTACATCCCGCGTCCGTTTACCTGCTTAACAATAGCGTAAGCGGCTGGTGGCAGAAACTCGCCACGACCCTGGTTGTAATCACAGCTGTATTGTACGCTGTCTATAAGCTTCTGCGGATGCTCGGCACGAACGCCCAAGGCAAACGGTTTGGCTTCTATAAATATTTCTTTGCGGTGCAGCAGTTCAAAGATGTCACGTGCCGAGTGGCCTGTGGCAAGGATGAGTTGCCTAGCATGAATGGTGTCGCCTTTTTGGGTAACCACGCCGTCTACCTCGTTGTTTTTAATCAGTATGTCTACTACTTTGGTGTCAAACAATACTTGTCCGCCAAACTCAATAATCTTTTCGCGCATTGCCTTGATTATTTTCGGCAGCTTGTTTGTACCTATGTGAGGGTGCGCTTCCACCAGTATTTCAGGCGATGCCCCAAAGCCTACAAACAGTCTTAGTATACGGTCTACATCGCCGCGTTTTTTACTGCGGGTGTAGAGTTTGCCATCGCTATAGGTACCAGCACCTCCTTCGCCATAGCAGTAGTTGCTTTCGCCGTTTACAATGTGGTCGCGGTTTATGGCTTTCAGGTCACGGCGGCGTTCCTGTACGTCTTTACCACGTTCCAGTACTATGGGTTTTAAGCCAAGCTCTATCAGTTGCAGTGCGGCAAACAAACCGGCCGGACCCGCGCCTACTACAATAACCTCGCGGGCATTGCTCACGTCCTTGTAATCGGGTAGGGGCATGGTGGTTTCGTGGTATTCCTCATTATGGTATACCGCTACTTTTAGGTTTACTTTAATGGTACGCTGGCGCGCGTCTATACTGCGCTTTAGTATGGCTACATGTTTAATGTCGGAAGGGCTCACGTGCATAAGTTTTGCTACGTGCGCGGTAAGCAAAGGCATTTGTGCAGCCACTTCGGGCGCCACCTGAAATAGAAGTTCTTTCGGCATGGCGCAAAGGTAAATTATTTTGTTTAAGGTTTCAAGTTTAAGGTTTAAGGTTAGGATAGCCTGAAAACTGCAACTGCGACTGAAAACTACTCTCCTTTATCCTCAAAAGCATGTAGCGCAAAACTCGCTAACCAGTGTTCGCCTTCGTAATTACCATCTACAATGGCGGGTAATGAATAGGTAAGGTGCCTATCGGCAAGGTCTTTAAGATGTCCCAGTTGCTTAGGGTATTGGTGGGCAAGGCGGTAAAAATTCCAGGCACGACTAAAGTTAAGTCCGTCCAGGTGTACCAGGTGGCCGTCGGTGCGGTCTGAGACTACGCCGGGTTCCCATGTGTATTTTTTGTCGAACAGCCTTGGGGCAAAATCCTTCAGCCATTTTATAAAATCTTTTTCAGGGAGTATGCGTTGCATAATACCAATTTCCTCAAGGCAGGGCGACAAGAAATCGGTGCCGCTGGGTTCCCAGTCAAACGGACAATTGGCATCGTTTTTAAACAGGCGCAGCGCGTTTTCGCGAATGCTGTTTTGCAGGGCGACATTGTTTGCATGTACGGCATAATCCCACGCCAGCGACAACCCGAAAGCGGTATTGGTATGCGTACCTACCCGCAGTGCGTAGTTAAGTTTTGGCAAAAACTCTATATATCGTTCTGCTAATAAATCAGTAAGCGGTTGCAGGTTTTGCGCCAGCTGTTGTGCAAAGGGTTCGTTATAGGTGTCCAGCTCCTGTTGCAGCTTTAGCAACCATGCCCAGCCGTAGGTGCGCTCGTATGATTTTTCGTGTTTTTTGCTGAGGTAGGCAATTTCCCGTGCTATGTTTTCCTTACTAAGGTTTACGGTAAGTTTGTTGATAATTTCCTGCCTGTTGTCAAGGTTAGGGAAATGCTTTAGCAAGTACACCAGGCTCCAGTGTCCGTGTACCGACGAGTGCCAGTCGAAACACCCGTAAAAAGCCGGGTGCAGTGTTTTAGGGCTGCCCAGCTCGGTAGCATCGGCAAGGAGCTGGCTCAGTTTATTGGGGTATTCCTGTTGCAGGCATTTTAGCGGCAGTCGCGCCAGCCCGTTAGCGCGTTCAGGGGTTAGCTGCTGCGCAAATGCAGCGCTTATGCTAAATAAAAAGGCCGGTACAAGGTATTTCATTATGCTGTGTTTGTTTTCAAAAATAGTGAATAAACTCGCTACCTTTGCACAAACATTTTACCATGAGCAGACAAATCAAGTTAATTTGGGATTTTCGCGGGCCCGGTGCAGCGCGTACAGCAGAGCATCATGAAATTCATCTTAAAGAATACATTGCCATAGAAAAACTGCCACTAAACATAACCGGCTACACCGAAGTTAACGATATGTATGCTACCGCATGGATGGTGGTAACCGACGAATACATGATTGCCGTGCGCGATGCCCTAAGGCCGCACAGAGGAGAAGTATATTCTGCCGAGTAGTTCCTAAATGCGTAATATTGATGGTAAATCCGATTGAAAATGCCTGCGAATGTTAAATTTAGCTATTCGGCTGTATATTAACGTGTATTTTTTTGCATGGCGTGTACTAAAAGTATTATTTCGCAGTTAAAATAATACCAATCTTACAAAAACCATCAATGCGCCACATCTTACTTATTGTGTTACTGGCAGTACCATGCCTTTTATTTAGCCAGAATGTTACCCTTAGCGGAAAAATTATCGATTCGCAAAAGCTACCAGTTGAAGCAGCTACTGTGTACCTTAATTCGGCTAAAGATTCTACCCTGATTGATTACACCATTACCGATAAAAACGGGCAATGGCATCTTAAAACCAAAGCGCTAAAAACAGCGGCTACCCTAAAAGTTTCGTTTGTAGGTCTTAAAACCTACGCTAAAAAGCTCGATGCCATTACTGCCGATGTTGATTTTGGCACCGTTACCCTGGAGGATAATGCCAAGGTGCTGGGCGAAGTAGTTGTAGAAGGCGAAATCCCGCCGATACGGGTAAAAAAAGATACGCTTGAATTTAACGCCGCCTCTTTTAACGTAAAGGCGGATGCTAATCTTCAGGAGCTGCTTAAACAGCTGCCGGGGCTTGAAATTGCTGCCGATGGCAAAATGACCATTAACGGTAAAGAGGTAAACCAGATATTAGTAAACGGTAAGCCGTTTTTTGACAAAGACGGCAAAGTAGCCTTACAAAACCTCCCCGCAGAAATAATCAATAAAATACAGGTAACCTCTACCAAATCAAAGGAGGAGGAGCTTTCGGGGCAAAAGGCTACCGGAAATAATGCCAGTATTAATGTAACTATAGATGAGGATAAGAACAAGGGTATGTTTGGCCGGGGAACGGTAGGGTTTGGTACCAGCGGACGGTACGAAAACAGCCTTTTGGCCAACTACTTTAAAGGCGACCGTAAGGTAAGTGTACTTGCCAGTTCTAATAACATAAACGCCATAGGTTTTTCTATGGACGAAATTTTTGACAACATGAGTGGTGGCCGCAACCAAAGTATGTGGAGTAACGGCAGTAGCTTTAACATTAACGGCATGCAGTTTGGCGGCGATACCGGTATAACCCGCTCTAATATTTTCGGTCTTAATTATGCCGATAAATGGACAAAAGGTTTTGATGGGGGTGGCAGTTATTTTTATTCTGATGGTAAAACAGATAACACAAACAGGTCTACCGAAACCAACTTTGTAACTAAAGAAAATGAAAGCGACGAGGATCTGAGCTACGTTAACAAAAATGAAAACGTATCCAGGGCTTACCGATATTCCCACAATTATAATACAAACTTTAGTATTGCTGCTGATTCTACGTTGTCGGTATATTTTGAACCGAAATTTGTAAGGGGATATACCCGTAACAATACACAGGCACAGCAAACGGTAAACCGACTTACATCGGGCTTATTGCTTACCGATACACGTGGTGAATATGCTAATGAAACCGATAACAAATCGTTTTCTAATATGCTGGTGATTAACAAGTCATTCCGTAAAGATAAAAGCAGTGGTATTAGCCTTGATGTGCGGAACGAAAACACCCTGGCCGATGGTTATGTGCTTAATAACACCGCTACAGACAGCTATGATTACACAGGCGGTACTGCTACAGTATCTCAGATTGGCAGAAATATTTTGCGCCGTAACCGCCAGAAGAAAGATGAATATATTGCTGAGGCTAAGGCGTACACAAAACTAAAAGATAGTATTGCGCTAAGCGTGTCTATGGTATATAACAATGTGCGCAATACAGAAAACAGGCGCGGCTTTAACTACAATGGTACCGATGCTGATTATACTTCGTTTAATGACGCCATGAGCGGATTTTTACGTGGCTCAGAACAGCGTTTTTCGCCAAGGATAGGCATTGGCAGGGAAACTTCTAAAATGTGGGCAAATGTAGAAGGTGGTATGCGTTTTATAGATTTTAAAGCCGATGGCGTGTATACCGGTACCGTAACGGCAATAAATAAGGATTATCTTAGGCCTTATGCCGTTGCCCAGTTAAGCTATCATCTTACCAAAACCAAGTCGATATGGGCCAGCTATAACTATGATGTTCTCCTGCCACAGGCGTCACAACTGTTACCGGTTCAGGACATATTTAACCAGTTATCGTCTACCACCGGATACCTTGACTTAAAACCAACCGAAACGCATAACGTTTATTTGAATTTTAATGATTTTGACTATGCCAGCCGTAGCGGTTATTCCTTTTATGGAGGGTTTAACTACAACACCAGGGCAATAGTGGGCTATTCTGAAATTAATAACAACGCAATCTCACAAAACAGCTACCGCAACGTAACCGATACCTACAACAGCTGGTTTGGCGGCTACTGGTCTAAATCGTTTAAAAAAGAGGCGCATTCGTTTAAACTTAATATGGGTTTATACGGTGGTTATAGTGCCGATAAAGGTTACTTAAACACCAAGCCGTATGAGGGCAAATCACTGTCGTTAAGCCCTAATGTTAATGTCACCTACAAGTATGGCGAACTGCTTACCGTAAACCCGTTTTATGAGTTTGATATGAATAAAACTAACTACACCAACTACGCAGTTAGTTCGGCATCATCGAGCATACATAAACTGGGTATAAATACCACAAGCTACTGGCCGAAGCATATAGTAATGGGGCACGATTTAGCATATTCTTACAACCCCCAACAGGCATCGTTCCGTAAACAATACTATTTGTGGAATGCCAGTATAGGGTACAGTTTCTGGAAAGACCAACTTACCTTTAAAACTAAAGTATATGACTTGCTGAACCAAAACCAGGGGATAACCCGTACGGTTTCGGCGCGGTCTATATCGGAACAGGAAAATACCGTACTAAAACGCTACGTTATGTTCTCACTGAGCATTAAACTAGATAAGTTTGCGGGTAAAAAGCAGGCCGCAGAGGGTAGTGTTATAAGTTTTTAATCCGGATGATTTAAATTCAGGATAAAAAAATTGAAATGCCCGTTAAACCACCGGGCCTAAAATAGGTCTTTATTAAACAAGACCTATAACAAAACCTATTGAATGAAAAAACTATTCCTTTTTATCCTGCTCCTGGCAGGCTGTGTCTTTGGCTACAGCCAGTCGGTTACCTTTAAAGGCAGCGTACAGGATCCTGGCGGCTTACCCCTTGAGGCTGCTACGGTATACATACGCTCTGCTAAAGATTCTACCCTTATAGACTATACCATTACAGACAACAAAGGAAACTGGCAAATGAAGTCCCGAGGGGTGTCCCAACCGTTTTTGCTTAAAGTTTCGTTTGTGGGGTTTGGCAATTACGAAAAACGCTACGAGCCTTTAGCGAAGGATACTGATTTTGGTGTAGTTAAACTTACGGATAAGAGTACCGAGCTTAAAGAGCTGGTAATACAGGCAGATATACCACCGGTTAGGGTAAAAAAAGATACACTCGAGTTTGATGCTGCATCGTTTAAAGTACGGCCTGACAGTAATGTGCAAACCTTGTTAAAACAGCTGCCCGGCGTAGACATAGATGCTTCCGGTAAAATTACCGTAAACGGAAAACAGGTAACCCAAATACTGGTAAACGGTAAGCCGTTTTTTGACCGTGATGGAAAAATAGCACTACAGAGCCTGCCGGCAGAACTGATTAAAAAAATCCAGGTTTCGGATTTTAAGACCAAAAAAGAGGAACTGCAAAAAAAACAGGCCGATAGCGATAACGCCAGTATTAACCTTACTATAGACAAAGACAAAAATAAGGGTGTATTCGGCAGGATTACGGGTGGGTATGGTACTAACGACCGCTATGAAGCAAACGGACTCATTAACTACTTTAAAAACAACCGTAAGATTAGCCTGTTAGCATCAAGTAATAACATTAACGCCTCGGGCTTTAGTAACGACGATATTTTTGACAGTATGGGTGGCGGCCGTAATATGATGATGTGGACTAACGGCAGTGGAACTACGTACGTTAACGGCGTTCCGGTAGGTGGTGGCGGTAATGGTATTACGGTAACCAATATTGCCGGTGTAAATTACAGCGATGAGTATAAGAAAGGGTTTGACCATTCGGCAAGTTATTTTTACAATGATACCGATACTAAAAATAACACCCGCAGCCGTAACGAAACCTTTCTTACTGATGCAAACGGAGCGGCCACAGGCGAAAGCCAGATAACAAGCAGCGCGTCTGACAGCCGTAGCATAAACACTTCGCATACTGCTAATACTGAGTTTGACATTAAGCCTGATAGTACTTCTACAATTAATTTCAGGCCAAAATTTGTACGTACCGATACAAGCCGTGCCACAAAGAATACACAAAATACCACAGACCAGCTGGGCAACCTGCTGAATGAGAGTAATGGTACTACCAGTAACGATGCGCTTAGTACGGCCTTTAGCAGTACCCTTACGTATAACAAAGTGCTGGGTAAGCGCGGGCGTGCATTTAGTGCAGAGTTTAGCAATAACAACAATAATACAGATAGTGACTACTATAACATTACTAATACCTCGTTTTACAACACAGGTACCACAGATAACAGGAACCAGCTTCAGCGCAGCAGGAGCCTCCGGGATAATTATAACATAGACGTTTCGTATACTGAGCCAGTCACCGATTCTTTAAACCTGGAAATAGGTTCGGTCTACAAATGGTCTTCAAGCACAGACGACCAAAAGGGGTATAACTTTAATCCGGCTACAGGCGCGTATGATAACGAAGCTGATGTTATTACCACTTATTTAAATTCTACCACGGTTACCACAAATCCGTATGCCAGCCTGCGCCTGGATAAGAAAAAATATAACATTACTGTAAAGGCAGGTACAGGTATCTACAGTTTTGATAACTACGGCACCTACATGGGTAGTGATTACAAAGTGAATAAAAACTACGTGCTGCCCACCGCTAATGCACGGTTCAGGTACAATTTTGCTAAAAGTAAGCGCCTTACGTTAAGTTATAATTTTAATACCTCATTTGCTTCAGCATCGCAGCTTTTGCCAATTTCAGATCTTGGTAATGCGCTAAGTACCACAGTAGGTAACCCCGACCTTTCTCCCGAAAAAAGCCATAACATATCGTTGTACTTTAATAACTACAACTTTGCCACGCGTTCGGGTTATTCGTTATATGGCGGAGGTACCATTAACGAAACCCAGATTGTAAACTACACCAGCCTGGCCGATAACGGTAAGCGTACTACTACCTATGAAAATATAAACGGCGGCTACTCCAGCTACTTTGGCGGTAATTACAATAAAAATGTAAAGTCAGAATCGGGTAACAATCTACGGTATACCATTGGTTTAACCGCTAACTACAGCCGCAGCCTCGGGTACCTAAACACCCGCCTTTATAGTGCTAACCGGTTTTCGTTAAGCCCAACGGTAAATGTTAACTATGATTTAGGCGAAGTGCTGACTATTAACCCAAGTTATACCTACAATATTAACGATGCCCAGTACACCAATTATTCCGTGGGGCAGGTGAGTAATTTTGTGCATAAAGCATCGCTTATTATAACCAATTACTGGCCTAAGAACTTTGTAATGGGTAATGATTTTACCTATACCTACAACTCGCAGCTTTCGGCAGGGTACAGGCGAGATTTCTTTTTGTGGAATACCAGCATTGGTTACAACTTTTACAAAGAACAGTTTTTGTTTAAGGTAAAAGTATACGATATACTCAACCAAAACCTTGGCAACAGCCGTACCATAAGCGCTTCGGGTATTACTGATTTACAAAACACAGTGCTTAAGCGTTACGCCATGTTCTCCCTTACGTGGAAGATAAACAACTTTGGCAATAAAAAACGCGGCTCTCAGGGAGGTATGCCGGGCAGGGGAGGCATGCCGGGTGGAGGCCGTATGCGCCGTATGCCTTAAATTCCCGAATCTTTACCGGTTCCTCGCTGCCATTTAAATATAGCGGCTATATTTGCATTGTATGCTGTTTACAACCACAACTTTTGCAGTATTTTTCCTTATTGTTTTCGCGGCTTATTACCTGGCCGGTGAAAAAAGAAGGCGTTGGCAAAATGTGCTACTGCTTGCCGCCAGCTATGTTTTTTATTGCTGGTGGGATTGGCGTTTTGGTTTTTTACTTGCGTTTTCTACCGTACTGGATTTTGCCTGTGCGCATGCTATAGTAGTGTATTCAAAAAACAGGAAAGCCTGGCTTGCTATAAGTATTACGGCAAACCTTTTGTTGCTGGGGGTATTTAAGTACTATGATTTCTTTGCGTCTTCTCTGGCGGGGCTAATTACTGGCATGGGCTTATCTGTACACCTACCGTTGCTAAAACTAATTTTGCCGGTAGGTATTTCATTTTATACATTTCATGGTCTTTCCTATATAATAGATGTGTACAATAAACGCCTTAATCCGTGCAGGAATATAGTAGACTACAGCCTTTTTGTAAGTTTTTTTCCGCTACTGGTTGCTGGCCCTATAGAAAGGGCTACCCACCTGCTCCCTCAGATACAAGCCAAACGTAGCTTTGATTACGGTTTAGCAGTTAATGGCTTACAGCAGCTGCTGTGGGGCTTGGTAAAAAAACTTGTAATAGCCGATAACTGCGCTTATTTTGCTAATTACATCTTTGGGCACTACACCACACTTCCTGGTAGTAGCCTTTTACTTGGGGCGTTGTTTTTTTCGTTTCAGATATATGGAGATTTTTCCGGATACACTGATATAGCCTCAGGAGTAGCCAAATTACTGGGTTTCCGTTTGCTGCGTAATTTTGATTTCCCGTACTTTTCAAGGAGTATAGCCGAGTTTTGGCGTAAGTGGCATATTTCGTTAACCTCCTGGTTCAGGGATTATTTATACATACCGCTGGGCGGTAGCAAGGAGGGCAGGGCACGTACAGTACGAAATGTATTTATAGTATTTTTAGTAAGCGGCCTTTGGCACGGGGCGGGATTTACCTTTATAATATGGGGTTTACTGCACGCCCTCTATTTTTTGCCCGGATTACTTTTGTCCCGAAATCGCGAATATGCCAGCCAGCCTGTTGCCGAAGCTAAAGTATGGCCTTCGTGGAGAGACCTAATAAAAATGAGTACCACGTTTGGTTTGGTCACCCTGGCATGGATATTTTTCCGGGCGGAGAGTTTGGTTCAGGCAGCAGAATACTGTAAAGGCTTGGCGAGCCGTTCTTTGTTTTCGGTACCGTTACTTTATAATTTTCCGTATGCTGCTACTACGCTGTTACTCCTGGTAGGTTTCATAATTATAGAATGGCGCGGAAGCAACCGCGAGTTTGCAATTGAAGGAATGGCAAAAGATAAACCAAAGCTTCTACGCTGGGTACTGTATTGTTTTTTGGTTTTTGCGGTACTGTTTTTTATGAATACAGATAAAACCTCATTTATTTATTTCAGGTTTTAAGTATGAAAAAGTTTCTGAAAAATATAGCCTTGTTTACTCCGCTGTGTGTGGTTATTTATTTTCTGTTATTAATTATAACGGGAGAGTTTGCGCCACACTGGCTGTACAGTAACCTGAGATATACAAGGGGATATAGCGACACGGGTTTACGTATTGCCGATATAAATAATACGCCACCGCCCGATATTTTGGTTTTAGGATCATCTCATGCTTATAGGGAATTTGATCCACGTATTTTTCGTCAATACGGTTACACCATGTTTAATCTAGGCTCCAGTTCGCAAACGCCGTTGCAAACCGGTGTGCTGTTGCAGCGTTATTTAAAGAAATTAAAACCACGTTGTATTATATATGAAGTTTATCCCGGTACATTTTCTGCAGACGGTGCTGAGGGCGCTGCCGACCTGATTTCTAATGATACTGTTAAGGCCGATATGCTTAACATGGCATTTGGGATAAACGATATTGTTGTGTACAATACCCTCGCCTTTGCATGGTACCGTCAGGTTACACACCGGGATCATACAGAACTGCAACCGATATTAGATAAGAACGATACCTATGTGCCGGGTGGCTATGTGGAACGAAAGATGGAATTTTATACTCCCGATATTAAGGGTAAACCCGTAAAATGGAAGTTAAAAAACAATCAGTTTACTGCCTTTGCACAAAACCTGGCTTTTATAAAATCGCAGCGCATACCTTATGTACTGGTATATGCTCCCATACCGCGTGTAAGTTACAGCCGTCGCAAAAATAACAATGCGTTTAGCGAAAGAATGGCTGCATACGGGCCTTATTACAACTTTAACGGTAAGGTGCCGCTTAATGACTCATTGCACTTTTTTGATAATAACCACCTTAATCAGCAGGGGGTAGCGTTGTTTAACAAAGCACTCCTTTCGGCAGATACTGTATTGCCTTTAAAGCAAAAGCCGCTTAAGTAGCGGCTTTTGTGTTTTTTATTCTTGGGTTGTTGTAGTACTATCTGTTGTGGTAGCGGTAGTTGCATCTACAGTTTCTGTAGTATTTGTTTCTTTACCAGGCCTTGGCGCATAAAAATCGATTTTCTTTTTACGGAGCTCAAAGTTTTGCCCCAGGTATACCTTACGTACCATTTCGTCGCTGGCCAGGTCTTCCGGTATACCAGCCTTAAGTATACCTCCTTCAAACATAAGGTAGGTTTTATCTGTTATGGCTAAGGTTTCCTGCACGTTGTGGTCTGTAATCAAAATACCTATGTTGCGGTCTTTTAGCTGGGCTACAATACGCTGAATGTCTTCTACCGCTACAGGGTCTACACCTGCAAACGGTTCATCGAGCAGAATAAACTTAGGGTCTGTAGCCAGCGCACGGGCAATCTCTGTACGGCGGCGCTCGCCACCGCTTAGCAGGTCGCCACGGTTAGTACGTATGTGTCCTAACGAAAATTCGTCTATAAGCGCCTCCATCTTGGCTTCCTGTTCTTTTTTAGAAAGGTTAGTAAGTTGCAGCACGCTCATAATGTTATCTTCAATACTCAGCTTACGGAATACCGATGCTTCCTGGGCAAGGTATCCTATACCGTATTGTGCGCGCTTATACATAGGGAAATTAGTAATCTCGGTCTGGTCCAGGTATATTTTACCGCTGTTAGGCTTTACCAGCCCTACAATCATGTAAAACGAAGTGGTTTTACCGGCACCGTTTGGCCCTAGCAAACCCACGATTTCGCCTTGGTTTACCTCAACCGAAATGCCTTTTACCACACTACGGCCCTTATATGTTTTGATTAAATTGTCTGCCCTTAACTTCATGGTTGTAATTGTTTAATGTAGCAATTTTTAAATGTATCAATTAATACGCTAACGCGTTGCTACATTAAATAATTGATACACTGTTACATTATTTTGATGCATTTTCCTCCAGCGCTTCCCAAAACTCGTAAGCGCGGCGCAGGTGCGGTATTACTATGGTGCCACCTACAAGGGTAGCTATGCTTAGCGCTTCCATAACCTCAGCTTTTGTAAGCCCCTCTTTATAACTGGTTTCCAAGTGGTATTTTACACAATCGTCGCAGCGTAGCACTGCACTGGCTACCAACCCCAGGAGCTCCTTGGTTTTCACGTCGAGCGCGCCTTCCATGTAAGCATTGGTGTCCAGGTTAAAAATACGCTTAATTACTTTATTATCATCTGCCAGAAGCTTTTCGTTCATTTTCTGGCGGTAGTCGTTAAATTCGTTTACTAAGTTTGCCATTATTCAGCAGTTTTAGGGGTTTTATTAGTTCGGGCCGCAATAAGTATACTGGCCTCATATAAAATTATAAGCGGTATGGTTACGGTCATTTGGCTCACTACATCGGGCGGAGTAACAACTGCTGCCACTATAAGAATAATTACCAGTGCATAACGCCTGTATTTTCTTAAAAATGCAGCGGTAACCAGTCCCATTTTTGCAAGGAAATAAATAATCACCGGCAGCTCAAACGCTAGGCCGCACGATAGTACCGTGGTTTTAACCAGGCTAAGGTACGAGTCTAGGTCTACGTTGTTTACAACAATGTCACTGATCTTATAGTTAGCCAAAAAGTTTATGGAAAGCGGCATAATCAGGTAATATCCAAAAACCACACCAAGGAAAAACAACAGCGAAGTGCCGGTAATAAACGACACTGCGCCTTTACGTTCTTTTTCGTACAACGCCGGGCTTATAAACTTCCATATTTGATACAGGATGTACGGAAATGCTATGATAATACCTGCCACAATAGCCGTCCAGATGTCGGTAGTAAACTGCCCGTCCATATTACGGCTAATGATGGTAACCGGAATTTCGGTAACGCAAAAGCTTTTATCCAGGTCGTATTTGTTAGCGGCGTCGCAAAAAATACGATACGTAACAAAGTCGCCCTTAAGCGGCGCGAAAATTACATCGTCAAAAATTTCGCGGCTAAACGTAAAGGCTATTACTGCGCCTATAAGTATACCTGCACTGCTGCGTACCAGCAGCCATCGTAGCTCCTCTAAATGATCCAGGAACGACATTTCGCCTGTATTGTTCTTTTCTTTTGCCATAAAATGCAACTATCCTTTTTTATATTTTGCCATACGCTCGTATACACGTGCCGGCACCTTGTTCATATCCTTGCCCTGGGCTTTCATCAGCTCCAGGTATTTTTTGTAGGCTTTTGTTGCCTCGCCCTTATCATGATCTTTATTACTACGCGCCCAGTTTACATCACCTAAGTTTAGCCAGGCTACAACCCTGTCGGGAAACTTTTCTGTAATATTTTCCAGCAAAAGTAGTGAACAATATATTAACCTGTCCCTTCTGTAATCATCTTGCGGATCAAATTCCAACAGATAATATGCCAAATCGTTATATTGCTGCACGTTTTTAGTGGTAAGAGGATAGGTTTTACTCAGTAGCTCTATTTCTCTTTCGTCGGGCACGGGTGCGCATCTGTTTGGAAAATCATTAGCATATTTACTACCCGAAAACAACTTCAAAAGCCCGTTTATCGTAAATTTCCTTACATACCACCCGTGCCCGAAGGATTCATCTTTTTTTTCATCAAGAATAAAACGTTCCAGCGTGGGTACATGCCCCCAAAAAATGGGAAAATATTCCTGTTCAAAATTGCATGGCACTATCAGCTTCCCTTTTGCATCCTTGTAGGCCCGATAACGAAGTAGGTTGTACTTATGCAATGTAGCCGTATTGTATTTTGGTGAAATTGAAAAATAGTAGGTATAGGTATCTTTTCCGTCTTTGCCTTTTTCCGACATAGAAAATGCCAGTGTATCACCTTCAAAACGTATATAACGGCTTGCATTCTTTTCCTGCAACATAAACTGTGCATCGGTGTTACCGTACTTTATTTCCTTTTTTGCCCAATCAATATGAAACATTTCAGACTCACCATCGCCGTTAAGGTCAAAGTTTATGGTATTTTTCAGCATGGGTACAAAACCCTTTTGCCAGTTAAATGCCTTGTGTTTATCCAGTAAAGGCTGGTTTACATAAGTGTAAGTACCACTGGAAACATATGTATCTTTATTCAACCCCAGGCTCTCGCCTTTCGTCGTGGTCAAAGTAATGATTGTCTCAGCTCCCTGCTGCTTTTTGGCAATGGATACATCGGTAAACCTTTGGTCGATAAACTGCTCATAAGGATGATCATATTCCCCTTCAAATACTAATCCACCCTCCGAAATATGATATACAACATAATACAGTAAGAGGTCTTCATATTGTTGCTGGAAAACGTAATACTCACCTGACTTATCGTTATAATACAGCAAGAACTCATCAAAAGGCTCTTCAGACCCGGCAAACTTTATATCGCCCACAGGCTTGCCGTTTATAATAAACTGCATCATGGCAGGCATAAAATATTCCGATGCATCTTCACGCTGCATGGCTACGTTAATGTTTATAACACCGTGGGTAAGCCTGCAATAAATATAACCTCCCAACTGCTTATACTGTGCTGATGGGGTTACCCTCTTAAAATCGGTAATATTTTGGGCAAAGGCAAAAGGAATGGCAAAAAGCCAAAGCAGGGTAATCAAAATAGTTACAACCTTTCTTTTTGCCATAAAATGGTTTTATACAACTCCTTCTTTTAAAATATCGTGCAGGTGCAGTATGCCTTTATATTCGCCGTTATCTACAACAACCAGCTGTGTAATGGCGTGGTTTTCCATAGTGTTAAAGGCATCTATAACCATGGCGGCAGCACTTACTGATTTTGGATTTTTAGTCATTATGTCTGCTGCTGTAACCCCCGCAATGTTATCGCGGTCGTTAAGCATGCGGCGCACGTCGCCATCGGTAATCACGCCCACTACTGTTCCGTTTTCTATAACCGCAGTAACCCCAAGCCTTTTGTCTGATATCTCGTGTATGGCCACCTTTACGCTGTCGGTAGGTTGTACCATAGGTTTGCGTGTTACATCGAGCAGGTCTTGTACGCGGAGCAACAGTTTTTTACCCAGTGCACCCCCTGGGTGGTATTTTGCAAAATCATCGGGCGTAAATCCTCTTAGCTCCATAAGACAGGCTGCCAGTGCATCGCCTATAACCAGCTGTGCCGTGGTGCTGTTCATGGGTGCCAGGTTTAGCGGGCACGCCTCACGTTCTACATACGAATGAAGTACAAGGTCGGATTCTTTTGCAAGGAAAGAGTTTTTATTCCCTGTCATGCCCACCAGTGTATTGCCAAAACGCTTAATAAGCGGGGCAAGGGCTTTTATCTCGGGACTGTTGCCGCTGTTGCTTATACAAATAACCACATCGCCGGGCTGTACCATGCCCAGGTCGCCATGAATGGCTTCTGCAGCATGCAAAAATAACGATGGGGTACCGGTGCTGTTTAGCGTAGCCACTATCTTGGCAGCTATGAGTGCGCTTTTACCAATGCCGGTAATTACGGTACGGCCTTCTGATTTGTATATGCGGTTTACGGTTTGTGTAAAGTCGTCGTCCAGGTAGCTGGCAAGTGCAGCAATGCTCTCACTTTCAGAAAGTATGGTTTTCCTGGCAGTAGCCAGTATTGCTTCTGTATCAGTCAATCGATCGAAATATTTAAAGTAAGTTGCTGTTATAAAAGATTTTTGTATCTTTATTCTCTGCAAATTTATGTAAATTACTATTATTGAAATAATGAAATCGACCGAAATTGACTTACATAAAGAGTTAAAAAAATATTTTGGTTTTAACACGTTCAAAGGCCTGCAGGAAGATGTGGTGCGCAGTATAATATCAGGCCAGAACACTTTTGTGATTATGCCTACCGGCGGAGGTAAGTCGCTTTGCTACCAGCTTCCCGCCCTTGTGCTACCCGGTACTGCCATAGTGGTTTCTCCACTTATAGCCCTTATGAAGAACCAGGTAGATGCCATACGAGGCCTTTCGGCTGAGCAGGGCATAGCACACGTGCTGAACTCATCCCTTACGAAAACAGAAATAAACCAGGTAAAGCAAGACATTACAAGCGGCATTACCAAGCTGCTCTATGTAGCGCCGGAATCGCTTACCAAGGAAGAATATACTACGTTTTTACAAAGCGTACCGTTGTCTTTTGTAGCCATAGACGAAGCCCACTGTATATCAGAATGGGGGCATGATTTCCGTCCGGAATATCGTAACCTCCGCAATATTATACGCAATTTGGGCGATGTGCCTGTAATAGGCCTTACCGCCACAGCCACGCCTAAGGTGCAGGAGGATATTCTTAAAAACCTGGATATGCCCGATGCCAATACCTTTAAGGCGTCGTTTAACAGGCCAAACCTGTACTATGAAGTACGCCCTAAGCAAAAAACGGTAGAGGGAGATATTATCCGATTTATCCGCCAGCATAAGGGTAAAAGCGGTGTGATTTATTGCCTTAGCCGTAAAAAGGTAGAGGAAATAGCGCAGGTGCTTCAGGTAAACGGTATTAGTGCTGTGCCGTACCACGCGGGGCTCGACGCTAAAACCCGTGCCCGCCACCAGGATATGTTCCTTATGGAAGATGTAGATGTGGTGGTGGCTACCATAGCCTTTGGTATGGGTATAGACAAGCCCGATGTACGTTTTGTAATTCATCATGACATTCCTAAGTCGCTGGAAAGCTATTACCAGGAAACGGGACGTGCCGGCCGTGATGGCGGCGAAGGGCACTGCTTGGCGTACTACAGCTACAAAGACATAGAAAAGCTTGAAAAGTTTATGAGCGGTAAGCCGGTGGCAGAGCAGGAAATAGGCTATGCGCTGCTTCAGGAAGTGGTAGCATACGCCGAAACTTCTGTGAGCCGCCGTAAATTTTTGCTGCACTATTTTGGGGAAGAATTTGACGAGGTTAACGGCGAAGGTGCTGATATGGATGACAATGTGCGTAATCCTAAAAAGAAAACCGAAGCTAAAGACCAGGTGGTTACCCTGCTAAAAGTAGTGCGCGATACCAAGCAGCTTTATAAAGCCAAAGAAATTATTTTTACCCTTACCGGTAAAATAAATGCCGTTATAAAGGCACACAAAACCGATGCCCAGCCGTTTTTTGCGTCGGGTAAGGAATTTGACGAAAAGCACTGGATGGCGCTTGTACGCCAGGCGCTTGTAGCCGATTTGCTGGACAAGGATATAGAAACTTACGGTATTTTAAAACTTACTCCAAAAGGGGAAGCATTTATAGATAACCCGGTTTCGTTTATGATGACCGAGGATCATGACTTTACCGAAACGGAAGATGATACCAGTGCAACAGCCTCTAAAAGTAGTGGCGTAGCCGACGAGGTGCTTATAAGCATGTTGAAGGACCTGCGTAAAAAAGTAGCCAAAAAACTGGGTGTACCTCCGTTTGTGGTGTTCCAGGATCCGTCGCTGGAAGATATGGCGCTAAAATACCCTGTTAATCTTGAGGAGCTGGGTAGCGTGCATGGTGTGGGCGAAGGCAAGGCTAAAAAGTACGGTAAGGAGTTTGTAGATTTAATTGCACGATATGTGCAGGATAACGACATTACCAGGCCGGATGACCTTGTGGTGAAAACTACCGGAGCTAACAGCAGCCTTAAGCTATACATTATCCAGAACATAGACCGTAAGCTTTCCTTAAACGACATAGCCCGTGCCAAAGGGCTCGATATGGATGCGCTGCTTAAGGAAATGGAACAAATTGTATACAGTGGTACTAAGCTGAACATTAAGTATTGGGTAGACGAAATACTGGATGAAGACCAGCAGGAAGAAATACACGATTACTACATGGAAAGCGAAAGCGATAGCATTAAAGATGCCCTTAAGGAGTTTGATGGTGATTATGATACCGAAGAGCTTAGGCTTATGCGTATTAAATTTATAAGCGAGGTGGCTAATTAAAACGCTGCACTTTCAATAGAAATTAAAAAGTCCTGAACGGTTTATGGTTCAGGACTTTTTGTTTTAGTTTACATGGCTCCGGCACAGTGTTTATTTGTGTAGTCTAGCGTTCATGTATTATGTATATCAATTTAACATGCGTAACAAACGTTTTTAATTAAATTAGCTTATTTCAAATACTATAAAGTTGGATAACCTTACATCATATTCATACGCCAGCGGTACTTCAGAACAACCGCTTTTAGGTCAAACCATAGGCCAAAACCTTGCTATAACAGCACAGCGCTTTCCTGATAACGATGCTTTGGTGTGTGTGCAACAGGGCTACCGTGCCACATATAAAGAATTTTTCCATCAAACTACTGCCGTGGCCAAAGCATTACTGGCCAAAGGCCTTAAAAAGGGTGACAGGGTAGGAGTGTGGTCGCCAAACCGTGCCGAATGGGTGCTGCTGCAATATGCTACGGCGCGCGTGGGTATTATTCTGGTAAATATTAACCCGGCGTACCGCAGCAGCGAGCTGGAGTTTGTACTCAATCAAAGTGGGGTTAGCCTGCTGGTATCGGCACTTACCTTTAAAACCAGCGACTATGCTAAAATGGTAGGTGAGGTAAAATCAAAATGCCCTGAGCTTAAAGAAACCATTTTCCTGGACAGGGATTGGGACACGCTACTTACAAAGACGGGCGGTATCTCTGATGAAGATTTAGAGGCGTTAGAGATGGCTGTTCAGTTTGATGAACCGGTAAACATTCAGTATACTTCGGGTACTACAGGTTTCCCTAAAGGGGTTACGCTTACCCACCACAACCTGCTAAACAATGGTTATTTTATAGGTGTACGCCTTAAATATACTAATGCCGACAGGGTATGTATACCCGTGCCTTTTTACCATTGTTTTGGTATGGTAATAGGGAATTTGTGCTGTACCAGCCATGGCGCCGCCATGGTTATCCCGGCAGAAAGCTTTGATCCTTCGCTTACGCTACAGGCAGTAGAAAAAGAAAAATGCACATCGCTTTACGGGGTGCCTACTATGTTTATAGCCGAGCTGGCCCTGCCTGATTTTGATAGTTATAACCTTACCAGCCTTCGTACGGGTGTTATGGCAGGTTCGCCCTGCCCGGTTGAGGTAATGAAACAGGTGCAAAGCAAAATGTATATGAAAGAGGTTTCCATTTGCTATGGCATGACGGAGACATCACCCGTTAGTACGCAAACCCTTATAGGTGCCCCGTTAGAAAAACAGGTGGGCACGGTGGGTACTGTGCAGGATCATCTCGAAATAAAGATTATAGACCCTAATACCGGCGAAATAGTACCTAGAAACACACCGGGCGAGCTGTGCACGCGCGGCTATAGTGTAATGCTTAAGTACTGGAACAACCCGCAGGCTACATCGGCTGTTATAGACAGTGCCAGATGGATGCACAGCGGCGACCTTGCCGTAATGGATAATGAGGGCTATATAAACATATCGGGCCGTATTAAAGACGTGATTATACGAGGTGGAGAAAATATTTCGCCAAGGGAAATTGAGGAGTTTTTATATTCGCATCCCGAGATTGAAGATGTGCAGGTAATCGGCGTGCCCCACGAAAAATACGGCGAGGTTATTATGGCCTGGGTAAAGCCGCGCCCTAACCACAGCCTTACCGAAGATAATTTAAAGCTGTATTGTAAAGACCGCATAGCCCACTATAAAGTACCGCACTACTGGAAATTTATAGATAGTTTCCCGATTACTATAACCGGGAAAGTGCGCAAAGTAGAAATGCGTGAGATTTCGATTAAAGAGCTGGGGTTAGAGAAGCTGTTGCAGATTAAAACGTCTTAAAATAGTCAAAAGGCGAAAGTCAAAAGTCAAAAGTCCAAATTGAAAAAGATGGTATGCGTAATGAACGATAAGACATAAACAGCGAAGTGCTCTTTCATTTTTTTTGAACGATTATTAACAAATGTATGTACAGTGTTTGGCACTACAGTTGTTAAATTTGTATGTGTTGATTAAATCAGTAAAGTTATGGCAACCAAAAAAGTAAAAGAACCAACAGTGCCTACCCGTGCAGAGATTATAGAGCAATATGCAGACTACTGCCTTACTCATGGCAGCAAGCCGGCAACCGTGTATAAATTTGCCAAAGATAACGGCTATAACGAGGGAGCGTTTTACAAGCATTTCCCTTCGTTTGAGGTGCTGGAACAATCGTATTTTGTAGAAATGTTTAACCATGCGGTAGAGCTTCAGGAACAATCGCCTGCGTATGCCGCTTACACCGGAGTTGAAAAACTTTCGGCTATATATTTTACCTTTTTTGAAATCGCTACGGCAAACCGCAGCTTTGTGGTATACAGCCTGGGCGAGGGCAGTAATGCACTTAAAAATCTTATGAAGCTACGCGAACTTCGTAAGGTGTTTACAGAATATGCTGCCGCAGTGTTAGAAAACCCTGTAGACCTTAAACATCCGCGCGCCGAGAAAATACAAAAAGACGCCCTTAAAGAAGGTGCATGGGTGCAGTTCCTTAGTATTTTTAAATTCTGGATGGGCGATACTTCTGCCAGCTTTGAAAAAACCGATGTGTTTATAGAAAAGTCGGTTAAGGCAAGTAATGATCTTGTATATAATTCGCCGATTAACAGCCTGGTAGATCTGGGTAAATTCCTTTGGAAGGAAAAGTTTACGGTGTAAAACCCGGTTATTGTTTGATGGTTTTTAGTTATCGGGGTATACTCCCTTTGCTAATAACCATCAACGATTAGCCAACAGCTAAATCAAAGAAACATGAAAAGATTAGACAGTATACCCACCAATAAAATTGAGCGGGTTAGTAAACTTGTGTCTACAGGTGTAAAAATAGGAGGTAATTATCTTAAGTACTACGGGCAAAAGATAGTAAACCCCGAAACCAGCAAAGATACCCTGCATGAAAATAACGCCGCCGATATATACGACAGCCTTAAGGAGCTGAAAGGCAGCGCGCTAAAAGTAGCCCAAATGCTGAGTATGGAAAAAAACCTGCTGCCGCAGAGCTACGTAGAAAAGTTTTCGCTAAGCCAGTTTTCTGTGCCGCCTTTATCAGGGCCACTGGTTACGAAAACCTTCCGCAAGTATTTTGGTAAAGAACCGCACGAATTGTATGACGACTTTAACCCCGAAAGTATTAACGCGGCAAGCATAGGGCAGGTGCATAAGGCTACAAAGAACGGCAAGGAGCTTGCGGTAAAAATACAATATCCGGGTGTGCGCGAAAGCATAGGTACAGACATAGCCATGGTAAAGCCTATAGCAGTACGTATGTTTAACCTGCAGGGTACCAGTGATGAGTATTTTGATGAGGTAGAGGGCAAGCTGATTGAGGAGACCGATTATTCACTGGAACTTTCGCAAAGTGAAACGGTACGCCAGGAATGTGCTAAACTGGAAAATATCCGTTTCCCGAAATATTATCCGGAACTGAGTTGCGAAAAAATCATAACCATGGACTGGATGAAGGGCAAGCACCTTTCGGAATGGTGTAAAGAAGACCATACCCAGGAAGAACGGAACAAGGTAGGCCAGGCGTTGTATGATTTTTATATGTACCAGATTTATGGGCTGCATAAGTTTCATGCCGATCCGCACCCGGGTAATTTCCTCGTAGATGAAAACGCTAACCTCATTGCTATAGACTTTGGCTGCATGAAGGCGCTTCCGGCAGATTTTTATGTGCCCTACTATAACATGATTAAGCCCGAAACTATGGAAAACCATGTACGGTTTAAAGAGTTGCTGTATCAGCTACAAGTATTGCGGAACGACGACTCTCCTGAAGAAGAAGCGTATTTCTTTAACCTGTTCCATGATTTGCTTGGCGTGTTTGTAGAACCTTACAGGTACGAGCATTTTGATTTTGGCAATCCTTCTTTTAGTAATGCGATTGCCGCACTGAGCGAAAAGTTTGCCAATGACAAAGTGCTGCGAAAAATGAACGGTAACCGTGGTAGTAAGCATTTTATTTACGTAAACCGCACCTTCTTCGGGTTGTATAGCCTGTTGTTTGACATAGGTGCACAGATAGATATTTATGCCTTCAGGAAATACATCGCATAAAGGGAACAAATCCTATTTACCGGTAAAGACCTGCGTAGCCTGCGGAAGGGAATTTTCGTGGCGCAAAAAGTGGGAAAAAAACTGGGAAAACGTAAAGTACTGCAGCGATAAATGCAGGAAGCTTTAATAAACAAGGTTGCGGCGCAGTTTTATCTGCGCCGTTTTTATAAGGCAAAGCAAAACAAAAGATAACAAAACGTTAATCGGTTATTTTCCGCAAAACTTTTCTTATTTTTGAAAGCTAAGAAACACTATGGCTGAAGAAAAGGTAATACTGGTAAACGAAAAAGACGAGCCTATAGGGCTTATGGAAAAAATAGAAGCGCATGAAAAAGCTTTGCTGCACCGTGCATTTTCGGTTTTTGTGCTAAACACCAAAAATGAAATTATGCTGCAGCAGCGCGCTGCTCATAAATACCATTCGCCACTGTTGTGGACTAATACTACCTGCAGCCACCAGCGCGAAGGCGAAACAAACATACAGGCCGGTACGCGCAGGCTTATGGAAGAAATGGGGTTTACCACGGATTTAAAGGAACTTTTTTCCTTTATTTACAAAGCGCCATTCGACAACGGGCTCACCGAGCATGAGTTTGACCACGTGCTTATAGGGCGTTATGAAAATGACCCGGTACTAAACCCTGATGAAGCCGAAAACTGGAAATGGATGGCCATAGAAGATATAAAGGCAGATATGGTACTACACCCGGAACAATATACCATTTGGTTCCGTATAATATTTGAAGAATTTTATCACTTTTTAGAAGAACATACAATATAGTTTTCAGTCGCAGTTTTCAGGTAGCTACCTGAAAACTGTGAATGCGACTGCGACTTAAAACTGATAACCAAAGATGAAAGTAACCGTAAGCCGCACTGCGCATTTTAACGCCGCACACCGCCTGTACCGCAAGGACTGGAACGACGAGCAAAATTTTAATGTATTCGGTAAATGCAGTAACCCTAATTTTCATGGGCATAACTATGAGCTTATAGTAAGCGTAACCGGTGAAATAGATCCGGAAACGGGTTTTGTAATCGATGTAAAGGTGCTGAAGGATATTATTAAGCAGGAAGTAGAAGAGCCTTTTGATCATAAAAACCTTAACCTGGAGGTAGCTGATTTTGCTAACCTTAATCCTACTGCCGAAAATATAGCGGTAGTAATATGGAACAGGATACGCCCGAACATAGCCGCCGAAAACGCCCTGGAAATTACCTTGTATGAAACACCAAGAAACTTTGTAACCTATAAAGGACATTAACCATTACACAATTATGGAATTAAATTACCCGCTTATTTTTACCCCTATATTGCAAGACAGGATTTGGGGCGGAACAAAACTGAGAGATGATTTAGGTAAAGACATACCTACACCTACAACCGGCGAAAGCTGGGAACTATCGGCAGTGCCGGGTAATGTAAGTGTGGTTAAAAACGGTGCTTTTGCCGGCAAGCCCCTAACGCATTTACTGGATCAGTTTCCGGATGAGGTGCTGGGTACTGCGGTACACGCGCGTTTTGGAAAGCAGTTTCCGCTGTTGTTTAAATTTTTAGATGCGCGCGAAGACCTGAGTATACAGGTACACCCTAACGATGCCCTGGCTAAGGAGCGCCATAACTCATTTGGTAAAACCGAAATGTGGTACGTAATGCAGGCCGATGAGGGCTCGCGTATTATTGTAGGCTTTAACCACAAATCAAGTGCCGATGAGTATCTGGAAAAACTGGAAAGCAAACAGCTTATAGATATACTTAACCAGGTGCCTGCTAAAAAAGGCGATGTGTACTTTTTAGAAACCGGTACCATACACGCCATAGGTGGCGGTATTGTAATTGCCGAAATACAGCAAACAAGCGATATTACGTACCGTATTTACGACTGGGACAGGGTAGATGCTAACGGTAATGGCCGTGAACTGCACGTAGAACTCGCTCTTGATGCTATGAACTACGATCTTACGGATACCGAAAAGCAGTATGAAAAGGTAGAGAACAAGAGTAACACCATGGTAGATTGCCCTTACTTTACTACTAACTACCTGCCACTAACCGATACTGTAGAAGTGAATAAAACCGGCGACAGCTTTACGGTTTATATATGCACTGAGGGCGAGTATACTCTTACGGCAGATAATGCAGCACACAGCTTTAAAAAGGGCGATACCATACTGGTTCCTGCCGCTTTAAAGGGCTATACGCTTAGCGGTAACGCTACTTTGCTGGAAATATACATTTCCTAACCCGTATATCGGGAGGAAGTTGTACTTTTGCACTTAATAAATTTTAAACAAAACGAACAATGGCAAACGTAAGAAACCTTAAAAAAGACATCAACTTTGTACTGGGTGATATTATTGAAGCAGTATACATTAATGAGCTTGCAACAGGCGGAAAACCTACAGAACAGGGTGAAGCTATTGTAACAGAAGCTATTGCAGCTTTTGATGATCTTATGAAAGACGTAAACGCTAAAAATGTAGAAAATAAGAAGGCTCATTTTAAGCAAATCAACCAGAAACTGGAAGAAACTGCTACTCAGCTTATTGAGAAATTAAATGCGCTGTAAGCAAAAAAAATCATTAAAAAGTGCAAATTTTGTTTTGGAAAATTAAAAAACGCTCTTATATTTGCACTCGTAAATGAGTCGCGCCGGTGTAGCTCAGCTGGCTAGAGCAGCTGATTTGTAATCAGCAGGTCGTGGGTTCGAGTCCCTCCATCGGCTCCATTTAAAAACCACCTCGTTAGAGGTGGTTTTTTTGTTTTTATATGGTTTGTGCTAAGTCTTATTTTTTTTCACGCAAAAAAAAACAGAACCAATGTTTAGCAATAAAATCTACTATTAGCTTTTCTTTTGAGTGTGCGCAAAGTATTTCTTGGTGTTTAAATCAATAAACACCACTTAGGTAATTCGCTTGTATGTTGCGTGATTAAAAGTGTCTGAAAAAGGAAAATAAAACGCTGTTTTCTGCCTATTGAATTTTCTTATTAAGAACGCGCCATTTCGCTTAACCTTTTAGGGCAAATCTTCCTGTTTAACATACCGTAGCCAATATTGATTACAAACAACAGCTGTGCGCCAAGAGATGTAGCCACGAGCCAAAACGCCACGTTTTCCATTACCGGTCGGGAAAGTAACAGCGAACATATACCGCAGCAAATCATGCTGCCAAAGGTAAGCAGTGCATGCAGCATGGTTAAAGCCGAAATCAGTGGTAGGTGCAGTTTTGCAGCTATGAGGTATCCTATAGATATAACCAGCAAACCTACTTTAAATACAATGGTAAGCTCAAATTTATCAAGCAGGATATCAGTATCTGCAATACTTAAATGGACGTTTTTTTCTGCGGATGGGAGCACCGCAAATATGCCATACATCAGTGTAAGGAATGACGCCGAAAAAAAGTACAGGGCAATTCGTAATAGGTTTGTTGGTTTCAAAACAATTGATTTTAGTTGGGAGTACTAAATTAATGTATTTTACCTACACAAGTCAATACTCCCAATAAAAATCTTAATTTACTGAATATTAGCTGTGTTTTCAGCTTGTTTATTCTCTTTTAGGTGCTGCACAAGCATTTTTCCATACTTTGATTTTGCCACCCTTGGTGTCATTCTCTTTACTATTGTATCAAGATATTTTGAGTTTATATCCGGGATTTCGCTTAGTACAATATATGGCGATACCTCATAATCGCCGTTATTAAGAGCAAAATTTGCCGTAAACAGGTAGCTCCTCCTGGTGTTATCATCGCTTGCTTTAGCAATACTGTCCAGCCTTGTTTTATTACCTGATTTAGACGCCATAATGTTGCGCTCTATAAGCTCAAGGCGGGTATCTGTAAAGCGTTTTTTTAATTTCTCGTACTCGGTAAGCTTTTCCTGGTTGCGGCCCGCTTTTATTTTAGCCCTTGAGTAAAAGTAATCTAGTGTAGTTTCTATGGTAACGTCGCCCGGGTCGGCAAAAAAGCGAAGGTTATCATCTATACTTTCGGTAGTACCGCGGTCTATAACCATGTATAGCATATCCGGTTCGGACATTTTAAGATGGCTGGCAAAGTTAGAGTCACCATCTACCTCTATAGTATCTATATTTACAAGGCTGGTATCTTTAAGCTCTTTTATAAAAATACGCCCTTTTTTAAATCCTTTTACGTTGCCGGTTATATGTACATTGGCATCGGTATGCTCCTCATTTTTACAAGCTACCAAAACAGCCAGCGTGGCTACCGCTACAAGTATTTTTTTCATCTGAATTTTGTGTGTTAAAAAAGTGACCGCAAAGTAATAAAAAATATGCAGCATACTATGCCTACAACGTTTTTTTGTACAGATATATAAAGTAAGGGGCTTACAGTGTGTAAACTGTAAGCCCCTCTTTTATGTTGGTTATTTATTAATGTTTTATAAGCGTTTTAGTGCTGCTGCCTTTTTCTGTAGCTACCTTAATAAAATACGTGCCTGATTGTAAGCCTGCAAGCGACAGTGATACATTTTGCCCGTTGATTACAGGTTTGCTGATTAGCGTTTTGCCGCTAATGTCGTATACAGTAACTGCTGTAATATTATCAGTTGCCTGTATGTTTACGCTATCTTTTGTGGGATTAGGGTATAGTACAAAACGGTTTGTTTTTACATCCGTTGTGCCTGAAGTATCTTCGGTAAACAATGTTTGGTAAGTTTGTGTGATTACAGGTGGATTGTAGTCAAAATATATAGCTGCACTAGCATCAATAGTACTGCCTACCACAATACCGGGGCGCGCTTTAACTCTGTAATAAATATATCCCTGGCTTCCTAAATCATTTGCTGACCTGTAAGGAAGGTTTATGTTATCGAAATTCCATATAGCACTGGTTCCGCTTCTTTTTACCACGTAATTGTGCGAACTACTTATCATTTCGAAAGTTTCAGGGATTATATTATCGCTAAGTGTTTGCTCCACTTTTATAAAACTTGCATTTGCAGTCCCTGTATTTTGAAAACGGATGGTATAGTACAGGTAGTCTGTATCTGTATTAAAGGTGTTTACAGGTACAAGTTTTCCTCGTGACTCTGTAACATCATTAGGGTCGTAAGAGCCGATAACCCTCAGTGCAGAACTATACGCATTATTAGTATTGTCTATCTCTTCAACGTTACTTACTATGGCAGCTGAATACGCAAAAAGTGTTCCGAGCGCAGTTGTAGGTGGTGTGTATACAGTTGTTTCAAATGATAAAGTACTTAAAGCCGCCAAATCCGTGTAAGCAATGGTAAAACTTGTAGGTGATACGTTTATAGCCTGGTCTGGAACTACCGTAAAAGTTTGTCCTGCAGGTATGGTAAAAGTAACGGTTCCATTAGAAGTTATCGTGCCCAGGTTTTGACATTCCAGTCTCAGTCTATTTGTAAATCCTGGCCGGGGTGTGGTTAAAGGCACTATTTTTACACCCAAATCTGAAAAATCAGAAATTTTACTTACAGCAAAATAATAATTTTGTGCATCCGGACTGCCTTGTGGTACAATATTTTGAGATCCGGAAGGATTTACATGAAAATATGGCGCATAAGGTTCTGGTATAACGTAAGAAACATTATACGAAGTGCTACTGTTTTCAGTATTTAACTGTATTCTTCCGCTACTGTAAAATAAATCCTCAACGGATTGGCTGCCCTCCTGTTGCACCAAAAAATGACCGTATGGCGCAATAGGCTCATTTGTTTCTTGAATTCCATTTTGGTTGCCGTCTAAAAATGCTGTAACATAGGCGTTGCGATTACCTATATATGCTGTGTTTCCTGAATTATACTCGAATTCTATAGTCCCGGGCTGAGCGCTATAGTTTGTTACCGCCAGTAGGTAAGCTTCTCCGGCAACTGCGTTAGTTATATCTAGGTTTTCTATTGCTGAGGCGGAGTAACTGCAATCTGTAGGTGCAACAGTGGCCAGGGTTTGGCAATAATTAGCCGATCCGTTATCTTTCCATACAGCAAAATCAACATCAATAAGTTGTCCCTGATAGTTTTTTTGTGTAATTATCAGTCTCAAATCACCAGATTGAGCAATTAAAAATTTAAACCACCTAATGTTAAAAGTGTCATACAAACAGCCCATACGTCCCTGGTCAATGTTGGTTACGGTGTTTGGTAAAATCATGGTTTGACCTTGCTCTATTGCAAAAATCATACTTGGTTCCGGGCATGTATTAGTAGACTGAGATTGTGCACTTATGCACATCAAAAAAAAGAAAAGAAGTAATATTTTTTTCATAAAGTATTGGTTGAAGTTTATAAATCTCTTTAAGTTGAATTTTAAGCGAATTACACGCTGTGAAAATAATATATTTAGTGATTTGAAATATTTAAAGATCGGTTTTTTTAAGAAAAATAGTAATAAAAAAACGCACCCCGTGAGGGATGCGTTTTTAATAGTGTTATTATATTCCTGGATTACCCCTTAAGCCATGCATTACGCACATTAGCCTTAGAAGCATCGGTAGCTTTCCATCCGTTTACTTCTTCGGTAGGTAGTTTAACTTTTCCTTTAACCACCTGCTCTTTGCCATCGCGGCTTATTTTAACCGAAATAGCATCGCCTTCTTTCCAGGAAAGGCTTTCGGTAATCAGGTCGTAAATGTTGTCCAGGTTGTAAGCCTTATCGTTTATAGCCAGTAGTTTGTCGCCTTTTTTAATGCCAAGTGTGGTAAAGAATGCATTTGGCTCCAGGTCTGGCCTTACAAATATTACTTTGGTTTGGTCTACGCCAATAAGTGGCTCCTGCATATTTTTAAGGAACGGGTTACCCGTTTTAGTACTCATGGCAGGGGTTACACCCATTTTAGCAAAGAAATCCTGGTATTTAATAGGCGTATTACCCGATACGTAGGTTTTAAAGAACTCACCTACTGCAGGGTAGGTAATAGAGGTAATTTTGTTAAACAGCTCGGCATCGTCAAACGGTTTATCGTTACCATAGGTACGGCTCAGTTCGCCCATTAGGCTAAGTATGCCGCGCTGGCCGTTACTTTGCTCGCGCAGCGTAATATCAAGGCACATGGCTATAAGTGCACCTTTTTCGTATACGTTGCGGTACTGGTCTTTGTAAGGCGCTTCAAGCACGTTTTTACTCATTACGGTAAATGGCATGGTATCGTCAAACTCCTTGGCGTGCTCTATTTTCTCTGCCATACGGGTATAAAATTCTTCCTCTGTAACAAGCCCCTGGTTTACCTGGAACAGGTTAGCAAAATATTCGGTAATACCTTCGTACATCCAAAGGTGCTCACTCATTTTAGGGTTGTTAAAATCAAAGTACTGAATTTCCTTGCTGTGTACGCTAAGCGGTGTTACAATATGGAAAAACTCATGCGAAACAATGTCTTTCAGCTGTTCTGCAAGTTGATCTTTTTCCATTACTTCCGGCATTACCACAGTAGTACACGTAGGGTGTTCCAGCGCGCCGAATCCTGTAGCGTCCTCCTTATCCATACCCGACAGGTAAATTAGTACGGCGTATTTTTTATTGTTGTTTATGTTGCCCAAAAACTTCTTTTGCGCACGCATTGTTTTTTCCAGCATAGGGGTTACGTCTGCCGCCTTAACTTTACCGTTTGGCGAATATACCGCTATGATAATATCCATGCCTTCGGCAGTAAACGTAGTGTAATCAGGCTTGGCATACATAACCGGGTGCTCAGTAAGCTCCAGGTAGCGCGATGTCTTAAACTCGTCTACCGTGTTACTTTGGTTAAGGTCGGTCATACTGGTAGCGCCCCACAGTTCTGCCGGGTGCGTTACGGTAACCGTATATGGGGTTTCGGTAAGGCCATCAAAATACCCTACAAAGCCGTGTGTGTTTAGTAATATGTTTTTACCTGCAAGAATGTTTGTTCCGCTTGGCGAAAAAATAGGGTCTTCTTTCTCTTTTTCGTTATCAAAGCTGTCGTTTACCAGGTAGGTTATTTTTACCAGTTTATCAGCGTTATCTATTTTCCATGAGTTTTCGTCGCCTTTGGTAACGGGTAGTTCCTTGCCTTTTTTATCGTAGGCTTTAAGGTTTTCTACAAACTGGCCGTAGTTGTCTGTGCTGTAGGTGCCGGGAACGGTTTTAGGGATAAAATAAGTAGTGGTTTTACCCTTTATAGCTTCCGGGGTTACGGTAACCATAACTTTGTCGTCCTTAATGTTTTCAAGGTCTATGTTTACCTTAATGTCTTTGCTTTTCTGTGCATGTGCCAGGCTTCCTAAAGAAAGTGCCAGGGCCAGTGTGCATACTAATTTATTCATCAGATTATGTTTTCAGTTCCTTATAAGTAGAACGTTTGGTGTTTTTGTTACTGCTAATAACGCAAAAAAATGCCGACAGATATAATCTGCCGGCATTTTTTAATTTTGTTCAGCCCGTATAGTTTATGTTCGGGTTTATGCGTTGCAGCGACGCTATAAAACCCTGCTTATCTTTTGGGGAAACCAAAATACTTTTAGTGCCGTGTTTTAGCTCCAGCCTGTCCAGCGATGCCGCGGGTGCGCTCAGCGGGTTATTGGTTTCTTTTATCTGGGTTATGGCGCTAATGTCTATGGGTCTGTACTGAAATACTAAAACATAAATGCGCAACAGGTTGCCGTCTATTTTATAGCGGGTGCTTGTCATGAGTGCAATGATTAAGACAAACACGCCACCCAGTATCCACGGAAGTTCAGGATCGTTGTTTTTATCATCGGCAAGTGCGGTAATAAATCCCGGCGTCATACCTGCTGCCAGTAGTACTACAAGTTCAATGCCTATTTTAGAACGGTATACGGTGGCCATTTCTTATTTTTTGAGATGAAATTCAATACTGGGGTTTATTGCTTTAAGTTGTGCCATAAATTTATCTTTCTCCTTTGGTGAAATCTGTATGCTTTCAAACTTCTTGTATATGATTTCCAGTCGGTGGAACGACCCGGCAGGCTGGTTTAATATACTAAAGGTTTCGTTTACCTTACGGATTTCGCCAATGTTGATTTTTGTAGCGTACAATGGTCTACATTTTATCTGTAGTACATTGTTGTCTATAATGTATCTGAAGTTAGCATAAACGTACCCGGCATAGATACCGCAAAGCACTAAAATGATTGTGCCTAATAGTGCACTATTCATAATGCTCATAGCAATTGAGCCTGCAATTACAACGGCTAAAAGAATAATCAATACTGTGCTGTATGCGGTTTTATATACGGTTGCCATAACGCGATTTATTTAACCTGCTGCTGTATCCAGTCGCCTACCGTTTTAAGCGCTGCCGGGGCAAAGGTTTCCTCAATTTCGCCATATTCGGTAGGTGCCCCTGTAGTGCTGGTCTGGAACAGGTGGTTAAGGCCTTCCAGCTCTACCGTTGTAATTTTTTTATTGCCGCTTTTTTCTGCAATGCGCTTTATAGCATCAAGGTTGGCTTTAGCCGAAACCTGCACATCTTTACTGCCATTAATAGCCAGCACGGGGCATTTTACTTTTTCTAAAGTAGGGGCCGGGTTGTAGCGTATAAAATTTACATACCAAGGCGATGTAATATCACTCACCTGCATTTCTATATAGCTGGTTACCTGATGCTCCGGTATGCCGTTAGCTACAAGTATAGGCTTAAGGTCCTTGTTAAACGCCGCCTGAAGGCGTGTTTTTAGCACCGTTATGTTTTCTTCTTCCTTAATCAGGTTATATATGTTGCGGTTAATGGCACTTAGCTTGGTCAGTTCCGTTTCCGGCATGCCATTAGCTTTGCCTATCATATAATTTTGCAGTACCATAAGCTCATCGCCCGGTATAGCTGTACCCGCAAGCAGTACTATAAAATCAACATCGGGGTTGTTTACCGCTACTATAGGGGCTACGATTCCGCCCTCACTGTGGCCGGCAAGCCCTATTTTTTTCGGGTTGATTTCTTTTCGGGTTTTCAGGTACTTAAAGGCTGCTTCGGCATCGGTGGCAAAATCCTGTGTGGTGGCATTGGCAAATTTACCTGTGCTTTTTCCGGTGCCCCTGTCGTCATAGCGCAGTACGGCTATGCCCTGGCGGGTAAGGTAATCGGCCAGCACAAGGAAAGGCTTGTGGTCCAGTAGTTCTTCGTCGCGGTTTTGTGCGCCGCTTCCTGTAATTAAAATTACTGCCGGGTAGTTGCTTCCGCCCTGTTTAGGTAACGTAAGTGTGCCGGCAAGGGTAAGGCCTGCCTTGTCGTTTTTTATAGTTACTTCCTCCTCATAATACGGGTAGGGCTTTACGGGTTCCTGCGGACGCTTTACTGCTTCGGCCTTTGGAGCTTCCCTGCCAAAATCAAGCGGAATGTTATAACCGTTTTGTGTAAAGGTACCTTTTATGCTTTTGCCTTCTACAGTTCCCTTATACGAAATGCCCCCTGAAGGGATACTGAAATTAAGGGTGTTGTTTTCAATGGTAATGGTGGTTACCGGCAGTCCATTAGCGCCCTGATCCGGGCTGTCCATGGTGGCAGTGTAGCCTTTATCGGCTTTTTTTATGTGCAGGTTTATGTGCAGCTTTGTGCCGGGGATAGACAGTAGGCCGAACCAGTCGCCCGTTGCATCCTGGGCGTTAACGGCAGCCGTAAGGCAAAGCAATGCAGTAAGCAGTAGTTTTTTCATGAGGTTATTTTTTAGTACGGTAATACAGATATTAAAATTTTAGATAGGATTTCGGCAATAAGGACTGTGGCGATATATCCGGCAATTTGGCTCCCTTTTTTTAAGTTGGTGGCTACCCTAAACCCGTTGTACAGCAGTGCCATGTACCAAAATACAAGTGCCAGTACCACAAGTGCGGATACAAGCTGAATAATCAGCAACGTAGGCGACAGCGTATACAGGTTGTCTTTTGCCTGCAGTAAAACTTCGGTAGCGTTGTAAGTATAGCTGTTTATATTGGCAAACGTGTACAGGTACAATGGTGTGCGGGCTAGTAGCACCACGCTTAGGACATCAGTAATACGCGTTTTACGGTTTATAATTTTACCGCCAATAAAAAGCAGCGTTACCACGCTAAATACGTTAACCGCATTATCTGCAAAGGGGTGCCACCATAGGGTTTCAGGAACAAAGTGAAGGTCCAGCACGCCGTCGTACCGGGCGTTAAACAGCCAGCCTAAAAGGCTGCCTGTTACTACCGAGAACAATCCGGCAAGTAACAGTTTTTTATCGGGTTGGGTAGCGAAAGGATTAAACAATAGCTTCTTCATGGTATTGTAAAGCAGGGTTATCGGTTGGCTTTTATTTTCTCGATAAGATCATCAAGCCGGTTGCGCACCGTAGGGTAGCTTACCCCGGTTATAGAGGCCATTTCTTTAAGGCTGCCGCCGTTTATTACAAACTGTAGTATAAATTCCTGCTCGTCTTCGGTAAGGCGGGTAAGAGAGGGCAGGTTAAATGTTCCGGACACCTGGGTGCTGCATGCCGGGCAAGAGAGCTGAGATACGTGTAGTGTACCGCTACAGCCTGGGCAATGCGTGGGTAGTTTAGGTGTTACCATTTTTAATTTTGTTTAATCAAAGTTAAATAAAATTAATAGTATGTTTTACAAAATTGAATAAAAATATTTTTAAGCGATGTTTTATAGAAGTATAAACCATAAAAAAAACCTCCCTTTTAGGGGAGGCCTGTCTTTTAAAATCGTTTATTAAAATAATACCTGGTGTCTAATTCGTCGTCGTGCAGTGTGCTAATGGGTTTTGGCCTTGGCTTTTTGGCTGCGGTTTTCTTTTTCCACAACTCAAAATTATCTGCTGATAATTCCTTCTTCATAAGGTCTGTCACTTCCTTTTCAGATAACCCGTACTGGGATTTTATTTCTTCAAAAGGTTTTCTTTCTTCCTGGGCAAGCGTTACTATTCTGTGTATGGCTTCCCTTTCCATGGCGGATAGGCTACTCCTTTTCATCTCCTGAAAATTAATAATCAATAATAAATTGGTATGTTTTTTAAAAGATTGTGTATTTCAATATTAATAAAAAAACAAATAGTTTGCTATTGAGGTTTCATTTTTCAGGATTTATTAAAAACGCATTTCATACGGCTGCGTTTTTTTAATTTCTTTTTGGCAAATGTTTTGTCTGCTGAAAAAACATACAGGATTTTAGCATTTGCAGTATTAGCCAATTATATTTTTTAGCAGGAAGTTTTTGTCAGAAATCAGGTGTACAGCCACGCCCATGCTATAAGTACCGCCTGCAGCGGCAGCCTGAGCCACAGCGCCCACCGTGGCAAACCCATAGCAGCTTTTGGCTCTGTAAGCATATATACATTAGCCGGAAAAACAGCTACTAACAGCCCTATAATGCCCCACGCGCCCAGTTTGCTTATGGCCGGAATGTATAGTGCTACAGCCAGCAATACTTCGGCGGCGCCACTTAAGTAGTTTAAGGTTTTGTGGGCAGGCAGGTAGCGAGGCATTATGCGCAGGTACAGCTTGGGTACCCGGAAATGGTTGAGTCCTGCAAGGGCGTACACTGCCGCCATAACGTATAAATGCCAGGGTAACTGCATAAAAAAAACTTTGGCTATTAGCCAAAGTTCGGATATTTTTTCGGGTAAACGTTGGGGTTACCCCTGTTTTTTAAACGAAACATTCATAAGTACAATAGCGGCAAGTATAAGTACAATCCCGGCCCACTGTGTAGGCGATACAATTTCGTGCAGGAAAATATAGGCCATTGTTACAGATACCGGCAGCTCCATAGCCGAAACAATACTGCCTAATCCTATGCTCACCTTTGGGAAACCTGCATTTAGCAACAGCGGCGGCAGCAGGGTACCAAATATAGCCAGTGGTATACCCCACGTATAAATAATGGTGAAATTAAAACTGCCCGGCCAGGTAATGGCTGTAAAGGTTAACACTACAAGTCCGCCGCCCAATAGCATAAACAAGCTACGCTGTGCGCTGGGCAGGTGTGTAGCCACCTTGTTACCTGCATACATGGTGGTGGTGTAGCTTGCTGCCGCAAGTAGCCCCCACGCTATGCCCCTCCAATCTGGGAATTCGCTGCTTTTTATAAGGTTAGTGGCCAGTAATGTACCGCCAAGCACTATGGCTACAGCAAGTAACTTTTTAACATCGGGGCGTTTGCCAGATGTAGCCCATTCTACCAGTGCGCCCATCCATACGCTTTGCATAAGCAGTACTATACCTACAGATACCGGTACATATTTTACTGCCAAGTAGTAAAACACACTGGTAAAACCCATAGAGGTGCCCGATAGTATAAGGTGTTTTTTGTTTGCGGCAGTAGCCACCGCAGCTTGCGCGGTTCTGTTTTTTGTAAAGGTGTGCAGCAACCATACGCCCAGTATGCCCAGCAGCATTTGAGATCCGGTAACTTCGGCAGTGGTATATCCTTGTCCGTATGCCAGTTTTACAAAGGTGGCCAGCATACCGTAGCTCGATGCGCCTAAGCCTACCAGCAGTACGCCTTTTATAGTATCGTTGTTGTTTTGCATATTGCTAAAAATTTAAAAAAGCGGGCAAAGGTAAGGCTTAGGCTTTAATAATTGTTTAAAATAAGCGTAAATTTTATTTTTAGTGTTATATATACAACAATCCGAAGGCTTGTTTTGCATTAGCGCAATAAAACAACTATAGGTGTAGTTAATAAAAAAAACTACCACCATGTTTCGTTTAACCTTACTATTTATGTTGAGTTTAGTGGCGTGCGCCAAGGTTGCTAAAGAGCAGCCTGCCGAAAAACCTGCTAAAGATTATACTGCCAAACACCGTGAGGCATTGTCTTTTTGTAAACAGCAGGGATTTTGTACCGATTATTATTTTCTGGTAGACCTAAGTATTCACTCGGGCCGCAATCGTTTTTTTGTGTATGACTTTAAGCAGCAGAAAGTAGTAAAGCAAAACGTGGTAACCCACGGCGCCTGCGAGGGCTTTGAGCCCAATGAGACCCGCTATGAAAAGGCAAAATTTGGCAATAGAGTAGACAGCCACTGTAGTGAGTTGGGTAAATATAAAATAGGGCCGCGCGATTACAGTTCATGGGGCATACACGTAAAATATTGGCTCGAAGGGCTGGAAGAAAGCAATGCCAACGCCCGCGAACGTGTAATTGTATTACACTCCTGGGATGCCGTGCCTGATAAAGAAATTTACCCGGACTATACACCCCTTAGCTGGGGCTGCCCTGCGGTAAGCAACGCCTTTATGATTGCGCTCGATGAGCGGTTGCAGGCCACTAAAAAGCCGGTGTTGCTGTGGATAGTAAATTAAGTAAGGTGTTTATTTTCGGGTATTGTTTTCGGCTTCTTCTATTAAATCGCTCAGGTGGATGCGCAGCGCCTTTACCGATATGCTTATTTCCCAAAACGATACGCCAAGCGATGCAAGCAGCAACAGTAGGCTTAACCCAAACGTATACGCACCCCAACTTTCTATTCCGAAGAATAACAGCATCATAGCAAATACTGAAAAGAACAGGCTTAATACGCCATACATCTGCATGTGTCTTATTAGAGTAAGGCGCAGGTTAAGGTTTTTAATTTCCAGTAGTATGCTCTTGGTTTGATTTTGTTCGTAGCTTATTTTCAGCCCGCGTACTATACCCGCTATGGTAAGGAAACGGTTAGTATACGCCAATAATATTAGCGAAGTTGCCGAGAACAGTAATGCCGGTGTTTGTATGCTTAGCTCCATAATTTTTGTGTGTGGGGTAAAGATACTTAATTGTAGTAAACCCCAGGTTTATTAATATATGCTTTACCGGATTTTTTTGGGCAGGTGCTATCAAACAAATATCTTTGCTGCTTTAAAAACCAATCAATATGAAAAAATATCTTTTTGCTGCCGCGGTGGCATTTATGTCTGTCGCTGCAATGGCACAAGACAGCACCAAAGTTGTTACTACTGCAGGGGTTCAGCGTGTGGTTAACCGTGAGCCAAGGTTTAAAAAAGGTGGCAGGCAGGGATTTGTAAATTACATAAAAGAAGCTTTAGGCCCAGCAGCTTACATTAACAACAATGATGGCGTAGCAATAGTTACATTTACAGTGCATAGAGATGGTACAGTAACCGATGTAAAAATAAAGCAAGGCATAGAGAAGGTGCTAAACGAATCTATAATCAGGGTAGTTAAAGATTCGCCGAAATGGATACCCGGATACAAAGACGGAAGGCCGGTAACAACGTTTTATACATTTACAATTAGCTTTTCTGATCCACAAGTAATTAACGAATATTAAAAAACGCAGTAATTACTGCGTTTTTTTATGCCTACCCGAAAGCGTTCCTGTCTACTGCCAGGGTTACTTCGGTTTCTTTAGGTATTTCTTTATAGTGTTCAAAAAATATAACCTGCTTGTTTAGCGCCGCTTTTACCAGGTAGCGTGTACCTTTAAAGTAACATTGCTTAACCACTACCTTTAGCGGGCCGTTATCGGCTACTATAAGCTGGTGCGGATAAATAAGTACGGTTTGCTCCGGGTTTTGTGTAAGGGTAAGCAGTTCCAGTTTTATTTCGTTTACCTCGCCAAACAATGATGCGGTATACTTGTTGCCCGGATTATAGTAAATGTCTTTACTTGGGGCTTTGTCCAGCAGTTTACCGTCTTTAAGTACTATGGTTTCATCGGCAAACGAAAGTGCATCGGTGCTGTCATGCGTGGCTACAATTACGGTAATCCCTTTGTTTTTAAGGTAAGCAAAAAGATTTCGCCTCAGCGCATTTTTCCGGAAGTTGTCTATATGGCTAAAAGGCTCATCCAGCAATAGTATCTCAGGTTCCAGGGCCAGCACTTTTGCCAGTGCCACACGTTGTTGTTGCCCGCCGCTAAGGTATTGCACTTTAGTATTTGCAAAGTTTTCCATTTCTACAATTTGCAGCAGTTCCAGTATACGGCGGTCTTTTTCATCTTTGTATACATTGCTCAGGAAACTCCCCACGTTTTCGGCAGCCGTGGTAAAAGGCATCAGGTCAAAATCCTGCGCCAGGTATTTCATGTATGGCATGCCGGGTATAAGGTTATGCTTTGGCCCGGTAACGGGTTCTCCTTTATACTGTATGTCGCCATTATTAAGGTCATACAGCCCGTATATAAGTTTTAACAGCGTGCTTTTTCCGCAGCCGCTTTCGCCAATAACGGCAATATTTTGGGCGGTTTTAGCCTTAAAGCTTATATTGTGTATAATGGTTTTATCGGTATACCCGAACGAAATATTATTTACGGAGAGCATTAACTTTACAATAAAATTACAATGCAAAAGTATTGAATATGGTGCAATGGTTAATGGTATTTAATAAAGAATTACGCAAAATAAGTTTTTAAATGTTATCAATTGTAACGAAAGTCATATTTTAAATAATAAATTTTTTAAAATTGCGGTAAATAATCTTAAATTTTTTGTAAATTTTTGTGATATAGCAAATTATGCAAAATATTACCGAAAAAGTTAATATCTTTGCAGCGTTCCTAAAAAATTAAAACATGAAGAAAGTTACACTACTTGTTACCACTTTACTATTATCTGCCGTAGCTTTAGGTCAGGGTCGCAGAGATGACCAGTTTTCCCTTGAGGCAAGTTATGGCTTAGGTATTTCGGGAAAACCGATATCTACCCAATTTACAACTTTTGGCGGAGGATTAAGGTGGATGTGGAACGATGACTGGGGTTTAAAAGGTGATGCTGCACGTAGTACGTTTCGTTACAACGCGCCGGCGCCTGTTAAAGAAACCGGTACTGATTATAACCGTCTTTCATTACAAATTGTACATAACCTGGGCCGCACGCTGGATCTTGCCAGCTACGTAGATAATATTAACGTACTTGCGCATGCCGGTGCAGGTTACTCCTGGATGAAACCCGTTAATGTGCCTGCTACAGATATGACAGACAGTATGGGTAACATAATATTTGGTTTTACTCCTCAGGTATACATCTCAGATCGTTTATCATTAAATGCCGACTGGTCTTACATAGTGAACCTTTCTCAGCACAAAGATTATAACGGAGAGGTGCGTTACCAGGATAGGCTTAAGCGTTTTACAGGTGGTATGTCTACTTTTACTGTAGGTCTTACCGTGTATCTGGGACGTAATGGTTCTGACAGGGACTGGAGATAAGATTTATATATACTATATATACAAAGCCACGCATTGCGTGGCTTTTATGTTTTTTGTAAGAAATAATTAACACCTCTTTACAGGCTATTAACACATTATCTGCGTTTAGTACTTAAGTTTATATTTGGTTAAAGTGGGAGAAACATTACATAGGTTTAGTATTAATTAAAAAGTATCCGTTTGTAACGGATGCCTTATAAATCCTGTGTATGAAAAATATACTGTTAGTATCTTTGGGTATGCTTGCCGGATGTGCCAGTGCCCAAAACCAAAACCACTTTAACCAATATTCTATAGAAGTAGCCGCTGGGTTAAACCATTCGGCACAGCCGCAGCTTACCGGCCTCCGGCACTTTGAGGGAGGTTTTAGGTATATGCATACCGAATACTGGGGAATTAAGGCCGATTACGGTTTTGATGGCTATAAAACCCCGTACGGTGCAGGGAAAGTTACACAGGTAAACCGTATTTCGGCTCAGGCGGTTTATAACCTGGGTAGGAAGCTCCGTATAAGCGATGTGGCACCTAATGTGTTTAATTTTTTGCTGCATGGCGGTGCAGGTTTTACACTGCTGCGAAACAATGAGGGTAATTATGATAAGGGTACCAATGTACTGATAGGCGGTACAGCCCAGTTTTACCTTTCGCCACAATTTGCCCTTACGGGAGATTTAACCGGCATGCTAAACTTTAAGCAAAACTACAGGTACGACAGCACGGGGCGCTACGGTTACTTTACCGGTACTACGGCTGCCCTTAGCGTAGGTATTACGTATTATTTTGGCCGAAACGGCGCCACGGCCGACTGGCATTAAATAAATAATGGCTGCCTTATACGGGCAGCCATTATTGTAGTAAGATGTATGTAAGCTATTATTGTTTTGCTTCTTTCTGTGCGTCTTGTACCATTTTTTCGTTAGCTGTAATGGCAAATTCTACCCTGCGGTTTTTAGCGCGTCCGGCAGCTGTATCGTTTGTTTCAATCGGCTCGCTTTCACCTTTACCTAGCACGGTAAAACGAGAGCTCTTAAGCCCTTTTGAAGAAAGGTACGCCTGTACGGCAGCAGCACGCTGCTCGCTTAGTTTTTGGTTGTATTCGTCAGATCCTGCGCTGTCTGTGTGGCCAAAGATCTGGATGTTAGTATCCGGATATTCGTTAAACACAGGGATTAGTTTGTCCAGGTTGTTTTTGGCAGTAGCCGTAAGCGAACTTTTATTAAAGTCGAAGTTTACAGAGTTTTCGCCAAGTGTAAGTTTAATACCTTCGCCCACACGTTCTACCTGGGCACCAGGAAGGGCAGTTTCTATTTTCTGCGCCTGCTTGTCCATCCTGTTACCTATAATACCACCGGCAGCACCACCTACTACACCGCCTATAATAGCGCCAAGTGCCGTGTTTCCGCCTTTACCTATGTTGTTACCCAGCACACCGCCTAAAACGGCTCCTGATGCAGCGCCTATGGCTACGCCACGCTGAGCATTGTTCGTGTTTTTTACAGCCTCGCAAGAGGTAAATCCTATGCCGCCTGCCATTACAGCAGTTAGTGCGTATATTTTTAAACTCGTTTTCATATATATGTGTATTTGTAATTATTAGTTTTTCATAAAGGTGTAGGTAACCGGCACTGATTTTCCGCCTACTGTAACGTTATCTATCAATTGGAAAGAGGTTTCTGTTTGGGCCTGCATTTTTAGGAAGTAGCCCTCAGTAACGCGTTTCGCTTTTTGGCCTTCGGTAATTTTAAGGGTAAAGTCGCCTGTTTTTGTAACAGTCCATACAATAGGGCTGCTGAACGACGGGCATCCTGCTTTGGCAAGAGACATGGTGCCTTTGTTGCTGCTCGACACAAAGTTCCAGCTACTGCCCACAAAGCACTGTGCATCGGCCACATCAAAAGATGTTACTTTAATATATTCGCTGCCCGGATAGGTAACGCTGGCTATGGTCCAGTTGCCTTTTAGTCCGGTTTGAGCCTTTTGGTTAAGCGAGCCGCATGATACCATTACAGCAAGCAGCAAACAAAATGAAATTACTTTTTTCATAATAATGTATACGTTAGGTTTTATACGTTGTCCTTTTTGTTTTGGTTACTCAAAGATACTTGGTATGCGGCAAAATATACAAGTATCGTGCCGTAATTTTAACAAGAAAGGAGATGGTTAATTGTAGTCCGAAATTCAATTGTCCCTGTAAAACTGCCCATTTTATAAATCGGACGTATGGTCATGGAAGATGTTTGGCAGCCGATTAAAGTTTTCTTAAAGCCGATTTGCTTTAACATTTGGGCTAATGTCAATTTGTCACTTTGTGGGTTTTGGTATTGGATTTGAATAATACGAAGCACAAAAAGCAAACATTTCAATTATAAATTATAAAAACAACAAACGATTATGGCAACAGGAAAAATTAATGTTTCGGTAGAAAACATCTTCCCGTTAATCAAAAAGTTCCTTTATAGCGATCACGAAATTTTCCTTCGCGAGCTGGTAAGTAACGCTACCGATGCTACGCTGAAACTAAAACACCTTACCAGCATAGGCGAGGCCAAAGTAGAGTACGGCAACCCTAAAATTGAGGTACAGGTAGATAAGGAAAACAAGCAGATACGCATTATAGACCAGGGTATAGGTATGACTGCCGATGAGGTAGAAAAGTACATTAACCAGGTAGCATTTTCGGGTGCTGAAGAATTCCTTGAAAAGTATAAGGATTCTGCTAAAGATTCGGGTATCATAGGGCACTTCGGCCTTGGGTTTTACTCGGCTTTTATGGTTGCCGAAAAAGTGGAAATCATTACCAAATCGTATAAAGACGAGCCGGCAGTACACTGGGTGTGCGATGGTAGCCCTGAGTTTACCCTGAGCCCTGCCGAAAAAACAGACCGCGGCACAGAGATTATACTTCACGTAGCCGAAGACAGCACAGAATTCCTTGAAGAGTACCGCATACGCGAACTGCTTACCAAGTACAATAAGTTTATGCCGGTGCCTATTAAATTTGGCACCACAACCGAAACGCTTCCTAAGCCGGAAGATGCCGGTGACGACTATGTAGCCGAAACCGTTGAGGTAGACAATATTATAAACAACCCTAATCCGGCATGGACAAAACAGCCTACTGATTTAACTGATGAGGATTATAAAAACTTCTACCGTGAGCTGTACCCTATGCAGTTTGACGAGCCGTTGTTTAACATCCACCTTAATGTAGACTATCCGTTTAACCTTACCGGTATATTGTATTTCCCTAAGCTGTCTGCCGACCTGCAGGTGCAGAAGGATAGAATACAACTGTACCAAAACCAGGTGTTTGTTACAGACAACGTAGAAGGTATAGTGCCTGAATTCCTTACCATGCTGCGTGGTGTTATAGACAGCCCGGATATTCCGCTAAACGTATCGCGTTCTTATCTTCAGGCCGATGGTAACGTTAAGAAGATAAGCAACTACATTACCCGTAAGGTAGCCGATAAGCTAAAATCACTATTCAGCGAAAACCGTGAAGACTTTGAGAAAAAGTGGAACGATATTAAAATTGTACTGGAGTACGGTATGCTTAGCGAGCCTAAGTTCTACGAAAAGGCGGGCGCGTTTGTACTGTATCCTACCGTAGACGAAAAATACTTTACCCTTGACGAGCTGAAGGAAAAACTGGCGGCTACGCAAACCGATAAGCACGACAAGCTGGTATTGCTATACGCTTCAGATAAAGATGCACAGCACAGCTATATAGCGGCTGCTAAAGACAAAGGTTATGAGGTGCTGTTACTGGATAGCCCTATTGTAAGCCACCTGATACAAAAACTGGAAGCCGATAACGACAAGATAAGCTTTGCCCGGGTAGATGCAGACCATATAGACAGGTTGATTCAAAAGGATGAAGAACAGATTTCTAAACTTACAGACGAGGAAAAAGACAAGCTGAAAGAAGCGGTAGAAACCGTAGTGCCTAAGGCTACGTATACCGTTCAGCTTGAGGCTATGGATAGCAGCGCGGCTCCGTTTATTATTACCCAGCCTGAGTTTATGCGCCGTATGAAAGATATGAGCAAAACCGGCGGCGGAGGTATGTTTGGCATGGGTAACTTCCCTGATATGTATAACCTTGTGGTAAATACTAACAGTAACCTTGCCGGCAGCATCCTTGCTACCGAAGATGCTGCACAGCGCGAAAGCCTTGTAAAACAAGCGCTTGATCTTGCCAGGTTAAGCCAAAACCTGCTTAAAGGCGAAGAACTTACAGCGTTTGTAAAGCGTAGCTTTGAGCTTATAAAGTAATATTGTAGCGCAAAAGCGTACATAAAACCATAAGAACCTGCGGCCATGGCTGCAGGTTTTTTTTGTTATAGAATATTTTAAAACGTGGCCAACCACGGCTTGGTAAAGGGCTCTAACAGCAGGCAATCAAAAAAACGATAAATTTTGTTGAGTTAATTAAAGATTATTTAATTTTGTAGTCTGTTTTTTAAGAAAGTAACTATATATGTACCATTCTAAAATATCCGGGCTTGGTTACTACGTGCCTTCAAACGTGGTTACAAATGACGACCTGTCTCAACTTATGGATACCAACGATGCCTGGATACAGGAACGTACCGGTATACAGGAACGCCGCCACGTGGTTAAAGGCGATGGCGATACCACCACAACAATGGGGGTAAAAGCTGCGCAGGTAGCCATAGAACGTGCTGGTATACAGAAAGATGATATTGATTTTATCATTTTCGCCACGCTAAGCCCTGATTACTATTTCCCTGGGCCGGGTGTTCTGGTACAGAGGGATTTAGGCCTTAGCCGAACCGTAGGCGCGCTGGATGTACGTAACCAGTGTTCCGGGTTTGTATACGCCGTTTCTGTAGCCGACCAGTTTATTAAAACCGGTATGTATAAAAACATATTAGTGATTGGCTCTGAGCTACATAGTACAGGTTTAGACATGACGACAAGGGGTAGGAACGTATCAGTAATCTTTGGTGATGGGGCAGGTGCTGCGGTGCTTACACGTGAGGAAGATTTAACTAAAGGTATACTGTCTACCCACCTGCACAGTGAGGGTCAATATGCTGAGGAACTGAGTCTTATAGCGCCGGGTATGGGCAAACGCTGGGTTACAGACATCCTGGCAGAGAACGATCCGGAAGATGTATCGTACTTCCCGTATATGAATGGGCAGTTTGTGTTTAAAAATGCGGTGCAGCGCTTTGCCGAAGTAATCATGGAAGGCCTCAATGCCAATAACTTACAGGTGTCAGACATTGATATGCTGATACCTCACCAGGCTAACCTTCGTATCAGCCAGTTTATCCAGCAGAAGTTTAAACTGACTGATGATCAGGTGTTTAATAACATTATGAAATACGGTAATACCACTGCGGCTTCGGTGCCTATTGCACTTACCGAAGCGTGGGAACAAGGCAAAATCAAGGAAGGCGATACAGTGGTACTCGCAGCATTTGGTAGCGGCTTTACCTGGGGCAGTGTTATTATGAAATGGTAAATCCCATTTCAGATTTTTGACTTCAGATTTCAGACTAAAATAACATCCTTCTTTGGTTCAAACTAAAGAAGGATTTTTCTTATATAGCTATTTTGCACATGTTTATTCTTCCGCATTCTGATTAAAAAATGCGCATTTTTTTCGTTTTTTAGGTGTTTTTAGCTTCAGTTTGAAAAACAATATTTTATGATTATCAGCTGTTTGCAGGTTTATTTTCAGCATTCGTGTACTTTTTTAGATATGTATACGGTTTACAGTTTGCTGAACGATTCCCTTCAGTACAATGCATTGCGGAATGTTTTAATTTTGTACTTTCCGTTTTTAAAACCGGAATTAAAAATTGAAAGCCAAGCGTATGTTACCATTTTTATTGCTTACCATCATTGGGCTGGCGGTGTATTATTTCTACCCCGAAAAAATGCTTCCGCCTGGTACGGTTGTAGACCGCCTTGTGGTGCACAAAAGCAAGCGCCAAATGGAGGCCTACAGCAACGGCGCGCTGGTTAAAACCTATACCGTATCGTTGGGGTTTAACCCCGGCGGGCACAAACAGTTTGAAGGCGATGGCTGCACACCCGAAGGCATCTACACCATTAATGCACGCAATGCCAAAAGCGGCTACCATAAAAACCTTGGCGTAAGCTACCCTAACGAAGCTGACCGCACCCATGCTGCCAAAAACGGCAAGAGCCCGGGTGGCGATATCAAAATCCACGGATTAAAGAACGGCAGGGGATATATAGGTAAATTCCAACGCTGGCACGACTGGACGCACGGCTGCATAGCGGTAACCAACGCAGAGATAGACGAACTATACGGAGCGGTAAAAGACGGTGCCGAAATAGAAATTTTGAAGTAGCTGTTTTATTACAGACTTCCTAAACCACAAACTTTAATATGACCCTCCCCGAACTAATACACTACTTTACCGAAGGCAATACGTACGAAGATTTTTGCAGAGCACAGGGTATTAACCGCTTTGCCGAAGTTGAGATATACATGCAAAAGCCTTTTGGTATAAACGGCAAGGTAGAGTTTTTTAAAATGGAGGAAACCTCAGGTAAGGCACTCTATAATTACAACGGTGCCGACTTTTACAACTTGTTTGGGGTAAATTATTTTATGAATGCTGTAAAGGAAGCCGATAAGGGTGACGACTTTGTAAACGAAATCGACCTGGCATTAAAGCTCATAGACTTTGCTGAACGGAATAGTTTTTAGATTTATCAAAGCGTAGTTTTGTTGCCAAAACAATCAAGCTAATACTCACCCGTCATGGCGAGCGGAGATACGGAGCGTGGCCATCTTTATTTTTACCACCAAGGCACAAAGTTTTACACAAAGTATGTGGGGAGATTGATTTGTAACACCTCGAAGCATTCCTGCGGAATAGGCTAAGTGCACAAAGCCATTCGGGCGAGTGAGCAACCACAAACGATAAACTAACAACCATAAACCCCTAAAAAAGATAGGCCCCGGGAAACTGAAGCTTCCACGGGGCCGTACCAACCTAAAATCTGATATGAATATGCATTTCTTGAAATGCCTTGATTGAAAGGCAGGGAGTAGCAGGTTAAAACAATCCGCCGCCGCCCTGCTTGGTGTTGTCTTCGCGCTGTTTGCGCTGCATGGCCCTGTTTTTGCCCTGGCCAAACATATAGTTAAGCCCTATGTACACGGTGCGGCTCTCCCACGTAAACTTACCCGATTGCGGGAACGGGTTACGCGAATCAAAGGCATAGCGCATGGTCTTAAACATATCGTTAAACCTTACACTGGCTGTAAGCCTGTTGTTTAGCATGCTGTAGCGTGCGCCACTGTCTATTTTATACATTTCGTGGCTGTTGTTTTGCACGCCGTTTACCGCGCCACGGTAAAAACCAAACAGCAGGAAGCTAAGGTTTTTAGTAGCCTTAAAGTTGCTGTTTATACGGGCGTTAAACGCGTTAGCGGTTATTTTGCGGTTTACGTAGTCAAACTCCGTGTCAGACCCGTCGCGTAGTACCGCTACAAGCCCCTGCTGGCTTATGCTGCTAAAATCTATGGCAGGTTGGACATCCCACCAGGTGTTTATTTTGTAGTTAGATGAAAGTTCAAAACCATAGGCATTGTTGTGGCTAAAGTTGGCAAAGCTCATAATCTGGTCCTGCGGGTCTGGTGTGCTTTCGTCCGGGTACAGTACGCGGTTAATTTCGTGGTCTATCATACGGTAAAATACCCCTGCCGTAATGCTAGATCCTTTTCCGAACATCTTAGTGTAGTTTGCTTCAATAGAGTTCGTAAACTGTGGCTCCAGGGTCATATTACCCAGTGACGTTACCCTTGGGGTGCTAAACTCACGTATGGGTTTTGTCTGCTCCAGGCTCGGGCGGTCTACGCGGCGGCTGTAGCTTAGTTGCAGGCTGTTTTTTTCATTTATAGCATACGATATAAATGCCGATGGATATAGGTTAAACAAGCGGTCTTTAAAGGTATCTGCGCCACGGTTAAAGTTAGCATCCACGTTATAGCTCTCAGCCCTTAAGCCCAGCTGGTAGCTGATTTTGCTAAACTTTTGACCAAAGGTGGCATACGCCGAATATATATCCATATCGTAGGCGTAAACCGAATTGTTAAGCGCCGGGTTTGTCAGCGTACGCGATGTGTTGTAGTCGTTATCGGTACGTATTACGCGTGCTTCGGCACCGGCCTCAAGTGTGGTTTTGTCGTTTAGCGGATTTACATAGTCCAGGTTAGCCGTTACGTTTTTGCGGTTGTCTATAACGGCATCGTTGTAATAAACTGGGCTGGCACCGGTAACGGTACTTACATAGTCTACGTACTGGGTTTCCTTAACGTCGTTAAAGTTACCTTCAAAATCCAGCGTGTGGCCTTCTTTTTTAAACTTGTGCTTAAAAGCAAGATTGTAGGCGTTGTTTTTATTATCGCCATCCAGGTTACTCACCAGGTTAATGTCGTTAGAGGCAGATGCAGCCGGGTACAACAGCGTATTGTTTATACGCGCCGTGCCGTTGCCGTAGTTTTGGTTGGTGTAAACAGACAGCGTATTAAAGTCGTTAATGTAATAGTCAAAGCCTACTTTGCCCAGTACGCTTTTGTTGTTGTTCATTACTTTAAAAATATTGTTGCTGGCGTAGTTGTCGGTACGGTCTATTTGCCCGTCGTTAAAATACTTACCGCCATTGCCGCCTATGTTGCCAAAAAAGTTCAGCTTGCCCTTGCGGTAGTTCATGTCTACAGAACCGTTGTACTTTGGCGTACGCCCAAAAGTAACGCCCGAGTTAGCGCTTCCGTTAAACCCATCGTTAGCGTTTTTGTGCAGCACTATGTTTATAATACCACTCATGCCCTCAGGGTTGTACTTAGCACTCGGGTTGGTAATAAGCTCAATTTTCTTAATAGACGAAGAAGGTATTTGCTTAAGCAGCGTAGCCGCATCTACCGTAGTAGGCCTGCCATCTACCAGTATGCGCACATTAGTATTTCCGCGGAGCGATATATTACCGTCCTGGTCTACGTTAACCGATGGTATGTTGCCCATAATATCGCTTGCAGTAGGGCCTGCAGTGGTAAGGTCTCGCCCTACGGTGATTACCTTGCGGTCTATTTTTTGCTCTATGGTGCTGGTTTCCTTTATTACAGATACTTCCTGTAAAGTGGTAGCTTCTTCGGCAAGTGCTACTGTACCCAGGTTTAGGCTGGGCTTATCTTCGGTAAGAGGGGCGCTTATGGTTTGGGTTTTGTAGCCCATAAATACCATTTCCAGGGTGTAGGTTTTAACCGGGAGGTTTTTTATGGTAAAAGTACCTTCTTCGGTAGCCACATCGCTGGCTACGGTAGTGCCGTTATCTTTTACCACCACGCTTACGTAGGGTAGGGGCTGTGCGGTTGTTTTATCGGTAATTTTACCCGAAATGCTTCCTTTGGTTTGGGCAGTAAGATTCAGGATGCTGCCAAAAAGCAGCACCAACAGTACATGTAATTTCATTGTCCGTTTTTTTAATTCGTTTTTGCCGCAGGCTCCCGCCGTTAGCGCAACATGATGATTGATGCCCATAAGACTAACCCTTTGCCGATTTGTTACAAAATTTTTTACCGAAAAAGTAACGTTTGTTAGTATAATCTTTAAAATCAGCGGGTTTTGTATGGTGTTTTTTACCCAAAAAATAAACGCCACCCCTCATGGGATGGCGTTTATAAACAGAATATGGTAAGGATGTTTATGGAAGTATTGCCGTAAGGATATCCGGATAGGTTACATTACCGGTAGTGCGGTCAAATATGCCCAGACCGTGATTGCCGTTTACGCCGTTGTCCCAGTACACCGGTACAAGGCCGTGTGTACGCGCAGAGTTAGCTACGTAGTCTATATAATATTTCCTGAAGTTTTCGCTGCCTTCCACATCAGACCTCAGTATGGCACCAAATTCACCCAAAATAACACCCACGCCGTGGTCTATAAATTTGGTTTTCATTTTTTGGAACTGCGCATCTACATACGATTCATTTGCCCAGGTTTCGGTAGCGGCAGGGTCTGTAGCAATGCTGCCCCACTGTGTAATGGTGCTGTTTTCGTTCAGGGCAAAGTTATAAGGGTCGTAGTAGTGTACCTCCAGCAGCAGGCGTTTTTCGGTAACATCTGTAGGCAGGGTAAAGAAGTTCGCCGCGTGGTCTATATTAGTGTTAAACGATTGAACGGCAAGGTAGCGGTAGGCATTACGGCCACCGGTACTGCGCACAGCGTTTACAAACACCTGGTTAAAACCGTTTTGCACACTCGAATATTCGGCTGTAGGCGCATTGTAGTTGTTTGTAACCATAACCTCATTAGTACCCGCAAAAATAAGGTGGTAATCATAGTTGCGGAAACGCCTTGCAATTTGCGTCCACATTACTTTCAGCCTGTTGTTAGCATAATCTTTCTGGGCATTTGTAGGCTGTAGCCATCCGCCGTCCCAGTGTTCGTTCATAATAACGTACATGTTATTTGCCAGGGCATAGTTTACCACTTCTTCTACGCGGTTCATCCAGGTTTCGGTAATGGTAAAGTTAGCCGCATCGCTAAACACACTCCATGCTACCGGTATGCGTATGGTGTTAAAACCTGCCGCCTTTACCTTGTCTACAAAAGCCCGTGTGGTAGCAGGGTTGCCCCAGGCCGTTTCTCCGCCTATGGCCTCCAGGCTGTTGCCCAGGTTCCATCCGGTGCCCATTTGTGCTGCCAGTTCTACGGCAGTGAGGCTGCTCATGGAGCTGTTGTCCGGTGCTACTTCATAGGTTATGGCATTAGGGTCTGTATATGCCGCCTGGTCTACCGGCAGCTGTATGGTGGTGCCGTTAGCCGTTATGGTAATGGTGGTGCTGCGTGGTTCTGTAGCTGTGTTAGCGGCACAAACCAGCCCTATGTGGGCATTGCCTGTACCTGTAGTTTGTGCTACGGTAAGCCAGCTGGCGGTATTGGTTATTGTCCAGTTCCAGCTGCTGTCCAGCGAAATATTAATAATGTTGTTTCCACCTGCCGCAGTAAAGCTCATGGCGGTGGGGGTAATGGTAAAGGGCTTTGGTGCTGCGGCAGCGGTATTGTCATCGTTAGAGCACGATAGCAATCCGCCAAGGGTAAGCAACAGCACAAGCGCTGAAATAAAGTTTTTTGTTGTCATTTTTATGCGAATTAGAGTTTGGTTACTAAGTTTCAGGAGGAGGTTAATGTTTCCGCAATTACTACAACGTTATATATAATGGTTAAAATGACCACAAGTATACGAAGCTATTTTTGTTTCAGCAAAATATTTTGCCCAAAATTTATTTATGTGTAATGTTTTTGCGAAAAATGCAAGGAGGTAATAATTTTCTGCCTGTTGTGGCACAAAACGAAAAAACGCCCTGCGTTTGAGTTTGCAGAGCGTTTTTAAAACCAATCAAAACCAATTATGAAAAAAAACTTTACTTCTTGTCTGTGTCAGGATTGTTTCCTGATTCTGATACAAATGTACATCGGTAAAATGGGGTTTGATGTGCTTTTTAGATGAGCGGCGTTTTTGTTTCGGTGGTTGGTGATTATGTTTATGCGAGTAATTGCAGATTGTTCGGATGTGGGGTCGCCCAATGCTGTTATGTTCTACTTTTAAAGGCTTCGGTTGTCTTAAATGAATAGACGTTCCTGTGTATCTCTGTGAAACAAATATTTGAGTGAGCAACTATAAACTATGAACCACGAACTATAAACGAAAAATCGTATCTTTGCACGCTTAAAAAAAATAATAACCCATGGCATTATCTCACATCATTACCGGCCACATACAAAGTGCGGTACAGGAACTGTTTGGCATCAACCTCGAAAAAGTAGAGTTGCAGGCCACCAGGAAAGATTTTGAAGGCGATATCACCATGGTTATCTTCCCGCTGCTTAAGCTTATAAAGGGCAATCCTGTAGAGCTGGGCAATAAAATAGGGCAGTACCTGGTAGATAACGCCGGTATTGTAACCAGGTACAACGTAGTAGCGGGTTTCCTTAATATTGTAATAGCAGACAGCTACTACATTAACTTCTTTAACGACATTAAAGGCAACGAAAAATTTGGCTACGTTACCCCTGCCCAGGATGGCAAGGCGGTAATGGTAGAATACGCTTCGCCAAATACCAATAAGCCCCTGCACCTGGGCCACGTGCGAAACGTGTTGCTGGGGTACTCAGTAGCGCAGATACTACAGGCATCGGGAACTAAGGTGTATAAGACACAGGTAGTAAACGACCGCGGTATACACATTTGTAAGAGTATGCTGGCGTGGGAAAAGTTTGGCAATGGCGAAACTCCTGAAACCAGCGGCCTTAAAGGCGATAAGCTGGTAGGTAAATACTATGTGGAGTTTGACAAAGCCTACAAAAACGAAATCAATGCCCTTGTAGCCGAAGGTGCTACCGAGGATGAAGCCAAAAAGAATGCGCCTATAATCCTTGAAGCCCAACAAATGCTTCTGGATTGGGAAGCAGGTAAACCGGAAGTTATTGCCCTTTGGGAAAAAATGAACGGCTGGGTATACACCGGTTTTGATGCTACGTTTGAAGCCATTGGCGTAGACTTCGATAAAAACTATTACGAAAGCAACACCTATCTTTTAGGTAAAGACATAGTAGATGCCGGCCTTGAAAAAGGCGTGTTTTACAAAAAAGAGGATGGTTCGGTATGGATAGACCTTACCCCGGACGGGCTTGATGAAAAACTGGTACTGCGTAAAGACGGTACTTCGGTATACATAACGCAAGACCTGGGTACTGCCGTACAGCGTGTTAAAGACTTCCCTGACGTGGGCGGTATGGTGTACACCGTGGGTAACGAGCAGGATTATCACTTTAAGGTATTGTTCCTTATCCTGAAAAAACTGGGTTACAGTTGGGCAGAGCACCTGTACCACCTGTCTTACGGCATGGTTGATTTGCCTTCGGGTAAAATGAAAAGCCGTGAGGGTACCGTGGTAGATGCCGACGACCTGATTAGCGAAATGACCGAAACCGCGCAGAAAATAGCCGAGGAGCTGGGTAAGCTCGATGGGTATTCTGATGAGGAAAAGGCACGCCTGTACAAAATCATTGGCCTTGGTGCACTTAAATATTACATACTAAAAGTAGACCCTAAAAAACGCATATTGTTCGATCCGAAAGAGTCGGTAGACTTTGCCGGAAACACAGGGCCGTTTATACAATATACGTACGCGCGTATACAAAGCCTGTTACGCCGTGCCGAATTTGATGTAAACATTACGCTTGCCCCTGAGCAGGTAAACCTGCACGAAAAGGAAAAGGAGTTGCTGAAGCAGATCGCGCATTTCCCTGAGGTGGTGCAGAGTGCTGCAAACGGGCACAGCCCGGCATTAGTGGCTAACTACACGTATGACCTGGTTAAGGAGTATAACTCTTTTTACCAAAGCATACCGGTACTGGGTGCTGAGGTGGAAAACGAAAAGATATTCCGTGTGCAGCTGAGCAAAAAAGTAGGCGAAACCATAAAATCGGCATTCAGCTTGCTGGGCATAGATGTGCCTGAGCGTATGTAAGCCACTACATTTTTATATTAAAACAAGCACCGTATAGTGGAGCCAACAGAAAACAACAACATAAAAACCGGTAATAAGTCCTATTTTTTTAGGGCATATCTTATTGTAGCTATTGCTGCTGTGGGTATGCTGGGCTTTAAAAAGTTTTTACCTTCTAAAATTTTTACCGAAACACCCGGCAATACCAAGAATGTAGTGGTAGACAGCCTTATGCTGGAAGCCCTGGAAGATGCCAAAAAGGAAAAAGCTTCGGGTAAAGATACACTGGGTAAGGCGCAGCTTTCTTACGAGGAAACCTATGGCGTAAAGTTTCCTGCCGAAACTACAGAGGATTATAAGGGCTACCAGTACCTTATCCCGTTTTATGAAAAGCTGATGCAGCTCGAAAAAACAGGTGAAGGTAACGTGCGTATTGCCTATTTTGGTGATTCAATGACCGATGGCGACATGATTGTGAAAGACCTGCGTGCCAAACTACAGGCGCGTTTTGGTGGTGAGGGTGTAGGTTTTGTAAACATCACCTCAGAGTCGGCGCCATCGCGCAGCACGCTTACCCATATGTTTTCAGACAACTGGAAAACCCAGAGCTACCTTAAGGTGAAGCATCCTGCCCGCCCGTTTGGGGTAAACGGTCACGTTTTCTTTGCAAAACACGATACTGTAAGCCCGGCATGGGTGCAGTATGCGGCTAAAAACGTAAGCCACCTTACTTCCCTAAACAGCCCTACGCTGTTTTACGGGCGCAGTGGTAACGGCAATGCACAGGTACGTGTGGTAGTGGGTAAAGACACTATTGTAAAAAAGCTTACCGCCACAGGGCTTTTAAATACGGTGAAACTGGGCGATGCCTACAGGGGCTTTAAGGCCAGCTTTATAAAGGCCGATACCATACCGTTTTACGGGTTTAATTTTGATAACGGAAAAGGCGTACACGTAGATAACTTTAGCAACCGCGGCAACTCGGGGCTTGCCATAGGCAACTTTAATACCCCGCTTATGAAGGCATTCCAGGAAAAACTGGGGTACGACCTTATAGTGCTGCACTACGGTACTAATGTGCTAAACTACGGCACCCGTGATTATACCTGGTACGAAAAACGCATGGCGCGCGTGGTGGCGCACCTGCGCGAATGTTTCCCCGGTACGGCCATACTTATTATTTCTACCGCAGATAAGTCTACAAAATACGGTACAGAAATGAAAACCGATTCGGCTGTTGTACCGCTTACCAGGGCGCAGAAACGCTTTGCCGAAAAATCAGGTGCGGGTTACGTAAACTTGTACACGCTTATGGGCGGAAACGGCAGTATGGTAAAATGGGTAGAGGAAGAACCTGCCCGCGCCAACAAAGATTATACGCACTTTAACTTCCGCGGAAGCAAGCAAATAGGCGACCTTATTTACAATCAGCTAAATAACGGTTACGAAAAATACAAGGCACTGCGCGGTGGCAAGCCACTGCCTAAGGATGCGGTTATAGACCTTTCGGTACCCAAACCGCAAAAGCCGGATACTAATGCCAAACCCGACAGCTTTAAGTTGGCACCCCAAAAGGCACCGCTGCCTGCCGGTGGTGCGGCATCGCCTAAAGCTACTGTGCCGGGCGTTGTAAAACCGGCTGCGGGTACTACTGTAAAGCCAGGCACTAATGCGGGTAAGCCTGCGGCAACGGCTGCCCCGGCAACTAAGCCTACAGTACAGCCTGCCGCACCGGTTAATAAGCCGGTAGTAAAACCTGTTGTAACCCCTAAAGCAGATACTACGCATGTACAGTAAGCTGGTAACCCTATTATTGTTATTGCTTGCCTGTAACGGGGCAATGGCGCAGGTGGCAGATTCTACAAAAGTGGAAATCGCTGCCGAAGCGCTGGATTCGCTTGCCGATATAGATACGGTAGACATACCCGGGCTTAATGTGATTACTAATGCCGAGGCGCTGCGCCCGGTTTTGGAAAAACTGTACCGCATAGAAATGCAAAATGCGGGTAAGCTTAATATTGTGCACATTGGCGACAGCCATATCCAGGCCGACCTGATGACCAATTACATACGCAAGCGTTTGCAAAAGCGTTTTGGTAACGGCGGCGGCGGGTTTACATTTCCGCATCAGCTGGCGCGTACTAACGGTAGTTACAACACCCGGTTTAAGAGTAATGCGTCATGGAAACGCTGGCGCAACATTTCGCCTGTAGAAGAAGGTTTTGAGGTGGGGCTTAGCGGCATAGCACTGGAAACCCGGGAGAGTTTTGTGGTAGAGCTAAACGTACGCGATTCGGTATACGATTTTAATACCATAAAAATCATTACCCCAAATAATGAGGATGATTTTGACGTGGCTACCAGCAGCCATACCGTAGTGCTGGAAAGCACGGTGCCGAAAAAAATAGTACACCGTATTAAAAACGGGGAAGTACTGGGTAGCATAGCCGAAAAATATGGCGTTAGCATAACCGAAATAAAGCGGGCAAACGGCATGAAGAATGACCGTATACGTGCCGGTAAAAAACTAAAAATCCCTACCGATGAAAAGGTAAAGCGCGATGTAAGGCGCAGTGAGTTTACGCCACTGCAATTACAATCGGATTCGCTTACGCATTATTACCATTCTGATAAGGCTTTAGATAAAATATACCTTTTGCCTCATGGCAAACAAACGGAATATAATTTAAGCGGGTTGGTGCTGGAGAATGATACTCCGGGCGTGCTGTACCACAGCATAGGGGTAAACGGTGCCAAGTTTAGCGACTACAACAAGTATCCGCTGTTTTTTAAGCAGCTACCCGCACTACAGCCCGATCTTATTGTGGTATCGTTAGGCACTAACGAGTCGTTTGACAAAATGAACGCCGATAACTACATGGCCCAGTTGGCCACGTTTATAAAAAATGCCAGGAAATCCTGCCCGGGTGTAAGCGTACTTGTTATAACGCCGCCGCCCAGTATGTTCCGCCGCCGCTACCCTAATACCATTGTAGCGTCTTATGCCAAGGCCATCATACAGCAGGAAGCCGAAAAAAACTACGCCTCATGGGACTTATTTACAGAGTTCGGCGGTTTGTTTGGGGTACCGAAAAACGCCAAGAAAGGCCTTATTAATACCGATAGGGTCCACTATACCAAGCCGGGCTACGAAAAACAGGGGCGTTTATTTAGCGATGCCTTTATTAAGGTGTACGAAGCATATAAAACAAACAGGGACAAGTAACAGACAGATTAGATGCTGAACGATTTTTTGCCGCACATTACCGCACAAGACCTGCAACATTGGTTTTTGTACGATAAGGATGAACCGATGCTGTTTAGCACGGCCAAATTCCTGAGGCTGTTTCTTATATTTTACTTTATATACGGATTGCTGCGCAATACCTTTAGGATAAGGCTTGCTTTTACCGCAGCGTTTTCCATATATTTTTACTACCTATGCAGCGAGCGTTATTTTGTACTGCTCATTTTTAGCACGGTGGTAGATTATACCCTGAGCTACTTTTTGTACCGGGAGCAGCGCGATATCCCACGGAAAATATACCTGTGGTTTAGTGTAGCCGTTAACTTGGTGTTTTTGGGGTACTTTAAATACGCCACTTTTATGATGGAGGGTGCTAACCAGCTTTTCGGCTGGCAGTATACCGTGCATAAGGTATTGCTGCCTGTAGGTATTTCATTCTTTACATTTCAGTCCATCAGTTATATTATAGAGGTGTACCGTAAGGAAATAGTGCCGGCAAAAAACTACTTGGACTACCTGTTCTTTGTGTCGTTTTTTCCGCAGCTGGTAGCAGGACCCATAGTACGTGCAAAAGACTTTTTGCCACAAATTTACTCTAAATTAGAGCTAAGCAAAGCCGATGTAAACAATGCGTTGTTCCTTATAATCGGCGGGCTTATAAAGAAGACGGTTATCTCTGATTACATTTCCATAAACTTTGTAGACCGTATTTTTGATGCCCCGGACCTCTATACGCCGTTTGAAAACCTTATGGCGGCCTACGGGTATACCATTCAAATTTATTGCGACTTTTCGGGCTATAGCGACATGGCAATAGGTATAGCGCTGTTGCTGGGCTTTAAACTGCCTACCAACTTCCGCACACCATACAAGTCGGCCAGTATTACCGAGTTTTGGCGCAGGTGGCATATATCGTTATCTACCTGGTTAAAAGATTTCCTTTATATATCTGTAGGGGGTAACCGCCACGGGTCGTTTGCCGGATTTTTATTCCCGGCGCTGTTCTTCTTCGGTACTATAGTGTGGAGTATAAATTACGCCGGTGTTAGTAATATTCCGTTAATTGTAAGCGTGGGTGCGCTTGTAGTGTTTACCCTTAGCTTTATGTTAGCAAAGGAAAAAGAAAAAACCATGGTTACTAATGTAAACCTGCTTACCACCATGTTACTGGGCGGTTTATGGCACGGTGCCAGTTTGCGTTATATAGTATGGGGCGCGCTGCATGGCATAGCACTGGCGGTACACAAAATATGGATAGAGTTTTTCCCTCCTAAAAAAGAAAACGAAAAAACAGCCGCCGGTATGGTATGGAAAGTTATAGCTGTGCTGCTTACCTTTCACTTTGTGGCTTTCTGCTGGATTTTCTTCCGCGCACGAGATTTCTCTATAGCACTCGGGCTTATTAATAATATAGGTAAACTTACCTTTGAACCAGAGCATTGGAAAGCAGTTATCCTGGGCTACAAAAATGTATTTATACTTATGGCTATCGGCTATATATGGCACCTTATGCCAAATACTGTTTCAGATGCACTTAGGCGTACGTATTACGAGATGCCATTTGCACTCAAAGGTATTTTACTGGGGCTGGTTTTTTGGCTGGTTTATGCCGCGGCATCAGCCGGACCACAGCCATTCATATATTTTCAGTTTTAAATATAACATTCTGAATAAAATTCGTTGTTTTTAAGAAAAAGCCCCTGAAATCTTCAGGGGCTCTCTTTTTTTTATTCGAATTAGTAGTACCTTGGTGCCTCAAAATGTACCCTTTATGAAAAAAACACTACTTAAATTATCTGTTTTTGCCCTTACGCTCATAGGTTTTAATGCCGCTGCACAAACTACGGTTTCTCTATACGAAGACGCTGTATTTTACAGCATGTACGAGGGTACCGTAAACCAGCCGCTGCCTCCTGGAGCACAGCGTAATAATAATACGTCTTACGGTATAAAGCTTACAGATGAGCAAATTGCGTCTTTTGGCGGAAGCCTTACCATGAATGTGCGTGCGGCATCTTTATGTGATGACTACGACAGGATAGGTAATGTTAACCTTGCCTTTGTGCCAAAAGGTGCTACGTCTTATGTATATGCCGATGTGGAGCGTATAGAAATAGGCCGTTTTATTACTCCGTTTATGGTACCTGACGGTACTGTAGAAGTACCATACACGTATGATGTTTCTAATCTTGTAGATCTTTTCCACGACCCTGTGCTGTCTTCTGCCTATGATTTTTGGGTAGAGCTTGAAATTGCAGGTTACCAGGGTTCGCCTACACAGGGTGGTGCTGCATATGACTATCCTAGTATTTGTTCAACTCGTAATGATGTGTACCGTGGCTCGCTGGAGCTGGTTTCAGAAGGCACATATACTCCAAAAGACTTGTACTTCAGGAAACTTTCTTATAAGTACGAACTTAAAGATTATACCCTTGCAGGAACCGATGTACTGGGCCAAACCATAAAATCAATAGGATTTAACACAGACCGTAATGTTATTGGTGCCAAATATTACTTTATTAACTCTAACCACGGTAGCGGTACTAATGGCGAAGAGTATGTAAGGAGAACGCATAACATTTATTTAGATGATGTATTAAAACTTACTTATAAACCAGGAGGCGTATCTTGTGTACCTTACAGGCAATATAATACGCAGCCAAACTGTATTTATACTAACTGTTCTACAGGTGCATACAGGGCAGATACTGCTTCGGCATGGTCTTGGAACAACTGGTGCCCAGGTAGTGCAATACCTACACGCGTTATAGATCTTGGTGATTTAGCTGCCGGAGACCATACGTATAAAATCACTGTACCACAAGCGGTGTTTTATAATAACGACGGGTATTTCCCAATGTCTGTTTACGTAATGGGAACCTATGCAACAGTAGGAACCGACAGCTTTAATAAAGCCGCTGTTACCCTTACACCAAACCCAGTAAATAACATTGCTACACTTAATACTAATGGCGAAGCTGTAACGGCGTTTACTGTAGTAAATGCATTAGGCCAGCAGGTACTTAGCGGTGCGGGTAATACATTAGATATGAGTGCCCTGCAAAGTGGTATTTATGTAGTTAAAGCTACCGTAGCTTCGGGTACTGCATCTACAATTAAGGTAGTGAAGAAATAATAAATAGTTTTGTTTTAAGTTTTTCTCGTTCATAAAAGCTGCCGGTATTTACCGGCAGTTTTTTTTAAAACATTATCCGTATCACCGCATTTGGCGTACGGCTAAGGGAGTAGGTATCTACCATTTGTATTTCGTCTTGCGAGGCATTAAGCCGGTAATAGCGATTGATAATATCTTTAGAGTTCAGGATATTCAACACAGATATACCAGCGTGTAGCGATACCTTTTTATAAATAGGTGTTGTGTAGCCTGCCGAGAAGTTAATTTGCGTATAGGTGCCTAAACGTACACCGTTTGGGTAATTGTACTCTATGCTTGCGGGATTGTTTGTGGTAGCCGGTACCGGCACATTTACTAATGGGCGTGTGTAGGGGCGCCCACTCATAATTTTAGAACCGAGTGCTATTTTAACCCGTTTCCATTCGTAGGTAATGCCGTTGTTTACCGTATGAGGCTGTTCATAATTGTTTGTAAATACCGATGGGAACAGTGCATCAAACCTATAGTTGTTGCGGTTATAGGCATAGCTGAACCAAATGTAAAACTGTTTAAACTGCTTTTGTATCAGGAACTCGGTACCTGTTACGGTATAAGAACCCGTGGTTGTCTCTTTTTCAAACTGGTTTTGAAACGTTTGGCTTTCTGTAGTAATCCCGCTTACTTTTTTGTAAAAGTTATCCCATGATACCAGCCATCCGCTTTTCCTGAACACCAGCCCCAGTGCTGCCTGGCTGCTGTGTAAAACGGGTACAGAAGCATCGTTAGCCAGTATCCAGCGTCTTTTTTCAATTCCCAAAAAATCTTCCTGTAAGCTTACCACCTGTAGTGCCGTTTGGCTTTTGCTTTCTGCCTGAAATTGTATTTTTACCGATTCGCCTGCTTTATAAGTAAGGTTTATCCGTGGCTCTGCATAGAGTAATTTAAGTTGCTGAATATAATTTATCCTAAGTCCTCCCTGTATAAAAATAGGCGAATCACTCGGCGCATAGTCGGCTTGCAGGCTAAATGCGTGGGTGTTTAGTTGCTGTCGCGTATAGGTTTCTGATGCTGGGATGCTGGTACGGTCGCGGTTGGTAATACGGGTGTCATTGTAAGAATATCCGCCTTGCAGGGTGTAGTGGTTCCCCACCTTTATGTTATAAATAAACCGTAGCCCGGCATCGTTAATTACGTTTTGCTGCAGCGTAGCCCCGTTTACGTCTATAGACTGGTTCAGGGCATCTACATTATAATAAGAGCTGTACCCCGAAATTTCTGAGCTTTGTGTGGCACTCCACTTGCTTTTAAGCATTAGGTTGCCTCCCAGGGTGGTTTGGGTAAGGTTGCTGTTTTTTATCGCCAGCCCATAGGGCATAAAAGTAGCCTGTGTAAAATCAAGGTTGTTTTTTATGCCAATAAAGTCGCCGTAAAGCTGGTGTTTATCTTTAATGATTAAATGATACTGTCCGGTAAAATCATAAAAGTAAAACGACTTACTGTTTTTGTACACTAGCTGACTATTATCGTTAAGGCCTGTTACCACCGTGTTCTGAAAAATACGGTCAGAATATTTAGTATACGTAGGCAGGCTCAGCGCATCGGTAAACGATCTCCTGGCGGTAACCGTAACCGCGCTTGCTGGTGTAAGCTTAACCGCTGCATATACGTCGGCGGAAATCATGTTCAATCCCACGCTGCCGCTGGTAGGGTTTATGGTTTCGGGATGCGCCGTTATATTTACATTACTCGATACGCTCTCCCCATACATGGCAGGGGTACCGTTTTTGTAAATTTCTATATTCTGGGCAATGTTAGGATTAAGTGCAGAGATAAGGCCAAAGAAATGCCCGGTCTGGAACAGCCGTATGCCATTCCACGTAAAAAGGTTTTGGTCGTGGGTACCGCCCCTTACATTAATGTTGTTTACGGTTTCGTCTGAACTGTTGATGCCCGGTAGCTGCTGCATGGCCTTAAGTACATCGGCATCTATAAGCCCGGGCAAAATACCAAATTTTGCGGGCTTAATATTATACCCTCCCGTTTTGTTTAAGGATATACCTGTGGCTATGTAGCGTTCTGCCACCACTTCCTGCAATTCGTGTACGTCTGGGTTCAGGCGTATTTCAGAACAGTCGCCGCGTGTGTCGGTTATCTTATATTGCACGGGCTGGTAGCCTGCCTGTTCTATTTGCAGTACGGTTATATTTTCAGGGAATTCAAAATAACCGTCGGCCCCGGTAAGCAACTGTGTGGTGCCAAAGGTTACAATAGCATTCTCCAGGATTTGCCCGTTTTCATCGGTTATAAAAGCGCAGCGCGTTTTTAGGGGAATATCGTTCTTTTGGGGTAAATACACGGTTACGTATACCCCGGACTGTTTAAACTTTAAAGACGTGCGGCTGGTTATATACGCCAGTTTAGCCTTTAGCGGCCAGCGTACCTGCGGAGGGTAAAGGCTGCGCGAAGCAATGTCGTATTCTGCGAAGTTAAATTTTACGTGATGCTGGTTTGCTATATCTGCCAGTATTTTTTTCAGGGGCGTATTTTCGCTACCCGGCTGCGCAAGGCATGCAGGAGCCAAAAAAAAAAGCAATGCCACTAAAATAAAACACTTAGCATATTGCGTCATTCAGCCGATAGTATAATTTGGTTGCCCTGCTTTTTATACGTAAGGCCATACGAAAGCGAAAACATATCCAGCGTGGTTTCCAGGTTTTTTACCGGAAGCGTGCCACTGTAGCCGCCTTTGTAAGGCAGGGTTCCTTTTACGGTTATTTTTACATTAAACTGACGTTCCAGTTCGGCAAGTACATTTTCAGGTCGCTCTGCCAAAAAGTCTACCTCGCGGTGCAGTACCCATCCCGGTTCTGTTTTTACCTCTGCCGGCAGGCTTATGGGGTTAGTACCGTCAAATGCAATGCGTTGCCCTGCGGTAAGTGTAGTGGTACCGCCCGGTGTAGTTACTTTAACCTTTCCTTCGTAGCAGGTAACGTCGAGCCTGTTTTTACGTGCTTTTACGTCAAATCTTGTACCTACCACCGTTACTGTGCCCAGAGGTGTTACCACGTCAAATGTTTTGCCTTTTGCGGCTGTAAAATACGCCTCGCCGTTTAGCTCCAGCCTTCGGTTATTTTGCCAGTTAAATGCTTTATAATCAGCGGTAGAACCTGCATTTAGCACTACAACTGAAGCATCGGGCAGATTAAAAGTAGCCCTGTTGCCCGCAGTAGCGTTGTGTGTAGTTATATGTGCTGCATAGAAATAAAAACTTAAACCCAACGCTATTACAATAACGGCAGCCACCCTTGTTATCCAAGTGTTTAGCTGGCGCACTTTAGGCTTATGTTGCTGCGTGGTGCCTTCTTTTATTTTTGCATATACGCGCTCCATGTTGGCCTCAGGAGCCAGCATGCCTGCGCTGTATTGTTTTATTTTATTGTACGTGGCAAATTCAGGGCTTGCTTCAAAATCAGCCAGATCCTTACCGCTAAGTTCATTGTTTAGCCACTTTGCCAGTGTTACATCCTCGTTCATCTCCGGTTATTTTATTGGTTATAAACAGTTCACTGTTAATAAACCCTACCTAAAGGTATCAATTTGTTTTCTAAGTTCCAATAGCGCACCGTGAATCCTTTTTTCTACAGCCTTTACACTTATGTTTAGCATTTCGGCAATTTCATGGTATTTTTTACCGTCTATACGGTTAAGCAAAAAAGCCGTGCGCTGGGCTTCGGTAAGGCCGTCTATGGCTCGTTGAAGTTTTGCCTTAAACTGTTCCTCCTCCAGTAAAAATTCGGGATTCTGTATATCTTTTTCAGAGGCGTTACTTCCTTTAGCATATTTAACCACAACTTTTTTATGTGCTATCTGGTTCAGGGTAGTGTTGCCGGCTACGGTATACAAAAACGCGCGTGCTTTTTCGGGCGGTACATTGCTGCAGTTTTCCCAAAGCTTTATAAAAGCATCCTGTACAATATCATCGGCCTGGTCTGCATCGCCAAATTTGTAGTACAAATAATTACGCAGCGTTTTGGCATGCTTCTTAAAAAGCGCCGAAAATGTAATTTCCTCGCAGGTATTTCCCGTAAATTCCTGATTCATAAAAACGTGGTGGTAAATCGCCGGTAAGGTAACAATAAATTTTATCCCCCACATACGCGCTATGGCTAATTAACAATTTAAAACTGTTGTTCCCTACCTCTTGTCTGCGTGTATTTTACAGTAATTTCTTAACCTCCTGAAAGTGTGAAGTGTGAAAACGTAAACGTGCTTAAAATCTTACATTGAGTAAATAATATTCAAATATTTAATAAAAAACCTGAGATAAATACTTGTGTTGGTTAAAATTTATTGAAAAAATATTTTGATATTATGAAGTAAAAAGTTAACTTTCGGAAGATTTGAGTTTGTTATTATTTCCTTCAGACCAAGTAAACCTTAGTTGATAGTTTTTAATGAAAGAAGCCCTGCGCGCGTCGTGGGGCTTTTTTTATGGTGCAGGTAGGGTATTTGATTTATATACTGTTATATAAATAACAGCAAAACCACTTTTAATACGCGAAAAAGAAAATATACTTGTTGTTAAGCGAAGCCGGCATTTATAAAAGTGCCGGTTTTTTTGTGGAATAAAATGATTGCTTGGTTTAAAGCGCAGCCGGCATGGTGAAGCCAGACCAGTTTACAGATAAAATTATTTTTAGCTTTTCGGTAAGTGCGTTAAAACTAGATGGTTTTGTAAAATAGTGATTGGCACCGTTATCATAAGCGCTTTTTACCGAGTCTGGGTTAGCACTGGTAGAATAGATAATAATAGGTATGCTTTTTAAAACCGAATTGTTTTTTAAAGATATCAACGCCTCTATGCCATTAGTGCCGGGCATGTTAACGTCGGTAAAAATAATATCAGGTTTATTAGCCGAGTGCTGCAAGGCATTTAGCAGTTCTTCTCCATTACCAGATACTGTAAGGATGCACCCGGGGCAAATATCGTGTAACGCTTCGGTAAAAAATTCCACATCGTCTGTGTCATCTTCGGCCAGGTAAATATTTTTAAAATGTGCCATGGCATTTTCTTTTTTAAGACCTGCAAAAGTTATTTTTAAAAGAAAAGCTTCCTGAAAAGTTTAGACTGATAAAATTAGCCTCCGTAAATCGGATTCGTAGTTTTGTAAAGGTACGTAATTAATTGTTTGTTAAGTGTTTATTTTTGTAAAATATGCTGGGATACAAAAAAATGAGATGCTTTTAGCCTAATATGCCGCCCACGCGCCCTTTTTTTATTTACATACTGTTTACTTCAAAATCAAATCATTAAATTTGCACCTCTATAAATGAAACCGCAATTATGTTTGATAATTTAAGTGAGAAGTTAGATAAGGCGTTCCATATACTAAAAGGGCACGGCAAAATTACCGATGTAAACGTAGCCGATACCCTAAAAGAGGTACGCCGCGCACTACTGGATGCCGACGTTAACTTTAAAATAGCTAAAGATTTTACTACCCGCGTTCGCGATAAAGCCATAGGCGAAAACGTACTTACTACCCTTCAGCCGGGGCAGCTTATGGTAAAAATTGTTAAGGATGAGCTTACCGAACTTATGGGGGGCGAAACCGAAGGCATTAACCTTAGCGGTAACCCATCTGTAATACTTATGAGTGGCCTTCAGGGTAGTGGTAAAACTACTTTCTCTGGTAAGCTGGCTAACTTCCTTAAAACCAAAAAGAATAAAAAGCCGCTTCTTGTAGCGTGTGATATTTACCGTCCGGCGGCTATCAACCAGCTACACGTAGTAGGGGAGCAGGTAGGCGTAGAGGTGTACAGCGAAGAAGGTAACAAAAACGCTGTAGAAATTGCCCAAAACGCTATTAAGTATGCTAAGGCTAATGGCTTTAACGTTGTTATTGTAGATACGGCGGGCCGCCTTGCTGTAGATGAGGAAATGATGAACGAAATTGCTAACGTTCATAAAGCCATACAACCGCAGGAAACCCTATTTGTGGTAGATGCCATGACCGGTCAGGATGCTGTAAACACCGCTAAGGCGTTTAACGACAGGCTTGATTTTGATGGTGTGGTACTTACAAAGCTAGATGGTGATACCCGCGGTGGTGCAGCCATTACCATTAAATCGGTAGTACATAAGCCTATTAAGTTTATTGGTACCGGCGAAAAAATGGAAGCTATAGACGTATTCCACCCAAGCCGTATGGCCGACCGTATTCTTGGTATGGGCGACGTGGTGTCGCTTGTAGAGCGTGCACAGGAGCAGTACGACGAAGAAGAGGCACGTAAGCTACAAAAGAAAATCGCTAAAAACGAATTTGGTTTTGACGATTTCCTTACCCAGATTCAGCAGGTTAAGAAAATGGGTAACATGAAAGACCTGATAGGTATGATACCGGGTGCCGGTAAAGCCCTTAAAGATGTAGAAATTGAAGACGACGCTTTTAAACACATAGAGGCTATTATATTTAGTATGACCCCAACAGAGCGCAGCAAGCCTGCCACTATTGATACTAAACGTAAAAACCGTATTGCTAAGGGTAGCGGTACCAGCATACAGCAGGTAAACCAACTCCTGAAACAATTTGACCAAATGAGCAAAATGATGAAGATGATGCAGGGCGGTGCCGGCAAAAATCTTATGCGCATGATGGGCGGTATGAAAGGAATGCAATAAACAGCGAAGCTGGTTTCTTTAGTTTAAAGTTTAAGGTTCCTCACTCGGATGGCTAAGCTGTATGGAAAACCATTTGGTTTAGGGTTGAGTAAGTAACTTTAAACTTTAAACAAAATAATAAACAACAACACACACAATAACTAACTACTGAGTTTTAAGGTTCGGGTAAGTAACTTTGAACCTGAAACTTTAAACCTGAAACAAATAATGGTATTACTAGACGGAAAGAAAATTTCTGAAGACATTAAGAATGAAATTGCCGCAGAGGTGGCAAAAATGAGAGAGCGTAGCGAAAAGGTGCCTCACCTTGCCGCAGTGCTTGTAGGTAATGATGGCGCCAGCCTTACCTATGTGGGCAGCAAGGTAAAATCATGCGAAAAGGTAGGTTTTGAAAGTACGCTTATAAAACTGCCTGCTACCATAAGCGAGCTTGAACTGCTTAAAAAAATTGAGGAGCTTAACCAAAACGACGACATTGACGGTTTTATAGTGCAGCTTCCGTTGCCAAAGCAAATTGATGAGCAAAAGGTGCTTATGGCTATAGACCCGAGTAAAGATGTGGATGGCTTCCATCCTGAAAACTTTGGTAAAATGGCGCTGGATATGAGTACCTTTATCCCTGCTACGCCATTTGGTATCCTGGAACTTTTAGAACGTTATAATGTGCAGACTGCCGGTAAGCACACCGTAGTTATAGGCCGTAGCCACATTGTAGGTAGGCCTATGAGCATTTTAATGGGGCGCAAGGGCTTTCCGGGTAACAGTACCGTAACCCTTACGCACAGCCACACAAAAAATATCAGCCAGATAACTACCCAGGCCGATATTATCATTACAGCACTTGGTGTGCCAAACTACCTTAAGGCCGAAATGGTTAAAGACGATGTAGTGGTAATAGACGTGGGTATTACCCGTGTAGCCGACGAAACTACCGAAAAAGGGTATAGGATTGTAGGCGACGTAGATTTTGAAAACGTGAGTAAAAAAGCCAGTTTCATAACCCCGGTTCCGGGTGGTGTAGGCCCTATGACCATAGCCATGCTGCTTAAAAACACACTACTGGCAAGAGAAATGCGCAGAATGAAATAATTTAATTAAAGATAATAAGACAAGGCAATCGGTAACGGTTGCCTTTTTTATTGGCCAATAAAAAAGCAGCAGAGGGTACTGCTGCCTTAAATACATACGGTTGGTGTGTTAAGTGTGCGTCTGTTCAAAATGTGCAACGGCATACTGGGTAGCGCACATCGTTGCGTTTTCATTATCCCCTTTAATTTCGATAATAATATACCCCTTTGATGCAAAAGTAGGCAAGCATATAAAATTATAAAATCCCCATTAATGGGGATTTTTAGCTTTTTCAGGTATAAAAAAAGCGGTAGTAAATTACTGCCGCTTCTTGTGGGTTGGTTGGTTTTGGGTATAATTTTAAATTTTAATGTATGATGGCTAAACAGCTGCCTTAGCAACATTATTAATTAATCAACGCAGCAAAGATATAGTACCATGTAACTGCAAAAAATCCCCAATACTGGGGATTTTGTACTATAATCTAAAACAGTTGGCGTTAATTTCTTTAAAACCCGGTGCCTATGCTTAGTGCCCTGTTGGCTTCTGTCTCGGAGTTAAGCAACGTGATTTTTTGTTCGGCCATGCCCACAGCGTCTGCGCCAAGAAACAGGTACAGCGGTGCGTTGCCTGCTTCTACGGTTTCTATAACTGCCGCCACACCTTTTACAGGGTCGCCCGCCTGGTTGCCATTTATTTCGGCGGTATGTGCATTCTGGCTTTGGCGTACGGTGGTGTAAGCATCTATAGGGTTTTGCGGCAGTCCTAAAGAAGAATCTTCCAGGAAGTTAGTGCGGAAATAGCCGGGTAGTACTAACGTAACTTTAATGCCAAAATCGGCAGCCTCAGCGGCAAGTGATTCAGTAAAGCCTGCCATGGCAAATTTAGTAGCGCAGTAAATGCCCCATCCCGGGAAATTACCTGTAAGCCCTGCAATAGACGCAATGTTTATAATGTGGCCGCTGCCCTGTTTGCGCAGTTGCGGCATTACGGCACGGATAACATTTAGCGCACCAAAAACATTAACATCAAAGTTTTTGCGGGCCTCTGCATCGGTAAGCTCTTCTAATGCGCCAAGCTGGCCGTATCCGGCATTGTTAACCACTACGTCTATGGTACCAAATTTTATAACGGTACTGTTTATAGCAGTAGCAACGCTATCCTCGTTGATAAGGTCTACTTCCAGCGAAAGCAGGTTAGGGTGTACGCCGGCGGCTTTTTCCAGTCCGGCAAGCGTACGCGATGTAGCGGCTACGTTGTGGCCTGCCTGTAGTAATTGGGTAATAAATTCCAGCCCAAGGCCCTGGCTGGCCCCGGTAATAAACCAAGTTTTTTTCATTGTAAACGGAGTTTTATGTATTAATAGTCGGTAGAAAGGGTTGTGGCTTTGTTGGCTTCAATTTCGGCGGTAATTGCGTTTATTTTTGCCATTGCCCTTTTGTAGGCATCGGTTCCTAAAAATAAATGCACCGGTGGGTTAGGCTCAAATCCTGCTGCTATCATTACTTCGGCAGCTTTTTCAGGATCGCCTGCCTGCTGCCCGTCCATGTTGCGGTAGCGTTGGTGTACCGCCCTGATTTCTTCATAATCGGCTATGGGTGTTTCGGGTAAGCGTAGTGAATCATCGGTAAGGAAACTGGTGCGGAATGCCCCCGGTGCCACGAGTATGGCTTTTATGCCAAAGGCCTTAACGTCTTCAGCCAGTACTTCGGTTAAACCGGTAACGGCAAACTTGGTGGCGGCATACGGTGCCCAACCAAGTGCGGCTGAAAATCCCGCAATGGAAGAGATGTTAATAATGTGCCCGCTTTGTTGCGCTCTCATATAGGGCAGGGTATGGCGAATGGTGTTTATGGTGCCAAAAACGTTTACATCAAAAGCAGCGCGGATTTCTGCATCGGTAAGTTCTTCAAAGCTGCCGCCTATGCCGTAACCTGCATTGTTTATCAATACATCAATAGTGCTAAAATGTTTATGCGCTGCATCTACTGCGGTTTTTACAGAGGCATCATCGCCTAGGTTAGCTTCAAGCGGCAAAAATCCAGGGTGGGTTCCCACTGCATGTGTAAGTTGCGCCAGGCTGCGTGACGTAGCTGCTACATTTTGCCCTTTTGCAAGGAGCTGCCTTACAAGGCTAAGGCCAAGTCCCTTAGAGGCGCCAGTTATAAACCAGGTTTTTTTAGTTTCATTTTGCATGCTGTTGTGGTTTTAAATAATTACAGGGCAAAGTTACTGCGCACAACAGCCGCATATATAGCGACAATCAAACCAAAAATTGCAAAAATCAAACCATGCGGAACTGCCTTGGGGTGGCGCCGGTATGTTTTTTAAAGAAGTTATTAAAGTGGCTGGGTTCCTCAAACCCCAGGCTGTTACTAATCTCGGCTATGTTCCAGTCGGTGTGCTTTAATAAAGCCACAGCCTCATCGGCAAGGCGTTCTCCTATAAGGGCAGAGGTGGTTTTTCCGGTGGTGGCCTTTATGGCGCGGTTCAGGTGGTTTACATGCACCGAAAGGGCATCTGCATAGTCTGCCGCAGAGCGCATGTTCATTTTATGGTACGGTGTTTCTACCGGGAACTGCCGTTCCAGCAGTTCCTTAAATACTGCCGTAATGCGGGTATTGGCGCTAGGGTGCTCGTAGATGGTGTTGTTTGCCTCGGTTTTCATGGCAAGGTGAATCATCTCAGTTAAGTAGCTGTGCAGTAGGTCGTACTTATACGGGTAGTCGCTTTCTATTTCTGCAAGCATTTTTTCAAACAGCGCGGAGAATTCTTCCGTTTGCCCATCAGTAAGTGTGTAGGCAGGCTTACCGCCCGGGGCAAACATAGGAAGTTCGGTGAGTGCCATACGTGATTTTTCGGTAAAAAACGCCGGGGTAAAAATGCAAAAATAACCAGTGGGGTCCGGTGCCAGGTACTCCCAGGTGTAAGGCACCTGCGGATTAAAAAATATGAGCGATACCCCGTTTACCTCTATGCTTTTATCGGCATAGTGGTAGCGGTTGTGGCCTTTTAATAACGTTACTTTATAGTAATCCCTGCGTGCATAATGTATGGGGCCGCTGTGGTGGCACTCCTCCAGCTTAAATACGTTAAAGTGCCCGGTAATGTGGTTAATGCCCTCGGGCATGGGGCGGCGCTTATCTGTATAAAACTGTTCTATGCTTTCGGTTTTCATAAGGCGGTATTGCAATATTCAAACAAAGGTAGTTAAAAAATGTTTTTTGCAACACATAGCAGGTTTTTTGGCGCAATGCCATTCAGCCCTAAAAAAATACCGTTTAACATAAATTTTTATTTTGAATGTTTTTTGTTTTTATTTTTGGAACTGTAAATATTAACCACATACCAATTTTAAACAAAATGATAGCAGTAGTAGTACACGTGATTAAAGTAACTGTGCATTTTATAGTTTCTTTATTCTAAGATCTTATAATAAGGTCATCAATCAAAAAACAGTAGTTGCCGGCCTCATCAGCCGCTAAAAGGCAATTGCATACCAGTATAATAATTTTTGTTAGTTAAAACGTGGAGGCAGTGAAAACACTGCCTCTTTATGTTACTTTGTATATGACTTTTTTACAAAAACCGAAATATCATATTTACGCTCTTACCGGTTTCCTGGTATACATACTGTGTACGCTTACGGTGAATAAAATTTACTTCAGGCTATCGGGCATACACCCCGGCGATGGCGTACCTATAAATACTGCAATTACGTATTATATTGCAGAGGCTGCATTTTGCGCGTTTTTAGCCTATCTTCTGTCTTTACCATTGCTGTGGGTTATCGAAAAAAATTCTGATTTCAGCCGGTTTCGCGGTGCTATGGGTGCGCGGGTGCTTGCTGTTTTTGTGGTAGTTCAGGTGGCTTATACACTAATGTTATGGCCGGTGCTGTCAGCATTTTACCAGTTAATCATTGGTAAGCCGATAAAGATCGAAAAGTTTATGAGGATATTAAACATGACCTATTTTGCCGGCATGTACCTTATATGGATGTTTACCGTAGTTACCGTAAAACTGGTACAGTACCTTAAACAGGAAAAAATAAAACATCTTCAGCTGGAAAATAATCTGCGCGATTCCCAGCTTAATACACTTAAGGGGCAAATAAACCCGCATTTTATGTTTAACAGCCTTAATAACATACGGGGGCTTATATTGGAAGACACAGGGCGCGCACGCGAAATGATAACCCGCCTTAGCGAGATGCTGCGCTACAGCCTTACCAAAAACGGCGTAAATACCATACCTTTAAAGGATGAACTGCAAACGGTAGAAAATTACATAGAAATAAGCCGTATACAGTTTGAAGGGCGGCTGCACTTTACCATGGAAGCCGCACACGATACGCTTAATATACCCATACCGCCCATGGTGGTGCAAATGCTGATTGAAAATGCAGTGAAGCATGGCATAGGAAAATTACCCGAAGGCGGACTGGTACGGTTAGTTACTACTATAACCCCGGATAACTTTTTGCACATAGGTGTACTTAATTCGGGTAGGCTGGAGCTGGAAAAAGGGGGTACGCGCCTGGGGCTTGAAAATATAAAGAAACGCTTGTTCCTTATTTTTGGCGATAAGGCAAAATTTACCCTTAAGGAAAAAGAAGGATTTGTAGAGGCTTGCATTATACTACCATTAGCATGAACCAAACGATAAAAACCATTATTGTAGAAGATTCGCGCCTGGCACGAAATGAACTGCGCGAGCTGATAAAACAGCACCCTGAAATTGAAGTAATAGCTGAGGCCGAAAATGCCGACCAAGGCTATGAGCTGATTAAAAAGCTGGTGCCCCAACTCATTTTCCTGGATATTAATATGCCGGGTAAAGACGGCTTTCAGTTACTTGAAATGCTCGATGAGGTGCCTATGGTGGTGTTTACAACGGCTTTTGACGAGTATGCCATACGTTCTTTTGAATACAATGCGCTGGACTACCTTTTAAAACCCATTAATGACAAGCGATTTGCCGATGCGGTAGAAAAGGTAAAAGCCAAATTACAGGTGCTTCAAAGCCCGCAGGGCTTGCTTACAGAACAAAGCCAGATTTTTATAAAAGAAGGCGAAAAGTGCTGGCTGGTGCGTGTAGCCGATATTCAGTTGTGCGAAATTGTGGGAAACTATACCCGTGTGTACTTTAACGGTAACCGTCCGCTTATATACAAATCCCTTAACCAGGTAGAAGAACGCCTGCCGCAGCATTTGTTTTTCCGGGCCAACCGCCAGCAAATCATTAACCTGCAATTTATAAAAAGTGTAGAAAATGCCCTTAACGGAAAACTGGCCGCCATAATGCAAAACGGTATGGAGGTAGAAATTTCGCGCAGGCAGTCTGTTTTGTTTAAGGATATGCTGAGCCTTTAGTTAGTCTTTTTTTCTAAAATTACCATTCCCTTTAAATCCGTCCTTTCGGGGAGCACCAGGTTTGCTATCCCTGCTAAAAGGTTTTGCATTACTACCACGGTTATTATCAGAACGCTTTATTGTACCCTTACCCGAATTACTTCTCGGAGTGCCAGAAGGTTTTTTAGGCGGGGTATTTCTAGGGCTTTCAGGTTTTGGTAAGCTCGCTTCCTCAGTTTTGCTCGATGGCTCTATAAGGCGGTTCATTTCATTCATTTCCGCTGCGGTAAGTTCGCGGTAACGCCCCACCGGTACATCTAAAGAAATATTAATGATGCGTATGCGTTTTAGTGCCGTAACCTCGTAGCCCAGATATTCGCACATACGGCGTATCTGGCGGTTAAGACCCTGGGTAAGTATTATCCTGAAAACATACTTGCTTACCTGTTCTACAAGGCACTTACGGGTAATGGTATCCAGTATCGGTACGCCATTCCCCATACGTTGAATAAAACGGTCTGTAATGGGCTTATTAACTGTAACTATGTATTCTTTTTCGTGGTTATTACGGGCACGAAGAATTTTGTTTACAATATCGCCATCATTGGTCATTAATATTAGCCCTTCACTGGCTTTATCCAGCCTGCCGATAGGGAAAATACGCGACGGGTAGTTAATATAATCAACGATATTGTTTTTAACGTCAAGATTGGTAGTACATTCAATACCCACCGGCTTATGGAACGCCAGGTAAATTTGCTTGCCGCGTTTTTCAGAAATCAGCTTACCGTCTACGCGTACTTCATCATCAGGGCTAACCTTGGTGCCCATTTCCGGTACTACACCGTTTAGGGTAACACGTCCTTCTTCTATGAGCTTGTCGGCCTCGCGGCGTGAGCAGTACCCGGTTTCCGAAATAAACTTATTCAGTCGCTTTAATTCCTGTTCCATGGCGCAAAGGTAAGGAAATGTTTATTGATTTTTCTGACTAGTACTGTGGCTGTTTCGTATGGCGAATTGCAGCATACTATAAATACCCCAAAATGGTGGACCTCCTTCTGTTGTAAGGAGTTTTTCATCCCCGTTATGCAGTTGGAGTATAAGATGGCGCATTTTTAACTTTGTTGTTGCAACACCCGAAAGTTTTCCCTCAATGTCGCCAACAAGCCATTCTAGATCTGTAAATGGTATACAGGTAATTCCTGAATGGGTGTTGAAAACCAATTGTTGGTTGGTAATTATAGCCCATTCGTTAACCGACTCAAAGTATTCAAGTACGATTGTTTCATCTTCTGTAGGTTCGACCGGGACTTTGTATTGTAACAGGTTGTTTACTACGATGCGGGTTTTGTCTGTTTCTCCACCGTTACGCAGAAAAACACTTTTCATTACCGAGGTGCTTACGGGTTTGTGCATGGTTTAGGGTAGGTTTTAAAATCGTTATGCTATTTCCTCATTAGCCATATCGTCTTCTTCAAACAGAAAAGTATAGATACGCTTGTACAGTGCATCGTCGTGCAGGCGGTGCCCCATGCCTTTGGTCGCTATAAATTTGGCATTGGTATAAGCTTCTGCTATGCGTTGGCCTTCGGTAAAGGCTACGGTTTCGTCTTCGCGGTCGTGTACAATAAGCCCGGGTACATCAATTTTACGGGCAAATGCCGCTGCCGAAAAATCCATTGGGTTTAACCCAAAACGCTCGGTACAATAGGTTTTCAGATTTTTAAAGATGCGTTTGTTTAGCCCCAGTGTTTTACGGTAGTTGTTCAGTACTATATTTAGTTCGCTAGGGGCGCCCAATATAACCAGTTTTTCTACAAAAGGGTTAGGGTAGTGCGCCTGAAAAAACAACGTAGTAGCCCCGCCAAGCGAATGCCCTACAATATACTGCGGATGGTACTTTTGTACCATAACATTTACATATTCGGCATACTTAGGTATGGTGTACTCGTTACCCGATGTAAGGCCGTGTCCCGGGGCATCGAGTGCTATAATGGTGCAGCCCGCCTTGCGCAGGTAGCTTATAAGCAGTTTCCAGCGGCTGGCATTGCTCTCCCATCCGTGTACAAGCAGTACTTTAATTTCGTTACCGTGCCAAATGTACGACTGAAAGCTGTTGCCATTGTGCAGTACAGTTTCCAGTTGTGCTTCGCGCAAAATGCCGGGTAGCTCACTGCGATTGAGTTTACCGTATAGTGGTTTGCTAAAGTAACGGTAAGCCAGTGCGGTAGCGCGTACAGGTGCTATGTAGCTAAGCAGATTAATGCTCAGCCCCAGGAGTTTTGCAACGATTTTTGTAACAATGGGTGACATACGGTAAAAAAAGAAAAGCCTCCGAAAGGAGGCTTTATATTATGTTTTAGATGCTTGCAAAAAGTTGCTCCATTTTTTCCCTTTCTTCATCGGCAAGGGAGCTGTCTACAAGAATACGGCCACTGTGCTCGTCTGTAAGTATTTTTTTGCGTGCAGCAATTTCCATTTGCGTTTGTGGCGGAATGGTAAAGAATGAACCTGCGCTGGCACCCCTTTCTATAGATACCACTGCAAGGCCGTTACGTACGCTGCCACGAATCCTGTCGTAAGCAGTAAGTAGCCTTTGCTCTATAAGAGCGCGGTATTCGTTAGATTTTTCAAAAAGGAAGTTTTCTTCTTTTTCAGTTTCAGCCATAATAGCGTCAAGCTCTGATTTTTTGTGGTCCAGGTGCGTTTGTTTCGCATCCAGTTTTTCCTGGCTTTGCGCTATGGTTTCTTTTTTGTGCTCTATAGAGGCTTTCATTTCCTTAATATGCTTTTCGGCAAGTTGGATTTCAAGCTCCTGGAACTCAACTTCTTTAGTAAGAGAGTTGAACTCGCGGTTATTACGCACATTTTTTTGTTGTTCAGTGTATTTTTTTATGGCTGCTTTATGATCTTCAATGGCTGCTTTTTTGCCTTTGATTTGCTCCTCAATGCTCTCAAGGTCGCCCTTAAGTTTCTCAAGCCTGGTACTAAGCCCTGCCACTTCATCTTCAAGGTCTTCCACTTCTAGTGGTAGTTCACCTCTTACATTCCTGATTTCGTCAATCCTAGAGTCGATTAATTGCAGGTCGTAAAGTGCCCTTAACTTTTCTTCAACGCTTAATTCCTTAATGTTAGCCATATGTATACGTACTTAAAATCTGAGTTTTACTTCTTCCGATAAAATGATTGCAAAATTATAAATTTTTTTCGGTTTTGAAAGAGGATTTTTTCTAAATTATGTGCGTTCTATATTTTCTCAAAAATACTTTACAGGGTTTGTGTCTACGGTGCTAACCAAAATGGTAAGGCCGTTACTATTTGCTTTTAGAAAGTCGGCCATATACTGTGCCGTGTAGCGCTCGCTTTCGTAGTGTCCTATATCGGCAAGCAGTAATTTTCCTTCTGCTTCATAAAACTGGTGGTACTTCAGGTCGGCTGTAAGGTAAGCATCAGCTCCGGCTGCTATAGCATTTTTTATGGCAAAGCTCCCTGCGCCACCCAGTACAGCTACCTTTTTTATTTCTTTGCCTAACAGCGCGCTGTGTCGTATGCCGCCGGTTTTCATGGTAGTTTTTACGTGCTGTAAAAATACTGTTTCCGGCAGGGCTTCCGGTAATTCACCAATCATGCCTAAGCCTATATTCTGGTGTAGGTTGTTAAGCGTGTATACCTCATAAGCAACCTCTTCATATATGTGGTTTTCAAAAAGCGCTTTTAGTATGGTACCTTCCAGGTGTTTCTCAAATGTGACTTCTATTTTAACTTCGTTGGCTTCCATAAATTCACCACGTTCGCCTATTTCGGGGTTGCTATACTCGTTGCCCTGATAGGTGCCCAGCCCGTTACTGTTAAAGCTGCAGTTTTCATAATTACCTATGTTACCTGCGCCGGCAGCGAATAATGCGTTGCGCAGTTGTAAATGATTATCTGCAACGGTATAGGTAACCAGCTTGCGTATAAAGCCTTCTTTTGGTACTAATATTTTTGTGTTTTGAAGCCCTAACGCATCGGCAAAAATTTTGTTTACCCCGTTTCGGTGGTTGTCTAATGCCGTGTGTACGGCATATATGGCAACATCATTTCTTATTGCCTTAATTACAGCGCGCTCCACATAGTTTTTACCGGTTATTTTTTTTAAACCCGAAAACAATATAGGATGAAAACATACCACAACATTACACTGTGTGCTTATGGCCTCATCTATTACGCTCTCCAGCGCATCGTGGCAAAACAGCACACCGGTGACCTCGGTTTCGGTATTGCCGGTAAGCAGGCCCACGTTATCAAAATCTTCGGCGTAAGCCAGTGGTGCCATTTTTTGGAGTATAGTGGTAAGGGTTTTTATTTTCATGGATGCGAATTATTGGTAAAGGTACAAAACAAAAAAACTGCCCGAAAGCAGTTTTTAATTTGTGTATGTTACACGGTATATTATTGGCACGCCCTGCTTAGTGCAGCCTGTGCGGCTATAAATGTTTCGTAAGTAGCCTGAGAGTCTATTCCGTCTACAATGGCATTGCCATTAGTGCCACGGCAAACCTGTTGCGCCGGTAAGGTTACTCCATTGCTGGTATATGCTGCGCAGGTAACGCAGTTTGTACCGGTGCCGCCTCCAGATCCTCCGCTACCGGAACTGTTGTATTGATTATCGCAGTAAAGTGAAAAATACTCTTCCGGTGAAAGGCCTGTTCTGGCGCCGTCTACGTAAACAATGTCTGCAGTTACCGAATTTTCTCCCACTTTTACGGTTTCTTTAGAAACACATATTTCGTAATCTTCGGGTTTTTCAGGGTTTACGCCTGCCACTTCACATACCTGGCATCCTGTATAGGCTACGGTAGGGAATTTGTTTTCCTCTGAGCATGAAACAAGTGTAAGGGCTCCCAGTGCAGCCAGGGAAAGTATAATTTTTTTCATTTTTTACTACACATTAGTTTTGTGAACAGCAAAAGAATAAAAAAGCATGTTTATATCCAAATCTTTCCGTTAAAAGTTTAGCTTTTTTCTGGTTTGAATAATGGTGTAATGATTAAAGTGCCAATTTCTTACAGATAGCCTAAACATGTAGTGTAGCGGCTAATGGAGGTACTATGACATACGTCATCTTTTAAGGTGTTTAATTTGCATTACTTTGCATTTCTAATGTTGTAAAAAAGGTACTTTACGGTTAACAGCAGTAAATGTACCTGCTAAAACCATTATATTTGTATAGGTTTCCGGCATTTTACGGCCGGATATTTTTTGCGTTTTTATGAAAAAGCTACGATTGTTACTACTCCCGTTTTCAGTCCTCTACGGATTGGTTACCGCTGTACGTAATGTTTTTTATAACAAGGGTATATTTTCGTCTGTGCGGTTTAGTGTGCCTGTTATTGCCGTAGGTAACCTCAGTACGGGTGGCACCGGCAAAACCCCGCAAACCGAATACCTTATCCGGTTACTGTCTCCGCTCTATAATGTTGCGGTGCTAAGCCGTGGCTATGGCAGGAAAACAAACGGATATATCTTAGCCGATGAAAACGCTGACGCCCACATGCTGGGCGATGAGCCGTTTCAGTTTTATACCAAATTTAAGCAGCATATTAACGTAGCCGTAGATGCTAACAGGGTAGAGGGTATTACTAATCTGCTGAAGCTTTCACCGGTTCCTGATGTAATACTATTAGACGATGCCTACCAACACCGTAAGGTAAAGGCAGGTTTTTATATACTGCTCACCGCTTATGGCGACATATATGCTGATGATTTTATACTGCCTGCGGGTAACCTGCGCGAAAGCCGTGCGGGGGCAAAACGTGCCGGGGTTATAGTGGTTACTAAGTGCCCGCCAAATATTTCTGCTGAGGAGCAGGACGCTATTAAAAAAAGGCTCAATCCGGAAAGTGGTCAAAAAGTTTTCTTTAGCTGCATTGCTTACGATGATTTGGTCTATAGCCAAAGCACTACTACTACTGCAGCCGAAATTAAATCGCAACCAAAAGTGCTGGTAGCCGGTATTGCTAAGCCGGAACCGTTTTATAAGCATTTACACCAGGAAGGCGATGTAGTTAAAACCTATCCGGACCATCATGACTTTACCGAAACAGAAATTAAAGAACTTATACAGCTTTCTGAAACCAAACCTATTGTTACTACCGAAAAAGATTATATGCGCCTTAACGGCAGGGTACCTCAAGACAGGCTATTTTACCTGCCCATAATGAGCCGTTTTGTTAACGGTAGTGATGATTTTGATAAAACCATTTTAAACTATGTGGAACGAAGTACAAGAAACAGTAGACTACATTAAAAAACGTACCGGCTTTACGCCCCGGTTTGGGGTAATACTCGGCTCCGGACTGGGCGGTTTTGCCGATGATATAGAAATAGAACATTCGATACCGTATAATGAGTTGCCTAATTTCCCCGTTAGTACAGTAGAAGGGCATGCCGGCAGGCTTATTTTCGGAAAGATAGGCGGTAATGCCGTAGTAGCCATGCAAGGGCGTTTTCATTACTATGAGGGTTACACCATGCAACAGGTTACGTTCCCGGTGCGCGTTATGAAGTATCTGGGTGTAGAAACCCTGGTGGTAAGTAACGCTTCGGGTGGGGTAAATCCATTTTATCATGTAGGTGATATCGTGATTTTATACGACCATATTAATCTAATGCCCGAACATCCGCTTCGTGGCAAAAATGATGAGCGTTTTGGCCCAAGGTTTCTTAATATGAGCGAACCGTATAACCTCGCTCTTATAAGCAAAGCCAAAGAAATAGCGGTAACGCAGGGGATAGATGTAAAAGACGGTATTTACCTGGGGTTACAGGGGCCTACGTTTGAAACCCTTGCCGAATACCGTATGGTTAAAATACTTGGCGCCGACTGTGTGGGTATGAGCACAGTGCCCGAGGTAATTGTTGCACGCCACATGGGTATGGATTGCTTTGGGGTATCTGTAATTACTGATATAGGCGACAGCGATGGCGTGGGCAGCGTAAGCCATGCCGAAGTACTTGAAGCTGCTGCTAAAGCCGAGCCTAAAGTACGCACACTGATTAAAGAATTAATTGTGCAGGGGTAACTTGCCTGATTATTAGATAAAAGAAAAGGCGTGTTTCTGTTACGAAACACGCCTTTTTGTTTTGGTTCTTGGTTTTGCCCTTACATTAACACCTATTACTGTTAATGTACTTCCTCTCTTAATGTCTTTGCAATGATGGACGGTTGCACTGGTGTATCATTGTTTTTTAAGGCATTTGTTTTATGTATTGTTGCAAAACTAAGGGTATAATGTTTTGGAGAAAATACCCATATATGGGGATTTTTAGCAAACTACTGTAGTTGGTAATTAAGTTTAAATGCCATGAGGTGTTACGCTGAATGTGGTTTTGTAAACAAAAAAACCTGCCACAAAATGTAGCAGGTTCCTTATTTGAATATAAAAATTAACCTTAAGTAAATCCTTATTCTTGTGGGGTATCGTTACCCTTGTCTTCGCGTGGGCGGTCGTCCCTGCGTTCTTGGCGTGGGCCACGGTCGCGAGAGTTACGGTCGTCCCTGCCGTTACCACGGTTGTCGCGTGGGCCACGGTCGTTACGGAAGCCACCACGGTCACCACCTTCGCGTGGGCCACGGTCTTCGCGCGGAGCACGCTCCTTGTAGCCTTCCGGCTTAGGAAGCAATGCCTTGCGAGATACTTTTTCCTTCTTGGTTTTAGGGTCTATGCCTATGTATTTTACATTAAATACATCGCCCATATTTACTACATCGGTTACGTTTTCAGTACGCTCCCATGCAAGCTCGCTTACGTGTAGCAGTACTTCGTTACCCGGTGCAGCAAGATATTCTACTACAGCACCAAAATCAAGAAGTTTTATAACCTTCACTTCGTATGTTTCGCCTACAACCGGCTTAAATACGATAGAGTCGATTTTTCTAAGAACCATTTCAATTCCTTCAGGGCTTGTACCAAGGATTTCAACTTCTCCCTGCTCGTTAACCTCGTTAATAACGATAGTTGTACCTGAAGCTTTTTGAAGTTCCTGTATAACCTTACCACCAGGGCCGATAAGGGCGCCAATGTACTGTCCAGGGATGGTAGTCATTATAATCTTAGGAGCGTGGCGTTTCACAGTTTCACGTGGCTCAGCAATTACTTCTGTAAGTTTGCCAAGGATGTGAAGGCGTCCTTCTTTAGCCTGTTCAAGGGCTTTCTCCATAATATCGTAGCGAAGGCCTTCAATTTTAATATCCATCTGGCAAGCGGTAATACCATCTGCCGTTCCGGTTACTTTAAAGTCCATGTCACCCAGGTGGTCTTCGTCACCAAGGATGTCGCTAAGTACTGCCCAGCGTCCGGTAGCGTCGTCTGAAATAAGACCCATAGCAATACCAGATACCGGTTTCTTCATTTTTACACCCGCATCCATAAGCGCAAGTGTACCGGCACATACTGTAGCCATAGATGAAGATCCGTTAGATTCAAGCACTTCAGAAACCACACGTACAGTGTACGGGTTCTCTTCAGATATCATGTTCTTAAGCGCACGTTGTGCAAGGTTACCATGACCTACTTCACGCCTTGAGGTTCCTCTTAGCGGCTTAGCTTCGCCTGTAGAGAAAGGAGGGAAGTTGTAGTGCAGGTAAAAACGCTCTTCGCCTTGTTCAGACGGAAGGTCTATAACGTTAGCTTCGCGAGATGTACCCAGGGTTACTGTGGCAAGTGCCTGAGTTTCCCCACGGGTAAATACTGCTGAACCGTGTGCAGAAGGCAGGTAGTCTATTTCAGACCAGATAGGGCGTATCTCTGTAGTCTTACGGCCATCAAGGCGTATGCCCAGGTCTAGGATTACATTGCGTACTGCCTCTTTCTGTGCTTTGTAAAGGTATTTCTTTATAAGCTCGCTTTTTTCAAGAATTTCTTCTTCGGTAAAAGCAGCAAGAACTTCTTCCTTAACAGCGCTGAATTTTTCAGAACGCTCGCTCTTTGCAGAACTTTCCTGTGCTATAGCAAAGTACTTATCGTAGCAAAGTTCGTATACTTTAGCTTTAACCTCGTCGTCAGTAGCTTCAGGCTCATACTCGCGGAAACCTTTGTTTACCGCTGCACGAAGTTTTTCCTGAACTTCAATTTGTTTTTTAATGGCTTCGTGGGCAAATTTAATAGCTTCCACCATTTCGGCTTCAGATATTTCTTTCATTTCACCCTCAACCATGGCTACAGAGTCAGCGCTGGCACCAATCATCATGTCGATGTCGCTCTCTGCAAGCTGTGCTTTGCTTGGGTTAATGATAAATTCGCCGTTTACGCGGCCCACACGTACTTCAGAAATAAGTGTGTAAAAAGGTACGTCAGATACTGCAAGTGCAGCTGAGGCTGCAAGACCGGCAAGTGCATCAGGCATTACTTCCTCGTCGTGGCTCATCAGCTGTATCATTACCTGAGTTTCGCAGTGGTAGTCGTCCGGGAAAAGCGGGCGCAGTACCCTGTCTACAAGGCGCATGGTAAGTACCTCTGCATCGCTTGGCCTGGCTTCGCGCTTAAAGAAACCACCAGGGAAACGCCCTGCAGCGGCAAATTTTTCGCGGTAGTCTACCGTAAGCGGTAAAAAGTCTACTCCGGGGTTGGCAGTTTTAGCTGCTACTACTGTACCCAGCAGCATAGCATTGCCCATGCGTATTACAACAGAACCGTCGGCCTGTTTTGCAAGTTTGCCCGTTTCGATGGAGATGGTGCGTCCGTCTCCTAAATCAATAGTTTCCGTAATAACGTTTGGAATCATACGTTGCATTTCTTTTGATTAAACAATGGGTTGTTGTTTGTTGTGTTGTTGTGTAGTTGTTTAGTACCCAATGAAAAACCAAAACTTTTTCTTAAATTTCTATAAAACAAAAAGAGGCGCGCGGGCACCTCTTCTCATTCGATTATTTCCTGATATTAAGTTCTTTCAGAAGCTCACGATATTTGTTGATGTCTTTCTTTTTCAGGTAGTCAAGAAGGCTCCTTCTTTTACCTACAAGCTTTACAAGCGAACGCTCAGTGTTGTAGTCATGACGGTTTGCCTTAAGGTGACCTGTAAGGTGGTTGATCCTGAATGTGAAAAGCGCGATCTGACCTTCAGTGCTACCAGTGTTAGTAGCGCTTTGGCCGTGTTTTGCGAAAATTTCCGCTTTAACTTCTTTAGTTAAGTACATGCTAATATTATTAAAATGATTATTATGTATTCGGGTGTATCCCGATTTGCGTGCAAAGGTAAGTTATTTTTTTTAAAATAAAAGTCGAAAGGCAAAAGTTTTTAAAGTCGTAAAGTCCAGATGCTTAAAGCTTAAAAATTTATTAAGTTTCATATTTAAGACTTCAAAACTTTAAGACTTCCGACGTTATGACTTATATAGTTTCGCCACCTCTGCGTTTACAAATTCAAGGAAGCGCTCGTCTGCTTCGTTAAAAGCATCCAGTACGTTACTGTCTATGTCTATCTGGCCTATGTTGTTACCGTTTACAAATAATGGCACTACAATTTCACTTTTTACAGTAATGCTGCAGGCTATGTAGTTGTCTTGTGCAGTTACATCTGGCACTACAAAGTTTTTATTGCTTACCGCTACCTGTCCGCATATACCTTTACCAAATGGTATTACAGTATGGTCTGTAGGTTCGCCGGCATAGGGGCCCAGTATAAGTTCTTCCTTATCTCCGTTGCGGAAGTAAAAGCCTACCCAGTCATAATAATCTATGTTGTCGCGAAGCAAATGGCACAGTTGTAGCAGTCTGTCTTCACGAAGTATATTGTCGTGGTGCAGTATGTCGGTTACTTTTGGCTGAAGTTCTTCAAATGTCATAAATCTTAAATCAAAAATTTATGCAAAGGTACTTAGTAAACCATAGTGTATTTATATATTTTTGTTAAAAAAACAGGGTATGGGTATAGTGCAAGATAATAAGCCATTTTTAATGTTCCTGCTCAGGTTTGCGCTGTCATACATAGTGCTTTCAGGTATTTACTGGCTATATCTGTCGCAGTTTAATCCTGCCGAAATGCAAACCGATGGCATTACCCATGAGGTAGCGCGTGAGTCGTCTGTAATGGTGTGCTGGCTGGGAGATGCTTCTCATACCGCTCCGCACTCCCGCGATGCTGCCGATAAGCTTTACGTAAACGGCAAATACATAGCCCGTGTGGTAGAAGGCTGTAATGCAGTAAGTGTTATGATATTGTTTGCCGCGTTTATTGTGGCATTTTATGTAGATGTAAAGCGTACCGTGTTATATATTGTATCGGGGCTCGTTATAATCCATGTCCTTAATATATTTCGTATTGCACTTATAGCCAAGGCAGGTTACTACTACCCGCAATACTGGAACTTTCTGCACGATATTCTTTTCCCGGCATTTATTTACGGGGTGGTTTTTGTGTTGTGGGTGTTTTGGGTGCTAAAAATTTATACCAATGCAAAAAAAACTACAGCTTAGTGTTGTAAGCTGGATGCTTATAGTAGCATTAATAGTGCTGCTTTTGGCTGTGCGAATGTTTCAGCAACAGTTGTTCTATGACCCGTTTATAACATTTTACCACAAAACCGTAGCCGATAAGCAGGCGCTGCCGGCGTATGATGGCTTCAGGCTGTTTGCGTATTACTTTTTCAGGTACGTGCTAAATACCGTTTTGTCATTAGCCATACTTTGGGTAATGTTTAAAGATAAGGCAATTATCAAACTCACATCGGTGTTGTATGCTCTGCTTTTTGTAGTACTGGCATTATTATTATATATAGTGCTGCAAGCCGATGTGCCATCCTTTAAACTGATTTTTTACATACGCAGGTTCCTTATGCAGCCATTACCGTTGCTGCTATTCGTACCTGCATTTTATTACCAAAAATACCTGAAACAATAATTTATAGCCGCTGCCAGCTTCTGCACATTGTTTATTTTATACCTTTGTAACCGTGAAACTTAAAAGATACATAAGTACATTATTGTCTGCCCTTATATTGTTTGCCAATATAGGGTTGGTACTAAATGTGCATTACTGCCACGGCAGGGTATCATCGGTTTCGTTAAGCTATAAGGCAAAAGAGCATTGCAGTATACCGAAGCAGCAACATAAAAAAATGTGTTGCGCCAAGGCGGTTAAGGTTGCTAAGAAAAGTTGCTGTAAGCACAATGTGCTAAAAATTCAGGATAATTCAGATAAGACCCTTGTAAAATCCCTACAGTTGGATTTGGGTGTTTTTTATGTGTCTGAACTCTACAGTAACCCTGCACCGGCTCGTGTAGCTGTAAACCGTGTTCCGCAAAATGCACCTGCATTTTATGTGGAAACCCACGCGCCGCCGCGTTACAAACTCTATTGCCAATACATCTTCTACGCCTGAATTTCATAGTTTTTACGTTGATGTCCAACCTTTATTGGGCAAATTGTATCATTTACTATTGAAATTCATTTTTTATGCATAAAATCTTTTTGATGTTATGTTTCCTTGGCTGGTATACTGTAAGCGCCCAGGAAACCGTAACCGGCAAGGTGCTCGATGAAAAGAACCAGCCGCTACCCGGAGCTAATGTGTTTTGGCTCAATACTACCATTGCAACCTCTACAAACGATACCGGAGCGTTTTCCATTCCGTTTTCTAAGGGAAATATGATGCTGGTTATAAGTTACATTGGCTTTAAAACCGATACTCTACATGTACACACACCGCAGGTAATAAACCATAAAATGACACCCGACAGCGCACAGCAACTCGGTGAGGTAACTGTAGATAAAACCCTCTCAAGCTTACGGCGTAACCAGGCCACTGCGGTAAACACCAGTACCATGGGAAGCAAGGAGTTGCTTAAGGCCGCCTGCTGTAACATAGCAGAGAGCTTTGAAACCAATCCATCGGTAGATGTAAACTTTAGCGATGCGTTAACCGGCACGCGCCAAATAAAAATGCTGGGGCTTACCAGTCCGTACCTGCTTATATCTGAAGAAAACCTGCCATCGATACGCGGTGCGGGCCAGGCATACGGGCTTACTTTTGTGCCGGGAACCTGGGTAGAGAGTATTCAGGTAACTAAAGGTGCCGGGCCGGTGATTAACGGGTACGAGAGTATTTCGGGGCAAATTAACTACGAGCTAATTAAGCCGGAAAAAAGCGAACCGTTTTTCCTCAACCTTTATGCAGGTATGGGAGGCCGGTACGAACTTAATGCTCACATTAAACAAAAAGTGTCGGACAAGTGGAACACGTTGCTGTTTGTGCATGGTAACACTCGTGTAGGGAAATACGACATGAATCACGATCATTTCCTGGATAACCCGTTGGGTAAGCAGGTAAATGTAATGAACCGCTGGCAGTACCACGATGCCGAAAAAGGTTGGGTTAGCTTCATTAACCTGCGTTACATGCGCGATGAAAAGCAGGCGGGTATGGTAAGTTTTGACCCAGAAAGGGATAAGGGCAGCACACACCACTGGGGTAGTGAAATTAATACTGATAAGGTAGATGCTTCGGCAAAACTGGGCTATGTATGGCCTGATATGCCGTACCAGAGCATAGGGTTGCAAACCTCATTTAACTACCATAAACAGGCTTCGTACTTTGGTCTTAGCCAGTACGATATTGACCAGAAAAGCGGCTATGCCAATCTTATTTTCAGCTCTATTATAGACAATACTATGAACAAGTTTTCTACCGGTATTAGTGCTACCTACGATAAGTATAATGAGTTTGCGTTTATATACGCTAATAGGTTTGGCGGAAACTTCGACCGTGTAGACAATTCTGCCGGTGCTTTTTTTGAATATACCTACGATAATGCAAATAATTTTAGCCTTGTATTAGGTGGCAGGTTTGATTATCATAACCGTTTAGGCGCATTTGCTACACCAAGGCTACACCTTAAGTACAATCCGTGGGAAAAGGGAACCCTTCGCCTGTCTGCCGGAAGGGGTAAAAGGGCTGCCAACATCTTTGCCGAAAACCAACAGTACTTTGGCTCTTCGCGTGTATTTACGGTTGCGGCAGAGGGAGGAAAGCTCTATGGGTTAAACCCGGAAATCGCATGGAATTACGGCGCCAGTTTTGTTCAGGGTTTTACTTTATTTGGCAAAAACGCGGAGTTTGCGGTGGATTTTTATCGTACTGATTTCCAAAACCAAGTAGTGGTTGATGTGTTTGCAAGCCCGCAATTCGTGTCATTTTACAACCTCAAAGGCAGCAGTTTTGCAAACAGCCTTCAGGTAGATCTTAATTACGAGATTACGCATCATTTTAATGTCCGTACAGCCTATAAGTATTATGATATACAAACCGATTATACATCGGGCAGGTTTGAAAAACCCTTACAGGCAAAGCACCGCTTTTTTACTAACATAGCCTATGAAACGCATATTAAAGAAAAAGGCAGGCAGTGGAAGTTTGATGCTACTTATAACCTACTGGGTAAACAGCGCCTGCCATATACAGGCAGTAATCCTGTAGCCTACCAGCGCGGTGACTATGCGCCATCGTTCGGTACGGTTAATTTTCAGGTAACACGCACGTTTAGCAGCACGTTTGAAATGTATGCCGGCGGCGAAAATGTTACCAACTACAAACAAGCCAACGCTATTGTAGCCGCAGACGATGCTTTTGGGCCGTATTTTGATACTACTTTAGTATACGGGCCTGTTTTCGGGCAAATGTATTACGCGGGCTTACGATTTAAGATCAAATAATTTTTTAAACACATAATAAAAATAACAACCATGAAAAAGTTCCTTTTAGTATTATTAGTGGTGTTTGCCGGAGTTACCCTGCAGGCACAGGAAAAGAAAAGCAAAAATGCCAAACACGATGTAGAGGTTAAGGGCAACTGCGACCAATGCAAGCATCGCATAGAAAAAGCGGCTTATACGGTTAAAGGGGTAAAATCTGCCGAATGGCATGAAGATGACCAAACCCTGCACATAATTATAGATGAAAACAAATGCACTACAGACCAGGTAAGGGAAGCCGTTGCAAAAAGTGGCCACGATACAGACAAGGTTAAGGCTACAGATGATGCGTATAATAAACTGCACAGCTGCTGCCAGTACAAGCGCAGCTAACTACTTTTTACACAGCCTCGTTTCTTAAGATTCGGGGCTTTTTCTTAAGAAAAAAGTTGTAAAACGTATCTCTAAATGTAGTAATTTGGACGTTGTAAATCAATCACTATGAGCAGTACAAAAAAAAATAGCGATACAAGGCAAAGGTGCAATGGCACTGTTGCTGATGCTGTTTTTTTGTTTTAGCGCGTTTGCTAAAGGTTTTACTGCAAATGTGTTGGTATTAAAAGCGGCTTCACACAGCAAAACAAAGACCTGTATAGGAGGAAAGCATACAGGTGCTGTAGTTTCTGTATTTGATGTTCAGGATGATAACGACGCAGATGATGTTGATTTTGCAGTATTACCTGATTTTTCAATACAATTACCACATGCTACTACCGTATATCAAATAGAAAATACCAGCCCTAAAGGCATAGCGTATACAATAGCGTCATTCCATTTGTACGATTTGTACTGCAACTGGAAATCCTATTTGTTATAGTATACAATACGTTAGTTATGCTACCTGCATACTAATCAAATTCTTGTTATTTAATCATTTCTATTTTTCTGTCACTTTTACTGTTTCCCCAGCGGTGCTGATTATGCACGTTTGTGGTTACATAAAATAAAGTTGTTAATTGCCCGGAATACCGGCGCATGGGCATGCCTGTTTTGCCTGTCGGTATTCCTTTTTTCATTAGAGTAATCTTTCATATAGTCAAATTATTTAATTGCGGCTGTTGCGGCAGTCTTCCTGTGAATTATCAGGGTGTTTTTTTAATTGGTTGGTTTTTTACAAGTATCCCGGGGCCGCAACGCCGGGATGTTTTTAAAGTCTGTAATTTTCTCAAGTTTTTTAAATAGCTGTTTATACAGCACAAGTGTTTTTTTAATTAGTTGGTTCCAAAAACTCCTGGCTTCCTAAAGGCCTGGGAGTTTTTTTTTGCCATATATAACAAATGGTCTCATAGCCTCTTTTGTGCATAATAAAATAGGGTTTGCAGAATTTCTCATGGGGTAAAAAGTGTATTTTTGGCGTATGCCAAAACCATTTTTAATCAATATATCAAAGAAGCAGAGCATAGGGTACATTATCCTTGCCGTGCTTTTTTTTTATTTTTTCTGGCTTATGCTACGTCTTACTTTGGAATACATTCCGTACAGCACTAACGTAGCTTTTCTTATGATAAAACAAACCGAGGTTACTACCCTGCCGTGGTATCGGTACGTGTTTTACACCCATGTTTATACCAGCATTTTTATTTTGCTTTTTGGCTTTATACAGTTTTTTACCGTTGCCGGGAAAATTAAAAAACATATCCATCGTATTTTGGGCTACATGTATGTAAGCCTTATACTTTTGTTTTCTGCGCCCAGCGGGCTTTACATGGGTATGCATGCTAACGGAGGGAACACCGCCATAGCTTCGTTTGTTATTTTAAGCATTATATGGTGGGCGAGCACATTTATGGCCATGAAAAGCATATTACAGCAAAACATTATAGCCCATAAGCACTATATGATACGGAGTTACGCCCTAACGCTATCGGCAGTTACGCTGCGTATGTGGAAGGTAATTATTGTAACTTTACTGCACCTTCCGCCTATGGATACCTATAAAATCATAGCCTGGATGGGGTGGGTACCTAATCTTATTATTGCCGAACTGATTATATATTATAAAACCAAACAAATAGCAGCCAAATGAAAAAAATGCTTTTGCTTGTCATAGCGATGCTTGCCTTGGTGGCTTGCAAGGAAGAAAAAAAGCTCCGAAAGCCGGAAATGATTGCCTACCATGAAATTAATAATGAACCGTATAAGCCGCTTTATGGCTACTGGACAGGGTATAGGAGTGATGATTATGAAAGTATAGCCGAAGGCGACACCACTAAAGTAGGTGAGGAGGGGCTTACCATAAGCCTTAAAATAAACCGTATTGTAAACGATAAAGTGTACGGCATAAGCATAGTGGGAGGCGACGTAAAACCCATTGAAGGCACTTGCACACCAGGTAACCGAAAGTTGATTTTTAACCTTCGCGAGCCCGGGACTATGGACGATGCGGGCCTATATGAGCTTCAGCTAAAAAATGATACCCTTAGAGGGTACTGGAAGCCTTACGCGGGAGATGAAATCCGAGTAATGGTAAAGAAGATAGAGCTTGTGCAGAAGCACTTTAAGTATAGCCCAAACTATATGATTGATTCAGATACCGAACTTGTAGACTGGACAGAAGGCAAACAGCATGATACCATTTACAAGGATGATGAGGGAAATGAAGAAAAGGTTGTGGAAGAAATCTACAGGTCAGCTTCAGATGAGGTATTTAAGTACAATGCCTCTACGCAGGTGCTTACAGAAGAAATGCTGAAAAACCTGCGGAAGTTAGATTTAGAGATTTTAAGGAATACCGTTTTTGCGCGCCATGGTTACTCTTTTAAACGAAGTAATCTTCGCTCTTTCTTTGAAATGACCGACTGGTATGTTCCGGTTTCTAACAATGTAGATAAGCAATTGTCTGCTTTGGAGAAAAAGAACATTGCCCTGCTTAAACGCATGGAGCAGTACGCCGAAGACTATTACGAAAGCTTTGGACGTTAATATAAAATATTATAAAACAAAACCGGGCTGCTTTAATAAGCAGCCCGGTTTTTATGTTTAAACAAGCACAATATTACATCATGCCCGGCATACCGCCGCCCATTGGCATACCGCCGCCGGCGTTTTCTTCTTTAACTTCTATAAGAGCACACTCTGTAGTAAGTATCATTCCGGCAACCGAAGCAGCGTTTTCAAGCGCTACACGGGTTACTTTCTTAGGGTCAATAATACCTGCAGCAAGCATATCTACATACTCGTCAGTTTTAGCGTTGTAACCAAAGTCGCCTTCGCCTTCAGCTACTTTTGCCACTACTACACTGCCTTCAAGGCCTGCATTTTCTACAATGGTACGTAGCGGAGCCTCTACAGCACGAGATACAATTTGTATACCTGTAGCCTCATCTGCATTTTCTGCGTTAATGTTACCAAGTACTTTTTTAGCGCGTAGCAGGGCTACACCACCACCTGCTACAATACCTTCTTCTACAGCAGCGCGCGTAGCGTGAAGCGCATCGTCTACGCGGTCTTTTTTCTCTTTCATTTCCACTTCGCTGGCAGCACCTACGTATAGTACGGCTACCCCACCGGCAAGCTTGGCAAGGCGTTCCTGTAGTTTTTCCCTGTCGTAGTCGCTTGTTGTAGACTCTATTTGGGCTTTAATCTGGTTTACGCGGCCTTTAATGTTATCTTCGGTACCGGCACCATTTACAATTGTAGTATTGTCTTTGTCTATAACTACTTTTTCGGCTGTACCCAGCATGTCAAGTGTAGCGTTTTCAAGTGTGTATCCTTGCTCTTCAGCAATTACAGTACCGCCTGTAAGTATAGCAATATCTTCTAGAAGTGCTTTCCTGCGGTCCCCAAATCCAGGAGCTTTAACAGCAGCAATTTTAAGCGCACCACGTAGTTTGTTTACTACAAGGGTAGCAAGAGCTTCGCCATCTACATCTTCGGCAATGATAAGAAGCGGCTTTCCGCTTTGTGCTACCGGCTCAAGTACCGGAAGCAGGTCTTTCATTGACGAAACTTTTTTATCGTATAGTAAAATATAAGGCCTGTCTAGTTCTGCCTCCATTTTTTCTGAATTGGTTACAAAGTAAGCTGATAGGTAACCACGGTCAAACTGCATACCTTCTACTACATCTACGTAAGTATCTGTACCTTTAGCTTCCTCTACAGTAATAACGCCTTCTTTACCTACTTTGCCAAACGCGGTGGCTATAAGTTCGCCTACGCTTTCGTCGTTGTTTGCAGAGATAGAAGCTACCTGCTTAATTTTTTCCGATGTGCTGCCTACTTCTTTGCTTTGGTTAGCCAGTTCGCCTACAATAGCGTTAACAGCCTTGTCTATACCACGCTTAAGATCCATAGGGTTAGCACCGGCTGCTACGTTTTTAAGGCCCTCTTTTACAATAGCCTGAGCAAGAACGGTAGCAGTAGTAGTACCATCACCCGCAAGGTCATTTGTTTTGCTGGCTACTTCTTTAACCATTTGTGCACCCATGTTTTCAAGGGTGTCTTTAAGCTCAATTTCTTTAGCTACAGATACACCGTCTTTAGTTACAGTAGGTCCGCCAAAAGATTTGCTAATGATTACGTTACGGCCTTTTGGCCCTAGTGTTACTTTTACAGCATTTGCAAGCGCATCAACACCGCGTTTTAACCCGTCGCGTGCTTCAATGTCAAATTTTATTTCTTTAGCCATTTTTAGTTATTCTTTTATGGTTTTTGTCAAACAATTAAACAATCCTTAGATGATAGCGAAGATTTCGTCTTCTTTCATGATAAGATAATCTTTACCTTCAAATTTTAGCTCTGTACCGGCATATTTTCCATACAGTACAGTGTCGCCTACTTTTACGGTCATTTCATAGTCTTTTGAACCGTTACCCACGGCCACAACAACACCTTTAGAAGGTTTTTCTTTGGCAGTGTCAGGTATAAAAAGACCTGAAGCTGTTTGTGTTTCAGCAGCTACCGGTTCTACCAGAACGCGGTTTGAAAGCGGTTTAACGTTTAAAGCCATACGTGTTCTTATTTTTTGTTTGTTATTTTTAAATAAAGTTTTTTAGTCGGTCTATGATTTTCAGAAACTGTGCCAATTATAAAAACTGTCAATTTTTCCATAAAAAAATGCCAGCTTGTCAGGAGCTGGCATTTTAATATATTATTTTTTACAGAATGTATTATTTCTGGGGTTGTGCAGCCGGAGCAGCCGGTGTAGTTGCGGCACCGTTAGCCGGGGCAGCAGCACCGTTAGCAGCCGGAGCCGGAGCAGCAGGTACAGCGCTTTCATCTATAATGTCGCTGCCTGAAGTACTGGTCCTGAAACTTAAGCTAGAAAAGATGATTAACGCTACAAGTACTGTGGCAAGAGTCCAGGTACTTTTGTCCAGGAAATCTGTGGTTTTTTGTACACCACCCATAATCTGAGGGCCACCAATTGCTGAAGAAAGGCCTCCGCCTTTAGGGTTTTGAACCATAACTGCAATAACCAGCAGAAAACTAACTATGGTAATAAGTACTAAAAAAATAGTGAAATCGATCATCTCTTTTCTAATTGTTATTTTGTTGTAAATCTTTTATTTCTAAAATACGGTCTGCAAAGAAAACACTTTTTTCCGGATATTTCAAAATTAAAATTTCATAAGCCTGTATGGCTTTAGCATATTTTTTTTGTTCCAAGTATACCCTTGCCAGTGTTTCGGTCATTATTCCCGGGGTGTCAGTAGTTTTTCGGGTAAGGTTTTCCCAAGCCGATTTATCTGTTTTAACCGGGGCTATTTTAGGGTTAGTCTCTATAAACCGGTCTATTATATCCAGTTTTTTGTTTAGCCCTGCGTTTGCAGCTGTTTGCTCAGCGTCTTGTTTTTCAGTATCTGAAAGCTCATTTACCTCAGGTGTCTTGACCGCCTGGGGTTCGTTGCGCTCTATGGGCTTTAATCTCGAAAGTTGCAGCCATTCGGCAAACGAATGGGTTTCGCTTTGGTCAAATTTTAGCGGGCTTCCCAGTGGTTCTGCTACAGCAGTAGGTGATTCTGATCCTTGTTGCTGCCCATTTTCAGGTTCAGTGTTAGCAACAGTTTCCACATCGGCTGGCGCGGTAATGCTTTCGCTCGCGGTAGCCTCCTGAATTTCATCAGGGGTGCTACTTGCCAATTCCGGCTCTTTGATCAGCATTTTTATAGAACGTTCCAGCTTCTCAATTCTCGAAAGGCCGGTGTCTTCTGCTTTAAGCTGTGGTGCTGCATCCCCGGTTTCAGCCGTAGGGGGTGTCTCAATTTCTGCCGCTACCTCAATGGTGGCAACTGCGTTTTCCCGCTCTTGCAGCAATGTGCTGTCTATACTGCGGAATTCATTTGAGGTTATAAACTCAAACAATATGGTACGGTCTGTGGTGTACGCAGCCGTTTTCTTCAGTTCGTTATTATACCTGAAACTGTCGTTATTATACAACCCCTTAAGGTAAACAGCGCGCGCGCTTTGCAGGTACGGAAACTCCGACAGGATACGTTCCAGTTCCGCAGTGTGCCGCTCGTTTAACGTGTGCGGCTTATTAAGCAGATATGTATAGTCTTTTGTTGTCAAACTTTAGTTTTCAGTTGCAGTTGCAGTTTTTAGTTAGGCAAGTCGTTATCTACCCATAGTGAGTACAGCCGACCAATGAATTACCATTTAGCCAGCGACTCGTTAAATATGTCCTGGGTTATACGTTCGAATATGTCATCCAGCGCGGCGGTAAGCACGCTGCCGGTAAGCAGTTCGTTTGCACCGTAGTCATGGTAAAAGCTGAATGATTTTTCAAAGTTATCTGCTTCTTTCTTTTTGTTCGTATACCTTACCATAACGCGTATGGTAAGCCTGTTTTGTGCGGCACGCTGGCTGGCAGTAGCTGCCATGGGTGAAACCCTGAACTCGGTAATTTCACCTTCGTATACCAGGTCGCCCCCGGCATTAGTAAGGCTCAGGTTAGTCTGGTTCTGTATAAGATTCTGTAATCTTTGCGTAAACTGACGCTCAATACCCGGCTCTATCACTTCAGCAGTATTTTGGAAATAGTTAACCTGGAAGCTTTTTACAGAAGGGTCTACTTTAGCTCCGGTAAATGAGTAAAATCCGCAACCGTTTAGTAGTAATGATAGTCCTACTACAGGTGCTGTTTTTAATATTCTTAAAAAAGACTTATAAGTCATATTGTTTTATTTTTCGGTATAGTGTCCGTTCAGAAATGCCGAGCTCATCGGCGGCCGCCTTGCGCTTGCCTTTGTTTCGTTCCAGGGCTTTTTTTATCAGTTCTATTTCCTTTTCATCAAGCCGAAGCGTTTCTTCCTCCTCTACGGTATCGGCATATAGATAATTACCGTCGTAATCATCATCTTCATCATCATGATGATCTATTATAGGTTCTGCGCGGCTTACAGCAGGCTGCGGCGAATACACCTCTGGGTGATGCGAAAACTGCTCGAAATCGCTGCGCCCGCCTTCCTGGCCGTATATACGCTGAATAAGGCCTTTGTTGTTTTCCTGTACTTTGCTGGTGTTGCCATTTTGCATCAGCTCCATGGTCAGCTTTTTCAGGTCGGTTATATCGGCGCGCATGTCAAAGAGTATTTTATACAGAATTTCGCGCTCGTTTGTAAAATCACTTTCCGGTTTTTTATCGGGTACTAATGCCGGCAGGTTCGTCACCACGCTATCGGGCAGGTAAGAGGCCAGTGTGCGTCCGTTAATATTACGGTTTGTTTCTAAAACGGAAATTTGTTCTGCTGCATTGCGCAACTGCCTGATATTTCCGCTCCAGCGGTATTTTGTAAGTACATCTACTGCATCGTCTTCCAGTTTTATAGGCGGCATTTTGTACTTGTGCGCAAAATCCGATGCAAACTTACGGAACAGCAAATGAATGTCATCTTTACGATCGCGTAGGGGAGGCAGGGTAATTTCTACCGTGCTGAGCCTGTAGTACAAATCTTCGCGAAACTTACCTTTTTGTATGGCGTCAAACATTTGAACGTTGGTAGCCGCTACTATGCGCACGTTGGTTTTTTGTACCTGGCTGGACCCGACTTTAATAAACTCACCATTCTCCAAAACACGCAGTAAACGTACCTGAGTGGTAAGGGGAAGTTCGCCTACCTCGTCCAGGAAAATGGTACCACCGTCGGCTACCTCAAAATATCCCTCGCGGGTAGCAGTTGCCCCGGTAAAGGCGCCTTTTTCGTGACCGAAGAGTTCGCTGTCTATGGTGCCCTCTGGTATGGCCCCGCAGTTTACGGCTATGTATTTGCCGTGTTTGCGGTGCGAAAGGGCATGTATAATTTTCGGGATGCTCTCCTTACCTACACCGCTCTCCCCGGTAACCAGTACCGAAATATCGGTAGGGGCCACCTGAATGGCTTTTTCTACCGCGCGGTTTAGCTTAGGGTCATTCCCTATAATTTCAAATCGTTGTTTTATGGCTTGTACACTTTCCATTCATTTGTTTGTTTGTTGTTTTGCCACGAATTACACGAATTTCTTAAATTCGGATCTTTATCTGACAATTCTTCTGTGCTCCAGAGACCTACTGTTAAAATTGGCAATAATCCCTAGTTGCCCATTAATCAGGCGCACATAATTCAGTGTTTGGGCTATATGGATATCAACAATACCTGTAACGGCTTTTACTTCTAAAATTATATCGTCGTATACTACAAAATCGGCATAAAACTTATGGGGTAGTACCGTGTCTTTATAATGGATAAAATATTCTTTCTCTCGTGCAAAAGGAATGTTGTTTTTCCTAAACTCATATTCCAATGCATCCTTGTAAACGATTTCAAGTAGTCCTCCACCTAAGTGCCTGTGGACTTCCATGCAAATGCCAACGATTTTATAATACTCTTCCTTTTGAATTAAATCCATATATAATTAGAGAAATTAGTGTAATTCGTGGCTAAAAAAAACTATTGCATTTCGCTGTACCCTATGGCATCGCCTATAAGGGTAGAGGTAGTGCATTCATAGGTTAACACGTTTACAAAATCGCCCGGTTTGTAATCGCCTTTCGGGAATACAACGGTTGTGTTTTGAGAATTGCGCCCGCTCCAGTGCGCATCGCTACGCTTAGATGTTTTCTCCACGAGTACTTCTACTACCTGGCCTACAAAGCGTTGTGTGCGTTCCAGGGCCATTTTTTGCTGCAGGTTTATTATTTCCGTAAGCCTGCGGTTTTTCACTTCGTTAGGTACATCGTCTTCCATTTTACGGGCGGCCAGTGTTCCCGGGCGCTCAGAATAGGCAAACATAAACCCGAAGTCGTACTTACAGTGCTCCATAAGGCTCAGGGTGTCCTGGTGGTCTTCCTCTGTCTCTGTAGGGAAACCGGCTATCATGTCCTGCGAAAGTGAAATGTCCGGGATAATGCGGTAAATGTTATCTACCAGTGCCATGTATTCTTCGCGGGTGTGCTGGCGGTTCATTTCTTTAAGTATACGGGTGCTGCCGCTTTGTACCGGCAGGTGAATGTACTTACATATATTATGGTGTTTTGCCATAACCTCTATTACCTCCAGGTGCATATCCTGCGGGTTAGAGGTGCTAAAGCGAAAACGCATTTTAGGGAATGCTACAGCCACCATATCCAATAATTGGGCAAAATCTACCGCGGTAGCTTTTTGCATTTCGGTAGCTTTTTCAAAATCTTTTTTAAGCCCTCCGCCGTACCACAGGTAGCTGTCTACGTTTTGGCCAAGGAGCGTAACTTCCTTAAAGCCGTTATCCCAAAGGTGCTGGATTTCTTCCATTATGCTTTGCGGTTCGCGGCTGCGTTCGCGCCCACGGGTAAATGGTACCACACAGAATGTGCACATGTTATCGCATCCGCGTGTTATAGATACAAATGCGGTAACGCCGTTACTGTTTAGCCTTACGGGTGCTATGTCGCCATAAGTTTCTTCCTTACTCAGTATTACGTTTACGGCATCACGGCCTTCTTCTACCTCCTTAAGCAGGTTTGGCAGGTCTTTGTAAGCATCGGGGCCCACCACCATGTCTACAATTTGCTCTTCTTCCAGGAACTGGCTTTTAAGGCGCTCTGCCATACAGCCCAGTACGCCTACCTTCATTCCTGGATTAATTTTCTTTACAGCGTTATACTTTTCCAGCCTTTTGCGCACGGTTTGCTCTGCCTTATCGCGTATAGAGCATGTGTTAACAAGTACAAGGTCTGCTTCTTCCAGGTTTTGCGTTGTATTATAGCCTTCATTGGCCAAAATGGAAGCTACAATTTCGCTGTCAGAAAAATTCATCTGGCAGCCGTAGCTTTCTATAAACAATTTTTTGGCGTTTCCTTCCTTTTGCTCCAGTACAAGGCTTTGGCCTTGTTTGTTCTCTTCTATAATCTTTTCCATAAAAACACTGCGTGTATCTTCTGTATTGAATGGGCAAAGATATAGATAAAATTCAATATGCTGTCAACTTGGCAGGGTTTCGGTTCAAAAAAATATAATTGTCTATACATATATAATATGTATGCGCTTTATGCGGCTGGCAAAAACCTATATTTTAAAAGCATTAAAACAGTATATTTAAAAAAATCATATACTTTTGCCCCCAAACAAATGTTGTATGGCAAAGAATTTAGTGATTGTTGAGTCGCCTGCGAAGGCTAAAACCATAGAAAAATTTTTAGGTAAAGACTTTCAGGTAGAGAGCAGCTACGGCCATATAGCCGATCTTCCCAGCAGGGAAATAGGTGTAGACGTGGAGCATGGCTTTAAACCAAAGTATGAAGTTTCGCCTGATAAAAAGGCTTTGGTTAAAAAACTCAGGGATCTTTCTAAATCGGCAGAAACCGTTTGGCTGGCTTCCGATGAAGACCGCGAGGGTGAGGCAATAGCGTGGCACCTGGCGGAAGAATTAAAATTGGACCAGAAGAAAACCAAGCGTATTGTTTTTCATGAAATTACCAAGACCGCCATACTAAAAGCCATAGACAATCCGCGTGGCATTAACTACAACCTGGTAAATGCACAGCAGGCTCGCCGGGTGCTGGACAGGCTTGTGGGCTACGAACTCTCTCCGGTGCTTTGGAAAAAAGTAAAAAGCGGGCTTTCGGCAGGACGTGTACAGTCGGTTTCGGTGCGCCTTATTGTAGAGCGTGAGCGCGAAATACAAAACTTTAAAGCAGAGGCATCGTACAGTATTACCGCAGAGTTTTCTAATGAAGCGGGTAAGGTGTTTAAAGCCAAATTGCCTAAAAACTTTACTACAAAACAGGAGGCCCAGGATTTCCTGAATAAAAATATCGGGTCGGCGTACAAAGTTGCTGACCTGGAAACCAAGCCGGCAAAGAAATCTCCGGCGGCGCCATTTACAACATCTACCCTGCAGCAGGAAGCAGCGCGTAAGTTGTACTTCCCGGTAGGGGTAACCATGATGCTGGCGCAAAGGCTTTACGAAGCGGGACTTATTACTTATATGAGAACTGACAGCGTTAACCTTAGCAACGATGCTATGGCTGCTGCCGAGGCAGAAATTATCCGTTCGTATGGTAAAGAATTTAGCCGCCCACGCAATTACAGTACTAAAAGTAAAGGGGCGCAGGAGGCTCACGAAGCCATACGCCCTACAGATATGTCATTGCACGGTGTAAACATAGACCGCGATCAGGCCCGTCTTTACGACCTGATATGGAAACGTACACTGGCTTCGCAGATGAGTGATGCCCAACTGGAACGTACCAATGTAAAAATTGATGCCGACAATCATAAAGAACAATTCACTGCATCGGGCGAGGTGCTTATGTTTGAAGGTTTCCTAAAGGTGTACCTGGAAGGAAACGATGATGAGGAAACAGAACAGGAAGGCATGCTGCCGGCACTTCGCGTAGGCGAAAGGCTACAGAACAATTATATAACAGCTACAGAGCGTTTCAGCAGGCCGCCTGCCCGCTATACCGAAGCATCTTTGGTTAAAAAGCTGGAAGAGCTTGGTATAGGCCGTCCGTCTACTTATGCGCCTACTATTAGTACCATCATTAGCAGGAACTATGTAGAGAAAGGTAACTTTGAAGGGCAACGCCGTGAGTATGCACAGCTTACTTTAAGAGCCGGTGGTATTAAGCAGGAATTACTTTCAGAGAACGTAGGTTCAGATAAAGGTAAGCTGGTACCAACCGATATAGGTACCATTGTAAATGATTTCCTGGTTAACCACTTTGATGGTATAATGGATTATAACTTTACCGCTAAGGTAGAGGAAGATTTTGATGCCATAGCATCTGGTAACGAGGACTGGACGCAGATGATGGAGGATTTTTACAGTCATTTCCATCCTACAGTTAAAGATGTGGAGAAAAATGCCGAACGTGAGTCGGGCGAACGTATATTGGGTACTGATCCTAAATCAGGAAAACCGGTAAGTGTGCGTTTGGGTAAATTTGGCCCAATGGCGCAAATAGGCGATGCAGAGGATGAGGAAAAGCAATTTGCAAGCCTGCTTCCTGAGCAAAATATTGGCACCATATCTTTAGAGGAAGCTCTTGGTCTTTTTGCCCTGCCAAAAATACTGGGTAACCACCAAGGTGAAGAAGTAGAGGTGAACAACGGCCGTTTTGGTCCGTACGTGCGTTTTGGTAAAACCTTTATTTCATTGCCAAAAGGCGAGGATCCGCTAGATGTAACCTTAGAAAGGGCAAAAGAATTAATAGGAGAGAAGCAGCAAGCTGATGCGCCTATCGGCGAATACGAAGGCCACCCGGTACAAAAGGGGGTAGGGCGTTTCGGGCCATTTATAAAATGGAATGGTATTTTTATAAACGTAAGTAAAAAGTACAATTTTGATAACCTAAGCCAGCACGATATTGTAAACCTTATTGAAGATAAACTGCAAAAAGATCAGGATAAGGTAGTTCATAACTGGGAGTCTGAAGGGATTCGTGTTGAAAAAGCACGCTGGGGCCGCTCGGTTATCCTGAAAGGTAAAGTAAAAATAGAGCTTAATAAAGATGTAGATGCTGCTGCGCTTACCTTAGAACAGGTGCAGACCATGATTGCCGAAAAAGCGCCGGCTAAGAAAACAGCAGCTAAAAGTACAATGGCTAAAAAAGCCACTACCACAAAAAAAACAACTACAGCTAAAAAGAAATAATACTAACGGATGGGATTTGAGTTTTTACAACCGGTAAATGAAAATGTCCTTGCCTTTCGCGAGGAGCTGTCCGTACAGGCATTAGGAAAAAAAATTACGGTGCACAGCGCTGAAGATGGTATTCCGGAGCTGGAAGAAGTAAAGATAGCATTTGTAGGTATACTGGATAACAGGGGGCAGGGCGATGAGTTGCGCCCGCATGTACACCTTAATTATATACGCAAAGAATTCTACGGGCTGTTTCCCGGCAACTGGCACCTTAATATGGCCGATCTGGGCGATATTCATGCAGGAGAGTCAGTGCAGGATACATACTTTGTAATAAAAAAAGTAACCGAGCAGCTTATAAAGCAGGGAGTAATTCCTGTGTTTATTGGTGGTTCTCAGGATATGGCTTATGCCGTGTACCGTGGCTATGACAAGCTTGAGCAAATGGTAAATTACGTTACCGTAGATGCTAAGTTTGATTTCGGGAAAGAAAATGAAGCCATGTCTGCAACTTCTTATGTAACCCGAATGATTATAGAAGAGCCGCACAACTTGTTTAATTACAGTAATGTGGGCTACCAAACCTACTTTAATCCACAGGAAGAAATTGATCTTATAGAGAAACTATATTTTGATGCCTACAGGCTTGGAGAGGTGTGTAAAGATATTACGGTGTCTGAACCCGTGTTCCGTGATGCCGACTTTGTAGGTATAGATATGGGTGTTGTAAAATCAGGCGATTCGGGAAATATTGTTAAATTTATGCCAAATGGTTTTGATGGCAAAGAAATTTGTACTTTAGCACGCTACAGTGGTATAAGCGACAAAGTTTCGTCGTTTGGTGTGTTTAACCATAACGATACGCGTCAGGAGTCAGTGCTGGTGGCTCAGGTACTATGGTATTTTACAGAGGGGGTTAACTTCCGTTCTAATGAATTTCCGTTTGGCAGCCGGGAAAATTACACCAAATATATTGTTGCGTTTGATGATGAAGATGTGGTTTTTTATAAAAGTGATAAGACAGATAGGTGGTGGATTGATGTTTTTAGCAACAATATTGCTAATAATAAAGTTAAAATACCTGCGTTATTACCATGTAGTTACCAGGATTACTTAGCAGCTTGCAATAATGAGTATCCTGAAAGATTGTGGAAAGCGCAAAGAAAGAATGTAATTTAACGGTTTTATTACAAATCACTGTTATTTTTGCGCATCTTGTCAATTGTTTAGCGCGGGAAAGGTTTTTTTAGTAAAAAAATTGTTTTTTTGAAAAAATATAAATAGGTTTACGCCCTTAAAAATAGAATACATTAATAACCCGAATTTATGAAGAAGTTCATTGCATTAACAGCAACTTTATCTTTACTAATTAGCTGTGGTTCTAGTGACCGTGGGGAGCTGGTAGGCGTTAAAGGCAAAAAGTGGGACTCTGAGAAGCCTTACGGTATGACCTTGGTTCCGGGTGGCGCTTACATCATGGGTAAGTCTGATGACGATTTAGCTAACATCCAGGATGCGCCAACTAAAACCGTTACTGTTCGTTCTTTTTACATGGACGAAACAGAAATTACAAATAGTGAGTACAGACAGTTTGTGGAGTGGGTTAAAGACTCTACAATCAGGACAAGACTTGCTATACTTGCAGATGAGCAGGGGCAAAAGCCAGGCGGTGGTAAAGGCATAGGTGAGTATGCTTTTAAAGATCAGGCTGCAGAAGGTAAGGAGCAAAGTCCTTACGATAAGTATATGCAGGAAAAAAGAGAGGCTGAGGCTGATCCTAATGATCCGTATGCTGGTCGTAAGCTTAATCATAAAGCCAAGCTTATTAAAGATCCTCAAAAATACCCGGATGAGTATTATGTGGAGGTTATGGATTCTATGTATCTGCCGGAGTCAGAGTCTTATAACGGGTTAAGGACTATTGATGTTTCTAAGCTTGTATTTAGTTACAAGTGGCTAGATATTGAGGCTGCTGCTAAAGATAAGAGTACAAATAGTACAAGAACAAAGAGAAGTAAATATCTTGTTCCTGAAAAGGTGGCAATTTATCCTGATACAACTGTGTGGATAAAAGACTTTGCTTATTCATATAACGAGCCAATGCACGAAACGTATTTTTGGCACGAGGCTTACGGTGAGTACCCTGTAGTAGGTGTAACCTGGAGGCAGGCTAAAGCTTTCTGTGAGTGGAGAACTATTAATAAAAACACCTACCAAAAAGAAAGAAAGAAGCACCATGTAACCAAGTTCAGGCTTCCAACCGAAGCTGAGTGGGAGTATGCTTCAAGAGGTGGTCTTCAATCGGCTACATTCCCTTGGGGTGGTCCTTACGCTAAAAATGACACAGGTTGTTTCCTTGCTAACTTTAAGCCAAACAGGGGAGATTATGCTGCAGACGGTGCACTTTATACTGTAGAAGCGAAATCTTTTGATCCTAACGATTTCAACCTATACAATATGGCGGGTAATGTAGCAGAGTGGACAGATTCGTCTTACGATGCCAACTCTTACGATTATGTAAGTACAATGAACCCTAACGTTAATGATCAGAAAAACCAACGTAAAGTAGTGCGTGGTGGTTCTTGGAAAGATGTTGCTTACTTCCTGCAAAACAGTACACGTGACTGGGAATACAGGGATTCTGCAAGGAGTTACATAGGTTTCAGGACTGTTCAGGATTTCCTTGGCACAGAAAGTACAGCGACAAGGCAGTAATTAAAAAAGTTACCATTAAACTATTAATTTGAATATTTAACTAATTAACTTAACTAAAAACTAAAATTATTTATTATGGCACTACCACAAAGAGTAATGAACATGGCGTACGGTCTTGGAGCGGCTGTTGTAATCATTGGAGCACTATTTAAACTAATGCACTGGCCAGGTGCGAGCGAAATGCTTATTGCTGGTCTTGGTACTGAAGCTTTCATCTTTGCAATGTCTGCATTTGAGCCTGTTCACAAAGAACTAGACTGGTCTCTTGTATATCCTGAACTAGCTGGCGGTGAGGCGAAGAAAAAAGAAGTTAAAAAGGAAAACCCTGCTGAAGCTTCTGGTCTTCTTTCTCAAAAACTTGATAACCTGCTTAAAGAAGCTAAAATTGATGGTGAGCTTATGTCTAGCCTTGGTAACAGCATCAAAAATTTCGAATCTGCTGCTAAAGGTATAGCGCCTACTGTTGATGCAGTTGCTTCAACTAAAAAATACAGCGAAGAGATGACTGCTGCCGCTTCTCAAATGGAAGCTCTTAACAGTCTTTACAAAGTTCAGCTTGAGAGCGCAGAGCGTAATGCTGCAGCTAACAGGGATATCGCTGAGAACGCTACTAAACTACAGGAAGAAATGTCTGCAATGACTAAGAACATCGCTCAGCTTAACAGTGTATACGGTGGAATGCTTTCTGCAATGGGTAACAGGGCCTAATTACATAGCTAATTAGTAAAATTTAGATATAACTTTTAACAACAAAAAGAAAGACTAATTAGAAATGGCAGGAGGTAAATTAACCCCAAGGCAAAAGATGGTGAACCTGATGTATCTGGTTTTCATCGCTATGATGGCCTTAAATATGTCGAAAGAGGTACTTTCCGCTTTCGGTCTTATGAACGAAAAATTTGAAGAGTCTAACAAAGGCGCTACAGAAAATAATAACGGTCTTTATCAGGCGCTTTCTGCTAAGGCTGCTGATGCGCCAGATCAATATGGAAAGGCTTTAGAGCTAGCTACTAAAATCAAAACTCAGTCGGCTGATTTTTATGCTTACATAGAATCTCTTAAAAACGATATCACCAAAGATATCGAAAAAGAGGATGGTAAGCTTCCTTTTGAACAAATGGATAAAGGAGATAAAATTGATGAGGCTTGGTTTTCTGGTGATGGTTACTCTGCAAAAGGTAAAGAGGTAGTTGCTAAAATTGAAGGTTACAGAAATGCGATGATTGCATTGCTGAAAGGAGATAAGAAATACGCGGGTACTGTGAAAGAACTTGAAAACAAGTTTAATACGGATAAAGTGAAAGCTAAAGATGGCGCAATGAAGGATTACCTTGATTATAACTACAAAGGATTCCCTGCGATAGCGTCTCTTACAAAACTTTCTGCTATGCAGAATGATGTAAAGTCTATTGAGGCATCTATTTACAGTTCTGCTCTTGGTAAAGCAGCGGTTGAAGCGGCTTCTATGAAAAACTATACAGCACTTGTTGTCCTTGATAAGAATGCTTATTTTGAAGGTGAAAAAGTAACAGGTAAAGTAGTTCTTGGTCGCTATGATGAGAATACAAAACCCACCAGCTTCCAAGGTCCTGGTAAAATTGAAAACGGTCAGGCTACACTTAATTTTAGTGCTGCTGGTGTAGGTGAGCATGATATCAACGGTAAGTTTGTATTTACTGAAGATGGAAAACCTGTTCCACTTGACTTTAAAGGTTCTTACGTTGTTGTGCCTAGGCCAAACTCTGCTACAATTTCTGCAGATAAAATGAACTCTGTGTACCGTGGTGTTACAAACCCGATGACTATTTCATTTGCTGGTGTATCTGATAATAATGTTACCGCTTCGGCTCCTGGTCTTGTTAAAGGTTCTAAGCCTGGCCAGTACAACTGGGTAGTTACTTCAGTTCCTGGTGACGATGTTGTTGTTACGGTTACTGCAAAACTTCCTGATGGTAGCACAGCTACAGACAAGAGGAAGTTTGTAATCAGGGATATCCCTGCTCCAACACCTTCACTTAGAGGTAAAATCAACAGTGCTAAAGGTAACAAAGACGACCTTGCTTCATCTACTGTAGGTGTGGTATTCCAAGGTTTTGTGTTTGATATTAACACCACTGTAAAATCATTTGAAATTTCTGTACCAGGTAGCCCAAGGCTTCTTGTGCAGGGTAACAAATTTGATGGTGCTGCCCGTGCTGCTATTGCCCGCGCTAAGCGTGGTGATATCATCACTGTAGGTAACATCAAAGTAAGTGTAGACGGTGCAGGTAATTACCGTGTGCCGGATTCAGGAAACTTCGTTTGGGAAGTTCAGTAATTTTTTAGATTGTAAAGCTGAGATTTTGATTATGATTAATAAAAAGTTTTTCGCGTGTGCGTCGTTCCTTCTATTAGGAATCGCTTCTTACGGGCAGTCTAACCTGCTTAACGCTAAAGTTCCTCAGGAGATAGGCAAGAAAACTGCCGCTCAGGATTCTCTTGATAACGATAATCCACTTCCTTACGGATATGTAGGTGACAGGGATATGCTATACTCTAAGAAAGTATGGGAAACCATTGACCTTACGCAAAGGATTAACTTTCCTATGTATTTTCCGGTGGAAGATAATGGGGAGGCAGGAAATCTAGGTGCAGACAGGAAATCTTTATTCGTAGTACTGATCGAGGCTATTGAGTCTGGTAAGATTAAAGAGATCTACGGGGATTCTTATTTTGTTACCAAGAAAACGCCTGAAGAGGTAAAGTCTAACTTCTATGTTAGTGAAATTAACTCTAACGGTATTGGAATACTAAATAAGTTTAGCGGTCTTAAAAAGTACAAAGGAAAATCTGAGGAGTATATTATAAGCGACCTTAAGGCTACTGGTAAGCTTACTGAAGAGCACTTTGATACTGCCAAAATTCAGCCAAGCGATATTATCTCTTATGAGGTAATGGGTGTTTGGTATTTTGACAAGCGTCAGGGTGAAATGAAGTATCGTATCCTTGCTTTAGCTCCTGTTGCTGTAGATGCCCGTACTAAACTGCGTGCTTCTTCAGGTGGTGCTGAAGATGGTGGTGCTTCTGCTGCACTTCCTTTGTTCTGGGTATACTATCCTTCTGCTCGTGATGTGCTGCACAAAGCAAAAGCATTTAACGAAAAGAACGCTTCTATGCCTATAACATTTGACCACTTACTTAATTCAAGGAGGTTCTCATCTACAATCACGCGTATGGCTAACGTTTACGGTGACCGTAGTATCAATGAGTATCTTACCGGTAAATCACAAATGCAACTTTTAGAAGCAGAGCGAGTAAAAGAAACTATTCGTAACTTCGAACAAGATATGTGGAACTACTAATAGTTCTAGTTATTTAAAAAGCCAACCTTAAGGTTGGCTTTTTTATTTGTGTTAATTTTTTGTTTCAAATAACATTTGGTACATTGCTCCCGTTTTCATATTGTTTATTAGTCAGCGTTTTATATACATTTATAAACATTACTATATGTTTCGTTTTTTAGTTTGGTTCTGCCTTTTTTTGCCTGTTGTTTGCTTTTCACAAGTAGGCAGTTTTGATTTTGGTATAACCACTACAGATCAAACATGTTCTGGTACAGGTTCAGTAACCTTTTCGCCTTCAAACGTTCCGGCAGATGCAACGGTAACGTATTATGTGTATTTAATGCCTAACCTTTCTGTTCCGGTGCGCACAGGGACTGAACTTACCCAGGATAATTTAGTAGGGGGCGAGTATACGATTATTGCCAGTGTAGTGGTTAATGGGGTGGAAACTACTGTAAGCCATACCACAACGGTACAAGACCTATCTCCTCCCACACCTGAATTTACCTTACAGGTACAGGCACAGGATTGCAATAATTTAAATCAAATAAATGTTTTGGTCACCAGCGGAATAGCTACAGGGTACGAAATTTTTTCAGGGCCTGTTACCGCTCCTTTGCAAACTTCGAGTGTTTTTACAGGTTTGGTAGATGGTGATTATATATTTAGGGTTTACGATGGCTGCGGACAGGCAGTATCAAAGAGTTTTACAGCCCAATTTAATGCTCAGCCACCCGTTGTTTCCGCTCCCACTTTAGGAGCAACCAGCAGTGCAGACTGTTCTACATTCACTTTAGTAAATGATTTGGTGTATCCGTCGGGTACCATAGCTACATACCCCCTTTCGGTTCGTTTTACATTGCACGCGTCAGATGGTTCTGCCGACGTAATTATTGATCAAAACTACACTTCGGGAGATTTACAGAATATTCAGCTTACAAATACATTTCCTTACACCCCGGGCGTCTCCTACACGTATGATGTTTCTGTGGTTAATGGCTGCGGAACACCTTATAACAGTACAGGGAACAGTGTAAACCCTAACCCGGTGGTGTCTTTAGTTGCTGTGCCTACGCCTTGCGGAACTTTCTATCTTAAAGCAAATGCTTCTGGTTTTGCACCGCCTTATACTATTACGTTTACAGGTTTTCCTTTGGGGTTTGATCCATTAACATTTAATGGAACTTACCCCGGCCCATTTACGTCGGACACAGTAAGTTTTGGTGGCCCGGAAAATCCTGTCCCGGAAGGGGTTTACAGTGCATTTATTACAGATGCGTGTAACAGATCAAGCGCCGTGTCTAGTGTTACCGTATTAAATACTAAGCCCAAACCCGGTGTTGCTACCCGTAACAATGGGTGTTTTTCAGATTTTGGTAGTTTGTCTGTCATTATACCTGGTAGAACTATTGTGCAAGCCACGATTGTGCTTGCGCCGCCCGAGTACGCGCAAGCCATTCCGGCAGACGTAAGTTCATATATTAATACTAACGGTAATTTGTTTATAACCAATCTTCCTATTGGTGGATATAAATTAGAATTGATAGATAACTGCGGTGTAAGATATGTGGATGTAACAGGCTATGTGCCTGCGTTTACTCCAGGTGCTATTTCTGCCAAAGGACTACCGGACTGTGAGCCCGGCTTTGGAAGTGTAGAAGTAAAGAGTCCGAATGGCGTTTTAGTAAGCGCTGAGATAACGGTTGCCCCGTCTTCATTCAACCACAGTTTACCGTATGACGTTACGGCTTCCATTGCAAGGCAAAACGGATATTTGTATGTGGATGCACTGCCCGAGGGTGACTATACTTTTACCGGAGTAGACGCTTGCGGGTTAACTACTACAGTAAACCACACCGTAACAGCAAATAACCTCGTTTCTGGTTTGTTTACCTACGTACCGCTATGCAATTCTTTTAATATAACTGTTTCAGATCCTGATACAGTTTCTGCTACGCCCACGTACTGGCTACAAATGGAAAATCCTGCTGCACCCGGCACCTGGGTAAATCCTTCAGACGGTACTGCATACGTGGAGGGAGATGTCCCTTCTGCTGCAAATGCTTTACCTTTAACTAACAATCAAACAAATTATAATTTTGAGTACTTTGGGGTGTTTCGTGTCCTTAAATATTTTAAAACATATGGTTCCGGTTCGGCTACCAAAAATTGTATAAAGCAGCTAGGCGATCCGTTTGAATATCAGTATGGGGTGGAAATTGATAACATTTATGCGCTTCGCTGTTCAGGCCATCTGGACGATGTATATGTTGAGGCATCCGGCCTTGCGCCCCTTCACTATTCTATAGTAGACCCTGTCGATAATCGTACTGTTATCTATGACAATGGCTCTAACCCTGTCTTTACTAATCTGCCATTGGGGAGTTATAAGTTTAAGGTAGAAAATATCTGCGGGCAGTTTAAATATAAGGTTGTAGACGTTGCTGATTTACCCGATGTGGTAAACGCCGCGGTTCCTCCTGATATCAACCTTTGTGTACCTGCCGGCTCACCACTTACGCAGCCCTTAAATCTTACACAGCAAAATACCACTATTCTTAATGGTGCCATCGCCAGCCAGTACAGCATTACGTATTATAAAACAAGGGAAGACGCAGAAGCTGGTACAAATGCAATAAGTAATCCGGCTGCTTTTGTACCCGATGCAAATCCGCAAATGCTTTTTGCAAAAATGAATCAGGTATATATAAACCTTTGTCCGGATATTGTTTCGTTTAATGTTTGGGAGGCAAATGTGCCGGTTTTAACCGTTGATGAAAAACAGTATTTGTGCGACGATATGGGTACGCTTACTCTAAGTGCGGGACTTGGCTTTGGCAGCTACTTATGGGAGCCCGGTAAGCAAACTACTCCTGAAATTGTTGTTACACAGCCGGGAGATTATACCGTTACAGTAACCGCTGCCGGATGTACAGATACTAAAACCATTACAGTATTGCCGGTAGCTCCGCCTGAGATTCAGTCCATAGAAATTTTTGACTGGACTGTGGAGGACAATGGCTTTACAGTGTTAACGGCGTTCCCAGATATGTATGTGTATTCTATAGACGACATTACGTATCAGGAAAGCAACACCTTTGAAGGTTTGCCTACCGGAATTTACACGGTATATGTACGGGACAGGCAGGCTTGTAACGCTACAAAGCGGGTCGTGGCGTTGCTTAATTATCCTAAGTTTTTTACCCCGAATGGCGACGGTTATAACGAAAAGTGGCGCATAAGGTTCTCATCGTTGGAGCCAAATTTACAGGTATATATTTATGACCGCTTCGGAAAGCTTATTACAGGTTTCCCATCGCAAAGTGAAGGGTGGGATGGTACACTAAACGGACATCCACTGCCCTCTACCGATTATTGGTTTGTAGTCGTACGTCAAGATGAACGTATTTTTAAAGGACATTTTTCGCTCATAAGATAACTTCCTTTCCACTGAAGAAATGTAGAAAAGTGTAGAATTGCCACACTATAAATGTGGCGGTTCTACACTTTTTGTTTTATTCTGAACTTTTTAAATTTTTAATTTAGGCTTAATAATCAGTATTTTATTGCTGTTTGTGTGTTATTACAGTCTTTGGCACATTCTTTTCATTATACTAAACATCAAAACCAGTAGCTATGAAGAAAGTTGTTTTAGCAATAATGATATTTGGAGGCACGATAGGTGGAATGGTTTACGGTATGAATGTGTCTGAAGCCGTTGTGGTATCTTTTCAGGAGAAAACCTACAGCAAGATAGATGTGAAAGAAGTGCCGGTAGCCATACTGCAGGAGATTACTGAAAAGTATCCCGGTTTTTCGGTAACACAGGCGTTTGTTTCTACAGATAAGGAGTACAAACTTATGCTTGCCGATGGCAAGTCTGCCGTTACGGTTTATTACAACGCAAACGCTGAGTTTGTTAAAGAACAGAAATAAAGATTTTAGATATAGTAAGGTGATTTGAAGAATTTTATTCTTCGGCGATAGGGAGCACAAGGTGCTCCCTTTTGTTTTTTATTAACATCTCAGCTGCTTGTTTTGCCTTACATTTGTAAATAATATCCTTAATACGTTTCATGAGCGCGAAGATACTTGTAGTAGATGATGATACCGCATTTTGTGTAATGCTTAAAACCTTTCTGCAAAAAAAAGGTTTTGAGGTTGTAAACGCGTTTACGGGCGCGGCAGCAAAGCAAGCGCTTGATGAGGGCAGGTTTGATGTAGTGCTTACAGATATTCGCCTGCCGGATTCAGATGGTATGCAGATATTACGCTTTATTCGTGAAAAAGGACTTGATGCCGCTGTGATTTTAATGACCGGTTACACAGATATTAAAGCCGCGGTAAATGCCATGAAACTGGGTGCCTTTGACTATGTTGGCAAACCCATAAATCCGGACGAAATTCTACACCTGATAAATAAGGCTACTGCTAAAACTGCTGAGCAACCCCTTAAATCAGCTGTTAAGCAAGATACAGTAAGCCCTGCTTTGCCTTTAGACAATGCAGGCTTTGTTACCGGCGGAAGCCCCGTTTCGGTACAGTTACAGCAGCATATTGGTTTGGTGGCGCCTACTGGTATGTCTGTGCTAATAATAGGAGATAGCGGTACCGGTAAAGAACATATAGCGCGCTCCATACACGATAAGAGTAAACGTGCCAATAAGCCTTATATCCCGGTAGATTGCGGCGCGATTCCCAAAGAGCTTGCTTCAAGTGAATTCTTTGGGCATTTAAAAGGATCTTTTACCGGGGCGGTAAACGATAAAACAGGCCATTTTGTAGCGGCTAACGGCGGTACTTTATTTTTAGACGAAGTGGGTAACCTTTCTTATGAAGTACAGGTGCAGTTGTTGCGTGCTTTACAGGAAAGAAAGATAAAACCCGTGGGCAGTAACCATGAGGTAGAGGTGGATATACGAGTAGTAGCAGCTACAAATGAAGATTTATACGAAGCAGTGAAACGTGGGGATTTTAGGGAAGACCTTTACCACCGGTTAAATGAGTTTTGTATCAGGGTGCCAAAGCTATCCGAAAGGAAAGATGATATTATGCGTTTTGCTAATCATTTCCTTGCGTTGGCAAATGCAGAGCTTGAAAAAAATATACGTGGTTTTTCTGCCGAAGTGGAGGATTTGTTTATGACGTACAGTTGGCCCGGCAACCTTCGGGAAATGAAGAATATAATTAAGCGGTCGGTGCTGTTGGAGCAGTCGGGTAGCATTTCTCTAACCGTGCTTCCTGTGGAAATGCGCAATGAAAAAGAAAGCGGACAGCCGGAAATCATATACAACAAGTTTACTGAGGAAGACGCTATTAAAAAAGCATTGGAACAAACCAACTACAATAAGAGTAAAGCTGCTAAATTACTGGATATAGACAGGAAAACGCTCTATAATAAGCTTAAGCTATATAATATAGACTTATAGGTTACACAGCCACTTCTTTGTGCAGTGCGTTGCACAAAGTGCTTAAACGCTGTTCTATATCTGTACAGTATTTTATCATTTCTGAAGTTTCCACTAGTATGTTCTTTTCTTCAAGAGGGCTTAGTAACTCAGCAATACTTTGTACTTCCATTTGCAGCAGCATAGGAATCATTTTATGTGCAATTAACCCCAGCCTTTCCAAATCATTTTCGCGTGCAGCGGCCATTAGCTCTGTGCAGTTGTCTGCAGTACTTTCTATAAATGTATCTATTATGAGTTTTAAAGAGGCAGGGTCATTTTGCGTAAATGGTGCCAGGCTGCGTAGGTCGTACAGTTTAGGTGCTATTGTGGTTGCATTTACTTCAGGTGATGTGGCTTTTGCTTCTTGACCTCCTATAGCTTTTATAAGCTGATATACATTTACAGGTTTATTAAGCCTTGCGGTAAATCCTCTACTGGTAAAGGCGTTATCATCCAGGTCGCGCCTGCCCGATAGTGCAATTACAGGTAGCTTGTTTACAGCAGCATCACTATTTTGGCGTATTTCCTCCACAAGCCCGAAACCATCTAAAACCGGCATTTGCAGGTCAGTTATAATACAGTCAAAACGCTGTTCATTTATAAGTTTCAGTGCTGTAAGGCTATTTGCTTCTGTAACAACATGGGTGCCGGCGCGTTCCAGTAGCTCTTTCATAAGCCTGAGCTGGGTGGTGTCATCATCTACCACCAGGATTTTCTGCCCCGCAATGTTTATCTGGCTATCCCCGGTATCTATCTCATCTTCAGGAATAAGCTCACAAGGAACCCACGGCAGTGTTATGGTAAATATGGTGCCATTGCCTTCCTCGCTTTCAAGCGTTATGGTGCCGTTTAAAAGTTCTACAATACGCTTGCTTATGGTAAGGCCGAGCCCAGTACCACCAAATTTTTTCTCAATACCATCATGCGCCTGCGTAAATTCTTTAAACACAGCAGCGTGTTTGTCTTTTGCAATGCCTATACCGGTATCTATTACAGAGAGTACAACGTGCTCATCGGTTCGTTTTGCGGTTACCTGTACAGAGCCGTCGTTCGTAAATTTAATAGCATTACTTATAAGATTTGTAAGTACCTGCTTTATCCTGTACGGATCGGTTACACAGCCTTCATCCAGGTTTTCGTCTATATCCCACCATAGCTCTATACCTTTCTGCTCGGCTAAGGGCAGCAGGCTGCTACAGGTGCTCTCTATGGTGTTTTTAATTGCGGTAGGTACTTCCTCTATAGAAATGCGGTTGTTTTCTAATTTAGCGAAGTCTAAGAGGTCGTTTACCAGCTTTACAATATACCCGGCTGATTCCTTAATGTTATTCAGGTATTCTTTCTGCTGAGGATTTACACCTGAGTTTCTAAGCAACTCCTGAAATCCCAATATACTGCCCAGCGGTGTTTGAAGGTCGTGCGTTACAGTAGCCATGAGCATTCCCTTGGTGCGCAGCAGTTCCTCGTTTTCGGCATTAAGCAGCTCCAGTTCTTTACGGTAGCGCTGGTTTATGCCCAGGTCGCGTATGATTACCCACGCCAATATAATCAATAACAAAAATGTACCTGCACCTACCCATGCCAGCTTATTTACTGTTTTGTTTAGCGCATTTGTAGTTTCGTATATATCCTGATAGGTTTTTTTTACAAACTCTTTTTCTATAGCGGTAAGGATAACCCTTATTTCATCCGAAATAATACGGTTTTCCTGTAGCATTTTTTGCTCTTTTTTGTAAAGCTCCGAGTTTTTGTTAAGGTTTTTTTGCCGTAATGACGAAAGCATACGCTCGTACGCTATGGTAATGGTGTCTTCGCTCACCAGTTTACTTAAAGAGTCGTATTGCGTAGGGGCAAGGAGGTCTTGCGCCAGTTTTTCCCAGTTGTCTTTTTTGTTGCTCTTAACTGGCTTTGTATTGCGCCACACCGAGTCTTTTGCCGTTTTTAGGCCGGCAAGCGAATTGGTGTAATATTCGTCATCCGGGTGCTCCTGGCGAAAGTTGTAAATTTCGGTTATACTGTTGCGCTTTCGCGATATAAGTTGCTTTACGCGGTTAAGCTTTTTTTTAAGCGGTACGTCGGCTGTAGTTTTTAGCTTCTGGATTTCATTTAAAATACTGTCGGTAAGCGTGTAGTATTTTTCCAGTTCTTTTTTTTCTGCCGTAAGTATGGCATTTCGTCCTATGGCTTCGCTGGAATACAGTGCTGCAATGGTGTTACTAACCTGTATTATCTTGGCGTTTTCGTCAGAAAGGCGTGTGTTAGCGGTAATGTGCCTGATTTCGTTATAAACAAACCAAACAGAAATAACGGCTACCGCCGAAAGCAGCAGGTAGCCTGTTATTACTTTATATTTTATAGATTTTGGCTTTTGTACCATACCCAGATAAAGGTACTAAAAATTTAAAACGTTTAATTATAGTAAAACGAAATAAGCTTTATAAAAGTATGGCAGCGCCGCATGAAAGTAGTTTTTTAGCTGCGAACAATAACCCTTAAAAAGTTAACCTCTTCTTTAAGATGTTGTATTTCAGAGCGAAGGCTTTCCACTAAAATGTCATAAACCTCTTTATTGGTTTGGTTAATACTCATTTCTGCGGTTTGTGCACTGGTTTCTGCAATACCGTTAAACAGATACATAAGGTTAACATCAAGTATGCGGGCTATTTTAAGCAGTTTTACCACGTTAAGCCTTCTGTCATCTTTTTCAAGGCGTCCGTAGTTACTTTGTGTAACATCCAGTTGTGTAGCCATAGCTTCCTGAGTGATGCCTTTTTCTTCCCTAAGTTTTTTAATTCTTTGCCCGATTACGTTCATGGTCTTTAATTTTTGTTGGATTACACTTGTACGTTAGTACGTAAAAAACAGTTAAACGGTTTTCCTTGCAGCCCATAATTTTTCAATTATTTCCCCAGAGCTTTTTCTTGAGCAATTTTTGCTCCCGAAACGCAAGATTAACAGCTATTTTCCTGTTTTGTTGTAGTAAAGATAAAAATAGGGTATTTATGTACTGAATATTTCGTTATTTTTTCGATGTACTACGTACTTTAACCGCTAAAAGGCAAACATAATCTGAATATTTAATTAATATCTATTTTTGAGTATCCGTAAGTTGCTGTGCGGTATAGGATTATGTGTACTAAAAAATATTTTTGTAAATAAAATCTTCTTTAAAAATAAAATGGGCGGTAATAATACCGCCCATTTTATTTAAATTTTGCTTAGTCTTTCAGGATGTCTCTCGATATAACTATTTTTTGTATTTCAGATGTTCCTTCGTAAATCTGCGTGATTTTGGCATCGCGCATAAGGCGCTCTACGTGATATTCTTTTACGTAACCGTTGCCGCCGTGAATTTGCACGGCTTCAATTGTGGTGTCCATTGCAGTTTGACTGGCAAATAGTTTTGCCATGGCACCACTAAGGTCGTAATTATGCCCATTATCTTTATCCCAAGCAGCCTTTAAACAAAGATGGCGCGATGCCTCTATGTTTACGGCCATATCGGCAAGTTTAAAGGCTATGGCCTGGTGTTCGCAAATTGGCTTGCCAAATGCTTTGCGCTCTTTACTGTATTTAAGAGCAAGCTCATACGCTCCTGATGCTATACCCAGTGCCTGGGACGCAATGCCTATGCGTCCGCCTGCAAGTGTTTTCATGGCAAACTTAAACCCGAAGCCATCTTCTCCAATCCTGTTTTCCTTAGGTACCTTTACATCGGTAAACATTAAGGAGTGTGTATCGCTACCGCGAATACCCAGTTTTTGTTCTTTAGCGCCTATCTCAAAGCCCGGCATACCTTTTTCTACAATCAGCGCATTAATTCCTTTATGTTTTAGTTCTGTATGCGTTTGCGCTATTACAAGGTATACATCTGCAGTGCCACCATTTGTAATCCAGTTTTTGGTACCGTTTAGCAGGTAGTGGTCGCCTTTGTCTATAGCGGTTGTTTTTTGAGAAGTAGCATCGCTGCCGGCTTCTGGTTCGCTAAGGCAAAATGCACCAATGATTTCGCCGGTAGCAAGGCGGGTAAGGTATTTTTGTTTCTGTTCTTCTGTACCAAAGGTTTGAAGCCCCCAGCATACAAGGGAGTTGTTTACAGACATAACTACAGAGGCAGAAGCATCTATTTTACTGATTTCTTCCATGGCCAGTACATACGATATAGTGTCCAGGCCGCTTCCTCCATATTTAGGGTCTACCATCATTCCCATAAAGCCCAGTTCGCCCATTTTTTTAATCTGCTCGTACGGAAACTGCTGCTTTTCGTCGCGTTCTATAACGCCCGGAAGTAATTCCTGCTGTGCAAAATCACGCGCAGCTTGCTGTATCATTAAATGTTCTTCAGTAAGTTGAAAGTCCATAATTATTAAAATGCTTTTTTGTTTGATTACCTCCAAATGTAGTCATTTAATGGTAATCTTTCAAAAAAAAGGAGTAATTTTAGCCCATGACTAAGAAAAACTACAACGTTTTAGGAGTTATGTCGGGTACATCGCTGGATGGCGCCGATATAGCCCGCTTTGAACTTGCCGAAAATAATGGGGTATGGGATTATGAAATCTATGAAGCCGATACCATACCCTATACTAAAGAGTGGGTAGAGCGCTTTAAAAACGCCGTAGATTTTTCTGAAACCCAACTGCAACAGTTAAACGAAGAGTACACCGCCCTGCTGGGTAAAATGATTAGCGATTTTATAGCGAGTCATTCTATTTCCGGCTTAGATGCGATTTGTTCTCATGGTCATACGGTGCTGCACCAACCACATAACGGCATTACACTACAAGTAGGTAACCTGCCCGAACTGGCAACGCTTATAAACGTGCCGGTGGTGTGTAACTTTAGGGTTCAGGATGTGGCGTTAGGAGGCCAGGGTGCGCCCTTAGTACCTATAGGTGACCGATTGCTGTTTTCGGATTATGAGTACTGCCTTAACCTGGGTGGTTTTAGTAATATTTCTTTTGAAGAAGGCGGTAATAGGATTGCATTTGATATATGTGCTGTAAATACAGTGCTTAACCACTATGCAAACCGGCTGGGTTATCCCTACGACGCGGGCGGCAGTATAGCGCGTGGCGGCAGGATTAACCCCGTGCTACTGGACAGGCTCGATGCGCTGCCGTACTACGCGCTGCCTTATCCTAAATCGTTAGGCTTCGAGTATGTAAAGAGCACAATACTTCCGTTAATGGAGGAATATAATATACAAACCGAGGATAAGCTGCGCACGTTTACGAGGCATATAGCGCGCCAGGTAGCATTTGTGTTGCATAAGCGGAAATCGGCTAACGTAAAGATGCTTGTAACCGGTGGTGGGGCTTACAATACTTATCTTATAGAAAGTATGCGTAACCTTTTGCCAGAAGTGGAAATTGTTATCCCGGATGATAAAACCATACAATATAAGGAGGCACTTATATTTGCGCTACTTGGTGTACTGCGCTTACGTAATGAAGTTAATGTGCTAAGTAGTGTAACAGGTGCTGACCGCGACCATTCGTCTGGTTATATTTATACCTTATAATATACCAAGCTTTTTAACGGCCTCGGCAAGAGCCTCGTCGTTGTCTTCGTCGCCTGCTTTTAATATAAGGCTCTTAACATGGGCTATACGGCGTTCTATAACCGGTAACGAAAGCGGTACATAGTTAGGTATTTTGCTGGCCGGTATACCTTCGGTCATGCGCATTAAAATTTGCCTGTCGTAGTTGTCCAGGTTAAAATTGTTTAATGTGCGGTCTTTTAAAGATTTCTGTATTTTATTGCTGTAATAGGTTTGTCCGCCAAATATAATATGGAAGGCTTTTACAAACTCCTCAATGTCTATATCGCTTTTGCATAAAATGGCCTGCGGGTTCGTGGCTTCCATAAGGCGCTCTATTAAAGATGCCTCGCTATGCATGGTAAGGAAAATGATAACGCATTCAGGATACAGGCGGCGTATAAGCATACCAAGGTCTAACCCTGAAAATATCTTTTCTTCCGGGTAGGGCGGCAGGCTAAGATCCAGATACGCCACATCTGGCTTAGTGGCAGGATTTGTTATTATTTTATACGCTTCCTGACAGTTTAATGCTTTAGAAAATTCTAAATTGTAACCCGGTACTTCTTCCTCAGAGAGTACGTTTACATAACCGTTAACGGTCATCGGGTGATCATCTACAATTAATATTCTCAATTTTGTATTCATTTTATGGGGCACTGTTCTCAATTTATAAAATAAAAAAAACAGTAGTGTAAAATTACTAAAAATTAATTGTTTATTTTGCTATTAAATTTAGTTAAATTCACTTTACCGTAATTTGTGCAATATTCATTCGTAGTTATAGATGATAATATTTCTTCATTAAATGAAGTTTTGCACCGTTTTGAAGACTTTCCCGAGTACTACTGTACCGGTACGGCCAGCGAAAAGGAAGAGGCCCTGAACCTTATACTGGAGGTAAGCCCGGAGCTGGTATTTCTTACTATACGTAAAAAGAGCAAATCAGGCATATCGCTGGCTCTTGTTTCAGAGCTTTACCGTTATTTAAATAACGTGCCCTACATCGTTTTATTGTCAGACACCACTGATTACGCATATGAGGCGATTAAAACAGGGGTTTTTGATTATCTACTTCTTCCGTTTTCGTCTATTGAGCTACGTAAAACACTTTTAAAATTCCAAAAAGAAATTCCGCTAAGCGGCGCGGTGGTAAATGTGGTAAAACAAAATCCGCACGAAAACCAGTTTGCCGGCCAGGCAGCAGAAATCAAACCTAAAGAAAATTCGGGGTCAGATGTAGATATACAAATATGTATTAAGTCTTACGGGGATTACCAGTTTATAGCACTTAAAGATGTTGTGTACCTGCGCGCAGACAATAACACTACAGATTTTCATCTATTAAACGGCAAGGTGCTTTCGGCGTATAAGACCCTAAAGCACTATGAAAACAATCTGCCGCCGTTTTTTTATCGTATACATAATAGTTTTGTTGTTAATAGTAACCATGTTTCGCGTATCAATACCGGCAAGTCGCTTTGCTACTTAAACAATAACGAGGTTTCTATACCATTTAGTAAAAGTTTTAAGGAAAATATTGATACAATCATAAAAAAAATAGCTCCTGAATTCATATAAAATTTATTTCATAGCTATTTACCCTGTAAATCGGGTCAGTTACTCGTAAATGAGGTACATCTACTATAACCCCAGTAAAACATGGTGTTCGGGAAGTTTTAGTGTCTAAATTTGCTTCAGAATCACAAGGGAAAACAGTTGGTTCTACAGAATGCAAAACTAAAAATTAAATAATACTAAAAATTACGACCATGAAAAAATTTGTACTTCTTTTCGCTCTTGTTGCTAGTCTTTCTACAACTCTTGTATCTTGTTCAGCTGACGACAGCGACATCCAAAGCACTAACAACGCACAAGGTGAAAACCTAACAATAGGTATCCTGCCTCCACCAAGGGCTAACGGTTAATTAGGATATTTATAATATAATTTATTATTTTTGAGGGCGATGGTACTAATACCATCGCCCTCAAAAATTTTGAACAGGTTTGTATTTTTAGTTGCAGCACTGCTGATGCTGGTTTCGTGTAAACACGATGAGGGTGCAGAAAAGCTTCCTGATGTAGAAAAATGGCTACAAATAACCAGAAGCCAGTCACTAGGCAAAGAAGATGTTGAAAAATATGTAGATTCTGTTGATGCCAGGCTTTCAGAATTGCCTAACGATTCTATAACCCGCTACTATTACCGTAAAGCATCGGCGGCTTACTTTAATGCCGGGATTTATGATAAATCGCTAAAAATTAGCCGTAAAGTTTTTGATATGGCCCGGTATGAGGGCGATACCATAAGCATGGGGAAAGCAGCCTACCTGCAGGGGCTTGTGTATTATAATCTGGGTATAAAAGATACCGCTTTACAATATTACCAAAAGGCAGAACGCTACTACAAGGCTATAAATTTTTCTGACCTTAGCACCGTTATTTTATATAAGTCGTATGTTTTTCATGACGTAGGGGAGTACGTACTGTGCGAATCTGAAGCTACCCTAGCTTTAAAACTATTCAAAGAACAGAAAAAAAACTACGAAATTTACCAGTGTCAGGTTGTTATTGCGTCGGCCTTAAATGAACAGGAAAATACAGATGAGGCAATTGCTTACTATCGACAAGCGTTGGATCAAATAGAGAATATGTCTGCTGCAGAAAACAGCGAAGATCAAAAAGAAGGTTTTAGGGTAATATGCTACCATAATATAGGGTCTGTTTACGAGAAAGACAAGCAGTATACTCAAGCTATACAGCAATATGAGAAGGCATTGGCCTCGCCCGAAGCTACTAAAGGTACATTGCTTAATGCGAGGATAATAGGGAGTATTGCTAAAGCAAAGTTTTTAAAAGGTGACTATGCTCCCGTTGAGCCACTTTTAAACCAAGCATTAGCTACCAGCGACAGCCTTAACGACAAAGAAGGGTTAATGTTGGAAAATATGTGTTTGGGTGATTTGTATATGCACAGAAAAGATACACTTTCAGCGATTAAGTTTTATAAGCGGGGTTATAAGGAGGCAAACGACATTAATAGCAATAAACATAAATTGGAGATTTTAGCAAGCTTAAGTGCTGCGGATGTTAAAAATAGCCCTAAATACACTAAAGAGTATGTAGCCCTTGACGATGAGATGCAGCGTACAGCTTTAAAAAACCGCAATAAATATGCCCGCATAGAGTATGAAACCGACCAGCTTAAAGGCGAAAAAGAAGCGCTGATACGCAAAAATAGTTTTATCATTGGGGTTTCATTGATTGTATTGTTGTTCGTGGCGGCAATTTTTATAATCTATTACCTTAATTCCCGAAACAAAGAACTGGTTATGCTTCAGGAGCAGCAAAAAGCGAATGAGGAAATTTACCAGCTGATGTTTGAACAGCAGGAGCGGGTAGAGGCAGCCAAGACTGACGAAAAGAACCGTATAGCTATGGAATTGCATGACGGTATATTAAATAGCATTTATGCCGTGCGCCTTAATCTGGAGTTTTCTAACCGAAAAAATACTGAGGAAGCCATAGAAAAGCGTAAAGGTTATATTAAAGAGCTACAGTTTTTGGAAACCGAAATACGGGCAGTATCTCATGACCTTAGCCGTAGTGCTAAATTGGTGCAGGGTAAAGATTTTGCCCACATGCTGGAGTTTTTGGTTACTACCCAAAAAAACAATTTTGGTACACATTTCGAACTTTTATTAGACAAAGCTATAGACTGGGAAAATATGCCTAACACGGTTAAAGTTAATATCTACCGTATTATTCAGGAGGCGCTGCAAAACATTAATAAGTATGCCGAGGCGGATCAGGCTTACGTGGACGTGCATAAAGACGGCAGGCAGATTGTAATAAACATACACGACAACGGTGTAGGGTTTGATACTACAAAAGCATCCGGAGGTATAGGTATGAAAAACCTTAAGCAACGTTCGGCTGCCCTTAATGCCCAACTTAAGATAGAATCTTCGCCTGAAAATGGTACAAATATTAATGTTCAGTTTTCAATATAACCATTAATAAAGTGAGAATATCTCAAAAAATCTTTGTTATATTTGTCCCTCGCAAAACAAAACACAGCTAAATGAAAGAACTGTTACAAAAATTTGAAAATAAGCAACCGGAGATAGTTTTTAACTGGAAAGACAGCGAAACAGAAGCCGAAGGGTGGACGGTAATCAACTCTCTTAGGGGAGGAGCAGCCGGCGGCGGAACCCGCATGAGGAAAGGCCTAGATATGAATGAGGTGCTTTCGCTTGCTAAAACTATGGAGGTGAAATTTACCGTATCGGGCCCGGCAATAGGTGGTGCTAAATCGGGTATAAATTTTGACCCGAATGATCCGCGTAAGCAGGGAGTTCTTAAGCGTTGGTACAAAGCCGTTTCGCCATTGCTTAAAAGCTACTACGGCACGGGTGGCGACCTTAACGTAGATGAAATTCATGAAGTAATACCGTTTACGGAAGAGTGTGGTGTATGGCATCCGCAGGAAGGTGTATTTACCGGTCATTTTAAGCCCACAGAGGCCGATAAAATAAACCGCATAGGACAGCTGCGCCAGGGTGTTGTTAAAGTAATAGAAAACCCTGCATTTTCGCCAGATGTAAACAGGAAATATACCGTTGCCGATATGATTACAGGCTACGGCGTGGCAGAGGCAGTGCATCATTTTTATAATATCTACGGCGGCGACATAAAAGGTAAGAGGGCTATAGTTCAGGGCTTTGGTAACGTAGGTTCTGCAGCGGCATTTTATCTTGCTAAAATGGGTGCTAAAATTGTAGGTATTATAGACAGGGAAGGCGGCCTGATTAATGAAAATGGTTTCTCTTTTGAGGAGATAAAACAGCTGTTTCTAAACAAAGACGGTAATAAGCTGGTAGCTGAAAATATGGTTCCGTTTGCCGAACTTAATGAAAAGGTGTGGAGCGTAGGCGCAGAGATATTTGCCCCTTGTGCTGCGTCAAGACTGGTTACAGGAGAGCAGGTAGATGCCATGGTTAATGCAGGCCTTGAGGTAATATCATGCGGTGCGAATGTTCCGTTTGCAGATAAAGAAATTTTCTTTGGCCCTATTATGGAAGCTACAGATAAGAAAGTGAGCCTTATTCCTGACTTTATTTCTAACTGTGGTATGGCACGTGTTTTTGCTTACTTTATGGAAACAAAAGTATCTATGACAGATGAAGCTGTATTTAAAGATGCAAGCGATATTATTAAAAACGCCATAGAAGCCGTATACGCTAAAAACAGCAACAAAACAGGTGTTAGCTTTACAGCGTTTGAAATTGCGCTTAGGCAGCTTGTATAACATATAAATTACATAACTTAGATGGGGCTTTTACAGAGCCCCATTTTTTTATTTTAAATGAATTATAAAGAAACTACAGAGTGGATGTTTGGCCAGCTGCCCATGTATCAAATGCAGGGTGCTTCGGCTTATAAGGCAGATTTGTCTAATACGTTACTACTGGCAAAACATTTAGGAAATCCTGAAACCAGGCTGAAATGTATACATATAGCCGGAACTAATGGCAAAGGAAGCACATCGAGCATGCTGGCAAGTATTTTACAGGAGGCTGGCTATAAAACCGGACTTTATACATCGCCTCACCTAAAAGATTTCAGGGAGCGTATTAAAATAAACGGTGAAGAAATCAGCGAGGATTTTGTGGTGTCTTTCATTGCGCAGAATAAGGCTTTTTTTGAGGCACAGTCACTAAGTTTTTTTGAAATGACAGTAGGGCTGGCATTCGATTATTTTGTAAAAGAAGATGTAGACATTGCTGTTATAGAAACCGGAATGGGAGGAAGGCTGGACAGTACCAATATTATTACACCGCTGGTTTCGGTAATAACTAATATCGGTATGGACCACACCCAGTTTTTGGGCGATACCCCTGCGAAAATAGCCGTAGAGAAAGCAGGTATTATAAAAAACACGGTGCCTGTAGTAATAGGGGAGTATACCGATGAAACTAAGCCTGTTTTTATTAGAAAAGCCTCGGAGGAAAAAGCAGCGATTTACTTTGCATCGGAAAAAACTTGGCCGGAGTACGATCGGGAGCTTAAGGGAGATTACCAAAAAAAGAATGTTGCCACCGTACTTCAAACCGTTGAGGTGTTACAGCAGTCGCTTTCGATTAACGAGGAACATATAAAGGCGGGATTGGTTAACGTAGTAAAGAATACCGGACTGCGCGGACGCTGGGAACAGCTGCATAACGCGCCTGTTGTAATTACAGATACAGCGCATAACAGCCACGGCCTAAAACCTGTATTGCAACAGCTGCAGTCATTGCCATATACTAAGTTGCGTTTTGTGTTGGGCGTGGTAAATGATAAGAAACTCGATGAAATTTTGTCATTGTTTCCGCAAGATGCGGTATATTATTTTTGTCGCCCTGGTGTGCCGAGGGGGCTTGATGCGGAAGTTTTAGCGCAGGAAGCAAAAAAATATAAAATTTTCGGAAAAATTTTTCTGAATGTAACAGATGCGTACTCTGCTGCACTTCAGGATGCTGCGCTTACTGATGTGGTGTATGTGGGTGGTAGTACCTTTGTGGTAGCAGAAATTTTATAGCAAAACGCTTGCAGATATTAAAAACTGTGCTATCTTTGCACTCGCAATACGGAACTAATCACAGCAACGTAAAGCGATAGATTGGGGCGATTAGCTCAGCTGGTTCAGAGCACCTCGTTTACACCGAGGGGGTCGGGGGTTCGAACCCCTCATCGCCCACCACTACAAGGCTTTATTTTCGGATAAAGTTAGTTAAATCACAGAAAACCTGCACTTTACGAAGTTGCAGGTTTTTTTATTTTACCCTCCTGCACGATCAAAATTTACAAAAATGCCCAAAATTTGTGGCACTTTTTGTGGCACCAAAGAAATTTTTGAAAATGTGCCACAAAACATGATGTAACACTTTGATTGTCAACCGGTAAACCTGCTTAACGACTTGATTTACAGACGCTATAATTCTAATTTTATTAATTTTTAAAATGTTGAATTATGTTAGCAACAAGTTTTGGGTTAACCTTCTTCCTGAAGACCCCGCGAAAAGAGACAAACGACCGGTTAATCTACTTAAGGATTACCGTTGACGGAGTGCCAAAAGAAACTTCCACCCGCCGCCGGTGGGATGCCACCCGATGGGATCAGTCCAAAGAACGTGCGACCGGTAACAAAGAAGATGCACGAACGGTGAATTTCTTTCTGGAAACCCTTGAGATGAAAATCCAGCAGTACCGCACCGATTTAATGTATGCCGGTAAGCCGGTGACCAGTGAGAAGCTGATGGACTATGTGATGGGCAAAGCAGCATCGCAGAGTAAGATTGTACAGGAATTCCAGAAGCATAATGACGAATTATTGGTCTTGGTTGAAAGGGGCGAATACGCTATTGGTACGCATGTACGCTTTGAGGTAGCCAAAAAACACCTTAAGGAATACCTCCGCTTTAAGTACAACGTAGAGGATATGGATTTCCGTGAACTCAACTTTGAGTTTGTAAAGGATTATGAGTTTTATTTGAAGACGGTAAAGAACATCAGCCACAATACTGCTGTAAAGTACATTACCAACTTCAAGAAGATTGTACTGCTTGCCATAGACAAGGAAATTATCACAGCTGACCCCTTTAAACGTTTTAAGGCCAAGAAAATCAAGGTTCCTAAAAAGCCGCTGAGCAGTTATGAACTTGCCCGGCTGGAAAATCACACCTTTTCTACCCCACGCCTTTCTACTGTACGGGATATATTCGTATTCCAGTGTTATACCGGGCTGGCCTACATTGATGCTTTTAACCTGAAAAAATCCGATATTAAGTTTGGGATTGATGGTGAAATGTGGATTATTACCGAACGGCAGAAAACGGGAAGCAATATTAATATCCCGCTATTACCGAAAGCAAAAGCGATTATGGAACGCTACAGAGACCACAAATTATGTTTGGCGCGCAATTCTGTGCTACCTGTAACCTCCAACCAAAAGATGAATGCTTACCTGAAGGAAATAGCTGATCTGTGTGGCATCGAAAGTACCTTGAATACCCACAAGGCCAGGCGTACCTTTGGAAGTACCGTAACACTTAATAATGACGTGCCTATTCATGTGGTGAAAGAACTGTTGGGACACCAGTCGGTAAAGCAGACCGAAGAATATGCCATTACCGAGCAGCAGTCGGTTGGAAGGGAAATGAAACAGTTGCAAATAAGGCTGAGTAGTAAAGAGACCAAACCTGAGCCACCGTCTCCGGATATCATATCCAAAATGCAACAGGAAATACAGGAACTCAAAAAACTGCTTGCACTGTCTCATGGAAACACTCACCTTAAAAAAGTTTAAATCATGGAAAGTAATTTTATAGAAATCGTTCAAATAATAAAACAATCACGCACGAATGCGACTAAAGCTGTAAATGCTGAATTAATAAACTTATACTGGAATGTGGGTATGTACATCAGTAATAAATTAAAACTTTCTGATTGGGGAGATAAAACTGTTGCTGACTTATCAGAGTATCTCCAACGTAATAACCCAGAGCTTAAAGGTTTTAATAGTAGAGGACTGTATCGGATGATACAGTTCTATGAATCTTATCCAGAGAATCATAAGTTAATAATAGACTCGGAAAGATCCTTTGAGCCTAAAAATCAAAGCTCTACAATTGTGTCATCACTGATGACACAATTTAAAACAATCGATATAAAGAGTAGTACGATTGCAAAAATCAGTTGGACACATCACATGACTATTTTCTCACGATGTAAATTAAATGAAGAGCGCGAGTTCTATATTAAGCTATGTATTCGAGAGAACTATAGTGTCAGAGAACTTGACCGTCAGATCAATTCCAGTTTATTTGAACGGGCGATGACAAGTGAAAATCCTAAATCAATTATACCGAAAAATTCTAAAACAGATATCCAACAGGTTTTTAAAGACAGCTACATTTTTGATTTTCTTAATCTGCCTGAGCAGCATAGTGAAGGTGATTTACAAGAGGGGCTTATAAACCGGATGAAGGATTTTATTCTTGAGCTTGGCCGGGACTTTATCTTTATCGGTAACGAATATAAGTTAATGGTCGGCGATAGTGATTTTTACATTGACTTATTGTTTTATCATCGTGGTTTGCAATGCTTGGTTGCCTTTGAGTTAAAAGCGGGTAAATTCAAACCGGAACATATTGGGCAACTCAATTTCTATCTTGAAGCACTTGACAGGGATGTAAAAAAGGAACATGAGAATCCTAGTATTGGTATTTTGCTTTGTAAAGACAAGAATAATCAGGTAGTGGAATACGCCTTAAGCAGGAGCCTTTCTCCGACAATGGTTGCTGAATATCGCACGCAACTTCCTGACAAGGAACTGCTGCAACAAAAGTTCAACGATATTTTTGAAGATGAAGAAGAACTAAACAGTAATCAAGATTAAAACCAAAAACGTTACCATATTGGTAACGTTTTTTTTATATTTGTTTTTCAAAATCAGACATAATGTTACGATTAATCCGAACCGAACAACAGCATGAAGATACCCTTGCCCGTATCTATGAATTGATGCAACTAGATTTACAACCGGATAGCGAAGAATCTGATGAACTGGAAATCCTTTCCATGCTGGTTAAAAAATATGAGGACGAGTATTACCCCATTCCTGAACCTACACCATTAGAAGCAATAAAATACAGGATGGAGCAATTAAATATTTCTGATGCAGAACTTTCAGAAATATTAGGTGCGCGTTCACGCAAATCTGAAATCCTATCCGGTAAGAGAAAGCTTAGCCTTTCGATGATACGTGCTTTAAAAGAACGACTGAATATATCTGCGGATATATTGATAAAAATTTAGTCAAAATAACTCTTACAATCAAAGTTTAATAATTTATTATATATTTGATAAGATAATAAAATTCAACCAATTGTTTCAATGAGTAACAATCCTCAATCACCTAAAAACCCAAAAAATGAATGGTTTAAGTTAGGTAAAAAAAGTCGAAATTTTCTTTACTTTTATCTGGCTTTATTACTGATAATTTCAACTGCATTATCTTGCCTGCTCATCTACTATAAACTTGAACTAATAACGTTATGTAATATAGAAAAGGTCTCTATATTAGGTTGCATAATATTTGCATTGTTGGGCAGTAGTATTTTTTACATCAGAAAATTATATAAGGCTTGTATAAACTTAGATATTGTGGAACCTTCTTCCAACGAAGATCATATTAGGCAGATTGGAGTAATATCCTATTATACTTTAAGGCCTATATTTTCAATAGGTTTAGGTGTTTTACTTTTTCTCTCGTTCAAAATAGGTGTTTCAGCCATGGTTAAATCACCTGAACTTAATGATGGTTTCGTCTATTCATGTATGTTTTTTTCTTTTTTCATGGGATACTCATCTGGAGATGTTATTGATAAATTAGAAAAGGTCGGGAAGAGTATTGTTAAAAAAAGTTTCGATTCAACAGATGAATAATAATATGATAGAGCGAAAAAAATCAATTGTTGAGTTAGAAGAAAAAGCTAAACAGTTGAGACATCTAAAGGATAAGCATGGGAAAAGACGGCCAGTACTCATTGAGTTCTGCGGCACCCCAAAATCTGGAAAAACAACTTCAATATCTGCATTAAATATATTTTTGAAGAGGAATGGTTTTAATACCGAAGTAATACAAGAAATGGCAGTATTTTGCCCAATAACTAATAAGACACACCCACATTTTAATACTTGGACACTTTTCTCTTCGCTAACTGAACTAATTAAACACTATTCAAATAACGATGTAGATTTCATTATAGTAGATAGATCAATATTTGACGCATTATGTTGGTTCGATTGGCTAAATAATTCAAGTGAAGATTCTCCTTATCTTGATGATAAAACTTTTAAGTCATATGAAAATCTCTTAATTGGAAGTAAACTATTGTCAAGTTTATTCAGTTTGACTCTAGTTTTTAAAGCTAGTCCAGAAGTATGTATGAAAAGAGAATTTTCATTTCTTCTGACGGACAAAGCAGGATCAATTATGAATGAACATGTTTTGTCTTCTTTTAATAAATCTATAGATAACTGCCTTAGGAAATATAAGAGTAAATTTAATAGTATAGAGTTATTTGATACTAGCAATCAAGACAAGTCTGAAGAAGTTAGACCCGAAGAAGTTAATAGAACGGTCACTGAAAAGACATTAGATTCCTTATTGAACCTAATTAAAGAAGATATTGGTTATCTGCCTAGAACATTGTCTGATAGATTATCAGAAGGAGTAAATAATTTTGATGTATTAAAAAATGAGATGTTGAAATTTGGAGAAAGAGAGGAAATTGAGAATACTGATAATATACAGCCCATTCCTATTGCGGTAATAACAAATGAAGAAAAAACAAAAGTCTTAATTGTTAGAAAATCTGAAAAAAAAGCTGAAAAAGGCTCTCCTGAAAGAAACAGATACTTACTGTACATGGGTGGTCATATAAGACAGGAAGATAGACATGAAGATACTGACAGCCTATTAGATGTATTTAGGAATACGTTAAATAGAGAAATTTTTGAAGAAATTGGCGAGTCGATTTATCCTAAGGAAACAGAACCCTTTTTAATTTATGACAGTAATAATTTGAAAAGTAAAAAACACTTAGCGATTTGTTTTACTATAAAACTAAAAGATTTTGATTATAAAAATTTTAAAATAGTTTCTGAAGAATTGGTAAAAAAATCCGGAACCTCAAAAAGCGGACATACATTAGATATTGAAGAAATTACAGAAAAATATGCTAATAATTTTGAATCATGGAGTTTAGTAATTTTAAAACACATTTTCGGAAAATCGCCTAGTGCTACCCAAATGGATCTGTTCAAGAATTAGTACCCGGTAACAAAAAAAATCAAATAATAAAATGGCAGTTTCAATTGACACAGGAACGATTCTAATTGAGAAAATAATTGTTCATAGTATACCAAAACATAAAAAAGGAGATTTTACACAAGAACCACAGTATAGCGAACAGGAAAGCTCACTGCCAGATGATCTAAGATTATTTTTTAAAGAAAAAGTAATTCAATCCTTAGGTAGCAATAAGGAATTACGGGTATGTTATGACACAGAGAGTATTTCGCCTGTATCTACATACATTAAGCAAATCATTACTTCTGAAGGTAAAGATCTGGTAGAGCAATCTAAATTAATGGCAGAATATCTTTATAAAATTCAAGATGGCCAGAATGCTTCAGGAATACTAGTCATTATTTATGGAAAGATTAATGACAAGAGTGCTTGTGTAATTATAAAACTTGAGCGAGATGAAGGTGCACAACTGGAATTAGATCCTATTACAAAATCATTTAACATAAAAAATGTTAAAGATTTAATGTTGACACGAAAGACGAAAATATATAAAGTTGGCTTGTTTATAAATAAAGCGACTTTTAAGGTAAAATATGATGGTAGTACAGCTGACTTACAAATTGATCCAAAAAGTAAAAAAGTAGTTACCACATGGTTTATAGAAAAGTTTTTAGGGTGTATACCTGTTGAAAATCCAAAAACTACAACCAAAAAGTTTTACGACTATACAACAACATACATTCAGACAATTGATGATCCAGTAAAGAAGGCAAAATATACTCAAGACCTAAATTCTTATTTGCAGAAAAACTCTCATAACATTAGCGCAAAAGAGTTTGCCAATGACTACATGGACACATCTGACAAAGAGAAGTACGGTAAATATTTGACTGAAAAGAAATTTCGAATGTCTGAGTTTCCTAAAGACAACGATTATATTGACAGTAAAATTAAGACTATAACTATGATTTTTGCGAATGATATTTCGATAGTAGGAAAAAAAGGGACATTTTCGGATAACGTTAAGTTAGAAAATAGAAAGGACGGTACGACAAAAGCCGAAGTAATCTCAAAGGTAAAAGCAGTGAAATAATGAACCTTGTCCAAGAGATTGTTAATTTGTGGGAAGAAGATAAGCCTAAATATGAAACTTTGGGCAAAGTAGTGAGTTCTTTTATTCAGGAAAAAATAACTGACTACGAAATAATACCAGAAATTAATTATCGCACCAAAGATCTAATAAGTTTAATTAAAAAAGTTAAGAAAAAATCACTTGAAAAAGAATACTCTTATAATCACCTTAACGACAAACTGGGTATTAGGATTATTTGTAAATTTCAAGAAGAGATGGAACTTATTGATAATTTTATCAAAGACAACTTCACTATCGTAAACATAGAGTATAAACATGAACACCTGGATTTTAATAGACTTGATTACATTTCTAATCATTATGATCTAAAAATTAATTGCGCAATAAAGGAATTTGAAAAGTATTCAGAATATGAAGAATTGAGATTTGAAATTCAGGTCAGAACATTGAATCAACATGCTTGGTCAAATACTTCACATTCTTTATCTTACAAGCAAGAAGCTAATATGCCTGTTAGCCTAAGAAGAAAGATTTATCGTTTGTTATCACTTTATGAACTTGCTGATGATGAATTTTCTAGTGTTAATAAGGCTTTAAAAAACAATGAGGACGATTTAGTATATAAACTTTTAAGAAAGATTGAGGGTAAGTTTTACAAGTTTGCAAAATTTGATTTTGACAGGGATACATCATTGAAAGATCTTAAAATCATTCTTAACTATTTCGATGATGAGAGAGATAAAAATAGACTCGTTGAAAATATCGAGAATTTTATTAATAATAACGAGTCCAAGATTAAAGAAATTTTTAATACTTATCGAGGGCATTTGCATGAAATTTTATTATTAACTCAACCTGAAATATTCGTAGTATGGTACATGATAGTAAATACTCCTTTTACGATTGATGATAAGTGGGATAGTGATTTCGATTCTAGCGAACTTGAACAAGTTAAAACTTTATGGGGAAATGAATTGTGAAGTGATTAACAATACCAATCTTCATTTTTTCAACATTGTAGCACCAAATAACAGCTCAACCTCACTTCTATACCCAGGATGGTAGCAGGGTGTATAACGGATATACCCCATAACCTGAAGCTCCTTAAAATATTTATGATATGTTGGTAATGTTTTGATATGTGAAAGCGCCATAATCTTACTGCGGCTGACCTTTATTATTTTGGGTTGTCCCTGTTTGTAGCCAAGGTACAATATGGCACTAAGCAATGCGAAGTGCCATACGTTTAGGGAGATGTCCCGTTCAAAAAGTTTCAGGTATTTTAAAAGGCTTTGTTGTTCCATAAGGCAGCTATTTGTCATTGAACAAATTCATAATGTCGGCCTTACTGTAGTAGTAGGAACCCAGTACTTTTTTAAAGCGTATTTTGCCGGTAACACGCAGGTTTTGCAACGAACCTGCCGATATATGCAAGAGCCTGCGTACCACACGGCTTTTAAGCCAGTCCAGTACGGGTTTATTTTGCTGCTCCTTTTTAGATTCTTCAATGATTTTACGGAAATCATCCATCATGACAAGGCCGAACTGCCTTAGGTCATCTTTTGTAACATATTCGCTCATCATCATTCCATTTTCAGTTCATAGCCCTAAAATAATTCAAGCAAATACTGGCTGTGCATTTCTGCCACTTAGAGGCAGTACATGTCCTTAACTGGTATTAGAAACCAAAAGGCACTCCCTTCCTTTGTCGGGAAAGCCTTTTAGTTTTTTAGCTTGGCATTGCCAATTTACAGCGATGCTCCTTTGTCGCTCCGCTGCAAAACGGCGAGGTGTTGTCGTGAGATAGTCCGGCTATCTCCTCAATCCTTTTGACTTCTTTTTCATTTGACGAGCAAATGCTTCTTCTTCATAATCTTCGCCTTGCGTTTGCGGCAGCAAACCTCCAAATATGTCTGCCATAGTGTTGGCAGCATCCGATATACCGGGATTTGTATCTTTAGTTTCAGGTAGTGAGCTTTGTTTCATTACTTGACTAGTACCGGAGGATTTTAGATCGTTTGGATTTTGTAAATGAACCTCCGGTTTGTTGCCATTATTCCACCATTCATTAAAAGTGCCTGCACTAAGATTTTTAGCAAGCTGCGACCCGTTCCACACGGAACGGGATTGACGGTCAATAAAGGTAATACCGTAGATTCGGTTATCGGCTGTCCGGCGGACAACCGTATTGATGCCGAGTTCTCTTAAACCTGCTTTAAACTCATTTTCATTTTTGGTCGCCAATATTGCCTTTTCAATGGTAACTTTGAGTGCTGACCTGCTTGGGCTGTTTTGCAGTTGTGCCTTAGACTTTTCAAAGTGAGATTGTATTTCGTTATATCCTGCACCTTTCCCGAATAATGAAGCCTTGAACGGATTGCTTGCTTTTTCTCCTTTTACATTAAGCGCAAAATAGACCAGTCCCTGCCGGGCTGTCCCGTTGTACTTACCTTTTACTTCTTCAGCAGTAATGTTGAACAATAACAGCAGCGCGTTATAAGTCCCGAGTGTTGTATATTGGTAGTATTTCGGCAGATAACGGATAACCGCAGCCATTTGGCTTTTGATATCGCCTGCTTTATAATTGACTGGTTTAAAAATAGGCTGGGATTGGTTTCGCTTTTTTTCAACAGCACTTTTCAAATTGTACTTTCGTTCCAGTTCCCTACAGGCTGCCATAGATCTTCTTTTTTCAAAGGCATCAGAGATTTTCCTGCCTTCTTCGTCTACACATACCGTTACAATATGGATGTGGCTGCGCTCAATGTCGTTGTGCTTAAATACAATAAAAGGCTGTTTACCGTAGCCCATTTTCTCCATATAGTCTTTGGCAATGGCTTTATAATCATTATTATTTACCCTATCATCAGGGTCAGGGTTGAGTGAAATATGCACCGCCGGCTTCTCTGTTTTTCGATTAGCAGCAAGGTATACTTGGAATGAATTTGAGATTTGAGCAGTAGTGAACGTGCCGTCAGGTGATTCAATGATTTTCTGGCCTGCCAATACCGTTGCAGTATTGTTCTTTACTTTATCCATATTGTAGGATAATGCGCCAAACAAACTTTTGCCCCTGCCAATCTTCGCTATCATCGCTTACCTTTTAAGGTGTGTATGTTCAAATTCAGCGGTCAGTTCAATGATCTTTTTACTAACGGCAACAAGTTCGATGGTTTGGTTTTCCAATTTATATAACGCCGCTGCGGCTTTTTTCTCTGTGAAATTATTGTAGAGCATTTTTACAACTTGGTTATAGTTGACACCAATGGCACGGAACTGTGCAAACAGTCCTGTTAGTTTCATATAATAGTCTATTGCAGCCTTATCTATTTTTACCGTAGTGATGGTCTTTTGAAAAACACAGGCCGTGATAAAGTGCGCCATCACGTTCATACCCGATTGTTCAAACAACGTCAGGAATTTTGCGTTTTGCACAGCCGTAAGGCTGATGGAATAACGGAACGTGGCACGGTCATCTTTGGGATACCTGCCGCCTTTATGCTTTTTATGTGCACCGTTATCGTCCACCTGTTATTCCTTTTTAGTCTTTTCTGCCAGTATTCGAATGAAGGTACTCATTGATTTAATCAGTAAATCGCTTCCGGCGATTTATGGCGTTGGTTGGCATTTATAGGTTTAGAAAAGAAACTTTTCCCAAGTAAACCGATAAAAGCAAGCGAAGGTATTGCTATCAATCCAAAAAAAGACAAAAGACTACGGCATAATGGCTTTGCTCGCTCACTCACAAACCCACCCCTCGGGACTTATTCCGTTTCCTTTTGCTTTTTCCGCATTGCCTGCACCTTGTTATTGCTTTCTTTTTTCGGTTTTCTTTTGGGAAAAAGTTATGCGGAGCGCAAGCGTAGCAGGACTGCCACATTTGAGGATTGGAAGGAGATACAAACGATTGTATCATTATTAAATTCAAAAATTATGGCACATAATTTAAATTTCAACACAGCAACAGGGCAGCACGCTTTTATGAGCGTGAAACAAACCGCTTGGCACGGGCTTGGGCAGATAGTAGAGAACTACCCGACAAGTCGTGAAGCCATAGCCTTTGCAGGTTTGGATTACGAGGTAGCCAAAGCCCCGATTTTTGCAAGGGGTACGGGCGATTTTGACAGTTTTCCAATCCCTGACCAGTTCGCCACGATGCGTACCGATACCAAAGCCGTTTTTGGCGTGGTGGGCAAAGACTACCAAATTGTACAAAATGCCGATGCGTTCGCCTTTTTTGATGCTATCGTAGGCGGTGGCGATGGTATACTGTACGAAACCGCAGGCGCACTCGGCAACGGGGAACGCATATTTATTACCGCAAAACTGCCCGGCTACATCCGTGTAGGCAACGGGGACGATGTAACACAGAAGTATATTTTCCTGACCACCTCCCACGATGGCAGCGGAAGCATAACCGCAGCTTTTACCCCTGTAAGGATTGTTTGTTCTAACACATTAAACGCAGCAATGAAAACGGCTACCAATGTGGTACGCATACGCCACACGGCAGGGGCTAAAGAACGCTTGGAGCAGGCGCATAAAGTAATGGGCGTTGCCGATACTCTTTCAATGCAGTTGGAGGGCATTTTTAACGAGTGGGCAAATGTGCGCATCGAGGATAAACAGGTAAAGCAACTCATACAGTTGGCACTTTGCCCGAACAAAGAAACTTACAACCTTTTAAAGAAAGGGGCTAACGAGGAACTTTCAACGATGTATAAAAATGCCTGTGATGCTGCCTTTGAATATGCTATGGCTGACGATACCCAACAAACCGAAACGACTAAAGGAACTTTGTTTGGTGCGTATAATTGTATTACGGGCTACTATCAAAATGTACGCAGTTTTAAAACGGATGAGGATAAACTCAAAAGCATATGTTTGGGCGGTACGGCACAGGCACGGGGGCAAAAAGCGTTTGACCTGTGCGGGGATTTTGCGAAAAGCGGAGCAGCTGCCCTGCAATTTAATTAAAGCCTAATGACCACAGCCCCGAAAATCGGGGTTGTGTTTACATATATACCTACTCATATATTCATATAGGTATGTGGGTAGGTATTTACCTGTGTAGATACATAAGTAGTTAGGTATGTGTAGTTATACACAGGTATATGTGTAACTACGTATTTACGTAAATACGTGTGTACGTACCTACATATCTACATACCTGCTTAGGTACTTATCGACATACATGTTTAGCTAAATATGTATAGCTAATATAATAGCGTTGTTTTGATTCCGTGTAAGCTGCCACGGATTATAAAAGATGGTTGATAAATGAATTTTCGGGCGGGCAGCCATCAGGGCTGCCTACCAATATTGGTTTCTTGGTAGTATATATTCATGTTTTAACTTATTATAACACAGTTTTACATTTTACTTGTAAAACATATTCTTTACAAAAAATCTTTTTGGTAAAATTAGAAGAAGGTAATAAACCCGCTTTACCGCTTTTATACTTTTAAAACCTTACAGTTTTATTACCAACAAGCAAACAAACTTGTTATATAACCTGTAAATTTACCTGCTTTATTTCTGGCAGGTAAACTACAAAGTAAATGATATACTGAATTTTGGGGTGGCCAGCCTACAGGGCTGCCATCAACTGGTAAACTTGGTTAGTTTATTGAATTTATTAGCTCTTTTTTCCTTATGGAAAAATGATTTGTTCCGGACAAAACAAAAGGGCTTGATGCCCTTTTCGGTTAATAACCGGTTTATAAAAAATACCATCGCGTGATGGTAGCAAGTTGTGTTCTAAGCTGCTTGAAATCCTTCAGCAGCTTAAAACAACTTGCCCTTGCGCAGGGGGCTAAAAAATCTCCGCAGTCGATTTTTGATGTGAGTCGCCAAACTTTTAATGCTATTTATTGCTTTACTTTTCATTAGACAAAATACCTTCTAGCTTTTGTTTTTTTTCAACTCTTCCAGTTTCAAATAGAGTCGATGGCAGTTGTCCAAAACCTCAGATTCATTTAGCGGTAACAGTTGGGATGCTATCCTCAAAACGCTTATAACATGGTAACCTGGCTCCGCTATCTCGCCTGAATTAGTGTCTCCATCGTGATACATTGCGTGCATGGAAATCTTTAGAAGGTCTGAAACGGTATACATCAAGTCACTGTAGCTGTCAAAATGCAGCCGGGCTTCAAAGCTGTCATCACCTGTATCCTCAGCTAACGTGGTGAACATCCACATTCTGGTCTCTGCATTCACGAATTTTTTTATCGCTTTTTTTCTTTCTTTTTTCATGGTGAACTCCTTTTAAGATGTTTCTTTAATCATTAATTCGAACAGTTATTTGCTCCGGTCTTTCCAATTCTTTGTTACCTATCACTAGTATCTTGTCATAAAAATCCTTTGCTTTTTTAAACAGTTTGCTACTGTCCTCAATCGTTTCCTGCCCAATATTTTTGTGTTTGAGCATATCAATGTTAGCAGATATCAGTTGCCTAAGCCTACTATCTTCCTCTGAATCGGTAAATAGTTTTGGTAGTTCCGGTATACAGTCCAATAGCCTTAGCAGATAATTGGTGGAATATATATTTGGGTGGTAGCCCATAAAAAGGTCAATTAATCCCACAGCCATCTGCTGTACCGCCTGTTGAATTAGCAGATTAAGAATAATCGGCTGTTCCGTATGAACGAGTGCGAGAAACCCCTCAGCCAAACTTATGCGGTTATCCCAATAGTTTTTACTAAAGCCAAAATCCCAGTCAGCTACAACAGGTATTTCATAGAATGGATGCTCGGGATTATTATATACCTCTATTCCATTTCGTAATACGGCATTGATGAAATGCTTTTGGTTTACAGCCTGGTTGCGCAGGTATTGCGCCCTGTGTTGCAGGATTGTCACGGTATTCTTTCCGGCAAATTTCTTTTTAATCAATGCCTGCAATTCAGGGACGATATTTTGTCGGTGCTCACTATTCAGTACCAGCAGGTAAAAATGGTAGCCTGGTAGTTCTTTAGTAAAGGATTTTTGCTTTTTATCAGAGTCGGTAACCGAATAACCAAAACAATAGATGGCGCGAACTTTTACAAAACCTCTGATAATTTCTGAAATCTCGGCAAGCGCGTGGTCTACAAAATAATTTGTGGACAGCTTCTCTTTAAGTATTGATGCACCACCATATAGGGACTGATTAAGCTCTATGAATTTTGCTTTTGTCCCCGAGAAAGATGCTGATACTTTACTTCTGCTTGTTCAAGAACTGATTTTTCTACAGGCTCGATAGGATGCTTTTTGATACAACTATTGTAGGCTGTTTGAAGTGGAATCAATATTTTTTCTCCATCGTTGGTTTGAATATCCAATATGTCCCTTAGTTCAGGTGCATAACGATTGGTTATATCAAATACATAATCAAACTCAGGGTATTCATAATTTTCTTCAGGATAGCCGGTAAAGAAAACAGCAAAAGATGTGTATACGCTCCAAATGGCACTGTACAGTGAAACTGCTGCTTTCTCAGTATCGTTATTTGAGATATGAGTTTGGTAGGCTTCAAACTGTCTTGTCGCAGTTTCCAAGTCATTGGCAGACCGCTTATTGAATTTTTTCAATGATCTTTCGACATTGGCATAATGAGGTAGAAAAACTTTGGTTATGGGTTCATAGTAAACCAATTCAGACAACGAGCAGTGCATCAAAAGAAACGGGCTTCCTTTTTTAAACCCTGTTCGGGCAATCTTTTCATCGAAAAACCTGAATATGGTATCGGGATTATCCCTTGCCAGCTTCTCAGAAAACTGCTCCAACATTACACCGTGCTGTCTGCAATCCTTTTTAAGTATCGTTGTTACTATTGCAGGCTGTCCGGTTTTACAACTCACATATATACTACCTGCATCAATAAATGTGAGCAGGCCGTATAGCACCTCTTCCAATTGCTCACGCATTGGAATCCTATCCGGTATCCTTATTTGATAGTCCATAAAACATAATTTTGCTGTGAAACATCAGTGAAAAAGCTTATTTTTGCTTATACACAGCAAGTAAATCATTGCTTATCCTGTACCGAATCAATTTCTTATGTATGGTACATAGTTTTCAATGTATTTTACGGTGTGCTACTTTATTTTCAATTTTATACCTTTGATTATGAACACGACAAAGCCAAACCATATAGGACGTAAAATCAGCCGTATTCGCGAACTGCGTAATATGAAACAGGAAGCCCTTGCCCAGGCAATGGGTACGAACCAGCAGGCTATTTCTATTTTGGAAAACAGTGAAGTAGTTGAAGATGAAAAACTGGCTGAAGTGGCCAAAGCTCTTGGGGTTACTGTAGAGGCAATTAAGAACTTTTCTGAGGAAGGGGTGATAAATTATTTTAATAGCTTTAATGAAGCAGTTAATAACAGTCATTTTGGAAATAATAACTATTGTACTTTTAATCCGCTAGACAAGTTGATGGAGTCAGTCGAGGAAAATAAAAAGCTTTACGAAAGATTATTACAGGCGGAGAAAGATAAAGTTACTTACTTGGAGAAGCTTTTAAATAAATAAGAAAAAACACTTCGCTGTTGAAGAATATTTTTACATTTACACCATAATGATTTAATCTTAAATCATTGGTTGGTTGGTTTAAAATTCCCTCTTTAACCAGAGGGAATTTTTGTTTTTACTCAGAAATTTCTATGCTAAGGCAATTCAATAAATATTCTTCGGTCAGATCCTTCTTTTGGCGGCTCTGGAAATCTTTTAATTGATTTTTCCTTTGTGACATTATTAGTCAACTCTACTAACAAATCCTTTACCTTTCTAGGATAAGGATCAGGCATTATGTCATGATGTGTAATCACCTTTGAGTAGGCTTTATTAATTATCGGCGGTATTAATTTATTATTAAAAACCCGTTGAGTTACATCGGGTCCATTATTTCTCCCCTGTAGAGGAAATGTTACTTTGGTTACGGTAAATCCCATATTATTTTAAAGTTTGCGATTATATTTTTTTAAAGTATCTCCAATTATATTTACTATTTCTTCCTTTAAACTTTCGGGTTGAATGACCGTTACTTCCCGGCCTAGTGACAGGATCTCCATGATAAAATCATAGGTTGGATGTATCATAAGTTCAATACGGTATTCTTTATCGTTGCTCAAAATTTCTTTTTGCGAGGAATGTAGTGGCAACGATTTTATGTATCGTCCTTGTCCGGGAGACAATGAAAGTATAATCTTTTCAGGCATACCGGGATCATTAGTAACACCAAAACTGTATTTAAACAGGCTGTCTACCTTTTCATTTTCAGTGGCATTAAATTTTAAGCTACTGATTTCTAAATCCGATATTCGGTCTAAACCAAAAGATTTAATATGTCCGTCTTTCTTATCCAAGGCAATTAGATACCAACGGTAACGGGATTCTTTCAGAGCCAAAGGTGAAACGTTCCTGGCTTCAATACCTTTATTCTCACCCCAGTATTTTTCGTATTTAAAAGCTATTTGAAGTTTATTCTTTATTGCGTGAAGAAGCCCGTGAAGGTTCTCTGTACCAAGAGGTCTTCTTTTTTCAAAAATAATATCCCTGGAAAGGTTATCAGAAACATTCAGCGCATTGTATAGTTCAAAACTTTCAAAAAGCCTCTCATTACGTTCTTCATTGGCATCCTCAGTAATTTCATATACTGCTTCAGAACGATTATACGTGATGTCGATGTTGTATAGGGACTGTATTTCCTTTATATCACGTTGGAATGTTCTGATTGTTAGATTGTAATTTTCTCCTTCTATTTCTGACTGCAGTTGTAAGTATCGATCGATTTCATCAAAGTCAGCCGGTTTTTTTCTAAGCTTCCCAATGATTAGTATGTGGCGTCTTAAAAATTGTTTCTTGGACATGGTTGGTAAATTTAAGAGTTAGCTAAGTTCCTTTATTTTTGATAAAATTTCTTTCGCCAGTGTAAAATTTAAATTCGTTAATGCTACGGTTAGTTCAGGTCTTAACCGTTCTAATAGCTCATGTTTATTTTTAGTAGAAATACAATTACATTCATGAAAATAATTAGCAATGTTGTAATACAAATCAATCGTACTTAGAGGTTGCAGTTTTTCCGAACTACAAATAAACGTATTCATTTGTTCCAGAAGTTTCCTTGCAACATCTTCAAGGGCTTTCGCTTGCTCTATAACTTTATAAATATCCTGAGTGTTTAATTTCCCGAACTCAATCAAACCCAATTCATCGTACTTCTTTTTTATGGCATTGATACGCAAAGTAAACAATTCGGCAGAGAAGTTTTGGTAGGCACTATACTTTTCTATATAATGTTTTTCAAGGTTTTCAAAGGCTTCGAAATAAAGCCTTTGTTCAACCCTGCTATTCGCAATATTTTTACGGTAGTCATCAAAACAAGTAAAAATTTGTTCTATAACTTTCCGTTTTTTTGTTTCGATTTTAAGATTAGCACTTACGCTTCTTTTACCATTAAACCTGATAAGCTGGTCACATTGCTCAATCTTTGTGTCGTATGACGCAACAATAATTTTTAAGTTATAAAAGCTGTGGATCACATCGTTCTGATTAAGATGTCGTTTAGCTTTCGTAACTCCATTTTACCTGAGTTTGTTTTTACCAGCACTTCATTCCCGTGAAAGCGCGCACCAATAGCATTTGAATTTACAAGTGTCCGGATAAGGATACCGTTGACTTTTCGCAGTTCTACCTTACCTGAAGCAAAGGTTACTAACAGCTGTTCTTCCCCCTGACTAAGGTCTACTTCTATAGCACCTGTGATTGATATCGTCCTGATTAGTATACCGTTCTCTTTTCTTAGTTCTACCTTACCGTTTACAATTTTAGCAATCATGTTATTTGGTTTTAATTATTTATGAGGCAAAACTAAATTCGCATAACGACAAACAATGACGCTCAAAAAATAAAATATTTTTTTGATGAAATGTGGGGATTTTCCGCCATTCTGTTAACATTGTTTTAAGTATATTCGCCTCAACCGAATCACAAATATTTTCTTACTAACTTTTTCTATCCTCGTATCAAATTAATATTACAACGACATATTTTGACGTTAACTAAAAGTACTTTTGAGGCCAACTTACAAACCAAAAATCTTTAAAAATGAACAATGATGAATTGCAAATAGCAAAACAAGATGTTTTATTAGAACCAATCAGTATTAGAAATATCTCTAATCGAAATTATTTTATTCCTGATTATCAGCGAGGATACCGTTGGACGGAAATACAAGTTCAACAATTACTCAATGATGTTTATAACTTTGAATCAAAGTTATGCAATAGTAGCGAAGGGACCTGGTATTGCTTACAGCCATTAGTTGTGAGGCAGATGACTACGTTTCCTGAAGAATTCGAAGGTAACAAAGACTTGCAATGGCTAGAGGTTATTGATGGACAGCAACGATTAACGACAGTCTTTTTAATTATCCATTACATTAATGAGATGTTTCGTGGACAGAAAAAAGATCCTGAGCCAACATTGCTATATCAAACAAGGAAAAATAGTACTGTTTTTTTAAATGAAATTAATACAACTAATAAGGTACAAACTTCTAATATCGATTATTTCCATATTTCGATGGCCTACGATACTATTCATAAATGGTTTGAAGGGAGAGACATAAACAGTGATAAATTCATAGCTCAATTTTACGATTCAACTAAAGTAATTTGGTATCAGACTTTTGAAGAAAATTCTATCGAAATTTTTACTCGCATCAATACTGGAAAAATTCAGTTGACAAATGCAGAATTAGTAAAGGCGCTTTTTCTTAACTCATCAAATTTTGAAAATAATGGAAGTATCTATCATAAGCAGTTACAGATTGCCCTAGACTGGGAAAACATAGAATATAGCCTCCATGATGATAATTTTTGGTATTTCTTAAACAAGGAAGAAAATGATATACCTACACGTATAGAATTTCTATTAGATCTTATAAAAAAGAAAAGTGGTACAAACAAAGACGAGCATTACACTTTTAATCAATACTATAATGATTTTATAGGTAAAAGTGAAGAATACATTTTTGATAAATGGTATGAAATAAAGCAAACATATTTGGTTTTGCTTGAGTGGTGTAATAAGCCTTTGCTTCACAACAAAATCGGCTTTTTAGTGTATTGTAACCTGAAAGGTTATTCACTTAGAGAATTAATTGATTACTATGCCACGACCAATAAAGATGATTTTAAGCTTTTCCTTAATAAAGGTATTTCAGTTTTTCTAAAATCAGTAGGACAAGACATAGAAAAAATTGAATACAAAAACAATCAGGATACACTCAGAAAAATTTTGTTGCTTCATAATATTGAAACCATGAACCTAAATAAATCTGATGATGCTAAATTTCCTTTTAAGAAATTTAAAGACAAGAAAAACGGCTGGGATATAGAACATGTTAGTTCACAAAGTGAAAAAAAGCCCGAAACTGAAGTACACAAAAAATTATGGATTGATGAGGCAGTGCAATATATAGCTGACGAAGAACTTAAATTAAAATGTGAAAACTGGAATAATAATGATTTTGATTCATTGTTTTATAGTATTATAAAATACTTCGAAGGCAATGATTCCTCAACTGAAGATACCACTAACTATTTGGGGAATTTAGCATTGCTAGATTCAAAAACTAATAGAGGCTATAAAAACTCTGTATTTCCTGAAAAACGCAGTAAAATAATTGAGAAGGATATAAAAGGTCAATTTATTCCAATTTGTACCAAAAATATATTTATGAAGTATTACTCCAAAGATTCTGCGCATCTTTATTTCTGGACTCAACAAGACCAAGCCGATTATCTAAAAAACATTATTGATACCCTTAGCATTTACACAAATGAGCAATAATATACATAATGCAAGCTTTTATGACTTAATGTCTAAATACGAAATAGAAATCCCGATTATACAAAGAGACTATGTGCAAGGAAGAGAGGAAAATAAAAAAATAAGGCATAAGATTATTTCTAAATTTAAAAATGCTACCTCTGAAAATCCTACGAAACTGGATTTTATCTACGGTAATATTCAAGGTAATACATTTTATCCGTTAGATGGTCAGCAGCGATTAACCACTTTATTCTTATATTATACCTACTTTGCAATTAGAGATAAAGAGCTTGTAAACTCAGAGGTAAAAGAACTCTTTAATAGATTTACGTATAGTACCAGGACTTCATCAAAGGAGTTTTTTAAAAGATTGTTAGACTCAAATTTAACGATTAAGGCAGACACTGATATAAGCAAAGAAATAACAAACCAAAATTGGTTTATTGATTATTGGACAAATGACCCAACAGTTTCAGCAGCATTAAGTATGCTGACAGAAATACATCTGCAATGCTTTAATGATGTTATTAATTTTAAAACGCTATTTTCTGAAGAAAACAAGAATATTACCTTTGAGTTCCTTGAACTTGAGAAATTTGGACTGTCAGATGATTTATACATCAAGATGAATGCAAGGGGTAAAATACTTTCGTCATATGAAAATTTCAAAGCCGACCTTATTGAACATATTAGAAAAAATAGTTGGGAAACTAACAAACCGTACAATGATTTATTTGCTACAAGACTGGATGGCAAATGGACAGACTACTTTTGGGACGAAGGTAATAACAGCAAAACTTTTGATGCTTTCTTTATCAACTTCTTCCGTCAATTTTTAATTACTGAGGTTGCCACCCGGAATGAATTAAGTGACAGGATAATTAAAAAACTTACTTCTTCTGACAATGAAACTCAACCTAAGGCTAATATAACACCAATTGACATTTTAAGTAAGCTATTAAATTATAGTGTGGAGATAGACGAAAAATACTTAGATGAAGAGTCTTTCAATACAATTTATTCGCTTCTGGATAAATATGCTTTAGCTTCAAAAAGCCTGAAGCCTAACTTTATTTTATGGAATGCTGATGAGAAGGTCATCGATGATTTGTTGCTTTCAGATCGCATAACCTATCCTAACAGAGTTTTACACTATGCTCACAGTTGTTACTTGATAAATAATGACGTTTTAAACAATGTTGAATACAATAAATGGATCCGGGTTGTTCGTAACATAATCGCTAATGCAACTATAGATACCGTAGATACTCTTCGCGGGGCCCTAAACCTTGTAAAAGAAATTGCCAGGGGCAGTGGTTATATACACGAATATCTCTCAAAAAATACGATAAAATCACGATTCGCAGAAAAACAGGTTAAAGAAGAAATCGAAAAAAGCATGCTTATTGTAAACGGATTACTATCTTATGACGACTTGGCAGATATAGAAGACACCAGGCTTTGTAGTGGACGCGCTGAATTTGTACTAAACTTTGTTACTAAAAGAGCCGGAAGTGATTATTCTAAAGTTGCCGCAATATCAGGTTTGTTTAAAAAATACTTTAGCGAAAATGATTTTACTGATAACGTTAGGGCGTTATTCTTAACTAGTAGAGATGGCAAATTCTACGATTACTGGGGATCTTGGGTATATATCGCTAACCTACCGAAACGTTGTCTTATAGAGGGAACCAATGATTTAAGGGGTTATTCCTATAATCAGTATTTTAGGGAATACTTTGAGGATGTTATAGAGAAACTTCTTGAAAAGGATGACATAGACTATCACCTGAGTCAATTCATTAATAACAATGATTATGATCAAGTTCCTAAATGGAAACGAAAAATTATTGAAAACCCAAAGCTTCTTGATATTCATTGTAAATCAAAAATGATTGCTGTGGCTGATGATGATAGTAAGTGTTACTTAATGAATGTAGGAAGACCAAGATATATGGATTCTTTAAAAAAAATATAATAATTATGAATATATTTCGATTATTGACTTGATGAAATTAAAATATCGGAGAGACATATACAGAAAAAGAAATTCTTTTAAAAATCTAAATAAAATGTTCAATATACTGCACAATTCAATATGTGTTTTACTATTTTTGAAATAAATAAAAGTACAAGTAAAATCAAAAATGAAACAGTCAGGGAATATAACGGATGATTTTTTGTTAGTGTCTCGCTTGAAATTAGGCGAAACCATTAGGGAGATTCGAGAAAAAAAAGGCTATAACCAGGAACAATTAGCCAATATGATGAAAATAAGCAGAACGACCATCTCTAAAATTGAAAATGGAAAATTTAATTGCAGTATGGATTACTTGTCTAAATTTTCCTGGTTTTTGGATTTTGAAATTACAATTAAGTAAGAGTTACAATTAAATTTTTAACTAAACCTTTTAATTAATTGGTTTAAATTCATTATAAAATAAATGCCAAAATATAAATTTATTGATTTGTTTGCTGGACTTGGAGGCTTTCATTTGGCTCTTGAAGAATTGGGACATAAATGTGTTTTTGCAAGTGAGTTACGTCCAGAACTTCAAAAAATATACGCTGAGAATTTTCCTGATACACCAATATACGGGGATATTACAAAAATTCCAGTTAATGAAATTCCAGAACATGATATTTTGTGTGGAGGTTTTCCTTGCCAACCTTTCTCACAAGCAGGTAAAAGACTTGGTTTTACAGAAGATCGAGGAAATCTTTTCACAAACATTATGGAGATTCTCGAGCATCATACTCCTAAGTATGTATTTTTAGAAAATGTTCAAAATTTAAAAAATCACGATAATGGTAATACTTGGCAGATTATTCACGATCGCCTTTCAACCCTATACCATGTAAAAGAAGCCATATTATCTCCACATCAATTTGGCACTCCGCAACATCGTTTCCGTATATACATAGTCGGTATTCGAAAGGATGAGAATAACCCTGATCCACTTGAAAATTTTGATTTCCCAATTCCTCAACATTACGATTGTGATATCAAAACTATTATAGATGAGTCTGAAACTGACTTTATGCATTTAAGAGAAGAAACAAGAGTCCATTTAAATATTTGGCAGGAGTTTCTCGATCAATTATACAAGCACGGTGGAAAACTACCTACTTTCCCAATTTGGGCTATGGAATTTGGAGCTAATTATGAATATGAAGAAGTAGCACCGGCTTTTCAAACTGTAAAACAATTGGAAAATAAAAAAGGAAAATTAGGAAGCATAGTAAAAGGAAGTTCATTAGAAGATTGCTTGACTTACTTACCTAATTATGCAACAACAAATAAATCAAAGAAATTTCCAAGTTGGAAAATTCAATTCATAAAACGTAACAGAGAATTTTACGACCAAAATAAAGAATGGTTGGATCAATGGTTGCCTAAAATTAAAACTTTTGAAAATAGTCATCAGAAATTTGAATGGAACTGTGGAACCGAAGAAAATCCTACAATTTTTAATAAAATAATACAATTCAGGCCTTCAGGAATTAGAGTAAAAAAACCAACTTATTCGCCTGCTTTAGTTTTAACAACAACACAAATACCTATTTTACCTTGGGTGAAACTACCATCAGATTCTTTAGAAGAAGGAGAAGCTCTAATTGGACGCTATATGACCAAAAAAGAGGCTGCTACACTTCAAGGTATGCACCGATTGAAAAGATACCCAGATACTATTCCCGTTGCTTTTAAAGCTTTTGGAAATGCTGTTAATGTTGACCTTGTTAAGAAAATAGCCGAAAAACTAATTAACCATGAATCCAATAGACAAAGTATCAATTGCACTGCAACCGAGTGTATATAACACATTCCGAGCACTAAACAATACCGTTGCATTGACTCTAAGTGAGTATGTAGACAACTCCGTTCAATCTTTCTTAAACAACAAAGAAAGGCTAATTGAAAACAATACCGGATATGTATTTAACATTACAATTAATGTAGATCAAAAAGGTAATCAGATTATTATTAGCGATAATGCTGCGGGTATTGATTTTGAAAATTATTTAAGAGCTTTTGAACCGGCTAATATTCCATTGGATAATACAAAACTGAATGAATTTGGCATGGGAATGAAAACTGCCTCTGTTTGGTTAGCAGATAAATGGTCTGTTAAAACAAAGGCTTTGGGCGAAACAGTTGAAAGATATACTGAGTTTGATATTCATAAAGTTATAGCAGAAAATAAGGAAGAACTAATTGTACAAGAAACAACTAAAAGTAAAAACTCGCACTATACAGAAATAGTTCTGTCTGAACTTTCTCATAATGCTCCTTCGGCCTATCAAATGGATAAAATCCGTAGGCATCTGTCAAGCATTTATAGAGTTTTCTTACGTACTGGAGAAATAAATATTTACATTAATGATGAGCCTCTTGAAGCTCCTGAATTTGAAATTTTAGAAGCACCATTTTATAAAGAAAATAATGGCGAAAATATATTATGGAAAAAAGAGATTGATTTTAAATTGGGTAAATATAAAGCAAAAGGGTTTGTAGCAATTTTAAAATCCATACAAAATAATGCTAATGGCCTAGTTTTATTACGAAGAGGACGTGTAATAGTGGGAGGTGATGATGACAGATTTTTTCCTCCTTCTCTTTTTGGGACTGCAGGTAACTTTAGGTATAAACGCCTATTCGGAGAACTTGAGTTAGAAGGCTTTAATGTTACTTTCAATAAAAATGGTTTTAGTGGAGATTCTGAAAATTTGAATAACCTTATCGATGCTTTACGTGATGAACTAAGATATCCTAATTTTAATCTATTGAGTCAAGCAGATAACTATCGCGTTAAAACCAGAGAGGAAAATACTAAGATAGCTGAAAAACTTACCAAAACACCAAAAAAAGATGTTGAAAAAGTCCCAATTACAGATAAGATTAAACAGGTAGAGGATTTTTCTAACAACAAGGTTAATATTGAAAAGGAAGAACTGAAAATAACAAATGCAAGTTCTATTGGGAGTATTGTAGATTCATTTGACCATGAAGATAAAACATATAAGTTTCTTGTAGATTTAATCAACGAAGATGAATCAGATGCATTATATTCCGTAAAATTAACCATTGAAAAAAACACGTTAATTGAAACACCTTGCCTAGTGTGTAAAATTAACATGGCACATCCATTTTTCAATCGCTTTGAACAATTTAAAAGAGCTAACGATTATCAACCAATTATTGCAATTTTCAAATCTTTTGCTTTGGCGGAATTCTTAGCTTCTAAAAAACCGATTAGTTATACTTCTGATTTAAGAACACTTTTTAACAGTTATATTGTTCAAGATTAAAAGATAATCTATGGAAATAAAAATACTCTCTAACGAAAATACAAATCGTACTTTTAAGCCCGTGATTGGATCTGCAATGAATGATTTAATGTCTCGTTTCCAAAATTTTCTAGACGAAGATGAACTAGAAAGTTTAACCAATGAAACATTTCATATTTTATCTCATTGTAACAATCCTATACTGTTGCAAGAACAAGATACCACGCACCTTACTGTAGGTTATGTACAGAGTGGTAAGACTTTATCTTTTACAACATTAACTGCATTGGCTTCCGATAATGGCTATAGAATTGTAATCTACCTTGCCGGTACAAAAAACAATTTATTATCTCAAACTACAAAGCGTCTCAATAAAGACTTAATAAAAGACAGTACGTTAAACAATAGATATAAAATCTATGAAAATCCAACCTTAGCTAAGGTTGCTGAACTCAGAAATAAAATGAAATTGTCATCAAAGCCGACAATTTTAATTACGGTTCTGAAACATTTTAAGCATGTCAATGAACTTGCGCAAATTTTCAAATCAAGAATAATACAACAGGAAGTAGGTAAAAAGGGTGTACTTATAATTGATGATGAAGCTGATCAAGCATCATTAAATGGATTTGCGTATGCAAATAGTAAAAAAGCGAGCACATCAGACGAATGGGATGAAGAAACAGACAGTAAAGAATCAAGTACTTATTCAAGTATTTTAAATCTAAAAGCTGCCATTCCAAATCATTCTTATGTACAATATACCGCTACTCCGCAAGGTCCTTTATTAATAAGTATTATGGATTTATTATCTCCAAAAAGTCATACGGTTTTAACTCCTGGTAAAAAGTATACAGGTGGTAAAACATTTTTTCAAGACTTTCCCGATTTAGTAATTTCAATTCCCGATGATGAAGTTTACCACTACAAATATAACCCACTTTCTAGTCCTCCAAATTCATTAAAAGAAGCTTTACAAATTTACATCTTATCGGTTGCACTGATAACCAATTATTGGGGCAAAATGAAATTTTTATCTATGATGATTCATGCTGATAGGCAGAAAGATGTTAGTAAACTTTTTCATGAATGGATTGAGAGAATAATCGAATCTTGGACTGACATTCTAAATCTAGAAGATGAGGACATTGCTAAATATAGTTTATATGCAGAGTTTAAAGATTTATACGAAAAAGAAGCCGTAAAATTTTATGCCTCAGATGAAAATATACCTTTATTTTCGGATATAAAATTATTAATTTCTGATGCTATAAATGATTCACAATTATACCTTATAATTAGTGAAGACGATGCAACAAGGGAAGTTGATTGGGAAACTTCATCATCACATATTCTTGTTGGTGCCGAAATGTTAAATCGTGGTTTTACAGTTGAGAACCTCAATGTGACTTACATGCCAAGATATACCAAAAGCAAATCTAACGCCGATACGATTCAGCAAAGATGTCGTTTCTTTGGTTACAAACAAAAATATCTTAATTCCTGTCGTGTTTATTTGCCTACTGATTCTATTACTGAATATGTAGAATATGTCAAACATGAAGAAGAAATGAGAACATGGCTAAAAAACAATGATAGTTTAGAAAAAGTTGAGCAACAATTAATTTTAAATGAAAAATTAGGGGCAACGCGAAAAAATATCCTTCCTTATAGTATTGTACAATCTAAAATGAAGGGATGGCATGCTATGAATGCATTAAATTCTATTGAATTGAATACCATAACCGTTGAGAATTTTTTAAAGGAAAATCAATTAAAATTATGGGAACCACAATACAAAACAACAGATAGAAATCATAAATATATTGAAATTTCAGTAGATGAAGCAATTCAATTTTTAACACAATTTAGATTTGGAAATTATGCAGATTCTGCTAGAAAACAAGCAACTATAAGATACTTACAATACCTATCTGACAGAGAAGTAGACAAAATTTCAAATGTTCAAATAGTACAAATGGCTTATGAAAGCGAATTCCGTGAACGTTCATTTGATAATGCTACTTTAAAAATTAATCAATTATTCACGGGACGCTCTACAACAGGAGCACAAGTATATCCTGGGGATCGTGAAATAAAATCAGAAGATACAATTACCATTCAGATTCATAAAATTAAATTGAAATCGGATGAAATTGTAAAGTTGGGTGGTAAAATAATATATACACTAGCGATACATTATCCTAATAGTTTAGCTACTGGATACGTCTCTAGTGTTCCTGAAAATTTTGAATCTGATGACGAATAATTCAATGAAATCTGGATATAAAGTTTTTTTAGACCTCCAACATCGTAATGTTGGAAATGAAGGTTTTATTTCGGTGGATTCCGTACCTTTTTCCGAGCACCATAAAATTGGTGTTTCATTAGACGGATACCCACTATTTTTTGTGAAATGCGACAATCAATCAAAATCAATTGATATAACACTAGAACTAATTTCGGTTTTATTTTCACAAGAATGTAGCATCAAAGAGCGGGAGAATGAATTTAAGGATTTATACACTATAGTCATATTAAAGACGGTAAACAGAGATTTACAACAATATTTCACAGATGTATTTTCAATTATACTTCAGCAATTAGATACCGTTCCAACTGAAGTTAGCCTCAATAGAGAAATTCGTAAAGTAATAGATTTATTCAGCACTATCAACAAGCCAGCCGTAAAATCAATTCAAGGTTTATGGGCCGAAATGCTAGTGATTGAAAAATCAACTAATCCCGAATACTTGATAAATGCTTGGCACATTTCCCCACAAGATAAATACGATTTCAATGATAGTATTGATAAACTAGAAGTAAAATCAACAACAAAAAGTAAACGAATTCATAAATTCTCAATTGAACAGTTAAGTACAAATCCAAGCTCTAGATTACTTATTGCTTCAACATTTGTCATTGAAACAGGTTCGGGCAAAAGTATTTTGGATCTTAGAGATAGCATTACATCTCGAATTACAGATTTAAAATTACATCTCCGATTGAATCAAATGATTTATAAAACAATGGGGAATGAGTACGAAAAGTTAAGTGATATTTTCTTTGATTACAATTTAGCGTCGGATGCTTTATCGTTTTATAATGTAAATTCGATTCCAAGTATTCACAACAACAGTATTCCTTCACAAATTTCAAACGTAGTTTTTGATTGTGACCTATCCAATAGCCCTAGTGTAATTGATGAAGATTTTGACTTGGGCAATAGTTTACTTTTTCAAAGTTTAGGCATATGAGTGAATTTAAAAAAATTGAAAAAATTAGTCCAGAAACATTACTCGGCCTAGTTCGAGAAGTTTTAGATACATCGAATGACTTTGAATATATAAATGGAGACCAACCATTCTTTATGTCATTCTTAGGCAAGAAATATTATGTATATGTAAAAAATATTTCAAGTGCTTATTTTTCAGATCGTGACAAAACAACCCGAGCTCAATTACCAATAAAGCCAAAATTTGACATCATTAAAGCGTCACCATATCCTTTTGTATTTTTAGGTTATGATGTCATAAATGATGTTTTAGTCTGTTGGAATTATCATATTGCAAAACAAAGATTAAATGTGGGTAAAAGTGTCTCGTTTTATTCTAGAACATATTTCCAATCAGAAGTCAAAGAAAGTGAATTTCTAAGAAAAGAATTAAAAAATGGTGACTTACCTGTACTTTTTAAGAGACAAAATTTAGTTAATTTTTTTAAAAATATAGAATCTTTTTTTCCAAATGATACCGTAATCTATAACGATGGTGAGGATGATATTGATGCTCCATCATATAAGGTAGAAGAAAAAGATATCGTTTCATATGGTAAGTTGATTGAAATTCATAATCCAGAATTATTACAAAAATTAAAACCTTATATAGAATCCAACCGCTTACTCTCAGCTGCTCAAATTGTAGGTGAGTATTACGAATTAGATTATCCGAAGATGGAGTTGTCGGATTGGATAAATTTGGTCAGAAGTATAAAATTATAAAAATTGTCGCAAAATTAATGTCGATGAACTTACTTAGTGAAGTATAAAATAAATTATTCAGCAATTTTGATTGCTTATTTGAACGTATAAAATGGATTATTGAAAAATTATAATGGTCTTCACAGGTTGGACAAGTAAGTTTGTAAAATCCTGAAATTCATTTAATAAAACATGTATCTTTACAGAAGAATTTTAGCTCTGTGAGAAACGCAGGTTTAAAGACGATTTAAGAAATAGTGTAGAAAGTTCGTGGCACGACCAAAACGAACTTTAGAGAAAATAGCGATAATGCGGGGTTTGGCGCAGAAGTTCGAATCCCTCATCGCCCACAGAATTTTAAAACCGACATTGTTTACAATGTCGGTTTTTTCTTTACGTTAATAGTTTACCTACTGTTAAATTACTAACATTAGATTGTTAAAAATTTCTTCGATATTTTCTACTCTTCTCAATTACACCAGTATATATTTTTTGTATGTTTATAATAGATTAAACAATTAAAAATACAAAAAATGGCAAGATGTACAGCACCAGTTCACGGACATCGCACAGAAAGCGGAGCAGCAGCATGCCCCGCCTGTGGTGGTAGCTACAGTCGTAGTTATTACAATCCTTATCCAACTTATCCTTCATCTTACTCATCGTCACGTAGCTATGGAAGTCATAGTGGAAATAGTGGTAGCTCAAGAAGCTTAAAGCCTCGTTGGTCAAGGGCGAGTTCTCCCGTTTATTATACATCTGCTGAAGTAATTGCACTTACACCTATTCGTAACACAGTTGAAAATCTTGTAGTAACGAAGCCAGAGCTTAGAGACGTATTCCTGTGTCATGCTTGGGATGATAGACAGGGCGCAGCTAAAGAATTACATGATTTACTTGTTTCTAATGGCGTTTCTGTTTGGTTCAGTGAAAAAGATGTCAGCTTGGGTGTGCCATTAATGCGCGCAATTGATAAAGGTTTGGCTAATTCTAGAATTGGACTGGTATTGGTGACTCCTGCTCTTCTACGTCGTCTGCCACAAGAGGGTATTGCCGACAAGGAACTATCAGCTTTACTAGCCCGTGACCAACTCATTCCAATCGTTCATAATACTACATATGAAGCCTTGCGCGATGTCAGTCCTTTACTTGCCTCAAGAACAGGCTTGGATACCACGGAAGAAACAATGAAAGAAGTTGCAGCTAAGCTTGCTGAATTGGTTATTTACGAACCTGCAAATGTGTAATGATATTTATTTTAACGTTCTAAAAAACATCAAAATAGGCGTTAGGTGTTCGATTGCTATCCCTGACACTCCACAGAAAGACAAATAAATCCACTGTATTTCAGTGGATTTATTTTTTGACTAAACAATACCTCGAGATTTTGGATCAAAACTTAAATGGATTGATACAAAAACTGGGGAATTGATAAATTATGCATCTAATTTAGTCAGCTAAAAAGGAAAAAGTCTACGTCTCTCTCCTCTAAATTTATTTCTGAAGCTTTTTATTTGCATTGAACGGTTCTGCCGAAGCATTGATGCTCCTTTTACCGAAGTAATTCAGGATAGTCTCACAATTATTCACTATTCTATCAAGAGTATTTATCCCTTTAAGTACCCTTTTATAACTTTAACTTTTCAATCTGTTGAACTCTTGATTAAAATTTTAGTTTTGTTTTATAATCAATCACTCATGAAAAAATTAACCGCCCTGCTAATTTTGGTTAGCATGACCTCCTTAGTCACTGCACAGAATATAACGCAGGTAGAAAGTCAGATGCATTTTTTTAAGCTGTGGAACTATGTAAAATATTATCATCCTTCTGTGGCGGGCGGAAGCATTAATGCAGACGCTTTATTTCTGCAAAATATTAATACTGTTGATCAGATTAAGACATCACAAGAATTCAATGCTTTTGTACGCTCTTTTTTAGATAAACTTCCTAAGGTAGAAAATCAAAAGGCTAGGAGATCTAAGGCAAAATTACTTACCCAAAATAGAGATGATACATGGTTTAAATCAGCCCAACTCTTTAATGGAGATAATAAAAAGAGGCTAACTACTATTTTTAAACATCGTTATACAGACAGCATACACCATTATATTCCTGATATTCGCTTTAGTACTGAAATTCCGAACGAGCCTGAATATCCATTTCCTGTAACGGAAAATATACCATATGGATATCGTATGCTTACCCTTGCTAAGATACAGGGAGCGGTGGATTATTTGTTTCCGCATAAGTATCTTATGGATAAAAGTTTTGATAGTCTTTTAAAGGAGAAATTACCTTTAGCTATCGCTTGCAAAACCCGTCAGGAGCACGAGGCTATTTTGCTGGAACTGATAGCTTCTTTTGACGACACACACGCTTTCAAGTTTATAAAACAGATAAAATTCAGGGAAAACATCTTTAAGAACAGCTTTTTCCCTCCCTTTAAATATACTGTCTTTGATGACAGGATCAATGTAACGGAGATTATCCTGCCTGAATATTGCGAGAAAGCGGATATCAAAGTTGGAGATGCTATTTTAGCGGTTAACGGTGAGCCGGTTACCGCATTAGTGAACAGGACCGCGAAATGGGTGTCAGTATCAAACCGGCCAACCTTACGGTATTATTTTTCAGATTATCTTAAAAACCTTGTATGGCAGTCGGACAAAAAAGATTTTGAACTTGCTGTTACGCGAAACGGCAATGAAAGTCCAAAGGTTGTCGAATTTATACACAACCGAGATGCTGCAAATGTGACGAAGCTTACAGATTATCTCAACAATGCATTACCAGACAGGCGTACGGACAGGAGCCTTGATATTCTCTCTGGCGATATTGCTTATTTTAAGATAGGTGAAGTCTTCCGGCTTATAGAGACCGTACCCGATGATAAGATTTTTAGTACAATGGATAGTTTACTTGGCATAGCATCGCGCCAAACGGGGACTATCCTGGATATGCGAGATTACCCGGATTGGGGTGGTTTTGTATTTACAGTCTTTAAAAAGTTTGGTAAATATCCTAATCGCTTTGCCAATTACTTTGAAATTAATAAAAAAGAAATTGGCACCTTTATACTAAACAATGATTACAGTACATATAATCATCCTGATATCAGGGCTGATGGAGGTTCGTACAATGGAAAGGTTGTTATAATTGTAAATCCTGAAACGTTAAGCATGAGTGAATGGAACGTAATGAACCTACAACATATTTTTCCGCAAAGTATAACCATAGGGGAACAGTCAGCAGGGGCAGATGGCGATGAAAAAATGTTGATGCTCCCCGGAGGCTATAAGATGAATTTCACTGGTAATGCTATTTTTTACACCAATGGAACCAACGCCCAGCGAAAAGGCGTACGAATTGATAAATATATGCCCTTAACGCCTGAAAACCTTCTGAGTACACAAGATTATTTATTAGATGAAGCAGTTAAGATAATTAAAAATTAAGTTTCATCTTTTATATTTACCAGTCATATAGCTTTTTTTTAAAAGAAACTGGAATTTACACGAGTATAGTAGCCGGAATTTTTTTTGCCTGGTATTGTAACATAGTAATACTTCTTTAGTCTAGTATATGTAAAATGCCTCCAACGCTAATTAAACCATCCTAGTTAAAATGCTACCTCTCAAAAATATTTCAGCCGGCCTTTTTAAAGTACTATTTTACGTATTGTTTTTCGGTGTGTGTAATGTCTTGTGGTGTCAATCATCAGAGATAACTATTACCGATGTAAAGTTTCAGAGCCAGGGCATTACGCTTTCGGGATCTGTTGTTATGCCTAAAAATGCATTCGCTGCTGTGGTAGTAGTGCATGGGTCAGATCCTGTAAAACGAGAGATGGCATTTGCAAAACGTTTGGCTAAACAAGGTATCGCAGTCTTTACCTACGATAAACGTGGGGTAGGGGAATCAGGCGGCGTATACGTGGGTCCATCTGTAGGGACTAATAATATTAGTACTGAAAATCTTAACCTGTTGGCCGAGGATGCAAGTTCGGCTGTTGCTGTACTTGGAGCTAAATTAAAGGGCAAGAAACTACCCATAGGGTTAGTAGGATTTAGCCAGGCCGGATGGATAATACCTATTGCAGCTACTAAAAATCCTATGGTAAGGTTTATGGTATTGTTCAGTTGTCCTACAATAACAACGCTTGAGCAACTAAGGTTTCAGTTTTACACTAATGGCAACGATAAATTTTGGGATACCCATACTGAACAAGATGCCCGTGAGCATACGAAGAATGACCCAGACAAGTATCAGTTTGCGGCAACAGATCCAAAGGCATCTTTAAATGCCCTTGCAATTCCGGGGCTTTGGGTTTTTGGAGAAAAAGATATACAGATTCCTGTAAAACTGTGTATTGAGCAATTAAATGCATTGAAAGCTAAAGGGAAGCCTTTTGAATACACATTGTTTCCCGATCTAGGGCATAATACTACAGCCGAAAATACACCACAGCCATTTGATATCGCAGTAGCGTGGATAAAACAGATGGTATTGGCTAAGAAGTAAAGATTTACAAAAATGTTTGTTGAATAATTTTTGGATATGACCGCAGGTAAAATAAATTCTTTAAAAAATTACATAAAGTAAATAAAGGATTGCCTTGTCCAGCAATCTGCTTGAAAGTAGTTGTATATAGAAGGTGTCTTATAAAACAAAACCCGCCATAAGGCGGGTTTTGTATTTTATGCTATTGTTTCCTCCGAATTGACAAATACACCAATCAACAAATCCACATACTACGAAGCTGCTTTCAGCCTTTTAAGCAGGGTTTTGTTTAGGTGATGCTCCACGTATTCGCGGTCTATGTGTAATTCGTTTTCGCTGCTACTTGGTAGCTCGTACATGGCCTCAGTAAGTATCGCTTCGCAAAGTGAACGTAGTCCGCGTGCGCCAAGTTTATATTCCAGGGCTTTATCTACAATGTAATCAAGGGCATCTTCGGTAACACTTAGGCTAACATTGTCCATGGCAAATAACTTGGTGTACTGCTTTATAAGAGCGTTTTTAGGCTCTGTAAGTATAGCACGAAGCGTTTCTTTGTCTAATGGGTCCATGTGGGTTAGCACCGGTAAACGGCCTATGATTTCGGGTATAAGCCCAAAATCTTTCACGTCTTTCGGGATAATGTATTGCAGCAGGTTATCCTGGTCAATATTATCCGTGTTTTTAGACGAGCTGTAGCCCACCGCCTGGCGGTTTAGCCTTTTAGAAATGATGCGTTCAATGCCATCAAAAGCACCACCGGCTATAAACAGTATGTTTTGCGTGTTTACCTCGATAAATTTTTGGTCCGGGTGTTTGCGCCCACCTTTTGGCGGAACGTTTACCACAGTGCCCTCAAGTAGCTTAAGCATGGCTTGCTGCACGCCTTCGCCACTTACGTCGCGGGTAATAGATGGGTTGTCGCTTTTGCGGGCTATTTTGTCTATCTCATCAATAAACACTATGCCACGCTCAGCTTTTTTAACATCGTAATCAGCCGCCTGAAGCAAACGTGTAAGTATACTCTCCACATCTTCGCCCACATAGCCGGCCTCGGTAAGCACCGTGGCATCTACAATGGTTAGTGGCACGTTAAGCATACGTGCTATGGTTTTTGCCACCAGGGTTTTACCCGTACCGGTTTGGCCCACCATAAGTATGTTGCTCTTTTCTATTTCTACCTCGTCGTCGCTTTGTTGCTGCAGCAACCTTTTGTAGTGGTTGTATACCGCTACAGAAAGTACTTTTTTAGTTTGATCCTGACCTATAACATACTGGTCCAGGAATGCGCGAATTTCTTTCGGCTTTTTAAGCTCCAGTTCGCCGGCAAGCGATACAGAACCGCCTTGTTTAAGTTCTTCTAGTACTATGCCATGTGCCTGCTCTATACACCTGTCGCATATGTGGGCACTTATGCCCGCTATAAGCAGGTTAGTTTCAGGCTTTTTCCTTCCGCAGAAAGAACATTCTAAAATCTCTTTTGCCATTTTTGTAGTTTTCAGTCGCAGTTTTCAGTAATGCTTACTATTAAAACTGCGACTGTGACTGTTTTATTTTTCTCTTCTTAAAACTTCGTCAATCATACCGTACTCTTTTGCCTCATCGGCCTTCATCCAGTAATCACGCTCGCTGTCTTTGTATACCTTTTCATAAGGCTGCTTAGAGTGGTGTGCTATAATGTTATACAGCTCCTCTTTTAGTTTAAGCATCTCTTTAAGGTTAATTTCCATATCTGTAGCCACGCCCTGTGCACCGCCCGATGGCTGGTGAATCATTACACGGCTGTGCGGAAGTGCGCTACGCTTACCATCGGCACCTGCACAAAGTAGCACGGCACCCATAGAAGCTGCCATACCGGTACAAATTGTAGCTACATCTGGCTTTATGTACTGCATGGTATCATACATACCAAGGCCTGCGTATACGCTACCACCCGGAGAGTTAATGTAAATCTGGATGTCTTTGCTGGCATCTGTACTCTCAAGGAACAAAAGCTGTGCCTGTACTATGTTTGCCACCTGGTCGTCTATGCCTGTACCCAGGAAAATAATCCTGTCCATCATAAGGCGCGAAAACACGTCGAGCTGAGAAACATTTAGCTGGCGCTCCTCCATAATGTAAGGGGTAAGCCCCATAGGGTTTACACGGTTAACCAGCTTATCATAATATAAATTGTTTACGCCGTGGTGTTTAGTAGCGTATTTTTTAAATTCTTTACCAAAATCCATAGTCTGATTTTTTCTTTTTATGGTTATTTAAATAAAATATAAAACGTCAGCTTTATAAAAGCCGACGTTCAAATATACTTATTTTTTGCGAGATATTATTCTCCGTACATTACCTTGATAAAGTCCTGATATGTAACTTCTTTGGTTTTGTACTTCACTTTTTCTTTAAACAGGTCCATCATTTTTTCGCTCATAACCTGCTCGCTAAGCCTTTTAACCTCGTCCTGGTTAGTAAGTACACGTGCCGTAATGCTGTCTACTTCTTCATCGGTAGGGTTAAGGTGGCCAAACTGTGCCATTTGTTGCTTAATGATTTTAGAAGCGTATGCTTTAAGGTCGTCAAACGTAATCTGAAGGCCGTTTTCTGTAATTACTTTACCTTCAATAAGCTGGTAGCGCAGGCCGTTTTCTGATTTTTTGTATTCTTCCGCAGCTTCTTCTGCAGTAAGTTGCTTTTCACCTGCAGTTTGTAACCATTTTACAAGGAATTCTGCCGGAAGTTCAAATGTAGTGTTCTCTATAAGAGATTCAGTAACATCGTTAAGGAATTTCTGGTCTGCCTGTTGTGCAAATTGCTGCTCGGCATCTTCCTTAATTTTAGCTTTAAGCTCCTCTACAGAAGAAACGTTGCCTTCGCCAAACAGCTTGTCAAACAGCTCCTGGTTAAGTTCAGCTTTTTCGTGTGTGTTTACTTCTTCAATGGTAAAGTTTACTTCAATATCAAGTCCGTGTACATCGTCATGGCCTACTTTAAGATAGTCCATAAGTTTGTGGTCGTCATTAAATAAACCTTTTGTAGAAAGGGTAACTACATCACCAGCTTTTTTACCGATGAATTTTTTACCGTCTTTTTTAGTTTTAAATATGTCTGTAGAAATGGTAGTACGGTTGTTAATACCTTTTTCTTCGTTAGTAAAAGTACCGGTAATATCGTCACCTTCTTCTACAGTATCTTTAGCTATTAGTTTGCCAAACTGCTTTTGTATACGCTCTACCTGCTCGTCAAGCATAGTGTCATCGGCTACAATGTTGTACTTAACCACTTTGTTTTTAGCGCCAAGGTCTACAGAGAACTGAGGGGCAAGGCCAAGCTCAAACTGAAACGAAAAATCGTTGGCATCCCAGTTAAAGTCTTCTGTTACTTTTGGTAGCGGGTTACCCAGTATGTCTAGTTTTTCTTGTACCAGGTAGTCGTTTAGTGAAGTCTGAAGCAGCTTGTTTACCTCGTCAAGCAAAATGGCTTTGCCATATTGTTTTTCTATCAGGCTCATAGGTACAGCGCCTTTCCTGAAGCCGGGAATGTTAGCGTTTTTCCTGTAGTCCTTAAGTACTTTTTCTACTTGAGGCGTATAATCGTCTTTGGTAATGGCTACTGTTACAACAGCATTTAGTGCATCAACCTGCTCTCTGGTAATGTTCATTTGTAAAATATTTTGTTTCAAATAGTGGGCGCAAAATTAACGCATTTTTATTTTGCGTACAACTTTTTAAAGTATTGAATTTCAATAGGGCAAAATGCCGCGTTTTTATTGTAAAACCGTTATTTTTTGCTGTCGGATAGCTTAGATATCAAGGCCTGCCCAAACGAAAGAATCAGACTAAACAGCAATGCATCTATAAAACCACGTACGTGGAAACCTTTTACAAAATACGTGCACATAAGTACAAGCAATGCATTGATTACCAAAAGGAATAGCCCAAAGGTAAATATAGTGGCGGGCAATGTAAAGAATACAATAACGGGTTTTACAAAAATATTAAGTAATCCCAGCACCAGTGCTACCATTAATGCGGTAGCCGGGTTGTCTATGGTTATGCCTTCCATAAAGTAGGCCAGCACCAGTACAAATACGGTAGTGAAAAAGATGTTTATTAGTGTTTTCATAGGTCAATGAAAAATGATGCGCAAAATTATAAAAAAAGCACCGCGTAAACGGTGCTTTTTGGTAAAACTATATTTAAAGGAGTTAGTTTGACGTAACAACGGTAGCACCCGGGTAATATGCCGGATTGTATAAAGGTAGTTTTGCCTTATAGTGGCTGTTAATTACTTTTATTATTTCGCTTGCTATAAGGGCATATCCTCGTGCGTTAGGGTGTACACCATCTAGCGAGAATACGGTAGTATTTACGCGTGAAGTACTGAAGTATGCCGCATTGTATACCTGTCCATCGTCATAAGTAATACCGGTAACCAGTTGGTTAAGTATGGCGTTCATGTCTGCAACAGCAAGGTTTTTATCGGCAGCAATTTGTTTTATGCTGGCGTTAAATGAAGTTGTAGCCGTATTAATCAGGTTTATTTCAGACTGAACCAATACGTGCTCGTCTTGCAGAGGGTAGGTAATACCAAATTTGTTAAACGGGGCAGGTATTCCATCTGGGCTTGTGGCTATAACGCCACGGGTAGTAAGCAATACAAGGTCTGCCGCTGTAGCCTGCCTTGCCTGACCATAGGTAGCGCCAAGGAAAGTAGCATATGGTGCTGTTGCAGGATTGCTGCTAAAAGCCGCCGTTAGCTTTAGCCTAAGGTCTTCCAGTGATTCATCTTTTATAAGTAGCGGGTTACCGCCGGTAGTGTTTAGCAGGTTAATCCTGTTTCCTTGCCCAAACGCTGTAAGCGCTTGTTTTAACGGACCGTAAAGTTGTGCGTTTAGCTGTGCTATGGTAGCATCTCCAACAGTAGTATCGCCCTGACCAAGAACAGAAGAAGTTAATGGGTTGTAAGGCACCGTGGTAAAGAACGGAATAGACGTTACATTCGGTATTGTCATTACTACTCCTTTAGCACCATTAGCTGTAAGTGTGTTAATGATAGTGCTGTAAACACTTTTAAATACGTTAGGGTCTGTAATGTCGTTGCTGTTATAGGTAGCAGGATTTGTGTTGCCCGCTCTGTCTTCGCCGCGGCCACCATCCAGTGCGTAGGCAAGTACATCGTTAGAACCTATCCAGTTGGTAAAGAATGTAGGGTTAAGCGTCATGGCATCGCCTAGTACCGTAGCCGATGGCGACGTAGCCATACGTACATAATAAGGGTTAGCCGTTTTTGCCACTACACCGCCTAAGTTTCCATAACCGGGCGCCAGCAGGTGGAATGATTTTGCACCCGGAACGCCCATATTGTTAAAGGCTTTTGCTTGTAAGTTACTTACTTCTATGGTAGATGTACCTTTTATAGGCTCAGGTGAACTAGTTGAAGCGTTAAGCACCAGCCTATTGCTTCCTATTGGGGTTCCGCCCAGCAATAAACCACCAAGATTATTTACGTCGTCTGCATACGATGGCTGAGTAAACGCGCCACCGCCTACAAGGGCAAATTGCTGCGCCAGTAGGTTAGGGTACGAGTACGACTGGCCCACGCGAGACACAGTACCGTCCATATATCCCGCAGTAAGCGAGTTACCTATAGCTACATAGGTGGTAAAGTTAGCCTCACCTGCGCTGTATTCTGCATTGGTAAGTTCTTTGTCAAATTCGGGCTGACAAGCCGTGAAACCGGCGGCCAGCGCTGCTATAAAGAGTATTTTTTTGTTTTTCATGACAGGATGTGTGTAGGTTTTAGAAACTGTAAGAAAGTCCAAGTCCCGGAGAGAATACTACGTTTTTATAAGTACCGCCAAAAGAATAGGTGCCTCCGTCTTCGGTAGCGTGGTCATAACTGGCGTTAACTTCTTTAAAGTGCAGGTAAAGGAATGAAGCGTCTACACCAAGTTTAGAAGTAATCATGTATGTAAAACCACCGGTGTAGCCCTGAGAGTCGTTACGAGGTGTTTCTGGTGCAAAATAACCCGGTTGCACTGGGCTTTCGTCATAATACCATCCTACGCGGAACGATACTTTATTGTTTGGTTTAAACTGTGTTCCTAAACGGTAGGTGCTGGCATCTTTATAGTTCCTTGGGTTAACCGATGTAGGGATGCTGTTTGCAAAATCCACAGTAAGTGCTTTGTAAGCATTCCAGTAGGCGCGGTTGTAGTCAAAGGCAAAAAGCCACTTGTCTGTAAGCTGAACAGATAAACCTGCGGTTATCTCTGCAGGGAGTGGAAGGTCTGCGTTGAATTTTGTATTGAAGTAAGTGCCTTGTGCATACGCCGGTACCTGGTTAAAGGTGGCGTCGCCGTTACGGGCTTCCATGGTTATGTGCGAACGGTAGTTAACGCCCAGTCTTACTTTTTCATGAGGGTTAAACATAAAACCTGCGGTCCATCCCCATGCGGTTACGCCTTTGGCTTCCAGGTTTACGTCGCTTGGGTTGCCCTGCTCATCGGTAAGGCTGCGCGACAGGTTACGGTCAAAAGTTACACCACCGTTTACATAAATAGGACCACCGCCTACGCTAAAGTAATCAGTAAGTTTTATAGAGATGGTAGGTTGTATGTATATTGCCTGTAGGTCAATGTTGTTTACAAGGTTAGCACCCTGCCAGTCTCTGTCCCATTCTACGGCACTACCGTAAGGAGTGTACACGGCAAGGCCTGCGGTAAGCCAATCGGTAATGCGGTACGATGCGTAGAACTCGGCAGGTGTACCCATGTTGTTGGTTGATGATTTCCAGTTATACGTGTCGTTCTGGAACTTAGTGCGTGCAAAAAGCAGGTTGCCTCCTACAGATGCGTTAAACCTGTCTTTTAAAAATGAGGCTCCCGCCGGGTTAAAAAACAGCGTTTCGGCGCTGTTTACTACAGCAACCCCGGTATGGCCCATGGCAAGTTGTTTTTGTCCCTGCAGACTGATGCGGTATCCGCCGGCAAAGGCACTAGATGCTGTTACAGCTGCCATGGTTAAGGATAATAGTTTTTTCATGGGTTGAAATCTAGGTTAGGTTATCAAATTACTAATATCTATATCAAATTTAGAATAAATTATCGATTTCGCAACGATTGGCGTAAAAATATTATGTAGGCATAATAATTATTTTGTCAAAAATAGGCGGTATAGTTTGTAAAATAATCACAAAATCAATGGTTTTTTTATTGTTTTTGTATGCGTGCATATAATTATGCAACAGAAAGGTGTGTTGTGGGCTTAAAATCAAATTATTAATAAAAATATAATTGTTGTGGTGCTACGGTGTTTTTACGGTAAATTCATACAAAAAATAGACCTTATCATGCTAAAGAAGATTGTATACTCCTTTATAACACTCGCTGTTTTGGCTGTGGGTGTAAATTTTGGCGTAAAATATTACGCCAACAAAAAACTGCCTGCTGTTTTAAAAGAGCAAAAAAACTTTCCGTACACAGTTTCTTATAACGAGCTAGATGTTAACGTATGGATGGGGAGTTTTACAATAAAAGGAGTGCAGCTTCGGCCCAAATCTACTGCGGCAGATACGCTTAAAAACACCTTGTATGCCAGTATAAAGGAAGTAGGTGTGCGCGGCTTCAGCGTATGGAAGCTACTGCGAACCAACAAAATTGTGGCTAATAGGGTAGAGGTTATACAGCCCGAGGCGGTACTGTATGATACCAAAAGGAAATATGATATTAAAGATGATGTAGAAAAGCCCTTCAGGCAGGTAATACAAACAGGTTCGGTTTCTATAGAGCAGGGCCGGTTCCGTATGCTTGATTCGCTAAAGCATCCTACGCTAAAAGTGTCTAATGTGTTTTTCACCCTTACTAATATAACGGTAGACAGCACATCGGTACAAAAAAATATTCCGGTACGTTACCGCGATTATACCCTAAAGGCCGATAGCCTGTACTATCGCGCCGGTAAACTCTATAACATAACCGCAGCCCATATAGCGGCAACAGACACTTCTTTTACCGCCAAGAAGTTTCACCTGGTGCCACGGCAGACCAGGAAACAGTTTGTAGCTATCGTTCCGGTAGAAAAAGACCAGTTTAATATACAGGCAGAGAGCCTTAGTGTACAGGGAGTCGACTGGGGTTTTGTGCGTGATACGTTTTACTTGCATACACCCCGCGTGGTTTTAAATAACATAAAGGCTAATATTTACAGGAGCAAAGAGCCAAAGGACGACCCTAAGCGAAAAAAGCTGTATAGCGAACTGCTGCGCGGCCTTGCATTTGATCTGGATGTGAAAAAGCTCCAAATTAAAAATTCAGATATTCAGTACGAGGAGCAGATTGATTTTAGCAAACCGGCTGCACGTGTTTCTTTTTCTAAATTTTATGCTACTGCCGGTAATATATGCAGTACAGTGGGCAGGAAAAAGCTGCCAGATACCCGGATAGATGTGCAGTGCCTGTTTATGAGAAAAGCGCCGCTAAGTGTAAACTGGGTTTTTAATACCCGTAACCTAAATGATGCTTTTACCATAAAAGGGCATTTACTAAATATACCCAGCGAAGATATTAACCCGGTTGCGAAACCTTTAATGAACGTTACCACAACCGGTATACTTAATGATGTTCGGTTTACCTTTAACGGAAACAAGGAACGTGGCGGTGGATCTTTTGCCATAAAATATGACGACCTTAAAATAGCGATGTATAAAAAAGATGGCAAAAAGAAGAATAAACTGCTTAGTGCTGTGGGTAACCTACTGGTAAAAAATGACAGCGATAACCGCCTTAAGGAAGCCCATCCTAATGTTGACCGTAAAAAAGATAAATCGGTGTTTAACTTCCTTTGGCTTTTTGTACAGCAAGGGCTCAAAGAAACGGTTTTGGTAGGAATAGTGTCTGGGTAGGTTTAGCGCAGCTGCCGTAACAGGCTGAAAAAATAGGGGCACAGGCTGCCGCCAAACCTCGGGTTTATTTCAAATATTTTGGGTTTACCATGAATTATCTTATAATCTACGCAGCAAAGGCCTTCAAATTCTATTGTATTTAGAATTTGTGTGAATTCATCCCTAAACCGGGAAAAGACCATCTCTTTGGTAATCTGTTGCTCAGTACCCTGTAGGTAAACACTACGATTATAGGTGTAACGTATAGTTATCATAGCGGTAATCTGTGCGTTTTTAAATACGATATGGGCAGCATATTCATGTATCCCCGGGATTAGTGCCTGCGTGAAATAATCAGGGGCAGAAATTAATGTGTCCACATTCATTTCGTCAGATTGGTTCTTGATGATGTAGGTATCGCTACTATATTCGCCCGTTTGTTTTTTGAGTATATAAGGGTATGTACTACTGCTATCAGGAACAAAGGTTCCTAAACCTTTTAGCCTTAGCGTGTCGGAAAAAAGCTTCTTGTTGTCGCATATCCGTATGGCTTCTAACGATGGTAAAGGTATAATGGTTTGATTAATAAAGTCTCTTTTTTTATGGCACACCAGTAGGTGCGGTACGCTCATAGGCACAACGATGTTGTACGCTGTAAAATCAGTATCATTATTAAAATCAGAAAATGCTATTGAAACCCCTGTGCCTGCAAAACTACGGGCAATAATGTTGTTTCGGTGGCTTCCTTTATCACTAAATAATATAGATATTCCTGAAAGCCGTTGCCTGGGGAATAAGATATTTTCCTTGTAACAATATGCTTCTGATTTAAAACGTGCACGTAGTTTGGCATACAACGCACTCCTGAAAATCAGTTTCAGTTTTTGCCCTTTAAGGCTATCATCATTCATAAAAATAGTAAGGTAGTAGTGTGGCGATAAAGGTAATAAAGTTGGTTTAACCTTGCTTACCGGATAATATTAAAATTGTCTTTATCAGAAAAAAAGTGGCGCTTACCAAAAAAGTTTTCAACACGCAAAGGTTTTCGGAAGTGGTAAACCACGAATAGGTAAATTTGTATCAGGAAATTGGATAATTTTAAACCGTTAATACTCAAACCACATACAAATGAACAAACTATTTGCGGCCTGTATGCTGCTTATTGGCATGATGGTTTCTGCCCAGCAGTTATCATCGCCAAACAAAAACCTGCAGCTTACCTTTGCCCTTTCTGCCAAAGGGGAGCCTACATACGCGCTTACGTATAAAAATAAGCCGGTTATTAAAACCAGTAAATTAGGTATAGATACTAAAGACATAGCCCCGCTGCTAAACGGCTTTACTATAGACAAAACCGAAACCAGCACTTTTGACGAAACCTGGACACCGGTATGGGGTGAGGAGAAATCCATCCGCAATAACTATAATGAGCTTTTGGTTACACTTTCACAAAAAGACCAGAAAGGCCGTTATATCCGCATCCGTTTCCGTTTGTTTAACGATGGTCTTGGCTTCCGTTACGAGTTCCCGGAACAACCGGAGCTTAACTACTTTACTATTAAGGAAGAGCATACACAGTTTGCCCTTGCCGGCGACCACAAGGCGTTTTGGCTTCCCGGCGATTACGATACCCAGGAGTACAGCACCGTAACCAGCAAGCTTAGCGAAGTGCGCGGTAAGATGAAGGCTGCTGTAACGCCAAACGCATCGCAAACTACCTTTTCGCCTACAGGGCTTCAAACCCCGCTTATGATGAAAAGTGCCGATGGCCTTTACATAAACATTCACGAGGCTGCACTGGTAAACTACTCATGCATGTCGCTTAACCTGGACGATAAAAATATGGTGCTGGAGTCTTGGCTTACACCAGATGCCATAGGTAACAAGGGAAACATCCAAACCTCGTCTACATCGCCATGGAGAACAATCATCGTTAGCGATAAGGCCGGAGACATTCTTATGTCGCGCCTGGTGTACAACCTTAACGAGCCTACCCAGTTTAAAGATGTTTCCTGGATTAAGCCTGTAAAATACGTAGGTGTATGGTGGGAAATGATTACCGGCAAGAGCACCTGGGCATACAATGACCTTACAAACGTACACCTTGGCGAACTGGATTACAGCAAAACAAAGCCAAACGGAAAGCACGCGGCTAACACCGCCCACGTAAAAGAGTATATAGACTTTGCTGCAAAGCACGGTTTTGATGCCGTATTGGTAGAAGGATGGAACGAAGGCTGGGAAGACTGGTTTGGGAAATCAAAAGAGTTTGTGTTTGATTTTATAACACCTTATCCTGATTTTGATGTAAAAGAACTGCACCGCTACGCCGAAAGTAAAGGTGTAAAGATTATTATGCACCACGAAACGTCGGGTTCGGTGCGTAACTACGAGCGCTGGATGGATAAAGCCTACCAGTTTATGGTAGACAACGGTTATAACGCTGTAAAGAGTGGCTACGTGGGTAACATACTGCCGCGCGGTGAATCTCACTACGGGCAGTGGATGGTAAACCACTACCTGTATGCTATTAAAAAAGCAGCAGACTATAAAATTATGGTTAATGCCCACGAGGCTATACGCCCTACAGGTCTTGCACGTACGTATCCTAACCTTATAGGTAATGAGGCAGCGCGCGGTACCGAATATGAATCTTTTGGCGGTAATAACCCAGACCATACTACCATATTGCCATTTACACGCCTTACCGGTGGCCCTATGGATTACACCCCAGGTATATTCCAAACCAAGATAAGCGCGTACAACCCGGATAACAACTCGTTTGTACATACTACACTGGTAAAACAGCTGGCACTGTACGTAACTTTCTACAGCCCACTACAAATGGCTGCCGACCTGCCTGAAACTTACAACAAGCACCTGGATGCGTTCCAATTTATTAAAGACGTGGCAGTAGACTGGGACCAGAGTTGGGTATTAGAAGCTGAACCGGGCGACTACATAACTATGGCACGTAAGGCTAAAGGTAAAGACGAATGGTTCCTTGGTGCTATAACCGATGAAAATGCACGTGAGGCTACCTTTACCTTTGAGTTCCTGCCAAAAGGGAAAACCTTTACAGCGACTGTTTACGCTGATGCACCGGACGCGAGTTACGACAAAAATCCGCAGGCATACGTAATTAAAAAGGTAAAAGTAACCAGCAAAACCAAGCTGAAACAAAAACTTGCCACCAGTGGCGGATGCGCTATTAGCGTTAAATAGTATTTAGTCACTATTTCGTGCCGTAGTACCTTTATTGTGAGGAGCAACAACCATGCAATCTGAGAACATAACAAGTATAAAGAACCCCGAAAGCATTACACTTTCGGGGTTTTTGTTTCATAGGCTATCTCTCTTTCATATAAAATGTTTGGTGTACTGCTATCAACATTGCGGATCCCGTAGGGGTGATTGTTTGTATAAAATTCGATAATTTATTGTGCGTAGTCGATACGTTGGTAAACCCAGTAGGGGTGATATGTTTGTAGCACGTAAACATACCTGAGTTATCGGAGCTCCGTAGGAGCGGCATATTATACAGTAAGGCACCTAAGCACAAATACAAAAAATAACCCCAAAAACGTACGCTTTTGGGGTTATATATCTTAGTTTAGATAACTAATATTTATTCCTCTTTTTTATCTTTCTTTTTAAAGATGCTGTTCAGCAGGCTTTTTCCGGCACTTTTTGCAGCGTCTTCCGCCTGTTGTTTGGTGCTGGTATTCTGCTTTGTTTTGGTAGTGTCGGTGGTAGTGCCGTTATTCTTTTTCCCGTTTAGGATGTTGCCTAGCAGCTCTTTTCCTTTTTCGGTAGCTTTTTCCTTAACATCGTTTACCACGCGGTCCTTTTCCTGTTTTGCAAGTTGTGTAACCGCGACTTTTATACCCTGGTCTACGTCAGTACTTACTTTAGGACTTTGGAATGTACCGGTAATGTTGATGTTAACCGGAACCACGATTTTACTGATGTCTACTTTTAAGGCAGCCGCTTTATCTACTAGCTGGTCAAAATCTTTAGCAGGGAGTTCTACCCCTGCAGTATACGCCATTTGCTGGTCGAAACCGTGCGTTCCACTAATTTTAATATCCTGGTTTTTGTACTTAATCACAAAAGGTAATATGTTTACCTTACTGTCGTTAAACGTAAGGTTTATCTTTTGGTTGAGGTTTAGTTTGCTTGGATCCAAAACCTTTACCTTGCTGGTAAGCGCCTGCAACACTTTCGACTTATCTGCATGTAGTACAGCATTAGCCAGGCTACCGCCCAGGTTACCGGTAAGCGACTTAAGGTCTGGTGTCATTTCTTTGCTGTCCAGGTTACCACCCACTTTTACCGCCGCGTTAAACTTACCCGAAAGCACTTCGGCAATCGGTGCTATTTTTTTCAGCATTTCAAGTTGGGTAAACGCCTGTGGAATATCTAGGCTGTTAAGTGCAAGATCCATGTTAAACGCAGGGGTTGCTTTTTTGGTAGAAACATCGCCGCTAAAGCCTATATTACCACCAAATACCGATGTTTTTGCGTTTTGTATGGCTACGGCTTCATCCCTTATAACCATTTTTCCGCCAAAGTTTTTCAGTGTAAGGTTATCATACACCACCTCGTTTGCGGCAGCTGTAATAGTACAATCCAGGAATGCCGGAATTTTAACCGCATCGCCGGCTGTAGCAGGCTTCTGTGCAGGTTCTGCTTTTTTATCGCCCTCTGTGCCTGTTTTGGCAGGGGCTGTTGCAGTGCCGGTAGTCATCAGGTCGGCTACTACCAGCTTGTTTGATTTTAGGTTAAAGTTACCCTTAAGCGTTTGCTTTTTAAACGCAAAGCCATAAAAATTATCCAGTGTACCGGTTATGGCTACATCGCTGCTGCCGGTTTTAGCATCAAAACGGTTAAGGCTCACGCGGCTTGGGTTAAACTGCAGCTGGGCCAGGCTTATTATGAATGGATTTTTAAAACCATCCATTTTGTAGTTAAATCCGCTAAGGCTGATTTGCCCGCGGTTGTCTATTTTTTCATACGCCCCTTTTTCTACCGAAGCCATGTCAAACTTGGTTTCCACGTCTGCTTTAAGTATACCCGACAGCGGTGTGTCTAGTTTAACCGGGTAAGCCTTGGTAAGGTTAGCCAGGTTAATGGTACCTTTAAGCATGGCGTCTACCAGCGGGTTTTCGGTTAGGTTACGTATGTTCGCTTTGGCATCAAATACATCCTGGTCTATGCGGAATGCAAACTGGTCTACATTTACGTAGGTGTCGTTCATTATCCCGGTTTCGTTAACCACCTTGGTATCAATATTTATATTCTTGATGCCTTTTGGAAGGTTAGGATACTGAAACGAAGCATTCTTACTCAGGAACGCTACATTAAATTTAGGAATGTGCGTATCATCCATTACACCATTTACCTTACCGTTTACGGTAAAGTTACCCTCGGTCTGTACACCGTTAAGGCTGCTGGCGTAAGCTGAAGGAATCAGTGCAAGGAAGTTTTTAAATGACGATTCCGGGGTTTTAAAGGTAATGTTTATGTCCTGGCCTTTTTCAAGCAGGGCCACGCTACCGTCAAACTCAAGGCCCATTTGGTTAACAAGCAACTTGTTTTCCTTAAAGGTATAAATACTCTTATCAAGGTCAAGCCCCAGTACAGCATCCAGTTTCAGTTTGGTATTGCGCATAAAGTTGGTCTTATCCATATCTACGGTAAGGTTCAGGTCGGTATGGGTATCAAGATCCAGCTTATTCGCGGCAAAGTTACCCTTACCGGTATGGTTAAGGCTGTCTATAACCACATTCATTTTAGAACGCTCATCGGCAAAGCGGAAGCGCAGGTTCTGTACGTAGTAGTCCTGTATGTTTAGCGCAAACGGCTTAGAAGGTTCAGTACTCTTAGCCTGTTCTTCCTGTGCTTTTTTGCGTGCAATATCAAAGTTACCCACGCCGTCTTTATTAAACAGGATGTTTACCACCGAGTTTTTTATGCCAAACGACTTAAGGTTCATAGCTTCGCCATCGCCTTTAAAGAGCTCTTTAATGCTCATGTTAAGGTTAAGTTCGCCTACGTATGCCAGGGTGTCGCCGGCAAACGGAGCCTTGTTTATAACGCTAAGCTTATCTACCGTAACGCTGGCTTCGGGGAAATTAGAAATAAAGCTCAGGCTTACGTCTTCAAAAGCCACGGTAGCATCTACCTGGTCGTTAATGGCCTTAACCACCATGCTTTTGATTTTGTCTTTAAAAATGAACGGCGTAGCTACCAGCAGTATGATGATAACCAAAAGGGATATGCCGGTCCATTTCAGGATTTTTTTTACCATAGTTTATAGTTAGTTGAAATTTTGCTTTAAATATAGCTATTAAAACGAAAATTACCTGATGTTTATTTCAAACGGCATCATAGCCTGGGTGCCTTTTATTTGAGATACCCTGCGAAGGCGCTCTATAATGCGGTAGTTTTCTTCGCCTACTTCTTGCTTTATAAGCGATTCGCGGCTTTGGAACATAGAAACACCGCTGTTACCCATATTTTGAAGGAAGGTATTAAAGTCGGCCTCATATTCAGGGTAGTCTACAGTACCATAGTCTTTCATGTTTGCTTTTTTGGCAGCATATTTTACGGCAGCATCAAGCCCGCCTATTTCATCTACAAGTCCTATGCGCTGTGCATCTGTACCGCTCCATACGCGTCCCTGGCCTATAGCATCTACAGCCTCAGGCGATAGTTTGCGCCCCTGTGCTACCCGGCTTACAAATACACCATATACCTGCTCTACGCTTTGGGTAATCACGTTGCGTGTTTTATCCTGCATAGGCTGGAAAAGGCTGTACTCTGCTCCGTTGTCATGCGTGCTTACCGTTTGGGCATGCACCCCAAGGTTATTAGCCACTTTGCTAAAGTTAGGCAGTACGCCAAATACCCCTATAGAACCTGTAATGGTACTTGCTTCGGCAAAAATACGGTCGGCACCACAAGAAATATAATAACCACCCGAAGCCGCATAGTTACCCATACTCACTACCACAGGTTTTTTCTTTTTGGCAAGTTCTACTTCTCTCCATATAAGGTCGCTGGTAAGGGCATTACCCCCTGGAGAATCTACACGAAGTACAATAGCCTTGACAGCATCGTCTTCAAGCGCGGTTTTAAATGCCTTTCGAATAGAAATTTCGCCTACCTGGTTAAGTCCGCCTTCGCCGTTGGTTATTTCGCCCTGAGCGTATATAATAGCCACCTGGTTCTCCATGCTTTTAAGCAGGTCTGCGGCAGCATTAGCCTCGGCGTAATCCAGTATGCTTATTTCTTCATAGTCTTCATCTTTAGCCACTTTAAGGGCTTTCTTAATGCCGGCACGATATTGGTCTTCGTAACCTATTTTGTCTACAAGCCCACGGGATTTAGCCATCTCCGGTGTACGGGCGCTAAGGTTTTGCGCTATGCTGTTAAGGCTGTCCTTGCTTATTTTACGGCTGGCAGCAATATCTGTAATCATACTATCCCAAAGGTCGTTTAGCAGGCCGCTCATCTGCTCGCGGTTTTCAGGGCTCATTTCGTTGGCAATAAAAGGCTCTACCGCGCTCTTATACTTACCGTGGCGTATTACCTCCATAGTAATGCCGCTTTTTTCCTGAAAATCTTTAAAGAACATTAGCTCGCTGCTAAGGCCTTTAAACTCAAATTCGCCCACCGGGTTTACGTAAAGCGTATCGGCAACCGAATTAAGGTAGTAATCCGTTTGCGCATACGTATCGGCATACGACACTACAAACTTGCCCGACTTTTTAAACTCGGCAATTTTGTCGCGCAGGGTTTTTAGCTGGGCTACCCCCAGGTTGTTTGTATTGTTAGTTATGGTAATACCTTTAATTTTTGAGTCCGTTTTAGCTACGTCTATAGCCTTAAGTACGTTTATAAGTCCGTTTTTAGGCTCTTCGTTAAAAAACGCAAACTTTTCGCTGCTAAATTTACCGGCATAGTCCATGCTTACCTTACTAAGGTCTAGTTCTATAACCGAATTGTTTTTTACTTCTACAGTTTCTTTGCTGCTACTGCCTACTGCGGCAGCAATTATCAGGATAAAGAAGAAGAACAGCAGGCAGAACAAGAAAAGGCCCACTATGGTAGATAATACATTTTTAAGAAATTGCATACGTGTATATAGTTACATTTTTGTAATTGGTAGCGGTTTTGCCCTTAATGTTACAGTTTTAGTGGTCAAATATTGCCGGTTTATTACAAATTACTGAGGCGTATTTAAAAACCACTAAACTTATTAACACCTATGCATTGCCGAAAAAATGTTTCCGTACTTTGCAGCCTTACGGAATATGGTACGGATGAAATTTCAAAACAGCGCTATACTATCCCTGGGCAGTAACATGGGCCATAGGCTTAATAACCTGCAACAGGCTATAGACTATATACATACGCACGTGGCTACGGTAGTTTCGGTTTCGGGTATTTATGAAACCCCCGCACTGGGCTTTGAGGGCGACGCTTTTTACAACTGCGCCGTAGTGGTGCATACTACCAGGAACGCCACTCAGCTACTGGAAGGCATACTGATTGCCGAGCAACAGGGAGGCCGCGTGCGTGCTGCTTCGGGCGAATACATTTCGCGTACCATTGATGTAGATATTATAGCGTTTAATGATGAGGTAATACACGAGCCGAACCTGCAGGTGCCCCATCCGCGACTGCAAGACCGTAATTTTGTACTTTATCCGCTGCGCGACGTAGCCCCACACTGGGTGCACCCGGTTTTAAAAAAGGATGTGAGCAAACTTATAGCGTCCACCACCGATAACAGCGATTGTAAGTGGGAGATGAAACTGCCTGCGCCACTTAAAGCCTACAACCCCGAGAAGTTTAACTACATAGCCATAGAGGGTAATATAGGTGCCGGAAAAACTTCATTGGCCAGTAAAATGAGTGAGGATTTTAACGGGAAGCTGGTGCTGGAGCGCTTTGCCGATAACCCGTTTTTACCCTTGTTTTACGAAGACCAGGGACGTTACGCTTTTTCGCTTGAAATGTCGTTCCTTGCAGATCGTTACCAGCAGATTACCGACGATCTTTCTCAGTTTAACCTGTTTAGCGATTTTGTGGTAGCCGACTACCATATTTTTAAGTCGCTTATTTTTTCAAAAGTTACGCTAAGCGAGGACGAGTACCGCCTCTACCGCCGCCTGTTTGATATTATGTACAAGGAGTTGCCAAAGCCCGGCTTGTACGTATACCTGTACCAAAACACGCCCCGCTTGTTAGAGCACATACGTAAACGCGGCCGTGACTACGAGCAGGATATTAGCACAGAGTATTTAGAGAATATCAACCGTGGTTACCTGGACTATATTAAGTCGGTTCAGGGGTTAAATGTTTTGGTTATAGATGTCACTGACCGCGACTTTGTAAACAACCAGGAAGACTATCTGTGGATTTTAGAGCAAATAAATAAGTCATAAAGTCTTAAAGTCGAAGGTCGAAAGGCGTAAAGTTGAAAGCCTGAAAGGTTATATGCTTTAAAACTACTCTTGCAGCAGTTTTTTGATGATGCATTGTCCTTGGGCTTGAATTTTTACAAGGTACATTCCGGTGGCATTACTACCCAGTTGTATGCTGTTGCCATTTTGTGTAAAATCTACTTCGCGCCCCAGTATATCATAAACCGCTACGGTATATCCTTCGAGAGCATCGGCAATACTAAAGCTTCCCGAAAAAGGGTTAGGGTACACGCTTACTTTTTCCAACATTCTATCTTTTAAGCTAAGGCTGCTGTCGCTGTCTATGAGGTACGTCCACACATCGGTAAATACGGGGGTAGTGCCGTTCATTGGAATATAAGGGTCGGCCACTATACAGCCATGAAATTTTGTAGGGTCATTGGCGGGTGTGGCCTGTGTATATAGCATGCGGCTGTTGCCGTAAGGAGGAAAAGTATTGTCGGCAAGGGTCAGCGCCCCAAAAGCAGCCATGCCATAATTAGCCCAGGTAATTTGCTCTACCGTAAAGTTTACCATTTCATCGTCCTGGTGTACAAAACCATAATACCGGTTAGTCGGCGTGGCGCCGTTCCAGGTAATCCATTCGGCGGTACGTGCCAGTGCCGTAACCCAGTCGGTAGCGGCAAACATTACCACACGGTCTACCTCGTATAACTTCGAAATAATCCCTGCATGCCCACCCCCTTGCGAGTGCCCGCTTACTACTATTTTGTTCCATTGTATGTTATCGCCGTTCATGTATTGCGCCCAGTTTTCGTTGGGGAACTGTGTGGCAAGGTATTGCAGCAGCTTTTGTGTGCGGCGTTGTATGCAGTTGTTTTGGTCCACGTTAATATCAGGGTGGCGGTCTATGCCGTCAAAAACTTCCTGCCTTGCCCTGCCGTGGCAGGTAATATCGGTAGTGCCGGCGCAGAGGTCGTTTATGGCAATATCGTTAGGGTAGGTAAGGCCTATGGCATGATACCCCAGGTTGGCTGCCAGTTTCAGGATTTGGCGATAACCCGCAGGCACCCCACCCGTACCCAGAAAAAACAGGAACAGTTTATTTTTTCGTGCCGCATTAGGGTTAGTGTACACAAAGTGGTAATTGTTTGGGGCACCACTAAGCGGATCGGCAGTGTTTGGGGCAACAATATGTTCGGTTTGCGCAAAGGCGGGAAATGCCAGCACCGCAAACACCAATAGCGTAAAGATGTATTTCATTACAAAACAGGTTTGCGGTAAATATAGCCAAAACCTATAATACTGCTGGGCCGTTCAGGGGTTGATTTGTGCGGTTGGGGAAGAAGTCCGAAGTCCGAAGTCCGAGGTTCGAGGTCGGAAGTCTCGGGTCTTGTCCGATTACTCATTCCCCTCCTGCGGAGGGGTGCCCGTAGGGCGGGGTGGATTTTATAGAATACCTCCGGGCGTTGCCCGAGGTTAGTATGCGCAACCCTTTCAGGGTCGGTGGGCTGCTTATGTGTTGCGTTTTTCAGGATATGTCTTTGCGAGCGGAGGAACGGAGCGCGGCAATCTTTAATTGTTTAATGATTTAAGTCTCGGCGGCTAATAATTTCGATGTTTCCGATTTTTGAATTAACTATTGAGATTATTTCTTCTCTATGAGAGTCTGGTATACTATTTCCCAATATTATCTTATTGAAAGCCTCTGAAGGTAACTGAATTTGCCTATCCTGTATTGTAGCAGGATGTGGCCAAAATTTCTGGGTACGATATTCTTCCTCATCTGTCCATTTTCTGAGTTTAAAGTAAACTCTATTTCTAAGTGATTCTTCCGTGGACATGAACGGTTCAGGCATCACTATTGTTAGTTCATCACAATATTTTACAGGACCGCCGCCGCCCAAATGTTTGAACATAACTTTTGTATTATATCCAATGCAAATGCCTTGATGATTACCTCCATACTTCTCCCACATTAAATCATTATTCCAATTCTCGGTTAAACTTAAAATTCCTTCGTGCTCGTAATATAGCTCTGTTGATTTTTTCATGAATTTTTTTACAATATCTGGATGATTTACATCTGAAACTTTGGACCAATACCGAGCGAAATGCCTGTGTTGTTGCCTTGTAAAATTAATGTTGTCGTTTTTCGAAGACCACATGAAATAGTTGTAAATCTGTTGTTTAGTTAGTAAATCAAAACGAGTAGGATTGTTACAGTCTAATTCATCTTCAAATGTTTTAGGAGAAGCTAAGAATACTTCTCTTTGATTTAAAAACCTTTTATGATATTCATCTGTCCAAGTTCTGTATTTATAAATCACAGGTGGTAGTTCAATATCTTCAAGTTTTGCTAAGCTTACGTTGATTTTTTCTTTATTCTCCATATCTACAATTTACCTCTCAAATTTAACAAATCTCACCTTACAAATCCATCTGTAAAAATACCTGTTTTATCCCCTCCCTAAAAATCCTTACCTTGCATCCGTTAAAAAACAAACCCATAATGAAACTACTACGCTTACTGGTGCTGTTTATTACAGTGCCTGCCATTGCCCAGCAGGGCGGTATGTGGATACCCTCACTGCTTAGCGGCCTCAACGAAAAAGAAATGAAAAACCTGGGCATGAAAATGTCGGTTAAAGACATTTATGATGTTAACCACAGCAGTCTTAAAGACGCTGTACCCCAGTTTGACGGTGGTTGTACTGCCGAGGTTATTTCTAACCAGGGCCTGCTGCTTACTAACCACCACTGCGGTTTTGATAACATACAAAGCCACAGTACCCTGGACCACGACTACCTGACCAACGGTTTTTGGGCTATGACCCTTGCCGAAGAACTGCCTAACCCGGGTGTTACCGTAATGTTTATTGTGAGCATAGACGACGTTACCACAAAAGTACTGGAAGGCACACAGGGGCTCGACGAAAAAGCGCGCCAGCAAAAAATACAGGAAAACATAAGTAGCCTTACCAAGTCGCTGCCAAAAGAGGCGTGGCAGGAAAATAGCATCCGTACCTTTTATGAAGGTAACCAGTACATCCGTTTTGTAACGGAGACCTTTAAAGATATCCGCCTGGTGGGTGCACCGCCATCGAGCATTGGTAAATTTGGTAGTGACACAGACAACTGGGTGTGGCCGCGCCATACGGGCGATTTTAGTATGTTTCGTATCTATGCCGATAAAAACAACCGCCCGGCAGAGTACAGCAAGGATAACGTTCCGTATAAGCCGAAACACTTTTTCCCTGTTAACATAGGTGGCGTTAAACAAAACGATTTTACCATGGTATTTGGTTACCCGGGCCGTACTACAGAGTATCTTCCGGCTGTAGCCGTAGAACAGATAATGAATGTGCTCGATCCGGCCAAGATTGAGGTGCGCGATGCTGCCCTTAAAGTAGAGGATGGTTTTATGCGCAAAGACCAGCAGATAAAAATTCAGTATGCGGCTAAATATGCCGGTATAGCTAACTATTGGAAAAAATGGATAGGCGAGGTGCAGGGGCTTAAAAAGAGTAACGCTGTAGGCATTAAGCGTGATTACGAAAAGAAATTTACCCAGTGGGTAAATAAAGCGGGCAAACAAGCCGAATACGGTAATCTTCTACCGGAATTTGAAAAGAATTATAAAGCTATAGAGCAGTATGCCCTTGCACGCGACTATTTTGTTGAGGTGGCCCTGCGTAATACAGAGCTGCTAACCATTGGCTACCGCTTATATCAGCTGGAGCAGGCGTACACTGCTAAAGGCGCACAAACATTTAACGACCGTAAAGGCAATACCCTAAAAGCACTGGAAGGTACGTATAAAGATTACAGCAAAGCGGTAGACGAAAAGGTTTTTGAACAGCTTATGGCGCTGTACTTAACCAAGTCGCCTAAGCAGTTTTTGCCGGAATCGCTGGCTAATGCTAACGTGGCCCAACTTACTGCTGAGGTGTACGGTAAAAGCAAGCTAACCAGCTACAGCGGCGTACAGCAACTTTTAGAGGGCGAGCCGGCTGCTATTATAGAAAGGCTGAATGCCGATAAAGGTTATCAGGTTATTAAGGCTATGGCATTGGCGTACTATGATAAGGTAATGCCTAAGTACGAGGAAATCAACCTGAAAATTACCGCCCTGCAGCGTACCTACATGAAAGCCATACTGGAACTTAGCCCTAAAGATGCGCGAATTTTTCCTGATGCTAACAGCACCCTTCGCGTAACCTACGGTAAGGTAAAAGGCTATGAGCCACGCGATGCCGTATACTACGAGCCTATGACGTATCTGGATGGGGTGATTGAAAAATACGTTCCAGGCGATTATGAGTTTGATGTGCCACAAAAGCTTATCGACTTATATAACAAGAAAGATTACGGCCAGTACGGCGAAAACGGTAAAATGCCGGTATGCTTTATTGCTACTAACCATACTACAGGCGGTAACAGCGGCAGCCCGGCAATAGATGCAAAAGGAAACCTTATAGGGCTTAACTTTGACCGTGTTTGGGAAGGTACCATGAGCGATATTCATTACGATCCTGAAATTTGCCGAAACATTATGGTAGATATGCGTTATGTGTTGTTTATTGTAGACAAGTTTGCCGGGGCGTCGCACCTGGTAAAAGAGATGAAACTTGTAAAGTAAAACGTACCCTAAATCTTATTTTTGGGCACTTTTAGTTGAAATAGTAAGACTGCAAAAGCTGAGAATGTTTCGATTAACGTGTTAAAAACAAGGTTTTTAGTGGTAATGTATTGACTTTCAGAGCGAAAACCTCCGAAAAAAAAATTGTGTAATAAATATTTTGCAGTGTCAAAAAATTTATATCTTTGCTCCGAGTTAATAATTAACCTTTATAATTTAGTAAGATGAAAAAAGTTGTTTTAAGCCTAGCCCTAGTTGCTGTACTAGGTCTTTCTTTCACTTCATGCAAAAAATCTGAGGCTGCTGCTGAAGCTACTGCTGATTCTACAGCTGTAGAAGCTCCTGCTGCTGAGCCAGTTGCTACTGACTCTGCTGCTACTGCTACTGATTCTGCTGCTAAGCCAGCTGATTCTGCTGCTGCTCCAGCTGCTGAAGCTCCTGCTGCTCACTAAGAAGCGACAGATAAACAAAAGCATTAGAAAGCCACGCATTGCGTGGCTTTTCTTATTTTATAACTGTACTGTATGATTTGCCTTTAACGGGTTTAAAAAGAAAACCCGGCTGTATTACGTAAAATACAACCGGGCTCCGTAAATATAAACCAACCTAATCTTTTTTAGCTCACAATAAATAGTCCTGCTATACTGTTTGCAACCTGGCCTGTAATAGGCTCGTCAAACGATTCTGTGTAAGAACCTGAACCAAACGCAGGGTTACCTGATGTGGCGGTATACCTGGTAATGTCTATACCCGCCTGGTTTGTGTTTTGTTCGCCATCATAAACAGCCTGAGTTTGTTCTGGCATACCTGCACCACGGGTGTTTCCGGTAATCCATCCTTTTAGTCCTCTTAGCCTGCGTATTTGCGATGCGTGGCGTGCTTCTACACTGTGTATTTGCAGCGCGGCGGTAAGTACATCACCGTTAGATAGCAAGTTACCTGCCTGTCCTTTGTATGCGCGCACCCCTGTGTCTTCAAATGCTTGTGCAAGCGCCAGGAAGGTTTGGTAATCGCCAAAGGTGTCAAACGCTCCGCCTACAGTAAAATCAAATGTAGGTTTTGCAGGTGCTGCCGCGCCAAGCGCATTTTTAAGGAACGCCACGTGTGCGTTTTCGTGCTGGCTGATTTGCGCTATTATAGTACGGTCTGAGCCTGTAACAAGTCCGTTTGTACTTAGTGCAGTAGCATAGAATTCATCTTCCAGGTATTCTAGTACCAAAGCCAGTTTAAGTGCATCTGTAACACTGTCTGCTGTAGCTGCTGTAGCGTAGGCGGTGTTCGCTGCTTTAGCACGTTGCGTAAACAGGGTAGCAAGCCCCAGTGGTAGCGCTGCCATAGCTGCATTTGCGCCTATTTTTCCAAATTGGCCAAAGCTGTCGCGGCGGTTGCTTTTATCGTTAAGGCTGCTTAGCATGCCTTCATTTGTAAACGACTCTATAAATTTTAAGATGTTCATAATGTTCCGGTTTATGTGGGTTAGCAATTAAGGAAGGTAGTTTGCGGTAAATGCAGTTTGTATAAAGTTAAGCGCTGCAACATCTGGTATTACCATGCTTGGTTTGTCGGCAAGGTCCAGTCCGTTTGCGTCTACTATGTCATTTCCTGCAAAACTAGCGGTACCCGGGCTTATAAGGCTACGGATGGCACTGGCATGGCGTGCTTCTACAGAAACAATTTTACCTGCTATAAGTAGGTAATCTGCACTCTGAATATAGCGGCCTGCACCGTTGTACGCTCTTACGCCGGTATCTTCAAGTGCTTTTGCTGTTCCCAGTACGCTGTCCCTGTTGTTAAAGTTTACGCTATTGTAGGCAAACTGTAGGGTAGGGAGTACCTCGCCTGCTGTGCCTGCCAATGCTGCGGTAATGGCAGTTTTAAAAAATTCCCTGTGTAGTACTTCGTGTGCATATAAGTCGGCAAGAACCTGTTGTTCTTCGCTATTAAAAATACTACCGAAGGTATTGCTGTTTACAACCCTTGTGTAAAAGTCGGCTTCTAGCTGCTCCAGTGCGTAGGCATAAGTTAGTATACCGGCATCACCACCACCAAGGTCAAATTTTCCGTTTCTTACTCCCGGCAGCTGGCTGCTGTCTGGAGTGGCTGGTGGATTGTCGTCATCGCTACATCCGGCAAGCAGCAATCCTGTGCCGGCTAGTGTAAGTCCGCTTATTTTAAGGAAGCTCCTCCGGCTGGCAAGATTTGTTGCCGGTGAGGTGGCAACTTCAGTTACAGTTACTTTTGTACTTTTCATAATGAAACATTTAAGTGGTTATACGTTTTATAGTATGTTCATGTGTTTAACCTAAGTTCACTATTATATACGCCAAGTAAATGTTAACGGTTTTACGGTTTTGAGATATTTTGTGTGGTATTAACAAAAAATTGTGTTTTTCTGTATAAACCTTTGCGGATAGCATTGTAAAAAAGCCTAGTGTTTTCGGTGATTGTTGCAGATTTTTGCATTTTTTTGCAAAATTTTGCAAAATTGTTTTTCTTGTATTTTTTTTGATTTTTTATTAAAAGATTAACTTTTCATCATAAGAAAACGTTTTATTTTTACCGAAAATTCTTTCAAACAGAGTGTTTTGTTTGTGAATCTTTTTACTAAATTGTGTAATGATTACGTTTTGATAAAGCGAACTGTAACATTTTCGCAAAAATTTCGTTATTTTTACACTGTAATTCATCTCCCGGAATATGAGACCAAAAGCGACGTTAAAACAAATTGCAAAAGAACTTGGCGTATCTGTATCAACAGTGTCTAAGGCACTAAGTAACAGCCCGGAAATTAGCGAGCCTACTAAAATTAAGGTTCAGGAATTTGCCAAGCTTAAAAACTATAAGCCAAATAACATTGCCGTTAACCTTAAAAGCAAAAGATCTAAGACCATTGGGGTTATAATACCTAATATACTTAATCCGTTTTTTGCTAAGGTATTTAGCGGTATAGAAAAAGCGGCTAATGCCAGGGGATACAATGTTATTACCTGTATAAGCAATGAATCGCTTAAAAAGGAAATCACGGCTATGGATATGCTTAGTAACGGTACTATAGACGGATTTATACTTTCGGTAGCCGATGAAACCCAAAAGGAGCACGAGTTTAAACACTTTAAAGACGCTATTGCCGACGATATTCCTATTGTAATGTTCGACAGGATATCTGAAGATGTAAACTGCGACAAAGTTATAGTAGATGATTTTGACTCTGCCGTAAATGCTGTAAACCACCTTATAAAAACAGGCTGTAAAAACATAGCGCTTATAAGCAACATAGATAACCTTAGTGTAGGGCAACTGCGTGCAGAAGGGTATCTTGAGGCACTTAAGGCCAATGGCGTGGCAATAAACGAAGACCTTATACTTCGATGCGAAAGTACAGAGGAACTGGATGAAAAATTCCCGGCGTTTTTTGATATAAAAGGTAAAAAGATTGACGGTGTTTTTGCGCTGGAAGAATCTGCTTCGGTTACGGCGCACAAGGCTGTACTTAAGGCAGGATTCAGAATTCCTGAAGATGTGCAGCTTATCGGTTTTGCCGATGGTGTATGGTCGCGCAGGCTTACGCCAAGCCTTAGTACGGTAAGCCAGCATGGCCCGGAAATAGGGGAGGCTGCTGCCGAAACACTGATTAACAGGCTGGAGAGCAAGGAGGGCGAAGAACTGCCTTACGAAACTAAAGTGATTAAAACAGAACTCCGCCAAAGGGATTCTACTAAGAAATTGTAATAATTTTTATTAGTCCACTTATACATATTAAAAGGAGCCGGCAAAACCGGCTCCTTTTTTTACGCTTTAAAATATAAAGTTTATTTTTTTGTAAAGTAGGTGGTGGTGCCCCCTTGGTCCAGCGTAAACCCCTTAGTATCAAACGTCATTTTTACCCCAGATCCTTCATGTATAAATTCGTTGTCAGAAAGTGGGGTAATGTAAAACGTGCCCTGCTCATCGGCGTGTACACGCAGTTTTCCTTTAACCAGTTTTACATTGATTACAAAGGGCAGCTTTTCGTTGCCGTAGTTACCCTCATATTGTTTTAGCCTGTCTTCATCCACATCGGCCTTTTCCAGTACCGGGAAACGGTACGGAAGCTTATAATAACAGCTAAGCACCCCCTTAACAATATCGTTAAAGCTAAAGTTTACCGCATTACCCGCCAGGGCTATCCCGAAATTTTCTTTAGGATAATAGCCTACAACGGTTTCAAAGCCTTCAATGCTGCCGCTGTGCCCTATAAACTTTCGTTCGCCAAACGGAAAGTTTAGCAATCCCTTGCCGTACCCAAAATCTAACGTAGCCATATCGGCAACCGACTTTTTAGATATTATTTTGCCTGCCCACAGCGCTTCCATAAAACGGGTGAGGTCTTCGGGAGTGCTTTGTAAGTTCCCTACACCCGTTGCGGCTGTTTCGTGCCATTCAGACACCTGCTGCCAGTGGTCTTTTACGTAGCGGTACGATGAGGCTTCGTTTTTCTTAGGGTTTATCTTCCCTGCGTAGGTAGTGTTTTTCAGCCCCGCTTTGTTTAATATGCGCTCGGTAACCGCTTCTTTATACGTTTTATGGGTAATATCCTGAATGATGTAAGACAGTAACAGGTAGTTGCTGTCGCTGAGTGCAGCTTTAGTACCCGGGTCAAAAACCGAAGGGTATTTATACACGCGTTCCAGCATATCCCGGCGTAGTTGCTGAGACCCCGCTTTGCTTATAAAAGTGCTGTCAGCCGTATAGTTGTATATGCCGCTGGTATGGTTCAGCAGGTTATAAATGGTTATATTTTCGGCATTTTTCACCTTCGGGAAAAACTCGCTCAGCTTAGTGGTGGGTTTTAATTTCTTTTCCTCAATAAGCTGAAACACCATACAGGCGGTAAACATTTTTGTAATGCCGCCTATTTTATATCGGGTAAAAGGGGTAGCTTTTGTTTTGGTAGCCAGGTCTGCGCTGCCGTAGGCTTTGGTAAACACAATACGGTCTTTTTCGCGAAGGGTAATGCTTCCCATAAACTTACCGTTTTGGTACAGGTAGGTCATCAGGCTGTCTATTTTCCTAAATTTAGCCCCCTCATGGTCTCCTTGCGCAAAACCCGAAAGGCTTACTGTAATAAGCAGTACTGATAAAAACTTTTTCATAGTGGTTGCTACGTTTGTATATAGGTGCGTTATCTTTAATTTAACCTTTTGCCTAGGTAGTTTTATTGTCGTTAAACTAATTCCGAATAATTGTTAGATTTCATTCCAGGTCAAATAACCGGATTACCAAATAACCGCATAACCCCGCCAAAACAATTAATGCGCTTCCAGCCAGTTTAAGCCCTCGCCCAGTTCCACCTCAAGCGGTACCGAAAGGGTAAACGCATTTTCCATTTCGTGCTTTATCATGGGCTTTATGCGCTCCAGCTCTTCCTTATAAACGTCAAAAACAAGTTCGTCGTGTACCTGTAGCAACATTTTGCTTTTCCAGCCCTCGGTAACCAGTTTTTTCTGAATGTTAATCATGGCAATTTTAATAATATCGGCAGCGCTGCCCTGTATAGGGGCGTTTACCGCGTTTCGTTCGGCGGCGCCACGCACCACTGCATTAGCTGAGTTAATATCTTTAAGGTAACGCCTGCGCCCCAGCACGGTGGTTACATAGCCGTTTTCGCGTGCGGTTTCTATCTGCTCGCTTATGTATTGTTTAAGGCGCGGGTAGGTTTTGTAGTACGCGTCTATAAGGTCTTTACTTTCGCTGCGGCTCAGGGTAGTCTGGTTACTAAGCCCAAATGCCGATACGCCATATATAATACCAAAGTTTACCGTTTTTGCATGGCTACGCTGCTCACGAGTAACCTCGTTAAGGGCTACATTAAATACCTTGGCGGCAGTACTGGCGTGAATGTCTTCATGGTTTTGGAACGAACGTACCATTTCAGGGTCTTCGCTCAGCGCAGCTATAATGCGCAGCTCTATTTGCGAGTAGTCGGCACTTACCAGTACGTAATCTTCATTGCGTGCCACAAATGCCTTGCGTATCTGCCTGCCACGTTCTGTACGGATAGGAATGTTTTGCAGGTTAGGGTTGTTGCTGCTTAGTCGGCCTGTAGCGGCCACCGTTTGCATATAATCGGTATGTACGCGGCCGGTTTTTGGTTCTACTTGTCCCGGTAGTGCATCTACATACGTGTTTTGCAGTTTTACCAGTTGTCGCCAGTCCAGTATATCCTGTACAATAGGGCTTTCATTGGCCAGGTACGATAGCACTTCCTCTCCGGTGGCATACTGTCCGGTTTTGGTTTTCTTTTGCTTGGCACCGCCTATTTTCATTTTGTCAAACAGGATTTCGCCCAGCTGTTTTGGAGAGCCCAGGTTAAACGACTCCCCGGCAGCTTCATAAATGCGCTGTTCCAGTGCCTTTACATCGGCGGTCAGGATTGCAGACAGTTCTTTAAGGTAGCCTACGTTAAGGTTAATGCCTTCGGTTTCCATAGCGGCAAGCACCGGCATTAACGGAATTTCTATTTCATCAAACAGCTTTTTGGTGCCTGTTTTTTCCAGCATGGGCGCAAAAACCTCTTTTAGTTGCAGGGTAATATCGGCATCCTCTACAGCGTATTCCTTAATGCGTTCCAGTTCTACATCGCGCATACTTTTTTGCCCTTTGCCTTTTTTGCCAATAAGAGCCTCGATAGGCATAGGCGAATACTTAAGGTAGGTTTCGGCAAGTATATCCATTCCATGGCGCATATCCGGATTTATAAGGTAATGCGCTATCATGGTGTCAAAAAACTTACCCTTTACCGTAACCCCATAGTTGTTTAAAATTTCGAGGTCGTATTTAAGGTTTTGGCCTATCTTTTCAATGTTCTCGTCTTCAAAAAACGGACGGAATTTATCTACAATGGCTTGGGCTTCGTTACGGTCTGCGGGTACGGGTACGTAAAACCCTTTGCCTTTCTCCCACGAAAAAGACATACCTACAAGCTCAGCCGTAAGAGCGCAGATACCCGTAGTTTCGGTGTCAAAGCTTACTGAGGTTTGCTTTAGCAGGTTGCTTACAAGGAAGTTTACAGCCATACCCTGTGCCACCTGGTAGTGGTGGTCTGTATTTTCCAGGGTGTTGTAAAAAGCATTGTGCCCTGCGCCGGCATCTTCATTGTCGTCAAAGCCAAACAGGTTGGTTTGGTTTTCGTCTTTTTTACCGCTTTTTTTGGCAGGTGCGGTGGGTGCGTCTGCGGCATTAGGATTTATTTCGTCGTATTCCTCTCCGTGGCCAAACAGCTTATGGAACTGGTCTGCCATACGGCGGAATTCCAGCTCATTAAACAACGCTTCTACTTTTTCGGTATCGGGTTTGGTAAGCTCGTAATCGTGCTCGTCAAAGGTTACGCTGCAATCAGTAATTATAGTAGCCAGCTTTTTAGAAAGCATGCCCAGCTCTTTATTATTCTCTATGTTTTCTCGCATTTTTCCTTTTAGCTCGTGGGTATTTGCTAAAAGATTTTCCATGCTGCCATACTCTTTAAGGAGTTTTTTAGCAGTTTTTTCGCCTACGCCCGGTAATCCCGGAATGTTGTCTACGGCATCGCCCATCATGCCCAGGTAATCTATAACCTGTTCCGTACGTTCTATTTCAAAACGGTCCAGTACTTCTTTAACACCCCAAATTTCTATGTCGTTACCCATACGTGCCGGGCGGTACATAAATATATTTTCGGTTACCAGCTGCGCAAAATCCTTATCCGGGGTTACCATATACACTTTATAACCCTGTTTTTCGGCCTGCTGGGCTACGGTGCCTATAAGGTCGTCTGCCTCGCAGCCGGCAAGTTCTATAACCGGTATGTGCATGGCACGCAGAATTTCCTGTATGTAAGGTACCGCTATGCGTATGGCTTCGGGGGTTTCGTCGCGGTTTGCCTTGTATGCGGTAAACATCTCGGTACGTACGGCACTGCCTTCCTTGTCAAAGGCTACAGCGAGGTGATCTGGGCGTTCGCGCTTTATTACATCGAGCAGCGAATTCATAAAGCCCATAATGGCACTGGTGTCCATTCCTTTGCTGTTAATCCTCGGGTTTTTTATAAAGGCGTAGTACCCACGGAAAATAAGTGCGTAGGCATCGAGCAGGAAAAGTCGTTTTTGCTGGGACATGAGTCGTTTTTTGTTTGGATGTAAAAATACTGAAACCTGTCTTAATAAAAAACCTCTGCAGGGTTTATAAAAAGATGCAGCGCCCGTAAGCTATGTGTAAGCCTGCGGGCGCTGTGTATATAGAGTGTAGTTTTGTTCGTTATTTCTATTTTCAAAATTACACGCTAAATAGCCAACTAAATCCTAACAATCTGATAGTGTTTTCATAAAAAATTACCTGACACGTATACTGACACATACTGCCATGGCACATTTTGTGCTGTATCATCCCGCGGCACATTTTTGCCGAAATATTTTACACACAAACACACATCCATGCGTTATATCATCTTACCGCTGTTGCTTATTTTTTTTGTAGTCAGCGAGATTTATACTTTTATTGCTGTAAAAGAGGCTGCAAAAAGCCGCTGGTTCCACTGGGCCTACCTGGCCGTAACCCTGCTTATCATCGCCTACATTGTTTACTCTTTTACACAGTTTGACCGCAGGCAGGGGCAAACACGCCAAACCTTATTTACCATTGGTTTACTATTGCTTACCGTTGTGCCAAAGCTTTTGGTAACCATAGTTATGCTTGGCGAAGATATTGTAAGGGTATTTAGCGGCACCATACGTGCTTTTAGCGGACAGACAGGCCAGCCTTTTTTTGCCGAACGCCGCCGCTTTGTTAGCCTTGCTGCGCTGGGTGTGGCTGCTGTGCCGTTTTTGTCGTTGCTGTACGGTGTTACAGAAGGCAAGTATCATTTTAAGGTGCGAAAGAAGACCTTAACATTCCCGGATCTTCCGGATGCTTTTGATGGTTTTACCATAACACAGATATCTGATGTGCACAGCGGAAGTTTTGATGATAAGGAAAAAATAGAACACGCTATAGATCTGATTAACGGGCAAAAGACCGACATAGTGCTGTTTACGGGAGATATAGTAAATACCCATGCTAAAGAAATGCACCCGTGGATTGATACTTTTAAACGTATACACACGCCTGCCTTTGGTAAATATTCGGTATTGGGTAACCATGATTACGGCGAATATGTGCCTTGGCCTACCGAAGCCGAAAAGCAAGCCAACTTTAATGCGATTAAAGACCTGCACAGAAAAATTGATTTTAAGCTGTTGCTTAACGAGCACATTAAACTACATAAAGACGGACAGGAAATCGCGCTGGTAGGAGTGGAGAACTGGGGGCATAACTTTAAAAAAGCCGGCGATCTTAATAAGGCTTCTGGGACGCTGGGCAAAGACGATTTTAAAATATTAATGAGCCACGACCCAAGCCACTGGGATTTAGAAGTGCAGCACGATCCAAGGCACTACCAGCTTACCCTTAGCGGACATACGCACGGCTTTCAGTTTGGTATAGAAATTCCCGGTTTTATAAAATGGAGCCCTGTGCAGTACGTGTATAAACAATGGGCGGGGCTGTACAATAACCTTGGCAGGTATATATATGTAAACCGCGGTTTTGGGTTCCATGCGTATCCGGGTAGGGTAGGTATATGGCCAGAGATTACAGTGCTTACACTAAAAAAAGGTTAATTAGTAGCGTGGTATTGTAAAAATGCTATATTTGTATGAAATTTACCAATAACGTAGCTATTTTAAAACGATTTTAACACGTTGGTTTTATGTCGAAATTCGGAGAACTTATAAACTCACCTGTTCCTGTACTGATAGACTTTTATACAGAGTGGAACGAACCCTCTGTAGCTATGCACCCTGTTATGAGAGATGTGGCGGCTGCACTGGGGGATAAGGCTAAGGTTATTAAAATTGACGTAGATAAAAACCAGGAACTTGCCGAAGCCCTGCGTATAAAAGGCTTGCCTACGCTTATGATTTATAAAGACGGGCAGGTAGTATGGAGACAAAGCGGAGAGCTGGATGCCAACACTATAATAGGGCTGGTAAGCGAACAGGTTTAATACGGCAACAGGCCTATTCTGTAATTTTCCTTTTTTAAATATTCTATTACGCGTGGTAGTGCATACTGCATATTTTGTTGCGCCTTAAGGCTGTCATGAAATATGATTATACTGCCATTTTCTACATTGTTTATTACATTTTTAAGGCATGCTTCCGGCGTTATGGTCTGGTCGAAATCTGCACTTAAAACATCCCACATGATTAGTTTAAATCCTTTATGCCTCATAGCCGATGCCTGTTTGCGGCTCATTTTGCCGTACGGCGGGCGAAACAACCGTGTACCTTCAGGTTTATGCTGTATTATGGCCTGCTGGCATTTTTCGGTATTTTGTAGGTAGGTTTCGTCGTCAGTATTCCAGCCGTTAAGGTGGTTAAACGTGTGGTTGCCCACCGCATGACCTTCCTGTATTACACGTTGAAAAACGTCGGGGTGTTTTTGTATGTTGTCGCCTATGCAAAAAAATGTAGCTTTAATATCGTGCTGCTGTAGCACATTCAGCACCCATGGCGTAACTTCGGGTATGGGGCCGTCATCAAAGGTAAGGTATACCTTTTTGCGTTTTCGGGCTACATTCCATATAAACCCTCCGAAGAACTTTTTAACAAACCAACGTGTTTTTACCCAATACAGTTTCATAGGCATAAAAAAGATGCAGCCGAAGCTGCATCCCTTTACAAATTATTTATTTCTTTTCTCCGCTGCTTATTTTGTTTACAGCGCTGTCTGTAGTTTTAGTCTTGGTTCCGTCTTCGGCGTTTAAGTATTTAGAAATACTGTCTTCCTCAGGAGCGGCTTCACCTTCGTTTTCCCTTTTGTAACGTCCTATTTTTTGGTTCAGGGTATTAAACTTAGGATATTCTTTTTGGTAATACTCCTCATCGCCCATGTCTTTAGCAATCCAAAGCAGGCTTCTGTAGCGCTCAATGTCGGTAGCTATGTCATTACGGATGTATATCTGGTCGCGTGCGCTAACACCGGCATAAAACACCAGGCTTTCCTGGTATTTCTTAATCAGGGTATCTAATACCTTATGTGCAGCTTCTTTGTCGCCCAGTTCATAATATCCTGTAATAAACGGCTCTAACAGCGTGTAGTACCCAAATAGCTCTACCGGCATTTTAGTCATCGCAAGGTCTATAACCTTACGGGCTTTTACCTTATCGCCTTCGTCTATTAACGCCTGCATAAGTCTTGCCATATTAGTGCGGTACGTAATGCTGTTTTTGCGCGTTTCAGGGTCATGGTACACTTTAGGATCTTCACCATTACCCCAGTCCCACTTCATTACTATGTCGTACATTTTTTTGGTGTCTATACGACCCATATCAAGCGGACTGCCGTCTTCAGGTATAGCGGTTTTAACCGGTACAAGCTTGTACACCATACCATCCAGCTGAAGATAGTCTTTCATCCAAAGGTAATCGTCGTCGCCAAAGCTGCCTCCGGTAAAGTAAATAGGCCTTTTCCAGTTATTGTTGTATACAATATCCAGCATCATAAGGCGGTTTTTGTAAAGCGCATCGCCTTTAATATCAAAGTCGATGTACGGTACTATACTGTCTTTAATTTCAGCCGATACCGTGTTGCTTTTTAGCACCGCGTTTTTATCTACAGTAAACCTTACCTTGTTAGTAGGGTAGAAGTTTACAAAATGTCCGTTATTAAGTTTTAGTTTAAGCCTGTCGTCATCGCTACCCAGGAATTTAAGGAATGCTCCAAGATCCCAACGCTTTTCAGTGTTTTTATCGTACAGCATATAATCGCGTGTACCCGGCTTATACTGGTCGTGTGTAAAGCTAATAGGCATAGGGTCGCTGTCGTAGGCCTTACGCTTCATTTGGTCTATGTACCAGTCGGTCATAAACAGGCTGGTATTAACAATACGTACGTCTGTACGGAAGCCTTCAATTTCCTGTGCGTACCATAGTGGGAAGGTATCATTATCGCCTATGGTAAACAGTATGGCGTTTTTATCACAAGAAGATAAGTACGCTTTAGCCATGGCAAGTGCCGTGTAGCGGTTAGAGCGGTTATGGTCGTCCCAGTTTTGGCTTGCCATAAGCACAGGAGCAGCAAGTAAGCAGGCTGCTGTAACGGCAGGTATGGCTATTTTTGGCGCCACAAACTTCTTAATCCAGTCGTAAATAGCATATACCCCAAAGCCCAGCCATATAGAGAATACATAGAACGAACCTACAAGCGCGTAATCCCTTTCGCGTGGTTCAAAAGGCCTTTCGTTAAGGTATATTTTTAGTGCTATACCCGTAAATAAGAACAGGGTGAGCAGTACGTAGAAGCTCTTGGCGTCTTTATTGGCGTGGTAGGCTAAACCTATACATGCTAGGATAAATGGCAGCAGGTAATAAACGTTTCGGCCTTTGTTGTTTGCCTGATCTGAAGGTAGGTTGTCCTGGCTTCCTAAACGTATTTCATCCAGTGGTTTTATGCCCGATAGCCAGTTGCCGTCAAGGTCGTCATAACGGCCCTGTATATCGTTTTGCCTTCCGGCGAAGTTCCACATAAGGTAGCGCAGGTACATATAGCCAAACTGGTATTCAAACATAAACTGCATGTTTTGCATAAAAGTAGGCTTGTCTACAATAATGAAACTGCTATAACCATTAAGGAACTTGTTATAATCATCATAATCGGCCGCACCCGAGTGGAATTTAGACCTGAAATCGGCAATAATCTGCTCCATGTTAGATCGTGCTTCAGCAACTGCCTGGCCCAGTTCTTCCTCGCTCATTTTGTCTACCGGTACGCCCATGCGGTACAGGTCTTCGGCAAAATCATGTTCAGGATCCAGCCTAAAGGTAGCCGGTGCGGTAAAGGTCATATAATTAGCAGCACTTTCCGGGTTCCACATACGCGGCATAAAGCCTTTGTGGTTGTCGTCTGTATTTTGCTTGGCGTTTTTGTAATCGTTTACTATTACGTATTTGCCTGTGGCATAATCCCTTTGGTAGTTTGGTTTTTCATCCTCATAAGGGTTTTCCTTATCAAGTCCGCTGTAGGTGTCGGTATACATAGGGCCGTAGAAAAGCTTTTGCTCTCCGTACTGTTCACGGTTGTAGTAGGCCAGTACCTCTGCAGCATCACTTGGTTTATTTTCGTTAATTACCACATTGGCATTGGCACGTATAGGGAGCATCATCCAGGTGCTGAATCCTATAAAAATAAACAAGATACACAGTATAAGAGTGTTGTACAGCGGAAGCTCTTTCTTTTTGGTAAAGTTAAGCCCAAAATAAAATACCGCTATCAATGCCAGGAATACGAATATGGTACCCGAGTTAAACGGTAGCCCAAGTGAATTAACCATAAATATTTCGGTTTTCCCGAAAAGTGCCATGGTATACGGTAGTAAAAACTTAAAGATAAACAATAGTATGGCTATGATAACCACATTTGCTACAATGAAGTTTTTAATATTTACTGTTTTGTAATTTTTAAAGAAGTAGATAAAGCCTATGCTTGGTAGTGCAAGTATGGCCATAAAGTGTACGCCAAATGATAAACCTATAACCAGGGAAATGATTAATAACCATTTGGCTCCGCGTGGATTGTGCATATCTTCTTCCCACTTAAGGCCCAGCCACAGCAGTATGGCTATAAATAACGATGCCATGGCATACACCTCGGCTTCGGTAGCGTTAAACCAAAAGCTATCGGTAAAGGTGTAGGCAAGTGAGCCTACAAGAGAAGATGCCAGTATGGCTTTCGCGTTATTGTCGTTAATTTCAGAGAACTTTGCTACTACTGTCTTCAATACCATTGTAGAAGACCAAAACATAAACAGTATAGTAAATGCGCTGGAAAGCACTGATACCATGTTAACCATTAAGGCTACGTGTTCTTTGCCTGAAGCGAAAATAGACATGAATGCGCCTACCATCTGGAAAAGTGGTGCTCCCGGTGGGTGGCCTATTTCCAGTTTAGCAGCGGTAGAGATGTACTCGCCGCAATCCCAAAAGCTTAATGATGGTTCTACAGTAAGGGTGTAGGTGATGAAAGCAATAGCGAAAACTACCCATCCTAAGATGGTGTCCCATTTCCTGAAATTGAATGTTGTCATGTATGGTGAATTATCCCTGGATATTATTCTAACTGCAAAGAAACTATTTTTTTGTCAATGAGAAATGTATAAATACCTATTTTAATAAAAAATGAGGTTTGTTTTTACGCTGTTTTTATTGATTGACTGCAGGTAGGATTGATTTCGTTACCGTGCCGATCTATAAAAAAATCGGTATACACTGGATGTATACCGAATCGTTGGATTTGCGAAATTGATTGGCTTAGCTTCCCCTCAGCTTTATTTTTTAAGTACACTGTAGTTTTACAGTAGACTTGTTGTTTTTTTCTCCTTAAAGGTTTTAGTAATGTGCTAACTTACAAGTTCTTTACCTGGAAAGGATAAGGGCAAAGATATAAAAAAATAATTAAGACACTAATTAGTGTTTTATTTTAACATTGTTTTTTTATTAAGTATGCTGAAGTTTTACCAAATGTTTGTGGTTATGTAAGTAGATGTTTGTTTTATTAAGTTTTTTAAAAGTTTTGTCCGTTGTTGCATCATATAAGAACTTTTATAAGGTAAGGAAAATTCTCCTAAATTACCATTCTCAATTAACGGCGTTTTAAAATTTAGTAACTTGCGTGCTCATTGCTAAGGGATATGAAAAGGAAGCCATCGGGAGGAGATATTCGTAATAAGGAACGCAGTAAAAAGAAATTTTTAGATGCGGTAGGCACCATTTTGGAAACAACGGGCTATACAGGGTTAAAAATAAATAATATCGCTACTGTGGCCGGGGTAGATAAAAAAATGATCTATAATTACTTTGGCAGTGTAGACGGGCTTATAGACGAGTATGTGAGTTCCCTTGATTTTTGGAGCAATGTAAAAGGCGACGCCCTGGCTATGAATGACGGCGGATGCGAGTTTGTAAAACAATCGCTTACGCACCAGTACGATTATGTGTCTGACCATAAAAATCTACAGCAGGTACTGTTGTGGGGGCTTGCCGAACAAAGAGAATCCCTTACTGCCATAGCCGACGAACGCGAACGTAACGGGGAACTATTGCTTACTCATATTACCGACCCTCACTTTAAACAGGATTCAAGCCAGTTTAGGGCGGTAGCTGCCATATTAATATCGGGTATTTATTACCTTAATATGTATAAGGGAGTTAATGCAAAAACATTTTGTGGTATAGACCTCACCACAGAGGGCGGAACACAGGAAATAAAAAATGCGCTGGTTAAAATGATTGATCTTGTATACAAAGATCATAATGAGCCAACTTCCGCCGAGTAGACACCTTGCTTAATTTTAAATTTGTGTAGTGCGTTATATTGTTTATAAGATTAACACGGTAGTAAAGGATGGAGTTAAAAATTAATTGTTAATTTACGCCGCTATTATTACACACAATGAAAATTAGGCAAATACTGGAGGCAACAGCCCCTTTTAAATACTTTATTAAAGGATACGACGTACTAACCGAACCTTTTTACGTAGAAGTACAGGCAAAAAATAAGGCTGAAGTAGCCAAGAGGCCCATACGTACTGATGTTATTAACTATCTCCTGTCGCTTTTTCCGCATGAAACTACCTATTTAGAAATAGGGGTGCGTAATCCCGAAAAAAACTTTAACCATATTAAATCGGCTACCAAGTACAGTGTAGACCCCGGGGTGGAGTTTAAGGAAAACCCGGTGGATTTTAAAATGACGTCAGACGCGTTTTTTTCAAAACTGCGCCAAGGCGAAATATTAAGCCAAGACATTAAGTTTGATGTTATATTTATAGACGGCCTGCACCTTGCCGAACAGGTAGACCGCGACATAGTAAACGCGTTAAACTATCTTAAAGAAGATGGTTTTGTAGTATTGCACGACTGTAATCCGCCTACCGAGTTCCACGCCCGCGAACGCTATGGCTACTACCATACGCCTGCAAAAGGATTTTGGAATGGTACCACATGGAAAGCATTTCAAAAATGGCGTTTTAACCCTTCGGTTAATTCGTGCTGTGTAGATACAGACTGGGGGGTAGGCGTATTATCGCGCAAAGCACCCGTAGGTAACTGCATTGCCCCGGTTAACCCGTTTTTTGAGTTTCAGGTAATGAGTGATAACCGTAAAGAACACCTTAACCTAATTTCTTTTGAGGAGTTAAAACAACGTACTTCAAGTAGTATTTAAAATACCGATTCTTCAACAGTATAAAAAAAATATCCCGGGCTTTAAAGGCTCCGGGATATCCGCTTTTATAAAATAGTTTCCCAATTTTTAATGTTTTGTAATTTTAAGCCGGCAATTTTTTGTGCCAGTGTAAGGGTATCGGTAAAATTATAGCCTTTTAGCCTGGCGTATAAAAAACCGGTCCAGAAGGCATCGCCGGCACCGGTGGTATCGTGTATGTTGTCCAGCCGTTGCGCGTCTTGTTTTATAATGCCTGTATTACGGTCGCTTAGTACCACGCCGTCTTTTCCTTTAGTGAGGCAAACGGTATCTGCGCCGTGCGAGTGAAAATAGTCAAAGATAAACGCCTCGCTTTTTTCTTCGTTAAAAATCCTGAAACAGTCGTCTTCACTTATTTTTATAAGCGGATTGTATGAACAATATAGTTGTATTATATCCATAGCTTCCTGCCTTTCGGGCCATATACGGTCAGAATAATTAAGGTCTATGCTCAGTTGTAATCCCAGTTCTTTAGCACGTTTTGCTTTGGTAACTATGGTATGCTGTGCCGGTTTTTTGCTCAGCGCAAAACACGTAGTGTGGTACACGTGCGCATTTTGCAGTACTGTATCGGCAAGCTGGTAATCTTCAATATGCACATCGGCATCGCGGTAGGCAATAAAATCAGGTGTACCCGTAGAGCGCGATACCATTACAATACTGGTATTGGCACTATTTGCCGTGCGGCTGTACTGTGTATTTACACCGCCCTGTTCCAGTTCCCGGAGTGCGAAGTGCCCCAGGCCGTCGTTACCTACGGTGCTAACTATTGCTGCCCGTAGCCCAAGTTTTGCGGCATTAAACGCTACATTAGTGGGAGATCCCCCCAGCAGCCGTTTGTACCCGGTTGTTTGTTGTAGTGTGGCATCGGTTTCATTTCCTATAAAATCTATAAGGGTTTCACCTATGCACAGTATATCTATATTTTTCACAATATGTTACATTAGAAGTTTAAAGCCAGCGTGTAACGAGCGGTGCAGCAGTACAGCTCCGGCAGCACTCCATGCACAATAGCGTACACCATTTGGCACACTTGATTTACTGTTGAAGTTTTCGTAAAAACCATACTCTTTAAGGCCGTTAGCGTAGTTTATGGCATGCAGCGTTTCGGTAGCTTTTGCGGCTTCGTCCATACTTAGCAGTGCCAGTCCGTAAAAGCCGTTAACCATAGGCCAGCTGCCGCCGTTATGAAACTCGTACGGGTAATTTCTAAACTCATACTTGCAGTTGTTTACCAGTAAATCCCATTCTTTGTCCCATTCTTTTACCGGGGGCCAAAATGCCGGGATAAGGTTTAGCGGTACTTCCTTTTGGGTAATACGCGCATGCCGTAGTATCTTTTTCTTAAAACCCTCAGAGCCTACATCCAGCAATAGCGCAAGGCTGTTTGCAAAGGCATCAAACTGTTTTCGGTACCCTGACGGATTAAAAGAACACGGCATATAGTTTTCTATAGCGGCTTCGGTAAATGCCTTTTCGTGGTATTTTTCACCCTTTTTAGTAGCGGTAAAGTTTATTTCTATCTGTCGTTTTACCTCCTGTATTTTTGTTGCCAAAGTTTCAGAAGGTACAAATTGGTAATAACACCTTAGTGCCCATAAGCGCAGGAGCTGGTCGTACAGTACATAACCGTCTGTGATAAACTCATCTGCCCAGTTACCCGATAGCGGTACGTACAGCAGGTGCTTGCCGTTAAACTCCCACGCATCGAGCAGGTTAATGCACTTTTGTAACACCTCTTTATGGCGGGTAAAAAATAGTTTCTCGCCGGTGTAGTGGGTATATTGGCATACGCCAATAATAAACCAGGTTACGGCATCTACCCGGCCGGCAAGGCCGCCGTAGCTTACAACAGCTTCACCGTTTTTATAATACACGTTAGAAGGCATAAACCCCGCCGGGTGCTGCGCCGAAGCAAGTGTTTCCAGTGTTTTTTTAAAAGTATCTATAAGGCTGCCCTTACCCGAAGCCAGTGCTGCAAGCCCACATATAACCCCATCTCGGGTCCATACGCGCTTGTAGTTTGTTATATCTTCAGCGCTTGCCACAAAGCCGTGTGGTGTGCTGCATTTTTCCAGCAGTTCCACTGATTTGTCATAGGCTATGTTTAGTGCTTCCATAGGGTTCTATTTTCCGGTTTTTATAAAAAGGGCACATATACCGCCGGTTACTAAAAATGCCCCGGCAAGGGTAATAATGTTTAATGGGTTTTGGCCTACTAAATCGTATACAAAAAACTGTACAGACAAAATTTGGATGATCATGGGTATTACAATAAACATATTAAAAATGCCCATGTAAATGCCCATTTTTGCTGGTGGTACGCTGCCTGCCAGTATTTGGTACGGCATGGCCATCATACTGGCCCACGCAATACCCAGCCCAAAGGAATACGCGTATACCGATGTTATCTGTACGGTGTGCCCAAACGGATTAGGTATACTAAACAGTATGGTGCTGTTGTTTAAAAATGGTAGTGCCAGCAGGCCAAGCCCGCCCAGTGTAAGGGCTATAAAGTGTACTTGTTTTGCACCTATTTTTCGCGCCAGCGGAATAAGTAGGAACGCCACCAAAAAGCATACAATGTTATACGTTCCGTTAAGGTTACCGGTAAGCAATTGCGCCTGGGAGAAACCTTTAGACGTTTCGTCTGATGTATGGAAAATACTAACAGAAAGGGCAGAGGTAATATACTGCCAGTAGCAGAACATGGCATACCAGGTAAAAAACTTAACCGGTATAAGCTGCTTCATCGGCTTTGGCATGGTGCGGAAAGCTTCGGCTATGTCTTTAAATATCCTGCCAAAAAATGTACCCTCCTGTTTCCGGGCTTCAATTTCAGCAAGTTCTTCTGCCGATGGCGGATACTCTTTTGTAGTAGCTACAGAAAACAGTACCGAACCAATAGCCGCCGCTGCACCTATAAAAAACGCCCAGTAGGTGTATACGGGTATTCCGTTATCCAGCTTGTCATCAATAGAAAGTATACCCAGTAAAACCAGCAGGGCAGGGGTAAAGTTAGCCAGTGTAATGCCCAGCCCCGTAAAAAAGCTTTGCATTAAAAATCCTGTAGGATGCTGCTCTGGCACCAGCTTATCGGCTACAAAGGCGCGGTACGGCTCCATGGTTATGTTGTTTGCCGCATCTAGTATCCAGAGTAGCCCGGCAGCCATCCACAATGAGTTAGAAAAAGGCATAGCCAGTAACCCAAAGCTTGCCAAAAGCGCACCTATCAGGAAAAACGGCTTTCGCCTGCCAAACCGTGGCGACCATGTACCATCGCTCAGCGCACCTACTATGGGCTGTATTATAAGCCCGGTTACAGGGCCGGCAAGCCACAGTATGGGCAGCGATTTTTCGTCGGCACCCAGGTACTTGTATATGGCACTCATGTTACTTTGTTCCAGCCCAAAACTGAACTGTATGCCAAAGAACCCGAAGTTCATATTCCATATTTGCCAAAAGCTAAGTTTTACCTTGTGTTTCATGCTAGCGTGGTATTGATTTTTTTAAAAGAACAGTTCCTGTAGTATTAAATATAGTACAGGAAACTGTTCCAATTAACCCAAACCTCTTTTTATGAATTAAAATTTATATGCCAGTGTAAGAGATGAGGTGCGTCCGTTAATGGCGCGTGCCCTTACTATGTTTTTAGTGTTTGATGTAATGCTGCCTTCTTCAACCTCGGTAATACCTATAGAATCGAATACGTTATTTACGTTGGCACTTAGGCTAAGGCCTTTTGTAAGCGAGAAGCTTATGAATGGGTTTACCACTATATAGCCAGGCATTACAAGCTCGTTATTATCCTGAGCATACGACTTGCTTGTACCTACAACAGAGAAACCGAAGTTGTGTTTCTTTTCAGCGCCAAAGCTGTATGATGCCAGCGCGTTGTAAATAAAGTCGGCCTGCCTTCTTGGTTTGTTGCCTACGTAAGTAGGATTAATGGCGTCTTTAGATATTTCGGCGTGTGTCCAGGTAACGCTACCGTTAAAGCTAAAGCGGTCTACACGATGGCTGCCTTCAAGCTCAAGACCATAAGTTGTGTATTCCCTTTGTATCTGCCTGATACCAGCAGTAGAAAAGTCCCAGTTTTGTTCAGATATACCTGCGTAGAATGCTGTAGCATATAGGCTGGTTTTAGCGCCGTTGTGCTTAAAGCCGAGTTCGGCCTGGTTTACCATATCTGCGCTTAGGCCCGGTACGGCTTTTCCGGTTGCAAGGATGTTGTTGCCAAACAGTAGCCTGTCGGCATTGGCACGGCCACCACGGCTGTATCTTCCGAATAACGACTGGTTGTCGCTTAGCAGGTAGTTAAGACCGGCTGAGTACGATACATAGTCTACATCGTAGTTTACATATTTCCTGTTCGCGTTGTCCATTACTGTTACGCTTGCTTCAGGGCCTTCTATGGTTCCGCTGCCATCAACGTCTACATTAGCTACCTGATGTGAGCCGGCAAAGGTACCCCTTGCTTTAGATTTGTCGAAACGGATGCTACCGTCAAAGTTTAACTTGTCTGTAAGTTTGTACTGAATAGCCGCGTAGGTAGCATTAATGTCATAATTAGTATCGTAGTTGCGGCTTAGGCCGTTACCCCAAAAAGGCACACCGTAAGCATATAAACCGTTAACCGAGTTGCTGCCGGCATTGATAAGTGCTGCGTTGTTACCTTTAGCTTCCATAAGGTAGCTGTTCCACATCCAGGTCATGCCTATGTTTTGCAGCGCTTTGTAGTAACCAAGTGTAAGGTCAAGGTTGCCAAATTTCTTGGTTAGTTTAAGGTCGTTTGTAAAGTTGTTGAAGTTGTTTATGGCAACATCAAACAGTACGGTTTTAACCACATAGTCGTTAGCGCCTACGTTTTGGCCTACCATAGGACCATTAGCGTAGGTAAGGTTATCTACACCAAACTCTGTAGCATAAGCCGATGCGGTTTGAACCTGCTGCGGGAATGGTGCTATAAAGTTACCACGGTGGTAGTTTTGGCGGAAGCGGTTTTCTATCTTCCAGTCGTTGTCCAGGTTAAAAGAAAGCTCACCACCTACAGATGTGGCTATAGGGTTCATACCATTTTGTACGTTGGTACGTTTAGGGTTGCCGTTTGCATCAAGGGTAAGGTTGTCTAAAAGGTAAGCACTTTGCAGCGCATCATGCCTTATGTCAAAGTTTTCCATAGACTGGTACTTAGGGCTGCTGTTGCTGCCTGTAACATATACCGGCATTGGCAGGTAACCAATGGCCTTATCGTTAAGGTGTTTAAAGTATAGCCTTACGTAGCCATTTTTAAATTCTTTAGTAAGGTTTGCCTTAATCTGCCCACCTACGTTACCGGTATACCCTGCTGAGCGTGGGCCTTCGCCTTGCCTCCAAAATCCACCGATGTGAAACCTAAGGCTTTCGTTAATTGGTGTGCCGTATTCAAAATCAGTACGGTAGTTGTTGTAGTCCATACCTATAGACTGCATTACAGTACCGCCTTCGGTTGAGCCGTTTTTACTGATAAAGTTGATGATACCTGCAGGTGAGTTACTGGCAAGGGTAGAGGCAGAACCGCCGCGGATGGCTTCTATTTTACGAATGGTTTGGTCAGCACGAAGAAATATATCGGCATTACCAAAAGCCACGTCGCCAAACTGCATTACCGGAAGGCCGTCTTCGTGCAGTTGCAGGAACTTGGCACCACCCGATGCGATAGGAATACCCCTTAGGGTAATGTTAGCGTTACCCTCGCCACCGGTAGATTCTGATTTTACACCCGGAATAGACCTGAAGATTTCGGCAGTGGCACGCGGTGCGGCCTGTTCTATCTGTTGTATGTTTACAGAACTTACCGAAACAGAGCTTTCTACTTTAGAACGCTGGGTAACCACACCGGTTATTACCATTTCGTCAAGGCTTTTCGCCTCGCTTTTCATAACAATGTCAAATTTGCTGTCGCCACTTACAGTTACCGTAGCTGTAAAGTTGCTATAGCCCAGTAGCGAAGCGGTTATTTTAAACGAACCGTCTTTAAGGCTCTCAAAGGTATACATACCCGCATCATCGCTTATAGATGTTTTGCCGTTAAGCGATACGGTAGTACCGGCAAGCGGCATACCGTTTTCGTCGGCTATAAGGCCCGAAAGCTTACTGCTTTGGGCATAAGAAAAGCCATAACACAAAAGTGTTAAGAAGAATGCTTTTTTAAGATGTTTTGTAATGTTATCCATGTTGTTTTCAATATTTAATAATTATTGAACGGTTAATTTTTCAATATCGAAATTATTGTATGTCTGTTAAATTAAGTTAAGAAAATAAATCGAAATCGATTTCGAAACTACCGAAAACGATTTCGATTTTTATTTCGTATGACATAATTCATATTTACTATATTTGAATGTATGAAAGAAATCACGCTTAAAGAAATAGCCGAACTGCTTGGGATTGCGCCAACCACAGTATCCAAAGCGCTAAAGGATTATCCGGACGTAAGCGAAAAAACACGCCGCGAGGTGCGGGAGCTTGCTGAAAGGCTAGGGTATAGCCCTAACAGCTTTGCCGTAAACCTGCGCACTAAGGAAAGTAAGACCATAGGGCTTATTATTCCGGAGGTGGTACACCATTTTTTTAGCAATGTAATTACCGGTATTATAGAGGAGGCGGAAAAAAGTGGTTACCTGGTTATTATCCTGCAAAGTGGCGAGTCGCCGGAAATGGAACGCAAACAAGTAGATTTGCTGCTGGATAAGCGCGTAGATGGCATACTTATGGCGCTTACAAACGACAGTAATGACGATGACCATATACGCAAGATTATAAAACGCGATATGCCACTTGTTTTGTTTGATAAAATTTCGAAATTATTGCCATGCAGCAAGGTGTTGATTAACGATCAAAAGGCTGCCATGCAGGCGGTACAACATCTTATAGATATTGGCTGCAAAAAAATAGCACATATACGTGGCCCATTAAACCCGCAAAACAGTATAGACCGGTTTTTAGGATATAAAAAGGCGTTGGAAAAGAACGGACTTACGTTTGATCCCTCTTTGGTATATCCTTGCCGTAACGTAACCTATGAGGAGGGCAGGGCGTTTGCCGAGCGCATACATAAAGAGCACCCGGATGTGGATGGTATTTTTTGTATAACCGACCTGGTTGCGGTAGGGGTAATCAGTTATTTTAACGAACACAACATACGCATACCGCAAGATGTGGCGCTTATAGGGTTTAGCAACTGGTTTATTTCGCAGGTAATTACGCCTAAGCTGAGCAGTATACGTCAGCCCGACCATGAAATGGGGGTAGAGGCAGCCCGTGTGTTGCTAAAAGAAATTAACCAGCGTAAGCATAACATACCTGTAGTGCCCGAACTCATAGAGCTTGAAACCGGACTTGTAATACGGGAGTCTACCATAAAAAAACCTTAGCGTAGCTAAGGTTTTTTTATGGGTTATAGTAATTCTAATATACGTTCCAGGGCCATGCCACGGCTTCCTTTTATAAGTATGGTATTGCCGTTGAATGACTTGTCTGTCAGCGCTTGTTTCAGCTCCTCAAAGCTTTCAAAGTAATGAAAGTTGGGCTGCTCTATCGCTTGGTTATAAAAGTCTTTGCCTACAAAAAACACTTCAATATTATGATTATGTTCTAGTAGCTGGATTACTTTTTTGTGCTCTTCGGCGCTTTCGGCACCCAGCTCAAACATATCACCTAAAAAGGCAATTTTGTTTTCTGCTTCCAGTTGGCTAAAGTTGGCTATTGCAGCCGCCATGCTACTTGGGTTAGCATTATAAGCGTCCAGTATTATATGGTTCCCGTTTTTCTCTATAATCTGCGACCTGTTGTTTGTAGGCACGTAGTTTTCTATAGCCTGCTTAATAAGCGTGTCTTCTACTTTAAAGTAATTCCCAATGGTTATGGCAGCCGCGATGTTTGCGGCATTGTAAATACCGATGAGGTTAGACTGAATGTGCAGGTCATGGTAGTACAACTTTACCATAGGGTTAGCCTCTATACCATCTACCGATACATCGCTGTTATGCTTACCTGCTGAGAATGTAAAACGTGATATATGCTCCGTTTTTTCGCGCTGAATGGCGTCGTCAAGGTTTACAAAAGCGGTTTTTATATGGTTTGAAAGATAGGCGTAGAGCTCACTTTTCCCTTTAATAACCCCTTCTACACCGCCAAAGCCTTCCAGGTGCGCTTTGCCGAAATTTGTAATGTAACCAAAATTCGGCTCGGCTATCGCACATAGAAATTCTATTTCTTTTTGATGGTTAGCCCCCATTTCTACGATGCCTATTTCGGTATCTTTTGTAAAAGACAGCAAAGTAAGTGGTACACCTATGTGGTTGTTAAGGTTACCCACCGTAGCTGTAGTATAGTATTTAGTACTAAGTACTGCGTTTATGAGTTCCTTGGTTGTAGTTTTACCGTTGCTTCCGGTTAGGGCTATTACGGGTAAGCCCAGTTGCTGCCGGTGGTGGCGAGCAAGTTTTTGTAACGCGGTTAGCGCATCGTTTACTAATATGGTTTTACCTTCAATATGGTACTGAGGGTTGTCTATAAGGGCATATTTAGCGCCCTGTTGCAGGGCTTGTACTGCAAAGGTGTTGGCATCAAACCTTTCGCCTTTAAGGGCTACAAAAAGGCAGCCGTTTGTTATTTTTCTGGTATCGGTGCATACGCCGGTACATTGAAGGAAGTAACTGTATAGTGTAGAAATTTCCATAAGGGGTAAAAAAAAATAATGCCCTAAAATTAGGGCATTATTTGTTAACTTTTATGTTTTACAAGATTAGTTTCTTGCTGTTTTCTTTTTGCTCTTAGGACCAACCTTAGACATTGCACAACGGAAACCGATGTAGTCTGTAGCCATATCCTGAGGGTAGTACCTTCTTTGAGCCGGGTCTAACCAGTAAGCCCTGTCTCTCCAAGAACCGCCTTTAAATACTCTTACGTAGTCATTAATTAGCGTAGTTCTCTTTTTACCATCCTGAATTTTTCTTAAACCACCTGTTGCAGTATCAGCTTCAACCTTGTTGTGAGGGAAGTTGTACATTTTCTCAGTGATTTTATCATCGGTAGTATTACCACCTTCAGACTGGAATTTCATGTAGTCAAGTACTGATTGCTTATCACCATCGCGGAAGTTCCTGTTGTCACCCCTTGTATAGTTTTGTCTTAGGTAAGCATCGTCTTCAGTGATTGGCTCCTGAGCTATCTGGCCCGGTAGGTTCCTGTACTGTATACGTCCGTTAGAAAGTGTATCGTAAACAATAGTTTCAGGAGTTACAAGTAGCGCACGTCCGTCTTCACCAATTTTGTTTTTCATGTAAACGTTACCCCTGTAGTAGTTAAAGTCGTTTGCTTCGTCATCAACTATAGGACGGTATACGTCGGCAACCCACTCAGCTACGTTACCGGCCATGTCATACAGACCGAAATCGTTTGGCTGGTACGATTTAACCGGTGCAGTAATGTCAGCATTGTCATCACTCCATCCTGCAATTCCTCCGTAGTCACCTTTACCTTGTTTAAAGTTAGCAAGCTGGTCACCTTTTTTGGCACGCTTACCGTTACGGGTGTAAAGGCCTTTCCAAGGGTATTTTTTGTTACCTCTGTAAAGGTTGTATTCGCGGTTACCTACAAGTGCTACAGCAGCATATTCCCACTCAGCCTCGGTAGGAAGCCTGTACTCAGGAAGTATAAGTCCTGAAGTCCTTTGAGCGTATACGTTCTTAGCACCTTCTTTGCTGGCAAGTTTGTTGCCTTTGCCTTTTAGTACCAGTTCTTCGTTACCGCCATAGGTTTTATTAGGGCTTTCAAGGTAAGACTCTGTACTAAATGTGCTTTCTGCTTTAGTTTCAGTTAGCTTAGCATCCTTTTTAAGGTATTTTTCTTTTTCAAGTACGTTTTCGTTAACACGGTCAGTTCTCCATTTGCTAAACTCTACTGCCTGTACCCAGCTTACACCTACTACCGGGTAGTAGCTAAATGCAGGGTGCCTCAGGTAGTTGTTAGTCATGGTTTCGTTATATCCCAGTGCATTCCTCCATACAAGTGTATCAGGTAGTGCACCTACGTAAATGTTTTTGTAGTTCTCTTCCTCAGGAGGGAAAACCCTCTTAAGCCAGTCAAGGTACTCCATGTACATTACGTTAGTAACTTCGGTTTCATCCATAAAGAAAGACTGTACGTGCTGCTGAGTTGGAGTGTTGTTCCAATCGTGCATAACATCGTCCTGAACCCTACCCATGGTAAACGTTCCACCTTCAACCTCTACAAGACCCGGAGCAGCTTCCTGCTTCTTGTACTTAGAGTTGTGCTGGAAACCACCTTTCTTGTCATTAATTTTCCATCCTGTAGCCGAACTCACGTTACCACCACCTGAGCTTTTCTTGCTACAGCTGGTAAGGCCAAGAGTCACTGCTACAGCGAGCAACATGTTTAAAGCCGTGATTTTGTTAACTTTCATCTTTCTGTAGGTAAATAAATTTCGTGGCGCAATATAATAATTAACCGTTAAACTGCAACACAGATTTTAAAATTTTGCTAAAAATCTAAAATTATGTTAACTGTTCACTATCTTAACGCTACTTTTAAACTAATATTGCAGCTCAATTACCGATTATTTTTTTTTAGCCGTACTATAAAGCCATTCTCTGCGTTTTCACAATGATGAAAAAGTACTTACTTATCCTGTTTTTTATATGTTTTGCTGCTGCAAACGCCCAGGAAGTTCAGCAAATTGCTGTTTCATGGACCGGTCTTCGCGATGTGCAGGCGGGCAAAAACGTTTACAAAGTGCCTCATTTTAACCCGGAATACATGAAGTATATACCGGGCGCTAACTCGCTTTTGCTTGAAGTAAGGTTTCCGGCACAGGGCAATGTAGACCCTACATCGCTTACTGTAACCAATATTGTTATGGAAGATGTGTCGCGCCAGGAACTGGGTGATATTAATGTATTGTCCTTACCTTCTGAAGTAAAACCTTCGCTACATCCTATAAATGCACGTGGTGTATTTAGTGGTGTTGTTACGTTGCAGCCCGTAATTAAGTCGGGTCAGGGCTATCGCCGTATAAAGTCATTCAGTTTTTCATATAAGCTTGCGTCAGCTGCTACTCAGAGGGCTGCGTCGGCTACATCACTTTATAACTCTGTTTTGGCTACCGGTAACTGGTTTAGGTTTTATGTAACAAAATCAGGTGTGTACAAGCTAAGCCGTTCGTTTTTATCATCGCTTGGCGTAGATGTAAACGCAGATCCACGCACCATTAAAATATACGGAAACGGCGGTCGGATGCTGCCTATGCTTAATAGCACTGCCTACCCCGAAGACCTTGCCGAAAATGCCATACGTTTTGTAGGCGAGGAAGACGGCAGGTTTGACTCTGGTGATTACATACTTTTTTATGCCGAGGGCATCGGAGGTTGGAACGCCGAAAGCAGCACTAATAATAACCTGTATGCCGATAGGTCATATTATTACGTAACCGTGGGCACAGGTAGCGGTAAGCGTATACAGCAACTCGTGCAGCCAGAGGGAACCGCTGCACAGCAGGTAAGCTCTTTTGATGCGTACGAGTATTACGAAAATGACAGGGTAAACATAGGGCACATAGGGCGAAAATGGCACGGTGAGGCCTTTAATATAGAAAATGAGCAAACGTTTGATTTTAACCTTCCCGATACTGAGGCCAATGCCCAGGCTAAGGTAACGGTTAGGGCGGCAGCTATTTCAAGTTCATCTTCAAGTATGGCGGTTACAGCTAACGGCGGTGCTTTGGGTAATATCAGTTTTGCAGGTTTGTCTGACCTGCAGGAGGCTTATGAAAATACGCTTATAGGTAACGTGGGTATTTCTGGCGATTCTTTCGCTGTAAAAATTGCCTACAACAATGGTGGTGTACCATCGGCTAATGCCTGGCTTGATTTTATTACCATAGAATATAAACGCAGGCTTCGGGGCACGGGTATTCAGTATCCGTTTACGTATAAAGCGGCTTCATCGTCTTTGGGTATACTACAATATAATTTTACTGAAGCTACAAGTATAGCAGAGGTTTGGGATGTTACCGATATATATAATGTAACCGCGGTGGCAAACCAGGCGGGTGCATCATTTAGCTTTAAGGCCGATGGTGGAGAGGTACGTAATTATATAGCGGTAGCCGAAAATGATTTTTATACGCCGCTAAAGGAAAGCAGCCCGCGCATTGCCAACCTTAACCTTAAAGGTACCATACTTAAAAATGCACAAGGTCAGTTCCAGGATTTGGACTACCTGATTGTAACACCAAAGTTTTTGGTAAGTACCGCCGAAACACTTGCTGCGTTGCACCGCAGTTATTCGGGGCTGGTGGTAAAGGTGGCAAGTACCGAAGATATTTACCAGGAGTTTTCATCGGGCAAGCAGGATCCGGGGGCTATCCGTAATTTTATAAAGTACATTTATAATAATGCGTCGTCTACGGCTAAGCGAATAAAATATGTAAACCTTTTTGGCGAAGCGTCGTTTGACTATAAAAACCGCACGCCTAACAACACTAATATAGTGCCTGCAATACAGGCCATAAGCCTTACCGGGGTTGGGTTTAATAATTACAGCCTGGTGCAAACCTATGTAACCGATGATTTTTACGGTGCCATGGATGCAAGCGAAGGTACTATGGTGGTAGAAACCGGCTACTACGGGCTTGATATTGCCGTGGGCCGTATGCTGGTAACCACAGTTGCCGATGGGGAGCAGATGATAAATAAGGTTAAGGAGTATATTTCATCGGCGTCGGCGGGGCGTTGGCGCAATGAGTACATTACCCTTGCTGACGATTTTGATAAAAGTTCAGATAACTTTGTGAATACCCTTGAGGAAATTGCCACATCTATAGCGCAATATAAAAACTTCATTAACATCCGTAAGGTGTACATGGATTCTTACATACAGCAGGCTTCGGCAGGTGGGCAGCGTTATCCGGAGGCCAAAGCACAGCTGCTACGCTATATTAATAACGGTGCACTGGTGGTAAACTACCTGGGGCACGGTGGTACAGGTGGTATGTCCAGCGAGCGTGTTTTTGAGCTTTCAGACGCGCAAAACCTTACCAACCAACATAAATATCCGTTGTTTATTACGGCTACCTGCGAGCTTACCAAGTTTGACGACCCATATATAAATTCGGTAGGGGAGGCTATTTATAAGAACGAACGTGGTGGCGGTATTGCTATGATTACCACAACGCGTGCCATATATGTTAGCGATGCTAATACGTTAAACAACAGGCTTTCGGGTTACTTGTGTGCATACTATCCGCAAAACACGTATGAGTACCCCAGTATGGCCGAGGCGCTGAGGCTTACTAAAGCCAATGCCAATGTTAATTCGCAGTTTATTAATGTGGTGTCGTTTATTGGCGATCCTGCCCTTAAGCTGGCGGTGCCGAAACAAAAAATTGTGCTTACTAAAATAAACGATGTTCCGGTAGCACAGTCTACAGATGTATTGCGTGCGCTTTCGTTTGTAAAGTTAAGCGGTGCGGTAACTGATGAATCAGGTGCGGTAGCGGCAGGATACAATGGCGAGGTAGAGGTTACTGTTTTTGACAAAAAAGTACAGCGCATTACGCTTAATAACGATGGGCAGGGTGTGCAGATACCTTTTTCTACCCTTGGGGAAACCATTTTCAGGGGTAATGCAGTGGCTACGGCAGGCCATTTTGATGTGAGCTTTGTAGTACCACGCGATATTAAAACACCTATAGATAACGCCCGCGTTAGTTTTTACGCTACCCGTACCGGTGTGTTAGACGACCGTACCGGATATAGTACTGATATAAAAGTAGGGGGTGTAAATGAAAATGCGGCTGCCGATACTACACCGCCGGTTGTTACGTTATACATGAACGACCAAAATTTTGTGTCGGGAGGTATTACTAACGATTCGCCTATGCTGCTGGCATACCTTTCAGATGCCCACGGCATTAACACGGCAAGCGGTATAGGGCATGATATTATTGGGATACTGGATGGCGATGAAACCAAACAGTTTGTAATGAACGATTATTATGAGGCCGACCCTAACGATTATACCCATGGGGTGGTGCGCTATCCGTTTATTAACCTTTCTAAAGGTTTGCATACCCTTACCTTTAAGGCATGGGATGTATATAACAACCTGGTAACAGCTGAGATTCAGTTTGTGGTAACCGGCAGCGATGGCATACAGATAGATAAGGTGCTTAACTATCCTAACCCGTTTGTAAGTTATACCGAGTTTTGGTTTAACCATAATCGCCCTTACGAGCCGCTGGATGTTCAGGTGCAGATATTTACGGTGTCTGGTAAAATTGTAAAAACCATAAACCGCCAGGTGGTAACCGATGGCTTTTTAAGCCGGGATATTACATGGGACGGTCGCGATGATTTTGGTGATAAAATAGGTAAGGGTGTATACATTTACAAGCTTACCGTGCGCTCTACAGTAACCAATAAAAAAGCAGAAAAGTTTGAAAAACTTGTATTGCTGTAAAAAATAGTATATTTGTTTCCCCTAATTAAAAAAAACGGATGAAAAAGATCTTTTTACTCGCCTTATGTTTAGCAGGAGGTGCGCAGGTTGTAAAAGCGCAGAATGTAACCCGCGATAACAGGGTGATTACTACAGGTGTTCCATTTCTGCTTATTGCTGCCGATGCACGCGCCGGTGGTATGGCAGACCAGGGTGTTGCCACATCAACCGACGTATATTCTCAGCAATGGAACCCGGCTAAATACGCCTTTGCCTCTAACCAACAGGGGGTTGCCGTGAGTTATACACCATACCTTACCAGTATTGCCAATGATATTTCGTTAGGCCAGTTAAACTATTATTACAAGCTAAGAGACGAGCGCAGTGCTTTTGGTGCCAGTTTAAGGTACTTTAGCCTGGGCGATATAGAAATAAGGCAGGACGCTACAGATCCTGCGATTACCAGGTCGCCAAACGAATTTGCGCTGGATGTTTCGTACTCGCTTAAACTGCACGACCGTTTTTCCATGTCGGTTGCAGGTAGGTTAATCAACTCTAACCTTAAGGTTGCCGAGGCGGTTGCCGGCACTAGCTCAGATGCTAATGCAGCAGTATCGTACGCCTTTGACCTTGCCGGTTTTTACCAGAGCGAAGAAGAGGCCTATGCAGACTTTGACGGTCGCTGGAGGGCCGGTTTCAATTTCCAGAACCTGGGCCCGAAAATAAGTTATGATGCCGATACCAAGCTAAGTTCTAACTTCCTTCCGTCTAACCTTAGGCTGGGTGGTGGTTTCGATTTTATATTTGACGAATACAACACTGTGGGTGTAAGTGCAGAGGTTACCAAACTGCTTGTGCCTACGCCACCTGCCGATGTAAAGCCACTGGATGCTAATGGCGATGGCGATTATAACGATGCCGGTGATGTTAACGCTACTCAGGCAGAAGCGCTTTATGCTGAGAAACTTACTCAGTACAAAAACACCAACTGGGTTAGCGGTATCTTTAAATCATTTGGCGATGCGCCGGGTGGTTTTAGCGAAGAGCTAAAAGAAGTTACCTACTCTGTTGCTACAGAGTATACCTACAACCAGGCGTTTAATATGCGCTTAGGGTATTTCCATGAAAGTCCGCAAAAAGGTGCCCGTAAATTCTTTTCATTGGGTGCAGGTTTTAAATATACTACCGTAAAAATTGATTTTTCATACCTTTTCTCAGCCTCTACAGTAAGGAACCCGCTTGAAAACACACTTCGTTTTTCACTAAGTTTCAACTTTGGCGACGAATACGACCAGGATTAATATATGGAGAAACTCACTATAACTACCTCTTTTACTGTGTATGCTTCTGTAAACGAATTGCCGCAGGATGTGGCTGCGCTTATGGAGCAGGCTGTAGCGGTGCGAAAGGCATCGTATGCGCCGTATTCTAAGTTTCATGTTGGTGCCGCGCTACTGCTCGAAAACGGGCAGGTGGTAGTGGGTAGTAACCAGGAAAATGCAGCGTACCCCAGTGGCCTTTGTGCAGAGCGTACTGCGATTTTTTATGCCGGGGCAGCGTTTCCCGGGGTAAAAATTTTAAAAATGGCCATTAGTGCCGCTGCCGAGGAAAAGGTGGTTACAGATCCCATTCCGCCGTGTGGTGCCTGCAGGCAAAGCATAGCCGAATACGAGCTGAAACAGGATACGCCCATAGAAATTTTCTTTATGGGAGAAGAGGGTAAAGTATATTGTAGTGATTCGTTAAAAAATCTTTTACCCCTAACATTTGGGGGCGAATATTTATAAAAAATCAAAGGGATCGTTTTCGGTCCCTTTATTTTTTGCATACGTTTTAAAAAATAGTAAAATACTTGTTCTAAATTTTTTAGTTATAAAAGGGATGTGCTATTTTTGCATTTCGCAAATCCATATGAGGGTGCGATTTGCAGTTTCTGAAAAAGGATTAATAAGTACCAAGAGCAACATTAATTGAGCAATGAAAGAAATAACAAAAGAAGTGTACCTGAAATGGTATGAAGACATGCAGTTTTGGAGGAAGTTTGAGGATAAACTTGCAGCTTTATACATTCAGCAAAAAGTGAGGGGTTTCCTTCACCTATATAACGGTCAGGAGGCAGTACTTGCCGGCGCGCTACATGCTATGGACCTGTCTAAGGATAAAATGATTACTGCTTACCGTAACCACGTTCAGCCTATAGGTATGGGTGTAGATCCTCGCCGCGTTATGGCAGAGCTTCTTGGTAAAGCTACCGGTACTTCAAAAGGGCTTGGTGGTAGTATGCACATCTTTAGTAAAGAAAAAGGATTTTACGGTGGTCACGGTATCGTAGGAGGGCAAATTCCTCTTGGAGCCGGTATTGCCTTTGCCGATAAATATTTTGAAACAGGCGGTGTTACCCTTACCTATTTTGGTGATGGTGCTGCACGCCAGGGATCACTTCACGAGGCGTTTAACATGGCTATGCTGTGGAAACTTCCTGTAGTGTTTATTGTAGAAAACAACGGTTATGCCATGGGTACCTCTGTAGAGCGTACGGCTAACCACACAGATATATGGAAACTGGGTCTTGGCTACGAAATGCCATGTGGCCCTGTAGATGGTATGAACCCGGTAAAAGTAGCCGAAGCCATGCATGAAGCTATGGAGCGCGCACGCCGTGGTGATGGCCCTACATTCCTTGAAATGAAAACGTACCGCTACCGTGGCCACTCTATGAGTGATGCACAGCACTACCGTACTAAAGAGGAGGTAGAAGAGTACAAAAAAATAGACCCTATTACACAGGTGCTTGATATCATTAAAGACAAAGGCTACGCTACCGATGCAGAAATTGAAGCGATTGACCAAAGGGTAAAAGACCTTGTGGAAGAGTGCGAAAAATTTGCAGAAGAATCTCCGTACCCGGATCTTAATGTAATGTACGATGTAGTGTACGCACAAGAAAACTATCCTTTTTTACCACATAAACTATAACAGAACGCATGGCAAAGATTATTACAATGCCGCGCCTTAGCGACACAATGACCGAAGGTACTGTGGCTACGTGGCTTAAAAAAGTAGGTGACACTATAAAAGAAGGTGATATACTTGCAGAGATTGAAACCGATAAAGCCACTATGGAGTTTGAGGCTTTTGATGCAGGTACTCTACTATACATAGGAATACAGGAAGGCGATACTGCCCCTGTAGACAGCGTTCTTGCCATTATTGGTAAAGAAGGCGAAGATTACAAAGCGCTTCTTGATGGCAAAGGCGGTGATGCTGCCCCAGCTGCCGAGGCACCAAAAGCAGAAGCTCCAAAGGCTGAGGAAGCCCCTAAAGCAGAAGCTAAGGAAGAGAAAGCGGCACCTGCTGCAGAACTTCCTAAGGATGTTAAGATTGTTACCATGCCACGCCTAAGCGATACCATGACCGAAGGTACTGTGGCTTCGTGGCTGAAACAAGTAGGTGATACTGTAAAAGAAGGTGATATCCTTGCTGAAATTGAAACGGACAAAGCCACTATGGAGTTTGAAAGTTTTAATGCCGGTACACTACTTTACATTGGTATTAAAGAGGGCGAAAGCGCTCCGGTAGACAGCGTTCTTGCTATTATAGGCCCTGCGGGAACCGATGTAAGCGCTTACACCAGTGGTGCACCTGCGCCTGCTGCTGCCGCTCCTGCTAAAGAGGAAGCTGCTGCACCTGCTGCTAAAGAAGAAGCAAAAGAAGAAGCTGCTACAGAAACCGTAGCTACTGCCGATGGTGGTAGGGTATTTGTTTCTCCGCTTGCCCGTAAAATAGCTAAAGATAAAGGTGTAGATCTAAGTAAAGTTAAGGGTACGGGCGAAAACGGCCGTATTGTTAAGAAAGACGTAGAAAACTATACGCCTGCAGCCGCTGCTGCTCCGGCTCCTGCCGCTGCCGCACCTGCTAAGGAAACTGCTGCTGCGCCTGCTGCCGCGCCGGTATACACTCCGGTAGGCGAGGTGGCTACAGAGGAAGTTAAAAACAACCAAATGCGTAAGGTTATTGCTAAACGCCTTGGTGAATCTAAATTCTCTGCGCCAGAATACAGCCTTACCATAGAGCTTGATATGGATAACGCCATTGCAAGCCGTACAGTAATCAACTCGGTTCCTGATACTAAGGTGTCGTTTAACGATATGGTGATTAAGGCTTGTGCTATGGCACTGCGTAAGCACCCGCAAATAAACACCCAGTGGAAAGACGATGTTACCATTTACAACAAACACATAAGCATAGGTGTTGCTGTAGCGGTAGAAGACGGCCTTGTGGTGCCTGTACTTAAGTTTACAGACATGATGAGCCTTTCTCAAATTGGTACCGGTGTTAGGGATCTTGCAGGTAAAGCACGTAGCAAAAAACTGACTCCGGCCGAAATGGATGGCAGTACGTTTACCGTGTCTAACCTTGGTATGTTTGGCATCCAGGAGTTTACGTCTATCATCAACCAGCCGAACTCAGCTATCCTTTCAGTAGGTGCTATTGTTCAGAAGCCGGTAGTGAAAAACGGACAAATTGTTGTAGGCAACACCATGACTGTGACCCTAACATGCGACCACCGTACTATAGATGGTGCTACAGGTGCTCAGTTCCTGCAAACACTTAAACAATACATTGAAAACCCTGTAACCATGCTTGCATAACCTACAGCGTGTATATGATAAAGAGAACCCGTCCGTAAGGATGGGTTTTTTTTATTCCCCTCGTTCAGAGGGATTCCCGTAGGTGGGGGCGTAAAATCGTAATTGTAAAGATTGTTGCTCCGGTCTGATTTAATTTTGCTTATTTTGAATAGCGTTTTTATTAATCTTATTTTTACCTAATTATCAATATGAGTGGGTTTGATAAACTTTTAATGTTTGTGGTGCTATTTTGTATTTCTTACAAAGTATCAGCAGATGCAATGCCTAAAGGTTACCAACAATATCAGTTTGACATTAAAACCAAAGTAGACTCTATATTGGTTCAGGAGTCAGATGTTTTATCTTTTAACGTTTATGACACTTTAAAGTCGCATTGGGTAAATAACTACATTATTTGTCAAGACAATTCATGCAGGTTTGTAGGCCACGCTTATAAAAAATATCAACGGTTGCTGTTGTTTTCAGGGGGAAGACAAATAACTTTGCCGGTTTATGAGCCTGTGGGCAGTAACCCCACTTTTGTGGTTTCTCAAGTAGATGGTAATTACAAAATACAGGAAACCACAAGCTTTTTGTTTCGTGGTAAAACAGGTGAAATATTAAGGGCTTTATCCATTACTCTGTTTTTGGAATTGCTTACGGCAGCCTATGTATTCGGTAACCAGATAACCAAAAAGAAAATTAGGTTGGTCACTTTGATGAATTGCATATCACTCCCTTTAGCATGGCTTTCATTCGATGCTGTTTCTCCCTATATAGATAGTTGGCTTTTGCTTATTTTGGGGCTCGAATTAATCATATTTGTGTCTGAATTTCTTTTTCTTCGGTATTTTTTGAAGGAGATATCGCCTATAAGGTTGTTTAATTTTTCGCTCGTTGCAAACGCTATAAGTTTTATCATTGGCGGGTTTTTATATATAGTAAGCACATTTTTGTAAATTATCTAATGTTATGTTAGACCTCTTTAACCCCGAATCTGATAGCTCCCATAACCTCCTGCCGAAAGACGGTGAGGTGAATTACTACGGTCATGTAATCCCATTGGCGCAAGCCAATCATTATTTAGAAAAATTGCTAAACGATGTAGAGTGGCGTAATGATGAGGCTATTATCTTCGGGAAACTAATCATTACCAAACGCAAGGTGGCATGGTACGGCGATAAGCCGTTTAGCTATACCTACAGCCGGACTACTAAGCACGCGCTACCCTGGACACCTGAACTTTTAGAACTGAAAAAACTTGCCGAGGAGCGTACGGGAGAAACCTACAATTCCTGTTTGCTTAACCTGTACCACACCGGAGAAGAAGGTATGGCGTGGCACAGCGATGCCGAAATCATGCTGAAGAAAAATGGTGCTATAGCCTCGTTCAGCTTTGGTGCCGAGCGTAACTTTAGTTTTAAGCACAAGGAGAGTAAAGAAGTAGTTTCTGTCTTTTTAGAGCATGGCAGCCTGCTGGTTATGAAAGGCACCACACAAACGCACTGGCTGCACCGGCTTCCGCCCACAAAAAAAGTAACGCGTCCGCGGGTAAATCTTACCTTTAGGACTATTGTAGGGGAATAGTTATTATTTACTATTTTAGCCGAAACAATCACATCATCATGAAAAAACTAACACTAGCCGCGCTGTTATTGCTTGGCGGAATATCGTCAACTTTTGCACAGGTAAAAAAAGAATATACAGTTCAGGAAAGCTCTGTTGCTGCTACATTGAAATATCTTTCTTCAGATGAGCTTGAAGGTCGCCTTGCCGGTAGCCCTGGTCTTGAAAAAGCCGCTGCCTACCTGGAGGACATCCTGAAAAAAAACGGCGTTAAACCCTACTTTAAAACCTATAAAGATACGCTGACCAATTTTGATAAACCTACGTACAACGTGGTGGGATACATAGAAGGAACCGACCCGGTACTGAAAAAAGAATTTGTAGTTTTCGGGGCGCATTATGACCATATAGGACTTGCAGAAGACCCTACCGGTGGCGACAACGTGTACAACGGCGCTAACGACGATGCCAGCGGTACCACTACCGTAGCCGAACTGGTGCAGTATTTTGCCAAAAATAAAAGCAAGCGCAGTATACTGTTCTGCTTTTTCTCGGCTGAGGAGGCGGGGCTTTTGGGGTCGAGGTCGCTGGTAAAAAAACTTAAGGCAAAGAACTTTAATATGTACGCCATGCTGAATTTTGAAATGGTGGGTGTACCTATGAAGCGCGATATACTGGCGTATGTTACCGGATGGCACATGAGTAACATGGGCGACAAGATTAACGAATATTCGGGTAAGAAACTGGTAGGCTACCTTGATGTGGAAATGAAGTACCAGCTGTTCCGCCGTAGCGATAACTACAGTTTTTACAAGGAATTCAACAAACCGGCTCAAACGATTTGTACCTTTGATTTCGAAAACTTTGATTACTACCATAAGGTAGAGGATGATTTTGAACACATGAACATTGCCGCCATGACGCATTTTATACAAGAGATAATTCCGGTTGCCGATAAAATGGTAAACGCACCGGCGGGCGATATTGTAATGAAAAAATAAATGAGTAAAAATATTATTATAACGGGTACCAGCCGTGGCATAGGCTATGAACTGGCACTGCAGTTTGCTAATGCGGGCCATAACGTACTGGCTATTTCGCGTAAAACGCCACAAACGCTTTTAGAGCACAGTAACATAACCTGCCTTTCGGTAGATCTTAGCGATGTTACTGCGCTGGAGGGAGTAGGCTTATTTATAGACCAGACATGGAAAAAAGCCGATGTGCTTATCCACAACGCGGGTGCGCTGCTGCACAAACCGTTTGGCGAAATTACTGCCGATGAGTTTGAATACATTTATAAAGTAAACGTATTTGGTGTAGCAGCCCTAAATAGGGTGGTGCTGCCTTACATGCCTGCCGGTAGCCATGTGATTACCGTGAGTAGTATGGGCGGTATACAGGGCAGCATGAAGTTTGCCGGGCTTGCAGCCTATAGCAGTAGTAAAGGTGCGGTAATAACGCTGTCTGAATTGCTTGCAGAAGAATATAAAGACAGGGGCGTGGCCTTTAACGTGCTGGCACTGGGCGCTGTAAATACAGAGATGCTTCAGGAGGCGTTCCCGGGCTATGAGGCGCCGCTTTCAGCAGTGCAAATGGCCGATTATATTTATAACTTTGCCCTTACGGGTACTACATACTTTAACGGTAAGGTGCTGCAGGTATCGAGCACTACGCCATAATTTCTATTTTCAGGTGAAGGATATTTTAGCGCGATACGTTCCGGAGCATGCTGTAGATGCGTCTTTTGAGCTTATAAAGCACTATGGCGTACACCTGAAAATAGTAAACGAACGTGTAACCCGCCATGGCGACTATCACAGAGACCAGTCGGGTTACCACCGTATTACCGTAAATGCCAGCCTTAACAAGTACCGTTTCCTGATTACCCTGGTGCACGAGATTGCCCACCTTGTGGCTTTTGAAACCTTTGGGCGAAACATAAAACCGCACGGGGAGGAGTGGAAGCGTACCTTCCAGAAACTAATGGTACCGTTTATACGGCCGGAGGTATTTCCGGGGGCATTACTGCCTTTGCTTGCCAGGCATTTTAAAAATCCTAAAGCCAGCAGTGATACCGATGCCACGCTTTCGCTTGCCTTAAAACAATATGACGAGCGCGATCCTTCTAAAAACTATATTTTTGAAATCCCGTTTGGCGCGTGTTTCCGCATACATAACGGGCGGGTGTTCCGTAAGGGGGCGCAGCGCCTTAAGCGATTTGAATGTACAGAATTGAATACCGGCAGGGTATTCCTTTTTTCGCCAAATGCCGAAGTTGAAGTTGTTTCAGTGTAAAGGCTACCTTCATTTTTTTAACATTAGGGTAGGGTAAAACTTTTGTAAGATGTTTTTTTAAAAATGAGTGAGGTAGAAACGGCCTGAAAGGGTGTATATTTACCGCAAAAACCAGTCTTTAACAAAACTCTTGTAAATGGAACCAACTTTACATCGTTGCCGCAATTACGCGGCTATCCTTTTTTTTCTCCTTTCTTTAAATATGTTTGGGCAGCTCAGTGCGTTTACACTAACCGTAACACCCACTCCACAAACCTGTTTAGGCAATGGTTCGCTTGCGTTTTCGGTTTCGGGTACTACTCCGGGCGCTACCATAACGTATGATGTTTTTTTGTTGCCAAACGTTACCACACCGTTGGTTTCCGGTAGTAACACAACAGTAAGCAGCCTGGCGGCCGGTAATTACAGGGTAGTGGCTACGCAAATGCTGGGTAACCTTAGTAACACACAAACGGCAGATACCACCATTGTAAACAACGTAGTTAACCTTACTTTTGGCCTTACTCTTACAGATATTACCTGCAACAACAATGGTGTTATAACGGTAAACGTATTTACGGGGAATGCCGTTTCTTACCAGATAACAAGGGGCCCTATGACACGCCCCGCGCAGGCATCTAATGTGTTTAGCGGTATGGCACCGGGTATTTACAGGGTAGCGATAACCGATAATTGCGGCGAAACATTTACCCGGGATGTTACCCTTACACAACAAGCGGCACAAATAAATATAGCCGGGCCTAGCTATGTCCCGGGGCCTTTAGCAGGGTGTAACCTGATTTCTGTTTACAATGCTTATGAGGCTCCAATAGGTATTGGGGTAATATACCCACTTTTAGTAACTTACACGGTATTTCCTCCTGGCGGAGGGGCAGCAATAACACGGACACAGGTTATTGCTACGGGTGATACTGTCGGGCTTTTGCAGGCCGATCTTCCGTTTTACTATAACCAGCAGTATTCTTATAACGTTGTTATAACAGATGCCTGTGGCAACAACTTTGTACGTAATAATAACATTATAAATAAAAAAATAGCAATTGGAACCTCGGTTAAAAATGGAGAATGCAGTGGAGTGTGGTTTAGCATAACACCCACTTCGTATATAGGCCCATATACTATTAACTTTACGAGCAGCCCTGCCGGTTTTAACCCATTGACAGCAAATCCGCAGCATCCTACTTTTAACGATGTTACAGAGTATGGCAGCGCAACAAATCCTATACCGGAAGGCAGTTATACGTTTACCCTTACAGATGCCTGTGGGCATACAGAATCTAAAACAATAAACGTAACCTATCCTCCTGATGCTCCTTCGGCTACGGTAGAGGCACTGTGTGGTGCGGCTACCGGCAGTGTAAAAATACAATTTAGTGTAAGGACTGTTGCCCAGGTAACGGTAACCCAGGCGCCACCGGCATACCCGGGCAATTTGCCGGGAAACCTGTCTGCATTTATAGCACCAGACGGTTCTTTCTTTATAGACAACATACCTCAGGGTGATTATATGTTTGTAGTGGTAGACAGCTGTGGCGAAAGCCATAATTTACCTGTGTCGGTAACGCCTACGCCTAATGTGCAGTCGTTTACGGTTATCCCAAGGGCAGGTTGTACCGAAGGTTTTGGCAGTATAAGGGTATATGGGTCTGCTACTACCACTTTTACCACAGTACGCATTACTGCAGCACCCGCCGCTTTTACCGGTACGCTGCCCTTTGATATATCTTCGTACATAAGTACTGCCGAGCCTAATCCCGGACAACTTTTTATAAATAATCTCCCGGAGGGTGTTTATACCATAGCGTTTACCGATCAGTGTAATTTTACCCAAACCCAGCAGGTTACCGTAGCAGGCTACCATATTACAACAAACAACGTAACCATTATACCACATTGTGGTTCATTTGATATTGATGTTCAGCATACCAGTACAGGTAACTATGCGCAGTCTTTTTGGCTGCAAAAGTACAATGCTGTTACAGGGAAATGGGAGCACCCGCAAACCGGTGTGGTGTACGACGATGGAACAACTCCTACTTTTGCAAATGCTGTATTCTTAAACGTTAATACCCTTACGCTTAACCTTGACTATGTGGGACATTTCAGGGTATTGAAAGTGTTTTATGTATACGACAACGGAGTTTCTCAAACAGTGCCTTGTATAGCTACTGTAAATGAGTTTGACTTTGACGGTGGCCCTGCCATTATAAATGTTACACCGTTTCCGTGTGCAAACGGTACGGTACAGGCGGTTGTTACGGTGTCTGGCGTGCCACCGTTTACGTATGCAATTACCAGTAAAAACGGAGATACAAGTTTCCTGATAAATAACGGCACCAGCAGCGTATTCCAGGGGCTTACAGCGGGCAGGTACAACTTCCGCGTTTCAGATAACTGCGGAAACGTTCGTAATAAAGAATTTACCATAAATGCGCAGGATCCTGTTGCTGTTACCGCTACAGGCTTTTGCGAAGGAGAGACCAGTACGCTGAGTGTACCCGGTTACACGTTTTTAAGTTACCAATGGTTTGCCACGGCTAATCCTACGGTAATATTAAGCACGTCTGCTACGCTTAACTTTCCTGCTTTTAACTCGGCCACGCAGGCGGGTGAATATACCGTGCGCATTATAGCTACCGATCCCGGATCTTGCCTTAATCAAACCTTAGTACATACAGTAGGGCCTAATGTATTGCCTAATGCAGGTACAAGCTCAAGTGTGTCGGTTTGTAACGGTGCTGCCGGCACTATAGTTAACCTTGCAGGCCAACTGGGCACAACGTACGATGCAGGTGGTGTATGGGCTGATGTAGACAGTGCAGGCACACTTACAGGCAGTAACTTTAATACTGCCGGTGTAGCCCCGGGCACGTATCGCTTTAGCTATACTGTAACGGGTGCGTGTGCCACTACAGATGTGGCTACCGTTACCGTAGAGCTTAAAGCAGTACCGGTGGCTCCGGTTCCGGCACCTCAGGCCGATGTATGTGTGGGTGCTAATGTACGGCTTACAGTACCGGCTACCAGCGGTGCGGTGTACTCTTGGACAGGGCCAAATGGTTTCAGTTCGTCTCAAAGAGAGCCTCAGCTTGCTAATGTTACGCAGGCACAATCAGGCACCTATTCGGTTACCGTTACGGTAAATGGTTGTACTTCTGCTCCGGGTACCGTAAGCTTTACCGTTGTGCCGCTGCCTTTTGCCGGAAACGATGCCACCCTTACACAATGTAACCCGTTTACAAATCTCGACCTGTTCTCTTATATCGGCACTGGCTATACCACAGGGGGTACCTGGACCGATGTAGATGCTACGGGCGCGCTTAATACTTCAAATTTCAATACAGCACTGGTGGGTGCAGGTACCTACCACTTTAAATATTCGGTAAGCAGCCCATGCGGCATTACAGATGATGCGCTGGTAACAATTACCCTTAATGCCACACCTGCGGCACCGGTTGTATCTCCTGTAGGAATAAGCTGCGAAGGTAGTAGCATACAGCTTACGGCTTCTGCGGTAAGCGGGGCTGTATACGCCTGGACGGGGCCAAACGGATTTACGTCTTCACTACAAAACCCTGTGCTTGCAAACGCAGTTCCGGCACAATCCGGGCTGTATGAGGTTACCGTTACGGCAAACGGATGTACTTCTCCGGCGGCTTCGGTTAATGTAACCATTAGTCCGGCACCAAATGCCGGGGTTACTGCTACCGAAAATGTATGTAATACAGGTAGTATAATCAACCTGTTTAATAGCTTGGGTACCACTTATGATGCCGGAGGTACATGGACCGACCTTAACGCGGCAGGCACTATGACAGCAGGTAATTTTAATACCGCAGGCATAGCTCCGGGAACGTACAACTTTAAATATGAAGTAACCAGTGCCTGTGGTGCTACAGACAACGCCATAGTAACCGTAGTACTTAATAATATACCTAACGCGCCTGTAGTACCGGCGGTAGCTGCCGTATGCGAAGGCCAGGATGTGCAACTTACGGCTGACATTGTTGCCGGGGCGGTTTATAGCTGGACGGGCCCTAACGGTTTTACAGCTTCTGTACAAAATCCGTTGATTGCGGAGGCAGGTACGGCAGCATCGGGTGTGTATAGTGTAACCGTTACGGTAAACGGCTGTACATCGGCTGCTACCACTACAAGTGTGTTGGTTAAGCCAAGGCCGCAGTATACCATAGAGGGCGATGCAATATTGTGTGCCGGGCAAAGCACCGTGCTCGAGGTGGTTCCGGCCAACTTTAATGCGGCAGACATGACCTACAAATGGTACAAAGGAACCGATGTGCTTGCCAATACCTCTACAACACTACCGGTAACTGATTTCGGTGATTATACCGTGGAAGTTAATAATGGTACGTGTACCGCATCTAAAAGTTTTAATGTGTCGCTTAACCCTAATCCGTTTGACGTGGAACCGATAGCCGGATGTGAAAACAACGACTATATAATCAGGGTACAAAATATAGCTGATATAACTGATGTGGCTTCGGTTTCATGGACCGGGCCGGGTAGCTTTACAGCTTCGGGTGCCTCAGTAGATATAACAGGGGAGGCTACTGGCGTATACAAAGTTACTGTAACACAAAACGGCGGCTGTTCGGCTACAGGTTCGGTTACAGTAACAAACACGTTTTGCGCCATACCAAAAGGTATTTCTCCGGGCGACGGAGACTATAATGAGGAGTTTGACCTCTCTAACCTTGATGTAAGGCACCTGAAGATATTTAACCGTTACGGTTTACAGGTATACGAAAAGTACGATTACAAAAATGAATGGCACGGCCAGTCTGACAAGGGCGACCTGCCTACGGGTACGTATTTTTATGTAGTTACGCTGTCTAAAGGTAAACAGCTAACAGGCTGGGTATACCTGCTTAGGAAGGTTTAGTTTTCCATTAATAGTTTTTCACAAAAAAAGCTTAGGCACTGCCTAAGCTTTTTTATTATATACGGTAAAGATATTACTTGTTGTTTTCTTCCTCCTCGGCAAGCAGGCTTTCGCGTACTTTTTTGAAAAGGTCAGACGAGTATACAAACTCCACAATCGATTTGTTTCGCGTTTCCAGGATTTGTTCGTTATTACCTTCCCATTCCTTAATACCGTTTTTAAGGAACACAATTTTCTCGCCTATTTGCAGTACCGAGTTCATATCGTGGGTGTTAATCACGGTAGTAATGTTGTATTCTTTAGTGATCTCCTGTACCAGCTCGTCTATTACAATACTGGTTTCAGGGTCAAGCCCCGAGTTCGGCTCATCACAAAACAGGTACTTAGGGTTGTTTACAATAGCGCGGGCTATCGCTACCCTTTTTTGCATACCGCCCGATATTTCGTTAGGGAATTTTTTGTTGGCATCTTTAAGGTTTACCCTGTCCAGTACCTCATTTACCCTGCTACGTATTTCAGATGTCTTTTTATTGGTAAACATACGCAGCGGAAACGCCACGTTTTCTTCTACTGTCATGCTGTCAAACAGGGCACTGCCCTGAAACACCATACCTATTTCTGTACGCAGGTCGCGTTTTTCATCCGGTGTAAGTTCGCTGTAAACGCGGCCGTCAAAAGATATGGTACCGCTATCGGGTGTGTGTATGCCAAGCAGTGTTTTTAGCATTACGGTTTTACCCGAACCGCTTCGGCCAATGATAAGGTTAGTCTTCCCCGATTCAAACGTGGTAGAAATTCCTTTTAAAACCTCGGCTTCGCCAAACGATTTCCTTATGTCTTTAACTTCTATCATTAGCTTAATAGTAAAGTGGTAATAATGTAATTGATAAGAATGATAACCACACTAGACCATACAAATGATGTAGTACTGGCTTTACCTACCTCAAGCGCGCCGCCTTTCATGTAAAAACCATGGAACGAAGGGATTGTGGCAAGCACAAAACCAAACACCGCCGTTTTAAAGAACGCGTAGAATACGTGGAACGGAATAAACTCGCGCTGTATACCTATCAGGAACTCCTCGCTGCCTATAAACCCACCGTATACGCCGGCCAGCCATCCGCCCAAAATACCGAGGAACATAGAAATAGATATTACAAACGGGTATAGCATAAACGCTACAATTTTAGGGAACACAAGGTAGTTAAGCGAGTTAACCCCCATAACCTCAAGGGCGTCTATCTGTTCTGTAACGCGCATGGTACCAATACTCGATGTAATGTATGACCCTGCACGGCCCGCCATAATTATAGAAATAAAAGTAGGGGCAAACTCCAGTATTACAGATTGCCTGGTGGCAAAGGCTATAAGCGATTTAGGAATAAGCGGGTTAGTAAGGTTTAGCGCCGTTTGTATGGCTACAACTCCGCCAATAAAGAACGAAATAAACGCTACTATACCCATAGAGCCTATAATAAGGTCGTCTATTTCTTTAAATATTAACGGACGCATTACCTGCCATTTGGTAGGTTTGTTAAATACTTCCTTAAGCATCAGGAAATAACGGCCTATTTGTTCTAAAGCTTTTATCATGTACGTGTGTGCGGAAATTATCGGCTAAAGTACCGATTTACATTTGTTTTTTGATTGTAGTTAATAGTTTTTTAATAAAAAAGCTTCTGAGTCGGTTAGTTACTGAGCTACTAAGCTTCTTAGGTTTTAAGCTTTTAGCACACTGAAAACTGCGACTGTGACTTAAAACTACTTAAAAACCTTCTGTTTCATTTTTTTCCAGCGGTAGGCACGTATAAACGTAGCCTGCTCCGGGGTTACCAGCATAGGTTTCTTATCGTTCTTTGCCTGTAAAAAACCTTTTATGTAGTCAATAAACAATAACGGTTTACCCTTACGCATGGCGAGTTTTGCCCCTGCTATGGTGGTTATCAGCAGGCCATAACCCAGGCTGTAAAACGCCTCGCCCTGTTTGTAACGCGCGGCTTTGTTATAGTTGGCTCCCGTAGGTTTCAGGTGTTTTACCTTCAGGCGTTCTATGGTAACTACCTTCCAGCCGTAAAATTTGGCAATAAGCTCATCGGCGGTATCCCAACCCATAGCCGTGCGCAGCCCGCCCATTTGGGTAAACAGTTCCTTGCGGTAGGCTTTAAATGCACCGCGTATGTGGTCTTTATCGGTAAGGTTTTCCAGTATCCACTCGCCATTCTTTTCTATATAGGCAAAACCGCCCGCCATGCCCACAGTGTCATCTGCCTTAAAGGCGTTTAGCACTGTTTTAAAATAATCAGCAGGAAGTATAAGGTCGGCATCCAGTTTTACAATGATGTCATACCCTTCGTCTACTGTGGCGTACCCCGCATTAAACGCCTGTATTACTTTGCTGCCGGGCAGGTGTACCGCAGCCGAATCTTTGTTAACCAACGATATCCAGGGGTATTTCGCGGCATATTCGGCTACAATTTCTCCGGTACGGTCTGTACTGTTATCGTTTACCACCACTGCTTTTGCAGGGAGTACGGTTTGTGCGGCAAGAGATTCCAGGGTTACCCCCATAAAGGCTTCCTCGTTGTGCGCGGGTATTATTACGTAGTATTTCATTTTGAAATATAAAAGAAGTGCAAATATCCTTAATTTTGCCGTAACCGAAAAACGAAACCTTGGATAAGAACGTATTTGTAATCATAGTTACCTACAACGGATCGCGTTGGATCAATAAGCTCATACCGTCATTGCTGGCGTCGTCTTATCCGGTACGTATTATTGCGGTAGACAATCAAAGTACAGACGATACCGTGGCCCTGCTGCTGCAGCACCCCGAAGTAGACCTTATACAAACCGGCAGCAACCTGGGTTTTGGCAAGGCCAATAACATAGGCATGCTAAAAGCGCTGGAGCTGGGGGCAGATTACCTGTTTTTGCTCAACCAGGATGCGTGGGTTTTTGAAAATACGGTAAATAGTCTGGTTGCTAACATGAAGGCAAACGCACAAGTAGGGCTGCTTAGCCCACTGCATTTTCAGGCCAATGAAACCGAATACGATACGTCTTTCGCTACCTACTTAAGCCGGAAAACGGCAGAGGTAAACGGGTTGCCATTAGTTCCGTTTGTAAATGCCGCCGCCTGGATGCTTAGCCGTGCATGCGTAGAGAAAGTTGGTTACTTTGAGCCGCTTTTCGGGCATTATGGCGAGGACCGAAATTATTGCGACCGTGTGGCGTACCATAACTTCTTCATTGCCATAGACCCAAAGGCTAAAATTGTACACGACCGTGTTATTACGCGCAACTTTAATAAAGATGTTACCCAAAGCCGCTACAAGCTGCTTTCGGCATTAATAAACCCCAAGTATAGCCTTACGCAAGCGTACCTTCAAGGCGCAAAAGAAGCCGTGGGTTTACCTAAGTATTTTGCCAAATTCTACGGTTTTGGCAAAGCCTTTATACTGTTTAGCACTTTAAGCGGTTACTACCTGAAGTTTTTATTTAACCCGGCCCCCATAAAGGAGGCCCGTAAACGCGCGCTGTAATGGAAAAGCAACACGTAGCTCCTATGAAGCAGGTGATTTGGTTTGCCATTTTTAATTACCTGGGCACTGCCATAGGGGTAATCAGTACGTTGTTTATTTACCCAAAAAATAAAGAGTTGCTGGGTACCATACGGTATATAGATAACATATCGCAGCTGCTGTGCCCGGTAATGGTACTGGGTGCCAGCCAGGCACTGATTAAGTTTTACCCCGCGCTGGATGAGCGCCATCAAAAACAGCTGTTTAACTACAGCATAGTGTCGGTGCTGCTAACCAGCCTTGTTACGTTTTTAGGGCTTACAGTATATGCGAATTTAAGTACAGATCCTTACATAAACCTGGTATATTTTGCGTTTCCGGTGGCCATAGCACTGGCTTTTGTAGAGTTGTTTAAAAAGCAGCTCCAGGATTTGCAACGCATAGCCGTTCCTTCGCTTTTTGAAAAGATAATTCCTAAACTGATATTGCCGGCGGCGTTTTTACTGGTGCTGTATGGCGGTGCTACCTACAACCACGCGATATGGGTGTATATAGGAGGCTTTATTTTTATAACGCTTTTTACTGCAATATACCTGTTTAAGTACTACAAACCCGGGCTTAATTACCGGTTTAAAACCCTGTTTGGCGAGATTTCGCGGAAAGATTATTTCAGGTACAGCTTGTATGCGCTGGCGGGGAGTTTAGGCTCGTTACTCGCCTTTAGGATAGATGGTATTTTTATTCCAAATTATATTTCTATTGAAGCTAACGGTACCTTTAGCATAGGCTCTATGCTGGCCAGTACGCTGCAAATACCCGCAGTGGGTTTGTTTGCGCTGTACGCGCCCGTTATTTCGGCCTACCTGAAAGACCATAACCTTACCGAACTGAATGTGAAATACAAGGAAATCGCACGCCTGTTGTTTTTTATAGGGGCGGTGCTATACGGCTGTATTTTCCTGGGGATAGAAGACTTATTCCGGCTAATGCCTGATTATAACAAGCTAAAAGATTCTATAATCATTGTAGAAATTTTGGGTTTTAGCGTACTCATTAACATGGCTACGGGCTTTAACGGCGAAATTATTACTTACAGTAAATATTACCGTTTTAACCTTATTGCGGTAGGTATACTCGTTGCGCTAAACGTAGCCCTGAACCTACTGTTTATACACCTGGGGTACGGTATAGCAGGGGTGGCGTGGGCATCTTTTATAAGCATGACGATATTTAATATCAGCAAGTTACTTTTTATCTATAAAAAGTTTGGCCTGCTACCGTTTGATGGCAAGTTTTTTAAAATGGGCTTTATTTTCCTGCTGGCGGGTTTTGCGCTGTATATATTGCCACAGCTGGGCTCGCACCTGTTTACCTTAATTTATAAAACAACGGTGTATGCAGGTATTACTGTATTTGCCACGTATAAATTAAGGCTTGTGTACCAACTGAACGTTTGGGTAACACAAGCCTTAAAGAAGTTGGGTATTAAACAATAACGCTGTTTAGCAAAAGATTTAAGATTAAGAAAAATCTGTAAAGGAAGTTCACACTTACTAACCTGAAACTTCCAAAAGCAACTACTTAAAGTTTACAATCGGCCAACCGTTTTTATCCCATTTCAGCTCGGTTACAATCAGTTTGCTGGTGCCACCATCAGGGATAGAGTAGCCGTGCGCGACAAAGTACTCCTTACCGTCTATCTTATATACAGCATTGTGCCCCAGGGCAGCGTACTTTACGCCATCGCCCACGGCAAAGTCAGTTCCGTTGCCATCGAGCATGTTATATCCGGCCTTATCTACATAAGGGCCTGTAACCGATTTAGAACGCCCTACAACCACGTGGTAGTTACTGTTTACCCCACGGCAACACATATCAAAAGACGCGAATAAATAGTAATAATCGTTGTGTTTATACACAAAGGCACCTTCTATCTGGCTGTCTTCAAGTCCGTAATTATAAGGCTTTTGGCTGCTTGGCCTTCGGGCTATGCTGTGCCATTCTTCGGGGTGTGCAAGCCCCATCATGTCAGCGGTCATTTTTACAGCTTTAATCCCATCCCAAAACGACCCAAACACAAACCACGGCGTTCCTGAATCATCTACCACCACGGTAGGGTCTATGGCCTGCCAGGTATCGCGCCCCATAACGCTCTGTACTATTTTACCATGGTCAGTCCACTTATAATCAGGGCTTTTCTGGTTAAGGGTAGGGGAGGTGGCATGGCCTATGGCAGCATCGGGCTTACCGGGGGTGGCATTGCAGGCATAAAACAGGTGGTATTGCCCTTTGTAAAAAATAATATCGGGTGCCCAAATGTCGCCTTTAAAATGGGGGAGAGCCTTAAGTACCCATTCGGGCAGTTTATCAAAAACAGGCTTTCCTTCTGTCCACGTTTTCAGGTCTTTAGAGTACATGGTGGGTATGCCCTTGCCGGTTCCAAATACATAAAACGTATCGCCGTCTTTAGCCATAACAGGGTCATGCACGCCCGGGTTTTTAGGGTTAAACGGCAGCACCGGAAGTTCGGGTGGCGGGAGTTCCTGGCTGTAAGAATTTACGGCAATTAATAACAACGAGCAATAAAGTAATTTTTTAAGCATAATATTATAAATGTTTATTTTACACTTATGCTAAGATAGTAAAAATTTATAACGATTTCGTTGGATGAGATTCCGAGGTTAGAGTTTACTTCGTCCGTTCGGCTACCGCCTCGGGTCAGGTTCGTTGCGTTAACGTTCCACAACTTGAAATTTGAAGCTTGAAATTTGAAACTAAAAAAGCGAAGCATTGTACTGAAACCCATCCTTCAGTAAAAACTGTAAACCCTATACATACCGCTGCGGAATATTATTTTTCGGATTGAAATTGTTATATTTTTTATTATGAATGAGATAGCTGTTTTTAGTGCTGTAGCCAATGCCGGAATATCTTTAAAAAACGTAAAAATTTTTATACCAATTGCGGAAAATCTTTTTTGTGCTAAAATAGTATATATGTTGCTGTAAAGAAGTTTCAAACTCATTTTTGATAGCGGTAGTGGCCGTTTATGGTGTACTCAAAAAGGCAATCTTCCAGCGCCTGGCCGTAACCAATGTTATGTACCATTTTGTACCTGCCACCTGCTCCTTTTTTATCTACCACAATGCCTATGTGCGGCCTGCCGCTGGGTAGCCTCCACGATACAATATCACCGGGTTTATAATCCGCCGGGTTTTTACTCACCGGCAGGCTTTTTCCCTTGCGTGAAAAAAACACCTCTAAATTAGGCACGCGCCTGTGGTCTATATTGGTATCTGTTCCCTGTAATCCCCACGATTTAGGATACTTAGAGAAGTTGGACGCCATATCTTCGTGTACTTCTTTCTGCAGGTCTATGCCCAGTTTACGGTAGCTGCGTATAACCACATCGGTACATACGCCCCGGTCTTTGGCTACATCGCCGTTAGGATATGCAATCTTTGTGTAATCAGCATCATAGCGCACGTTTGGGTTTACAATACTGAGTGCTGCAGTTGATAGTTTTGAGTAAAAATCCGTTTGGTTTACAGGGGTTTGGCTTACGCCAAAAAGCAAGAGCAGCAGTAACAGTGGTTTCATGGTTTGAGGTTTTTTAACCTAACGTAAAATCTACCCTACTTAGTGTGCACTGTTTTATGTATCTTCGCACAAACCAACAACCCTTGATCATGGAAGATACCACGTCCTCTTTTTCCATAAAGTACTGGGCAGAAGATGATAAGCCCCGCGAAAAACTAATGCTGAAAGGCCAGATAGCACTTAGTGACGCTGAGCTGATAGCCATACTTATAGGCTCAGGAAGCCGTAACGAAAGCGCCGTGGAACTAAGCAAGCGCATCCTTAAATCGGTAGATAATAACCTTAGCGCCTTAGGTAAGCTGACTATCAATCAGTTAATGGCTTTTAAAGGTATTGGCGAAGCCAAAGCCGTAACCATAGCCGCTGCTATGGAACTGGGCCGCCGCAGAAGGGAAGAGGCTGTACGTGAGCTGGATAAGATAACCAGTAGTAAGGCGGTTTTCCAAATCATGCAACCCATAATAGGCGAGCTGCCCCATGAGGAATTTTGGGTTTTGTATCTTAATAATTCTAATAAGGTAATTTATAAGAGCCAGTTGAGTAAGGGCGGGCTTACGGGTACCGTGGTAGATGTGCGTTTGATTTATAAAACAGCACTGGAACACAATGCGGTAGCAATTATATTAAGCCATAACCACCCAAGTGGCGCTCTGCAGGCAAGTGTACCCGATAAGCAAATTACCAAGCAGTTGCAGGTGGCCGGGCAGGCGCTGGATATTAAGGTGTTAGACCACGTTATTATAACCGAACACAGCTACTTAAGCTTTGCTGACGAGGGGATTTTGTAGCAGTCAGCTTTCAGCCATTAGCTTAACCCCGGATTTTAAAACAATTAAGTTGCTTAATTAAAGCTGATAGCTGACAGCTAACAACTTACAGCTAATTAAATAACTTCCTGTATTCCAGAGGGCTTACATCTGTTTTGCTCTTAAATAACTTACTGAACGATTGCGGATGTTCAAAGCCCAGCCTGTACGCGATTTCACTAACGGTAAGGGGCGTTGTGCTCAGTATTTCCTTAGCTTTTTCTATCAGTTTGCCGTGTATGTGCTGCTGCGCGTTTTGGCCTGTGTGAGCCCGCAGCATACTACTAAGGTATCCGGCAGATACATTTAAATGTGCAGCAAGGTCTTTTACGGCAGGCAGGCCGTTTATTTCATCTTTAGAAAAATAGTTATTCAGCCACGTTTCTATTCGTGTAAGCAACTCGTTGTTAGCCTGTTTACGGGTTATAAATTGCCGGTTATAAAACCTGTCTGAATAGTTAAGCAGCAATTCTATGTGAGATAAAATGAGGTCGTGTGTAAAGCGGTCTATGTTGTTATGGTATTCCTGAGCTATGTTTTCCATAATCCCTTCAACCATAGCTTCTTCCTTTTTACTCAGATAAAGCGCTTCGTTAATGGCGTACGAAAAAAACTCGTAGTTTTTTATTTTTCGCGCCAGGGGGCTACCCATTAAAAAATCCGGGTGAAACATAAGCATATAACCTTTGGGTATGCGGTTTTCGCGTTCCTCGTAGCACAGCTGTCCCGGGGCTATAAATGACATTACCCCTTCGTCAAAATCATAGTAATTTTGCCCGTAGCGTATTTTACCTTTTACATCTTTTTTAATGGCTATCATGTAAAAGTTCATAACAAGGCCTGTTTCAAAATTTGCGGGCGAATCTATTATATCTTCAAACCGTATAAAACTTACCAGAGGATGCTCGGGTTCGGGCATTCCGTTAGCACGATGTAACTCGCTTATGCTGTTTACAATATAAGGATTGTTTAGCTTTTTCATATCAGTATACCCAAAGGGCTACCGTAAAGATAGCCCTTTTTGTAATTTAAATATTAAAGATTTACCATACTCATACCCCAGGCATCGTAGCGGTTTCCGGTTTCGGTACCTAATGGTATCATACTTTCCAGCCTGTGCATTTCTTCGGCGGTTATGTTTATTGATGCCGCGGCAAGGTTTTGTTCAGCGTATTTTACGCGTTTTGTTCCCGGTATGGGTACAAAGCCTTTGTTTACCGCCCAGGCTATGGCAAGTTGCGATGGCGTTACGCCCTTGGCTACAGCTAATTCGTTTATAGCGTTTAGCAGCGTTATGTTCTTATAAAACTGCTCGCCCTGAAACTTTGGTATACTACGGCGAAAGTCGTTGTCGGGGAAATCATCGGGTGTTTTTATCTCCCCTGAAATAAACCCGCGTCCCAAAGGCGAATAAGGTACAAACCCGATACCCAATTCATTAAGTGCATCCAGTATTCCCTGTTCTTCCACACTGCGTTCAAAGAGTGAATACTCGCTTTGCAGTGCTGTAATTGGGTGCACGGCATGCGCGCGCTTAATGGTTTCTGCGGCTACTTCACTTAGTCCTATGTAACGCACCTTACCTTCTTTAACCAGGTCTGCCATAGCGCCCACGGTTTCTTCAATAGGTGTCTCGGGGTCCAACCTGTGCATATAGTACAGGTCTATGTAATCCGTTTCCAGGTTTTTAAGGGAACGCTCGGCAGCGGTTTTTACATAGTCTTTTTTCCCATTAATACGCCACGTAAGCTGCTCATTGCCATCTATCTCCCAGGCAAACTTTGTAGCAATGATATACTTATCGCGGTTGCCGGTAATGGCTTTGGCTATAAGCCTTTCATTTAAGTGCGGTCCGTATAAATCGGCAGTGTCCAGAAAGTTACCGCCCAGCTCTAATGATTTGTGTATGGTGGCTATGGCCTCCTGTGCATCTGCCTTACCGTAAATGTCATTCCCTGCCATAGTGGTCATTCCCATGCATCCCAGGCCAATAGCCGGTACTACAAGTCCCTGGCTTCCGAGTTTTACTTTTTTAATGCTCATTGTTTTTTGAATTAATGATTGAACACTACAAAGTTCAGCAAAGGCCGGGGATAGGCTGTAGCCAAAACGGATGCCGTTGTAGCCAAAACAGCTTGGTTTTCTTTTGGTATAAATCGCAGGATTGTATTATAGGTTTGTTAATCTGTGAGGAAAAACCATGTTTGTGCCGTAATTTTACCACCAAATTACTAATGCAATGGATAATTACACCATGACATTTTACTGCCACGACTGCCTGAGTATTCCGCCGGACCCCCGTATGCGGCAGAAGGATCTTGAGCAGCAGGTGCTTCAGCGCATGATAGATCATAAACTGGAGTTAATAGACTTTAACCTCACCGAAAACTATCATACCTATCCGGGCTACGAAAAGCGTGCCGGCCAACATAAAACGCTGGTAGAAATGCGTTTGTATCTTACAAGGTTTGATTTGCGCAGCAGGGATTCTATTTATAACCGTTGCCTTAGCGCGCTGCAAAACGGCGAACTTTCACTGTCTGGCCTTGAGGAAAAGGATACAGATGACTACCCCGTAATTTTTATTTTTGACAACAAAGACCAGTCTGCTGCGTCTTAAGTGTTTTTTATTGTTTTTTTAAGCCAACCTGAATATTAAAATTCTTTCTCTTTCACTGCATTTTTGTTACTTTGCATACCTATACACTACACTTAAGGTATGATTAGCACCCGCAATTTGCGATTTACATACGGTAAAGGAACTGATTTTTCTTTTCCGGACATTACAGCCATACCCGCCGAAACCCTGCTTATTACAGGTGGTTCGGGCCGGGGGAAAACCACGTTGCTGCATTTGCTTGGCGGCTTACTACGCCCGCAACAGGGTGAAGTTATTATTGGCGATACTAATATTGCTGCACTTTCAGAGAAACAGCTGGATCATTTCCGGGGAAAAAACATTGGCATTGTACTGCAACAATCGTATTTTGTTGCGGCACTGTCTGTTTTAGATAACGTTGTGCTTGCTTCATGGCTTGCCACAGGCAAGGAAGCTAAAGACAAAGCGGTTACCCTGCTTACAGACCTGGGGCTAAAAGAGCAGTTGCATAAACTACCCTCACAGCTTAGTATAGGGCAGCAGCAGCGCGTGTCTGTGGCCCGTGCACTTATAAACAGTCCTAAGCTTCTTTTGGCCGATGAGCCTACCAGCAGCCTGGACGATGAAAACGCGTACATAGTGGCTGATTTACTTTCGTCACTGGCCAAACAGCACGGTACATCGTTAATCATTGTAACTCATGACCAACGTCTTAAAGACCGATTTACAAACCAAATTGCGCTGTAACCTATGATTACTAAAATAGCCTGGAAAAATATTTGGCACAAACCCCTAAACACTGCGCTAAGCATAATACTGCTTACCGCCAGCGTGGCCATAATAACCCTGCTGATTTTACTACAACAGCAGTTTGAAAAAAAGTTTAACGACAACGTAGACGGTATAGACCTTGTGTTGGGCGCGCAGGGCAGCCCGTTACAGCTTATACTCTCGGCAGTCTACCAGGTAGATGCGCCTACGGGTAACATAAGCTACGACGAAGCAAAAGTATGGATGCGAAAGCCATCGGTTAAAGAGGCTATTCCACTGGCTTTTGGCGATAACTACCGTGGGTTCCGCATTGTAGGTACCACGCCGGGCTACCTTTCGCATTTCGGCGCTACCATTGCTTCTGGTAAAGTGTTCAATAAAAATTTTGAGGTGGTAGTAGGTAGCGACATCGCCCGGAAAATGAACCTTAAAGTAGGCGATACGTTTTTTGGTTCACACGGCGATGCTGCAGAGGGCGAACTTCATAAAGACCACGCCTATGTAGTTACAGGCATTGCCACACCTACCGGTAAAGTGGTAGATAACCTTATACTGAGTAATGTAGCCAGCGTGTGGGCCATGCACCACGAACACGGGCATGAAGAGGAGGGAAGCGTAGCCGATGCCCATAACCATGAAAGCCACGAGCACGACCATGAGGGTCATGATGCCGCTGCCCATGAAGACCACCATGAGCATGAAGCACACCACCATGAAGACGAGGCCATTAGCGAAGAAGGGCAGGAAATTACCGCTGTATTGCTTAAATTCCGCGGGCCCCAACCCGTAATCATGTGGCCCCGCATGATAGCCATGAACACAAAAATGCAGGCTGCCGCGCCGGGCCTGGAAATCAACAGGTTGTTTTCATTATTTGGCATAGGCTTACAGGCGTTGCAATACTTGGCTTATGGTATTATGCTTATTTCGGGGATTAGTATATTCATCGCGCTATACAACACGCTTAAAGAACGCAAATACGAATTTGCATTATTGCGCGTTAATGGAGCAAGCCGCCTACAGCTTTTACTGCTGGTACTTATAGAAAGCCTGTTGCTTTGTGTTACAGGGTTTATCTTTGGCACTATTGTTGGGCGTATAGGTTTGCAGCTTATTTCGGGCAGTAGCGAATCAGAATTTAAAATGGCGTTTAACCCTTATGAGTTTGTTTGGGACAAGGAAGGATATTTACTGGCGCTTACTATCTTTGTAGGGATAATAGCGGCGGTTATTCCGGCTGTAAAAGCATACTCACTTAATATTTCTAAAACTCTTGCAAATGCATAAAACCCTTATTATAGCCGCTGTGGCATTATCTGGTGTAGTACTTACTTCATTGGGTTTACCCGAAAGTACACCCACACATAACACTGTTACTGTAGCCCATTCCGAGTCATCAAAGCCTTTTTCAGATACCCTTAACTGGAAGTTACTCGGGCAAATTAAGTACATTAAAAAGCCAAGCAAAGATTATCCTGAAGGGGTTATGTACCCTATTATTAATACCCAGCTGAAAGCAAAACAGGGCAAGCAGGTGGTTATGACAGGTTTTGTGGTGCCTATAGACAATAAAAGCTACGCGCTGAGCAAAAACGTATTTGCATCGTGTTTCTTTTGCGGTAAAGCAGGGCCCGAAACCATTATGGGTATAAAAATGAAAGAGCCTATGCGCTTTAAAACAGACCAGTATGTAACGCTGAAAGGAACGTTTCGTTATAACGACTCTGATGTGGAAGACTGGATTTATCATATAGAAGATGCCGAAGTGGTAAAGAAATAAGATGAAGTTAGCCGATAAAAAAGCCGTTTTTTTTGACCTGGATCATACGCTGTGGGATTTTGAAAAAAATTCGGCACTGGCGTTTGAGCAAATACTTACGGAAAATAAAGTAGGCGTAGATGTAGCCGAGTTTGTTTCTATACATGTGCCCATTAATGCCCAGTACTGGAAACTGTACCGCGATGGCTTGGTTACGCAACAACAGCTGCGCTATGGCCGTTTAAAAGATGTATTTAATGCGCTTAATTATGAGGCAGACGATACGCTTATAAATACCTTAAGCGAACAGTATGTAGCTACTTTGCCGCTTAACAATCATTTGTTTGACGGTGCCATAGAGCTGCTGGAATACCTTAAACCGAAATACGCGCTGCACATTATAACCAATGGTTTCCACACCGTGCAGGAAGGTAAGATGAAAAACAGTGGCCTCGATGCGTATTTTACAACGGTTACAAACAGCGAAAATGCAGGCTGCAAAAAGCCCCACCCGGATATTTACCACTATGCCCTTACAGCCGCAGGAGCCGAGAAACACCACAGTGTAATGATAGGCGACTGCATAGAGGCCGATGTTCAGGGCGCTTTAGATTACGGTATAGACGCTGTTTTTTTTAACGAGCACAAGGTAGATGCCCCGCAGCATATACTCCAGGTAAACCACCTTTTGGAACTTAAAAATATTTTGTAAATGAAGAAACTCGTACTTTTAATAGCGTTTTTAGCCTCGGGGCTACTTTCCGCACAGTCAGAGATTATAAACAACTATAAGTATGTTATAGTGCCGCGCAAGTTCGACTTTTTTAAGGAGGCCGATCGTTTTAAGCTTAACACGCTTACGAAAATGGCGTTTGAACACTATGGTTTTAAAGCCTATTTTGATGATGAGCAGTTACCCGTTGAGGTAGCCATGAACCGTTGTAACGCGCTTTATGGTAACCTGGACAATGCTTCGGGTATGTTGTCTACAACCATTTATGTGGTGTTAAAAGACTGTAACGGTAAAGAAGTGCTGCGTTCAGGTAAGGGAAAGAGTAAAACAAAAGAGCTTCAAAAAGCGTATTATGAGGCCACACGCGCCGCTATAAACTCGTTAAAAGAAGTTGCATACAATTATGTAGGAGATGCCGCTGCAGCGCAGTATCTGGCAAGCCAGGGGGTTATACTGGCTGCGGCTCAGTCTCCCGCAGTAAACCCGGCTAACAATGTACCTGTACAGGTACAGCCCGAGGTAAAACCACAACAAACGGTAAACGAAAACACCTTGTTTGCACAGCCCATAGCTAACGGTTACCAACTGGTAGACAGCACACCTAAAGTGGTACTGAAAATGTACCGCACCTCGCAGCCGGATTCTTATTCGGCTAACGGAGAGGGTAAATCAGGTGTGGTGTTTAAAAAAGGCAACGACTGGTTTTTTGAATATTACGTAAACGACAAGCTTGTAAGCGAAAAACTAAGTATTAAGTTTTAGTCTGGGTTTCTTAGCTTCTGAGTTCTTGAGCCACTTAGCTACTTAGCTATAACCATATTTTGCAAAAGTAAAAAAGGCTTCCTCTAATATTTACAGAGGAAGCCTTTTTTATGTATCATAATATCATAAAGCTTAGTAGATCAGGTACTTAGCAACTAAGCGACTCTTAATATCCATATTTCCCATTCCAGCGCTTGCGCAGTAAATCCCTATCCGCATTTTCCCTACTGTTAGCTCCCGGCTCGTAGAACGTTGTATTGCTAATTTCATCGGGTAAAAACTCTTGTGTGGCAAAATTATTATCGTAGTCGTGGGCATATTTATAGTCGTCGCCATAGCCCAGTTCCTTCATTAGTTTTGTAGGCGCATTACGCAGGTGCAGCGGAACAGGCAGGTCGCCGGTTTGCTTTACTATGCTCTGTGCTTTTCCTATAGCCATATACGTGGCGTTGCTTTTAGGCGAATTAGCCAGGTATACCGCGCACTGGCTGAGTATAATCCGTGATTCAGGATAGCCTATGGCACTTACCGCCTGAAAGGTGTTGTTTGCCATAATAAGTGCCGTAGGGTTAGCATTACCTATGTCTTCGCTAGACAGTATCAACAGCCTTCGGGCTATAAACTTCAGGTCTTCGCCGCCCTCAATCATCCGGGCCAGCCAGTACACCGCCCCATTTGGGTCGCTGCCGCGTATGGATTTTATAAAAGCGGAAATAATGTCATAGTGCTGCTCACCGGTTTTGTCATACAAAACCGTATTTTTTTGTACCAACTGCATTACGCGGTCGTTTGTAATAACAATGTCGTCGCCCTCGCTGGCGTTAATAACCAACTCAAAAATATTCAGCAGCTTACGGCCATCGCCCCCGCTAAGGCGCAGCAGGGCTTCGGTTTCTTTAAGGTCTATGTTTTTGGTCTTCAGTATATGGTCGGCCTTCATGGCACGATGCAGCAACGCTTCCAGATCGTCTCGCGTAAACGCATTTAGTACATATACCTGGCAGCGCGAAAGCAATGCGGGAATCACTTCAAAACTTGGGTTTTCGGTAGTGGCGCCTATAAGCGTTACCCATCCGCGCTCTACGGCCGCCAGTAACGAATCCTGCTGGGATTTGCTAAACCTGTGGATCTCGTCTATAAACAGAATCGGGTTTTTAGAGGTAAACATGCCGCTGCTTTGCTTCGCTTTGTCTATAACCTCGCGCACATCTTTTACACCGCTGTTTATGGCACTCAGCACAAAAAACGGACGGTTACTTTCCTGCGCCATAATCTGCGCCAGGGTGGTTTTTCCTGTACCCGGAGGCCCCCATAGTATAAGCGATGGTATAATGCCACGGGCTATCTGCTGGGTTAAAGAGCCATTTGGCCCTACCAGATGCAGCTGGCTTATATATTCCGATAAATGTTGCGGGCGTATGCGTTCTGCTAATGGTGCTTCCATGGTGTAAAATTACGTATTTGGTACAAAAAAGCCTCTTTTAAAAATGCTAAATACTAAGCGTGGCGTATTTCCGTTTTAACATAAACCAAATCCTAAACCAATGTACCGACTGTTGTTTCTTACTTTTTTTGTGTATTCTTGTGTGTTCGCCCAGCCGAAATTGTTTCGTTTTCTCGATGGGGCTACAAATACACCGCTACAGGATGCAGATGTTTATACCGACTCTGTGTTTGTGGGCGCAGCCAACTACAACGGAAACATTAAAATTGATGCTTCGGGTAAGTATAATAGCGTTATCATTAGTCATGTTAATTATTACAGGCGTATTATACCGAAAGATTCTTTGGCTATTAAAAAAGTATTTAAGGTAACTAAGCGCGATAATGTACTGGATGAGGTAGTGGTAGACTCCCGTGCCGATAAGGATAGCACAACTTTACCTTACACTAATTTTTCTTTTGGGATGAAAATTGCCAGCCCTGTTGAGGCTTCTGCGGGGGATAAGATTACAGCGCTTAAATTTAGGGTAACCAATGCCCATGGAGTTAAAGGGCTTAATTTTCTTCCTTTTAAGGCTAATGTGTATGCGCTAGACAGCATCACAAAACTACCGGGAAAGCCGCTTTTGCCTCAGGATATAGTTGTTGAAAATAAAAATGGAGCCACCTGGGCTACCAAAGATATTTCAAAATACCATATTAAAGTCCCCAGGCAAGGTGCCTGCGTGGTTTTTATTATTCCGGGTTTGGAAAGTTTAGACGAGGGTTTTTATAAAACCTTTACGGTAATGTCTAAGGTGGGCGCCATATCGGCAGTGCCCTACCTTAAATTGGAACGTGGCAGCCACAAAAATAGTGGGTTTATTTACGACAGTTTTATAGATATGAATACCGGAATAACCAGCCCACAGATATGGAAACGAATTAAGGGAGCACGCTATATAATGGATGTTGAAATTGAGAAAACGAGGAAGTAGGTTTTGTAGAAATTAAACGTGTGGGTATTTGGGTAAGTATTAGAATTGGCAAAGCGCTTTTTTGGGTATATACCGGACTGCCATTTTAACAGGAAAAAAACTTTGGATGCTTTTTTGAGTACCTTGGGGCATGAAACAGGATAACGAACCCTTTAAGTTTTCGCCCTCTGTAATTTTATGGCCGCTTACTGCAGTGCTTGCCATCTGGATTTGTTATTGGGTCGAAATAAAATACCATTTATACCTTACGCAATACGGCATTTTACCACGTACATTCGTGGGGCTGCGCGGCATAGTGCTCAGTCCTTTTTTACACGGCAGCCTGGAGCACATTTATAACAACAGCATCCCGCTTTTTCTCCTCATTGCCGCCCTGCGTTATTTTTACCGAAGGTACGCGCTACAGGTAATTATGTATGGTGTGCTTATATCGGGGTTTATTACGTGGCTCATAGGGCGGGGGGGAAGCTACCATATAGGCGCCAGCGGACTTATATATGTACTGGTGAGTTTTATATTTTTTAAAGGCATACAAACGGGTTATTACAGGCTGGTGGCACTATCGTTAACCATAGTGCTGCTGTACGGCAGTATGCTGTGGTATGTGTTCCCGGGGGTAGATGAGCAGGTAAGTTGGGAAGGGCACCTGGGCGGATTTTTGGCGGGTTTCCTTTTTTCTAAGGCTTACGATACGCCGGAGTATAAAAACAGGCACATTGTATACGACTGGCAAAAACCCGACTTTGACCCAAAATCCGACCCGTTTATGAAACGGTTTGACGAAAACGGCAATTTTGTAAACCCACCGAAACCGGAAGACATGGAGGTAGTGGATGCCGAGATTTTATCGCCACCACAGCCTAGTACTACGTTACCCGTGCAGGTGGTTTATGTTTATTTACAAAATGATAACAGTAAATAGGTATTTTTACCTCTTGCCATTATCTGGAGATTTTGTAGCTTTAGAAGCTTTTACATACCAATCGTTACTAACCAATTAACAACGTTTTAATGAAAAAATTATCTTTGATTGTATTGACAGGAATCTTTGTTGCTTGCGGTTCAAAACAAAAAACAGTAGCATATCAGTCGCCTCCGGTTCCTGTAACTGACGCCGAAAAGCCGCTTTCTGAACTTGGCAGGTTGCATAAGAATTTAATTACTTCAGAAAGTTTTATTAAAAGCAACCAACTCATGGAACGCTTTGTTGAAAAACTTGTACCGAAGCCGGGGCAAAATAAAGAAGTACAGCCACTGCTTTCTAGCGATATACTTTTGCTTAAATGGATAAACGACAATCTTAGCAAGACGAATTTTAAAAGCGTTGACGAAGCTTCTGAGTTGTATAATCAGATTAAAGAGTTTTCTATAAAGAGCCGTACTGAAAATGAGGAGTATTATAGGGTATGGGCTAGCTGTTCTGATGAAAAAGAGCGCGAAAAGTACCCTCCTCATCCTGTTGACGAGACGTTAGAATATTAGCAACGTTTAATTACTCGCAATTGTACAATATGTGTTACAAAGAAAGCCGCGTTTGAAGAATCAAATGCGGCTTTTCTGTTGTATTATAATTTTATGTAAAGGTTACATTCTTTGCCTCACTGCTTCGTAAAGGAACGCGCCACAGGCTACCGATACGTTTAATGAAGATATAGTACCGTACATGGGTAGTTTCGCTTTGTCGTCTACAATTTTAAGTACCGATGGGTTAATACCTCGGTCTTCGCTTCCCATAATTATAGCCACAGGTTCGTTAAACGAAACATCGTAAATGGTGTTTTCTGTTTTTTCTGTCGCTGCTATGGTTTTTATGCCCGACCCTTGCAGGTGGAAAATAGCATCTTTAATGTGCTCTACTTTACAAATTGGTACATTAAATACAGCACCGGCTGATGTTTTTACCGTATCGCCATTTACGGGTGCCGAGCCCTGCTTTTGTACAATAATACCGTCTACACCTGTACACTCTGCTGTACGTATAATGGCGCCAAAGTTGCGCGCATCACTCAGTTGGTCCAATATAAGCAACAGGGGTGTTTTTCCGCTTTCAAGCACGGTTTCAATAAGCGTTTCCATATCATGAAACTTTACCGGCGATATGCTTGCCACCGCGCCCTGGTGGTTGTTTGGCGTAAGTCGGTTTAGCTTTTCTACAGGTACGTAGGTAAAGTTAACGCTCTTTTGTTTAAGTACTTTCAGCAATTCGCGCATCAGGTCGCCTTGGGCGTCTTTCTGTACAAAAACCTTGTCTACTTCTTTTCCTGCGTTTATTGCTTCAATAATGGCACGTATGCCAAATATCTGGTATTCTTTTTCCATAGTGCAAAGGTATAAAAAAACCACCCTGAAAAGGGTGGTTTCTGTAGTATGTTAAGAAAACTACTAATATTCGTCTTCCTCAAAGCCTGTACGCTTGGTTCCTGCAAATATAAGTGTAGTGCTTTTGTCGTAGTCAAATACCCCTTTAAAGTAGATACTGTCTACTGCTACACCTGTTTTAGAGCGTCCTGCGTTTTTCAAAACTTTACCTTCGGTAATTGTTACTTTAGAATCGTCTGCAAGGTTAGCAGCATCTGTAGCACTAAAGGTAAGGTTTGAATTGTTTACATTAACAACAGACTCCAAGTACCAGCCTGTAAATGAAGAACCAGAACGGTCGCTTATCCACATGCCGCCTTTGTTGTCGTCATAGGTTTTATGAAATGCATGTTGTACATACACCTCACCTGTGGTTGCATCTGTAATGTCAATCCACCATTCTCCGTTCATTGCCTCACTAGGAGCTCCGCCTTGTTTGTAGTCAGCGTATCCGTCGTCGTTACATGATACAAGTACAGCAGACATAACAACTGTCAGGGCCAACAAACTAGTTTTTATATTTAATATTTTCATAGTCCTTAAAAAATTAGGTTATCGGATAAAGTTCCTTACAGCAGTACCGTAAGTTGCAGAAGCATATAGCACCCAGGTAAAGTTATCAGGAGATATTATGGTACCGATGTTTGATTCTACATCTATACCCGTTGCAGAAACATCTTCCTGGTATGGGGCATAGATACGTGTATCGTCAATATTGTAGAACGTAAACTTGATAAGAATCGACGGGTCACTTAGCGATAAACCACCCGCATTGTCTGCAGTGTATACCCTATCGGCAATTCTTACCACGTTATTTGGGTTCCCATTTCGGTAGAATGTTCCGGAAAGGTCTACCGTACTTGGCGCAGCGCTAAGTACAATTACGATCCTTCTTTTTTCTGCCGAAAATCCATCTTCGTTTACTGCAGAGTAGTAAAGATTATAAACTCCGGGTGTATTTGCGTCAACCGTTCCTGTTTTGGTTAATTCCACTTCTTCATCACCAATTGTCGCTACTGCTCCCGGATCAGAGAATGTAGCGCCTTCAGTAATTACTGTTATAGCATCGCCATTAAGTGTAATTATAGGATATACTGTTACCTTAGACCCTATAGGATCTTCGTAACTGCACGATGTAAAGCATACTGCTAAAACTAGTGCTATACTGGCTAAAAGTATTTTTTTCATAACTTAATTATTCAGATTTTTTATCCCACCATACGTTTTCTCTCAGGTTGTTGTGCTGGGTAATGTTAGGGTTACGGCTTGCTTCGTCATCCGGGTAGAACAGTATGCTTGGAACATCTGTACCAGAGAATACCGAAATCAACGATGGAATCCTGTTACCTATAGCATAGTTTTCACTTCCTTCAGGTACTACTTCAGGGAATTTAGTACGAGTGCTTTCAATAAAAGTTTCTATCGTGCTGATATAAGCAAGACCAGCCCATTTTTGAATAATTACCTGCCTTACATCTGTTTCCACATTACCTGTAGACTGGAACTCATACGCTCCGCCTGCATTTGTAAAAGTAGTTGCATCTGCGGTAGCATCTAACCCATAAAATTCTTTATAAATGCTAAACGAAGCATCTACACCAGCGTCGTACTTAGCTTTTGCACCTGTTCCGCCTGCATACCTTATAAGGGCTTCTGCCTGTAAAAAGTTGCTTTCTGCGATTGTAAGGAAGAATACTGGTGTAAGGGGTCCAATGTTAGGACGGGCATAAGAAATGGCAGTGTTGTTAAACGTGTTACCTGTACCCTGAGGTATAGAAGGGTAGGTGTTAGACGAAGTTGCCCTGTATGCAGCCCTTAAACGAGGGTCAGCGTTATCTGCGTAAAAATCGTGTAACGTATTACTTGCTACGTGATTTACGTCTCCAAGACCCGTTTGTGCTAGGAATGTTTCATAGAACGGGTTCCTTTTATTAGCTGAAGTTGTAAAGTTCTTAAAAGCTGCATCTTCAGTTATAAAATTACCTTCCGTTAATAGGGCATTAACCGCAGCAGGATTTGCCTGGCTGGTGTAAGCCATACGGATGTACATTTTTAGCTTTAGGGTATTAACAAACTTAATCCACTGGCTTATGCTGGCACCATAAATAACATCCTGAGTACCTACACTTGGAGTGCTCGGATTTGCATTGTACGCAGCAACAGCAGCATCAAGTTTAGTAAGCAGGTCAGCGTATATAGCCTGGCCAGAATCTGTTTTTGGAGTAATATTTCCACTTGTACCTTGTAGTGCCTCAGTATATGGCACATCACCAAAAAGGTCTACAAGCAGCTGATAAGTATACGCTCTAAGGGCTTCTGCAATCAGTGCAGTTCCTGTATCGTTAGAAGCATTAGCTTGCTCCGTTACATATTTAAGGTCGGTAAGTACACCAGCGTATAACTGCGTCCACGGTGTGTTAGCGTACGCCGTGTTTAGGTTATACGAGTCGATGTTTTCAAACTGGCTTGCCGATGGAGCCTGAGTGTGGTACTGGGCATAAAAACCGCCCAGGTTTGTAAGCTCACCTCCAACTACTGCTGCAAGGGTAGATTCAGCAGATGTTAGTGCTAAACCTGCATTGATCTCTCCCGGATAGTTAGGGTCTGTATTGATATCAAGTTTTTCGTCGCAAGAAACAAAAAGACCTAATACAAAAACTATGAGTATTTTATTTATATTTTTCATATCCTTTTGTTATTTAGAAGTTAGCCTTTAAGCTAAAGCCAAGACTGCGTGTAGAAGGGTTTGCGCTAAATTCCCCAAACTGGCTAGACAAGTCATTACCAAATGTAGAAACCTCTGGGTCTATGTACTGGTTACTAGATGGTGTCCAAAGGAAAAGGTTGCGTCCTATTACTGATGCAGATAGTGAATTAATGAAAGTTCCTTTAAGAAGGTCAGATGGTAGCTTGTAACTAAGTACCACTTCACGAAGCTTTACAAACGATTTATCTATTACATTAGCACGTGCATTAGCATCTGCCCTGTAGTAGTCATCCATATACTCTCCACTAACAGGAGTAGTGTTAGGTGTGTAGGTAACAGCTCCGTCTGCACCTGTTGTTTTAACTACAGAATTAGGAACAATAAACGGCTCACGACCATTGTACGTAGTAGTTATAGAGTTTCCGGTAAAACGTGTAATATCTGCTGTTCTTGAATACATAAGACCACCTTGCCTAATATCAAATGTAAAGTCTAATGACAGGCCTTTCCAGCTGATGTTGTTTGTAATACCCATAGTATAGTCATACTGAGAGTCGCCATATATCTGCTTTGTAGAGGCAGCTACCGGTACACCGTTTGCATCAACAACTACGTTTCCGCTAGGATCTGTTTCCGGAACGTAACCTTTTATTAAACCTACCGGTTGCCCTTTCTGAGCTATATATTCATAGGTGCTTAAGCCACCAAGAGGTACAGTAGTAAGCCTAGGGTCCAGTTCTTCTAGTACAGATCTTGCTTTCGTGTAATTAAGGCTGGTAGACCATCCAAAACCTTCGGGGTTTTTAGCCCAGTTAAAAGTAACTAAACCTTCAAAACCTTTTGTCCTTAGCCTACCTACGTTAGCTACCTGAGATGTGTAACCAGATGAAGGGGCTAATGCCAATGAAAGAATTTGGTTATCTACTCTTGCGTTGAAGTATGTTGCATCTACAGTAACAAAGTTTTTAAACAGCGATAGCTCTGTACCTACCTCAAACTCTGTTCTGATTTGTGGCTTAAGGTCAGGGTTAGGCATCCTGTTACCTATAGTATAGGCACTTATTCCGTTTATAGGGTAAGTTAGGTTACCAAAGCCCATACCTACGTTTGTAGGAACAAATACGTTTTGTACTTGGTAAGGGCCTGTATCTCCACCGGCAGTACCGTAACCGGCTCTTAGTTTACCGTAGTTGATTACTTTTTCTATACCTGGTAAAGAACGGGTAAATACCCAGCTACTGTTTACACCGGCATAAAGTTGAGAACGGTTTGCTGCAGGTAGTGTAGAGTACCAGTCGTTACGCACGTTACCGGTTAAGAATAGTTCATCTTTATAAGAAAGTGTTGTAGTATCGTAAAGGCCATATATTTTTCGTTGATCTATATATGTTCCCACCACAGGAATTTCTGCACTGTTAGCAAGTGAATAGAAGCCCGGAATATCTTGTGAAGCTACAGAAGCGCTTAGGCTGGTTGTTCTTACATCGTTAATGTTTAAACCTCCAGAAGATGAAAGTTTAATTTGGTCTGTAATATCTACATTAAAGTTAGCCAGGATATCGTGGTTAACCTGCTTGTAGTTAAACATGCTTTCAGAGTAGCTGCCAGGGCCTTCGGTTGTAGATCCGTCGTTAGGGCTGCCCGGTAGAGCATCTATACGCGCAGTCCATATTTTAGTGTGGTCGTTATAGCTGTCAAGACCAAATCGGTAGGTAAATGACAACCATTTTGTAGCCTCGTAGTTAAACTCCGTACTGGCAAGAAAACGTTCTTTTTTGTTCTTACTTCCGTTTTCGTTTAGTGTAAAGTAAGGGTTTGTAATACCGTAAGGAGTGTAGTAGTTGCTTACATTATGGAAATCTCCCAGATAGTCCTTAAATTCTGTGATAGGAATATCGTTAGGTATTTGCATAAGGTTGTTGTAAACTGTAACACCTTGTCCTGTAGCTACAGATTTTCCGCTCGTGTTTATATAGCTTAGGCTACCACTAATGCTTATTTTATCCACTTTTGTAGCACCTGAAAGGGATAGGTTATTTCTCTCAAAAGAGTCGGCATCTGTTGGGTAAATACCATCCTGAGCCGTATTAGAGAACGATAAACGTACAGTGCTGTCACCGTGGCCACCTGAAACTGATACCGAGTTAATCTTAGATGTACCGGTAGTAAAGAAGTTTTCAAGCTGGTCTTTCTGGAAAGAGTACGGCTTTATAAGCTGGCTGTTGTTTACAACATGGCCCCATATACGAGGAAGTCCGTCAAATTTAGGTCCCCATGATCCGTTTTCAATTAGGTAGTGGGTTCCATCCCATCCTTGACCAAATTGATTTTGGTACCTAGGAGTCCTGTTAATTTGAGTAAAAGTGGTTGTGGTAGTAAAATCGATAGATAATTTACCTTTTTTACCCTTTTTAGTAGTAATAAGGATTACTCCGTTAGCCGCCCTTGAACCATAAAGTACTGTTGCAGAAGCACCTTTAAGTACTGTCATGCTTTCAATGTCCTGAGGGTTAATGTCGTTGATACCGTTACCAAAGTCGTATCCGCCAGACAGGCTTGATGACGAGTTTGCTACGTTACTGATAGGAATACCATCTACAACAAATAGTGGCTGGTTAGACCCTGCAAGGGATTTAATACCCCTTATCATAATGCTTGATGAAGCTCCCGGGTCTGTAGACGATGCTGATATTACAACACCGGCAACTTTACCTTTAAGCGCATCTGAAACGTTTGCCTGCTCACCGCGTACAATCTCTTCAGATTTTAGCGTGGTTGTTGCAGCACCAAGAGAAGATTTTTCTCTTTTAATACCCACGGCCGTCACTACAACGCCTTCAAGCTCCTGGGCAGAGTCTGCCATTTTTACATTAATCGAAGCATTTGAAGCTTTGATTTCCTGTGTGGACATTCCCACAAATGTAAATACCAGAATTTGGTCTGGTGTGGCCTTAATCTGGAATTTTCCGTCAAAGTCCGTTTGTGCGCTTGTAGTGGTTCCTTTTACCAAAACGTTAACACCCGGAAGCGGAAAACCCGTCTGATCGGTAACAGTTCCTGAAACTGTTCTTTCTTGTGCAAATGAAATTTGCATCATTAACACGCAGAGCAATGTTAATAAAACCTGAAGTTTCGTTTTCATTAGTGAATCAATTGAGTTAGTCAATTTCAAATATCTGAATTTAAGTTAATGAAAACAATATATTTATGATAAATTTTAGATAAAGCGAAGTGTTAAAGCCTAAAAACGGCATTTAAATGTTAAAATTTTGTTTTAAAACTTACGTGTACTATTGAGTTTGAAAGCTTTACGTTTTGTGATTTTTCTGTGCCGTTTGCGTAAATTATGTTAAAAATCCCATTTGAAGTGAAAATTTTTGCTCCGAAACCGATTGAAAATAACCCGTTATTTTGGTTTGTAGCGTGGTCTTGATAGTAGCCAACGTCAAATATACTATGCAAGCATAAATTTTCTGATGCAATATACCGGTATTCGGTCATTACGAAACTGTACATATCACCCTGCAAAATGTTCTCGTTAAATCCGCGTATCGAATTTATGCCTCCAAATCTTTGTAGCTCATTTACTACAAAATTTTGACTGTTAAGGTAATACAGTTGCGTTTTTAAATAAATCAGATTTTTATTGTTTAAAGGAGCGTTGTAATCTGCTGTTGCTTGGGCAAAGTATTGGTCGCTGTTCCCTTTGTCGCTGTCGCGTTTTCCGTTGCCATATCTTAAATATAAGGTGTAGCGCTCGGGAAAAAATGTGTAGCGGTTGTCATAGGCTGCTGTTTCGTAAGTGGCGGTCCAGAATTTGCTGTTGTATCCACTAAGACTTGTGTCGGTTTGTGTAGTGCTTACCGATGTTGTGGCGCTTCGGCCGAGAAGTAGCTTTGTGTTGTATTTAAAATAATACGCTAAGTTTATATTAGAGACCGTATTTTGAAACGTGCTGTCTTGCCTGAATATCTGTAAATCGCCTTTTATTCCTATTGGGCTTTTAAAAATGTAAGGCAGTTCCAGGCTGGTATTAAAGGTGCTTTGCTTTTGTCCGTTGTTTTTCCAGTACAGGTTAAATTTCTCTCCGCTGTTTAAGGTGTTTATCAGCGTGAGGTCCAGGTAGCCGTTTAGTTTTAGTTTTTGCTGTTCATCGTTGCTAAATCCTATAAAACCGTCAAATGTATTGGCATTGGCTTTTTGCGCATACACATATATAGTAGTGGTGTCTTGCTTAAAAAGGATTTCCGGATAGCGGGGCAACGACACAAATCTTAGGTTATTAAAGGTTTGATATATCTTCTGAATGTTGTCTTTATTAAAAGGTTTTTTCTTGTATTGCTTTAAAATATTTCGCCTTATACTTTCAGGAAACTTTGGGTAGCCTTCTATAACGAGGTTGTCTACACTACGTTTTTTTTCGAGTGTAAGTTGTAGGGTAGTGTTTAGTGTATTGTTTTTTCTGGTATAGTTAGTTAGCTGAAGCTGGCTTAAGGCATAGCCTTTCTGTTCCAATAACGTAAGTTTGCCGGCCATAAAGTTTTCAATCCCTGCCGGGCTAAGGTTGATGGTATCTTCGGTAATATTTAGTAAATCTTTCTCGGATTCGGAAAGAAGTTTGGTTGCTACCTTAATGTTGGCTATGCGTGAACCCAGTTTGTACTGAAATAAGTAAGTGGAGTCGTTTAGTTTTATATTTGCGCTGATCTGCGATTCAAAGAATCCGGACGCGTAGAGTTGTGCTGCCAGGCGTTCGGTTTCGGCCTTAAGGCTTTTTGCGTTTGGGTGTACCTTTGCGTATCCTATAGAGTCGATAGAGGCAGTTTCGGTTTTTGTAGCGCCCTCGGCAGTAAGGTATACGTTTTGTGCTGCCGTTTTCAGGCAGAAAAATATACATATGTATATAAGGAGTGTTTTTTTCAATCGGGTGTTATTTCCGGGTTGTAAAAATAACGCAAATATTTGCTGAAAAATATGTGAAGGTTAACCTATTGGTAAGCCAGTTGAAAATTAATGAATTAGGATTTGTTTTATTAATTATAATTTCTACCTTTGCATGCCCGAAAAAATCGGGTTTTTAAAGAATTAGAAATTTTTAGTAATAATTATGCCAACAATTCAACAATTAGTAAGAACTGGGAGAACCCAGATAACTAAGAAGAGTAAATCGGCTGCTTTGGATTCTTGTCCTCAACGCAGGGGCGTTTGTACACGTGTTTACACTACAACACCTAAGAAACCTAACTCGGCAATGCGTAAAGTTGCCAGGGTACGTTTAACAAATGGTAATGAAGTAAACGCATACATCCCAGGTGAAGGTCATAACCTACAAGAGCACTCGATAGTATTAGTTAGGGGCGGAAGGGTAAAAGACTTACCTGGTGTAAGGTATCACATTGTACGTGGTGCTCTTGACACGGCAGGTGTTGCAGGTAGAACTCAACGTAGGTCTAAGTATGGTGCTAAGCGTCCTAAGCCAGGACAACCAGCAGCAGCTCCGGCAAAAGGTAAGAAAAAGTAATCATTAAAGCTTTTAAACAAAAGACATGAGAAAAAGACAGGCTAAAAAAAGACCACTTTTACCGGATCCTAAATTTAACGACCAGCTTGTAACACGTTTTGTGAACAACCTGATGTGGGATGGTAAAAAATCTACAGCTTTTAAAGTTTTCTATGATGCTATTGAAATCGTAGAAAACAAAAAACAAGACGCAGAAAAACCTGCTCTTGAAGTATGGAAAGATGCTCTTACTAACGTAATGCCGCACGTAGAAGTACGTAGCCGCAGGGTAGGTGGTGCTACATTCCAGATTCCTATGCCGATTCGTCCGGACAGGAAAATATCTATGGCCATGAAATGGCTTATACTTTATGCAAGAAGGAGAAACGAGAAATCTATGGCTCAAAGGCTTGCTACTGAAATCCTTGCTGCTGCTAAGGAAGAAGGTGCTGCTGTTAAAAAGAGAATGGATACTCACAAAATGGCTGAGGCTAACAAAGCGTTCTCTCACTTTAGATTTTAATTAAACAACACAGCATAAAGAACAACTAAAATGGCAAGAGACTTAAAATACACGCGTAATATAGGTATTGCTGCTCACATCGACGCCGGTAAGACTACGACTACAGAGCGTATTCTTTTCTATACCGGTAAATCTCACAAAATTGGTGAGGTTCACGATGGTGCTGCAACTATGGACTGGATGGCTCAGGAGCAGGAAAGGGGTATTACCATTACTTCAGCTGCTACTACTTGTACTTGGAACTTCCCTACAGAACAAGGTAAAAGCCTTCCTGAAACCCAGCCTTACCACTTTAACATCATTGATACCCCGGGTCACGTTGACTTTACCGTAGAGGTAAACCGTTCACTAAGGGTACTTGATGGTCTTGTGTTCCTGTTTAGTGCAGTTGATGGTGTAGAGCCACAATCTGAAACTAACTGGAGGCTTGCAGATAACTACAAAGTACCCCGTATGGGCTTTGTAAACAAAATGGACCGTCAGGGTTCTAACTTCCTTGCTGTATGCCAGCAGGTAAAAGACATGCTTAAGTCTAACGCTGTGCCATTGGTTCTTCCAATTGGTGAAGAGCAAGACTTTAAAGGTGTTGTAGACCTTATAAGGAACCAGGCTATTGTATGGCATGACGAAACTCAGGGTGCTACTTTTGATATTGTGCCTATCCCTGAGGATATGAAAGAAGAAGTTCACCAGTACAGGTCACAACTTATTGAAGAAGTGGCTGCTTACGACGAGAACCTTCTTGAAAAATACATGGAAGACGAAAACTCTATTACAGAGGAAGAAATCAACGAAGCGCTAAGGAAGGCTACCATAGATATGGCTATCATCCCTATGCTTTGTGGTTCGTCATTCAAAAACAAAGGTGTTCAGTTCATGCTGGATTCAGTATGTAAGTTCCTTCCTTCGCCACTTGATAAAGAAGCTATTGAAGGTACTAACCCTAATACTGGCGAGGCTATCTCTCGTAAGCCATCTGTTTCTGAACCGTTCTCTGCACTTGCATTTAAAATTGCAACTGACCCTTATGTAGGTCGTCTTGCATTCTTCAGGGCGTACTCTGGCCGTCTTGATGCAGGTTCTTACGTGTTTAACGCACGTAGCGAAAGCAAAGAGCGTATATCTCGTATCTACCAGATGCACGCTAACAAGCAAAACCCAATCGAATTTATCGAGGCTGGTGATATTGGAGCGGCTGTAGGTTTTAAAGATATCAAAACAGGTGATACACTTTGTGATGAGAAAAACCCTATCGTTCTTGAAAGTATGAACTTCCCTGATCCGGTAATCGGTATCGCTGTTGAGCCTAAAACTAAGGCCGACGTAGATAAAATGGGTATGGCTCTTGCAAAACTTGCAGAAGAAGACCCTACGTTTACAGTAAGGACAGACCATGCTTCAGGACAAACTATTATCTCTGGTATGGGTGAGCTTCACCTTGACATCCTAGTAGACCGTCTTAAGCGTGAGTTTAAGGTAGAAGTTAACCAGGGTGAGCCTCAGGTAGAGTACAAAGAGGCGATTACACGTGCTGCTAACCACAGGGAAACATACAAGAAACAGTCTGGTGGTCGTGGTAAATTCGGTGATATCGTATTCCGTCTTGAGCCGGCTGACGAGGTTGATGGTAAAGTACCAATGGGCCTTCAGTTTGTAAACGAAGTAAAAGGTGGTAACATCCCTAGGGAATTTATCCCTGCTATCGAAAAAGGTTTCAAAGAAGCTATGAAGCAAGGTCCTCTTGCAGGTTACGAAATGGACAGTATGAAGGTTACTCTTCTTGATGGTTCATTCCACCCTGTAGACTCGGATGCACTATCATTCGAACTTGCTGCTAAAATGGGTTACAAAGAGGCTGCTAAAGCTGCCGGTGCTGTAATCCTTGAGCCTATCATGAAGCTGGAAGTACTTACTCCTGAAGAAAACATGGGTGATATCGTAGGTGACCTTAACCGTCGTCGCGGTCAAATCAACAACATGGACGACAGGGCAGGTTCTAAAGTAGTTAAGGCTAGTGTGCCACTTTCAGAAATGTTCGGATACGTTACTACGCTTCGTACACTTTCTTCAGGTCGTGCAACTTCTACAATGGAGTTCTCTCACTATGCAGAAACACCTTCTAACATCGCCGACGAAGTAATTAAAAAAGCTAAAGGCAACGCTTAATTTTCAAGAAAATGAGTCAAAAGATCAGAATAAAATTAAAATCATACGATCACAGCCTTGTAGACAAGTCTGCTGAAAAGATCGTTAAAACTGTAAAAAGCACCGGTGCTGTAGTAACAGGTCCTATTCCTTTGCCTACACACAAAAAGATTTTCACTGTACTACGTTCTCCGCACGTAAACAAAAAATCTAGGGAGCAGTTTGAAGTAAGCTCTTACAAAAGGCTACTTGACATTTACAGTTCGTCTTCTAAGACTATCGATGCTCTAATGAAACTTGAGCTTCCTAGTGGTGTAGAAGTTGAAATCAAAGTGTGATAATTCCACTCTTTATATAAGAACCCGGCTTATGCCGGGTTTTTTATTTTTATCCCGTAATGGCTGGTGTTAACTTTTTTTGTATTATAGCCCTACTTAAAACCACCCAATACCTTTTTATATGAAATCATTTTTTGTAGCGGCCTTGCTTCTTATTAGTGCGGTTGCGTTTGCCCAGTGTTTTATTGCTGTTGATAAGGATACCTATGAGCTTGTGGATAATGTTAACTACACATTGTTTAATAATAAGAAGCCGGTTTACAATGCAGTTACGGTACCAGATAAGTTAAATACAATACATAAAGATATTGTTTTTGATTCAATAGCATTGTGGAGGGTAGACTACGAAACGTTTGGCGCTGCCAAGAAGAATATGGATTCTGTCTTTTATCTTACCAAGAAAATCTTTTACCTGGACGAAGTAGTGATTGGTTCAGATATAAAAAACAAATTGTGCTGGGGGAAACCAATCGGTTTATAAAACGGAGATCTTCTGCTATTTCCGATGAATTGGTTTATGGCCTAATGTTTAGGAATGGTACACCGCACGACTATGTTTTAGATAAGTTTGCCTTTTATGTAGAGAAGGTAAAAGTAAAGACCGCTTACAAGGTTAACTTTATCTCTGTAGATGAAGATGTACAGCAGGAGAATTTTCATTTACTAAACCCGGGTAAGGTAATTTATGCAACAGACACATTGTATCTTAATCCGAAAGACAGAAATAAAATAGAGCTGGCGTTGCCGAAGGACTTTTATTTGCCTTCTACTAAAAAGATGTTCGTGTGGGTGCAACTGCTGGGGTATTATGATGAAAAAGGGAACAGTATAGTTCCGGAGAAGTATGATGATTTGACTAAAATCAAGTTTCAGCTGTCTAATAAAACCGATTACTATTCCCGAATGTCAGACGGCGGGCAAACCCAGCCGGATGGTATTCATCCGCTAACTGATTTTATTGTCAATATGAATGTCATGCTTAACCATGATTATCTTGCCCAGTTTTTTATAACACCGCCAAAGAGTGCACTTGTGGCGCCTCCCATGGTGTTGTATGCCCATAAACCGGATTCTAAGCCTATGAATGTGGTTAAAAAGATTGATTAAACGTGTGCGGTATACAAGTAGTCCGCAGTGGTGCATAACGCTGCGGATTATTTTTTTAGGTAAGTATGTGTTTTTTTTGCCCTTTTTTTACGTTTAAGGTGGTTTCGTACAGCGTAGAAAGAAGCACTGAATATAAAATACTGAAAATAAGGCAAAAAGTTTTAAAAATGATTTGTAAAGTGTTGTTTATCAAAAAAAGATGATTAACTTTGCGCCCTCAAAAGGGGGTAGTGTGTACTATTCCCATGTTTTTTAATAATTTAATAATTTTAATATGTCTGGGTTAATTGGTAGAAAAATCGGCATGACCAGTATTTTCGACGAAAACGGAAAAAACATTCCGTGTACAGTAATCGAAGCAGGTCCATGCGTTGTTACCCAAGTCAGAACCAATGAGGTTGACGGGTATGAGGCTGTTCAACTTGGTTTCGATGACAAAACAGAAAAACACACTGTTAAATCTGAGGCTGGCCACTTTAAAAAAGCGGGTACAGTTGCGAAGAAAAAAGTCGTTGAATTCCAAGGTTTTGAACAATCGTTTAATTTAGGTGACACTGTTACTGTAGATCTATTTGCTGAAGGCGAATTTGTAGATGTACAAGGTGTTTCTAAAGGTAAAGGTTTCCAGGGTGTTGTAAAGCGTCATGGTTTTGGTGGTGTTGGTCAGGCTACACACGGTCAGCACAACCGTCTTAGAGCGCCGGGTTCAGTAGGTGCATCGTCTTATCCTTCAAGAGTATTTAAGGGTATGCGTATGGCCGGCCGTACAGGTGGAGAAAATGTAACAGTACAAAACCTTAGAGTTTTAAAGGTAGTAGCAGACAAAAACCTTATTGTGGTTAAAGGTGCTATACCGGGTCATAAAAACTCTTATGTAATCATTCAGAAGTAATGGAAGTAAAAGTTTTAGATATCAACGGAAAAGAAACTGGCAGAACGGTTACCCTTTCTGATTCAGTTTTCGCAATTGAGCCTAACAAGCACGCTGTGTACCTAGACGTAAAACAGTACCTTGCTAATCAAAGGCAGGGAACTCACAAGGCTAAAGAAAGAGCTGAAGTGACTGGTAGTACACGCAAAATCAAAAAACAAAAAGGTACGGGTACAGCTCGTGCAGGTAGTGTTAAGAACCCATTGTTTAAGGGTGGAGGTACAGTTTTCGGTCCTAGGCCAAGAAGCTACTCTTTTAAACTTAACAAAGGTCTTAAGCGTTTAGCAAGGAAATCAGCTCTTACTCTTAAAGCTCAGGAATCAAATTTAGTGGTAGTTGAAAACTTCGAATTCGAAGCTCCAAGCACTAAAAAATTCATTAACGTTTTGAAAGCTTTAGGGTTAGATAACAAAAAATCTTTGTTTGTGTTGGGTGATACAAATAATAATGTATATTTGTCATCACGCAATTTAAAGGCTTCTAGCGTTATAACTGCTTCAGAATTAAACACTTACGCGATACTTAACGCTGGTAGTGTTGTTCTTTTTGAAGGGTCGCTGGCAGGAATTGAAGAAACTTTAAGCAAATAATAGGGAATTATGAGTATCATTATTAAACCTATCATCACTGAAAAGATAACTAAAGACGGTGAAGTTTTTAACCGTTTTGGTTTTGTTGTGAGCAAAAAAGCTAACAAGGTAGAGATTAAGAAAGCTGTTGAGGCTGCTTATGGTGTATCTGTTACTGATGTAAACACAATGATTTACAGGGCTGATAGATCGGTTAAATACACTAAGAGTGGTTTAATCACTGGTAAAACAAGTGCTTATAAAAAAGCAATTGTACAGGTAAAAGAAGGTGAAACAATAGATTTTTACAACAATATCTAATAGAAAATGTCAGTTAGAAAATTAAAGCCTATTACCCCGGGTCAGCGTTTTAGAGTTGTTAATAGCTTTGACACTATTACAACTGATAAGCCGGAGCGTTCATTACTAGCTCCGAAAAAAAACTCAGGCGGTAGAAATAGTCAAGGAAAAATGACCATGCGTTACACAGGCGGTGGTCACAAACAAAGGTATCGTATCATTGATTTCAAGCGTACTAAAGCTGGTGTTCCTGCAACAGTTAAGACGATTGAATACGATCCAAACCGTTCAGCATTTATTTCCCTATTAGCTTATGCTGATGGTACAAAAACTTACATCATTGCACAAAACGGACTTCAGGTTGGTCAAACCGTAGTTTCTGGAGAGAATGCTGCTCCTGAAATTGGTAACACTCTTCCTTTGAGTAAAATTCCTCTGGGAACCGTTATATCTTGCATCGAACTACGTCCTGGACAAGGTGCTGTTATAGCACGTAGCGCAGGTACATTCGCTCAACTTATGGCGAGGGATGGTAAATATGCAACGATAAAAATGCCTTCAGGTGAAACAAGGCTTATCCTTCTTACTTGTAGTGCTACTATCGGAGCTGTATCTAACTCAGACCACCAGCTTGTAGTATCTGGTAAAGCAGGTAGGAGCCGTTGGTTAGGTCGTAGGCCAAGAACTAGGCCGGTAGCTATGAACCCGGTAGATCACCCGATGGGTGGTGGTGAAGGACGCTCTTCAGGAGGTCACCCACGCTCTAGGAAAGGTCTTCCGTCTAAAGGTTACAGGACTCGTTCTAAAGTTAACCCGTCTAATAAGTATATCGTAGAACGTAGAAAGAAATAATAAGTAAGATATGGCACGTTCATTAAAGAAAGGACCTTTCGTACACTATAAACTAGAGAAGAAAGTTCAGGAAAATATCGAAAACGGTAACAAAAATGTTGTAAAGACCTGGTCTCGCGCTTCTATGATTACCCCGGATTTTGTTGGACAGACTATCGCAGTACACAACGGACGTCAATTCGTTCCGGTTTATGTAACAGAAAACATGGTAGGTCATAAATTAGGAGAATTTTCACCAACACGCTCTTTCAGGGGTCACGCTGGTGCTAAAAACAAAGGTAAAAAATAAGAGCAATGGGAGTTCGTAAAAGAGAAACAGCTGAAGCTAGAAAAGAGGCTAACAAGTCAATTGCTTTTGCAAAACTAAACAACTGCCCAACTTCACCAAGGAAAATGCGCATCGTTGCTGACCTGGTAAGGGGTAAAAAAGTTGAGTTAGCCCTAAATATACTGAAATTCAATACAAAAGAGGCTTCTGGTAAACTTGAAAAGCTGCTTCTTAGTGCCATTAACAACTGGCAGCAAAAGAACGCAGATGCTAACCTTGAAGAAGCAGGCCTGTTTGTAAAAGAAATCACGGTAGACGGTGGTGCAATGCTAAAAAGGCTTAGGCCGGCACCACAGGGTCGTGCCCACAGGATAAGGAAACGCTCAAACCACGTAACTATCGTGCTTGGAGCTACTAACAATAATACACAAAGCAATTAATAAACAGTATGGGACAAAAGACAAATCCAATAGGAAATCGCCTTGGTATCATCAGGGGTTGGGATTCTAACTGGTATGGTGGAAATGATTACGGCGATAAAATTGCCGAGGATCACAAAATCAGGAAGTATATCCATGCCCGTTTATCTAAAGCTAGTGTAAGCAAAGTAATCATCGAGAGAACACTTAAGCTTGTAACCGTTACTATCACTACTGCTCGTCCGGGTATCATCATCGGAAAAGGCGGCCAGGAGGTAGACAAGCTAAAAGAAGAACTTAAGAAAATTACTGATAAAGAGGTTCAGATCAATATTTTTGAAATCAAACGTCCTGAGCTGGATGCGTACCTAGTAGCATCAAGCGTAGCACGTCAGATTGAAAGCCGTATCTCTTACAGGAGGGCTATCAAAATGGCTATCGCTGCTGCAATGCGTATGAACGCTGAGGGTATCAAAGTTATGATTTCTGGTCGTCTAAACGGTGCTGAAATGGCACGTTCTGAGATGTTCAAAGAAGGTCGTATTCCTCTATCAACTTTCCGTGCCGATATTGACTATGCTTTGGCTGAAGCACACACTGCCTACGGTAGGATGGGTATCAAAGTATGGATCATGAAAGGTGAAGTTTACGGTAAAAGAGATCTTTCTCCGTTAGCAGGTATGGACAAACAAAAGTCTAAATCTGCAGGATCTCAGGACAGACCTCAAGGCGGAAGGCCGAACAGGGATGGTAAACCAAACCAGCGCAAAAGAAAGTAATCCCTTAAACTAAAGAAAAATGTTACAGCCTAAAAGAACGAAATACCGTAAGGTACAGAAAGGTAAAATGAAGGGCGTGTCTCAAAGAGGGCATGAACTTTCAAATGGTATGTTTGGTATCAAATCTTTAGATTATTCTTTCATTACTTCTCGTCAGATCGAGGCTGCGCGTATCGCTGCAACCCGTTTTATGAAAAGGGAAGGTCAGTTGTGGATTAAAATATTCCCGGATAAGCCTATCACCAAAAAACCTCTAGAGGTACGTATGGGTAAAGGTAAAGGTGCTGTTGAATACTGGGCAGCTGTTGTTAAACCGGGACGTATTATGTTTGAAGTAGGAGGCGTGCCTCTGTCAGTAGCTAAAGAAGCTCTTCGCCTTGCAGCGCAGAAACTTCCGGTAAAAACTAAGTTTATCGTTGCCAGAGATTTCGAAGCATAATCAAATTTTATTATGAAACAATCAGAGATAAAGAATCTATCTGCAGCTGAGTTACAAGGTAAACTTGGTGAGCTAAAGAAAACATATGCCGACCTAACGTCTGCTCACGCTATCTCTCCGATAGCGAATCCACTTGAAATCAGGTCTGTTCGCAGGTCTATTGCAAGGGTTGCTACAGAGCTAAGCAAAAAAGAGTTACAATAATTGTATCTGCTGAAAGATGGAAAACAGAAATTTAAGAAAAGAGCGTATAGGTGTAGTAACCAGTAACAAAATGGATAAGTCTATTGTTGTTGCTCAGGTAACTCGAGTAAAACACCCACTATATGGTAAGTTCGTACTAAAAACTAAAAAGTTTGTAGCACACGACGAAAAGAACGACTGTAACATAGGTGATACAGTAAGGATAATGGAAACACGTCCTTTAAGTAAAACAAAATGTTGGAGGTTAGTTGAAATCATTGAAAGAGCGAAGTAATTATGGTACAACAGGAATCTAGACTAAAAGTAGCAGATAACACGGGAGCTAAGGAAGTTTTAACTATCCGTGTTTTAGGAGGAACGAAACGTCGTTATGCCTCTGTTGGAGATAAAATTGTAGTAGCCGTTAAGGATGCGACACCAAACGGAAACGTTAAAAAAGGTGCTGTTTCTACTGCAGTTGTTGTTCGTACCAAAAAAGAAGTACGTCGTGCTGACGGTTCATACATCAGGTTTGATGACAACGCTTGTGTGTTGTTAAACGCTGCTGGTGAAATGAGGGGTACACGTGTTTTTGGTCCTGTAGCAAGGGAACTTCGTGAGAAGCAATTCATGAAAATTGTATCATTAGCACCTGAAGTGCTTTAATTGTTGTTGAGATGATAAAGCTAAAAATAAAATCAGGAGACACTGTAAAAGTGATTGCCGGAGACCATAAAGGTAGCGAAGGCAAAGTACTACGTGTACTTCGTGAGAAAAACAAAGCGATCGTTGAAGGCGTTAACCTCGTGTCTAAACACACTAAGCCAAGCGCTAAAAACCCTCAGGGTGGTATCGTTAAAAAAGAGGCTCCTATTCATATTTCTAACATTGCACTTGTAGATCCTAAAACAAATGAGGCTACAAAAACAGGTGTTAGGACAGAAGGAGATAAGAAAGTGAGATTTTCAAAAAAATCTAATCAAGTACTATAGTGATGGCTTATATACCAAGATTAAAACAAGAGTATAAGGACCGTGTTGTTGCTGCTCTTAAAGAAGAATTCGGTTATAAGAACGTAATGCAGGTTCCTAAACTTGAGAAAATAGTTCTTAGCCGTGGTGTTGGCGCCGCTGTATCTGATAAAAAACTTATCGACTATGCAGTAGATGAGCTAACAAAAATTACCGGCCAAAAAGCTGTATCTACAATATCTAAGAAAGACGTTGCTACGTTTAAGCTTAGGAAAGGTATGCCAATTGGTGCTAAAGTTACCCTACGCGGCGAAAGAATGTATGAATTCCTTGATAGGTTAATTACTGCAGCTCTTCCACGTGTACGTGATTTTAACGGTATTAAAGCTACTGGTTTTGACGGTAGGGGTAATTATAACCTGGGTGTTACAGAACAAATCATTTTCCCTGAAATTGATATTGATAAAGTTAACAAAATATCAGGATTAGATATTACCTTTGTAACTTCTGCTGAAACAGACAAAGAAGCGAAGTCACTATTAGCAGAATTAGGTTTACCTTTTAAAAAGAATTAAGACATGGCTAAAGAATCAATGAAAGCCCGCGAGGTAAAAAGGGAGAAATTGGTAGAAAAGTATGCTGCAAAAAGGAAGGCTCTTATTGAAGCCGGAGATTATGAAGGCCTACAAAAACTACCTAAAAATGCTTCGCCTGTACGTCTGCACAACCGTTGCAAGCTAACAGGAAGACCAAGGGGTTATATGCGCCAGTTCGGTATATCACGTGTAACATTCCGTGAAATGGCTAACCAAGGCCTTATACCAGGTGTTAAAAAGTCTAGCTGGTAATAATAAGAGTATAATTGGTAATAGGTTCGGCCCAACAGGGCCGAATACCGTTACCGCAAATAAATAAATATGTATACAGATCCTATCGCTGATTTCCTTACCAGGGTAAGAAACGCTGTAAGGGCTAACCACAAAGTGGTTGAGATTCCTGCTTCAAACCTTAAAAAGGAGATCACCAAGATTTTATTTGACCAAGGGTACATCCTTAGCTACAAATTCGATGACAGTACTGTACAAGGTACCATCAAAATCGCTCTTAAGTACGACAAAGAAACTAAAGAGTCTGTAATTAAAGATATCCAGAGGATAAGTAAGCCAGGTTTACGTAAGTATGCCGGAGCTACAAGCCTTCCAAGGATTCTTAACGGCCTTGGTGTTGCTATCGTTTCAACTTCTAAAGGTTTGATGACTGATAAGCAGGCAAGACAACTTAATGTAGGTGGTGAAGTAATTTGCTACGTTTACTAATCTAAAAGACTTTACACGATGTCAAGAATAGGTAAAAATCCAATCGCAATACCTGCTGGTGTAACTGTAGAAGTTACCGACAGCGTAGTTACGGTAAAAGGAAAAGGTGGCCAGCTTACTCAGGAATACAGTGATGTAACCGTAAAAGTAGAAGATGGTCAGGTAGTGGTGGAAAGGTCTTCGGATAACAAACTTCAAAGGTCTAAACACGGATTGTACAGGGCTCTTATAAACAACATGATTACAGGTGTAAATGAAGGCTTTACTAAGTCTCTTGAACTTGTGGGTGTTGGTTACAGGGCTTCAAACCAGGGTCAAAAACTGGATATAGCTTTAGGTTTCTCTCACAACATTGTACTAGAGGTTGTTCCTGAAGTTGTTGTAGAAACAATATCAGAAAAAGGTAAAAACCCTATCATCAAACTTACGTCTTACGACAAACAACTTCTTGGTCAGGTAGCTGCTAAGATCCGTTCGTTCCGTAAGCCTGAGCCTTACAAAGGAAAAGGTGTTAAGTTTGTTGGTGAGGAACTAAGAAGAAAAGCAGGTAAATCAGCTTAATAAATTAAAAGATCATGGCATTAAATAAATCTGAAAGAAGACAAAGAATTAAGTTCAGGATCAGAAAGATTGTAAGCGGTACTGCAACTCAACCAAGACTTTCTGTATTCAGGAGCAATAAAGAGATCTACGCACAGATCATAGACGATACAACAGGTGTTACCCTTGCTTCAGCATCTTCTCGTGAGAAGGGTGTTGAAAAAGGTACTAATATCGAAACTGCAGCTGCAGTAGGCAAACTTGTTGCTGAAAGGGCTCTACAGGCTGGTATATCTACTATCTCTTTTGATAGGGGTGGTTACCTTTACCACGGACGTGTTAAATCATTAGCTGAAGGCGCAAGGGAAGCCGGACTTAAATTCTAATCGAAATTATGTATCATAATTATAAAAACGTAGAACTAGTAAAACCAAGCGGTCTTGAACTTAAAGATCGTCTGGTAGCTGTAAATCGTGTTACTAAAGTTACTAAAGGTGGTAGGGCATTTGGTTTCTCTGCAATCGTAGTAGTGGGTGACGAGCACGGTGTGGTAGGTCATGGTCTTGGTAAGTCTAAAGACGTATCTGAGGCTATTGCTAAAGCTGTGGAAGATGCTAAGAAGAGCCTTGTAAGGATTCCTCTAAGCGGTCATAGCGTACCTCATGAGCAAAAAGGTAAATTTGGTGGTGCACGCGTACTACTTATGCCTGCTTCTCATGGTACCGGTGTTATTGCCGGTGGTGCTGTACGTGCCGTACTTGAATCAGTAGGTGTACACGATGTATTGTCTAAATCTCAGGGTTCATCTAACCCACACAATGTTGTTAAGGCTACTTTTGATGCTCTTCTTCAAATGAGGAGTGCTGCAACTGTTGCAAAACAAAGAGGTATTTCTTTACAGAAAGTATTCAAAGGTTAATTCAAGGGAAATCATGGGAAAAATAAAAGTAAAACAAATAAAGAGCAAGATTAACTGCCCTCAAACTCAAAAATTGACTCTTGAGTCTCTTGGTCTGCGTAAGCTTGGGCAAGTTGTTGAGCATGATGCTACTCCTGCTATCCTTGGAATGGTAAACAAAGTTAAACACTTAGTTTCTGTAGAAGAAGCTAACTAATACTTGAACAACAATGAATTTAAGTAACTTACAACCGGCTGAGGGTTCAGTTCATAATCAAAATAAAAGGGTAGGACGTGGAGAAGGTTCTGGCAAAGGTGGTACTGCTGCCCGTGGTCATAAAGGAGCCAAATCTCGTTCAGGTTACTCTAAGAAAATAGGTTTTGAAGGTGGTCAGATGCCACTACAAAGGCGTGTTCCTAAATATGGTTTTAATAACATAAACCGTAAAGAATATGCTGGTGTAAACCTAGATACGCTACAGCTACTTGTAGATAACGGTATTGTAACAGATACAGTTGATTTTGCAGTACTTGTTGCAAACCGCCTGGCTACTAAAAATGAAGAGGTTAAAATACTAGGAAGAGGAGAGCTAAAGGCAAAACTAAAAGTTAGTGCCCACAAATTTACTGCAAGTGCTAAAGCGGCTATTGAAGCTGCCGGTGGCGAAGCTGTAAGTTTATAATCCAATTATAAGCCTTATGAAGAAATTTTTTGAAGCATTTAACAATGTCTGGAAGATTGAAGAACTAAAAAACCGTATTTTAGTTACTTTGGGATTATTACTTGTATACCGTTTTGGTGCACACGTAACACTTCCCGGTATTGATGCTGCGGGGCTTACAAACTTAAACAAGCAGGCAGATGGCGGTATAGGCTGGCTTATCGATGTATTCACAGGAGGTGCGTTTTCGCAAGCTTCTGTGTTTGCATTGGGTATCATGCCTTATATTTCTGCATCAATCGTGGTGCAGCTTATGGGTATAGCTGTGCCTTACCTGCAAAAATTGCAGAAAGAGGGTGAAAGTGGAAGAAGGACTCTTAACCAAATCACGCGTTGGCTTACTATAGCCATCACTATGGTGCAGGGGCCGGGTTATATCTATAACCTTTACCGTACGCTTCCAGAAGCGGCGTTTATTCTTCCGTCTACATCATTCCAGTTCCTTTTCTCATCGGTAGTTATCCTTACAACAGGTACCATTTTTGCAATGTGGCTTGGTGAAAGAATTACAGATAAGGGTATAGGAAACGGTATCTCGCTTTTGATACTTGTAGGTATCATTGCCAGGCTGCCACAAGCTTTTATACAGGAGTTTACCTCTGTGGTAACACAGAATAACGGTGGCCCTCTAAAGCTGCTTCTTGAAGTTGTAGTTTGGCTTGTGGTTATAATTACGTGTATTCTTATGGTTATGGCCGTAAGAAAAATACCGGTACAATATGCTAGGCGCACAGCTTCGGGTGAATTTGAGCAGGACGCTTTTGATGGTAACCGTCAGTGGATTCCTCTTAAATTAAACGCAAGTGGTGTAATGCCGATCATCTTTGCTCAGGCTATCATGTTTATTCCTGCGGCACTGGCGGGTCTTTCTAAATCTGATATGGCCCAAACCGTTACTGCTAAGTTCCAGGATGTGTTTGGTTTAGCCTATAATATTGTATTTGCGTTATTAATTATAATTTTTACGTACTTTTACACCGCGATTACGGTACCTACCAATAAGATGGCAGATGACCTTAAAAGGAGTGGAGGTTTTATACCAGGTGTAAGGCCGGGTGTAGAGACAGGAGACTACCTTGACAGGATTATGTCGCTTATAACTTTCCCAGGTTCGCTATTCCTTGCATTTATAGCCGTGTTCCCGGCAGTAGTGCATAACTTTGGCGTACAATCACAATGGGCATTGTTTTACGGTGGTACATCGTTGCTGATTGTGGTAGGGGTTGCAATCGATACTATACAGCAAATAAACTCGTACCTGCTTAACAAGCACTACGATGGTTTGATGAAGGGTAGTAAAAATAGAAAAGCGGTAGCTTAATAATTTTTATGGCAAAACAAGCAGCAATTGAACAGGACGGATCGATAATAGAGGCATTATCAAATGCTATGTTCCGTGTTGAATTAGAGAACGGGCACGTGGTAATTGCTCATATTTCAGGAAAAATGCGTATGCACTACATCAAGTTGCTTCCGGGCGACAAGGTGAAACTAGAAATGAGCCCTTATGATTTGTCTAAAGCAAGAATTACTTATAGATACTAAAGCTACTAAAATGAAAGTAAGAGCATCAGTTAAGAAAAGAAGTGCCGACTGTATTATTGTTCGCAGGAAAGGCAGATTATATGTAATTAACAAAAAGAATCCTAGATTTAAACAAAGGCAAGGATAATTATGGCACGAATTGCAGGGGTAGATATACCAAAAAACAAACGTGGAGTTATTGCTTTGACCTATATCTTCGGTATTGGTAAAAGCAGGGCACAAGAAATACTAAGCAAAGCTCAGGTAAGTGAGGATAAGAAAGTAAGCACATGGAACGATGACGAGATCAGCGCTATCCGTGAAGCGGTTTCTTACTTCAAAATTGAAGGTGAACTTCGTTCTGAGATACAGCTTAACATTAAGCGCCTTATGGACATAGGTTGCTACAGAGGAATCCGTCACAGAGCGGGTCTTCCACTACGTGGCCAACGTACCAAAAATAACTCAAGGACAAGAAAAGGTAAGAGGAAAACTGTTGCTAACAAGAAAAAAGCAACTAAATAATAAGTAGTATGGCTAAAGCGAGTACAAAAAAACGTAAAGTTGTTGTAGAATCAACAGGCGAGGCTCATATTAATGCGACTTTCAATAACATCATCATTTCGCTTACAAACAAGAAAGGTGAAGTTATCTCTTGGTCATCTGCAGGTAAAATGGGATTCCGCGGTTCTAAAAAGAACACTCCTTACGCTGCTCAGATGGCTGCTGAAGATTGCAGCAAAGTTGCTATCGAAGCTGGTCTTAAGAAAGTGAAAGTTTACGTTAAAGGCCCAGGTAACGGACGTGAGTCTGCTATCAGGTCTATCCACAACGGAGGAATAGAAGTTACTGAGATCATCGACGTAACTCCGCTACCGCACAACGGTTGTCGTCCTCCAAAGAGAAGGAGAGTTTAATTTATTTTATTAGAGTATAACAAGAACAGGGTAAGGATTATCGGAGGATGGAACCTGAATTCATAGTCCCCTGTTCATTTTAATTTTTAGAAATGGCAAGATATACTGGTCCAAAAACTAAAATCGCCCGTAAATTTGGCGAGGCGATCTTCGGAGATGACAAAGCCTTCGAAAAAAGAAATTACCCTCCGGGACAACATGGTTTAGCCAAGAAAAGGGGTAAAAAATCTGAATATGCTGTTCAGCTTATGGAAAAGCAAAAGGCTAAATACAGCTACGGTATCCTTGAGAAACAATTCCGTAACCTGTATGAAAGAGCTGCTGCTACTAAAGGCGTAACCGGTGAAGTTCTTCTTCAGTTGTGTGAGTCTAGGCTAGACAACGTAGTATTCAGGATGGGTATTGCACCTTCTCGTAGGGCAGCCCGTCAAATCGTTAGCCACCGTCATATCACTGTAAACGGTGAGGTGGTAAACATCCCTTCTTACATACTAAAAGCCGGCGATAAAGTTGCTGTACGTGAGAAATCAAAATCACTTGAGGCTATAACAAATTCTTTATCAAACTCTGCTCACGTATATGAGTGGATTACCTGGAACAACGATACTAAGGAAGGTACTTTTGTAAGCGTACCAGCCAGGATCCAGATACCGGAAAACATCAAAGAACAACTAATCGTTGAGTTGTATAACAAATAATAATTGACATTTTAGTCGACAATATGGCAATATTTAATTTTCAGAAGCCCGATAAAGTTATCATGATCGATTCAACCGATTTCCAGGGGAAATTTGAATTCCGCCCTTTGGAACCAGGTTATGGATTGACAGTTGGTAACGCACTTAGAAGAGTTTTGCTTTCTTCGCTTGAAGGTTATGCTATTTCATCTGTTCGTATCGAAGGTGTGGAGCATGAGTTTTCAACTATTCCCGGGGTTGTTGAAGATGTTACAGAAATTATCCTTAACCTTAAGCAGGTACGCTTTAAGCGTCAGATAGAGGATGTAGATAACGAATCTGTTTCTATATCATTTACTGGTAAAGACCAGCTTACTGCAGGTGATTTCCAGAAGTTTATTTCAGGTTTCCAGGTGTTAAACCCGGAGCTTGTTATCTGCAACATGGACAGCAGCATTAACATAAACATGGAACTTACTATAGAAAAAGGACGTGGTTATGTACCGGCTGAAGAGAACAAAAAGCAAAACGCTCCTATTGGTACTATATTTACAGACTCAATTTTTACTCCGGTAAAAAATGTAAAATATACAATAGAAAACTTCCGTGTTGAGCAGAAAACCGACTACGAGAAACTTGTATTCGAAATCATCACAGACGGTTCTATTCACCCTAAGGATGCGCTTACAGAGGCAGCTAAAACGCTGATTCACCACTTTATGCTGTTCTCTGATGAAAGGATAACACTTGAGGCCGATGAAATTGCCCAGACAGAATCTTATGATGAAGAGTCACTTCACATGAGGCAACTTCTGAAAACGAAGCTTGTAGATATGGATCTTTCTGTAAGGGCGCTGAATTGTTTAAAAGCGGCTGAAGTGGATACATTAGGAGATCTGGTATCATTTAATAAAAATGACTTAATGAAGTTCCGTAACTTCGGTAAAAAGTCGCTTACAGAGCTTGATGAGCTTGTAGCTTCTAAAAACCTTCACTTCGGGATGGATCTAAGCAAATACAAATTAGATAAAGAATAACCAATGCCCGTAAGGGTTTGGTTCAAAGTTACAGACAATGAGACACGGTAAAAAAGTTAATCACCTAAGCAGGCAAGCTGGTCACAGGAAACTGATGCTGGCTAACATGGCTTGCTCACTTATAGAGCACAAGCGTATTAATACGACTGTTGCAAAAGCTAAAGCGCTTAAAGTTTATTTTGAGCCTCTAGTAACTAAAGCTAAAGAAGACACTACCCACAACAGGCGTGTTGTTTTCTCTTACCTACGTAACAAGTATGCCGTTACTGAGCTTTTCCGCGAAGTAGCTGCTAAAGTAGGCGATCGTCCGGGTGGATACACCCGTATCATTAAGCTTGGAAACCGTCTTGGTGACAACGCTGATATGGCAATGATTGAACTTGTAGACTTCAATGAACTGTACAACGTAGCTAAGAAAGAGGCTAAGAAAACTACCCGTCGTAGCCGTGCCAAAAAAGCTGATGCACCTGCTGCTGAAGCTCCTGCCGTTGATACTGCTGAAAACACTGAAGCAACTGAATAATCATGAACAATTGATTTTCAATATAAGAAAAAGGATAAACTTTATAGTTTGTCCTTTTTTTTTGCATTGCTTAACCGATATCGGTTACGCTTAATGTAAAAGTAATACCATACTTTTACCATAAGGAAATTTTATAGTAAATTTGCACACAACACAACAATTACACTACTTAAATGAAATACAAAAGCAGAAACAAAGCCATTCTACTACTTGCAGACGGTACGGTTTTCTACGGTAAGTCGGTAGGGCTTGCAGGAACCGTTTTTGGAGAGGTATGTTTTAATACCGGTATGACCGGTTATCAGGAAATATTTACTGATCCTTCGTACTACGGTCAAATCATGGTGGCTTCTAATGCACACATTGGTAACTACGGAACAAATAATGAAGACATTGAGGCCGAAGAAATAATGATTTCTGGCCTTGTTTGTAAAAACTTCAGCTTTAACCACTCAAGGGTAAATTCTACAGAAAGCCTTCAGCAATATTTTGAAAAACATAACCTTGTAGCGATTTCAGATGTTGACACCCGTGCACTCGTAAGTTATATACGTGATAACGGTGCCCAAAACGCTGCTATATGTACTGAAGAAGATATAGATATTGAGGCTTTGAAAGCTAAACTGGCTGCTGTACCTGATATGAAGGGGCTCGAGCTTAGTAGTAAGGTTTCTACAAAAGAGCCTTACTTTGTAGGTAATCCAGATGCTAAATATAAAATTTCGGCACTGGATCTTGGAATTAAAAAGAATATATTACGCAATCTCGAAAAAAGGGATTGTTACATAAAGGTATATCCGTATAACGCATCTTATGCCGACCTGAAGGAGTTTAACCCAGATGGTTTTTTCCTTTCAAATGGTCCTGGCGACCCAGATCCGCTGTATGGCGCGCAGGAGGTAGCGCGCCAGATTTTAGCAGATAACCAGCCTGTTTTTGGTATTTGCCTTGGTCATCAGGTGTTAGCGCTTGCAAACGGTATACCCACATACAAGATGTTTAACGGCCACAGGGGTATTAACCATCCGGTAAAGAATGTGGTTACCGGTAAAGGTGAAATTACTTCGCAGAACCACGGGTTTGCAGTGGACAGGGAATCACTAGAAAAACATCCTGATTTTGAAATCACACATGTTCATATAAACGACGGTACGGTTGCCGGAATGCGTATGAAGAATAAAAACTGTTTCTCGGTACAGTATCACCCTGAGGCGAGCCCGGGGCCACATGATGCCAGCTACCTGTTTGACCAGTTTATTGAAAACATAGAAAAAGGTAAACACAATAATTAAACTTTTAAACAACCTTAAGCGATTATGAGTATTATTATCAAAGTACACGCCAGGCAAATACTAGACTCTCGTGGTAACCCTACAGTAGAGGTAGATGTAATTACAGAAAATGGTGTCCTGGGTAGGGCAGCGGTTCCATCAGGAGCGTCTACCGGAGAGCATGAGGCTGTAGAGCTACGCGATGGCGGTAAAGATTATATGGGTAAAGGTGTTCTTAAAGCCGTAGAAAATGTAAACACTACTATTGCAGCTGCTGTTGTAGGTATGTCTGTATTTGAGCAAAATGCTATAGACAAAACCATGATAGAGCTAGATGGTACAGCTAACAAGTCTAACCTGGGTGCTAATGCTATCCTTGGTGTTTCTCTTGCTGTAGCAAAAGCTGCTGCTAACGAGCTTGGCCTTCCTCTTTACCGTTACGTAGGCGGTGTATCTGGTAATACGCTTCCTGTGCCAATGATGAACATTGTAAACGGTGGTTCGCACTCAGATGCGCCTATCGCGTTCCAGGAGTTCATGATTTTCCCTGTAAAGGCAGAAAGCTTTACTCACGCTATGAAAATAGGTACAGAGGTATTCCACAACCTTAAAAAAGTGCTTCATGACCGTGGTCTTAGTACTGCAGTAGGTGATGAAGGTGGTTTTGCGCCAAACTTTGAAGGTGGTACAGAGGATGCCCTTGATACCATTAAACTTGCCGTAGAAAAAGCAGGTTACACTTTTGGTGGCGATGTTAAGATAGCTCTTGACTGTGCAGCGTCTGAGTTTTATGTAGATGGTAAGTATGACTACTCTAAATTTGAAGGGCCAACCGGTAAAATCCGTACTTCAGAAGAGCAGGCTGAATACCTTGCAGAGCTTGCTACAAAATACCCTATCATTTCAATAGAAGATGGTATGTATGAAGACGACTGGAACGGCTGGAAACTACTTACGGAGAAAATAGGCGATAAAGTACAGCTTGTAGGAGACGATTTATTCGTAACTAACGTAGAGCGTCTTTCAAGAGGTATTGATCAGGGTATAGCTAACTCTATCCTTATTAAAGTAAACCAGATTGGTACACTTACCGAAACTATTGCTGCTGTAAACATGGCGCACAATGCAGGTTATACTTCAGTAATGTCGCACCGTTCGGGCGAAACTGAGGATAACACTATTGCTGACCTTGCTGTAGCGCTTAACTGTGGCCAGATAAAAACAGGTTCTGCATCTCGTTCAGACCGTATGGCTAAGTATAACCAACTTCTTCGTATTGAAGAGGAGCTTGGTGAAGTAGCTTATTTCCCTGGTGAAAAAGCATTCAAAGTAAAAGCTTAATCATTTCTGATTATATATAAGAAGCCCCGCAACGCGGGGCTTCTTTGTTTTTTTCAGCCACGAATTTCACTAATTTAAAGATTAGGATTGGCACTCAAAACCAGTCAAATTTGTGAAAATTAGTGTAATTCGTGTCAAACATTAAAAAGAAAACCCGAACGTTTGTCCGGGTTTTGTCTGTATTGTGTAAAGGAACTATCCTTTGTATTCTACTATTTTAGTATCACCTTCCAGGCTCACTTTAAGCAGGCCGTGTTTTGCAAGGCCTTTCATGGCAGCATCCCATTTCTTGCCACTTAGATTGGCTTGTTGTTTAAGCGCGTCCAGGGCAAGTTGTCCGGCTGCTTTTGCAAGCTCGGCAATAGCTTTTTCATCTTCGGTAAGTTCAGGACCTTTCTTCTCAGGGCGCATTTGCGGGAAGAACAATACTTCCTGAATACTTGGATTGTTGGTAAGGAACATGATTAGCCTGTCCATACCTATGCCAAGGCCTGATGTAGGGGGCATACCGTACTCAAGCGCACGTAAGAAGTCAAAGTCTATAAACTGGGCTGCTTCTACGTCGCCACGCTCGCTTAGCTTTAGCTGGGCTTCAAAACGCTCACGCTGGTCTATAGGGTCGTTTAGCTCGCTGTACGCATTAGCAATCTCCTTACCACATACCATAAGCTCAAAACGCTCTGTAAGCTCGGGGTTTTCACGATGTTTTTTACACAGCGGGCTCATCTCGATAGGATAGTCTGTAATAAACGTAGGCTGAATAAAGTTACCCTCGCATTTTTCGCCAAATATCTCGTCGATGAGCTTGCCTTTACCCATAGTTTCGTCTACGGCGATACCCATACCTCGCGCTGCTTCAAACAATTCAGCCTCGGTTTTTCCTGTAATGTCAAATCCTGTGAATTGCTTAATCGCATCGGTCATGCTGATGCGTGCATAGGGCGCTTTAAAGTTTACTTTATGTTCGCCAAAGGTAGCCTCGGTAGTACCGTTAACCGCAAGTGCACAGTACTCCAGCAGGTTCTCGGTAAACTCCATCATCCAGTTGTAGTCTTTGTAGGCTACATATATTTCCATGGCCGTAAACTCGGGGTTATGGGTGCGGTCCATACCCTCGTTACGGAAGTTTTTACTAAACTCATACACACCATCAAAGCCACCTACAATTAGGCGTTTCAGGTACAACTCGTTAGCGATACGCATATACAGCGGAATATCAAGTGAGTTGTGGTGTGTTATAAACGGCCTTGCGCTGGCACCACCCGGTATAGGTTGTAGTACCGGTGTTTCTACTTCAAAGTAGCCTTTGTCGTTAAAAAAGCTGCGCATGGCATTAAACAGCTTGGTACGCTTAACAAATACCTCTTTAACATGAGGGTTAACCACAAGGTCTACATAACGCTGGCGGTAACGTAGTTCCGGGTCTGTAAAACCATCGTAAGTATTGCCATCGGCATCTGTTTTTGGTAACGGAAGGGGGCGAAGTGTTTTGCTTAGCAGTTTAAAATCGGTTACCCAAACTGATTTTTCTCCCACCTGTGTGGTAAAAAGTTTACCCTCAACGCCTACAAAGTCGCCCAGGTCAATCAGTTTTTTAAACAGGTCGTTATATTTTGATTTGTCCTCTCCGGGGCAAATTTCGTCTCGGTTTACATAAATCTGTATACGGCCTTCGCTGTCCTGAAGCTCTGCGAATGAGGCTTTACCCTGTATGCGCATACTCATTATACGGCCGGCCAGTACCACCTTCTTGCCTTCAGAAAAATCTTCCTTAACCTGTTTACTGGTAGTGTCTACCGGAAAAAGGTTGGCGGGATATGGTTCTATGCCGAGGTTTCTCAGCGTGTCCAGTTTTTCTCTGCGGATAATTTCCTGTTCTGAAAGCTGCATGGTGTAAAAATATTAATGTTTTTAAGGCTGCAAAGATAATGATTGTTAATGAATATGTGCAGATTAGTAAGTTGGAGATTTAGGCTATAATTTTTGATGCTTCCCCCTGTATCCATACACATCCTGCCAGGCGCATTCCTATTTCTAAATCTGTTATGCGCATATTTTGTAAGTTGGCAAAAACATCAATAGTAAATATGTCTTCTTTTTCATCATTAATCATTTTAATGGTAAGGATATAGCCGTGTATGAGTTCATTCACAGTATGAGTTTCAAAATGTATTAGTTTCCCAATAAAGTCATAAAAACACAGGTCTCCGGCTTCTTTATTTGGAATCAGTGCTGCAAAATCTTCGCTAAACTTCATTCCGTTTACTTCAAAGGGCTCGCTTTTATCAATGACAAGAGCAAGTGCAGATATTTTTACTTCCAGCCTCTGCCCACTTTGGTAAAGAGATTCGTTTATGGCATAATCTGAGGCATAAAAACTCAGTGCGAATGTATCCTGTGCTTCTCCTTCAACCTCTGCTTCAATAGCGGCATCCCACTTTGTTAATTTATGTGGGGTAAACTGTATTACAGATTCTGTTTTAAAATAAGGGAAAACACTTGCTACAAAATTTTTGCGATGATAAGAGCTAATAATGTAGATAACCCTTTGCATTACCCTATTTGAACCATTTTGACATACTTTATATACCGGATTTTCTTCAACCGGAGTTTGCTGTAGTGCTTTGTCAACCATCTCGTTTAAAAATGCTCCATGGTTTTTATTTTCCATGTTTTCAAACCCATAAAGTGATGCGTTGGGTAAAAATAGATTTTTTTTAGGGTGGTTCGTAATAATCAATTCGCCGTTGTAAGACGCAGATTCGGTATTGGCTTTAGAGTTTTTCTTTCTGAAGAAATCAAATATTCCCATATTGATTTTGTTGGTATTAGGTTTATAACAGCAAATATAGCCGAATTGTTCGTAAATTTGTAGTGTAAAACAATAGGCTGTATACCATGAACAAGAAAATATTTGTGCAGGATTTAGGTGAAAGGGATTATAAGGATACGTGGGAATACCAGGAGCAGCTTTTCCAGAAAACACTTGATTTAAAAATAGCAAACCGCAGGGAGGGAACGGATACCGAAACGCCAAATCATTTTCTTTTTGTAGAACATCCACACGTGTATACGCTGGGTAAAAGCGGTGATTTTGCCAACTTGCTTATTAATGAAAAACAGCTTGAAGAAAGAGGTGCCACCTATTACAAAGTAAACAGGGGAGGGGATATTACGTACCACGGCCCCGGGCAAATTGTAGGCTACCCTATACTTGATTTAGAAAACTTTTTTACTGATATACACAAATACCTTCGCCTTATGGAGGAAACCATGATTATGGTGTTAGCAGACTACGGCCTTAACGGCGTACGTAGCGATGGTGAAACAGGTGTGTGGCTGGATGTGGGTACACCCTTTGCGCGTAAAATATGCGCTATGGGGGTAAGGGCGTCGCGCTGGGTAACCATGCATGGCTTTGCACTGAATGTTAATGCTAATCTGGGTTATTTTGATAATATCATTCCTTGTGGTATAAGAGGAAAAGCCGTTACATCATTACACGCCGAGCTTAACAGGCATATAGATGAAAGGGAAGTAAAAGAAAAAATACTAAAGTATTTTTCGCAACTTTTTGAAGCCGAGATGATCATCGACACAGCAACAGTACAGGTGCAATAGTTTATGTACTACCCGAAATCCATTTCAAGCTGTGTAGGCAGTAGCTGAAACGACATGCGATGGTATTTCGTCGGGCCATATTTTCGTATGGCTTCCCGGTGCTCTTTGGTTGGGTAGCCTTTATTTTGTTTCCAGTTATACATAGGGAACTCTTCGTGTATGCGTTCCATATATTCATCACGGTACGTTTTTGCCAGTACAGATGCTGCCGCTATGCTCAGGTATTTTCCATCCCCTTTAATAATACAACTGTGCGGTATGCCTTCCACGGGTTTAAAGCGGTTTCCATCTACAATAATATATTCCGGTTTTGGGGTAAGCTCGGTTATGCATTGCTGCATGGCGCGTATAGATGCGTTTAGTATGTTTATCTCGTCAATTACTACGGGGTCTAAGTGAACAACTTTATAGCAAATGGTCATTTCTTCGATTAAAGGCCTTAGTTTAAACCGTGTTTTTTCGCTAAGTTGTTTAGAATCGTTTAATAAATCCAGCGAAAAATCCTCGCGTAAAATTACTGCGGCAGCGGTAACGGGGCCTGCCAGGCATCCGCGTCCGGCTTCGTCAGTCCCTGTTTCTATTTGAAAGTTGGAGTATTTCGGCAGTAGCATAGTGTTTGTTTTAATGCAAAAGTATTAAAGAAATAGTGTTGTATTTGTAACATACTATAGTTAAAGTTTAATTTATTGTGAAGTAATCACTTATTATTCCTATTTTTGCTAATCTGAAGTTTTTTCTTGGGATAATATATTTGAAACTATTAACTAAATTATACAATTACCAGAATCATGAAAAAAAATACTGTGAAGGGGGTATTTCTTTTTGGGATGTTAGTTTTTGCGGTTACCGTAAACGCGCAATCTAAGCCTAAAAACAAATATACCTTACTAACAGCCCGTGAGCAGGATTCACTCTCGGCTGCTTATGCTAAGGCGAGTAAAGAACAGAAGCAGCAAGCCGAGGAATTGGCGAAAATTAAAGGATGGCCTCTAACTAAAAAAGGTGAAGATGGCTCATTTAGCGAGCTAATGAAGCTTGATGATTTCGGTCAGCCGATTTACTATACTACATCTAATGCTGGTGCAGCAATTACTGCACGTGCTAACAGAGTATACCCTAATGGAGGTGCTGGCCTCGCTCTAACAGGTGCCGGTATTACTGCCGGTATATGGGACGGCGGGCAGGTGCTTGCCAGTCACACTACTTTCTCAACAGGTAGGGTTCAAGTAATGGACTCAGATATGCCTGTGGCTTTGCATCCTACGCACGTAGCAGGTACTATTGTAGGTAACGGAGGGGCTGTAGCTACTGCCAGGGGTATAGCTTACCAAGGAAATCTCCTAGGGTTTAACTGGAATTCTGACATCGCAGAAATGACGAGCGTTGCAGATCAGATTGTAGCATCAAACCATTCGTATGGTTTGGATGCAGACGGTAGTACGCCAGCTTATTTGTTTGGTAAATACGATAATGATGCAAGAAATGCGGATAATGTAGCCTTTAACTTTCCTTACTACCAGATTTGCGTTGCGGCAGGTAATGATAGGGGAAGTGCGGTAAACTCTACTAAATATGGTTACGATCTTCTTTCGCAAATGGGTGTTGCTAAAAATACCCTAACTGTTGCGGCCATCAACGAGGTTAGAAACTACGCGGCAATAAGCCCAAGCGATGTAAGGGTGGCTTCGTTTTCTAATTATGGGCCTACCGATGATTTTAGGATTAAGCCAAATATTGCCACTAAAGGTGTAAATGTATATTCTTCGGGCAATGCTAATAACTTTTCGTTTGTTACAGAGAGTGGTACTTCTATGGCTACGCCAGGTATCACTGGTGTAATAATGCTGCTTCAACAGCATTTTTCTAACCTGCATCCGGTTGCTAACGAGGGCGATTTGCCTAACTACATGACTTCGGCAAGTGTAAGGGGGCTTCTCCAGCACACAGCAGATGAAATCGGTACAGAAGAAGGCCCGGACGCTATGACGGGTTGGGGCTTGGTTAATACAGAAGCTGCTGCTGCTGTGCTTACAGCTAAAAATGCTGACGAAGGTAAAGTTGTTTTTGAAGAAAGGACACTTAACCAGGGCGAAACTTATACAGTGCGTGTATTAGCAAGTTCTGCTGCAAAAATTTCTGCGTCTATTTCATGGACAGATCCTGCTGGTAATACAGCGAACAACACTACGGATTCTTCTTCTGCTGCACTGGTTAATAATCTTGATATAAAAGTAACAGACGCCGCTAATACCGTATTTCTTCCGTGGAAGCTTAATGCTTCGTTTTCTAATTCATACATTACAGTTGGAGAAAACAATGTAGATAATTTTGAAAAAGTAGATGTTGCAGAGGCTTCTGGTTGGTATACCGTTACCGTAAGCCATAAAGGTACACTGAGAAATAATCAACAGGCTTATACGCTTATAGTTACTGGTATAGACAGCACGGGTGGGTTAGAAGATGTTGCTGAGAACTCTTTAATGGTATGGCCTAACCCGTCTAACGGATTTGTGAATGTTCAGCTTTCTGGTGCTGCATTTGCTTCAGATGCCTATATTAAGGTATACGATATTCAGGGCAGGCAGGTTTTGGCTAGAAAAGCAAGCGGAACTTTAGAAAAGATAAATACAGAAAACTTTAGTTCTGGCGTGTATTTTCTTAAGTTAACAAGCGGTGGAAAGCAACAGGTGCAAAAGTTTATTGTTAAATAAGTAAAATAATTGCATCAAATACGCAACCTTGTTTAAATAATCACATCTTACCTATATTATGTAAAGCATCAGCCCCTTCGGGCTGATGTTTTTTTTAAAAATATACAAATATGGGGTGGATAGATGCAAATCTGTTGTGGAATTATTGCTTACATTAAAAAAAAACGAGCTTTTAGTCAAGGAATATGCAATGTTAAAAGTTTGTTATATAAAAATAAATTAATAGATTTGCAGCTTAACTAACTCAAATTAATTTAAATATGAAGTCAAAGTTTACTTGGATTTTTACGCTTCTTTTGGCGTTTTTTATTCAGTTTTCCTTTGCTCAGAAGCGTACTGTAACGGGGGTTATCTCTGATGCTAACGGAGCACTTCCGTTAACTACCGTTAAAGTAGTAGGTGCGCAAAAGGGTATTGAAGCTGATATGGATGGTAGGTATGCTATAGAAGTTACTGCCGGTGATAAGCTGGAGTTTTCTTATACCGGTTACGAAACGCAGATAATTCCTGTAGGTAGCCAAAATACCATCAATGTTACGTTGAAAGCTGCCGTAACTACTCTGACAGACGTTGTTGTGGATAGTTACAGGGCTCAGGCTAAACCGAAATCAGCAAATGCTGTTGCGGTTGTAACTTCTAAGACTATTGAAGGACGTCCTAACGCGTCATTTGTTCAAACGTTACAAGGTCAGATTCCTGGTCTTAGTATTTCTTCTGGTTCAGGTCAGCCAGGTTCAAACAACACTACTGTAATACTTAGGGGTGCAGGCTCTATCAATGGTAACATTGAGCCGCTTTACGTTATAGATGGTGTGCCTCAAAACTCAGATAACTTCAGGAGTATCAACCCTGGTGATATTGAGTCGGTTTCTGTTCTTAAAGATGCTGGTGCTACAGCGATTTATGGTAACAGGGGTGCAAATGGTGTTATTGTTGTAAAAACAAAAAGAGCATCTTATGATTCAAGCTTAAATATTAAGTATATTGGTCAAACAGGTTTCTCTGAAATGCAGAGTAACAGGTATCACTTAATGAACAGCCAGCAGTTGCTTACGCTTCAAAGAACCTATGATTCAGGCGGTCGCGGTGTTGGTAAGTCAGATGATGAAATTGCTGCCTATCGTACATACAAATGGACTGACTATTTTTACAGAACAGGTGTTTCTCATAACCATCAGTTAAGCCTTAGTGCAGGTAGTAAAAATCTTACTTCTTACACCTCTCTTGGTTTTAATGATACTGAAGGTATACTAAAAGGTAGTGATCTAAAAAGGTTTAACTTTAGGAGTAACCTTTCAGGTAAAAGTAACGACGATAAGTTTAATTACTCAACAGTGTTTACTGCTAACTTCTCAAGGTCGAACCTTGTTTCGAGCCTTGGTACAGGTGGTGTAAACCAAAACTACGTTTTGGGCGCTATTCAGGCGGTTCCATATCTTTATCCTGAGTACGTAGCGAATCCAGGTACTGATAACCTTACAAGGGGATATCCTGGGTCTCAATGGCTTTTTGAAAAAGGAGCAAACCTTGAGTATACTCCTTGGTATCTTCAGGATAAGCTAAACGGATTTAAAAACTTCTCAGAGGAGGTTAAAGGTATTGGTCAGCTGCAAGCTAGCTACAAAATTACTCCAGACCTTGTTGCCGCAACACAGTTTGGTATAGACTATACACAAATCAATAGTTACAACAGAACGGCTCCTGATAGCTTTAACGGGCTTTATTTCAGGAATACTGATGAGAACCAGGAATTTGGTGGTTCTATGTCAGAATCATTTAGCCGTAGTGTTGCAATGACAACAACAACAAGCTTAAGCTACAGCAAGACTTTTGCAGAAAAGCACAGCATCGACGCGGGTATTTATACTGAATACCTTAGGGCTAACGGTAAGTCATTTGGGTATACTCAAAATGGTCTGGATCCGATTTTCTATGCAGATGGCGCTACAAACGGTTGGATTCCTTACCAATCATCTAATAACTTCTATGTTCCGGATGCTTCTGCTAGTAAGTCAACAGCAGGTCTGTTCTCTTACTTTGCTACTGCGGATTATGATTACGACAGTAAGTATGGTTTGTCTGGTACAGTAAGGAGAGATGCTTCTTACAGGTTTGCTGGTGATTATCGTTGGGGTACTTTCTGGTCTATTTCTGGTCGTTGGAATATCGACAGGGAAAAGTTCATGGAAGGTTCTAAATTTACTATGCTTAAGCTAAGAGCTTCTTACGGTACTACAGGTAACCAGGATGTACTTTCTACAGGTGTATTTGGTGCTGGTACACTTCCAAGGCCTCAGTACGGTATAAGTTCTGGTTACAATAACGGTATTGGTTACAACCTAACCCAACTACCTAAAGATGACCTTCGTTGGGAAATTGTTACGCAAACAAACATCGGTACAGATTTTGAAGTATTTAATAAAAAACTACGCGGTACTATAGATGTATACAAAAAGGTAACTTCAGATCTTTTCCAGCCTGTACAAATCAGTGCTGTAAACGGTACAAGCAGCATTTATGCTAACTTCGGTTCTTTGAGTAACAAGGGTGTTGAATTGAAACTTGATTACGATGTAATCTCAACAAAAGACGCTCGTTTAACAGTAAACTTTAACGGATCTTACAACAAAAACAAAATTATTGACCTGCCATCTGTAACAGGTACAAACTGGGATGGTTCGTCATTAAATGGTCTGCGCGAAGGTGGTCCTCTATATGAATATTATGTAACTCGTTATGCCGGAGTTAACCCTGCAAACGGTAATCTTTTGTTCTACAAGAAAGACGGTACTATAACTGAAAACCCACTTCAAAGTGACAGGGTATGGACCAATAAGTCCCTTTATCCTAAATATCAGGGTGGTTTTGGTTTAGATGGAGAGTACAAAGGTATATTTGCTACTGCAATGTTTACATATGTGCTTAAATCTTACAGATTTGACCAGGATTATTCTAGCCTTATGGATCCGACAGATCTTGACTTGTTTAACAAATCTCAAGATCTACTTAACTACTGGACCCCAGATAACAGGGTAACCGATGTTCCCGCTCTTTACGCTACAAACGCTTCTTTAGGGAACTTCTCAGACAGGTTCCTTGTAGATGCTTCTTATGTAAGGTTACGTTATATAACTGTAGGTTATAACTTTAAGAAAACACTTCTTGAGGGTACACCTTTCTCAACTGTAAGGGTTTACGGTCAGGCCGAAAACCTTGCTACTTGGAGTAAGTGGAGAGGATTTGACGCAGAAAGTAACCGTGCTGGTGACTTTGCTCAGTATCCTACACCGAAAATCTTTACTTTTGGTTTAGAGGTTCAATTTTAATTAAAAAATTACTATGAAATATAATAAATTATTTGTTTACGGTTTAGCTTCAGTTAGTGCTGTTGGCTTGTCTTCTTGCGAGGACGCTTACAATATCCGTCAGGCAGGTGAAAAGAATAATGCTAACGAAGTATACAATACTATCGTTGACTTTGAGCGTGGACTTAACGGTGTATACGAACTGATTTCCACTGAAAAAACCATTGAATTTACTGCTATATTTACAGACGAGGTAGCTATAGGTGTTAATAACGGTGGCCAGGGTCTTGGTGATGGACAGTACCAGTTTCAGTTAACATCCGGTAGTGATGCAGCTGCTTCAATTTGGCAGTCAAACTACATCATGATTAACTTTGCCAACCGTCTTATGGCTCAAAGGGATAGGGTAAAAGCTAATATCGATGCTAAATATGCGGATTATACAGAAGAAGATACAGTAAAATGGGGCGAATATCAAAGTGAATTACAGAGGCTAAATGATGTAATGGCGCAGCTTTATGCAATAAGGGCATTTGGTCACTTCCAGTTACTGTCATGGTTCTCTACAGACCCTTCGAACCCAGATGCACTTGGGGTTATGAAGCTTGACTTCTTCCCTGAGTTTAACGATTACAGCACATTCCTTCCAAGGGTTAAAAACAGCGAAATTTACACGCTTATAGATTCAGATCTTGAAAAAGCAACAACTTTTTTTGCTGATGGTGCGGGAACTACAGATGTAACCAGGGTGAGTCCTAACTTTATCACTGCCTTAAAAGCAAGGATGGCTTTATATCGTAAAGACTACACTACGGCTGCTTCACTTTCTCAGTCGTTAATTGGCAACTATTCTAGTGCTCTGCAAAAAACAGCGGATGCTTACAGCCAGATTGTTACAGATGCTTCTGCAAATGAATCAATATTCAGGTTAGCTCGTGTACTAGGTGATTTCCAGATAGGGTCATATTGGGCATCAGCAAGAAGTTCATTATCTGGTTCTCCGTTCTTTGAAGTAAGCAGGTCTTTATACGATGCATTTAAAGAAACCCCTTCAGATATTCGTGCTGCGGGTGAAAACCTAATCGATGCTTCATCTATCGTTTCAGACAATCCTGATGGCGAGGCCGATTATGTTAATTCAGATATACTTGTTATTAACAGGTACCCAGGTAGTTCAGCGCAGGACGACCCGTTGTTAAATGATATTAAGGTGTTCTCTATGGGAGAAATGTATCTTATCCGTGCGGAAGCGCTTGCTAACCTTGGCCAGCTAAATGGTGTTAGTAACAGTAACGTTAACAAGACTACTGTTCAGGATGTTATGAGGTCTTTACGCAGAGCTCGTTTTGCACAGGCTTCTTACGCTAACAGAGCTTACACTGATATTACAGATGCACTTTCTGATATACAGGATGAGCGTCGTAAGGAACTTGCTTTTGCAGGCCACCGTTACCTTGATATTAAGCGTCTTGGCCCTGTAACAGGAAAGTCTGTAGATAGGTACTATCGTGATTGCCAGCCTTACAGTGCGTGTGATCTTTCTGCTACTAGCTATAAGTTTACATTACCAATTCCTAACACTGAAATTACGGCTAACCCTTCAATACGTGGTCAGCAAAACCCTAATTACTAAAAAATTGTTGGTATGAAAAATAATGTTATTAAATTAATTGGTGCTTTTTCTGTTGCCGCATTGTTTGCAAGTTGTTCACCAGACACTGTGGTATACGACGTTACCGGTGGGCAGTCGTTAGTGGGGTTCAATGAAAAGGTACAGGAATTTTATGTCTACACTGCTGCAGAAATGCCACAGGGGTATGATAATACAATCAATATTACAGTTGGTTCTTCTGTTAAATCAAATAAAGACAGAGCCTATGTAGTAAAGCTTAATGAAGAGTTTACAACAGCAGATCCTTCAATGTACACTGTTGAAACTACCTCTTTTGTAATCCCTGCAGGTCAGTTTGCAGCTACCATTAAGATTAAAGGTTACTACGATGCGCTACCTTCTGATTTTAGTTCTCGTATTTTATCTTATGACCTTTTGTCGGTTGAGGATTCAGACGTCAATAACGAGGATAAAATGACTACTGCTGTAGCTATTCAGCGTGGTTGTGTGCGTACTGTAGCAGATAGCTACACTGCGACAACTAATGTTGGTGGTGCTCCGTACGAGGTAGTTCTTACTCCTGTTAAAAATGTACCGAATACCTGGACTACAGATAACCTTTGGGGAGAATACGTTGCTGCTGCCACTGGAAACAACAACTACCTTGGCCAATATCCTTTCCCGGCAAGGCTTAGGGTAAACTGTAACAACACGGTTAGTGTGCGTGGTACAGCTACCTATGGTGGAGCAAGTCCCGCTGGTGGCGAGTACAGGCCATCTGACAAATACATCAGAGCTGTATTTAACAATACACTTTTCACAGGTTCTGGCGCAACAGCAACTGTTGAGCTAAACCCTAACTAATAGATATTAGTTATTTACTATATAAGCTGCCTCTTTGTGAGGCAGCTTTTTTTTTGACTCATTTTAAAGTTTTGTATTGATATTAAAAAAGTATCTTTGCCGTTATATTGTCCATAAACAATTGTATGCTAAAGAAAATATTTTTTATCTCCATATTACTTATTACAGCATTGTCTTTCGCCCAAGGGAAAAAGGGTGGGATGGCATTGAAAAGAGATGTGTCTAAATCCGGAAAAACTGATTCAAGGGACGAAGCAGGGAAGAGTGCTGCTGATACCATTGCTACCATAGATATGTATAAAATCATTTCATTAGAAAATGATACAACCTATGTAGACACTACCCTGTCTATAAAAAGAGAGTATTTATCTAATTATCTTCGAAAGGATAATTTTGGGCTTTTGCCTTTAGCTAACGATGGTCAGGCGTATAATGTGCTGGATTTCGGTTTGGTAGGTTATAATCCGTTTCCTGAATTTGGGTTTAAGGCGAAGCATTTTGCATATATGCAGCCCGAAGATATACATTACTATAATGTAGCCACCCCGTATACAGACCTTATGTATAGGTCTACACAGTCGCAAGGACAAATACTAGATGCGTTTGTAACGGTTAACACATCTGAAAATTTAAATTTTTTCGCAGGTTACAAAGGGCTTAAATCCATAGGTAAATATATAAACGCTATTTCCAGTAACGGTAATTTCCGTATAGGGGGCAGCTACAATACTACTAACAGGCGTTATCTGTTACGTTTCCATTTTACAGGGCAGGACTTTTCTAACGAGGAAAATGGCGGTATAGTAAGCACGGCTAATTTTGAAAGCGGCGATGCCGTTTATACACAGCGCGAACGACTCGATGTTTATTTCAAAGATGCTAAATCATTACTGAAGGGTAACCGCTACTTTTTTGACCATTCGTTCAGGCTGAGTAAAAGTAATCCCAACAGCGTTGTAATTCATCACCAGTTTAATTACGAGAACAAGTTCTTTCAGTTTACCCAGCCCACATTAAGCCAAAGGTTTGGCGATGCATACACTACATCTATTCATAATAAAACGCGCTACAACCGCATGTATAATCTCCTAGGAGCCGCCTATGCCACCGAAAAGTTAGGTAGTGTAGAGTTTTACCTGGAAGATTACAACTATAACTACTATTATCGTTCGGTAATATTGGCTAATGACTTTTCGGTTCGCGTGCCAAATGCGGTTAACGACCGCATAGACACGTATGGAGCACGTTACACGTATCATAAATATAAATGGTACGGTACCGCTACAATCTCAAACAGTATTACAAACCAGTCGCTATCTAACATAGACCTTAAAGCTTCGTATAAATACAACGAATCTACCTCGATTTCTTTTCGTTACCAGAAGATGAATAAGCTTCCGGATCTTAATTACCAATTGTATCAAAGCGATTATAAGGCGTACAACTGGTCTAACAACTTTAAGAACGAGAAAGTAAATAGCTTTGAGTTTGAAGGAAAAACGAAGTGGCTAGACGCTTCTCTTCAGTATACAATACTTAACGACCACCTATATTTTGCAAACACTGCAACGGCAAGTGCCGAAATGGATACACTATATGTAAAACCGTTCCAGTATGGCAAAACAATAAATTATCTATCGTTAAAAGCGCACAACAATATTTCATTTGGCCGATTCGGATTGGACAATACTGTTTTGTATCAAAACGTACAACAGTCAGACAATATCCTCAATGTACCTGCACTTGTTACAAGAAACTCTTTTTATTACACAGACCGGTGGTTTAAAAAGGCGTTACAGATACAAACAGGTATAACCTTTCAGTACTTTACAAAGTACTATGGAAACGACTATAATCCGCTAATAGGGGAGTTTTACGTACAAGAAAAACGTAAGATGGGAGGTTTTCCTTTACTGGATTTTTTCCTGAATGCTAAGATTCAGGAATTTCAGTTGTTCCTTAAGGCAGAGCATTTTAATTCATCCTTTACCGGATATGATTATTATTCTGCTCCTAATTACCCGTATCGTGATTTTACCATCCGTTTTGGCGTAATATGGAATTTCTTCTCATAAATCCGGTTGTTATAAATTTAAGTATTAGCTGTATCTTTGCAGCATTATATAACTTATCATGAAATACGCTAAGAATATTCTTGAAACAATAGGCAATACGCCTTTGGTTAAAATAAATAAGCTTGCCCAGGGCATAGATGCTCTTGTTTTGGCAAAAGTAGAAACCTTTAATCCGGGTAACTCGGTTAAAGACCGTATGGCCATTAAAATGATTGAAGATGCCGAAGCAGACGGACGCCTTCAGCCTGGTGGCACCATTGTAGAGGGAACTTCGGGTAATACCGGTATGGGATTAGCTTTAGGAGCCATCATAAAGGGTTACAAGCTTATTTGCGTAATGAACGATAAGCAGAGTAAAGAAAAAATGGATATACTGCGTGCCGTAGGTGCGCGTGTGGTTGTTTGTCCTACCGATGTAGAGCCTTCAGATCCACGCTCTTATTATTCAGTGTCTAAGAGGCTTGCTGAAGAAATTCCTAACAGCTGGTATGTAAACCAATATGATAATTTAAGTAATACTGCTGCACACTACGAGCAAACCGGTCCTGAAATTTGGGAACAAACCGAAGGAAAAGTTACGCACTTCGTGGTAGGTGTAGGTACAGGTGGTACGATTTCCGGAGTGGCAAAATACCTTAAACAGCAAAACCCTAATGTGAAGATTTGGGGTGTTGATACCTATGGATCTGTATTTAAGAAATATCACGAGACCGGTATTTTCGACGAAAACGAAATCTACTCGTATGTTACAGAGGGTATCGGGGAAGATATCCTTCCTAAAAACGTAGATTTTTCCCTGATAGATGGCTTTACAAAGGTAACCGACAAGGATGCCGCTGTTTTTACAAGAAAACTGGCTCTTGAAGAAGGTATTTTTGTGGGCAACTCTGCCGGATCTGCCATGAAAGGCGTACTGCAACTAAAAGAGCACTTTAAGCCGGAAGATGTTGTGGTGGTTCTATTCCATGATAGCGGTAGCCGCTACGTAGGAAAAATATTTAATGATGAGTGGATGCGCGAGCGCGGTTTCCTTGAAGACGAGGTTACCACCGCAGCAGATCTTATTAAAGACCATTCTGATAAGCCGCTGGTTACTGTGCGTACAGAAGAGTTGGTTAGCCACGCTATAGAACGACTGCGCAAGTACAAGATTTCTCAGATTCCTGTTGTAGACATTACCGGTTTTGTGGGGTCTGTAGACGAAACGGATTTATTTAGGAGTTATGTGGAAGACAAAGACATTGCCGATAAACCTATTCGCGAAGTAATGGGCAAGCCTTATCCGGTGGTAAAAGAAGGGACATCTATAGAAGATATTTCGAAGCTGTTCTCAGACAACCAGGCAGTGTTAGTAGAACTGGCAAACGGGAAGCACCATATCATAACCAAGTACGACATTATAAGTTCAATAAAATAATTTACCTTTGAAAGAGCCTTCGGGCTCTTTTAATATTTTAAGGCATGACGTTTACGGCAATTGATTTTGAAACCGCTACAGGATTTGGGCACAGTGCCTGTGCGGTAGGCATAGTAACGGTAGAGAATGGTATTATTACAGAAGAATACCACACACTAATTCGGCCGCCCGAAAATGAGTATTGGTACCGTAATATCATGGTTCATGGTATAAAGCCTGCCGATACTCTTAGGGTACCTACATTTGATGCTTTATTCCCGGAGATACAAAAAAGGCTTTTCGGTAAAAAGATTGTGGCGCATAACGAAAGTTTCGACCGCAGTGTACTTACTAAAACCATGGCGTACTATGGTCTTTATTATGATGAACTGGAAATAGCAAACCGATGGGAGTGCACGGTAAAAATTTATAGGGCTAAGGGTTATCCTAAAGCAAATTTACAGTATTGTTGCGACCGAAATAACATTCAGCTGAACCACCACGAAGCGCTAAGTGATGCCCGCGCCTGCGCAAAATTGTATTTGTTGCATAACGGACAGGTTAAACTAGGTGTATAGAGGCGCAGATACTTCCACTTTCATAATTATGTGCACGTGTTTAAAATAGTCTGTTTAGAATAGTTCCGGTTTCGGTGTTTTCTACGGCACTATTTTTGGTGCATTATTCGTTATCTTTGAGCTAAAGTTGTTTGTAATGAATTTCAAAAAAATAAGTTTTGTATTGGTATTGTTATTGTCATTTGGCGCAAGGGCTTCTATGATCCTGGTACCTATGGACGAAACCTCACAAAAAAATCACCTCAAGGCCTACGGTATTACATACTGGGTGCTATCTAAAAATTATAAGGCCAACTGGCTGCTTAATTACCGTGGAGGTTCTTTTTTGCTACCCGATGCACAGGAAATACGAAGGGAGTGCCAAATACGCGGCGTTAGTTTTGAAGTACTTTCTGATGGTGCAGCTAACGGTATTTTAGATGAAATAAGCAGCCCTTCGCAAAACATGGAAAACGTACTGCTTGAAAAAGCTCCAAAAGTCGCTGTATACACTCCGCCGGGCAAAAAGCCTTGGGATGATGCCGTAACGCTGGTTCTTACCTACGCAGAAATACCATTTACGCCTATATATGACGAAGAGGTGCTTTCGGATGGCTTACTATTGTACGATTGGCTGCATTTGCACCACGAAGATTTCTCGGGGCAATATGGTAAGTTTTTCGGAGCGTATAGAAATGCGCCGTGGTACATTGAGCAAAAGCAGGATGCCGAAAAACTGGCGGCCAAACTTGGATTTTCTAAAGTTTCTCAGGAAAAGCTTGCTGTTGCCAAAAAAATCCGGGATTTTGTAATTGGTGGAGGCTTTATGTTTGCCATGTGTTCTGCAACAGATAGTTTTGATATTGCCCTTTCGGCAGAAGGAGTAGATATTTGCGAGCCCATGTTTGATGGCGATCCCAGCGAGGCAAACTACCAGTCGCGTATAGATTACGGAGCCACATTAGCATTTAAAGATTTTACACTGGAACGAAATCCGTTGGTATACGAGTTTTCGGATATTGATACCACAAATAAGCGAAACATATTACCCGATGTGGATTATTTTACTTTGATGGAATACTCTGCCAAATGGGATCCTATTCCGTCTATGCTGTGCCAAAACCATACCCAGCTGGTAAAAGGTTTTATGGGGCAGACTACTGCTTTTGCCGGTAATCTTGTAAAGTCTAACATTCTTGTGATGGGAGAATGCAAGCTAAATGGCGAGGCACGATATATACATGGCACAAAAGGCAAGGGCATGTTTACATTTTTTGGTGGTCACGATCCTGAAGACTATCAACATAGGGTAGGGGATGCGCCAACAGTGCTGGATTTGCACCCTAACTCTCCGGGTTATCGCCTTATTTTAAATAACGTGCTTTTCCCTGCAGCTAAGAAGAAGAAGCTTAAAACCTAATGTGCATAATGTTCTACATATAAAAAGCCCCTAAGAGGGCTTTTTTTGTATCTATAATTTAGCAAAGACTCAGGTCAGCAAGATATGATGGGCTCTCATAGGAGTAAACCTCTCGCTTTAGCATCTTTGCGGGATAATGACCGCCTACGAATAGTGGTGTACAAAATGATTCGCTATGCAAACTATTCCTTTATTAGAGAAGGTATAAATTGTGGAAATGTAAAGCAATAAAAAAAGGCTGCAAATCGCAGCCTTTAATATCGAATAACCGAATTAACAAATAATCATATAACTGATTACTTAGCAATGTTAACTGCCCTTGTTTCGCGGATAACGGTAATTTTTACCTGCCCCGGATAGGTCATTTCGGTTTGTATTTTATGTGATATTTCAAACGATAGGTTAGCAGCCATATCGTCGGTTACTTTTTCGCTTTCAACGATTACACGTAGTTCACGTCCTGCCTGTATGGCATAAGCACTCTTAACGCCCTGGAAACCGTAAGCAATATCTTCAAGGTCTTTAAGACGCTGAATGTACGAATCCAGAACCTGCCTGCGTGCGCCCGGCCTTGCACCGCTAATCGCGTCACAAACCTGTACAATAGGCGATAGCATAGATTTCATCTCTATTTCGTCGTGGTGTGCACCAATAGCGTTACATACCTCTTCTTTTTCACCGTATTTTTCAGCCCACTGCATACCCAGTAGCGCGTGCGGAAGATCGCTCTCTGCATCTGGCACCTTACCTATATCGTGTAGTAATCCGGCACGCTTGGCAAGTTTTACGTTAAGGCCAAGTTCCGCGGCCATAAGGCCACACAGTTTAGCTACCTCGCGGCTGTGCTGCAACAGGTTTTGCCCGTAAGATGAGCGGTATTTCATACGGCCCACAATCTTAATAAGTTCCGGGTGAAGCCCGTGTATACCAAGGTCTATAACCGTGCGCTTACCTACCTCTATAATTTCTTCTTCAATTTGTTTTGCAGTTTTAGCTACAACTTCTTCGATACGTGCAGGGTGTATACGTCCGTCAGTAACCAGTTTGTGTAGCGAAAGTCGTGCAACTTCCCTCCTTACAGGGTCGAAACAAGAAAGTATAATCGCTTCAGGTGTGTCGTCTACAATAATTTCTACACCTGTAGCAGCCTCAAGAGCACGTATGTTACGCCCTTCACGGCCTATGATTCGTCCTTTAACATCATCGGATTCTATGTTAAATACAGATACACAGTTTTCTACCGCTTCCTCAGTACCTACACGCTGAATGGTGTTAATGATGATCTTCTTAGCCTCCTGCTGTGCAGTAAGCTTCGCTTCTTCAATAGTATCCTGAATGTGGCTCATGGCGCTGCTCTTAGCTTCCGCCTTAAGGCTTTCCACAAGTTGGTTCTTAGCTTCCTCGGCCGATAGCCCCGAAATTACTTCAAGCTGCTCTACCTGGCTTTTGTGCAGCCTGTCTACTTCCTGTTGCTTTTTCTCTATATGCTCTAGGCGGTTGTTATAGTCTGCAACTTTGTGCTCCAGCTCGTCGCTTAGTTTTTTATTTTTTGCAAGCTCGTTAGATACCTGCGATTCTTTGTCGCGTGTGCGTTTTTCAGCCTCGGCAATTTTTTTGTCTTTAGCCAGGATTACCTGTTCGTGTTCTGCTTTAAGCTCCAGGAATTTTTCTTTAGCCTGCAGTAATTTGTCTTTCTTTAGGGTTTCGCCCTCGTTAGTTGCTTCTTTTATAAGGATTGCAGCTTCTTTTTTGGCTTCGGCCAAAATTCCGGTAGCGCTTTTCTTTTCACGTATCCTTCCCAGTGCAAGTCCTCCCAGCAGCCCCGCTGCTGCACCTATTATTATAAATAGTATCTCCATATGTTGGTTTTTGTGTATGTATATAAAAAAAGCCTACATCAGGGGTATTGTATAAACTCGAAAAGACAAGTTTTGGGCTAACCCGCTGTTCAAGGATCTGCGACAAAGGCAGCATGCTATAGTAGCGACGATTTACCCATTTTAAAGAATTGGCGTTGAGTTTATCAAATATGTACTAATGTAGGCAGTATTGTATGTATGTAAAGAACGTACTTTATTATTTAAAGGATATTACCCAGTTTATCATCCAGTAACCGAAGCCTGTTTACGGCATCGTCTATTTCCGAAGAGCGGTCTATAACGGTTTGTTCGGCCATTGCTGCAAATTGCAGCGCGCACATGGCCAGCACATCCTGTTTATCCCTTACTGCGTAGTTTTCTTCAAACTGTTTTATCATGGCATCAATTTTTTTCGAGGCTATTCTTAGTCCCTCTTCCTGTGCCGGGTCTACCGTAAGCGGATATACCCTGTCAGCAATTGATATTTTAATTTTCAGTTTATTGTCCATGACTTTTAGTCTGAAAGTTGGGCTATACAGTAATCAATCTCTCGGATCAATGAATTTATCTTGAGTTTTGTTTCCCTCTTGCTTTCGTCACTGCCCAGTAATGAATTTGCCAGCCTCAGGGTTTCATTTTGCTGTTTTAAAGCTTCAATGTCATCCGTTTGCAGCTTTAACCGCTGCATGGCTTGGGCTACCGAATGCTCCAGTTCTGTATTTGCCTTTTGCAAGTGCACTACTTTTTTCTGAAGCGAATCGAGCTTATTTTCCAGAGATTCAACTATTTTGGATAATTCACTCATATCGGTGCGTTTCACTACAATATACTACAAAGTTAATATTACTTTGATTAGAAACAACACTTTCGCGCAAAAAACAATGAAATTTTCAAAACCGCGTAGGATCAGCCCGGTTGTAAAGTTGGAACATTAACGTTATTTAAGGCATGTTTTTGTAGCTGTTTTTTTATTTTAGCCCCATGAGATTTTTTTTAGCTTTACTAACGTTTTGTACACTAACACTTTCTGCGCAAACACAATATCCGCAGGATTATTTTCGTCCGCCCATGGATATCCCGTTACATACATCGGGGACTTTTGGCGAGCTGCGCACCAATCACTTTCACGCCGGGCTTGATTACCGCACCAACCAAAAAACCGGTTTTGCCGTATATGCTTCTGCTGCTGGCTATGTATCGCGCATAAAAGTTTCTGCCTATGGCTACGGAACTTCTATTTATATAGACCATCCAAACGGATATACAACATTATATGCGCATTTACTTAAATACGCCCCTAAAATTGAGGCTTACGTGCGCAAAAAGCAATACGAGAAAAAGTCGTTTGAAATAGAGCTTTTTCCTAAGCCGGGAGAAATTGTTATAGAAAAAGGCGAAGAAATTGCCCTTTCCGGCAACAGCGGAGGTTCGGGCGGGCCCCACCTGCATTTCGAAATTAGAGATACCAAGACCGAGATGATTATAAATCCGCTGGCTTTTGGGCTCGATAAAAAAATGAAGGATACCAAGCTCCCTACCATTTACAGCGTGTTGCTCTATCCGCTTAGCGACGATGCAGTGGTCGATGGTTCCCGGTCGCCTTATCTTATAAATGTAAAGCAGCAGGCAAATGGCATCTTTGTGGCAGATACTATTAAAGCTAAAGGTGTAATAGGTTTCGGGGTAAATGCTACAGACAAATCTACCGGCAGTACACCCAATAATGGTATTTACAAAACCGAATTGTTTTATAATAACACACCGTATTTTAGTTGCGAGTTTAATACATTTGCTTTTGACGAATCACGGTACGTAAATAATTATATTGACTACGAGCGTTATTATAACACCGGACAACGATTTCAAAAGCTGTACATAAAAAGGGCATTTCCGCTGTCGCTGCTAAAGCATAATCAGGGTAATGGGCAAATAAGCCTTACACCGCAAGATACCGTAGCAAAAAAATACAGTATTGTTGTAAGCGATTTTCATGGCAACAAAGCTACCGTTACTGGGGTAATACAATATAGCGCTGAGCCTGCAAGGGTGGGTACTCCTAAGTTTGTAACCGCTTACAGGGTAATTGCCGCTAACGACAATATTTATAGTAAAAACGGCGTTTCGGTATTTGTGCCTGCCAATGCGTTCTATGATGATTTTTACATGGACTTTGAGGTAAAAGATTCCGTGCTTAGATTACACAGGCCTACAACGCCGGTACACACTTATGTTGAAGTATCGTTTGATGCAGCCGGGGTAACAAAAGAGGTAGCTGCTAAAACGTTTATAGCAGGCATAGGGGGTAAGCGCTTTAGCTATAATAATACAAGGTATGAAAACGGACGCTTTATAGCAAAGATCAAGGTTTTGGGTAGCTTTAAGCTGATGAAAGATACCACGGCGCCTACCATTTTCAGGCCTACGTTTAAAGAAGGTGCGCAGGTAAAGGCAGATACCATAGGGGTACACATTGCTGATGACCTTTCGGGCATAGCTACCTATGATGGGTTTATAAACGGCAAATGGGTGCTAATGCACTATGATTATAAAGACCGGTCTTTAAAGTATAATTTTAGCGACGGACTTACCGATGATGGCAAAAACCAATTAAAAATTGTGGTGACAGATAATGTAGGAAATTCTGCTACCTTTGAAACATATTTTTTCCGAACACAAAATACAAACCCTGTTGAGAACAATAAATAAGCTCACTACTATACTACTGCTCTTTTTTTGTTGTGCCGCCATGGCGCAAAAGAAGCCTTTTATATACGGACTTACCCTTGATGAAAATAAGCAGCCACTGGAAGGTGTGCTTGTTTTTTATGAAGCAGGAGGTGTAAAAGTGCAAACCACCAGCGACCGTACCGGTTTTTATAAGCTGGAGCTTCCGTTAATGCAGGAGGTTACAGTTTGGTTTTCGCACGTTAGTTTTGATTTGCTTTTTGCAGAGGTTAAAAAGATGCACTATGGCGAATCGTTAGAATTTGATTTCGCGTTTAAGCAAAAAGTATACGTGCTGAAAGGAGTTGATATTGTAAAGGATAATGAAGAAGGCAGGCGTAGGGCAGAAGGAGCCATACAAATACCGCCCGAAGTAATTAAAGACATCCCGGGCCTTAATCCCGGCGTAGAAAACATACTTAAGCTAAGCCTTGGCGTTAATGCCAGTAACGAAATGAGTACGCAGTACTCGGTACGTGGGGGTAACTATGACGAGAACCTTGTTTATGTAAATGATGTAGAGATTTACAGGCCATTCCTTGTTCGTTCCGGTCAGCAGGAGGGGTTGAGTTTTACCAACACCAACATGGTTAAGAATGTAGACTTTTATGCCGGCGGTTTCCAGTCGCGCTTTGGTGATAAAATGTCTTCGGTACTCGATATAAAATACCGTAAACCACAGGCATTCGGTGCTGCTTTTGATGCCAGCTTCCTCGGCGGAAGTCTTACCTTGGAAAATGTTTCTAAGAATAAAAAATGGTCGGGTATCATAGGCGGGCGTTACCGTAACAACAGCCTTCTGGTAAACAGCCAGCAAACCGAAACCAACTATAAACCTATTTTTGTTGACCTGCAAACGTCAGTCACCTATCAGGCAAACAGCAGGCTTTCATTTAATTTTTTGGGAAACATTTCTCAGAATAATTACGATTATCAGCCGCTGTACAGGCAAACCAATTTTGGTACCATTTCAGATCCTATTGCTTTACAGATATTTTACCAGGGGCAGGAAAAAGACCGGTACCGGACTTATTTTGGTGCCACTACTGCCGACTATCTGGTTTCAGATAATTTCAGGTTAAAATTCATTGGCTCACTATATCATACACAGGAACAAGAGCATTTTGATATCCTGGCACAATATGCGTTAGGCGACGTAGACACTAATATAGGCAGTGAAACATTTGGAGATATACAGTTTGCCCGTGCGGTAGGCTCGCAGCTGAATCATGGGCGTAATGATCTTGATGCCCTGATAGCTAACGCCGAGGTAAAAGGCTACCACAACATTAAGAAGGGCCACATAGAGTGGGGTGCAAAATACACGCGCGAGGATTTTAGGGATAGGCTTGTGGAGTGGGAAGTTATAGACTCTGCAGGTTTTTCTATTCGTCCGCCTGTGATAGATTATGTACCAAACGACCAGCCTTACACTCCATATACAGGTCCGCTGGTTCCTTACCAAAGCGTGCGCGCTACAAATTTTGTTGTAATCAATCGTCTTTCGGGTTATGGGCAGTTTAGCCGCAGGTTTGATTTGGGCAAAGCAAGGCTCTTGTTTAACGCCGGTCTGCGTGTGCATCAGTGGCAGGTTAATGGCGCCAGCGAGCCGGGCAAAAGCCAGGTGGTAGTAAGCCCAAGGGCACAGCTTGCGCTAAGGCCGGGATGGGAAAATACCGATGTAGTGTTTCGCCTGTCGGGGGGGCGCTACAGCCAGCCTCCTTTTTACCGTGAGCTAAGAGATTCCCTGGGTATGGTGAGGCCAAACGTAAAAGCGCAAAACTCTTATCATGTTGTGCTGGGCAGTGACTACAGTTTTATGATGAAAAACCGCCCGTACAAGTTTGTAGCCGAAGCGTATTATAAGTCTATGGACAATATTAACACCTATACACTGGAAAATGTACGTATACGCTACCGGGCAGATAACAACGCTGTGGCTTATGCTTACGGGCTAGATATGAGGCTTAACGGAGAAATTGTGCCGGGTACAGAGTCATGGGTTACCTTCGGGTACATGAAAACGGAAGAGAACTATAACAACAAAGGTTATATAGCAAGGCCTACAGACCAGCGTCTTAAATTTGCGGTGCTGTTCCAGGATTATGTGCCTAATATGCCAAACCTTCGCGTGTACCTTAACATGATGTACAACACCGGCCTTCCCGGAGGTTCGCCATCGTACGCCGATGTTTATAAGTACCAGAGCAGGCTAAACGATTACAGGCGCGCCGATGTAGGTTTTTCGTATGTTTTTGCCGATGCAAAAATTCGCCCTAAGGGAGGATGGATGGCTAAAATGAAGGAGCTTTCGCTGGGACTGGAAATATTTAATATGTTTAATAACCAAAATGCAATTACAAATACCTGGGTAAGAGATGTGTATACAAAACAACAATACGGTATACCTAATTATCTTACCAGTCGTGTATTTAGTATAAAGCTGGCCGCTAAAATATAAGCGTGTTTTTTGCTATATTTGGTTATATCCTTTTTAGTTATGAAAAAAAGTATAATGATAGCGCTTTTCGGCCTGGTTGCATTGGCCGGTTGCAAAGACAACGTTCAGAAGCCTAAGGTTAGATACACTACTGCTGCAAAGAAAACAGAGGCGCCAAAGCGTATAGATTCCACACAAATAAAAGTAGCTGATTTGCCGGTGCTGATGGATGGTACACAGTACCTTATACACCCCGTAGGCGACATTAGGATATATGACGATTCCAGCAGGGAATACGGCAGTAGCCGCACAAACAGTTCTGTAAGCTATGCCATATCTAACTACAATCGTTACGAAATTACCGGATACTTTGAAAACCTTAAGTTTCAGCATGTAGATTCAACCGCATTGCGCCCACTTACAACGGAAAAGATACAAATACAAACCGTTACTTACCTTAATACTACGGCGCAACGCACCAAAAAGCAGTTACTATTATACACGCTGGTAGATAACGATACTAATCAGGATGGAAAAGTAGATGCAAACGATATTAAAGCGTTTTACATAAGCAATATAAACGGCACGGGATTTAAAAAACTTTCCGGCGATATGCAGGAATTACTGGACTGGAATGTAATAGATGCGCAAAGCAGAGTTTATTTCCGCACCTTGGAAGACATTAATAAAAATGGCGCTTTTGATAAGAATGATGCCGTACATTATCACTTTGTAAATCTTGCCTCGGCTGATTTTAAAGTTACCGATTATGAGCCCGTGCAGTAGCCGGGCTTTTTTTATTATATGTGGTTCAGTTTTTATAATGGTAAAATGTACCATAAAAGTAGAACCAGGGTGTAATCTAAAACGTTTTAAAATTAATTACGTAAGAAAATACATCGTCTAAATAGATTTTGTAGGTGTTTTGCTACATTGATTTCGGTATATTTATCAACAATAAACTAAATCGAATTAGTGTCACAATAAATACGAAACATTTGTGTTATTTATATGCAATACATATTAATTTAAAAAATTCATTAACGGATAATAGTTTTAAATTGTCAAAAATTTATTTTGTATAATAAAATTCGTAATAAATGCAGTTAGTTGGTGTCGGGTTATCAGTATAAATTATTGTTAACAACAGAATAAAAAAATGAATTTGTTTTTTTTTACCACCTAATCGTATAAATTTGCCAATCTATGTAAAGTAACTTTTAACTAATAAGAACTATTATTAAAAAATCAGAAAACTAAATTTTTAAAAAAATGGCAAACGCATCTGTTCAGAAAGTTGAAAAACAAGGAAGTTCTAAGGGGTCAAACATTTTCTCAGGCCTGGCAATTTTTGTATGTATCCTAATTGGTTACATCGTATGGCAATTTATCATGGGTAACGGTGATAACTTCGAAGGCGGAACGCCAGAAGGCCACCCTAAAGGCTTCTTAGGTACCGTTTATAAAGGTGGACCAATCGTAGCAGTACTACTTGGACTACTATTAAACGCATTTGTTTTCTCAATTGAAAGGTTTATTGTAATTACTAAAGCTGCCGGTAAAGGTAACGTTCAGGCTTTTGTGGCTAAAGTACAAGGCCAAATTAAATCAGGTAACATTACTGAAGCTATGGCTGAGTGCGACAAGCAACAAGGTACTGTAGCTAACGTAGTAAAAGCCGGTCTTCTTAAATACGAAGAAGTAAAACGTGAAGGTTTTGACAGCGAAAGGGCAGAAGCTGCTATTCAGCAGGAAATTGAAGAGGCTACTTCACTTGAAATGCCAATGCTTGAGAAAAACCTTGTAATCCTGTCTACTCTTGTATCTATCGGTACACTTATGGGTCTACTAGGTACAGTATCAGGTATGATTAAGGCGTTCTCTGCAATGGGTGCGGGTTCTACTCCGGATTCAGCTCAGCTGGCGGTAGGTATCTCTGAAGCACTTATTAACACTGCTACTGGTATCGGTACATCTACTATCTCAATCATTGCTTACAACATCTTTACTACTAAGATTGACAAACTTACTTACTCTATTGATGAGGCTGGTTTTGCCATCACTCAAACTTACAGAAGGTTTAGGGCTCGTGCCAACGCTTAATTTGTAGAGTTAAAGTAATTCATTAAACAGAAAATATTGGCTAACTTTAATGTTGCTTATGTTTTCTAAGAGTAAAAAGTAACAATGGCTAAAGTAAAAATATCAAGAAAAAGTACGAGGATCGACATGACCGCGATGTGCGACGTGGCATTCCTGCTGCTGTCATTCTTTGTAATGACGGCTACAGCGAAACAGCCCGAGCCAAAGCCTGTTGATGCTCCTGCTTCTACTGTACAAGACAAGCTGCCTGAAGATGGCGTGGCTGTAATTACAGTAGGTGACAAGCAGGTGTTCCTTACTTTGCCGCGCGAAATAAGGAAAGAAACCTTTAAGCGTGTGGCAGATGAAAAAGGTCTTCCTGTTACAGATAAGGATCTTGCTGATTTTGAGCGCATCGATGGTTTTGGTATGCCGCTTAACAAAATCCAGGGTTGGTTAAAGCTTCCTCCGGGAGAAAGGACCAAAGAAGGTGTGCAGGAAGGTATACCTTACGACAGTATAAACGACCAGCTTTCTAACTGGATTTTAAAAGCGCGTGAGGCTAACAAGGCGCGCTATGACCAAGAGCTTACAGAAGGTAAAATTGACACTGAAGAGTTCAAGAAAAAAGCTGAGCTTTCTATTGCTATTAAAGGTGATGCTAAAGAAGAGTATACCACTGTAAAGCGAATCATAGATATCCTGCAAAAACAGAAAAAGAACAAGTTCTATCTGGTGACAGGTTTACGCGGTAAAGATTTTTAATTTATATTAAATAACAATATAGAATGGCAGAATTAAATACCGGCGGAGACGGTGGTAAAGGCAAAAAGGTAAGAAGTAAGAAGAGCAACCCAGGGGTTGACCTTACTGCGATGGTGGACCTTGCGTTCCTGTTGATTACGTTCTTTATGCTTACTACCACACTGTCTAAGCCGCAATCGATGCCTCTGGCAATGCCGGATAAGAGTGAGAAACCAGACCCCACAGATGTTACCAAAATTCCTGAAGAACGTATGATGACGATTCTTATAGGAAAAGACAATAAGCTTCTATGGTACATGGGTAAGTTTGAGTCTCCTAAGATGCCTCCTACTGAAGCTAGTTTCGGTAAAAACGGTATAAGGAAAGAAATTCTTAAAAACACCGCGTTTGCTAAGCAATATGCTAAGAAACCGGATGAAGGCCTTATTGTAAACATTAAAGCGAGTGATGCAGCCAGCTATAAAAACCTGGTTGATATACTGGATGAAATGGCAATTAATAAAGTTCAGCTTTATGCCATAGGTGATATTACTCCTGCGGAAATTGATTTGTTAAAGAAAACGGGTTTGTACTAAATCCGGCCTAAAAAACAAAAAATAACAAGATATGTCAAAGCTAAATATATTTGGACAACAGTGGATTGACATGGTGTTTGAGGGCCGTAATAAAAAGTACGGTGCTTATACACTGAGGGCAGAAAACCCTAAAGTAACTACTGTAGCACTTATACTTGGTTCTATCTTTTTTGCTACTGCTGTAGCGGCTCCAATTATTTATAGTTCTATAAAGGAAGCGACAGCAAGTAATGAAGAAGAGCAAATTACTAAAGTAGAAGTTGCTGAAATACCGGAGGTGCCAGAAACTCCTAAGGAGGAATTGCCACCACCACCACCACAGGTTATGGTTAAACAAGCTCCTAAGTCGCTTGTAGAAGAGGTGCAATTTAAACCTCTTGAAGCTGCAAAGCAGGAAGAGGTGCCTAAAGATCCGCCTAACATTAAGCAGTTTGAGGAGGCTACCCCAAGTAGCAAAGATGCAGCTGCAAGCCCGGATGGTGATATTAACATCAATACTGATTCAGGTGATCTTAAAAAAGGTCAGGAAGTTGTAGAAGCAGAGGATACAGGTATTTACAACTCAGCAGGTCTTCAGGTTCAGCCTGAGTTCCCGGGTGGTATAGCTGCATTCCTTAAGTATGTTACTAACAACTTCAGGATTCCTGAGGTAGACCAGGACATGACTGCAAGGATTATTGTGCAGTTCGTTGTAGAAAAAGATGGTTCTCTTACCGGTATAAAAATTCTTAGAGATCCGGGTTATGGTCTTGGTAAAGAAGCTGAACGCGTATTAAAGTCAGTTAAGACCAAGTGGAAGCCGGGTATCCAGAACGGTAAGGAAGTAAGAGCTTCTTACAACCTTCCTATCACAATCAATGTTAAATCTTAATTTAAGATACAGCGATGGCTTCTTACAGACAGCGCTACCCTAGACAGAAATCGCCCCACAGGCGATTTCTGTTTGTTTTAGGCGCAATCTTTTTCTTGGCGTATGTGATTTTAGGCTTCATGCTCATCTTCTACAAGAGCCTGCCTATCCCGCTAAGCCAGGACAGGCGAATGATTATGGGGATTATCCTTATTGTATATGGTATTATACGCGGGGTAAGGGTAGTTCAGCAATTTAAAGACGACAACAATTAATTTTAAATGAGATTTTAATGAATGCGGTCATGTTTTTAATTTTTTGTTGCTTCAGATAAAGAAAATTAAAAAAGTATGTGCCGAAATTTATTTCCATTAACAATCACATTATTTTAAACGTTTTTCAAATGAAAAAAAAGAAGATTGTCTTACTTTTATCTTTAACATTAACTGCTGCATTTGCAATTTATTCGTGTAAAAACACTTTAGGTGAAAGTACAGAGGAAACGATGACTTCTGGTAATACTACTATACAGGTAGATTATTCTATACAGCCTGTAGTAGAAGATGCTTTGGCTGTTTTTCAGGGCTTATATCCTAAGGCGCACATAACGCAGGTAAACCGTAATGAAGCCGATATTGTACAGGCGCTTTTAAATGATTCGGCAAGAATTGCCATTCTTACTCGTGAGCTTACAACCGATGAAGCAGCTCATTTTAAAAAATTAGGTATAGAGCCACATACTGTTGCTTTTGCTAAAGATGGCCTTGCACTTGTAGCATCTAAAACTTCAAACGATACGCTTGTTAACCAGGAAGATATTTATAAAGTATTACGTGGTGAAGATGCGTCTACTATAAAACAGCTTGTTTTTGATAGTAGTAGGTCTGGCATTGCTCAGTTGTTAATGAAGCGTGCGAAAAGTGCTAATAAAACCCCAAAAAACGTTTACTCTGTAAAAAATACAGCTGAAGTTTTTAATTTTGTAAAGGCTAATCCCGGCGCTGTAGGCGTTGTGGGGGTAAACTGGATACTGCAACCACCTGTAGAAATGGAGGCTTTAGTTAAGGATGTAAAAGTACTTAGCGTAAGTAAAAAGCTTAAAGGAACGCAGACAAAAGATTATTTTAAGCCATCGCAATCAGTGCTGTCAGAAGGCAATTACCCGCTTACCCGTACGCTGTATGTTTTAAATTATGAAGGTAAAAACGGTTTAGGCACGGGTTTTGCAAATTATATAACAAGCGAGGCGGGGCAGCGATTAATATTGAAGTCGGGCTTGTTGCCGGTACAGCGTCCTCCCCGCGAAATTGAAATTGTAAACAAATAACCTTGTTTAATAAAAAAGAAGAAACTAAAATGACTAACATGAAAGACTTTAAATTCATCGGTTTGTCGTTGCTTGCTTTTGGTGTGGCAAATGCACAGGATGCTACAGATGCCAAAAAAGCTATCGATGCCGAACAATACCACAAAGCAAAAACGACGCTAAAATCGTTAATTGCTTCTACCCCTGATGAAGGTAAAAACTACTTCCTGTTGGGAGAACTTTATCTTAAGCAATCAGAGCAGGATTCTGCCGCCATTTATTTTAATAAAGGTGTAGCTGCAAAGAACAACGCGGCATATAACCAAATAGGTTTAGGTCATCTGGATCTTGACAATGATAATGCAAGTGGTGCTCAGGCTAAGTTTGATGCAGTTGAAAAAGATCTTAAAAAGAAAGATGTAGAGCAGCTTATTTACATAGGTCAGGCGTATATTTATTCAGAAAAACCAAACTATAAGAAAGCTATTGAGGTGCTTAACAAAGCGGTAGCTAAAGACCCTAAAAATGCACTTGCGTTCCTCAGTTTAGGTGAGGCATATTACAGGGACAGAGACCAGAACAATGCATACAAAAATTACCGTACCGCTTCTGATTTAGATCCTTCTATGCTTAGGGCGCAACTTCAGCTTGGTGTTATTACTAAAAACACCGGCGCAGCGTTCCCTGAGGCTGTTAAGTTCTTTGAGGGTATTGTTGCAAAAAATGCTAACTACGGACCGGTATATCGTGAACTTGCCGAAACCTACTACAAGTGGGGTCGTGCTGAAAAAGCGAAAAGAGCAGAGTACAATGCTAAAGCGCTTGATTACTACAGGAAATACATGCAGTTGACTGACTTTTCTCTTGACTCAAGGATGCGTTATGCTGACTTCCTTTTGCTTACAGGCGACTATAAAGGTCTTGAAGCAGAAGCACAGACCATGCAGAAAATGGATAAGGTAAATGCGCGTATTTACCGCTATCTTGCTTATGCTGCTTATGAAAACGGTAACTACCAGGGAAGTTTAGATGCTATCAACCAATTCTTTGCTAAAGCAGAGCCAAAAAGGGTTATAGCACGTGATTACCTTTATTCAGGTCTTGCCAAACTGGCTCTTGCCGTGGCTACAGATGATAAAGGTAAGGCTACTGTAAAAGACCAGGCATCATTTGACAGTGGTATTGCCGATCTTAAGAAAGCGGCAGAAAAAGATATTACTATTACTGCTGACTTGAGTGATATTGGTAAAAAATTGTTTGATCAAAAACTGTTCGGTTCTGCTGCCGCTGTGTACGAAGTAGCTGCATCTAACCCGGATAGCAAAAATGCACTTACAGATAATTTCTACCAGGCTTATGCTACATACTACGATTATGTAGGTAAATCGGCTGAAGCCCAAAAGCAGAGTGTTGAGCAGCTTAAAAAGGCTGATGTAGCACTGAACAAAGTAATTGAGCTTTCGCCTGCCGCGCAAGATGCTTTCTTGTACAAGGCTAGGGTAAACAGATATATACAGACTAATGAGTCTTATATCGAAATGTCTAAGGCTTACGATAAGTATATAGAAATTGTAACCGGTAAAGGTGCTGAAGAAACCACAAAGCAAAAGAAAAACCTTGTAGAAGCTTATTCTAATGCTGGTGCTTACTATGCAGTTACTGATAAGGCTAAGGCAAAAGACTATTTTACAAAAGCACTTGCTCTTGATCCTGCTGATGCTTATGTAAAAGCAGAACTTGCAAAACTTAAATAATAGTTTTTAATAACTACTAAAGCCCTGCATTGCGGGGCTTTTTTTGTTTTAACATTTGGCGTTAAATTATTGCCTATCTTTGCACGCTTAATTTATTTACATACAATGCTAAAGAAGGAATTGCAGCTGGCGGTGGAAAAAGGGGAAATGCTTCCGCTTATGGAGGAATTTTATACCATACAGGGTGAAGGTTTTCATACCGGTACTGCCGCGTATTTTGTAAGGGTAGGAGGGTGTGACGTAGGATGCCACTGGTGCGATGTTAAGGAAAGCTGGAATGCCGACCTTCACCCGCCTACGAGCGTAGAGAGTATTGTGGCCAATGCGACGGCAAATGCTAAAACTATAGTGGTTACGGGCGGAGAGCCGCTTACGTGGAACATGGATCCGCTTACGTACGCGCTTAAAGCAGCCGGCCTTAAGGTGCATATAGAAACTTCTGGTGCGTATCCGCTTAGCGGGCAGTGGGACTGGATTTGCCTGTCGCCTAAGAAAACAAAACTTCCTACAGATACCGTATATGATAATGCCCATGAGCTAAAGGTGATTATACACAACAGGCATGATTTCATTTTTGCGGAGGAACAGGCTTTAAAAGTAAATGAAAACGCCATTTTGTTTCTTCAGCCCGAATGGAGCAAGAGGGATGAAATGACCCCCCTAATAGTGGATTATGTAATGAATAACCCTAAGTGGAGGGTGTCATTACAAACACACAAATACCTAAATATTCCGTAAAAAAAAGTTACCTTAGCAAAGGTTTATAAACACCAACATTATGAAAAAAATATTATTTGTAGTAGCATTTGTATGTGCTGCTAACTTTGTTTCTGCTCAGGATGCAAAAGCAGATGTAAAAAAACTAATCCAGCTTACCGGAGCCAGCGCCCAGATGGACATGGCTAAAAAGCAGGTAAGTGGTATGATTCCTGCAGATAAAAAAGAAGCGTTCCTTAAAGATTTTGATGCGCTTATGAAGCCATTCCAAGACAAGCAGGAACAATTTTACCTAAAAGAATTTACAGCTGACGAAATCAAGCAGATTATTAAATTCTATGAGTCTCCGCTAGGCAAGAAATTTACAGACAAGAATGTGAAACTTGCAGAGCAGAATATGGCAGATACTCAGGAGATGATGGGTAAAATGCAAGAGCTTATGATGAAGTATATGCAATAATTATTGTATAATATATATGGAGACGACCGCAATTGCGGTCGTTTTTTTATTTAATCCATTAGGCTAAGCCGGGCGAGGTAATCGTAATGGTCACCTTCAGCCACTAATTCACAATTCAGCCCGTTAGCATGTGCAGCGTTTTGTAGGGTGTTATAGTCTACATAAAGCCAGTTAAAAGGTATTTCGGTTTCTCCCTTGTAATGCAGTGTAAATACAACTTCACCATAATAATCTCCCGCAGGAATCCACTTACCGCCGTCTTCGTCTTCGTCAAACATATAAATAATATCTGAGGAATCTAATAATATCTGACCTCCCGGGTTAAGCAGCGACTTTAGTTTTTGAAAATATGTACTGATGTTAATTAGCTTGCCTGTAATGCCTATGCCATTCATAAGCATTATTATAGTATCAAACTTTTCACTGTTAAATTCCAGTACATTGCAGCAAAGGGCATTTTTTATGCCCCTTAGTGTACAGGCTTCTATAGCGCCTTCGGAAATATCTATTGCCGTAACTTCCAGCTTTCTTTCGTTTTGAAGGTAAAGGCTGTGGCTTCCGGCACCGCAGCCCACATCCAGTACTTTTCCTTTGGCTAGTTGCATCGCTTTTTTTTCCAGGGCCGGCATTTCTTTGTAGGATCTAAACAAATACGCTACGCTCATTTCGTCTTCTTCTGTAATAGAAGTTTCAGTAATTAAATCTTCCGGGCTGTTTCCTGTTTGGTAATCCAGTATTGCTTTGCCAAATAAGTCTTTCATAGCATTAGTATGTATGGTACAAAGTTACTTAATACGTTTGTTTTACGCCAGTTTTATGTGTAGTTGGTAAAGGGTTTGATTCTTATGGGTTTACGTTTTTTGGCGCATTAGGGTGTATGTGAGTCTTTCGGATTGTAAATGTTGTAATAAATGTTTGGAAATCATTAAAATAGTTGTACCTTTGCGCACCTTTTTCAGTATAATGGGTTGAGGAAAGGAATGAAAAATTTTATTTAAATGTAAAACGCTTCTGCTGATTTGCTTATACATAAATAACCCACAAAATAGCAGGATACAAATTTTTAAGGATCAGACATGTCTGAACAAACAAAAACAAAAGAAGAGTTCCTACAAGAGTTTAACTGGCATAACTTCGAAGAAGGTATTGATGCTGTAGATGAACAAAACCTAAGGGAATTCGAAAACCTTGTTGAGAAAACATTCATCTCAACTGACAGTGACGAAGTTGTTGAAGGTACTGTAGTAAGAATCACTGACAGGGATGCTATTGTTGACATCAACGCAAAATCGGAAGGTGTTATTTCTCTTAACGAATTCCGTTACAACCCAGGTCTTAAAGTAGGCGATAAAGTAGAAGTACTTATCGACGTACGCGAAGACAAATCAGGCCAGCTTGTACTTTCTCACAAGAAAGCACGTACTATCAAGGCTTGGGACAGGGTTATCAATGCTAATGAAACAGGTGAAATCGTTAACGGTTTCGTTAAGTGCAGAACTAAAGGTGGTATGATCGTAGACGTATTCGGCATCGAAGCATTCCTACCAGGTTCTCAGATAGACGTAAAACCTATCAGGGATTACGATCAGTATGTTAACAAAACTATGGAATTCAAAGTTGTTAAAATCAACCACGAATTCAAAAACGTTGTGGTATCTCACAAAGCGCTTATCGAAGCTGATATCGAAGTTCAGAAGAAAGAGATCATCGGTCAGCTTGAAAAAGGCCAGGTACTTGAAGGTGTTGTTAAAAACATTACTTCTTACGGTGTATTCATCGACCTTGGTGGCGTTGACGGTCTTATCCACATCACTGACCTTTCTTGGAGCCGTATTAACCACCCAAGCGAAGTTCTTGAACTTGACCAGAAACTTAACGTGGTTATTCTTGACTTTGATGACGAGAAAACACGTATCCAGCTTGGTCTTAAACAACTTCACGCTCACCCATGGGATGCGCTTGACGCAAACCTTGCAGTAGGTGATAAAGTTAAAGGTAAAGTAGTTGTTATTGCAGACTACGGTGCGTTTATCGAAGTTGCTGAAGGTGTAGAAGGTCTTATCCACGTAAGCGAAATGTCTTGGTCTACGCACCTGCGTTCTGCTCAGGACTTCGTAAAAGTAGGTGATGAAGTAGAAGCTGTAATCCTTACTCTAGACCGTGAAGACCGTAAAATGTCTCTAGGTATAAAGCAACTTACACAAGATCCTTGGACTGATATTACAACTAAATACCCTGTAGGTTCTCGCCACACCGGTATCGTTCGTAACTTTACTAACTTCGGTATCTTTGTAGAACTAGAAGAAGGTATTGATGGTCTTATCTATATCTCAGACCTATCTTGGACTAAGAAAATCAAACACCCAAGTGAATTTGTAAACGTAGGTGATAAACTAGATGTAGTTGTTCTTGAACTAGATGTTGATGGACGTAAACTATCTCTTGGTCACAAACAAACTCAGGCTAACCCTTGGGATAAATACGAAGATTCATTTGCAGTAGGTACTGTACACAACGGTACAATTGCTGAAATCGTAGACAAAGGCGCTACTGTAGAGTTTGGTGATGATATCGTAGCATTCATCCCTGCACGTCACCTTGAAAAAGAAGACGGTAAAAAACTTAAGAAAGGCGAAACTGCTGACTTTAAAGTAATCGAATTCAACAAAGAATTCAAGCGTGTAGTTGCATCTCACACGGCTACTTTTAAAGACGAGGAAGAAAGAAACGTAAGGAACTCTCAGGAGAACAACAATAACGTAGCTTCTTCTAGCAACAACGTAGAAAAAACCACTCTTGGTGATATCGACGCGCTATCTCAGCTTAAAGAAAGAATGGAAAGAGGAGAAAACTAGTCTTTGATTCCCTTTTAATACAGAAACCTTCGCAGCAATGCGGAGGTTTTTTTATTTTCACGTAAAATATTGTATTTTAAAGGTTTGTGGTTGTTTTCTGTTTGCTTGTTCGTTAATAATTTCCAAAAATTAAAATTCTGTAAAACCATAATGTTCTTTGTTGCGTAAATGACGCTATAAACATTAAACAAAAAACATTATGAAAACTTCAAGAATTTTTGCAACAGCTTTGGTAGCACTTTCTTTTTTTATGAGCAGCATTACTTTTGCCCAAAAAACAGTAATGGTAGGTGGCGCGCCCATGTACCCATCTAAAAACATTATTGAAAACGCTGTAAACTCTAAAGACCATACCACACTTGTTGCTGCTGTTAAAGCTGCCGGCCTGGTAGAAACCCTAAGCGGAAAAGGTCCGTTTACAGTATTTGCGCCTACTAACGCTGCATTTAACAAATTGCCAAAAGGAACTGTAGAAACGCTTTTAAAGCCAGAAAATAAAGAAATGCTGCAAACCGTACTTACCTACCACGTGGTAGCCGGTAAATGGAGTGCAGAAGAAATTATGGCTGCGATTAAAAAAGGTGGAGGCAGCTACGAAGCTACTACTGTACAAGGTGGAAAACTTTGGTTTAAAATGAAAGGAAAAGACCTTTGGGTTATTGATGAGAAAGGTAATAAAGCTAAAGTAACTATAGCCGATGTAAACCAAAGTAATGGTGTAATCCACGTTATAGACACTGTACTTATGCCAAAATAGTTTATAGTTATTATTGGTGTATTTTGTTCCCTGTTGGCTCTGAGCCGGCAGGGAATTTTTATTTTAAACTTGTCTTAATCATTAATTTATATAGGAATACATTTGTTAACAAACCCGTAAAATGGGTGTCACTTTAAAATAAGATGTGTCAGTTAGTTTTGCGCCAAATTATTACCAATGCGAAACAAACTACTATTACTCATTTCATTTATAGGGTTAGCATCTTGTACAGAAGACAGGGATATTCCTGTTATAAGTGCGCCTACAAATCCTGACTATCAGGTGGTGCATTATTGGAACTTTAATGATACAAGCGCACTTGATACCCCAACCCAAACTGCCGGAGGTGCAGCGTTTACGTATGCAGGTGCATATTTTGACGATGTAGATCCGGGAACTGACCTGAATGCCCGTAATAACGATGTTGCTGGCACGGGCTTACGTCTAAGGAATCCGTCAGGCGATTTCGTAGTTAGCCTTCCTACCACAGGCTTTAAAGATGTAGTGTTTACGTTTGCTACCATGCGCACGTCTAACGGTCCGCAAAACCAGTCGGTCTCTTATACGGTTGATGGTACAAACTTTATAAATACAGGCCTTTCCAATAGTGAGATAGGTGTTTCAGAGCAGTTTGTATTACAACAATTTGATTTTTCTGCCATAGATGGCGCTGATAATAACGCTAATTTTAAAATAAAAATTTCGTTTAGCACTAATGCCGACCTGGCTACAGGTAATACCCGTTTTGATAACATTACGCTAGACGGTATACCTACCACAGCGGGGGGAGGCAATACCGGAGGCGGTACGTCTAAGTTTGAGCTGTTTCACTACTGGAATTTTAACGATGCTACGTCTACGACTACATTAATAGCTCCTAATACAGGTAGCGGCAGCCTTGCTTATAGCGGTGCTTACTATGACAGCACTACCGAGTCTACCGACATAAATGCACGTAACGGAGATGTTGCGGGTACTACATTAAGGCTTCGCAATCCATCGGGTGATTTTATAATGAACCTTCCTACTACCGGGCATAAAAACATTAAGGTTACTTATGCTACCATGCGCACCGGTAGCGGTTCTGCTACTCAAACCGTATCGTATACTACAAACGGAACCGATTATGTAACTACAGGCATTACGTCGGTGTACAACATAGATGTAGCTTTTTCACTGATCGCGTTAGATTTTTCTGCTGTTCCTGCGGCTAACAACAATCCTAATTTTAAGGTTAAGGTTTCGTTTGATGCTCCCAGTAGCACGGCCACCAGCGGTAATAACCGTATAGATAACCTAACTGTAGAGGGTGATACTTTATAAAATTACACATGAAAAAAATAATACTATATAGCGCTGTATTGTTAGGTGCATTGCAGTTGCAGGCGCAGAAACCGCAAAAAATAAAACCCGTTAAAAAATTTGATACCAAAGTTGCAGAGCCTAGCGACATAGCGCTTAATGCCGCAAAAGATGGGTTTTGGATTGTAGGCGATGGCGGAGTTCTGTATGAGGTAAACCTTGACGGAACCATACGCAGGCAGGCCGATTACCAGGGTCTGGACTGTGAGGGTGTCTATGCCGAAGGTAAGTTTGTGTATGTTGCGGAAGAACTTTCGCGAAAGATTAAGGTGTTTGATTCCGCTACACTTAAAGTGGTGCGTACAGTAACTGTACCATACAATGGTGCGCGTAATAAAGGATATGAGGGCATAGCGTTTAACAAAACAAACGACCGATTTGTGGTGGTGGTTGAAAAATCTCCCATAAATATTTTTGAGCTTGACAAGGATTTTAAAATTGTAAACGAGATAAACTTAGGAAACATAGCTAAAGATGTTTCGGCAATTACGTATTACAACAACAGTATTTGGCTGTTGAGCGATGAAAGCATGATGGTTTTCAGGCTTAATCCCGCCGATTACATTGTAACTGGCAGTTGGAAATTACCAATACTAAATCCGGAGGGATTAACATTTGATGCAGAAGGTAACATGATTGTGCTTTCAGATGATATGCAAACCATTTACTCATTTACTAATCCCGAAAAACAGCAGTAATCCATGAAAAGAATAGTATACTCCGCTATAACCATACTGCTGTTAGGTACTGCAGCACAAGCCCAGCTTATTATTACAAACGGGGAGCACGTTATGGAGATTTCCGGTAGTGCCTCTACATACTACAATCAGCGTATATTAAAAGAAGGGGAGTACGATCACAGCAAAGACCGTTTTAAACTTCGTGATGCCCAGATTAACATAGAGGGCCGTATTAAAAATATATGGGAATACAAGCTACAGGCAGACTTTGCCGATATGAGCGCTAACACTGCCGGTGGCGAAATAGATCCTGAAAATCCAGGGCTGATGGACGCCAACGTAACCTACAAAGGTTTAGGTTTTTTAGATATTAAGGCAGGATATGGCAAAGTACCGTATTCGCTTAGTTCTATGGTGCCGTTTACGTTTTCTCCGTACTGGCAAAGAGCAGAACTTACAAGAGGTTCGCTTTTCAGCCGGAGGGATGCCGGGGTAACCTTACATTCTGCATTATGGAGGCAGCGTATTAATCTTTATGCAGGTATATATTCGGGGCTTGGGGAAATGGCACTTATTGGCGATAACGACCCAAGTGGTAACCCGGAGTTCATTGGCCGTGCCGAATTTAGCTATCCTGCGCGTTACCGCTACAGGCTTATAGACGACAGGCACACACCCGTACCTATGTTTATGATAGGGCTTAACGGGCGTTACATGAATAAACGCCTGCCCGATGGAGAGGTTTTTCCTGATAATACCCAAAGTGAATATGGAATGAAGGTGGTAGATGGTAAAAAATATGTATATGGATTTGATGCATCGTTTATGTACCAGGGATTTTCGGCACAGTTTGAAATGCACCAGATAAAAGGGCAGCCTGTTAAGGCAAGTGATCCTTTATACCAGGGATTGAGCCCAGCGCAAACACGAGGCTATTTTTTGGCAGGAGGCTACATTGCAGAAGTTAATTATCATATAGCAGCTATTAATACTATAGTTTCAGCCCGATACGAAGAGCTTGATCTTAGCGATTTGGTGAAAGGGAACTCACAACGTTTTTCTCCTGCAATAGCATACCAGGTAAAAGGTTTTGACGCAATGGTTAAATTTCAGTACTTTAACATTTTAAAGGAGGAAACTATAGATCCTCTTAAATGGAAAGAACAGTACCGCCTTGGTATACAGTTTAATTTTAACTAAGTAAAAACACTAATACTACCATAATGAAAAAACTTTTACTTTCGGCTGCGGCATTATTTGCAATTCAGTTTGCAGCCACAGCACAAATCAGCACACTACCCTACACACAGGATTTTACCGAGGCTTTTAGCGCCACAGGTAACAACGTGCAAATATATCCTAATTATACAGCTAACGAGGCGCAGACAAGCACCCGTATATTTTGGGATCAAACCGATTATAACAGTGCTCCCGCAGCACTTAGCGTAATACCTACAAGCGGATTTGAAGGTCAGCTTATCCTTGATTTTAACCTTGCAAATTACAGCAATGTTAACCTGGCGTTCATGGCTAAATCTATGGCAAATTCAACCGGTACAAGGCCATCTACTCTTACACTTGCGGTTTCTACAGATGGTGGTACTACATGGATAGGTGATCAACTTGTTGCTACATTACCAAACGAAAACCAAACTGCCTTTACCGCATACACATATACGCTGCCCGCAGCCGTAAATAACCAGTCTGCGGTTAAGGTAAGATTTTTTGTAAGCACAGGAACAGGCGGTAGCGGTACACGTGCCAAGGTGGTTATAGATGACCTTGTGTTTTCGGTATCCCAGGTAGTACAGCCAACACTTTCGGCTAATGCCACATCGCTTACGTTTACGCAAACAGTAGGTACTCCAACCCAGCCACAGGTAGTTGCAGTAACAGGTTCTAACCTTACAGCAGATGCTACAGCTACTGTAGCTGCTCCTTTCGAAGTTTCGCTAAATCCTACTTCGGGGTTTGCTACTTCGGTAACCGTTCCACAAACATCAGGTGCCATAAACGGTACTACATTATACGTGCGCTCAAACGGCAGTACAGCGGGTACGTATACAGGAACGCTAAACATAGCCAGCAGTGGAATCACCGCCAACGTAGCCCTAAATACAACTCTAGTAGTTTCTACAGCTACAAACCCTGAGCCGTTTAACCTTGCTTCAGGTAACTATACATTTAATGCCTGGCCGGCAGAATCTGCGGCGGGTACGTATCCTGCTAACATGAAGTTTTGGGCGCACGCCTCTACAGACCCAACTATAGATGTTGCGTTTAACGAAGATTACTCTTGCCTGTACAGCCTTACTACACGTTCACGTTTTTCAGGCCAGGGCGATGCCGGTATTTCTATGGTTAACACCGGTAGTGCTCAGTATACTGGAGTTTGCGACGGTAGCGATCCTACACAGGCAACAGGAGATACAGTACTTAACGGTCGTGCAGGCGCAGTGGTATTAGCGCTTAATGCTACAGCAAGGCAAAATATTACCGTAGCATGGAAAGGTGCTACCATTGCACAGAACAACAGGGTATATGCGCTTAGAATGCAGTACAGGATAGGAGCCGGTGCACCGAACGCTAACTGGATGGATATAGCCGATGGTACAAATAATTACACACAATACCAAAGTGCTGAAACCGGTAATACGTCTTCTTTTACTACCACACTTCCTGCTAATGCTAACAACCAGCCGGTGGTACAGGTACGCTGGGTATACAGCTATGTAGAGACTGGCGTAACCGGTAGCCGTGCTGAAGTAGCCCTTGACGATGTAACGGTAACCAGCGATGAGTACCTTGGTTTAGATGAGGTAAGTAATAACGGATTTGTTATGTACCCTAACCCTGCTAATAGTGTCGTAAACTTTACCAAACCGGTAAAAGTAACTCTATACGATTATACAGGTAAAACAATATTCAATTCAGATAAAGAAATAACGACGCTAAACGTTTCTGGCTATGCAACTGGCATTTACCTTGTAAAAACGGCAACTGGCGCAGTAAAAAAACTAATAATTAAGTAGTGTTAGTTTCGTGTTTTTAATTTTTCCGTCCGGAAAAATGATCCCGCCTAATCTTGGCGGGATTTTTTTTGCGTCATGTATCAATGTATCGATGTATCAATGTATCAATGTATCAATGTATCAATGTATCAATGTATCAATGTATCAATTGGTATATTAAACCACCATTACATTAGTACATTAAGCCCGTTGCATTAAATATTTTTACTGTTTCCATTGCTTCCTTTACGTCATGCACACGTAGTATTTTAGCACCCTTGACTAAAGATATGGTATTAAGTACCGTTGTTCCGTTAAGTGCTTCCTGTGGCGTAGTGCCAAGCAATTTATATATCATCGATTTCCTTGATATACCACTTAGCAAAGGCAAACCGGTAATTGTAGTGAAGAGCTCCAGCTTTTTCATTACCTCATAATTTTGTTCCAGCGTTTTGGCAAAGCCAAAACCAGGGTCTATAATAATATCATCAATGCCATGCTTACGCGCTACATCTATTCGTTCAGCAAAGTACTTTAGCATTTCGCCCACAATATCCTCATAGTGGGTAAGAGTGGTCATGGTTTGCGGTGTGCCACGCATGTGCATCATTATATAAGGTACTTTGTACTTGCCCACTGTAGCAATCATATCATCATCTAGCAGGCCGGCAGCAATGTCATTAATAACAGAAGCTCCGCTTTCTATGCACGCAGCAGCAACTTTTGCCCTAAAAGTATCTACAGAAATAATCGCTTCAGGGAAATGCTTTAGTATCAATTCCACTACAGGAACGGCACGTTGTAGTTCCTCATCTTCGGTTACAAACTCGGCATTTGGCTTGCTGGAATACGCGCCTACATCTATAAATGTGGCGCCTTGGCTAAGCATGATTTCTGCCTGGTTTAAAAGCTGGCTTTCGTCCTTGTATTTACCGCCATCAAAAAACGAGTCTGGTGTTACGTTTAATATCCCCATTACTTTTGGGGTGCTCAGGTCTATGAGTTTTCCTTTACAGTTTATATGCATACGGGCTAGTTTAATGCACCTCTTGGGCGTTGGGGCGTTTTTTAGTACATTTGAACAATTTTCAAAGCAAAGATACTACTAAATGAGCAATACCTCCCTGCAATATGATAAGGTGATAGCTGTATGCCGGCAGCTGTATGCCAATAAAATGAAAGACTACGGCCCGGCCTGGCGCATCCTTCGCCTGCCATCGCTTACAGACCAGATTTTTATAAAGGCTCAGCGCATACGCAGCCTTCAGGAAAACGAAGTGCGTATGGTAGATGAAGACGAAACCGGCGAGTTTATTGCTATTATAAACTACTCGGTTATGGCGCTTATACAACTGGACAAGGGTGTGGCTAACCAACCCGACCTAACCGTAGAGGAGGCTACAAGGTTGTATGATGAAAAAGTAACTCTTACTAAAAACCTTATGCTGGCCAAAAATCACGACTATGGTGAGGCGTGGAGGGATATGCGCGTAAGTTCGCTTACCGATCTTATTTTGCAAAAATTACTTCGGGTAAAACAAATTGAGGATAATAAAGGGAAAACCCTTGTAAGTGAAGGCATAGATGCTAATTATCAGGATATGCTTAACTATGCCGTATTTGCACTAATCCATCTTGGCTTTGCCCAATGAACTGACTTGGGCTTTTTTGATTGAAGCGAAAAATAGGGATTTTTGTTTCAGATTTTAGCTTTTTTGCACTGCATAGCAGCGCTACGGAGTAAGAAAACAGGTGAAATCTGGGGCGAAAAGACCATTTTGCAGCCAATTGAAAAAAGGGCACGTCAGTTCAATAACATCTCATTAACAAAAGACGTTGGTTTAACCCCTAAATTTGAGGAAAACTAATTAAAATGAATACAGCAACAAAACAAAACATATCATACGTGCTGCGTGGGCTGGTTGCCTTTTTATTCCTGCTTTCAGCAGTAGCAAAAATGTATCCGTCGCCGTACTTTGCCATTTCTACGTTTGAAATGAAGCAGCTGGTACCATTGGGCTTTTCTGAAGGTATCGCCGTATATCTTTCGCGTACCCTCATTGGTGCAGAAATAGCCTTGGGGTTACTACTGTTACAACCGCATTATTTAAAGCGTGTGGTAATACCCGCTACCGTGGCCTTACTGGTTGTTTTTATAATACACCTACTTATAACCATAGCAGGTGGTGGTAACTCGGGTAACTGTGGTTGTTTTGGTACACTGCTGCCCATGACGCCGCTAGAGTCGGTTTATAAAAACGTGGTTACCGTGGCGCTATTGGTTTGGTTGTACAAACTGTTACCTTCGGGTTCAGACCGAAATAACTTCTTTATCCTTACAACGGTGCTGTTTGCCTCAGTTTTAAGTGTATTTATGTTGGCACCCATAAAGCTGCAAAGCAGTGATACTACTTTTGATGTAGGCGCCCCTATACCGGAGGAGATGGCTACCGATAGTCTTGTATCTCCTGCGGTAGATAGCGTTGCCCCGGCAACCGAAAATGCGGCCACAACAACTGCCATAGCACCATCTGAAAATAAAACTGATCATGCAAAAGTAGAAACAACTGCACCTGTAAAGGCTGAGGTACCGGCTGGGCCGGCACCTAAAAAAACGGTATATTCTAATTTCTTTGCCAATGCAGATAAGGGTAAAAAGATAATTGCCCTTTTTGTACCGGGTTGTGAGCATTGCCGGGACGCAGCCAAACAAATGACCGAGTTGAAAAAGAAAAGTAAAGATTTCCCTGAGCTGCAAATCATTTTTATGGATGAGGAAGCAGAGAAGATACCTGAGTTTTTTGATTATGCGGGAGCTAAGTATCCGTACAAAATACTGGATATTGTATCATTCTGGAAGCTGCTGGGTAATAATAAGGATACCCCGGGCGTTTTGTATCTTTGGAATGGAAATGTTATTAAAGAATGGCAGGGCATAGAAGGGGAGAAGTTTAACCCTGCGGCTTTGTCCAAGGAACTGAATAAAAAATAATGATACAGAATAAAAGGCTTAAACCGCTTGTTGCGGCGATCATTGTATATTTCATTGGTTTTTTCCTGTACAAAGGATCTAACGGAAATCTTGCATTAGTAATTCCCGGTGCACTGTTTATGCTGGCAGGTGTTGTGCTTAATGTGATATTTATGATAAGGATTTTTAAGGACGTATTTAATAAAAAAGATTGATCCGCTACTTGCTACATAAAACAGGCTATGCGCTCCTTACACTGTTTGGGGTGGTTACCGTTATATTCTTTTTATTTAATGTGCTGCCCGGAGATCCTGCCCGTATGATGCTGGATCAAAACGAGAATAGCGAACAACTTTCTTTAATCCGTAAAAAGTACGGTTTTGATAAACCTATAATTACACAATACCTATATTACCTTAACGATCTTTCGCCATTATCGTTTCACAGCACAAATGCAGATGATTATACGCACTTGTCTGAGGGGAAATACAGTGCAGCAAAACTCTTTACAATCGGCGCTACAACTACTGTAATTAAAGCACCTTACCTGCGCGAAAGTTTCCAGAAAAGCGGTAAAAAAGTAAGCCAGGTTATAGGCGATACCCTTCCGAATACGGTAGTACTCGCTTGTTTTGCCATACTCATAGCCATAGCTATAGGTTTAGTGCTTGGCGTTGTTTCGGCACTGTATAAAGATACTTGGATAGACCGCACTATAGCCCTTATTAGTACGCTGGGTATGAGCCTGCCGTCATTTTTTGCAGCTATATTGTTTGCATGGGTATTCGGGTTCCTGTTGCATGAACTTACCAACCTGAACATGACAGGCAGCCTTTATGAGGTAGACGATTTTGGCAACGGCAGCCACATACAATGGAAGAACATCATACTGCCCGCCATAGTACTGGGCATCCGTCCGCTTGGCGTGGTTATACAACTGATGCGAAACTCACTGCTCGAGGTGCTGAGCCAAGATTACATCCGTACTGCCCGCGCTAAAGGCTTGAGTGAAATCCGCATCATACGTAAGCATGCCTTAAAGAACGCACTGAACCCTGTGGTTACTGCCATATCGGGGTGGTTTGCGAGTATGCTTGCCGGGGCCGTGTTTGTAGAATATATTTTCGGGTGGAATGGTTTGGGTAAGGAAGTAGTGGAAGCACTAAACACACTCGACCTACCTGTAATTATGGGAAGTGTGCTGGTAATCGCGGCTAGCTTTGTAGTGATAAACATACTGGTAGATGTGATTTATGCATGGCTTGATCCGAGGATACGATTGGAATAAGATTTGATAATATCGTAACTGCTTTAACTGCATTACGGCTTAAATTTGCTATAAATAACTATATATTAAAATGAAAAAACTATTTTTACTGCCTATACTATTTTTTATGATAGCGTGTCAGGCACAAGATAAAACCGAGTTTGGTAAAGAAGCCCTTGAGGCAAAAATGACTTCGGTAGACGGAAAAGAAATAGCCTTTAAAGACATCCTTGCCCAGTACAAAGGTAAAGTTGTGGTTATAGACGTATGGGCGTCATGGTGCCCGGATTGTAAAAAAGGTATGCCTAAGGTGCACGACCTTCAAAAGCAGTTCCCTAACGTTAAGTATCTGTTCCTGTCGTATGACCGTGTAGATGAAAAATGGAAGCAGGGCATAGAGTCGTTTAATACAAAAGGAGGCGACAACTACCACGTGGGTACCAGCATGAAAGAAGGCGCTTTTAGTAAAGACATTAAACTCGACTGGATTCCACGCTACATGGTGGTTGACAAAAATGGTAAGATAGCGCTGTTCCGCGCCATTGAGGCCGACGATGAAAAACTTATCAGTACACTAAAATCAATACAATAATGAGAAAGAAGATCGTTGCGGGTAACTGGAAAATGAATAACGACATTAACCAGACAATAGCCCTGCTTGATGAACTAATAGCTAAAAAACCTGAAACTACTTCGGCTAAGCTTGTGGTTGCCCCAAGTTTTATAAACCTTACTACAGCTGTAGCCAAAACAAACGGAACAGGTATAATAGTTGCTGCACAAAATATGCACCAGGCAGAAAACGGTGCCTTTACCGGTGAAGTTTCTGCAGATATGCTTAAAAGTGCACACGTAAACACTGTGATTCTTGGTCACTCGGAAAGACGCGCTTACTTTGGCGAAACCAATGAAATCCTTGCCAAAAAAGTAGATACAGCCCTTGCGCATGGCTTTACAATCATATTCTGTTTTGGTGAGGAACTTGCCGACAGGCAAAGCGAAAACCACTTTACAGTGGTAGAAAGCCAACTTCGTGAAGGTCTTTTCCACATAGCACAAGAAAACTGGGCTAACGTGGTACTTGCTTACGAGCCGGTATGGGCTATAGGTACAGGCCTAACGGCTTCTCCAGAGCAGGCACAGGAAATGCACGCATTTATCCGTAATCTTATTGCTACAGCGGTAAGCCCTGCAGTTGCTGAGGCTACCTCTATCCTTTACGGTGGTAGCGTGAAGCCGGATAATGCGGCTGAAATTTTCGGTAAGCCGGATGTAGATGGAGGCCTTATAGGTGGTGCGTCGCTTAAGGCAGATGACTTCCTTGGAATACTTAAAGGTATAGAATAGTTACCACTATTTTTAAACTCATATAACATCAGAAAAGCGACCTATTGGTCGCTTTTCTTTTAACCTAAAATAGAAGCCCCTGTGGTAAAAGGAGCTCCTTCAAAAGGCCGTTTTTGGAATAGTTTAGGAAAGAAATTCGTTGTTTGTGCTACGCAGTTGCAACCTGCGCAGTTGCAGCACTGTTTTCATTTACATTTACTACTTTTATAAGTATAAACGAAACATCGGTGCCGTATTGTTGTTGTAGTTGTATTAGGTTATTTAGTGTAATGTTTCCGGTTATGTATCCTGACTGATGGTTGAGGTAAGCTTCTTCCACTTCATTAAACACCAGTTTCAGGGCTTCTGCATCATCCTTCTTATGGCGAAGCAGTACTTTAAGTTCGGCTTCGTTGCTTAAGATGAGGTTCTCCTCACGTGAAATTTTTTTGTACTCATATCTATAATCGTAGCTCAATGCCGAAATATCTGATAACACAGCCGAAGCCGTAGGGTATGCTCCTGCGCCTTTACCTACAAAAAAGTGTGTATCGGCAAAGTAAGTTTTGGTAATAACCCCGTTAAATACGTCGTCTACATTGTATAATTTGTCTTCAGAAGTTACAAATTTTGGTGTTACAAATGCCGAAACAGTATTACCCGTGCCTTTAAACGCCTGTGCTACCAGCTTAATTTTTAAGCCTTTTTCCTTGGCGTATTTTAATTCCAGTTCGCCTATGTTGTCTATTCCTAGGTTGAATATCTCATCGGGTTTTGCTATGTATCCAAACGAGTGGGCAAGGAGGATAATCAGCTTATATTTGGCATCAAAACCGCCGGTATCCAGTATGGGGTTGCTTTCGGCAAAGCCAAGGTCTTGTGCCTGTTTTAGCGCGTCGTTATAGCTGAGGTTTTCAGTAAAGGTTTTGGTAAGTATATAATTGGTACTACCATTAACAATACCTTCAATAGAATCGAGCAAGTCGTTATCATAGTATTCTTCCAGGTTTCTTATTATGGGCATACTGGCACAGGCTGCGGCCTCATACAATAGTGGAACATTATATTCACGTTGCAGTTCTAGCAGTTCCAGGAAATGCTCTGCCACCATTTTTTTGTTAGCGCTAACCACTGCTTTGCCTTTTTTAAGTGCAGCCGAAACAATTTCAAACGCTGCATCGGCATCGTCTATCAGTTCTACTACTACGTTTATTTCTTCATCGTTAAGAATATCGTTTTTGTCGTAAGTAAAATGCTCGGCACTTATTTCACGTTCCTTATCTTTATTCTTAACACAAATGTTTTTAATGTTAGCCTTAAGCGCGGGTGTTTTTTCCAGTACCTCGTACAGGCCGTGACCTACTACGCCAAACCCAAACAGCCCTATATTTAATTGCTTTCTTGCCATTACTTCTTCCTTAGTTGATAGTTGATTAAAAATTAAGCTATGGCATTTTCTACATTAGACTGGGCGTTTACCGCTACAGCAAAAGCCTGCTTTAGGTCATCGATTAGGTCATCGGCATCTTCAAGCCCCACACTCAGGCGGATAAGGCTATCCGTAACACCGCTTTGATAACGCTTTTCTGCCGGAATAGATTTGTGAGTCATTTCACATGGTAAACACAGCAGGCTCTTCACGCCACCAAGGCTTTCGGCAAGTTTAAACAGTTTAGTGCTGCTTACAATTTTGCTGGCAAGTTCTTTATCATCAATTACAAGGTCAAATGCTACCACACCGCCAAAGTATTTTTGTTGCTTTTTAGCTATGTCGTGGTTGTGGTGCGTTTCAAGACCAGGATAATAAACGTTCTTAATGAGTTTTTCGCTTTGCAGGTATTCTGCTACTTTCTGGGCGTTTTCGCCATGTGCTTTAATACGAAGGCTTAGGGTTTCTATACCGCGAATAACCAACCAACTGTCGAACGGCCCAAGAATGGCACCCGAAGCATTTTGTATGAATTTGATTTTATCCCCAAGTTCCGGGGTAGCGGTTACTACAAGGCCGGCAATAAGATCGCTGTGGCCCGAAAGGTATTTTGTCGCACTGTGTACTACGATGTCGGCACCAAGATTAAGCGGCTTCTGCGCTACTGGCGAAGCAAACGTATTGTCTACGCAGAGTAGTACGTTGTTGGCTTTGGCTATTTTGGCAATCGCCTCAATGTCTGAAATTTTAAGGGTAGGGTTTGTAGGCGACTCTATCCAGATAAGTTTTGTTTTATCGGTAATCGCTTTGGCCACATTCTCTGCGTAAGTAGTGTCTACGTATTTGATGCTGATGCCAAATTTTTGGTACACATGGGTAAACAACCTGAAAGCACCACCGTAAATATCGTCAACTGCTATAACCTCGTCGCCGGCGCTCAGTAATTTTATAACGGCGTCTATGGCAGCAAGGCCACTGGCAAAGGCGTAGCCGTTAGTGCCGTTTTCAAGTTGTGCTATAGTATCTTCCAGTACTTTACGGGTAGGGTTGTTGCTGCGTGCATAGTCAAAACCTTTGTGCACGCCCGGCGCTTCCTGAACGAAAGTTGATGTTTGGTAAATAGGCACCGATATGCTGCCGGTTAGTGGATCTATTGGCAGGTTGTTCAGGATTGCAGTTTGTTCTTTCATTTTTTTCGAATTAATTTTTGTTAAACATGTTGTTTCTCAAAAACTATTCAAAGCCAGGTATCGGAAAGAACTTAAAATAAAAAAGCCTTCCCGACAAGTCAGAAAGGCATATATGATAAATTATATATTTGCTGTTTCTTACTTATCTTTCCCCACCAGGGCGGGGTTGAATGTGGCACCTTATCTTGCTGAAATGCAGGACAGGTTGCCAAGACGTCATAGGGTCAATTCCCTCGGTCTTTCTGGATAAGAATAATGTTTGATGAACGTGCTGCAAAGGTAACGCAGGAGTTTTTTAATTTCCAAACGTTTTTCAATAAAAATTTTTAGGCATTCACTAAATTTGTATATAATGATTTGTTATTCAGGTGTTTAATTTTGTGTCAAAACCTGTGAAATTGTAATAAAAACGATAGCTAGTAAAGCTAGTGCTATACCAAAATAGTTTTTTATTGTAAGTTTTTCCTTAAATAAAAACATTCCGGCTAAACTTCCCGTAACTATAACACCCATGTTCATGGCGGCAAAAACCGTTGACGGATTTTCGGCAAATTCTTTATGGGCTTTCAGGTAAAAAAGTATGTTGCCAAAGTTAAAAATCCCTATTAGCAAACCGTAGGCAAAGTTGATGGCTTTTATTTTTTTAGCCTTAAAAGTTACTTCATAAATCACGCCAAGTGTTGTTATTACTAAAGCGCCCATAAACACAATGCTTAATGATGTTGTGTAAGGAACATTCGGTAAAATGGCTACTTTTTTAAATAATGTATCAACGAGGCCGAAGCCAAGTAATACCACCGCCGGGTACATCCAGGCATTTTTTTGACCCTCTGTTTCTTCTTTTTTTGAAAGGATGAGTAGCAGTGCAGGAAACCCCACTGCCAGCCCTATTAATTTCCAGCTATTAAAGTTTTCATGGAAAATAAACCATGCAGCAAGGATGGGTATAAATAGCGATAACCGTTGTGCGGCGTCGGTTTTTACAATACCCACATATTTTACAGACAATGCCAAAAACAGGAATATAGATGGCAATAACACCATTAGTGCGGTTAATTCCGGCCAATGGGCGGTGTACTGCTTCAGGTGTGGTTCCGGGGCAAAAAATGCGTAGCAAAGTAGTAACGCCACCATGTAATTGCTAAGTATCATCTGCGAGTTACGGCGGGTATTTTTTGCCGCTATCTTGAAAATTATACCAACAGATACACTGCAAAATATACTCAGTAGTAAATAAAGCATCGGTATTAAATTTGTTTGTGCAAAGGTACAATTTAATGGAATAGCACTACAAATGCCCGTTATGGTAATTGCAGTATCTTTAAAAAACGTAATTTTGATAAAAACAATTGCTGTGAAAAGGTTATTTCTTTTACTGGTTTTATGTACAACTGCACTATATGCCCAGCAGGACGCATGGGTTTATTTTTCAGATAAGCCAGATACGGATTATTATTTGGCGCATCCGCTGGAAATGCTTTCTCAAAAGGCATTAGATCGGCGTGCAGCCCACAACGTAACACTCGATGATAAAGATGTGCCTATACATCCTGATTATCTTAACAGTGTAGCTGCTTCATCCGGCATAACAGTAATGGCAAAGAGCAAATGGCTTAATGCAGTCCATGTACGTGGAGAATTTGCAGACATTAATGCCCTGAGGGATTTTTCATTTGTGTCGTCTATAGAATTTGCAGATAAAACATTAAACAACAGGCGCGGTAGTGGAGTAACTGCTACGGCGCAGCGTACCGTTAACAAGAACCTTAGCGTGCATGCTAACTTTAATTATGGCGCGGCGGCTACCCAAATAGAAATGTTAAACGGACATTTGCTACACCAAAATGGATTTACCGGTGCTGGTGTAACAATAGCGGTGCTTGATGCTGGTTTCCCGGGTTCTGATACTAGTGTGCTTACGGAGCGTGCCCGGCAAAATGGAAAATTACTTGGAGGTTATAACTTTGTAGAGGGGTCAGACAATGTGTATACTGGAGGGAATCACGGTACCATGGTGCTAAGCACTATGGCCGGCTATGCTGATGGTTCTTTTGTAGGTACAGCACCCGATGCTAATTACTATCTGTTTGTTACCGAAAGTATGACCTATGAGAACCCCGTAGAGGAGTCGTTTTGGGTGGCAGCTGCCGAACAGGCAGATAGCCTTGGTGTAGATGTGATTAATACCTCTTTGGGCTATTTCAGGTTTGATAACCCATCGTATGATCATACCTACGAAGAAATAAACGGACAAACTGCTTTTATTACCCGTGGTGCTAATGTCGGCTTTACACGCGGTATGTTTTTAGTTACTTCGGCAGGTAATAGCGCAGCTACCTCAGATCCTCATATCTCAGTTCCTGCAGATGCTTTTAACACGCTGACTTTAGGAGCCGTAGATTCTTCGGAAGAAATTGCCTACTTCAGTTCTTTAGGTCCTTCGTATGATGGTCGTATAAAACCCGATGTAGTAGCTATGGGACTTGGGGTTTCTGTAGGGAGTACAGATGGCAGTATAACATCGGCGAGTGGTACATCATTTTCAGGCCCTATAACTGCAGGTTTGGTTGCGTGTTTATGGCAAGCGCTTCCGCAACTTAGCAATGCCGATGTTCTTCAAAAAGTAAAACAGTCGGCAGACCGCTACAATAACCCTGATAATACTTTCGGCTATGGAGTACCCGACTTTTGGGCAGCTTATCAGGATATATCCGCTGTAAAGGATATAGCGCCAAATAATAAAAATCTACTCTTATATCCTAATCCCGTGAACAGCGTACTTACAGTAGTTTTGCCGAAGGAATCAGGCGCTGCCGAAATTGTACTGTTTAATAATCTGGGACAAGTTGTGCTGCGAGAAACCGTTAGCCAAAGTAACCCAACCGTAAATCTTTCCGGTTTTTCATCCGGGGTATATAGTTACCGCTTGCTTTCGGGTAACGCAGCTTACACGGGTAAGGTAATTAAAAATTGATAGTATAACCCAAACTCATGAATAAAATAACCCAACTTTTTAACATTAAGTATCCGATTATACAGGCCGGAATGATATGGGCCAGCGGATACAAACTGGCCAGTGCGGTAAGTAACGCTGGAGGCCTGGGCATTATAGGTGCAGGCTCTATGTACCCCGATGTATTGCGAGAGCATATTAAAAAATGCAAGGCCGCTACAAACAATCCTTTTGCGGTAAATGTGCCGATGCTCTATCCTAATATTGAGGAGATAATGCAGATTATTGTGGAAGAGGGCGTAAAAATTGTATTCACCAGCGCAGGTAACCCAAAAACCTGGACCTCATTTCTTAAAGAAAAAGGTATTACCGTAGTGCATGTGGTAAGTAGTGTAAAGTTTGCCCTTAAGGCTCAGGAAGCCGGTGTAGATGCTGTTGTTGCCGAAGGCTTTGAGGCAGGTGGGCATAACGGACGCGAAGAAACCACAACATTTACCCTTATACCTATGGTTAAGGAAAAAATAAGTATTCCGCTTATAGCTGCCGGGGGCATTGCTACCGGTAGGGGTATGCTTGCAGCAATGGTTTTAGGAGCCGATGCCGTGCAGGTAGGAAGCCGGTTTATAGCCACGCCCGAAGCATCGTCTCACCAGGCATTTAAAGAAATGATTCTTGATCTTGAAGATGGCGATACCCACCTTACCCTTAAAGAGCTAGCGCCGGTACGATTGATAAAGAATAAGTTTTACAACGATCTTATGGCACTCTACGCTAAAGGCGCAACCACAGACGATTTAAAAACATTATTAGGTCGTGCCCGTGCCAAGCGCGGTATGTTTGAAGGCGACTTGGTGGAAGGCGAACTCGAAGTAGGGCAGATTGCCGGGCTTATACGGGAAATTAAACCCGCTGCCGAAATCGTTAGTGAAATGATAACAGAATATAATAATGCTAAACAAGAGATAGCTTTAATGTAAAATAAGATAGGCTGGAAAAACTAGCCTATCTTATTTTTAAAACTTATTTTCTACTTCTGCAGCCTGAAGCATCAGGTAATGCAGGTCAGTGTTCTTTACAAACGATTTAAGCAATTCGCTTCCCGGCCCGAACATGGCTAGATTTACATAATCTGCACTGTGGTCCATACTTATCCAGCCCACGCTAGTATAGGATTTTTGCATTTCAGAGAATGCTTTGTAAGGCAACTTTTTGTAGTTGTAAAGCCCGCCTTCTTCCTTTTCTATGCCAGTGTAATGGCTTAAAATACTTTTTGCTTCATCCTCCGTAACGGTATGGTTGTTAGCGTAGGCTATAAGCTCGCGTACTTTAGCACTCGTCCAGTCCGGCTTAATTTCGTTAAGCAGCCATTCGTTTGTATTGGTAAACTTTTGTATGTTGTCAAAATTTTCGTTAGCAGTCTTACCGTAAATCACGCCCGGGTTAGCATTGCCGTGATCAGTAGTAATTATTACAAGCGTTTCCTTGTCTTTTTCTGCAAAGTCTATGGCTACTTTTACCGCTTCATCAAAAGCCACCTGATCATACAACAGCGCTCCTATATCATTAGCATGTGCGCCCCAGTCTACTTTCCCTGACTCTATTTGTAGCACAAAACCGTTTTTATGATTTTTCATGTGGTCTATGGCTTTCTGTGCCATTTCGGCAAGGGTAGGGGTAGCGTCGGTAAGTTCTTTGCTGCTGCTGCGGTCCAGGAAGTACGGCAGGCTGTTGTCGCCAAATATCCCTAGTACAGGTTTTCCGGGTTGGGTAGCCAGCATCTCGTTACGTGTGCGTGCTATTTGCCAGCCTTTTGCCTTATAGGCATCATACATATCTTTTTTATCCTTACGGTGGTCTGCGCTAAAATAGTCGTTACCGCCACCCATCATTATATCAAAGCCCAGTTTTAGGTAATCCTCGGCAATGTCTTCCATGGCATTACGGCTATCGTTATTTACACAGAAGCCTGCCGGGGTAGCATGGGTTATGGGTACTGTAGTAACACAGCCCGCCATTTTACCGGCTTTTTTAAACTTTTGCCATATAGGCATATATTTCTCACCATTAGGGCCTACGTTTAGTACGCCATTTTTTACGCGTACGCCGCCGCCCCAAGACGATGAACCTGCCGAAGAATCGGTAACAATAGAGCTGGCCGAAGCTGTGTCCATAAGGGCATTAGCTACACGGTTGTCTTTATATAGCTGAATCCAGTTGCTGCCTTTACCGGTTTTGCGGTTCAGGTACAGGTCGGCCATGTTTAGTGTGCCTGCACTCATACCGTCAGACACCATAAAAATGATGTTTTTGGCTTTTTTGTTTTTATTTAAAATTCCGGTGTCTAAAACCGAAGCTGTGCTTTCAAAAGGATTAACCAGGGCTGCTCCAAGGGTAAAGAGCGAACCGTTTCGGAAGAATTTTCTCCTGTTCATAAGTTGTGTGTTGTAACGAATGCCCCAAATTTAAGAACAAAACCCGAATGTAGTTTTAAGAAGAAGTAAATTAACAGTAATGCACAGGGTAAGGTGTGTGCAGAAAATAAAAAATCCCCGTACTTGCGTACGAGGATTTTTGTATTTTGATAAGATGGGAAATTACCTTCTTCTCTTCTCTTTGATCTTAGCTTTCTTACCAGTAAGTTCGCGGAAGTAGAATATACGTGCCCTTCTAACTTTACCATGTTGGTTAACTTCAATTTTTTGAAGAGCCGGCATGTTTAGAGGGAAGATACGCTCTACACCTACAGCGCCAGACATTTTACGGATGGTAAAAGTTTGAGTGATACCTGCACCCCTCTTCTGGATAACTACACCCTTGAAGAACTGAGTCCTGGTTTTTTCACCTTCTTTAATTTCGTAGTACACAGTGATAGTATCACCGGCGTTAAATTCAGGGAAGTCTTTTTTTGTAACGAACTCGTCCTGAACGAATTTTAATAAATCAGACATGATTTGTTTAATTTAATTTGTTTAATCAGGGCAACGTATTCACGATTATCGCCAGAGGTTGGCCCGAATGAGGGTGCAAATATAAATCTATTTTTTTAAATGCAAAACGAATTTTTAAAGTTTTAAAGGGTTGATTAGCAAACCTGTTTGGTAAAGGAATACGCATTAGTTTAGAGTATTTTCTCAAATCCCATTCTTATGCCGCCTCTCATTATAACTTCGCCACAATGCACGTAGCCAAAGTTATGTAACAGTGCCAGCATACCCGCGTTGTCAAAGTTGGTATCTACTTTCACACTGTTTATATTTTTGCTTTTAGCAAACTCCTCAATGTATAAAAGCATTTCTTTGGCCACCCCTTTGCCCAGGTATGCTTCTGAAACCGCTACCCGGTGGTATACCACAAAATCGTTGTTGGTAAGCCATGCACCGTCTATGTGTTCATAAGCAGGTTCATTATTCACCATAATAGCGCAGTATCCGGCTATATTATCGCCGTCTGTAAGTACGTAACCATATCTGTTTTGTATATCTGTTGTTACAACTTCAGGGTTTGGGTAGCCATCTTGCCACTGCGTGCTGCCATCGGCTTTTCGCCTTGCTATCGCCTGCTCTAATATTTGCCAAATTTTATCTGCGTCTGATTCTGTTGCCGACCTAAATTTATAGTTCATGGATTGTGTTTGGTAATTTTAAGCATAAAGGTACATAAAAAAACGCCCCCGTTTCCGGAGGCGTTAGGTATTATTTGGGTTTGCTTACCCTTTATCTATAGAGCCCAGTACGCGTTGCATAAAACTGTTCAGTGCGTCTTTTTTGCTCATGCCGTCTTTTACCAGCTTGTTTACCTCAAGCGCACCATACATGTTAGATATGAGTTCACCTATTACATCAAGCTCCTCATCTTTTAAAGAGGGCACTTCGGTAAGCGCTTCTAAAACTTCCACGGCCTCTATAACATAGTCCTGGTCGTTTTGCTCTATAAACTCCGTAAGTTGCTTAATTACCGGTAACTTCATTTACAAGATCTGTTAAGATTTCTACTTTGTTTGTTTGCACCTGGCTTACCAGTTGGCCGCCTTTAAAGGTGGCAAATGTAGGCAGGTTGTCTACCTTGGCCAGTTTGCGCGACTCCGGAAAGTTTTCAGCATCTGCAAGTACAAAAGTTATGTTTTCATGATCGCCGGCAAGTTTCTTAAACTTAGGCTTCATAATCCTGCAGTTACCGCACCATCCGGCCGAGTACTGTACTACAACTACCGGTTCGGCCGCTACAATTTCGGCAAGGTTATCTTTATTTAGTTCCTGTAACATGATGGATATACGTTTAGTTTAAAAACAAAAATTAGTTTTGGCTTAGGTAAGAGGCTACACCATCGCGGTCTGCAGTCATGGCTTCTTTACCTTCTTCCCAGTTTGCAGGACATACTTCACCTTTAGTTTGTACGTGTGTATAAGCGTCTATAAGGCGTAGGTATTCGTTAACGTTACGGCCAAGCGGCATATCGTTTACGCTTTCGTGGAATACTTTACCGTCTTCGTCTACCAGGTAAGTAGCGCGGAATGTAACGTTGCTGCCTGTAAGGATAACAGTGTCTGTTTCGTCGTTGTACTCGCTTGATTCTATGTCAAGAATACCAAGGATGTTAGATAGGTTCCTGTTAGTATCTGCAAGGATAGGGTAGGTAACACCTTCTATACCACCGTTGTCTTTAGCGGTGTTTAACCACGCAAAGTGTACTTCGTTAGTATCGCAAGAAGCACCTATAACTACAGTGTTCCTTTTTTCAAACTCGCCAAGGGCAGCCTGGAAAGCATGTAGCTCAGTAGGGCATACGAAAGTGAAATCTTTAGGGTACCAGAAAAGAAGTACTTTTTTCTTCTCGTTTACTGCTTTTTCAAAAACGTTGATAGATAGGTAGTCGCCCATGTGGTCTATAGCGTCTACTGCAATGTTTGGGAATTTTTTTCCTACTAATGCCATAGTTTGTTTATTTAAAGAATTTAATAATCGGTTTAAATTTCTAGTGCAAAATTACGTGCAAAAATTACTTTTTTGCTATGATAAGTATCATATTTCTTTATTAGAAAATAGAGAAAACCTATATAACTATAAATTACAAATTATTCAATAAATATACAAACCCGCTTCGTTTTTATATTAAGTTTTCTATATTTGTTTGTTATACCAATATTTTTTACACAAATGGCATTAAAAGACCTTTTTCGTACCAAACCTATCAGTAAAATTTTGCAGCAGGGAGGCGATGGAGAACACAGCGGAGGCCTGCACAAGGTGCTAACTGTTAAAGATCTTACATTTTTTGGAGTAGCAGCTATTATAGGTGGGGGTACATTTAGTGCTATTGGCAATGCTTGCTTTTCGGGTGGGCCGGGGGTTATTTTACTTTACATTATTTGTGCTGTGGCATGTGGCTTTACAGCAATGTGCTATGCCGAATTTGCCAGTCGGGTTCCCGTTTCGGGCAGCGCGTATACTTACGCTTACGTATCGTTTGGCGAGCTTTTCGCCTGGATTATTGGTTGGGCACTTATCATGGAATATTCTATCGGTAATATTTATATTGCCTTTTCGTGGAGCGGGTATTTTACTAACCTGCTCGAAAGTTTCCATATTCATTTACCCGAATGGTTAACCATTAATTATACCGAAGCACATCGTAATTTCCTTGAAAACAAACCGGGTGAAGGATTTACTGCATGGCAAAATGCCCCGATGCTGGGTTCGCTAAAGATTATATTCGACTTGCCGGCGGTAATGATTAATGTACTGATTACATACCTTGTATATCGCGGTACACAGGAGTCTAAAAACCTTAGTAACCTAATGGTGTACATAAAACTGGCCATTATACTGCTGGTTATTGTGGTAGGTTGTTTTTATATAGATATAGATAACTGGACGCCATTTATGCCAAACGGCTTTGGTGGCGTAATGGGAGGGGTTTCGGCAGTATTTTTTGCCTATATAGGGTTTGATGCGGTGTCTACCCTTGCGGAAGAATCTAAAAACCCGCAGCGCGACCTGCCTAAGGGTATGATATACTCACTGGTAATCTGTACTGTACTGTATATAATACTGGCGCTAATACTGACCGGTATGGTGCCTTATGACAAATTGGGCGTTACAGATCCGCTTGCTGAAATTTTTGCACTTAAAGGCGTAAAATGGATGCTATTCATTGTGTCTATTGCTGCAGTGGTGGCCATGACCAGTGTAATGCTGGTATTTCAGTTAGGACAGCCGCGTATATGGATGACCATGAGCCGTGATGGTTTGATGCCTAAAAAATTCTCTGTAATCCATCCTAAATTTAAAACTCCTGGTTTTGCTACCATAGTTACGGGGTTTGTGGTAGGCTTACCAATCTTTTTTACCGATGAAACTTTTGTGCTTGATTTTACCAGTATAGGAACATTGTTTGCCTTTGTACTGGTGTGTGGTGGTGTGCTTATGCTTAGCCCGCACAGCGAAGCTGAAAGCGCAGAAAATAAAGCCAAGGGCAAGTTTAAAATACCGTATATCAACGCTAAGTTTATTTTCCCATTACTAGTTGTAGGTGCGGCGGCTGTGGTGCATTATGTGTTCCCCGGCTTTTTTGCCCAAACCTTCAACTTCTCAGAGAATATAACAGGCAACGTAACTATGATTGTGTTCTTTGCACTTTGTGTAGTTATGGCCATTTTGTCTTTCCTTAAAAACCTATCGCTTATACCTGTACTGGGTTTAGTTTCGTGTTGCTATTTGCTTACCGGAATGTCTTTAAACAACTGGGCATGGTTTGGCTTATGGCTGGTTTTAGGGCTGTTATTCTATTTTGCTTACGGAAGGAAACATAGTAAACTAAGCGTAAAGGCATAAAATTTAGCTAAAGCATATACTGTAAGTACTTATATTAAATAACTTTAGTGTAAAAAGTACTTATGAAAACTGTTACAACTACGACCGTTGCACAAAATACAGCCCGCATAGCCCTGGGATCCATGCTTGTTTTTGCAGGCGTAAGCCACCTTACTTTTGCGCGCGTTGATTTTCAGGATCAGGTGCCCGACTGGGTGCCTGTAAGTAAAGATACCACTGTGCTTCTTTCCGGAGTTGCCGAAATAGCGCTGGGTACCGCTTTATTGCTGGCTAAAAATAAGAAACTAGTAACAGGTATTGTAGCTGCGGCATTCTTCGCTGCGGTATTTCCAGGTAATATTTCGCAATACAAAAACCATCGAAGTGCTTTTGGCCTTGATACCGACGAGAAAAGGCTCATCCGCCTGTTTTTTCAGCCTGTGCTGATTGGTTGGGCACTTTGGAGTTGCGGTGTATTTCAGCAAAATAAAAAACAGAAAGCCTAAGCTTCCTGTTCTATAAGTTTATTGGTGCGGCGTATGGCTTCTTCTGCTTTGTAATCCAGCCACGCCTGTCCTTTTCGTTTACGCATCCAGTTATCGTAAATCCTGTTAAACGTTACATTTGCCAGACCTTTTAAAAGATTTGATGGCCGTCCGGCAAGGGAGCGCAGGCTTAGTGAGAACCCCGGGGTTTCGTACTTCATGTAATGCCACCAACCTTCAGGCATATACAACATTTCACCATGTTCTAAATGTGTAATATAAGGCCTTACCTTTTTTAAAGCCGGAAACTTCTCGAAGTCCGGTTTGTCAAAGTCAATATCTTCGTTACATATCCAGGAATAGGGTAGGCGATACATATATTTAGTGTCTTGCGGGCTTACCAGTACGCATTGTTTACGTCCCTGAAAGTGAATGTGCAGAATGTTTGGGAAGTCAATGTCATAATGCATAAATACCTTAGCGCCCTCACCACCAAAAAATACCAGGGGTAAGCTTTTTATAAGCCTTAGCCCGAGTTTAGGCCAACGTATGTCTGCTTTCATAGCAGGTACTTCTTTCAGTAAATTAAATAGAAAGATACGGAGCTGTGTAGGGCCTTTCTCCAGAATATTAATGTATTCTGTCATGGTCATGGTAAAATCAGGTTCGTTCACCTTTTTGGTATAGTCGGTTTTCCGATTATCATATAAAGGCACCATTTTATCTCCAGCCACTTTTTTAAGGAAGGCAAAGTTCCATTTCTCAAATGCCGGCCAGTCTTCCAGCTGCCTTGTTATTACTACCGGTTTTTGTGGTTTGTAGTAGTTTTCAATAAACTCTTTTTCCGTGAGTTTTTCCACCCGTTCAATTTCTCTAAATTCAAAATTCATGATGCGTGGTTTCGTGTGTAGTTTCTTACTACGAAAGTATCGAAAAAACGTACAAAGGCAGTGTTAAAATTGCGATTTTTTAAAAGGGTGCTATACCTAAGGGTAGTGCATAAAAAAAACTGTTCGGCAAACAGATTGCTGTTTACAGAACAGTTTTAAATATGTGGTTATGTGCGTTGAGGGAAACGGACTAATTACTGAAAAATAGACAGTATCTCCTTTTTAGCTTTGCCCAGTTTCTGCTCAAGGCGTCCCCACATTTCATCGTCTTTACCTTCTTCGTATGTTAAATCGTCGTCGGTAAGTTCGGCATATTTTTGTTTAAGCTTCCCTTTTAGCTCATCCCAGTGTCCTTTTATTTCTGTTGAATTTGGCATAACTTTTTTCTGATTAGGTTATTTTGATATTGTAAAATTACCTTTCCTAATCTTAAAATACAGCCAAGGGATTGATAAAGAGTTGCTAAAGTTTACTTGCTTAATCTATGTAATGTATACGTCATTGCAGTAAGTAAAAAGAAAGCTACAACCTGGTGGGTAAGCCCCAGCCATAGCGGCACCCTAAACAGCAGGGTAAGTACACCAAGGGTAAATTGCAGGAATACTATAATGACCAAGGCATTTAGTCCTTGCTTCTGCTGTGCGTCTACACCCAGTTTTTTTCCTTTAAAGTACAGCGCTAATATAAGGGCTACTACTACGTACGCCATAGTACGGTGTACAAACTGAACCCCGCTTTGGCCTTCGGTAAGGTTTTGTAACAATGTAGGGCGCTCTATAAATACACTGTCGTGTATAAGTTGGCCATCGCTCATAAGCGGCCAGGTGTTGTGAACAAGCCCTGCATTAAGCCCTGCAACAAAACCACCGTAAACAATTTGTATCAGTAAAACTATCAGCGCTATCCTGGCCCACTTGCGCAGTACAGGCACCGGGGCTTTTCTTTCCGGGTAAATTAAATCCAACGCTACCCACAGCGTGTACGCAAAGGTAAGGAAAGCAAAGGTAAGGTGCAGCGATAGCCTGAAGTGGCTTACGTCCGGATCGTCAATCAAGCCGCTTTTTACCATAAACCACCCAAAGAAACCCTGTAATGCACCCATGCCCAGTAGCACAAAACATTTTTTTAAAGTAGATGGGGCTATGCGGTTTTTTAAAAGGAAATATATAAACGGTATAATAAATACCATACCTATAACACGGCCGATAAGGCGGTGGAACCATTCCCAAAAATAGATGTATTTATAATCATCCAGCGTAAAATTATTATGGATGTTTATCTTTTGATACTCAGGAAACTTTTTATATTCCTCAAAAGCGTGTTGCCATTTTTCCTCACTTAGCGGAGGAAATGTATCTGTAACCAAATGCCAGTCGGTCATACTAAGGCCGCTGTTTGTAAGGCGGGTTATACCGCCAACCACCACCATTATAAACACCAGTACACAGCCTGACAGTAACCAGATGATGACTCCTTTATCGCGTTTCATAACTGTTTAAGAATTTACTTTCGTTAAGCCCATTTTAGTGGCTTTTTCCATCATATAAGAATAAGCCGATTCGTATTCATTGGGTATTTCGCCTTCCAATATTGCTTCTTTTATGGCTTCTTTAAGCACCCCGATTTCGCGGGAAGGCTTCAGGTTAAAAATTTCCATAATCTGCTCACCGGTAATCGGTGGCTGAAAATTACGCACATGGTCGCGCTCTTCCACTTCAACAATTTTCTGACGTACAATTTTAAAGTTGTTATGGTATTTTTTAAACTTATTAGGGTTTTTTGTGGTAATGTCTGCCTCGCAAAGCGTCATTAGGCTGTCTATGTCTTCGCCTGCATCAAATACAAGCCTGCGCACTGCACTGTCTGTAACAATATCTTGCGCTAGTACAATAGGGCGGGAGCTCAGCATCACCATTTTCGAAACAAATTTCATTTTATGGTTTAGCGGCATGTGCAGGCGTTCAAAAAGTTTTTTTACCATTTTGCCTCCTACAAACTCATGCCCGTGAAACGTCCAGCCTTGTTTTTTTACAAAACGCTTGGTAGGCGCTTTACCTATATCGTGTAGTAATGCCGCCCAGCGTAGCCATACATCTTCGGTGTTACGGCTTATATTGTCTACCACTTCCAGGGTATGGTAAAAGTTGTCTTTATGCGTTTGCCCTTCTACCTCCTCTACACCTTTCAGCGCGGTAAGCTCAGGCAAAATTATATCCAGCAGCCCTGTGTCGTAGAGCAACTTAAAACCTACAGAAGGCACCGGAGCCGATAAAATTTTATTCAGCTCATCCGTAATGCGTTCGCCGGTAATAATTTTTATGCGTTCTTTATTTCGGGTAATCGCTTTAAGTGATTCTTCTTCAATAGTAAAGTTGAGTTGCGTTGCAAAACGTATGGCACGCATCATACGCAATGGGTCATCACTATACGTAATATCCGGATCCAGAGGAGTACGGATTATTTTGTTTGCCAAATCCTTAACGCCGTTAAAAGGGTCTACCAGTGTACCGAAATCGTCTTTAGATAAAGACAATGCAAGGGCATTTATTGTAAAGTCGCGGCGGTTTTGGTCGTCTTCCAGTGTGCCGGTTTCCACAATAGGGTTACGGCTGTCTGCGCGGTAACTTTCTTTGCGTGCACCTACAAATTCTACATCTATCTCTTCATACTTAAGCATGGCGGTGCCGTAGGTTTTAAAAACCTGAACTTTTGGCTTACCTTTAATAAGGCCCGATACTGCTTTTGCAAGTTCTATACCGCTGCCCACAGCCACAATATCAATGTCTTTTTTAAGGCCTCGTTGTAGCAGGTAGTCGCGCACAAAGCCACCTATAACGTAGCTTTTTACATTAAGCGACGCAGCCGCCTGGGCTGTGATTTCAAAAATAGTATTTGTAAGGGCTTCTTGGTATGAAGTATTGTTTTCCATTTAAGGGCGTATCACTTTAACCGTCATGTCATTACCTAGCTTTATAATTGCTGATGGTTTGGCGGCAACTTTTTCTCGGTGCAAATTTACTACATAGTCTACGCCGTCCAAAATATGATGGTCGATTTCTTTAAATTGAGTAGGTGTGGGCATACCACTTATATTAGCCGATGTAGAAACTAACGGACGTTTCATGCGCTCCATTAGTTTATAGCAAAACGGTTCTTTTACTATACGCACCCCTAGTGTATTGTCTGGTGCTATAATATTATCTGCCACATTCTTAGGATTGTCAAGCACAAGTGTAGTGGGTTTTTCGCTTAAATCCAGTATTTGCCATGCAGTTTCCGGTACGTCTTTAAAAACACTCCACATCATGCGGTCTCCGTTAACCAGCACAATCATGCTTTTAGTTTCTTCGCGCTGCTTTAGCGCATATATTTTTTTAATGGCTTCGGTATTAGTAGCATCACAGCCAATTCCCCATACGGTATCTGTAGGGTAAAGGATAATTCCTCCGGCCTTTATGGCTTCGTAAGCGTTATGCACTTCCTGGTTAACCAGTTCCTGCTCGCTCATGTTCATTCTGTCTAATGGATGCATAGCATTACAATTTATAACGCAAATTTACTTCTTTTTAAAAAGGGAAAAACCCCAACCGAAGTTTTGAGCACCTTATTTAAATTCATTCAAAGTTACGGTAATGGTTTTTAGCTCATCTTCCGTTAACACCGGGCTTATGGGCAGGCTCAGCACTTCGTTGTGAATTTGTTCGGTAATTGGTAAATTAAGGTGGCTGTATTCGGCATAGGCCTCTTGTTTATGTACGGGGATAGGGTAGTGTATAAGCGTTTGAATCCCCCGTTGATTTAGATATTTCTGTAGTCGATCTCGTTGATTGGTCCGGATTACAAAAACGTGCCACACATGTTCTTCATCCTTATCAGGAACCTGTGGCAGAATAATCTGTGGATTTTTTATGTTATTGATATAGTAGTGTGCTATGTGCCTTCTTATATCATTTTCCTTGTCAAGATATTTCAGTTTTTCATCGAGTACAGCGGCTTGTATTTCGTCCAGGCGTGAGTTAAGTCCCTTATAGCGGTTTACATATTTCTGCTGGCTACCGTAGTTGGCTACCGCCCGTATGGCAGCAGCTAAGTGATCGTTGTTAGTACACACGGCACCACCATCGCCTAATGCGCCCAGATTTTTACCCGGGTAAAAGCTAAAACCCGCGGCATCGCCTAGGTTACCTGTTTTAAGGCCGTTGTAAGTAGCGCCAATGGCCTGTGCATTGTCTTCAATGATTTTTAAATTGTGTTTTTGTGCAATGCCAGCTAAATCGCTGCCGTACACGGCACGCCCGTAAAGGTGTACCAGCATTATGGCTTTAGTTTTAGGGGTAATTGCCTGCTCTATCTTGCTGAGGTCTATGTTTAGTGTAGTTTCACTTGGCTCTACAAACACAGGTACAAGGTTATTATCAGTTATGGCGAGTACACTGGCTATGTAAGTGTTTGCCGGCACTACAACTTCATCCCCGGGGCTTAACACCCCAAGTTCCATATACCCCCGAAAGATGAGTCGCAGGGCATCGAGCCCATTAGCCACGCCAATAGCGTGCTTACAACCAATATAGCTTTGAAGGTTTTTTTCAAAATTTTTTACTTCCTCGCCTAAAAGGTACCAGCCGCTCCTGAATGTTTTCAGCAGGCGCGCTTCCAGTGCTTCCTGGTGCAGCAGGTTAATTTTTTGTATGTCGAGGAATTTTATCATTGGGTTTAAATGTCGGTTATTTTGTAGCCTCCCATTTCTTTAATGCGAAGCTTGTTATGGTATACGTACAGGTTTATTATTCTCTCTGAAATATAGCCAAACACTCTGCCCTGAACGGGATCTGAAGGTACTTCAATACGTTTTTCAAGTTCAAACAATATGCTAAACAGCCACTGGTTGTATTCGTTCCAAATCTTTTTTGTGGTAACAATCATATTACCCATATGAAACTTTTTACCCTCGTCCAGGTATTGGGTAATACTGTTGCTGTACTCAGGGTAAAGCTCCTTAATGATGTTAAGGGTTTCGTCCCAGTCTGATTTTCGGTGCCCTCCCTGTTCGTTGTAGTACGATTCCGAAAGCCCGTTTTCAAGATTGTAAGCCCTAAGCATTATGGCGTCATGCGACTTAAATATAGCGGCTATTTTTTCGTCGGTTTTTTCAGGCGAGGCTTTGCAGATAGCAGTTTGCTTAAATTCTTCGGCAGTAACCGGTTTTTGGCGCGACGGCTTTAAGTTAAACAACGGATTAAAAAAATTAAAGTACCTGCGGTAGTGGCATATACCTACATAGTCTGCATCGGCAATATGCTTGCTAATCCAGTATGTTGCTGTAAGCTCGCAAAAGCTGCTGTTTTTGTCCGCTATATTATCACTGCTGTTATCGCGTGTAATACCTGTGTATATATCGTCCCGGCTGCCCACCTGTATAGGTATGTACAAGTCGTTTGCCAGTGGGGGTACAGCCTTGTGGGTAACTACAAATATTTTAGTCTTCATTCTCTTTAAATTCTCGTTTAACGGCTGTTAGCGCAGCGGCAATAATCTGGTGCATATCATAATACTTGTACTCCGCAAGCCTTCCTCCAAATATAGTAGAGGCATTTTCCTTTTTCAATTGGGCGTATTGATTGTAAATTTCCTGGTTCTCCGGGTTATTCACCGGGTAATAAGCCTCTTTTTCGGGCGTCCAGTTTTCAGGATATTCGCGGGTTATTACAGTGGCCGGCTGCTTGCCAAATTCAAAATGTTTATGCTCAATAATACGTGTATACGGCACCTCGAGGTCGTTGTAATTTACTACAGCATTACCCTGATAATTGTCGGTATTGAGTATTTCGTTTTCAAAACGCAGTGAACGGTATTCAAGCCTGCCGAAACGGTAATCAAAGTACTCGTCTACTTTACCGGTAAATACGACCTTCGCTGCCTGGTCTTCCCAGTAGGCGCGGTTTTCAAAAAAGTCTACCTCTGTTTTGTAATCTACGCCCTGCATGAGGCCGTCTATGATTTTGTTGTAACCTCCTTCAGGTATGCCCTGGTAGGTGTCGTTAAAATAATTATTGTCGTAAGTAAAGCGTACGGGTAGCCTTTTTATAATAAATGCAGGCAGTTGCTTTGGGTCTTGCCCCCATTGCTTTTGCGTGTATTCTTTAATAAGGGTTTCATAAATGTCTTTCCCTACCAGCGAAAGTGCCTGTTCTTCCAGGTTTTGTGGGTATTGCACACCGTATTCGTCTATCTGTGCATTTATTTTTGCCTTAGCCTCTTCGGGGGTTTTTGTTCCCCAAAGCTGGTAAAATGTATTCATGTTAAATGGCAGGTTGTACAACTTACCTTTAGATACAGATACCGGCGAATTACGGTAATGGTTAAACGTGGCAAACTGGTTTACGTAGTCCCATAGCCCTTTGTCATTAGTATGAAAAATATGTGCGCCGTATTTGTGTACGTTAATGCCTTCTATGTTTTCGCAATAAACATTACCTCCTATGTGGTTTCGTTTGTCTATAACCAGGCAGCGTTTGTTCCGCTTGTTGGCTTCGTGGGCAAAAACACAGCCAAAAAGTCCGGCTCCTACGATCAAATAATCATATTTATCTTTCATATAGCGAAATTATTTATAATATCTTAACTTGCAAGCCATTTAAACCAACATTTTTAAAGATGGCTAAAATTCAGGTAGGGTTTCTGGTTTCCTATGATTACAAGCTAATTCAAAACGCATTGCCTCCCATATATGAGGAGAGCGATACCGTTTTTCTGGCAATAGACCGCAACAGGCGTACCTGGAATGGCGAGTATTTTACTATTGAAGAAAGTTTTTTCGAATGGGTAAAAGCATTTGATACTAAGGGCAAGGTGGTAATTTATGAAGATGACTTTTATAAGCCTGAGCTCTCCACTATGGAATGCGAAGTGCGCGAAAGAAAACTCCTTGCCGCGCAAATGGGCCAGGGTAACTGGCTCATTCAGCTTGACTCAGATGAATATATGTACAATTTTAAAAAGTTTACCGACTTTTTAAAAAGCCACAACCATTATTTAAAGTCGCGTAAGCCTATACAAATCTGTGCGTGGAAGGTTAACCTGTATAAATATGTAGATGGCGGCGTACTGTATGTAGATAAACTTGATAAGTTTATGCTTGCTGTAAACCAACCGGCTTACAAAGTGGGCAGGCATTGTAAATGCCGCTCTGTATATACAGACAGCATTGCACTGCACGACTGCCTTTCGCGAGAGCGTAGTGAACTGGTTCAGAAACTGGAAAACTGGGGCCATAACACAGATATAGACAAAGAAGCATTTCTGCACAAGTGGGACACTGTAAATAAATCAAATTACAAGACCATGCAGGGGTTCTTTTACCTGGAGCCCATGAACTGGAAAACTTTAGAGTTTATGCCGGGAGCCAATATCAACGAGCTATTGGTTAATTTTAGAAAAACCAGTAAACTCAGCGTGTCTTCTTTATTCCTGGCCATGAAAAACTTCGGGCAGTGGTTCCGTATGTTATTTAAATAATATTTCTATTCGGTGTAGAGCGCTAAATATTCTTTGGCTGCTTTATCCCACGAAAAATAATTAGCCCTGTCGTATATCTTTTTAAGCTGTGCTTCAGGGTTTTCTTTAAACTGGGTAAGGGTAGTGGTCAGGAAATCATTCATATATTCCGGATCAAAGTTAGTCCAGTAAAACGCTGCATCGCCACCTATTTCCGGTAACGACGTTTTGTCTGAAAGAAATACCGGCTTCCCAAACTTCATAGCTTCAATCGGTGGTAACCCAAACCCTTCGCGGATAGAGGGGAAAACAAATGCCTTACAATTTTTCATATAAAACTGCTTGCCTGTATCATCTACCTTTCCGGTTAGGAATACACGGTTTTCCAGTTTTTTTTCGGCAATATACTGTTTTATGGCATGGCCATATTCCTTATCGTTATTACCTGAAATGATAAGGTTGTACTGCTGGTTAACCTCCATCATTTTTACCAATGCCATAAAATTTTTACGCTCTATAAAATCGCCCAGTGAGTATAAATAAGGCTTGTCTACAGGAGCTTCTGCATTATAATTGCTGGTATCCTGTAGGGTAGATATAGGGTTGCCGTTGTAAATAACTACTTCTTTAACGGCAGGAACATTAAAATATTGGTGCGTTTGCTGCCTGGCAAAATTGCTTATGTAAGTAATAACATCAGCACGCTTTAGTTTTTCTTTAAAAACGCGCTCATTTTTTTTACGGTCTTCACTGCGCCCCTCCTCCATAAAGTTAACGTCGTGTACGGTAACTATATATTTACCCGGATTGAAGAAGGGTTCAACCTTAGTGTTTTGATTAAGGCTGTGCCAAACATCATATTTTTTTTTTATGCGGAATATAGCGTGGCGTTGCAGGCTACTGTATTTATTGTATAAAAAAGCATCGCCAAACTCTGACTTTAGCATCTCCGGATTTTTTAGGTTGAGGTAAATTTCCAGATTATCGGTCTGTAGCTGTGCCATGGCTTTAATTAGCTCATAATTAAACGTGCCAAGGCCACCGGCTCTGTTTTTTAGGTTGTGAGACTCAAGGAATACAGTACGCATTTGTAAAAATTTGGGTAAAAATATCGATAAATATAGCGACTATGGAATGCAATATTTATTTTTGTTGAAAATTTTTTATGCGTTACACCATCAGTCCTGCATTTAACTACTTGCAGGAAGCCTTAAAATCAGCCATTAACGGATTTACTACACAGGGAACCGACTTTGTGATAGGAAGGCGTAATGCTATAAAAATTTTTGAATGTAACGGCATAAACGTAAATGTAAAATCATTTAGGGTGCCAAATGCACTGAATACGATAGTATACCGTTTTTTTAGAAAATCAAAAGCCAGGCGCTCGTATGATCACGCCACTGTTTTGCTTGAAAAAGGGATAGGTACCCCGGCACCCATTGCATATTTTGAAAACGTAACTGCTATTGGGCTGAAGGATAGCTATTATGCCAGTGAACACCTGATGCCAGATCTTACCTTTAGGGAACTGGTAGAAATTCCGGATTATCCTGAACACGAAATTATTTTGCGTCAGTTTACAGCATTTTCTTTCAGGTTGCACCAGGCAGGTATAGAATTTAAAGACCATTCTCCGGGAAACACCCTTATTATTAAAAATGCTCCGGGGCAATATTCGTTTTACCTGGTAGACCTAAACAGGATGAATTTCCATAATGCTATGAGTTTTGACCTTCGCATGGAAAACCTTAAAAGGCTTACCCCTAAGCAGGAAATGGTTGCTGTTATGAGTAGCGAGTATGCTGCGTTATATACAGAAAAAACGGAGCAGGAAATATTTAATACCCTTTGGGGTAAAACGGCCGAATTTCAAAGGAAGTTTTGGAGAAAAAGGGCGTTAAAGCAAAAACTTAAACTTAAATAGCAAGCGCATGAAAGCATCGGTTATAATGAGTACTTACAATGCCGAGGCCTGGCTACAAAAAGTGCTTTGGGGCTTTAGCGTACAGACTGAACAGGATTTTGAAATTATAATTGCTGATGATGGGTCGGGACCTAAAACCGCCGAACTGATTGCCAGCATGAGAAGCGAACTTAAGATGCCTGTAAAGCACGTATGGCACCCGGACAACGGATTCCAGAAGTGTATGATATTAAACCGTGCTATTCTGGCGGCGGAAACAGACTATCTTATCTTTACAGACGGTGACTGTATACCGCGAGCCGATTTTGTGGCTACACATTTAAAATTCCGCAGGCCGAAACATTTTTTGTCGGGCGGGTATTTTAAACTTCCCATGATTACTTCTGAAACGATAACAAAAGAAGATATTATAGCCCAGCGCTGTTTTGATGTACATTGGTTACAGCTAAATGGGCTCAAAGCAGTTAAAAAACTGAAACTCTCAGCTAAGGGCTTTTTGGCAGCACTCTTAAACGCTGCTACACCTACCAAGGCTACCTGGAACGGGCATAATGCATCGTGCTGGAAAGAAGAACTACTTGATATAAACGGCTTTAATCATGAAATGCAGTACGGCGGTGAGGACAGGGAGCTTGGTGAACGCCTTATAAACAATGGGTTAAAGCCGGTTCAAATACGATACAGCGCTATATGCGTGCACCTTGATCATGCGCGAGGGTATGTAAGCGATGCTGTTTGGAAAAAAAATAACGAAATCCGCGAGTACACTAAAAAGCATAAAGTAGTAAAAACACCTACAGGTATTGCACAACTTTAGTTATCCATCAGGTACTGCTTAAGTTTAGGTATTATCAAATCAGGCGTAAAGTGGCTGTACAAATCCATGGCACTATCTTTCATTTCCTTTGGTGGCTTAGATCCGTAAAGTTGTGGTTTAAAATCCTTCAGGTGTACAGACACGTAGTGCTTTCCGTCTTCAAAAGAATTCCATGCCTCCTTATTTATCCATGTTGAAAATACTGTAAAGGTAGGTATGTTTATGGCCTTAGCCATGTTTATAGAACCACCTTCATTACCTATAAGTGCCTTGCAGTGGTACAGTATAGACAAAAAGTCGCGTATACTGCCCGGATTTACATCGGTGCGTATTTTTTTCTGTGTGGTTTCAGCGCACAAACTGTATATTTTATTCGCCTCGTCTTTTTGAGATGGCATATAATTAAAAATCATACACACATCCTCTTTTTGTGCTATAACATCCAGCAGTTGCGCCATGTATTCGTAAGGATAAGTCTTATTGTAAGAACTACCCAAAAGGCTAATCATATAAAGATTTTGTACAGAATCCAGATTATACTGCGCTATGATTTGCCTGCCACTTTCTATTTCTGCCTCAGTCATAAAAATATGCGGCCTTTTTACAGGCTGATATTTTTCATTTAATATGGTAAGCAGCTGTAACCTGTTGTCTATAGCCAGCCCCGCATCAGATACCGGTACGGTAAGCTCCTTAACCGTATCTGTATACAAATAGCTGGTGTAAAACTTATAAAAGCTAATGCGTTTTTTGGCTCCCGAAAAAGAAGTAATAAGGTTACTTTCTACTTTCCCATAGGCATCTATAACTATGTCGTATTTCTGTTTCCTAACCTCAAACAAAAAATTGAGTAAATCTTTTCGGCTTGTACGGTATTTCGGATCATACAAAACAAGATTGTCTATATTAGGGTTGTTTTCTGTAACAGGGCGTGTAAACGGATAAATAGAATAATCTACCGTAGCCGCGGTATACATTTGTTTCAGGTTATTACATATAATGGTGCTGGCTAAAACATCGCCAATCATTTTTTGTTGTATAACCAGTATTTTAGGGTTCTCCTTGTAGTTATACAGATCTTGAAGGTATTTATAACGCATATATACGTGGTAGCCCAGTATAGAGGAAACCTCATAACCGCGCTGCCCGTTTAAAAAACCCAGTTTTAATATGTAATGTTTAAAGAACCTGTAAGCAGGACGAATGGTAAAGTGTAAAAAATTAGGATGCAGGCCTAATTCAAAAAACTCTTTGGCCCGCAGGCGTGAGTACAAAAGACTCTTTTTAAGAAAATCTTCTTTATTTTTAAAGGAGTAGTGCTTAATAGCATGTTTAAGCACCCGGCTTTTACCATTTATGGTCAGCTGTTCGTGTACCAGCTTGTCGCTATACCTGCATTTCGACTTCCTGAAGATACGCGCCGTACGGTCGTCGTTAAAATTACTCATCACCAAAGGCTTGTCCTTGTAGTAAAAAATCCTTTTTACCCAAAAAGCTACCTCGGTTGTTGTAGGTGTTATGGCAGATTTTATTTCTTTGATGCCATCGGGCGTAATGCGCTCGTCGGCATCAAAGAACATAACCCAGTCGTTAGAGGCAAGGTCTATAGTATAATTTCGCTGCGACGAAAAATCATCAAAAACGCGTTGGTAAAAACGCACATGAGGAAACTCATTTTTGATAATCTCCGGCGTAGCGTCGGTACTAAAAGAGTCTACAACAACAATTTCGTCGGCAAACGAAATGTTGTTTAAATACTCTCTTATATTTTGTTCCTCGTTAAAAACAATCGCGAGGGCCGATATCTTTACTTTTTCACCTTCCATCCGCAACTGTTATACTGCAACATCATACTCCCTTAGGGCGTTGTTCAGTGAAGTTTTAAGATCTGTAGATTCTTTTCGTTTACCTATAATAAGTGCACAAGGCACCTGATATTCGCCTGCGGCAAATTTTTTAGTATAGCTTCCGGGGATTACTACACTGCGCGCCGGTACTATACCCTTCATTTCTACAGGTTCATCTCCGGTTACGTCAATAATCTTGGTAGAAGCGGTAAGGCAAACATTAGCGCCAAGTACGGCTTCTTTTTCTACCCGTACACCTTCTACAACTATACAGCGCGAACCTATAAACGCGCCGTCTTCTATAATAACCGGTGCTGCCTGAAGTGGCTCCAGCACTCCGCCTATACCCACACCGCCACTAAGGTGAACGTGTTTGCCTATTTGTGCGCAGCTTCCTACAGTGGCCCAGGTGTCTACCATAGTGCCTTCATCTACATAAGCACCTATGTTTACATAGCTTGGCATAAGTATTACACCCCCCGATATATAAGCGCCATGCCTTGCTACGGCATTAGGTACAACACGTATCCCTTTTTCGGCATAATTACGTTTAAGCGGCATTTTATCATGATATTCAAAAATTCCGGCTTCAAGGGTTTCCATTTTCTGTATCGGGAAATACATTACCACAGCCTTTTTTACCCATTCGTTTACCTGCCATCCATCTGCTGTAGGTTCTGCAACACGCAGTTTGCCCGTGTCCAGTAGTTCTATTACTTCTCTGATTGCATTTGTGGTATTTTCGTTTTGTAACAGGCTCCTGTCTTCCCAGGCCTGTTCTATAAGGGTTTGTAAGTTGTTCATTGTAGTGCTTGTATTTCGGCAAATATACTAAAGTCGGCATATAAAACAGAGGTTTGCGGTAAATATCACTTTTTATACTCCCAATTTTACTATTCTGCATTTTAGCCGTACCTTAATACCTATAATATATAAGAGTATGAAAGATAATTTTTCTGCGCAGGCAAATGACTACGCCAGGTTCCGGCCGCATTACCCGGCGGAAATGATACAATATATAATGAGTAATGTTTCACAACACCAAAATGCGCTGGATGTAGCAACAGGAAACGGCCAGGTGGCTGCGGCGCTTTCTCCGTATTTTAAAGAAGTGTACGCAGTAGATATAAGCGAACAGCAGTTGGCCAACGCCACACAGTTATATAATGTGCACTATAAGATGGCAAGTGCAGAAGATTTAGGGTTTAAGGATAATACCTTTGATCTTATAACCGTGGCACAGGCTATTCACTGGTTTGATTTTAATGCGTTTTATAAAGAAGTAAACCGGCTTTTAAATAGTAATGGTGTTTTTGCTGTGTTAGGTTATGGGTTATTTTCGGCGGGTTTTAAGGCCGATAAGGTGCTTTATCATCTATACAGAGAGATTTTGGGAACCTACTGGGATGAGGAAAGAAGGTATTTGGATGAGAATTACAGTACAATTCCATTCCCATTTGCCGAAATTGTATCACAAAAGTTTGAAAATCGCTTTAGTTGGAACGTTGAGCAGCTACTGGGGTACTTAAATACGTGGTCTGCGGTACAGCATTACATAAATAAAAACGGTATAAATCCTGTAGATTTGGTTAAAACAGAGCTCCAAACTATATGGGGCAGGGGAGAAAAGGAGGTAGTTTTTCCGCTTTTACTAAGGGTAGGGCGTAAAGTGTAATTTTTTTTCCATTTTTTTCATCTGCTAACTCTTGTTGTTTTAGTGTGTTACCGATTTGTGTTACCGAATGATTAAAAAAACCTTGATTTAGTAGTTGTTTAAGTGTAAAAGAGTGGTATCTTTGCACCCGCAACAGAGAAGTTAGCGAGGTTCATAGAAAACTTGATGAGATTTTGAAAGAGGTTTTTCTCTTATGTAATAAGATGAATACACGTTGAAAAGCGGCCTTGAAAAAAAGTTTCAAAAAGATTAGGATGTAACGAAAAGTTTATTACTTTTGCACCCGCAACTACGGCGACGTTCATTTGAAAACATGGAAGCAGGATTTTAGCGTTTAACTCTTTATAATGAGGAGGGGAACGAAAAAAAACTTCAGAAAAAAAGCTTAAAAAAGTTTTGAATTAAAAGGAAAAAGGTTTTACCTTTGCCCTCCCGAACTGCGAGGTTCGGTGGGTAATGAGAGGCGGATACGGCTTTAAAA